>NZ_JANQJQ010000040.1 GCF_028281565.1 Seonamhaeicola sp.
TCTTTACTAAATCATTCTTAACAAGTCATCCATTTTCGAAAATGTTTTGGTTGCCAGTGTTTTTAGTTCATCTTTATAATCGTGTTCCGTATAACCAAACACATCAAAACCACCATTTTTAGCTGCTTTGACTCCTGATAAACTATCTTCAACAACCAAACATTCCTTTGGATCAAAACCCATTTCTTCAGCAGCCCATAGAAAAACATCCGGGTCCGGTTTCCATCTTTTAATGGTATAACAACTGAAAATATTATCCCCAAAATAAGGAAGCAATCCGGTGACTTCTAAGTTTAATCTAATTTTATTTTCCGGTCCGCTGGATGCTACGCAAAATGGTACTTTAATATTATCAAGGACTTCTTTAATACCGTTTATGGGTTGAATTTCTTTTTTAAAAGTTTCAAAGGTATTGGCTCGATACTCCTTTTCAAAATCATCCGGTAAGGGCTTTCCAATCAAATCCGAAATAAGTGCCATACACGAGTTTAACGACTTGCCTTTCAGGTTGATCAATGATTCTTTAAAGTCTAAATTGGCTCCGAGATCGTTGGCCATATCAACTAAAACACCTATAGCAATGGATTCACTATCAATTAAAACGCCATCGCAATCAAAAATTACACATCTGTATCTACCCATATAACCAATTATTCAAAATAAGGAGTAAAGTTAATAGAAGTTTACAAGAAAATCACGTGATAATACGCGCAATCTTACTTTTTTATGAAGCCTAATATTTTATTATTTCAAACTCACTTCTTCTGTTTAGCTGATGTTCTTCATCAGTACAATTGAGTAGAGGACATGCAACGATAGGTTGCAACTCTCCAAAGCCTTGAAATTTCATCCTACGTGCATTTACGAAACCTTCTAAAGCCAGATAATTTCTGGTAGCTTCCGCCCTGCGCTCTGATAGAATTTGGTTATATCTGACCGTTCCCCTACTATCTGTATGAGAACTAATCTTTAAATGAATATTTGGGTAACGTTCCAATTTAGCAGCTAAAGCCTCTAAAACCTTTTTAGAATCTGCCCTTATATTCCACATATCAAAGTCAAAATAAATGGGAGGCAACTCAAAAAATAGTTTTCCATCTTTTTCTACAATAGGAGGCCCTTCGCCATCAGTTAACATTTCAAAACGCTTGGGGTCTTCCTCTTTTAGTTTTTTATCTATTTTCTTTTCTGCAATAATCGCCTCAACAGGGTCAAGAGGCGGTGGGGGCGGTAATTTTTTCAAATACAAAACATGCTTCTGATCTTGTTCCTCTTTAACCCTGGCCACCAATTTGTTGGGGTAATACTCATTACTTTCCGCTTCAAGTGTATAACTTGATGCCAACAGGTTTATATTAAATAAAGCCAAAGAATCCAATACGTTGTTATAAAGTTCATTCTCTTTTTTATCTGTCAAAACAACTTTAACATTAGGTACAAATTCCTGGGTTTCAAAATCGCGAATTTCAAAGGTGTTAATATATTCTCTTATAAATATTTCTCCGGTTTGCTTAAATTGAAAAATATTGTCATCGCTTTTATTTCTATTTGAAGAAAAGAAGCCTTCATTTTCATTATAATAATTCAAATTAAAATCGTCATATCTCGAATTAATAGGTACTCCCAGGTTTATTGGTATAGTAAATTTATCATTGACCAATTCTGACACAAAATTGTCCAATAAACCTAAACCTAAATGTCCGTTAGAAGCAAAAAACAAATGCCCCTTTGACGACACAAATGGGAAATGCTCTCTATTAGGGGTATTTATTGTAGCTCCTAAATTTATAGGATCATTTATTTCTCCATCTACGGCGATATCAACATAATACAGATCAAAACTTCCGTAACCACCTTCCATATCAGAAGAAAAATAAAGGCGTTTTCCATCAGGGCTTAATGCCGGATGCTGGTATGAAAATCCGTTTACATTAAATGGCAATTTTTCTAATTCTGTCCATTTACCATCTACTTTAATGGTTTTATATAGATGAATATTATTAGTACCGGCGTCACTAAATTCCTTTTTCCCTTTCGTATAATTACTTCTTGAAACATATAGGGTATTCCCGTCTTTACTAAAACAAAAATTACCTTCATGTAGTTTGGAATTGATTGTTTTGCTAAGGGGCCTTTCACCCCCAATAGCCAAATTTTTGTCATTTACTTTAACCGCGTAAATATCTAAAAACGGTTGATGTGTCCATTTATAGGTCTTAGGCAACAATTGTTTGGTTTGTCTATCTGAAGTAAAATATACACTATCTAAATACTTAACGGCTCCAAAATCTGACGCATCAGAATTAAATCCTACTTTTTTAACTTTGTAATCAGGCGTTTTAAGCTTAAACTCTTCAATAATTTCTATAGATTGGGCTTTATCCACAGAAGCCGATATATTTTCATTATATAACTTTAAATAATCCAATCCTGTTTCATAATCGCCCAAGGCCATCAACACCTGGTATAATTTGAAGTTATACTCATTATCATAAGTTTTATCCTTATCTGCAAACCTTCCTTTAACCAATTGCTTTAGATAAAGTGATGCACTTCTATATTGAAACGTATTATAATAGGCCTCAGCAATATTCTTAACCGCTTTTTTACTTCTATTTTTCTCTAACTCTTCTTTATAATATTTAGCGGCATTGATGTAATCTCCCTTTGCAAAAAAACGGTCTGCCCTAGTTTTATGTTGCCCATAAGACGTTTGAGCCAGGAACAAACCAATAAGAATAAATGTTATGGTCTTTGTCATAATTAATAAAATCTTGGAGATGAATATTTCTTACTTAGGCCTAACAAATCAAACTTATACAAAAATATAAATTCGTGACTGCCATCATTAAAATCCTTAAGTCTACTTGTATTAAAATCATAGGCATAGCCCAATTTTAAATTTGGGCTTACATTAATACCAACCAATCCTGAAACAGCATCCTGATATCTGTAGGAAGCACCTAATTCAAACTTGTTTAGATATAAAACGTTTGCAGAAATATCAAAAGACAGCGGTGATCCGCCAACATATTTTACAACGGTAGATGGTTTCAATTTAAAATCATCATTTATACTGAATATATAACCTCCAATTAAGAACACATGTGGTTTATCTGTATAAAGCACATTATTTCTGGCGTCTAAATCATTAGGAATTAAATTGGGAGATGACAACCCAACATAATATTGGTCTTTAAACGCAAATATACCGGTCCCAATATTTATAACTGTCTTTTTAGCATTTTGAAATAAAGGATCATTACTCACATTACTACCCGAAGCACTAAAATTTAAATGATCAAAACCAACTTTGACACCAAAAGAAACATTTAGGTTATTGTTCAGAGTGATTTTATATGCCAGGTTAACATTAAAAACGTTCTCACTTAAATTGATAACATCGCCTATATAATCATTTAAATAATTCACTCCTAATTCCATATTATTGTTCAGAGGGATGTTAGCAAATACATTGGCTGTTTTAGGAGCTCCATTAACCCCAACCCATTGGGATCTGTATAGACTGCCAGCCTGGACTATTCCTGGCTCATTAATCATATATCCAGGGTTTACCACACTCATGTTATACATATATTGGGTATATTGAGGTTCTTGCTGACTGAATGCAGATAAACCACATATTATGAAAGCTATAACTACATTTATCTTAATCTTCATATTATATCTTTTATCTACTTAAATATAAATTTCCTTGAAAAGGTTTTGTTTTTCCATCCTTAGGATCAAACACATAGAAATAAATCCCGGTTGGTAGTTCCTTACCCATAGTTGATGAGACATTTGAAACGCCTCTAAACAACTCTGTATTTTGATTGCCTTTGTATACTATGGTTCCATATCTGTTAAAAATCTCTAATTGGAAATTAGGAAAACTTATGGGCAGATTACATAAATCAAATGCATCATTTAGATTATCGCCGTTAACTGAAATACCGTCTTTTATGCAATCATCACAATCAACATGGTCTATTGGTAAAATAGTCACAACCATAGAGACTCTTGGAGATTCGCAATTATTATCATCAATAGCAGCTACGAAATAATCTTCACCATCCTCCAATACATGATTTATTGGTAACGGTGTTGTATCCTCAATGTTTTCATACCAATTGTAATCAACACCTCCTGTTGCCTGTAGATCAAGTATACTGGCTCCATCACTGGCACAAAATGTTTGGTCAACCGTAGATGCAGGAGTCATTTCCTGGACGATAATTGTAATCATTGCTGTTACCAAGGAACAAGATACATGACCTTGTATCTCATATTGAAAATTATAAGTTCCGGCTGTCAGCTGTGATACATTCAAGATACTTCCCGCAAGCATATTAGTAGTGTCTAAATCTAAAAATGTTCCTCCTGAATCTGCGGAAGAATCCAGGTAATTCAACAGGTCTATCTGTAAATCTGAACGACATGCGACGCCTAAAATATCATTTCCTGCATTTGGGCTTTGATGTACCACCACATTTAGAGTAGTTTGACTTCCTGTACAAAGCACATTATCCGGTACCGTATAAGTGTATGTTCCCTGGTCTGATGTTAACGGATCAAAAATAGCATTATGGCTTGTTGTAACATATCCATTTGGTCCTGTCCAAGTACCCGTAGTATTTGGGCTTCCGGTAAGACTGTCAAATAGATCAACGGAAGCTGCCGCATCACAAACATCTAATGTTCCACCACTACCTGATTGATATTCCTCATAAACAGTAAAGGATAAACTGGCTCTATCCAAACAGCCATTTGAGCTTAACGTTGTATATTGGAAATTAAAAGTTTGCTGGTTGTTTATCTCTGGTAAGGTATAAGGGTTTGATATTGGAAGGCCTGTTGATATATCTATCCACCTTCCTTCTGCCCCTTGATAAATTGGATCATCAATACCATTAGTACCTAATAACGTAAATAAATCTAAAGGAGCAGCAATAGCCGAATCCGTTTCACAAAACTCCAACCCGGATGTATCTTCGCCCGCATAGTTTTTAGGATGAATTGTTAATACAACTTGCGCAGTTTCTCGACTACAAAAGCCTGTACGATTATCTGTAGGCACACATCTGTTTATACTAAAGTCATTGGCAATAAAGTTATCTGATGGACAGTTAATCTCCGGGTAAACTACATACTCAAAAACGTATGTTCCTGGTACGGCATTAGTCAAATTAATAGTTCCCAATGAAGAGTAACCTGATGCTCCATTTGATATCAGCCCTAAATCTGAAACCCCAGAGACAAAAACCCAATCTGTATGGGTATTGTCAAAATAATCAAATAAAACTCCATTTTCTGTAGTAAATTCTAACTGATCATATAAATTGATTGATGTTGGTAAAGTAATACTATCTTCACAAAATTCCAGAACGCCTCTTTGACTAAAAGGTCTTAAATATTCATATATTTTAAACCTTACAGTTGATGACATATCACCACATACTCCAGAACGTTGGTCTACAGCATAAGTAAAACCAACTTCTTCACAACCAAACCTCATACCTCTATTGGTTATTATTTGCTGATAAACATCATTAATATTTATGACTGGGTCATTAGGTGTTGTTATTTGCCCATAACCATCCGTTAACCAAACTCCTTCAATATCTTCAAGCAACAAAAACTCATCATCGCTTAGATTTATATCTGCATTGTAATTTCCATTTATTATATCAAGTTCACAAATACGTCTATTTTGAGGATAACCAGAAAAAACTTGTCTAGTGACAGATACATTAACCGTGGTTTCCATACTGGAATTACACGGAGGAATTCCCGTTACCCTATAGGTTAGTTCAAAAGTCTCCTGATCAACTAATGGTGGTCCGGGAGTGTAGGGAATAGTTACTGTTAGATTTGAACCAGAAAGGCTAACAAAATTTGGACTATTTCCGTTATATATCCATTGACCATTAAGATGGGGGCTTGGCAAGGACTCTAAGGTTTCAAAAAGGTCTACATCTGGCAAAGGCACACAGATATTTTCCGGATAAGATCCTACATCACAAATCTCCAAGTTTACATCATCTATATCTAAAACAGGCCTTGCATACCCCGAAAAAGGTCCTAAAATTAAGTTAAGCGTTATAACCACTCCTCCTGGACAAGATGAACCGGGATCTATCAATTGAAATTGATAATCATCAATGGCCTCTGAGGAATTATCTAAATCCCATAAATACAAATCACCGTTGTTTTCATCAAGAGCGAAATTATAATTTGGGTCAAACCATGAACCCGTTGCCGAAGATATAGAGCCACCTGTAAGGTTGTTATAGGCATCATAAAGATTAATAATACCATCTGGAGTACCATCAGTATTACCATCAATAATGGTCATATCACAAATAGTAAGGGTTTCAGTTAGATTGCATTGGGCAGTTGTTTTTGCAATTGAAATGACGAAGAACACAAAAACAAGTACTGTAATTTTCTTCAATATATTGTAAATTAAAATTTACAGCAAGGTACTTATACGGTATATTATATGCCACAAAAATCGCACAAATTATTAACACTTTTATGTTAACAATGAAAGAAGTTCGCGCTCTTACCTTTTTAATGTAAAATGACCTATAAAGTTTTTATTTCCAAGATTAGCTGTAAACCAATAGTCGGTTGACTCCATTTCTTTTCCGTTAAATGTCCCATCCCATCCTTGGTTGGCATTTGTAGAAATTTGTTTTAAAAGTTTACCATATCTATCATAAATCATAATTTTGGCATTCGGGTAATTCGCAATCCCTTTAATTTGCCAAATGTCATTATTTCCGTCACCATTTGGTGTAAAATATTTGGGATAATCTATTAATGTAACCTCTTTTGAATCTTCTCCACATCCTTTTTTATCTCTCACATACACTGTGTATACGCCTCCTAAAAGATTCTCAAACAAATTGCTGTTCTGATAGCTAGTTCCATCTATTGAATACTCAAATTCACCATCTCCTGTTACTTTTATCTCGACAAAATTATTATCTGATAATTCCTGATATTTCACATCTGTAATTTGTGGCAATACCGACCTGACCAATTCAAATTGAATAACATTTTCGCAAAGTATACCATTTTTTTCTTCAGTCACATTTAATCTGTACGTTCCCGCATTAACCAAAACTGCACTAGAATTATTAGATATAACTGAACCATCCTCAAATGTCCATTCCCAAGACGAAAAACTGGAATTTGCTGATATAGCCATATTTGGCTCCAGGTTGCATAAAAAATAACTTTCTTCTAAACTTAGCTCAGGTAAACTATTTACGTACAGATTAAAACTTGTTTCAGTGAAACATTTTGAACTTAATGCATTCTCTACTCTAACGTTAATTGTTTCAGCCCAAGGCTCATTATTTATATAATCTGAAGACATTAAGTCTGTTATATCTGTTCCATTTGATGTATAATAAAATACATTCAAATTGTCCTGATTACCAATAATAATTTTTTCAATATCACTTAAATCGAAGGAAGAGACTCCATCACCTTCATCACAAGCATAAATATCCTGAGGCTTGTTTATCGAGGGTTTACTTGAAGTTTTCAAAACCAAATCAGTTTCAGCATAACAGGTAGTTTGCGGATTTGTAACTCTTACTATTACGGTTTCTTGAAAAGGAATTGTATTTGCAAATAGGTTGTTTGAAGGAATATGCAATTCATTACCCGTAGCATCATAATAAGATACTATCATGCCTGTTTGATTTCCCAATACTGTTCCTTCAACATTAAAAAAATCAAAATATTCGGAGATTCCATCCCCATCATCATCACAACCAAAAATTTCCGGTAAAGGGTTGGCTATTGGCAAAGGGTTTACGATTAATTTAAATGTTGCCTCATTGGAACAAGAAGTCCCACTCTCTGTTAACCTAACGGTAATAAGCTCCTCATCAATTACTCCGTTTTGAACAATTAGTGAATTAATTATGGTCCCATTTTCATGGAAAAAATCAATAGAAGCATTAGGAAAGTTGTTTTTTAAATCAGATTGAATGTTGGATAGATTAAATGTTGCATAACCCTCAGAATCACTTTCACATTCGAGAATATCTCCTATATCCTGAAGTTCAGGCAATGGTGTAACTATTAAATCAAACGTGGTTTCCGAAAAACAACAACTGTTACCAGCGTCTGCAACTCTTACTGTAACGGTTTCTCTATCTTTAATTGTATTAGAAAAAGGATTGGGTAAATAGTAATATTTATTTCCACTACCATCAATAAAGGTTACCCTTCTATCTAATTGTCCACCCAAGACCTGTTGTTCAATTGCAGAAGTATCAAATGATGTAGAAAAACCTGTATTAAAACTGTCCTCGCAAGCATATATATCACCAATAGCAAAGGCACTTGGAGGATTAACATCAACTGTTTCAGTTAAAACCTCAATATTTCCATTTAAATCTGTGACCGTGGCGGTAATGGTATATTGACCTGCATTTGAAAAATCGTGAGCAGGAGATGTTTCCGTTGAAGAATTATTTGCTCCTGAACCCGGATCTCCAAAATTCCAGACTACCGTTGCTACTTTAGATTTATCTTCCACGCTAAACTTTTTTAATAAGCCAGAACATATACTTGTAACACTTATACCAAAATTATTAGCCACGGGATTTACATCACCTGATACTTTTACATAAAAATTCACTTCAGGTTTTCCCATATCTACGGTTGAGGTATAGCATTCCGGGGGGCAACCGCCCGCCTCAGATTTAAGCCAGGACAAACCTGTAAACTCTTTTGTACCCGCAATAAATGCGGTAGATGAATGGCCGGGCCTTGGTAAATTATAAACTTCTACCAAAACCATTTCAACATTTGAAGGAACCACTACCGGGGTATCAAAATCGACATTAAAAATTCTTGGGGGATTTCCCGTGCCAAAATAAGGCAGATCAACAACCTGGCTGCTCCCTATCAAGTTGGCACTTGAAAAAGAGTCCGGAAAATTAGAATCAATCTTATAAATATTAAATTGAATCTTAACATCATGGACGCCCACAGCGCTAAAAGCAACCTGTCCCCTATTAATTACGAATTCTTCGTTTATTTCAATTCCAAAGTCCTTCAAATTAAAAGCTCGCGAAAACTTCAATCCTCCTCCTGAACAAGCATATTGGTTCATCCATATTGGTGGATCGTCTAAATTATGTGTTAACGTTGTGTCTGGACCTGTATTTACTGAGTTAAAGGTTTCCCCGGTAACATTTATATAAAAATTTGCATCCGGAACCGGATTTGTCAGGTCTGTTGTTGGTGTGTATTTATAGTACTGTCTACAACCACTAAACCACGAAATACCATTATCTTCTTCAGTACCAGCGATTAGCACTTTTTTGTAATCAGGATTATAAGTATCCGAACCTTGTGCTGCCACAACTAATATTCTTTCAATATTAGCCGGAATAACTATTGAGGCATAAAATTCAATTTGAATAATTTCAGGAGTATCACCAATTTCGGGCGCATAAGTAATACCACCACCTATAAAAGCCGGTGTAGAATCAGGAAAATTAGAGTCTATACTATAAATATTGAGTCCTATCTGAGCGCCATCATAAGAATTGCTAATTGCTACTTGCCCAGATTTTATAATAAATTGTTCTTCTTTTTGAATTCCAAAATCAGACAATGTAAATACTCTCGCCCAATACTCTTCATCTTCACAATTAGGCATCCCAGTATATATTGGCGTAATCCCAATATTATGAGTCAAGGTTATTTGAGCGGTAGCAAAAGAGCAAGATAACAGCAAGAAAAACGAAAGAATATTCTTCATATTGCCAAAAATATGAAACTCATATTAAAACAAATATGATTTCTGTCTTATTACTGAAATTAACGATAAAATAATTCTTAAGGCGTAGAGTTTGAAACCTGTAATAATTTCCCGTTATAATATTTATTTCCTGAAAGTGAGAAATCAAAAATATATTGTGCCATTTCCAAAGCCGTAATTGGGGCCTGATACCCCGGAAATGCTTCTTCCAGCATCTCGGTCTGAACAGCTCCCAAAGCCAACACATTAAATGAAACTCCGGAATCTTTATATTCTTCTGCCAATAACTCCGTTAAAGTGATCACAGCCCCTTTACTGGAACTATAGGCCGCCAAACCTGGAAATTTCATGCTCCCCTGCACGCCTCCCATGGAGCTTATGGTTACCACATGGCTTTCATTTTTCATAAAGGGCAAACAGGTTCTTATCATTTCAGAAACCCCATAAACATTGGTTTTATAAACCTGATGAAAATCTTCAATGGTTGTTTCGGCAAAGGGTTTATTCACTAATGCTCCGGCATTGTTGATTAACACGTCAACCTTTTTAAATTTTAAATCCAAAAAGGTTTCAACCCTTTTATAGTCCAGGGGATTACTTAAATCAAAAGGTAACGTAGTCACATTTTCCAGGGCCAGCTCAAATACAGGCCTTTCATTTCTGGATAAAGCCAATACTTTATGCCCAGCCTTGGCAAACAGTTTTACTAACTCAAAACCAATACCTCTGCTGGTTCCTGTAACAATAATATTCTTACTCATTATTCATTTTAATTTCTTTCGACACACTATTGGTCATACCCTCAATAGCCGGAATCATACTGTTTATAAATCGTGTCATGTGTGCATAATCCATTTTATCTGCTTCGTCATCCACATGATGGTAATACTCAAAGTTTGTAAAATCAAAGGTGGAAATAGCATGGGCCGGAATTCCAAACTGTTGATAGAAAGGATAGTTATCAGATCTCATAAACAACTGATACTCTTTAGCCTTTGGAAAAAAACCAATAATTTCCGATTTGGCATAAGTATTAAGTTTGTCTGCAATGTTTGACCTGTCAAACCCTGTTATATACGCCATTTTTTCTTCTTCGGATCTTGGTACACCAATCATTTCTAAATTGATCATGGTATACAGGTTGAGATTTTCTTTTTTCAATCGCTTAGCTAAATGTCCTGATCCTTTCAAACCCATTTCTTCCGCCGCATACAATGTGAATAACATACTTCGCTTATTACTTTTTGATTTTGCAAAATATTTAGCCCATTCCATAACTGCCACCGTCCCGGAAGCATCATCATTAGCGCCATTGGCAATAGTATCACCATTAACAGCTTTAGCGGTTCCTATATGGTCATAATGCGCCCCCAGAATAATAAACTCATTTTTAAGCTTTGGGTCATTGCCTTCTACAAACCCGACTACATTATACCCTACTATTTTTTTAAGATTAAAGCTATCTCTATAGGTAGTAAAGTATGGCTTAACATCATGCTTTTTAAAAAAATCTTCAATAAAAACAGCGGCTTTTTCAATACCTGCTGTCCCGGTATTTCTGCCTTCCAATTCGTCTGAAGCTAAATATTCCAGATTAGTTTTCACACTAGCCTCTAAAGTTACCTCCTTTTCTGTTGAACTGATGTTTGTAGGTTCGGAAATAGTTTCTGAAGCCTCCATACTATCATTGTCTGATTGAACCGGTTTTGTTGTTTTACAAGTGGTAAACAGAACTGTAACTGCTAAAATTAATACCTTATACATATTGTTTAAATCTTAAAAAATTAAAGATAAAAAAACCTGTTTCATTTAAACAGGTTTAACATTTAATTATTTTTATCTTTCTCAAATCGGTTTTAAAAACGCTTTGCTAATCCCTTAAAAATCATTAACTTGTAGAAGCAACCCGAAAGTAGTTCCCATGAACTCACATGCCACATATATCATGGTTATAGAAACCAGTGATTATTTACACAGACTGGAGGCAAATCAATTCAATTTATTTACCCAGAAACTGCACAATGGCATTTCTAAAGTACTGAACAAATTTAACGGTCGTATCGCTAGTCATAACGATAACACGTATGTAGTCTCCTTTAACCAGGTAACCGATGCCATTTTATGTGCTTTAAAACTTCAATATAATTTCAAGTACATCACACCAAAGTTTGATAATGCTATCAGGCGTTTAAAAATTGGTATTGCAACAGAAACAGGAAATGGAAAAGGCACAACTCTGGCAACAAGGATGTGTGAAATAGTAAAAGACCAAATAGTTATTGAAGCCGGTGTTAAAAGGGCCTACGAAAAAGAAAACACAAACGCTTTTATTAATAAGGAACATTTTAGAACCTTAAAAGCCTCGGAGTCTTCCTTTTTAACCAGGTTAATGGATTATATAGAGACTATCTGGAACAACCCCACATTCAGCATAGATGATTTTTGTACTCCGCTTGGGTATTCCAAATCACAGGTTTACCGAAAAATGGTATCCTTAACAGGCATGCCTCTAAGCAGCTTTATTAGAAATTACCGACTTGATAAGGCCATACACTTAATGCATTTTAGAAAAGGCAAAATAATGGAAGTGGCAAAACGCAGTGGTTTTGCAAATGCCGGTCATTTTAGTAAGTGCTTCAGGGACAAATTTGAGATCTTACCTTCAAAATATCTTCAGCAACACACATAAAAAAACCTGTTTCATTGAAACAGGTTTTTATTTATTTAGATCCTGAGAACAAGACTTCGACAAGCTCAGTCTGACAGTTCAGGATGACAAATCTATACTAACATGGTCACAGGGTTTTCAATGTAGCCTTTTAACGTTTGAAGGAATTGCGCTCCAGTGGCACCATCAACGGTTCTGTGATCACAAGCTAAAGTTAATTTCATTGTGTTACCAACCACTATCTGGCCTTCTTTAACCACCGGCTTTTGAACGATGGCGCCAACCGATAAGATAGCTGAATTAGGTTGATTAATGATGGACGTGAAATAATCTATACCAAACATTCCCAGATTAGAAACCGTAAAGGTGCTCCCGGACATTTCATCGGGTGTTAACTTTTTATTTCTTGCCTTACCAGCTAATTCTTTAACCTCAGCGCCTATTTGCGGTAAAGATTGCTCATTGGCAAAACGAACCACCGGTACCACCAATCCGTCCGGAACGGCAACGGCTACCCCAATATGCACATGGTTGTTTAAGCGCATTTTATCATCAAACCACTGTGAATTAACCTGTGGATGCTCTTTTAATGCTAAAGCGCAAGCCTTAACTACCATATCGTTGAACGATATTTTAGTATCCGGAATGGAGTTGAACTGCTGACGGAACGCTATGGCATTATCCATATCAAACTCAACTGCCAAATAATAATGCGGTGCGGAGAATTTAGATTTTGTTAATGATCTGGCGATGGCTTTACGCATTTGCGAGTTCGGAACATCTTCAAAATCTTCCTGACCCGTTGGTACATATTTACCAACTGCACCTGCCCCTGATCCCGGAACAAAATTCTCAATATCGAACTTAACAATACGTCCGTTTTCACCGGTTCCGGTCACATGAGATAAATTAATACCTCTTTCTTCTGCCATTTTTTTAGCTAATGGAGACACAAACACTCGGCCTTCGGTCTTAACCGGCTTTTTAGGTTTAGCCGGTTCCTTTTTAGCTTCTACTTTTGGAGCCTCTACTTTAGGGGCTTCTACTTTTGGCGCTTCTGCTTTAGGAGCTTCAGCGGTAGTCACGACCTTGAAGTTTGTCGCCACAGCAGCAACATCGGTTCCTGCAGGGCCTATTATTGCTAAAAGCTCATCTACTTTTGCAGACTCGCCTTCCTGTAAACCGATATGAAGTAAGGTTCCTGATTGGAACGATTCAAACTCCATAGTAGCTTTATCTGTTTCAATCTCCGCTAAAATATCGCCTTCCTCAACCGTATCACCAACCTTTTTGATCCAAAGTGCCACGGTACCTTCTTCCATGGTATCACTTAAACGCGGCATGGTAACCACTACCACACCCTCCGGCAATTCCTGCGCAGGAGCTTCTTCCTGTTTCTCTTCAACAGCCGGAGCAGCTTCGGCAGCCGGAAGTTCAGCGGCTTCCTCTTTTGCTTCAACAGCCGGTGTGCCTCCTCCACTTAATAAAGCGGAAATATCTTCTCCTTCATCTCCTATGATGGCCAAAAGCTCATCTACTTTTGTAGTTTCTCCTTCCTGAACACCTATATGCAGTAAAGTCCCTTCATTAAAAGACTCAAACTCCATAGTAGCTTTGTCTGTTTCAATTTCAGCTAAAATATCACCTTCTTCTACTTTATCTCCTACTTTTTTTAACCACGAAGCGACAGTACCTTCTTCCATGGTATCGCTTAAACGCGGCATGTTTACTACTATTGCCATAGTTTATAATTTATGTTGTATAAATGGATAGTCCTCTTGTTCGTAAACCACGTCGTATAACTGCTGTACTTCCGGGAATGGCGATTCCTCAGCAAACTTCTCACATTCAGCTACCAAATCCTTGACGCGTTTATCTATAACTTTGATCTCATCTTCAGTAGCATATTTCTTTTCAAGAATAACGTCTTTTACCTGCGTGATCGGATCTATCTTTTTGTATTCTTCAACCTCAGCTTTAGTTCTGTAGTGCTGAGCGTCACTCATGGAGTGCCCTCTGTAACGATAAGTTTTTAATTCTAAAAATGTTGGTCCGCCACCTTTTCTTGCTCTTTGAATGGCTTCATCAAACGCTTCGGCTACTTTTACCGGGTTCATACCATCTACGGGAGCAGAAGGCATTTCATAACCCAGGCCTAATTTCCAAATATCATCATGGTTAGCGGTACGTTCTACAGAAGTTCCCATGGCATAACCGTTATTTTCACACACAAAAACAACCGGTAAGTTCCAAAGCATGGCCAGGTTGAACGTTTCATGTAGTGATCCTTGTCTTGCTGCACCATCTCCAAAACAACAAAGTGTTACCGCATCACTTCCGTGGTACTTATCACCAAAAGCAATACCGGCCCCTAGTGGAATTTGCCCACCAACAATACCGTGGCCTCCGTAAAAACGAAATTCTTTTGAAAAGATATGCATGGAACCACCCATTCCTTTGGATGTCCCTGTAACCTTTCCATACAATTCAGCCATAACGCGTTTGGGATCTTCTCCCATACCTATGGGTTGCACGTGGTTACGGTATGCAGTGATCATTTTATCTTTGGTCAAATCCATAGCATGTAAAGCACCTGCTAACACAGCTTCCTGACCGTTATATAAATGAAGAAATCCTCTAACTTTTTGTTGTATATAAACTGCTGCCAGCTTGTCTTCAAACTTTCTCCAAAACAGCATATCCTCATACCACTTCAGGTACGTTTCTTTAGTGATCTTTTGCATCGACTAATATTAGGTTTTAATTAAGCGGAATACAAAAGTAATACATTGAGTTTTATTGCAAAAACCTAATGTCATGAAAGTAAAAAAAAATGTCAAAAAAGAGGCTCTAAATAGCCAATATTGCTTATTCCTTAATTTTTTAGGAAGATTTATATTAGATTAAAAATTTAGTGTAGTTTTAATGTAGTAATATTACGAATTTAAAGCATCCTACAACATGGATTTATCAAATATTAGCGGTAGTAAATTTGCCAGCGAATTTGATTTTACCACTTTACCTGTTGCTCCCATAAAGTAAATTTCTATAGGCAATTCCTGCTTAATTTCATACTCGGCAATGGCTTGCCTGCAAGCGCCACAAGGTGGAATGGGTTCATTAGTTACCTTATTTTTAGAACCGGCTGTTAATGCCATCTTAAGCACTTTGGCTTCAGGGAATTGAGACCCCGCATAATAAATAGCTGTTCTTTCGGCACACAGTCCTGAAGGATACGATGCATTTTCCTGATTGTTCCCTGTAATAATTTCGCCATTATCTAAAAGCAGGGCAGCGCCAACCAGAAATTTTGAATAGGGTGCATAGGCCTTTTTACGAGCTTCAACAGCTTTTTGCATTAATAAATAAATAGCTTTGGGAAGTGCTTCCAGGTTGTCGTAAACAAAAAAAGTAGATTCTATTTTTATTTCCTTCATACCTTATAAAATTACAGAAACAATCTTAGACAAAAAAACTACTGCCAAAAGCAATAGTTTTTCTATAGAATTGATATCTTAATTGTTATTAAAATTCCTGATATTCTCCTTCGCCTATATTAAAGGTTAAAGAGAAACGAAGCGTGTTCTCTAAAGGGCTCTGAACTTTTGATGCCGAAAATAAATACGATAAATCAATATTTATGATATTAGCTTTAAAACCGGCACCTAAAGCTAAAAACTTTCTGGCTCCTTTATCTTCGCTTTCATTAAAATAACCCGCTCTAAACGCAAATGAGTCCTGGTATACGTACTCAGCACCTAAAGCCCATGTAAACTCTTTCAACTCTTCACTAAATCCATCCGGTGCATCGCCAAACGACTGGAACATTCCCGAAAGGAAGCTCACATCCGGGTCTTTTCCTTCTACAATTATTGTGGGCTCATCATTATCCTGAGTTTCATCTCCATCTGTATCAACATAACCATAAACAGGCGGTGTTGGCACTAATAATTTAGCTACCTCGGCAGTTACTGCAATTTTGTTATAATCATCAAATATAAAATCGAAACCACCACCTAAACGCAAGTTTGTTGGTTGGAAGTTTTCCTGCCCACCATCATCATACTTGAATTTTGGCCCAATATTCTGAATGGCAAAACCGGCTCTCCATCTCCCGTTAAAATCTGCATAGGCTTCTTCTTCACTTTGGTAATATCCGGAAATATCAACTCCGAAAGTATTAGCTGCAGAAGCATCTCCATCTACACCATCCAACCTTAAATCTGATCTTAAATAACGCATGGCTACCGACATGGCGAACTGATCTGATAACCGCAAAGCATAAGATATATCTAAAGTAAACTCGTTAGGTCTTTGGATTAAAGCTTCTGAAAATTCATCGGCCACAAATTCAATATCCCCTAAAGAAAAATATTTTAAACTAGCCGCAAAAGCACTTTTTTCGTCTAAACGGTTAAAATAGGTTACATTTCCCAGGAAAATATCATTGACCAGTTTACTTAAATAAGGGGTATAACTTACACCAAACCCCGATTTCGTCTCAGAAAAAGCATATTTAGATGAATTCCACTGTTGAGAAAAGGCATCAACAGAGGTTGCAACTCCCATATCTCCCATAGATGCAGCTCTTGCATCCGGAGCAATTAAAAGAAACGGAACTCCCGTAGTAATGACACGTCTGTCTTGATTAGGTAAGATTATGGTTTCCTGGGCAGTCAATTTTATCATAAAAGCCAATGCCAATAATAGCAATATTCGATTCTTCATGAATAAGTTTTTATTTAACAAATATAATTTTTTATTAGAGTATAACAAGTTTCTCTATTTTTTCTACTTTCTTATTTAGCAGGTTTGAGCGTACCGTTAACTTATAAATATAAACGCCTTTACCTATTTTATCTCCAAAATCATCTCTGCCATCCCATACAATATCTCTGGACAAAGAACTTGTAGATTTAAATCCACCTGTGGTTTGTCCGTTGATAGTTCTTACCAGTTTACCTGACACAGTGAATATCTGTATAGAAACGTCTAAAGGCTCTGAACTATTGTGGTTGAACCAAAATTCTGTGTAATTTACAAATGGATTGGGGTAATTTAACACATTATTTATAACTAATTCCTGATTTTGGTCATGTACAACAAACTGAATTTCAGCCAGAGAGGAATTATTGTAAACATCCCAGGCTTTTAAGGTTAATGTATGTAAACCCGGTTCTAAGTCCCTGAATGGAAAACTCACCACTCCTTTCTGATAGTCATCAACCTCTGTTTGATAATAATCATTTAAAACAATAGGATTGGTTTCGTCACCATCAATAATAGCAACAATATCATGACCGATACCACTGGACGTATTAATCCCATTAGCATCTTCTAATTTTGCCAATAAGGTTGGCGATTCATTAGTGATACCACCGGACACAAAATTCTCATCGTTCATATAAAGCGTTATTACCGGTCCGGTATTATCTTCGGCGGCATTTTCATTAATACCCCCTATTCTTACCGTATTTACACTTGCCCCTGCCTGGTCTTCTGATAATTCATCATGTTTGGCATAAAAACTCACTTTACCAAAACCAACCGGAATACCAATATCTTTAGGGACCACAAAATCAAACTCAAAGGTACCATTGGTAACAGATGCCTGACCTCTGAAAATGATTTCCCCAAGCGTGGTAAAATCTAACCGCACAACTTCGCCATTTAACTGTGTTCCATCATTTGCAAGGGTTTGTCTGTCAATCGGCTTATCATAAATAGTTGTTGAAAGGGTTCCGTTATAGTCAGTTAACACATTCCCCGAAAGGTCTGTTACTTCACCTGCTAATTTTACATGACTTAAAGCTTTCAATGTATCTGTAGCTTGGCCTATAGGGACATCGTTGAGCGCCGTTAAACGAATATTTGGTTTTGGAAATGCCAATTTCATAGCGGGATCGCCAATAAAAAATATTAATCGCCTTTGGCTATTATTTGAAATAGACGGATCATTTTTTGCTAATCTTAAGGCTTCTGCCATGGATGGGTATTCATAATCTGAATAAGAATCCGTATCGCTATAAGAAAATAAATATTGCCCAAGGGTATTGTTAAAGGTTATGGCAAAATTCACGAAGATTTGTCTTGTGGTTGTTATTAACCCAATAGCTCCTGCCTGCTTGTTCCAATAGGTGAATTCTCCGGCTGTTTCCCTGAACGGATTGTCAAATTTTGTAAACTCACAGGTAACGGTTACAAAACAGTTCAGCTTGCAAAAATTACGAAGTCCGTTAACATCTGGTTTTAATAAAATACGTTCCTGGGCCAGCCCGTCTTCACCACCATGTCCAAAATAATTTACCACCAAAGCACCATTATCAACCGCATTTACAAATTCATTGGTTACTTGCGGATATCTGTCTCCTCCTGCCGACGACTCCTGTTGAAAAGCGTCACTATGAATTTTTATAACATTTATAAACGGTTTTTCCTGGGTGACTAAATTCCCAATGTTATCGGTAGTTTCCTGTAAAATACCTTCCCAATCCTGATCAACATCATCAGATACCGCTACAAAGTTATTTCGCCAGCTTCCAAAAGCTTCTTTTACATAATACGACTCAATTTTATCTACCATTTCTTTAGCACGTTGGGGCGTATCAGCCAAAATTCTACCTACAGCAATATCCAGTCTGTCACTGGTGGTCATGGTACCCTCGTTGTCGTCCATCATGCCATAAAAGTCATCAGACACAAAAGAACCGGTCAAATTAAAACTATTATAAGAATACCAAGAAGGCACTATATTGGTATTATTCGAGATCCTGTCTTTGTAATCAAAAGAGCCATCCCCAAATAAACACAGGTATTTAATCCGGTTTTCAGGCGCACTTGCATTATCATAAATATATTTTACCAGATTTCTAATGGCTCCGACATCCTGATTACCGGTGCTGAATTCGTTATAAACTTCATCTAACCCCACCACTTTTACATTCAAACTGTATCGGCTCCTGTTTATTTCGGCCAAACGTTGAGCCTCATTCAGCATGTTATTTGGTGCCACAATAAGATAATCCAGGTCCTGAAAACTCCCGGAACTATTCTGAAAAATGGTCCCTTTGATATTTTGATTGGCTACGGTGGTTTTAGAATCTAATTCAGGCTCAAAATAATCCTGGGGCGATACGGCTACATACGTTTTTAAACTTCCTAAAGTTGATGTAAAACTTAAATCATTGCTTGATGCTTCATTAATAAAATTTGATACGTTATAAATATCGGTTACATCCCAAATTTCAGAAATACCGGAGGCATTGCTAATATTATATTGTCCAACTCCCGAAACTGAAGCTACATTGTTGTTCTTAAATTGAAATTGATTCCCGTCAAACCTCAACCCTCTTTCTCCCTCAATAGAAATATAGTCTAAATAAGCCAAGGCGCTTGGGTTCCCCTGGTTATTATAATTAAGTCCTACCTGAATATTTGATGAACTCACGTTTACACTTCCAAAATAAATGGCTTCTCTTGCCAGACTTGACGACGATGCAGCTCCAATACTTAATGTTGAAACCGTATTACCATTTACGGTTACATCCATTGAAGTTGCTGTGGACGACGTTGCTGCCACATAAACTTTTAGAGTAATGGGCTGTGAAGTTACCAAATCCGGGAAATCAAATTCAAAAGTCTTATTACTATCAACATCAAACCGATCTCCAAACCAACGCCTTCCCAGAAATGCGATATTGTGTTCATCAATTTCATGAAACTGATAATCATGAAATGTATCAATCATAACATCCGGTGCTCCGCCTGGTTGTGAAAAAGGTTGAATACGCTTACCAAACCCTGAACCCACATGTATATAGTAATAGGTTTGATCTGTATAACAATTAATATTGGTATTGCTTTCCTGGTTGTACTCCTTAGGCCCCTGGGCATAAAACAGGATGTGATCTTCATTGTCAAAAACACCGTCTTCTTCTCCAACAAACTTTATAGCATTTTCAGTAACATCAAAAGGATAGGGCTCTGAATTTGAAAACGGGATCATGCGTCCGCCATTGCCAAATAGCCTGATAGTTCTGGGGTCAACACTATTTACATTAACTCCTAATCGCTGTAAAAAGCTTTTGGACAATTTAAAAACACCGGTAGTATCCACATAGAATCTGTACCACTGACCGGTACTCAAAACCGAATTTGAAATAACTTTTGATGTTCCGGTCCCTTTTCCTTTTAGCGAAAGCCTGTTACTCCCTGAAGTATTATAACTTATTTGAAAAGAGACTATCTTTTTATAGGCACCATTTTCTTTGATAATAGGCGTTATCTGAAAAAAAGCATATTGCTTATCTCTACCTACAGAATTTTTTAAACTATAATTTAAGGTATTTGGTATTTTAGACAGATCTAAGTCGTGCAATTCATTTTTTGAAATGGAAGCATAGCTTACATTTGTCACCTTTATTGAAGCCTCATTTACATTACTGCTAATGGGCCACTGGTCTGTAAACAACAAACCGCTTTCAAAACTAAATAAAGCATGTGCTTTATTAAATGATGGAATTTTAAAATTAAAATGGCTCGCGGAAATGGTTTGAGTACCTTCCCAAACTATAGTATAGTTTTTTTGCTGAGAGAACCCAATTACCGAAGCCAGTAATAAAAGCAGTAAAATTTTCTTTTTCACACGTTCAAATTTTAGTAATTATCTGATATTTTGATTATAAAATTAAGAATCCCGATAGCTATCGGGACAACCACGCCGTTCTCCCATTAAACCTGCCTGCCGGCAAGTAGGAATTTCAAAATATCAAATAAAAAAGCAACTTTTAAAATTTGTTAATGTTCGTTTCATTGCTAAAATAACGCCATTAACGATGTGTTATTATTTAAAAATCTACAATTTTGGATTTTGAAACAAAAATACAATAATAAATTGGTTAAACGCACGTTATTACAACACTAAATGGCTGTAAAAAACGGCAAAATCATCGATGAAATGCACCAAAAACAGGGTGAAATACACTTTTTTTTGGTTAAAATGCAAAAAACAGCTTGCTTTATTCGGTTTAATTCTTATATTGCAGCACCAAAAATATTATTAGCTTACTTAAACTTATGGATATGAAAAAAGTAGTAGCATTCAAGATTTTATTAGTTTTAGCTCTAACAGTGGTTACAACTGGTTGTAAAAAATCTTCGAGTTCAAAGAATACCTCAAGAGCTACAGGATGGCAAATAAATTCTAGAGAAGGTGGTTTTCAGTACAATACAAACTTTAAAGAGCAGGAAACGGCTCCCGGTTTGGTATTTATTGAAGGGGGTACCTTTACCAAAGGTCGTGTTCAGGACGATGTTATGCATGACTGGAATAACAGCCCTACTCAGCAACACGTTCAGTCTTTTTATATGGACGAAACTGAGGTTACCAACGCTATGTACATGGAGTACTTAGATTGGATCAAAAGAGTATACCCACCATCTGACGAAACCTTCAGAGCAATCTATCACGGTGCTTTGCCGGATACTTTAGTTTGGAGAAACCGTTTAGGTTTTAACGAAGTAATGACAGAGAACTACTTACGTCACCCTGGTTACGGTGAGTATCCTGTGGTTGGCGTTAGCTGGATCCAGGCTGTTGAATTTGCTAACTGGAGATCTGACCGTGTAAACGAATATAACTTGGAAAAAGCCGGATACTTAAAGCGTGATGCCAAAATTACCGATGTTAATGCTGAATCTACTTTTAATACGGATACATACATTAATGCTCCAACATTAACCTATGGTGGTAATGAAGAGGTTATTAATGGTGATGGCAGAGGCAGAAGAAATGTACAGGTTGATGCTGACGGAAATGAAACCGGTATATATGCCACTCGCGAAACCGGTCTTATTTCTCCAAAATACAGACTCCCAACAGAGACAGAGTGGGAATACGCCGCTTTAGGATTAAGCGAAATTAGAAGTTATAACTTATACCGTGGACGTAAAAAATATCCATGGGACGGACAATACACACGTAACGGAAGCAGAAAATACCGTGGTGACCAATTAGCAAACTTCAAGCAAGGTAAAGGTGATTACGGCGGTATTGCAGGTTGGTCTGATGACGGCGCCGATATCACTAACGCTGTTAAATCTTATGAGCCTAACGATTTTGGTTTATATGATATGGCCGGTAACGTGGCAGAATGGGTTGCTGATGTTTACAGACCTATTGTTGATGATGAGTTCAATGATTTTAACTACTATCGTGGTAATGTTTATACTAAAAATGCCATTAACGATGACGGCACTGTAAAAGTCGTTACTATCGATGACATTGTTTATGACACCCTTTCTAACGGTAAAGTTGTTGCCAGAAATTTACCTGGTGAAATAGTGCAGATTCCAATTGACGAAAACGAAACTTATCTGCGTACCAACTTTGACAGAAGTAACGAAATTAACTTTAGAGATGGAGACAAGCGTTCTTCCCGTTACTTTGAAAGCTTTAATGATGAAGAAGGTGAAGAAGGAAATGGAGATGCCGAGACCAGAAAGATGTATAACTCACCAAAACATACCATTACCAGAGATGAAGATGGTAACATTATCAGAGAATTTGATAAAGACAACAACAGAACCTCTTTAATTAATGACCAGGTTAGAGTTTACAAAGGTGGTTCCTGGAAAGACAGAGAATACTGGTTAGATCCGGCACAAAGACGCTACTTCCCACAAGATATGGCTACAGACTATATCGGGTTTAGATGTGCCATGTCTCGTGTAGGCTCAAAAAGTAAGTCTAAAAATAAAACTAAGAATTAATCATTCTTTTAGATAAATTAAAAAGTCCTAGCTTTTAGTTAGGACTTTTTTTAATACTTTTAATTCAAAATTTACATCTCAGATCATTGAATACGGAACAACTTCATCAGCTTTTTTTAAAGTGTAGCAAAGCAAATACAGATACCAGAAAAATTGAAGCAGGCGATATGTTTTTTGCCTTGAAGGGCGAAAACTTTAACGGCAATCAATATGCAGATCAAGCCATAGAAAAAGGTGCTAAATACGCTGTTGTTGACGAAGCCGCCTATGCCACCCGGGATAATATCATTTTAACTGATAATGTTCTTGAAACCCTTCAAAAACTGGCCACATTCCATAGGGATTATTTGAATGTTCCGATCATAGCGCTTACCGGGAGTAATGGTAAAACAACCACCAAAGAGTTAATAAACGCCGTGTTATCTCAAAAATATAACACGACTGCTACGACCGGTAATTTAAACAATCATATTGGCGTTCCGTTAACCCTGCTTTCCATGACTAAAGAAACAGAAATTGGCATTGTTGAAATGGGCGCTAATCATTTAAAAGAGATTGATTTTTTATGTGCGATAGCAAAGCCTGATTACGGGTACATTACAAACTTTGGTAAAGCGCATTTGGAAGGTTTTGGTGGTGTAGCGGGTGTTATTAAGGGTAAAAGTGAAATGTATGAGCATTTAATTTCCAATGAAAAGACCATTTTTGTAAATGCCAATGATGCTATTCAAATGGAAAAAACCAAAAATTCCCGGACCTTTAGTTTTGGAAATGAAGCATCTGACCTTCAAATCAATCTTATAGGTACCGTACCTTATGTAAAAACCGGGTATAATAATTTGATTATTGAAAGTCATTTAATTGGCGAGTACAATTTTGGCAACATAGCTGCAGCCATTGCCATTGGGCATTATTTTAAAGTTAAGGACCAGGCTATTAAAACAGCCATTGAGCATTATATTCCTGCCAATAACCGTTCTCAAATTATAAATAAAGGCAACAACAGGATCATCCTGGATGCTTATAATGCCAACCCGACCAGTATGAAAGCCGCTTTACTGAATTTTGAAAAGCAACCGGGAAACAAAATAGCTATTTTAGGTGACATGTTTGAATTGGGAAAGGATGCTGAAACGGAACATCAAAATATGGTTGATTTAGCTATTTCTTTAGATATTGATCAATTGGTATTTGTTGGGGACAACTTTTTTATGACTGACCTAAATGCTTCCAAAGCTTCCAAATTTATATCGTTTGATGCCTTTAAAAATGATTTTAATACCGCATTGCTTAATAAGTCAACCCTTTTAATTAAGGGCTCCAGGGGTATGGCCCTGGAAAGGATCCTTGATCTGTTAAATTAAAAAAGTGCTGCTTCTAATTTTGAAAAAATTATAACAACACTTCCTTTAAGTTCTCCCTAAGAACTAATTAATAGCATGGTAAATATCTGAAAATAACGCAAGTACCACAATACTCAATTTGAGTATTAATCATCTAATTTCAATTCTTTTCGTTATAACACCTATTAATTAGACAAACATTATATAATAGCTTTATTCGCTTTAATTAAAGCAATGAGTTCTCCGGTGGAAGACAATTGAAGTTTTTTTAGAATATTACGCCTGTGGGTATCAACCGTATGAGAGCTGATATTGAGCTTCTCCCCTATTTCTTTACTGGATTTATTCAGTAGCAATAACCTGATGATGTCACGTTCCCTGTTACTGATCCCGTTAGTTAAAAGCTTTTGCGAGAAATTATTAAAATACTTGGTTTCGTATTCGTTTTTATCATTCAGTAATTTAGCTGTGGCAGTAATATCCAATTTAATTTGGTGATCTAAAACCGTATAATGTGCAAGGCCTATAATTGGCTTTAATTGAGAATCCAGCACTAAAGGTGTTGTATTTTGAATGATGTTAACATAAACACCCCGGGCGTTTTTAAACCTGTAATTCCAGGTATAGCTCATTTGCTTTCTTTTTTCTTCAGAAATGGTATCTAAGGTGAAATCCATTAGATCATTAAGGGCCTTTAACCAGGGCTTAACATCGTCCGGGTGAATTCTGCTCCAAAAATATTTCATCCCGCCTTTATGAAACTCTGCTCTATCAATTCCAATACAAGAAGTCATGTTCTTGCTTATGTATTCAAAAGACAGGTCTTGTGTATTAGTAATGCAAAAAAAAGTAGAACTATACGGCCAATAGGCATCCAGTTCTATAATTTTTTCAATGTGCTTTTCGAGAGAAGGATTATCATAAGACTCAAAGATATCCTGATAAGCAAGTTTAATATCCCTTAATATCATATTTATAACAATTCCTGCTAAAGTTAAGCAAAAAGAATATGAACTTCTTAGAGATATAGTAAAAAATAAAGTATGTTATTTCTTTTCCTGGGTCAGTTGAGATTTTAAATCTGCCAACAGCTCTTCTATTCTGTTAATGATCTCCTCATTATCCCGAAACGTTTTATAATAGGGCCTTTCTTCATTCACGGTACGTTCCGTAGCATCCCTTAACAGCCAGTTTAAGTCAACCTCAGGAAACTCTTTAATAATTTTATTAAGGAAATCTATCGATATTTTCTTTCCGTTTACATACTGAGAAAGCTGAGAGTAATTCATATCAAATTCCTTGGCCAATTCACTCAATGTAGCATATTTACTCTTTATTACTTTTTTAAGCTTTTCCTCAAAGGTCATTATTTAGAATAATTAAAAATTATACTTATTGTTATAATTATTTTTGTTTATATAATTATTTATATATATTTGTATGTAAATTCACTCAAATCTAAACATTTTTAAATGAATTATGACAAATTTAAACAAATTATACTCATATTATGACGTCTCTACACCAATTCAACAAAAGGCTTTAAAGGAGTTACTCTTAAATCATCTTCCCAAAGAGTACACCAATAAGGTCATTGAAAAGCTTCAGGCTAAAGATGTTACTATAGACCGGCAAACGGTTAGAAATGTCAAGGCTGGTATTAGTAAAAACATTATGGTCTTTAATGCCATCATTGAAGTGGCTCGTGAATTTAAAGCCATTTCAGACCGCTTAAAAGAGAATCTTCAAAACTTAAAATAACTAATTGAATTTACATCATTGATAAAAGCCCTTTTTCTAAAATCTTAAAAATGCCTATAAAAAAAAGAGAACACCAAAAAATAGAAAACCGCTTTAAAGAAATTTTCAACACAACTGTTGAGGGGCCTACTGAAGATTGCCTTACCAATCATATAAATGGGGTTTATACCGTTGTAAAGGAGCCCCTGGTAAGACAACAAATCATTCAATTGGCAAGGCTTTGCGAAGAAGTTCCTTTAAACACCACATTAAAGGCTTCAGGAGGAAACATAGTTGTTGAATTTTGGTAATCAAACTATTAATTCTAAGAATACTTAATAGCAAAAGTAATTTTGAAGTGTTGCTTCCATGTCACCCGGCCTGAACTTGTATTGTCACCTAAAAATCTCTTGAAGTTTGGGCTGGGTACTTTTGCAAACTACGGTTTTTCTGAGCATTTAGAAAAGAGGGTGTCTAAAAAGTAATCCGTATGTCACATTGAGCGCAGTCGAAATGTCTTAAATCATTGATGACAATCAATAGGTTTCTACACAGCTCAACCTGACAATGAAAATAAAGGCTTTTTAGACACCCTCCTCTTTAGTTTTGGGCGCGAGGGATTACATATCCCTAAGCGAGACCACTCCTGCAAGTACAATTCCCGTATGCCTTCGCATACCTTATAATTTTTGTTTTTGGAAAACACTTCATAGTCTCTCAAAACCCATCCCTGATCCCGGGAGCAAATCCTTTTTAATTTGACAACCGGTTTCGTTATTCGACATAATAATTATCTAAAAGTGTTGGAATACTATAAATGAAAATAAAAAGTAACCTTTCCAAAGGTGTGAGGGATTGTATATCCCTGAGCGAGACCACTCCCGCAAGTACAATTCCCGTATGCTTTCGCATACCTTATAATTTTTGCTTTTGGAAAACACTTCAAGCAAGCTCAGTGCTTTCCAAAAACAAAAATTCCGATTTGAAAAAATTCAAATCGGAATTGTAATTGATGTGGGCGCGAAGGGATTCAGCTTGTCCCGAACTAGCTTCGGGAAACCCCTGACCCTCCCGATGTAAAATCGGGATGCTCTGAACCAACTGAACTAAGCCCCTATTAGTTTCTCTATCATACGTCTACTCTTCCATTTTTTTATCTGCCTTTCCCTAGACAAAGCATCTGATCGAGTCTCAAAAACTTCAAAGTACTTTAATTCCCAATCTTTTGCCTTAGACGTAAACCCCTTTTTACTTAATAAGTGACGTTCAATTCTACCGCTAATATTATTTGTAGAACCAACATAATATTTGTCCAACTCTTCTGAAAACAGTATATAAATATAAAATTTTTCCATACAAAAAAGGCTCCCATTTCTGGAAGCCTTGTGGGCGCGAAGGGATTCGAACCCCTGACCCCTTGGGTGTAAACCAAGTGCTCTGAACCAACTGAGCTACGCGCCC
>NZ_JANQJQ010000042.1 GCF_028281565.1 Seonamhaeicola sp.
TGATGAAACTTAACCCCGTTAAAACAGCTCCAAAAAGCATAAGTCCTGCTTTTGTGAACGACGTATTCTCTAACCATTTTATAAGTGGCATTTCAAACACAAAAATGATAAAACCGTTCAAACCTAAAAGGATACCTATTTCAACCTCGCTCAAATAGTGAGCGTCTTTGTAATAAATAGGCATTGTAGAGAAGTATTGTAAAAATACCACTCCGAATAACATCATGGCAAAAAGGAATATAATAAAGGCCTTATCACCGTATGCCGATTTTGGATTTTCGGTTTTTATTTCATCCAATTGTTTGGTAGTTTTTGGATTAAGCACATTAATCAATACCAAAGTGGCAGCGATACAAGTGATACCATCCACCCAAAATAATCCGCTATAGCCCATATTTGCTATTATTAAACCGCCAATAGCAGGCCCTGCAGAGAACCCAAGGTTTATAGCTAATCTTATTAGTGTTACTGAGCGCGTTTTATTTTCCGGTTTGCTATAAGCACTTAAGGCCACAAACATGGCGGGTCTGAACGAATCTGCTACAACCATTACCAAAAATAGACCCAAACAGAATGACTCAAAGGTGTCCAAATACTGTAAAGCAATAAACAGGATACCTGTTCCAAGCAGGCTGTAGACCATGACTTTATAATACCCGATTTGGTCTGTTAACCGGCCACCTAACCATGAACCCACTACCGAACCTAAACCAAAGGCACTCATTATCCAGCCGACGTCTGTACGAGTGAAACCCAAACTCTTGTTTAAATACAAGGATAAGAATGGAATGACCATGGTACCCGCTCTGTTAATGAATGTAATAAGTGCCAGCCACCATACTTCTGTTGAAAGTCCTTTAAACGTGTTTACGTAATTGTTCAATAGTGTTTTCATGTGTTCTAAAATTCTAAGTCATAAATAAATTGGTTTAATTAAACAGTTGATAATCAACTAAAAATAAAAAGTCCGACTGAGAAGTCGGACTTTTTAATATTGTAATATTTTATATCAATATCACCACAATATATAATAAGCCCGACATGTCCTTTTGGTTAAGGAAGTCATACATTGCTTTTTATAAATCGCGACGATATGTCTCATTTTTTGTTTTATTTGAAAGTCCAAAGCTATATAAAATATTCTTATGTTGTACATTTGATTTGAAAAAAATTAATTATAAAATTTAAACGCGTGAAAAATCTATCGTTGTTTTTGTTATTTATTGTCCTGGCTGCCTGTGGACAAAAGAAGGTGCCAATAAAAGGAGATACTGAGTATCAAAGAGAACAAAATGCCAAGTTTAAAGATGTTACCCAGTCGCCTTTAACGGAAAAAGACAGAAAGCATTTTACCGGTTTGGATTTTTTTAAAGTGGACTCCGCTTATATAGTGACGGCACATTTTAAAAGAACACCTGAAGAGACTCCTTTTAAAATGAAAACCACAACCGATAGACTTCCCGAGTATGTTAAGTATGGTGAATTATCCTTTACGCTTAAAGACCAAGATCTAAAGTTGGATATTTATCAAAACCTGGATATGATAAAAGACGAAGGCTATGAAGACTACCTCTTTTTACCTTTTTTAGATGAGACCAATGGCGAAGAAAGTTATGGTGGAGGACGTTATATTGATACCAGAATTCCTGAAGGTGATACTTTGATCATTAATTTTAATGAAGCCTACAATCCTTACTGTGCCTATAACAAAAAGTATTCTTGCCCTATTGTGCCCAGACAAAATTATTTAAGGGTTAGGATAGAAGCCGGGGTTAAAGCTTTTAAGAAGGATTGATTTAGTGAGTCTAATTAAACGTCTTTCTAAATTCAATAGGGGACATTTCGGTTTTGTTTTTGAAAAGTTTAGTGAAAGATGTCGGGTGTTCAAAGCCCAGGTCGTAGGCAATTTCACTTACAGATAAATGGGTTGTAGAAAGCTGCTTCTTTGCTTTTTCAATCAATTTGTTGTGTATATGTTGTTGGGTGCTTTGTCCGGTAAGCGATTTAAGCATATTGCTGAGGTAGTTAGGCGAAAGGTTCAAATGATCAGCTACCCATGTAACAGTTGGTATGCCCTTGTCTATCAGACTTTCTTCTTTAAAGTAATTAGTTAAAATAGCCTCTAATTTAGTTACAGTCTGATGATTTGAAATTTTACGGGTAATAAACTGTCTATCATAAAAACGTTCAGCATAATTAAGGAGCACCTCAATTTGTGAGATCACAATTTTCTGGCTGAACTTATCAATATTAGACTGGTATTCCCGTTGGATATTTTTAAGGATATCTACCATCATTTGCTCCTCTTTTTCTGAAAGGAAAAGTGCCTCATTGATAGCATATCCAAAAAAACCATACTTGTTTATTTGAGTTGCCAGGTGCGTATTCCACAAAAAATCGGGATGAATTAACAACAACCAACCTGTAGGCTTGTGTTTAATATTAGGGTTTTCCACCAAACTCATAACCTGATCAGGAGAAATAAACGTCATAACACCTTCATCAAAATCATATTTCTGTTGGCCATAGAAAAACTTATAAGGAACGTTGCGTTTTAGTCCGATGGTGTAATAATCCTGAACCCATTTTAGATCATCAAGGTTTGATGTGTACTTGATTTGTGTATAATCTACCAAACTAATTAACGGATGTTCAGGGGATGCTAAATTCGCAAATTTATGATAGTCCCTAATATTTTTAAAACGCTGTAGTTTTTTCATCAGTATAAAATTAAGAATAAGAATATAGTAAACCCAATTCTTAGTACGTTAAACCAACATCCCTCCTGAAACTTCTATGCGTTGTCCATTTATCCAACCGGCTTTTTCCGAGCACAAAAAAGCCACAATACCTCCAATGTCTTCTGCTTCACCTACGCGTCCCAATGCTGTGATGCCGGCTATCACGGCTGCTTTTTCTTTATCACGATTAGCCCCGCCGGCAAAGTCGGTAGCAATAGCACCGGGCGCAATGGTATTGGCTGTAATTTTACGTGTGCCCAGTTCTTTAGCTAAATAACGTGTAAAAGCTTCTATACCGGCTTTCATAATAGCATAAGCAGACATACCCGGTAAACTAAAACGGGCTAATCCACTGGATATATTAATAATTCTACCTGAATCATTTAGATAGGGCAATGCCGCTTGTGTTAAGAAATACACACTTTTTAAGTGTATATTCATCATGTTGTTGAATTGATCTTCAGTGGTGTCAGAAATAAGATTAAAAGTTCCGGTACCGGCATTATTGATCAAATAATCAAAGTTAGGGGAACCGTTTTTTTCTGTTAAATATTTGGTGGCTTTAGCAATAAATTCTTGTCCGCTATTAAAATCAGTAGCATCAAAAGGAAAAGCAATGGCATTTTGACCAAGGTTTTCTATTTCTGCTACAACTTCGTTTGCTTGTGTTACATTAGTATGGTATGAAAAGATAATATTTACGCCATCTTTAGCAAGATTAAGTGCCATATCTTTTCCTAAACCACGACTTGCTCCTGTAATAATTGCTGTTTTTTGACTCATGACTGTATTGTTTTGATTTACAATACAAAGTTGAGCTAAAACAGTAGCATATATTTTTCCAAATCTACGTTTGTCTTGTCCAAATCTACTTCACCAAAAACATCCCTAAAAAAACAGCTAAAAATCCTATGATAAAACTAGCTATTGTATAAACTGCAAAACTCGTAAAATCACCGGCTTTTAAGAACACATGGTTTTCATAAGCAAAGGTGGAGAAGGTTGTAAAGCCACCACAAAACCCGGTTGCCAATAATAAGATTTGGCTTTGACTTAACGAATTGTTTTTAGCCGCAAAACCCAGAATAACACCAATGAGTAAACTTCCTAAAATATTAGCCGCAAAGGTGCCGTACGGGATCCCCGTTTCCGTACTGTTTAAATATTTGCCAATGATATAGCGCAGTACACTACCAAAACCACCACCAATAAAGACCAAAAAAAATTGTTTCATATCTATACAACTATTAAAAATGGTTGTCATGCTGAACTTGCTTCAGCATCTTATAACACATAATGAGACACTGAAACGAGTTCGGGGTAACATTAAATTAATTGTTGCAATATATTGAATATTCAAATTACTTTAGGGGAATATAAATTTCGGTAACCCAATCGGCAGGATTTGGAAAGTTTCCGGGGTCATTGGTGTAAATCTCAAAAGGTTTTATATCAGATGGTTCCAAATTGTTCTCTGCTATATGTTTCTTGGTAGCTTCCCAGGCTTTTGGCAAGTTAGTGTAATTACCTTTTAAGGTAGTTTTTAACACTTTGGTTTTGGGAATATAGCCGCATAAAACTTCACTATCACCTTTAACAGTAACTTTATCTTTAATAGGTATGGCATTACTCATAATGACATTATTGTCCTGAGCATTCATATCTTCATAAATGGTAAAGGGCATCCCATTGGAATTAATATTGTTTTGTGCCATATAACTCATAATTTCGCCATACTGTTTTGCCATGATCTGGCTAATGTTAGCTCCGGTTGCCGAGGTTGTTTTATACATATAAAATCCACCGCCATATTCGGTAATACCATCAACATTAATAGTAAAAGCTTTTAGCCTAAGGGATACAATGCTATCTAATTTTTCTAAACTACGCTCGTAATGTGGACCAATTTGTTTATCCATGCCACCGGAAAAAGTTGCAAAAGCTTTAAAACCGAAAGGCAAATCTTTTCCTGAGATGGTCCAGGTAACATCCGTAGCGCCGTTATCAGTTGGTTTAAATACCCACGAAATATCAGATTTAGGGAATTCTGCAAACTGCATTTCCTGCTGTATAGACGTATTTGGTACCGCTTCAATAGTAGTCATGGTACCAATCCCGTCTTTGTCTTCCCATGAATAAGAACCACCAACGCCCCTGGTTTTATCGGCTAATGTAATTTTCATATCAGGATCGGTTTCAACCCAGGACGACCAGCTTTCCCAATTTTTAAAATCTATCACGTTGGAATAAATAATGGGCGCAGGAACTTTTATAGTTCGGGTTCTGCTAACTTCAAAGGAATTTGGCTGTACGGCAATATAAATAGCTGTTCCAATAATGGCAATAAGTAACAGGAATAAGATGTATTTAAAGGCTTTCATTTAGGTGCTGTTTGATGATTCAATAAATCAAAGATAATCATTTTTCATTTCGGTTAATAAATTATTACATTTGCTAATCTTTAAATTAAGATTTTATATAAAAATGAGTTATATCATTTTAAATAATAATTAAAATCTGGTATTTAGTAGATTATTAAAAGAATTTCGAAACAAATAAACTTTCAAAATGAAACTAAAATTTATACTGAATGTAGCTTTAATTGCTCTTTTTTTATTCGGATGTGTAGATGGTAAATCTGAAAAAACAAATGAAACTTCCGAAGTAAATGACACTGAAAAGTTTGATTATAATGTTGAACAATTTGCCGATTTGAAAATTTTAAGGTATCAAATCCCGGGATGGGAGCAATTGACCTTAAAAGAGCAAAAGTTAGTGTATTATTTAACTCAGGCAGGATTGTCAGGCCGTGACATTATGTGGGATCAAAATTACCGTCATAATTTAACTATTAGAAAAGCACTTGAAAATGTTTATACTGCTTATAAAGGAGATAAAGCCTCTGATGATTGGAAAGCTTTTGAGGTGTACTTAAAACGTGTGTGGTTTAGCAACGGGATTCATCATCATTATTCCAATGATAAATTAAAACCGGGCTTTTCTTCTGATTATTTAAAGCAATTATTGGCCGATACCAATACGGTTTTAGAGGGAGATGCCTTTGAGGTTATTTTTAATGAGGCGGATGCTAAAAAGGTAAATCAGGGAAAAGGCATAGATAATGTAGCACTTTCTGCGGTAAACTTTTACGGGCCTAATGTTACCAATGCCGATGTTGAAGGTTTTTATAAAACAAAAATGTCACCAGACCCGGAAAAACCTTTGTCGTTTGGATTGAACTCACAGTTAGTTAAAGAAAATGGCGTGGTCAAAGAACGCGTTTATAAGTCCGGTGGACTTTACGGCAGTGCTATTGATGAGATTGTTAAATGGTTGGAACTTGCCAAAGGTGTTGCAGAAAATGAAGCCCAGGGTCATGCCCTTGGATTATTAATTGAATATTATAAAACAGGCGATTTGCAAACCTGGGATGATTATAATGTAGCATGGACCAATGCTACCGAAGGCAATATTGATTATATCAACAGTTTTATAGAGGTATATAATGATCCCTTGGGTTATAGAGGTTCTTATGAGAACATTGTGCAGATAAACGATTTTGATATGTCTCAAAAAATGAAGGTATTGTCAGATAACGCACAGTATTTTGAAGATAATTCGTCTATCATGGATGCGCACAAAAAGGCCAATGTGGTCGGGGTGACTTATAAGGTGGTAAATGTGGCGGGAGAAGCCGGTGATGCGTCACCAAGTACACCTATAGGTGTTAATTTGCCAAATGCCAATTGGATCAGAGCCGCAGTAGGAAGTAAGTCGGTTTCTTTAGGAAACATTATTCATGCTTATAATAATTCTACAAGCTCGGGACGTTTAAAAGAGTTTGTTCATGATGAGGAAGAATATGAATTAGAAGAAACGTACGGACAATTAGCGGATAAGCTTCATACCGCATTGCATGAGGTTATTGGACATGCATCAGGTAAGTTAAATCCGGGAGTAGGAGAAACTAAAGAAACACTTAAAAATTATGCTTCTACCTTGGAAGAAGGTCGCGCGGACTTGGTCGCTTTATATTACTTATACGATTCAAAGCTTCAGGAACTAGGTTTGGTTGAAGATTGGAAAGCGGTTGGAAAAGCTGCTTATGATGGTTATATAAGAAACGGATTGATGATGCAGCTAATTCGCCTTAATTTAGGTGATGATGTTGAAGAGGCCCATATGCGAAACAGACAATGGGTAAGTGCCTGGGTTTATGAAAAAGGCAAGGAAGATAATGTTATTGAAAAGGTTACTAAAGATGGAAAAACCTATTTCAATATTAATGATTATGAAAAACTTCGTGGACTGTTTGGCGATTTATTGCGTGAAACACAACGTATAAAATCTGAAGGAGATTATACGGCTGTTGAAGCTTTAGTGGAAGGTTATGGTGTTAAAGTAGATCAGGCCATTCATGCCGAAGTTTTAGAGCGTAACAAACAATTTACGTCGGCACCTTATTCCGGATTTGTAAATCCCGTTTTGATGGCTGAAAAAAATGAAGCAGGAGAAATAATGGCTATAAAGGTGACACAGCCTGAAACATTTGCGGGACAAATGCTGGATTACAGTAGAGATTATAACTTTTTACCGGAGGTAAATTAAACGATTAAATACGTTTTAAAAAGCAGAATCTTGTTTCAAGGTTCTGTTTTTTTATTTACACTAAATACTAACAATAATAGGTTAATCACTAGAAGAATGGAGATAATTAAAAGTGTTTTCATTTTAATTGGGTTCGTTACTAAATAGATACCAGGGTCAAAAAAAGGTTGCGTTAAACAGGTGCTTTTATTTATATAACAGTTATTAACAATTTTTTCCCAGTGAGCTAACCTGTTTTTTTGAAGGTATAAAAATATAAAAGGGCGATATTAAAAAATTATGGAAACCCCTTAGAATTTCTAAGGGGTTTCAATCTAATTCCATTGTTGAATGTTTTTAAAAGGGGCTTTTATCTAATCTAAATGAAATTGATACAAATGGATTAAATCTAATATAGTCTTTATGTAATTGTTCAAAGCTTAAACTTTCATTAATTACATCGCCTTTTTTGTATTTAGAGTTAAGAAGTTTTTGATTGTGAAATGCACAACCAGTTGTAATTGTAATATTCTGATTATAGATTAATGAAATACCAGTAAATACGGATAAGCTTTTTTCTAAATCATATCCCAAACCACCGCTAAGGCCTACATTAAAAGTTTCTGAGTTGTTTGGGAACCAAGTAAACATGACTGATGGATGAAAGTCTATTTTATTTTGATTAGTTCCCCTTGTTATAATATATGTGCTATCCAAGGCTTTAGAAAAGTAGGTGTCTCTATCTTTAAGATTAATGAAATTAAAGCCAAAAGTGGTTTGCCATGATCCTTTTTTTTCAGTTTTATAGGTATAGATGTATTCTTTTTCTTTAGCCAAGTTTTCTTCTTTTTTTACATTTTTTAGAACTACAACTTTTATTGTTAGATCTTGATTCTTGGAAAGCTTTATAGTGTCTATTATTTTTGAAGATAAGCTATCTTCCGTAATCTGTTCCTGAAGTTCTTCAGTTTTTTTTGGAATGCTTAATGGATCTAATTTATGGAATTCACTATTAATAACTGCCTCGTAAATCTTATTTGGGTCTATGTTTTTTATTTGAATCTTATAAGTGCCAGGTGTAATAACAGTTGATTTTTTATAGATATTACCGGAAACATCAATCGAGATAGTTTTTCTTTGGGCAAAAACAGTAAATGAGCTAAGGTATAGAATGATTATTGCTGATGTAAAAGTTTTCATAATTAACGGTTTTGAAATTCTTATTCAAACCTATTTATAATTCAATATGAAAACCATCCCCAATACAGGGTATATTTAAAACTTGTATTTTTTGTCTAGTGCATAGCGCAAGAGTTCACCCTTGCCTTGTAGTCCAAGAATACGGGCCATGTTTTTTCGGTGGGTGTCCACTGTATGAACACCAATAAAGAGAATATCGGCAATTTCACGGGAGGTCTTGCCTTGAGCAATAAGTTCCAAAATCTCTATTTGGCGCTTAGTTAAAACGCCTTTGGTTTTATTTGAAGGGGTTTCATTTAAAACATTTGTGTTAATGTTGGCGTCAAAATAGGTGTCACCTTTATGTACTGCTATAATAGCTTTATGAACTTCCTGTAACGAAGAGTTCTTTAGGATATAACCATCAGCGCCGGCTTCTAACATTTGCTGAACGGCATCGGTTTGGTCAAACATGGTAAAGGCCAGTACTTTTATATTGGGGTGCTTTTTTTTGATTTGCCTGGTAGCTTCAATACCGTCCAGTTTGGGCATACGTATATCTGTTAAAACTATGTTGGGCCACTTCTTTTCTACGATTTCCAACAGGGCCTCCCCGTCGTTGGCGGTACCAACAATGCTGATATCATCTTCATACTCTAAAAGTAGATTGATACCGTCTATTAAGGATTGGTGGTCTTCGGCAATGGCTAATCGGATCATATTGGAATATCAATTATTACAGTAGTTCCTTTTTTGAGTTCAGATTCTATGGTCATGGTACCATTCAAATGTTCTACACGTTTATCTATGCTGCTGATGCCCATACCTTTATGTCTGGTGGTTATTTGACTTGGGTTAAACCCTTTACCGTTATCTTCTACCATAATATTGAGCGTTTCCTCGTGATTGGTCAAATGTATGGTGGCTTCCGTAGCGTTAGCGTGTTTAATGATATTGGTTACTAATTCCTGTATAATTCTAAAAATAGTGAGCTCCAGGCTATTTTCCAAACGGTTTTCAAGGCCATGGTCTATTACATCGATGGTAATTTTATTAGCAGCAGATACTTTTTCGGCCATTTGATTTACAGCTTTTAAAAGCCCTTGTTTTGCAATCACGCCGGAGTTTTTGGCATGGGCAATAGAACGTATTTTTTGATAGGCCTCATCTAAAAGGGTTGTGGTCTTATCATATAGTTCCGGGGTTTGCTTATCTTTTAAAGCATTAAAATGCAGTTTTACTGTGGCCATAAGTCCGCCTAAATCATCATGAAGGTCATTAGCAATACGTTGGCGTTCTTTTTCCTGGCCTTCGATCATAGCATCAATACTTAATAACTCTTGTTCTTTTAGAACTGTTGCTAGTTTTTGACTTTCTAAGGCTTTTTCTTGCTCCGCTAATTTCTGTTTACGTTTGGTGTTTTTTTGGATAAGGAAGAAGGTAATGCCTCCAAAGCCTAACAAAACTAATGAACCGAATAAAAGATTTTGGGCTTGTTTCCGTTTACTTTCACTTTCCAGATTATCAGCACGTAGTTTTTCATTATCGTACTGCTCTTTTATTTCTGAAATAGCTATATTTTGTTCGGTATTATTTATTGAATCTTTAATAGCTAAAAGTTTTTCAGCAGACAAAAAGGCATTTTCAAAATCATTAAGTGCTTTATAATTCTTTAGTTGATTATCATAATAAACTTCTTGAGTTTTAATATTGTATTCATTTAGTGAAATATCTTTCGTTAATTCATAAAACTCTAATGCTTTATTATGGTCACCAGCTAGCTCATAAGCCTTTGCTTGATTATTGTAATTATTGGATACATATTGTCGTATTTTATATTTTTTGAAAACAGGAAGTGATTTTTTATAGAAGTACAAGGCTGAATCCGAATCTTTTTTTGTGCCATAGAATATACTACCAATATTGGTTTCAATAATAGCAATCCTTAATGTGTCATTAATAATTTTTAGTTTTTCAATTGTTTTTTTATAGTATGAAATGGTTGAATCAAAATCATCTTTTCTAGATGATAAACTTGCATATTTTGAATAAGCACGAGCTAGCATTAAGGGGTCGTTAAATTTCTTGGCAATTGAATAATACTCATCTGCATACGGTTCTATATCAATGTCCAGATTATTTTGTTGCAATAATAAGTCACATATTTCATAATAAGTATTTGCCAAATGTTTAAGACTATCAATTTGTTTAAAAATTATAAGTGCTTTCGTTAATTCCTCAAAGCCCAAATCATGTCTGTCTCTTCGTTTTAAAATAATTCCATTATAATATGAATATTGTGCTTTTTCAAAAATAGATTTTCCGGTTTTTAAGTTTTTATTCAGAAAAACTTCTGCAGAATCTACCATAAGTCGATTTAGATAGTTTTCAACTTTATCATAATCAGATTCTTGTGAAACGCAAAAACCAGTAACTAAAAATAGTACTGGTAAAAGCATTAATTTTATTTTTAATTCTTTCCTTATCAAATACCGATTATTATTGCACCTTCTTTGGTTTCTGGTATAAGAACAGGGAAGTCACATGCCTTTGAATTATCAATTGTAGGTTTTTTGTCAACCTCATGAATATGAAACAGGAATAATTCTATATCATATTCATATTTAAGTTCAAAACCTAGTAAGTCGTCACTCGCAAGTGAAATGTAAGGTTCTTTGTCAAGGGCGTATTTACTTCTCCAAATATGAACCATAAAAAAAGCTTTACCGGAATCATCTAATGTACATGGGTTAATATCAATGATTTGGAAATTATCATCAAAGTGTTTAGACTTAGGGACAAATTCTATCTTTTCAATTTTTAAGCCGCTAGTCCAAGTAGCTGTAGCTCCTATTTTTAGATCGTTATCTTCAAAGAACATAAAGTTTACACTCTTTGGCTCACTGGGTTTTTCTAATCTTGTTGAATAAATTTTGCTCATAATTACTTTAGTTTAAAAAATTATTTTTGGAGTGAATTTCGTTATCATCGGAATTTTTGCTTTATAATATATCTCTCTATAATCAGGATGAAAGTCATCAAAGCAAGTATTAAAAATATGACTTAAATTGTTGGCAACACTCATTTTGTAATCCTCTGTCTTACAGAAAAGTAGCCCAACAGCACCAATATTATTGTCTTCTTTAAAAGTAAGAACACTACCTGAATTACCGGACTCAAGTTCATTTTTGAGTAAGATTTGATTTTTAAAAATTTTAAAGCTTTCACGACCTACTGAATAAAATCGAGTATCTTCAACTTTTACTGTTGCATTTCTACTTAAAACTTCATTATTTGAACTATTTAAATAATTACATTTATTAAGCTTTTTTCCAATAGGAGGAACATCTCTAAGGTTACCGCTTAGCTTAATACCACAATAATTTTCTCGATTTTCTATATGGTGTTTATCAAAACGATCAAAATTATTAAAGTGAACAAATGCAACTTCTCTTCTTTTATCCAAACACCTCCAAAAAAGACGACCACATTTGTATTTTTCTAAGGGTTTGTACGAGTCATAATTGTCTTTACCAGGCTGGACAATATCTCCTCCTAATTCAATGTCGTAAGCAAGTACATGCCAGTTGGAAATACCAAAATATTCATTTGGAAACCCTTCAAGTTGAAAGACAGCTCCTAGAGTACCTCCAGACCTTTCTTTATTACCAATATGAAGCCCACTCTTTAAACTTTTACTGGGTAAAATTTCCTCTGTCTCGTCGTACGGGTCGATTAAGGTAAATTTTCGAGTTTCATAAGTTTTCAATATTTCAAAATCAAACAATTCTTCTAAGTAACTTTTGTTTTTTTGTACGGATTCAACAAAGCTAAATCTGGAATCTTGACCTCCTGAATTATTCATTAAATATTCGATGAGTTCCTTTCTATCAATATATTTCCCATCCTCACTCCCAACTTTTATTTCAAACATGTCGCCTTCCTTGAATACACCAACATAAATAGCACTAGGGTATTCAATTAATAAAGAAGCATAAACTTCCATTTTGTCATCAGCTTCTTTTTCAGTATCATATATTAATTTTTGCATTACACCAAAGGATTAAACAAATACACCAACACAAACACCGCAATAGCACCGGAAGCACTAATGGTAGGTTCTTTTTCTAAAAGTGACATGGCGTTGGGTTCTTTATTACCCGCTGCATTAGTACGCATCAACTGGTTACCGTCTGGTTTATGATTTAAGGAAATCATCCCGGGGATTGAAATACTTATGGATGCCGCAGCTAAGGCTATTAGAACACGACAGAACCAAAAATAGGTGTCGTCAAAACCTAGGTCTTTTTTATGAGTGATTATCATAATCGCAATAAAAGCGATGACACCAAATAAAAACATGGTAATGGGAGAGACTAATTTTTTCATTGTGGTTGGATTCGTTAATTAATGTCACAAAGGTGTGCTATAATTAGAAGGGAAGAAATACCCAATACCGGGTATATTTCTTTCAAGCTAGTAAGAAAAATGGATAAATAAAAGCATTTCCGGACTAAAAGCTAAAAAATCTGATGTAAAGCCCTACTTATTTAAAAAAGAACTTGATAGCAGCAATAAATAGGATAAAAGCAATAAAGGCAACAAGTATCCAAATACTACCGGAATAAAAGCGTTTGTGAAGTTTTAGATCTTTTCGGTAAGTATAGCCGATGATGATAGCAAAGGCCACAAAAAATAAAACTCCGAAAATGATTTGACCTTTACTGAACATATAATTACTTTTATTGCAAATAAAGTAAAATTAGATTAAAAGAAACGAATTTATGAGGGACAAAATTGATGCTGTTAAAACATTTCACACCGCATTTAAAATAGGGCATAGAGAAACCCCAAAGGCTGACCTGGGACCTGAAAAAAACATGTTGCGTTATAAGTTAATGCGCGAAGAAAACGAAGAATATTTGGATGCGGCCAATGATGGGGATCTGGTTGAAGTAGCCGATGCTTTAGGTGATATGCTTTATATTTTATGCGGTACCATTATAGAACATGGGCTACAATATAAAATAGAAGAGGTGTTTGAAGAAATCCAGCGTAGCAATATGAGCAAATTAGGAGACAATGGTGAACCCATTTACAGGGAAGATGGTAAAGTACTGAAAGGCCCAAACTATTTTAAGCCGGATATACAAACTATATTAGAGAAATAGAACTCGTGTCATTCTGAACTTGTTTCAGAATCTAAACGTTTAATGATAACATGAATCAATTCAATACTTATAGAAACAGGTTGACAAAAAGGGAATAAAAAAAGAGAAGCTAACAACTTCTCTTTTTTTATTATGTAAATTTACGTGTCTTAATCAACTTTAAAACGCCACCCAAACGGATCTTCGGATTTATTAGTTTGAATATCTGTGATACGTTTTTTAAAGAATCCGGCATAGGTATTGTCTAATTTTGGCAAATCGTAATCTATCCCTTTATATCCAAAGGCCGCAATTGGTGACACCACCGCAGCGGTACCTGCACCAAACATTTCTTTAAGTGTGCCGTTCTTGGCAGCTTCAACAACTTCGGTCACCGTAAGTTTTCTAACTTCTACATTAATACCTTCGGACTCTGCCAATTCAATAATACTTTTACGGGTGATCCCATCAAGAATTCTATCACTGGTTGGCCCGGTGATCAATGTATCGTTTATACGAACAAAAATATTCATGGCACCGGCTTCTTCAATGTATTCATGGTGGTGGTCATCAGTCCAGATAACCTGATGATACCCTTTAGCCTTTGCCAATTGTGTTGGATAAAACTGACCCGCATAATTACCACCGGCTTTTGCAAAACCAACACCTCCATCAGCAGAACGTGAATAAGTTTCTTCTATTAAAACCTTTACATCTCCTGAAAAATAAGCTCCGGAAGGCGCAGTACAGATGATAAATTTATACTCATCCGCAGGCGAGGCATGGAATCCTTTCCCGGAAGCAAAGACAAACGGACGGATATATAAAGAACTCCCTTCGTTCGTGGGGATCCAGTCTTTGTCCAGCTCCAACAACGTTTTTAAGCCTTCCATAAAATAGGCTTCCGGCAATTCCGGGATGGCCAAACGTTTTGATGAAATATTTAAACGCTTACAGTTATCTAACGGACGGAATAACCAGACATTATTATGATCATCTTTATACGCTTTCATACCTTCAAAAACAGATTGTCCGTAGTGGAAAATCTTTGCTGCAGGATCTAAAGTAATAGGCTGATACGGCATAATTTTAGGGTCATGCCATTTGCCATCTTTGTAATCGCATACCAGCATATGGTCTGAAAACACACTTCCAAACTTCAAATTATCAAAGTCTACTTCATTTATTTTTGAAGACTCTGCTTTTATAATCTCAATGTTATTGATCATAGTGCTCATAATCCGGTTATTTTACCAGACAAAGTTAAATAAAAAGGTTTTTAAAAAAGAGGTATATTTACATAAATCGTTTAAAATTGAAATATTCATATTATGAGACCAATTATTGTTGTATTTATTTGTGTTTTAATGTTAAATTCCTGCAAAAAGAAAGTTGAAGAAACACCAAAAGAACCGGTTAAAGTGGAGTACGCATCCTTTGGAAAAGAAATTATAGCTGATGATGCTATTGCCTCATCGTCCATGTTAAAGCATTACAAAGATATGACTACCGGAGATAGTATAAATTCTAAAATGACTGCAACGGTGACCAAAGTTTGTCAGGCAAAAGGTTGTTGGATGACACTGGATTTAGGTGATGGAAATGAGGCCATGGTAAAGTTTAAAGATTACGGCTTTTTTGTACCTAAGGATATTGCAGGAAAAGCGGTTATTGTAAATGGAAAGGCTTATGTAAAAGAAGTCCCGGTTGAAGAACTGCAACATTATGCTGAAGATGCCGGAAAATCTGCTGAAGAAATTGCATCCATAACGGAACCTAAAAGAACCTTTTCTTTTGAAGCCGATGGTGTTTTAGTAGCGCAATAGTGAAGCGGGAAATTATTATTACTGCAGACGGTTCCACTACCATTCATATGCCTGAATGGAACGAGCAATACCATTCTAAACATGGCGCCATTCAAGAGGCATATCATGTATTTATAAAGCATGGTTTGCATTATGCCTGTCATCCTGAACTAGATTCAGGATCTCATCAAACCTGTCATTCTGAGCGAAGTGAAGAATCTCTTGAAAAATTGTCTATTTTAGAAATAGGCTTCGGTACGGGGCTGAATGCTCTTATTACCTTACTGGAAGCAGAAACACTTCAAACCAGGATCAATTATGTCGGCGTAGAGGGGTATCCGGTTGATTTGAATGAAGTTAAACAACTGAATTATGCCTCAGCGTTACATTGTGATCGATTTCTTTTTGACAAACTTCACAATCTTCCATGGGAAGAAGAACATCAGGTCACTGATTACTTTTCATTGACAAAACAGCAAAAGTTCTTTGATGAGATACAGGAGCAGGATACTTTCAATCTCATTTATTTTGATGCCTTTGGAGCGCGTGTTCAACCGGAATTATGGACAGAGACTATCTTTAAAAAAATGTATGAAGCTTTAAAAATAAAGGGTGTTTTGGTAACCTATTCAGCAAAAGGAAGTGTACGCAGAGCCATGCAGGCGGTTGGTTTTAGAGTAGAGAAGCTTCCGGGGCCACCAGGTAAGAGAGAAATGTTGAGAGCTTCAAAACAATAATCAATTGACATATGTTAATAATCATTTCTGCTAATTGTTAAACCTAACCTAAAAATTTAGTGAATAGGAATTTCATTTTGTAATTTTAATGTATGAGGGTATTAATTACAGGAGCTACCGGACTTATTGGTCAACATATCGTAAAGCGTTGTCATGAGCAAAGTATTGCCGTGAACTACCTTACTACCAGTAAATCAAAAATTGAAAAGACAGACAACTATCAGGGATTTTATTGGAATTTAACCAATCAGGAAATAGATAAAGCCTGCTTTAAAAATGTCGATGCTATTATTCATTTAGCCGGGGCCTCGGTTTCTAAACGTTGGACACCGGAATATAAGGATGAGATCTTATATAGTAGAATAAAAAGTACCCAACTATTGGTCAATGCCTTAAAGGGAGAAACACATACTATAAAACAGGTAGTCTCTGCAAGTGGCATCAGCATTTATCCGGATTCTCTTATTAATTATTATGAAGAAAGTTTTAAGGAAGTGGACAATTCTTTTTTGGGTGATGTTGTAAAGGCGTGGGAAAAGGTGGTTAATGCGTTTACTGATGTTAATATTTCAATTTCTAAAATAAGAATAGGGTTGGTGTTATCGGATGTTGGAGGTGCATTGCCTCAAATGGCGAAACCCATTAAATTTGGTGTTGGCGCTGCTTTTGGTAACGGCAAACAATGGCAGTCATGGATACATATTCAGGATTTGGCAGATATATTTTTATACGTGATCAAGCACGGTTTAATAGGCACCTATAATGGTGTGGCACCAAATCCGGTGACAAATAAGGAATTGACAAGAGCCATTGCAAACGTTTTAAAGCGGCCTTTGATCCTACCAAATATTCCTAAATTTTTAATGAAAAAGATTTTAGGCGAGATGCATATACTACTATTTGCCAGTCAACGCGTAAGTTCAAAAAAAATTGAAAGTAAAGGGTTTTATTTTAAATACCACCACTTATTGCCAGCACTGGAAGATTTACTAATTACTTAAGTGTCTTAAACCTTCATAAACAATAATACTTACGGCGTTGGAAAGATTTAAGCTTCTAACATGCGCACTGTGAATAGGTATTTTGTAAAGCTCATTTTGATACGTTTCTGTAATGGATTTGGGTAATCCAACCGATTCTTTTCCAAAGACTAAAAACAGATCGTCCTCAAAAGGAATATCCCAGTGATCTTTAGTGCCATGACTGGAAAGAAACACCATTTTTTTATCCTGATTTTTTTCGAAAAAGGCCTTAGTATTGTCGTAATAGATGATGTCGAGATGTTGCCAATAGTCTAAACCTGCTCGTTTCAGCCTGGTATCGTCAATTTCAAAACCAAAGGGTTTTACCAGGTGTAATTTTGAACCGGATGCTAATGCTAACCGACCAATGTTACCGGTGTTGTTAGGTATTTCAGGTTCAACTAAAACAATATTTAAAGGCATTTGGTGTCTTTTGAATTAAAGAAACCAAAAGTACATGAATTTTTTTATTTAGTTTTTGATGAATCGCTTTCTAAAGACCAAATCATTTTGAGTTTTAAGGCTAATAAAATAGAAGCCGTTGGGTAGCCTGGAAACATCTATATTATTTGAGTCTTTTAGAGATAAAACTGCCTTCCCGGTAATATCGTATATAGTAATATGATTAAAATGTAATCCATTAGTATGCTCAATAAACAAATAGTCATTTGTAGGGTTAGGATAGAGTTTTAACGATTGGTTTTTATTGTCGATAGTACTTAACCCGGATACTTCTTCAATACTGAAATTAGCAAAAAGAACTGCTTCGTCCCGTAAATCCGACGGACTGTTCAGGCTTCGGTAAATGCCCCATTTGGGCCTCACAAAATCGGCTCCTGCTCTCCAATTAATAATGGAGTTGTTCGAATAGTCAAAAAGTACGGTGCCATCACTTACTTTTTTAATTTCTAAGGAATAGGTACCCGAAGTTCCGTATGTTATAGTTTCCGTAACATCTAACCAGATACCTTTAAAGGGCGCCAGATCAGTTTTAGTCAGGGTTACCTGAGAGGTAGTTTCAGCATAGCGAAGCTCTAATTGATCAGGACTCCCTTTTCTGGTAGTTAACGTATACATCGGCATACTGGCCAGTGAACCACCTACAGATTTTAATTGGTGTAAATGTGTAAAGCTTGAAGAGGATTGAAAACCAGCATCTATTTTAAATTTCCATTTATAAACAACAATTTCATCTTCAATGCCTAACAGGTTGTCGGGTGATTTATCATAAGATTTTATCTCATTTCTTTGTCTGTCATAGTTAATGCATCTATCACTGTCATCAGTTACGTGCATATAAAATCGAAAGACATTACTTCCTAAATCACTATCGTAAACTTCATCAATGTGCCTTCCAAAAGCCCCATGTTCACAGTCTGGCACTTCAATGGGATTATATCCGGGCGCTAAGACTGAGGTGATTAACTCATAGGTATTTCCTGCACCGTCAGCATCTAAAAGTACCTGTGAAATTGATGTTTGTGTTGCAAAAATGAAAAATAAAAATGTGCTAAATCTGAGTTTTGATCCTAAATTAATCATTGGTTTACCAGTTTGGTTAACCAAATATAATCAAATAAGAACAATTTACCCTATTCCAGAATACTTTTAACAAAAGAATCTATGGAATGAACCCCCTCATTAGTGACATGTTTAACAAATGCACTGCCAATTATGGCGCCTTTAGCATATTTTGTAGCTTGTGTAAATGTTTGATTATTACTAATACCGAAACCTACTATTTGAGGGTTTCTAAGGTTCATAGTTCCAATACGCTCAAAATACTGTGTTTGCTCATCACCAAAACCGGATTTTGCTCCGGTTGTACTGGCACTACTTACCATATAAATGAACCCGTTTGAAACAGAATCAATATATCTGATACGCTCATCACTGGTTTGCGGTGTGATCAAAAAGACATTGATAAGCCCGTATTTTTCAAAAGTAGCTTGATATTCCTCATGATACACATCGACCGGCAGATCAGGGATTATTAATCCGTCAATGCCTATTTCCTGGCATTTCTTGCAAAAATCTTCTACACCATATTGCAACATAGGATTAAAGTATCCCATGATGATTAAGGGAATATGAACCGACTTTCTGATGTCTTTTAGTTGATCAAAAAGTATTTCGGTGGTCATGCCATTTTTCAAGGCCTGGGTGGAACTTCCCTGAATAGTAGGGCCATCAGCCAAAGGGTCACTGAATGGTAGCCCTATTTCGATTAAATCAACGCCGTTTCTTTCCAGATCCTGAATAATGGAAACTGTGTCATTTAAATTGGGGTACCCCGCTGTAAAATATATGGATAGAAGTTTTTTGTCTTCCTGAAGTTTTTGATTAATTCTGTTCATTGCAAATGACTGTTTTTCATTCCCTCGAAAGAGGGAATCCCTTTAAATATATTCGGAAAGGTCTTTCCAATCAGGATTTAGACTATTTATTAAACTGATTTTCCATTCCCTATTCCATTTCTTTATTTGTCGCTCTCTTTTAATTGAGTTATTAACGTATTTTGTTGTTTCAAAATAAACAAGTTTGGTTACGTTGTATTTTCCCGTAAAAGATTTTGAACTGTTATTTTTGTGTTGTTTTAATCTCTCTTTTAATTGTTTTGATCTTCCAATATATAATACAGTATGATTTTTGTTTGTTAAAATATATACATAATGGATGTCCATAACCCTTTTGAGATTTCCGCTTTCGCGGAAATTAAAAATAATTAAATTCAGATTTTAAAATAATCAATATAATTCTGTAAATCCTTGTCACCACGTCCCGAAAGGCTCATCACTACAACATCATCCGGTTTAAATTCCTTTTGACTAAAAATAGCTAAAGCATGAGAACTTTCAATAGCTGGAATGATGCCTTCCAGTTCACATAACTCCAATCCGGCTTTCATGGCTTCATCATCCGTTATAGACATAAATTCGGCACGCCCTGTTTTACATAAATGTGCATGCATGGGGCCTACTCCCGGATAATCTAATCCTGCTGAAATAGAATAGGGCTCTGTTATTTGTCCGTCATTAGTCTGCATCAACAAGGTTTTACAACCGTGAATGATACCTTCTTTTCCTAAAACCGATGTGGCCGCACTTTCTCCGGAGTCCACGCCCAAACCGGCAGCTTCAACAGCAATGATCTTCACGTTGTCTTCATGTAAAAAATGATAGTAAGTTCCGGCAGCATTGCTACCACCACCAATACAGGCAGCTACATAATCCGGATTCTCCCTGCCTTCCTGTTCTTTAAGCTGCCATTTAATTTCTTCGGAAATAACCGCTTGAAACCTGGTAACCATATCCGGGTAGGGGTGTGGCCCAATGGCAGAACCAATGATGTAATGTGTATTTACCGGATTGTTTATCCAATCACGAATGGCTTCATTGGTAGCGTCTTTTAAGGTGCGGCTTCCCGATAGCGCAGGTACCACTTTAGCCCCTAGCATTTTCATTCGGGCTACATTTGGTGCCTGACGTGCTATATCAATTTCACCCATATAGACGATACATTCCAAGCCCATAAGCGCACAAACCGTGGCAGTTGCCACACCGTGTTGTCCAGCTCCGGTTTCAGCAATAATTCTGGTTTTACCCAGACGTTTTGCCATCAGGATTTGCCCGATAGTGTTATTGATTTTATGGGCTCCCGTGTGATTTAGATCCTCACGCTTTAAGTAGATTTTGGTATTGTATTTTTCTGAAAGACGTTTTGCAAAATACAAAGGCGAAGGACGTCCAACATAATCTTTTAACAATTGGTTGAACTCGTTTTGAAAGTCAGGCTCAGCCATGACCTTAAGGTAGTTTTGTCGTAACTCCTCTACATTTGGATATAGCATTTCCGGAATGAAAGCCCCTCCAAACTCACCATAATACCCTTTTTCGTTTACGTTGTAATTCATTTTATCGTTATATATTGTCATTCTGACACTGAGGTACTCTAAGTGGAAGAATCTATTGATAAGATGCTTCGACTGCGCTCAGCATGACAGTTTGTTTTTAAATTCCTTTAATTTTTCAATATTCTTTAATCCGGGTTCTATTTCAAATTTGCTATTTACATCCAGGGCATAGCAATATTTTGAAGCTTCACTTTGTTTAAACTCTTTAATAGCATCAATTTGCTCTAACCCAATACCACCACTTAAAAAGAAGGGTTTTGTTGACGGGTAATCTTTCAATACATTCCAGTCAAAAGTGTAACCGTTGCCTCCGGGAAGTTTTCCTTTGGTGTCAAAAAGAAAATAGTCTACAAAATCCTCATAAGGTTTAAGTATACTAAAGTCAAATTCATCTTTTATAGAAAACACTTTAATGACCTCCACATTAGTAGATTTAAGGAGTCTGCAGGTTTCCGGTGATTCATGACCGTGCAATTGAACAGCAGAAAGCTGATGCCTCTCTATTTGGCTGGAAATGTATTCAACACTGTCATCAACAAAAACACCGGTTTTTTTTATTGAATCTGGTAATTCCGTAATGGTGGTGTCAAAATACCTTGGGGACTTTTCATAGAAAATAAATCCAAGATAGTCAGGTTGCAATGTTGCAACTTGCTCCATATTATCCTGATATTTCATGCCGCAGACCTTCAGTTTCATGCTTCCAGTTCTTTTATAAATTTCGTAGCACCCGCTCCGGGATTATCTGTTTTCATAAAGTTCTCGCCAATTAAAAAGCCTTTATAGCCATACGGTTGTAACTCTTTAATGGCATTTACGCTGCTAATACCACTTTCCGATACTTTTACAAAATCATCGGGAATGATATTGCTTAATGATTTACTGGTCTCTAAACTAACCTCGAATGTTTTTAAGTTTCTGTTGTTTACCCCAAGCATATCCAGGCTTGGCATGATAGATTTGTGTAATTCTTCCTCGTTATGAACTTCTAAAAGCACCTCTAAATTCAAACTTTTGGAAAACTCTGAAAACTGCTTTATTTCTTCTCTTGTTAAAATAGCAGCTATTAATAAAATGACATCCGCTCCAAAAGCTTTTGCCTCCAGTATTTGATATTGGTCAATGATAAATTCCTTTCGCAACAAAGGTAGATTACAACTGGCCCTGGCAAGTAACAGGTCATCTAAAGAACCACCAAAATATTTACCATCAGTGAGTACCGACATGCCACAAACTCCGGCACTTTCATAACCCTCGGCTACATCCTGAACATTTAAACCGTTATTGATAATTGATTTTGAAGGTGAACGTCTTTTATGCTCAGCAATGATTCCCGATTTACTTGTTCTTAATCTATTTGCCAATGACACTGTTTCTCTTTCAAACAGAACGGACTGTTCCAGCTGAGAAACAGGAATCAAATGCTTTCTCAGATCAACTTCTTGTCGTTTATCAATTACTATTTTATCTAAAATATTCATTTTCATCAACCTGAACTTGTTTCAGGTTCTCATAATTTGTGTGATGCTGAACTAAATTCAGCATGACGCTATTTGCTTAACTCTATCAATGTGTCTAAACTTTGTTTTGCTTTGCCGGAAAACAAAGATTCTTTTGCTATTTCAAATCCTCTCTGATGTGATATTTGTTTTGATGTAGCAATTGCCAAACCGGCGTTGGCACACACCACGTTGTTTTGCGCTTCGGTACCGTTACCACTTATAATATCTACAAATATTTTGGCAGCATCTTCAACAGTGTCTCCCCCAAAAATAGCTTCTTGTTTAATTTTAGCAAGTCCTAAATCTTCCGGAGCTAAAAGCTTTTCCGTATGATTGGAAACAATTTTAGCTTTCCCGGTTAATGAAATCTCATCATAGCCATCCAGGGCATAAACAATATTGTAGTTCTTATCCGTGTTTTGATAGATAAAACTATACAGGCGTAAAAGCTCCAAACTAAAAACACCAAGCATTTGATTTTTTGGAAATGAAGGATTAACCATAGGGCCCAGCATGTTGAAAAAGGTCTTAACACCTAACTCACGACGAATAGGGGCCACGTTTTTCATGGCCGGGTGAAATAAAGGCGCATGTAATATGCATATTCCGGCTTTATCTAAACAGCGTCTTAAAAAATCTTCATTGTTAGAGAATTTTACACCTAGATTTTCCATAACATTAGATGAACCGGACGTGGATGATACACCATAGTTACCATGCTTAGCAACGTTAACGCCTGTACCTGCAGTTATAAAAGACGATAAGGTTGAGATATTGAATGTATTTTTACCGTCACCACCGGTGCCCACGATATCGATAGCATTAAAATCTTTCAAGTCCACAGCAACACAAAGCTCTAAAAGGGCATTCCTAAAGCCTTGTAGTTCTTCAATAGTAATGCTTCGCATCATATAAACCGACAGGAAACAAGCTATCTGGCTTGGGTTATACATATCATTGGAGATATTTACAATAATCTGTTTGGCCTCCTCAGAGGAGATGGTTTCATGATTTATTAATCTGTTAAGTATGTCTTTCATAATTTTTTCTTAACTCGTTCCAAAGGAGCGGAGACTTTTAAATTATTTTCTTTTTTAGGAGTAAATACTGCCTACTGCAACTGTTTACTGAGACTAGTTATTAACCCAATTTTCTAAAATCTTCTTCCCTTCCGGCGTTAAGACAGACTCAGGATGGTACTGAACACCTTTTACATCGTATTCCTTATGGCGCAATGACATAACCTGTCCGTTTGCATCATAAGAAGTGGCTTCTAAACTGTCCGGCAAATTAGGATGGACTACCCAGGAATGGTAACGACCAACTTCTATGTTTTTTTCCAGGCCATTAAAAATGGATTCGTTATCAACACAAATTTCCACCTGGGTGGCTACACCGTGATACACCTCATCCAAATTAATAAGTGTACCACCAAAAACTTCACCGATAGCCTGTTGTCCAAGGCATACACCCAAAATACTCTTTGTAGAAGCATATTTTTCAATAATGGCTTTTAACAATCCGGCTTCATCAGGAATTCCGGGACCCGGTGATAATACAATTTTATCAAACGGTTCAACATCTTCCAACTCCAATTTGTCATTTCTGTACACAGTAACATCACAGTTTAAATCTTCTAAATAATGTACAAGATTATATGTGAAACTGTCGTAATTATCAATAACTAATACTTTCTTCATTTTTATTTTTTTATGCCACGATTACATGAATGTTAATGTGGTAATAATTTCTTTAATTTTTTTACTGCAAACTGAGTACTGCTACTGTTTACTTTAAATGTCTTCTGCTAACTGAATAGCTTTTGTTAATGCTCCTAATTTATTATATACTTCCTGTAACTCACTTTCCGGGTTTGATTTAGAAACCAATCCTGCACCGGCCTGCCAGTTTAGTTTGTAATCTTTACTCAAAAAGGTCCTGATCATGATAGCGTGATTAAAATTACCATCAAAATCCATAAAACCAATGGCGCCACCATAAAACCCTCTGCTTGTTTTTTCGTATTGTTCTATGAGTTGCATAGCCCTGTGTTTAGGGGCACCACTCAAAGTTCCCGCAGGAAAGGTGTCGGCTACCACTTGCATGGTTGAAGTGGTGTTGTGTTTTTGACCTGTTACTTTACTTACTAAATGGATCACATGCGAGAAAAACTGAACTTCGCGGTAGGTGTCTACTGTTACCTGACTTCCGTGTCGACTCAAATCATTTCTGGCCAAGTCTACCAGCATAACGTGTTCTGCATTTTCTTTATCATCTTTGATCAGAGCATCAGCCAACACGGCGTCTTTTTCATCATCACCGGTACGCCTAAAAGTTCCGGCAATAGGATGTATTTCAGCCAAACCATCCGTAACAATGAGTTGCGCCTCCGGAGAACTTCCAAATATTTTAAAATCGCCATAATCGAAATAGAAAAGATAAGGAGAAGGGTTGATACTTCTTAAAGCACGATACACATTAAAATCATCGCCAGTAAACTCTTGAGAAAAACTTCTGGATAACACCAACTGAAACACATCCCCTCTGGCACAATGTTTTTTAGCGAATTCCACATGCTGAAGAAACTCGTCATCTGTTAAGTTTGAAGCAATATCTCCTTTAGAGTTAAAATTGTAAGAAGCAAAGTTCTGAACGTTAATTAGTTTATCAATAGCGTCAATATTATTCTCTGTATCGTCATAACAATGTGCAAAAATGTATGCTTCATTTTTAAAATGATTGATGGCTATGATGTTTTGGTAAACCGCATAATAAGCATCCGGAATTTCAACAGAGTTTTCTTTTTTACCAATGTCAATATCTTCAAAATAACGAACCGCATCATAAGCTGTATACCCAAAAATACCATTGTTTATAAACTTGAAGTTTTCTTTAGAAGTGACGTCAAATCGTTTTGTGAATTGGTAGATTTCTTCAACTACATCCACTTTATCAGTAATGTCTAATGAGGTCGAACTACCATCCGGAAAGGTTTGTGATATAACTTCATTTTCAATTTTTATGGAGGCAATCGGGTTGAAACAGATATATGAGAAATTCTTATGATTTCTATGGTAATCGCCACTTTCTAACAAAATACTGTTGGGGTATTTATCCCTGATCTTATAGTATACGGTAACAGGTGTTATAGTATCTGTTAAGATGCGTTTATGATGCGTATAAAGGCTGTATGTTTTCATAAATAATTAATTGTCATTTCCGCGAAGGCGGAAATTCTTTATTTAAATATTGATTTCAAAAAAATAACTTAGGTCATTCCAATTCGGATTAAAGTCATTTATTAAATTTATTTTCCATTCTCTATTCCACTTTTTTATTTGTTTTTCTCTTTTTATGGCATCATCTGGAGTTTCAAATTTTTCGTAATAAACTAATTTGTTTAAATTATATTTATTTACGAATCCCTTACTGTATCCCTTTTTATGTTGGAGAATTCTTTGTTTTATATTTCCAGAAAACCCAATATAAATTATACCTTCTTTTTTATCAGACAATATATATACATAATATGCGCCTTTACGATTCATTATTGTTTTTAGATTTCCGCCTTCGCGGAAATGACCTAAAGATAGATATAAAAAAAGCCTGTCGTGAATGACAAGCCTTAATAATATTTTAATTTAAATATACCAGGATTTTACTTCACGAATGTTAAATTTCTGAAGCACCACCACCAAGTATTATTTAAGTTTAATTTCATTTTCCTTTTTATACGGTTCCAAATATAGAAATGAAAAAGTATTTTACAAAACTTTAAAGTTTTTTTTGTTTAAAAGTTTGTTAAACTGTAAGAACTTCAAATAAGTATTGTTTATTTTTAGACTTATGAAACCGGTATGATTAAAATAATTATTAAGCACATTCAAGGCATGATTATTTTAATCATCTAAGGTTACTTGTGACAATAGTATATTAAGTAGAAACAAACACATGAAATTAAAAGTGTTAGGTGTTGCAATTTTATTAATGGTAAGTTGTAACACTAAGAAAACAGACTCGGTCGCCATTAATGAGGTTAAGGCGGAAATTAAGGTTGAAGCACCATCAACAGACATACAAGGTCTTGAGATATATGATTTTGAAGGGTTAAAGCCTTTCTTAAATGAAGATGACGATAAAATACATGTCATTAACTTTTGGGCAACCTGGTGCAGGCCCTGTGTTAAAGAATTACCTTATTTTGAAGCGCTATATGAAAAGTATAAGGACAATGATGTTGAAGTAGTATTAGTGAGTTTGGATTTTCCGCATCAATTTGAGTCCAAGCTAAAACCTTTTATTAAAGAGAAACAATTAAAATCCAAGGTAATCGTTCTTGATGATGTAGATTCCAATAGTTGGATTCCTCAGGTAGATAAAGACTGGTCCGGTTCCATACCGGCAACTATTATATACAAAAAAGGGAAACGTAGTTTTTTTGAACGATCGTTTACATATAATGAGTTAGAAAACGCCTTAAAACACTTTTTAAATTAAAATAAAATGAGCAAAACAGTTAAGTTAATTACCCTGGCATGTGTTGTGCTATTTATCGGAGCTTTTACCATTCCTAGTAATAATGTAGGTGATGGTTATAAAATTGGCGATATAGCTGAAGATTTTTCACTTGAGAATATTGACGGCAAGATGGTATCCTTATCAGATTATAAAGACGCCAAAGGTTTTATTGTTACGTTTACCTGTAATACCTGCCCGTATGCGGTCATGTACGAGGATCGTATCATAGCTTTAGACAAAAAGTATACCCCCAAAGGATATCCTGTAATAGCCATAATGCCGAATAACACTTCTATTAAACCGGGTGATAATATGGACGCCATGAAACAGCGAGCAGCGAGCAAAGGTTTTACGTTTCCGTATTTAATTGATGCCAAACAAGAAGTATTTCCAAAGTTTGGAGCAACCAGAACCCCGCATGTATTTATACTGGATAAAACAGAAAGTGGCTTAGTGGTTGAGTATATTGGAGCCATAGATGATAATTATAAGGATGCATCGGCTGTAAACACCAAGTATGTTGAAAATGCAGTGGATGCGTTAATCGAAGGGAACGAAGTGCCTCAAAAAGAAACCAGAGCTATTGGGTGCTCCATAAAAGTTTAACAAATACTTAAATAATATGTTACTAAGATCTGAAGTGTAATGCTTCAGATTTTTTTCGTCTATAAGTTTTAGAAGTACTAATTTTGTAATAACATTAATTATAAATTTTAAATGGAAGATTTAACACAAGAAGAATGGGCAGAACAGCTGGCTAATGATGACAATGCAGTTGTGCTTGATGTAAGAACAGATACTGAAGTGGCTGACGGTATTATCCCCAATGCCATACATATAGATTTTTACTTAGGTGAAGAATTTGTTGATCAGGTTGATGAGCTGGATAAAAACAAAAATTATTATGTGTATTGTCGCTCAGGTAATAGAAGCGGACAAGCTTGTGCCATTATGGAAGAGCTAGGTTTTGAAAATGCTTATAATCTTGAAGGTGGTATGTTGGAATGGACAGGAGATGTAGTTGATATGGAATAGGGGATGAAACGGCTTCTAATTCTTATTTGTTCCCTATTTAGTGTGTCATTCTTTGGGTGCAAAGAGTCCATTTCTAAAGATAGTGTCATTCAAATTACACCTGAAGACTTGTCGGAAAAACTTCAATCAGACAGCATCCAATTGGTTGATGTGAGAACCCCAAAAGAGTATCGAGCCGGTTTTATAAAAACGGCCCAAAACATCAATTATTTTTCTTCAAGTTTTAGCTCTGATATTGCTGTGTTAGATAAAGAAAGACCAATCTATGTTTATTGTCGCTCCGGGAAAAGAAGTGGGAAAAGTGTTAGAACATTCCGGGAATCCGGATTCACCAAAATATATAATTTGGAAGGCGGGTTGCTTCACTGGAAAGAAAAAGGCCTGGAAACTACAAAAGAATAAAAAAATTGGTTGAACTACTTGTTGGCTACTTTTTTTAAACTTTTAACTTTTTTTTGAGTACTTTACCTTTTTTATTTTAACAAATACACTTGTTTTTTCTATCTTTATAAAGAATTTAGATTTTTCTTAAAGTTTTAAGATTAAGTAGGTTTAAATTTTATTAAATTAATAGCACAAAAAAGATTATGGATAACGGTTACATTATTTTGGGGATAATAGCCTTATTGTTTTTAAGCATGTACGGCTTTGCTTATTTTTCTGTAGCAATGGAGAGAGTTAAGCAGAAAAGAGCTCAGAAAAGAGAACTGGAACAAGAAGAGATAAGAAAGCAACAACGAGCAAAAAATCAGGAAATTAGGGACGAAAAGCTTCGTAAGTTTAATGAAAGAAAGGAAGAAATTCAGCGTGAACTTATGCTGTTAGAGAAAATGAAACAGAAGCAAAAAGTTAGTTAGTGTTTAACTACTTTTTTAAGAATATAACCCATATGATTTTTTGTATGGGTTTTTTATTTGATAAAAAGTGTAAAAATTGAGTTAAGTCTTCTTTTAATAGCAGTTTATATTCATAAATTTATTGCCCTAAAATTCTATTGAGTAAGCTAACTTAAAAATACGTTTGTATATTGTCAAACGCGTTTAACATATTATGGTTAAAAATCTATGTTTTTATCTTTTATTCTTAATGCTGTGCTCAAATCTTCATGGGCAGGAAGTAAACATTTCTACGCGTTTTTCTCAAGATGGCACTTTGTATAAAAGTATAGATGAGCATGTAAACGAATTAACGCAACCCATTGCGGACTTTAAAGAAAATCAAAAATGTATCGTTATTGATTATTTAGGTAATGATAATTATAAAGTAAAATACAAGGACTGGATTGGGCTGGTAATTATTGATGATCTGGTTGTAAATGACGCATTAGAGGATCTGTATTATGATTATCAGGATAAAGAGCGTGAGCGTAGAAGAAAAGAAGAAGAAGCCAGGAAGCAGAGAATTTATGAGATTGTCAATAAAGAGAAAATAGAAGAAGAAAGACGCTTAAAAGAGCAGCGTCGACTGGATTCCATAGCTAAAGCTGAAGAGGCTGAGCGTAAACGTATTGCTTATGAGAAAGAAGAGGCGAGAAAACGAGAGGAGGCCTTACGAGAACAACGTCGATTGGATTCTATAGCCAAAGCAGAAGAGGCTGAGCGTAAACGTATCGCTTATGAACAGGAACAGGCCAGAAAGCGAGAAGAAGCTTTGCGAGAACAACGTCGACTGGATTCCATAGCTAAAGCTGAAGAGGCTGAACGCAAACGTATTGCTTATGAGAAAGAACAGGCGAGAAAACGAGAGGAGGCCTTACGAGAACAACGTCGATTGGATTCCATTGCTAAGGCAGCAGAGGCTGAACGGAAACGTATTGCCTATGAACAGGAACAAGCCAGAAAGCGGGAGGAAGCCTTACGAGAACAACGCCGACTGGACTCCATAGCCAAAGCAGCAGAGGCTGAACGCCAACGTATCACCTATGAAAAGGAACAGGCCAGAAAACGAGAAGAAGCCCTTCGTGAGCAACGTCGACTGGATTCCATAGCCAAAGCAGAAGAAGCCGAGCGTAAACGTATTGCTTATGAGAAAGAACAGGTAAGGAAACGGGAAGAAGCTTTGCGAGAACAACGTCGATTGGATTCTATTGCTAAGGCAGCAGAGGCTGAACGGAAACGTATTGCCTATGAACAGGAACAAGCCAGAAAGCGGGAGGAAGCCTTACGAGAACAACGTCGACTGGATTCCATAACTAAGGCAGAAGAGGCCGAACGCAAACGTATTGCTTACGAGAAAGAACAAGCGAGAAAACGAGAGGAAGCCTTACGAGAACAACACCGACTGGATTCCATAGCCAAAGCAGCAGAGGCTGAACGCAAACGTATTGCTTATGAGAAAGAACAGGCGAGAAAACGAGAAGAAGCATTACGTGAACAACGTCGATTGGATTCCATAGCCAAAGTTGAAGAGGCTGCACAACGGGCTGCTGCATTATACCTAAAGCGTAAACAGGATTCTATAGCGAAAATACAGGAGATTGAAAGAAAACGTATTTTACAGGAGCAAGAGGAGGCTAGAAAGCGGGAGGCCGCTTTACGTGAGCAACGTCGACTAGATTCCATTGCGAAGGCAGAAGAGGCCGAACAAAAACGTATCGCCTATGAACAGGAACAAGCAAGAAAACAAGAGGAAACTTTACGTGAGCAACACCGATTGGATTCCATTGCTAAGGCTAAAGAGGCCGAACGTAAACGTATTGCTTATGTCCAGCAACAAGCCAGAAAACGGGAAGAGGCTTTACGGGAACAACGTCGACTGGACTCCATAGCCAAAGCTAAAGAAGCTGAACGTCAACGTATTGCTTTAGAAAAAGAAAAGCCTGAAGAAAAGAAATTTGACCTAAAGGCTTTGGAAAGGCAAAAATTCAGAAGGACTTGCCACTATGCCATGAATGAGTTTGATCACTTATACCAGGAAAAAGTGGTTTTGACAAAGGCCTATACCATAAGTAAAAACTTAACCATTGAGTTGTACAAAAAAGGAAATAAGGTTGATATCTTCTTTAATTCTCCATTAGATCTGGGGTGCGTCAGTGGTTATTCTAATAAAAAATCTCATGTTAGAGTGGAATTGGAAAGTAATGAGGTTATTACGTTTTATCATACTTACGGAACGAATTGTAGTGATTTTGAATTCAAGGGAAAACTATCCCAACAACAAATGGCTAGTCTGAAGAAATCGAATATAAAATCAATAACCTTAAAAGGAACCGAAGGTTCAAAGCTGATCACTGACATAGATTATAAAGAATTTTTTATAGATAAGTTAAAGTGTATAGAGTAAAGAAAAGCCTTCACCTAAAAAGTAAAGGCTTTTTTATGTGGAGTCGGAGAGAATCGAACTCTCGTCCAAACAAGTAACCAAAGAGCTTTCTACACGTTTAGTTTTTACTTGATTTTCGATAATAAGCCGGCTAAAAACCACCTACTTATTACTTAGCTTTTAAATCTCGACAAGGTATCAAAGCACTACCTGATCTTAGTTTATTTTTACGATGCCTCTAAAAAGAACGCCATAAACCAGGGCTTTCAGGAGACATTTAGCTTTCCCGCCTTGCGGGACGTGGCTTGAACTTACTATAATTCAGTTATTAAGCAGCTAAAGCGTAATTATTTTCGCCGTTTAAAGTTTGATTTAGCCTTTAAGGTGTCTCAAAATCATTACACCACGTGCTTACCATTCAATTAATCTCGCTGTCAAAACCAGTCGACCCCTTAATGAAATAGTAAATTTTAATTTACGCTATTGAATTAATCCCGAATTTATTTCGGGATCTCACCCCATATGATTTTTTTAGCACCTGTATGCACTGAGTACAGCCGAGGTGTTCTATTATCTAATGCGGATGGCAAAGTTACCAAAAACTTTGTAATTCGGTTAAAATCCAACTATTTTAGAGCAAAAATTATTCCATTTCATTTATGAAGTTTGCTATCATTAAAGAGCGTAAAACCCCACCGGATCGTAGAGTGGTATTTTCACCGTCAGAATTGCTGAAAGCTAAGGATCAATTTCAAGAGGCGACGTTTAAAGTGGAACCCTCAAGTATTCGGGTATTTTCAGATGATGATTATAGTTCAAAAGGGTTTGAAGTTTCCCGGGATGTTTCAGATTGTGATGTAATGTTGGGTGTTAAGGAAGTGCCCATAGAAGCTCTGATTCCCAATAAAAAATACTTTTTCTTCTCGCATACCATAAAAAAGCAACCATATAATAGAAAATTGTTAAGGGCTATTCTTGAAAAAAATATCGAGTTGTATGATCATGAAACCATAGTAAATAACGAAGGATTCAGATTGATAGGTTTTGGGCGTTATGCCGGTATTGTAGGGGCCTATAATGGTTTTAGAGCCTGGGGTTTAAAATTTGGATCCTGGAATTTACCCAAAGCCGAAACTTTGTCAGACCAAGGTGCTCTAATAAAGCAACTGAGAGCAATCCGACTTCCAAATATTAAAATACTGTTAACCGGTAGCGGGAAAGTCTCCAATGGTTCCCAGGAAATGTTGGATGCTATGGCTATTAAGCAAGTTACGGTAAAAGAATACCTGAATTCAGACTATAATGAACCGGTTTACTGTAAAATTGATGTTTTGGACTATAACAAACGAAAAGATGGAAACGTTGTGGATGATGTTTTTGATTTTTTTGATTTTCCCGAAGCATACGAATCCAATTTTATGCGTTTTGCGAAAGTAACCGACTTCTATATAGCCGGCCATTTTTATGGAGACGGAGCCCCTTATTTATATACCAGGGCAGATGTGAAATCTCCCGACTTTAACATCAAAGTTGTGGCAGATATAAGCTGTGATGTAGATGGTCCGGTAGCAACCACTTTAAGAGCTTCTACCATTGCAGACCCTATTTATGGTTATGATCCGGAAACAGAGTCTGAAATAGATTATAGGGGTGCTAAAGCCATTGCAGTTATGGCTGTTGACAATTTGCCTTGTGAACTGCCAAAGGATGCCAGTGAAGGCTTTGGAACTATGTTTTTGCAGCATGTAATCCCGGCCTTTTTTAATGGTGATAAAGATGGTGTTTTACAGCGTGCCAGAATTACTGAAAATGGAAAGTTAACCAGGCAATTCAGTTATTTACAGGATTATGTTGACGGGTTGGAGTAGTTCTCTGTAATTTCACACTATTACCGGAAAAGCTTTCTTTTTCATAATAATTGACCTTGGATAGAATAGATTCTAATAGCGGTAGCATATTATTCAAGTTCTTAGTTTTAATGATGAAGTTCCAAAGCGGTTCAAACTTTTTCCAGCCACCAGAGTATAAAAGATGTTTTAGCTTGTGTTTATGGGATTTATGGTTAAAGCTTGCTTCAAAAATGTTAGCCCACCTATAAAATTCTTTGTAAGCCCAATCATAACCCTGTTTTAATTCTTCTGCTGTTAAATTTGTAGTTTTATAAACTACATGCCTGGTATCATATAAATCCCAATTTCTGGTTAAAACTCTATTTTGGCTTTCCATATCTTTAAACAATTTGGTTCCGGGGTAAGGTGTTAATACATGGTAGGTAGAGGTTGTAATGGCATTTTTAACACCCCAATCTACGGTTCTTTTAAATACATCTTTATCATCTTCATCAAGCCCAAAGACAAAACTTCCGTTTATCATAATTCCTAAAGCATGTAATCGTTGTACAGCTTCTTTATAATCTCGTTTCAGGTTTTGCTTTTTGTTGCTTTGTTTTAAGTTTTTGGGAGAAAAGGTTTCAAAACCTACAAATACACTTCTTAAACCGGCTTCAGCAGCCTGTTCAATTAAGTTCCCTCTTAAAATGGAATCTACCGTTGCTGCACCTTGAAAAACTCTATTCATGCCTTTCATGCCTTCAAACAAACTACTCGCAAACTTTTGATTTCCTAATAAGTGATCATCAAGGAAATAAAGATGACGTCCGGGAAGCCTATCAATTTCTGCTAAAGCATCATCTACAATTTGTGTATAAAACGATTTACCGCTTTCAAAAAAGGCATCTTTATAACAAAATGTACAATGGTGTGGACATCCTCTTGTCACAACAATAGAATTTGGAACCAGATATCTATGGCGTTTAATTAAATCCCTTCTAATAGGAGGCATTCTTTCTAAGGTTCTAATACTTGAATAGTATATTTTTTTAGGGGTTCTATTTTTGAAATCTTTTAAAAATTGGGGAAAGGTTTCTTCTCCCGGCCCTAAAAAAACAGAGTCTGCATGTTTTGATGCTTCATCGGGTAGCGAGGTAACATGTAATCCGCCAAGGATGACATATGTTCCTTTGGCTCTATAATGATCAGCTATGGAATAGGAACGATATGCATTGGTTATATATACTTGTAGGATAACCAAATCCGGGGTGTCATTTAGATTCAACTTTTCAACATGCTGGTCTTGAATTTCAACCTCATCATTAGGTGATACATAAGCTGCTAAAGTAGCTAAACCTAAAGGAGGAAATAATGAGTATTTAATTGGTCTCCAAAAAGGACTTTCTGCTTCTGCCAGAGCAGGTAAGATCATTTTAATTTTCATGGTTCGCTTTATTTGATGTAATAATTATAAAGCCATAGTACCCAACGGTTAAGAAGGCCCCGAAAAGGAGTGTAAATAACCAGGCCTCAGCATGTTGATTGGGGTATATTACAATGTGTGATATGTCATAAAAAAGGGTGAGAGGGTTTTGAACAATTTCCCAGGAATTATAGCGTAAAAACCTACCTAAATACACACCAAACCCGCAAAGAAACAGAATAAATAGGACGAGAGGTTTTAGATAGTTGTCTTTTATTCTGGTTTTAAGAATGGTTTTCATGTCTAAAACCGATAAATAGAATAGCATTAGTCCGCTAAATGCAAAAGAACTTATAACAAGTATATCCAACCACAATAAATGCGTCCTGCTTATTCTTAAATGTAATAGATCTGTGATAATATAAGGGGCGTTAGGTAAAAAAAGCAGCCATACACCAAACCAAAAAAGTAACCCAAATCTATTAAGCTTGGGGAGACTCACTAAATAGGTTGTAATAGTAAAAGGTATGACTGCCAAAAACAAATTCCAGACTAAAAACAAGTAAAAAAAGGAATGTGTGAGCTTCATTCTAATCATTAACAGCACGATGCTGAAAATGATCGAAACACTTAAAAGTGCGAATGTTTTAAATTGACTAAAAATGAGATCTTTTAAGTTGTTCATGTCTTGTGTGTTCTATTATTACTATTGTTAAAGCGCCTAATGAATAGGCCACTAAATCTGATAACTGAAAGGTACTTCCCAGGAGCAATTTTATGGTATAGCTGTTGTCAAGATTTAGCGAGTCTAGAATACCACTTAGTTGTAGGAATTCCACAAAAAAAGCTATAGCCAAAGCACCAAAAGCAATTATATTAGCATGTCCTTTAATGAATATTTTAGCGAAACAATAGATTAGGATAACTATCAGGTAATCACCTAAGGTATAGCGTATAAAACCGGATGGAATAAACGCAGCTATAAGAGCTTCGGTTGTAAAAAGAAGTAGCGTTAAGATTATATATGTTTTATTTAATTTAGGTATCATAGTTTACCAATCAGGGTTTATAAAGTTTAAACGAGTGAAAAATAGCATATAGATATATAGCGCAGTTATTGGAATATTTAATAAAACAAAGCCAATAGCTTTAAGAATTTTTGATTTATTGTTTGAATTCCGTAATAAAAAAAGCAATAATGTTATAACAGATATAGGATTTATGATTATTGATAGAATTACAAAGACAAAGCCTATTCCTATTAAATTGACGCTGTTAGTATATAATTGAAGCATAAATAGTATGGTTCCTAAAGCAAAGCTTGAAACTGCTATGGCTTTGCTTATGTTTATGATATTGTACATAAGTCTGTTTTTGGTTTTAGAGATTTAATGGTTCGCGAGCCTGCTATACCGCAGACCTGCACTCTTCTCGAATACTAACAAATAAAATTAACCGTTACTCCAGTCTATTTTCCGTGAAGCAAACATGACGATTGCCAGGATCAGGAACAGACCAATACTGCCTACCAATAATGCATAGTTTTCTAATTGAATGATGACATAGATAAAAGTGTATAAGGCTGTTAAGGATAAACCAATAAACAAGGGAAATTTAATGGTTTTAAGTATGGTTTTAGAGTATAGTGCTATAAGAACTACCACTGAGCTACCAGCAATTAAATAAGCTTTTAAAAAGTTGCTGTGCTCTGAAATTGAAACCAATAAAGTATAGAACATAGTAAGCGCTAAGCCTATCATCAAATATTGAAACGGATGAATGTTTATTTTGCTTAAAGTTTGGATTAGAAAGAAGATTAGAAAAGTAAGCCCGATGACCAGGAATCCGTATTTCGAGGAACGTTCGCTTTTTTGATATTCATCCACCGGAATCATAAAGTTTACTCCAAAAGCAAAATCGTTTAACTCCGGTAAATTGTAAAAATGTTGTTGAGAAAACGGCCGGTTTATATCTAAAATTTTCCATTTGGCATCAAACCCGTTTTCGTTTATTTTGTCGCCATTGTAAGGTAGAAATTCCCCAAAGAAATTGGCATCTTTCCAATTGGATGTTATATTGGCTTCTGTAGTTTTCCCAATAGGGACAAATCTTATTTGCTCACTCCCTTTTATATTAAAATCTATATTAAAAGTTAATGGTTTAGAGGTTTGGGGCACTAAGCTAATGTTTTTGGTTTCTAAAGTATGCAGGTTTATGACACCCAGGCCATAGTTTTTTGACCCGTTATATTTTGAGGACAGGTTAAAACTGCTATCGTTTAATTTTAAATGGGCCCTATTTACACCTTTTACATTTGATGATTTTATGATGACCTTAACTTTGTTCCAAAGAATGTTTTTATCATCTACTTCCATGTCACTAAAGTCCGGCTTCGTAAAAGTTCCGGATATTTTAATATCACTATTATAGACAGCTGTAGTATAAATGCCTCTGCTTTTTGTTTCCGGATTTATATTGGAGTTGATGTTCAGCGTTTCGGGAAAGAAATAAGCTATTTCAATGTTTTCAATGGTTTCGGTGTATGTCTTTTTGGTTTTTTTATCTGTTACCGTTTTCTCTTTATAAACCTTATAGGGTACTTTTAAAATAGGACCGTAAATGAGTACTTCTTTTCCCCATTGATTATTAATTTCTTCAATAGCTTCAGTTTGCCTGAATGATCGCTCTTTGATTAACTCTTGAATGAAGAATAGTGGGATTAATAATACTAAGGTTAGAAATCCAATCATTAGCATTCTGGCTGTGATGGATGTTTTTAACCAGTGACCAAATTTGTTGTTTTGTTGATGTTGCTGTTCCATAATCTTGTTTTAAAGTACTTTGTAATTCAAAGTGAAAATGATAAAAAAATTTATTATTGTTTATTGATTAATTTTTCAAGGGCTTCAATATGTTTTTTAAATGCGGCTCTACCTTGTTTTGTAGTAGAGTAGCGGGTGTTTGGTTTTCTGCCTATAAATTGTTTTTCTACTTTTATATATTCGGCTTTTTCCAATGCTTTGGTATGGCTTGCCAAATTACCATCAGTGGCTCCCAGTAATTCTTTCAGCATATTAAAATCGGCATATTCATTCACCATTAAAACCGACATGATACCCAGCCTGATCCTGTGATCAAATAATTTGTTTATGTTCGTTATAATACTCACTCCTTAATTGTTCAATGTTTAAAGTTCAAAGTTACTGAAAACTGATACTGAAAACTGAGAACTATTTTCTATCGTATTTAAAATGCATCCAGGTACCATAGATAATGTGCATAAGTCCAAAACCAATCACCCAGTACCAAAAGCCCCACCCCGGATTTAATGCGCATAAAAGCCCTAAAATCAGTTGGATAAATCCCAGGTATCTAATGTCACCAATACTATATTTTGAGGCATTAACTAAAGCAAGGCCATAAAATATTAGCATCAATGCCGCTGTTTGGCCATACTTATGTTGGTCTAAAATGATCAAAATGTACAGACCGCCTGCAATTAAAGGAATCAGAAAGTTTATTAACAAGCGCTTTGAAGTACTATCCCAAATTTTTGCACCTTGTTTTTTAGCTTTACTGGTGGTTAACACTATTCCTGTTACAACACTTAGAAACGCTACCATGAATAAAATAAATAAGCATAACCTAAAGATGTTTCCATCCAGGATCAAGTATCCTCTAACGGAATTATCGACTATATAATATGCAATGGCAGCGCCAATTAGGGCATAGGTTCCGGCCAGTATTCCAGATAAGCCACTTAATGAAATAAAGCGGGATGACTTGTTCATTAAATCTTTAATCTCGCTGATGTCTTTTAAATAATCTTTTGATTCCATATAAAAGTACTTTGAAATACAAAGTAAATAAATATTTTTGAAAGGGGCATCATAAATTTTTGTTAAGTTTGAATTATAATCTAATATAAAGTAACCGTTGAAGCCTGTAGACGAATATTTTTTGAATCAGAAAGAACCGTTCCAATCTATCATGCTTTATGTGCGCAGCGTTATTGTGAGTACGTTACCGGATGTGGTTGAGAAATACAATTACGGCATCCCATTCTACCATTATAACGGCAAACCTTTCATCTATCTGAACATTTTAAAGCGTACTAATTTTGTTGATGTGGCCTTTGTAAGAGGCGTGATCCTTAAAAAGCAATTTCCACAGCTAAGAGATTATAACAATAGAAAAAATGTACGCTCATTGCAGTATACAAATTTAGATGCTATCAACGAACAGGAACTTAGCGAAATCATCAAGGCAGCAGCAAAACTTATGGATACCAACAGAAAGGCGTAGAAAAAATGGTCAAAAACCATTGATGGTTTTTCTAATAGCCACCAAATTAGTCAAAAGATTTTCTAAATTGTCAAGGTGTAACATGTTGGCACCATCACTCTTGGCATTGGCAGGATCAAAGTGCGTTTCAATAAATAACCCGTCAACATGATTAACAACGCCGGCTCTGGCAATGGTTTCGATCATATTGGGCCTGCCACCGGTAACACCTGCGCTTTGGTTAGGTTGTTGTAATGAGTGGGTTACATCTAAGACAGTAGGGGCATATCGACGCATGGTTGGGATACCTCTAAAATCTACAATCATATCCTGGTAACCAAACATGGTACCTCGATCTGTTATCCAGGCTTTATCACTGCCTGAATCTTTAACTTTTTGAACAGCGTGTTTCATGGCTTCGGGGCTCATAAACTGTCCTTTTTTTAAATTAACCACTTTACCAGTTTTGGCTGCAGCCACCACCAAATCGGTTTGCCGTACCAGAAAAGCCGGAATCTGTAATACATCGACATATTGAGCGGCAAAGGCGGCATCTGAAACTTCATGAATATCGGTTACTGTAGGAACATCAAATGTATCAGACACTTTTTTTAGGATCTTTAAAGCGTTTTCATCACCTATTCCGGTAAAACTATCTATTCTGCTTCGGTTAGCCTTTTTAAAGCTTCCTTTAAAAACATAAGGTATTTCTAATTTATCAGTTATAGAAACCACTTTTTCTGCAATTCTTAGGGCCATATCCTCACCTTCAATGGCACAAGGACCACATAATAAAAAGAAATTATTTGAGTTTGTATGTTTTAATTTTGGAACTTCTTGAAGCTTCATAAAGTCTTTGATTTACTAAATAAAGGCGTAAAGATAATGTTTTATGTACATAAATAAACGTAACTTTGCACGCTTAAATTAAGGAGCCCGGTATGAATTCTATAAAAAATATAGCCATTATTGCCCACGTAGACCACGGTAAGACTACGTTGGTAGACAAGATCATGTACCATTGTCAGTTGTTTCGTGAAAATGAAAATACAGGTGATTTAATTCTGGATAATAACGATTTGGAGCGTGAACGCGGTATTACGATTACCTCAAAAAACGTTTCGGTTACTTATAAGGGTACCAAGATCAATATTATTGATACGCCCGGTCACGCCGATTTTGGCGGTGAAGTAGAGCGTGTACTAAACATGGCTGATGGTGTTTTGTTATTGGTTGATGCCTTTGAAGGCCCCATGCCACAAACGCGATTCGTATTACAGAAGGCCATTGATCTGGGCTTAAAACCTTGTGTGGTTGTGAATAAAGTGGATAAAGAAAATTGTACTCCGGACGAGGTTCATGAGAAGGTGTTTGATTTAATGTTTGAGCTGGGTGCAGAAGAATGGCAACTGGATTTTCCAACAGTTTATGGTTCTGCAAAACACAATTGGATGAGTGAAGATTGGCAAAATCCTACCGATACTATTGAACCGTTGTTAGATATGGTTATCGCGCATATTCCATCCCCTAAAATTGAGGCAGGAAGTACTCAAATGCTTATCACCTCTTTAGATTTCTCGTCATTTACCGGGAGAATAGCTATAGGTCGTTTAACCAGAGGGGTTTTAAAAGTTAATCAGAATATATCTTTGGTAAAAAGAGATGGTAATATTGTGAAATCCAGGATAAAAGAGCTGCACACGTTTGAAGGTTTAGGCAGAAAAAAAGTGGACGAGGTACTGGCCGGCGATATTTGTGCCATTGTTGGATTGGAAGGTTTTGAAATAGGAGACACGGTGGCAGATTGGGAAAATCCCGAAGGTTTAAAAACCATTGCCATTGATGAGCCCACAATGAGTATGTTGTTCACTATTAACGATTCACCTTTTTTTGGAAAGGATGGAAAGTATGTAACATCACGCCATATCAAAGAACGTTTAACCAAAGAACTTGAAAAGAACTTAGCTTTAAGAGTTGAAGATACCGATAGTGCCGATAAGTTTATGGTGTTTGGCCGTGGTGTTTTACATTTATCGGTTTTAATTGAAACCATGCGTCGTGAAGGGTATGAGTTGCAAATTGGCCAGCCACAGGTAATCATCAAAGAAGTAGATGGAGTAAAGTGTGAACCGGTTGAAGAAATGACTATCGATTTACCTGAAGAAGTTTCAGGGAAAGCCATTGAAATGGTTACCATGCGTAAAGGTGAAATGTTAAGTATGGAAGCTAAGGGCGATAGAATGGTTTGTGAGTTTATCATTCCGTCAAGAGGTATTATAGGATTGCGTAATCAGCTATTAACAGCTACTGCAGGAGAAGCTATTATGGCACATCGTTTTAAAGAATATCAGCCTGTAAAAGGCGGTATTCCTGAACGTCAGAACGGCAGTTTGGTATCTATGGAAAACGGTACTGCTATTCCTTATTCCATTGATAAATTGCAGGAACGCGGTAAGTTTTTTATAGATCCGGGAGAAGATATTTATGAAGGTCAGGTTATTGGCGAAAATTCTCGTGGTGACGATATGACTGTTAATGTAACAAAGACCAAAAAGTTAAGTAATGTCCGTTCCGCCGGAGCCGATGACAAGGCTAAGATTGTCCCGGCCATAAAGTTTTCTTTAGAAGAAGCTTTGGAATATATTCAAAAAGACGAATACGTTGAGGTTACGCCAAATCACTTAAGATTGAGAAAGATTTTATTAAAAGAGGTGGAACGTAAACGAAATAAGTCTATCTAATGGAACTCTTTGGGATTTCAATTGTGGAATGGGTTGGGTATTTGGCTATGGCCACAGTACTTTTCTCATTTTTAATGAAATCTGTTGTAAAGTTAAGGTTAGTCAATTCATTCGGATGCCTGTTTTTTGTTATTTACGGATTTTTATTAACGCCGGCGTCTAAACCGATTATAGTAACCAATACAGCCATACTTTGTATCAATTTGTATTACCTGATCAAAAAGACGAAATAAAGGTATTGTAATGCACTTAATCTATTAAACTTAGTATAATAATTTAAAAGTTTATCGATTTTGTATATTTGATTTTATTGGTAATTATCAGATGAACATTTAATTCTTTTGTTCGTTAATGGTAAAGTTAATTGTAATATTAGTAATATTGCGGTAAAAGGAAAATTCTCATTAATTGAAAAGATTAATAGACTACATAAATAAGTTTGTATTAGTTAAAATAGCTTCGTTGCAAACAGCATCGGTAACCACTAGAGTTATAGCCGGCTTGTTAACATCTAAGGCCATTGCTGTTTTCATTGGTGCTGAAGGGATGGCTTTAATAGGGAATTTTCAAAATTTTGTAAGTTCATTTCAAACCGTATCCATATTAGGCTCATATAAAGGTGTTGTAAAGTATATTGCCAAGTTTAAAGAAGATGTTGTTGAATTAAGTAAAACCATTTCTACCGTTTTTTATGCAGGTTTTATTGCAACCATCATAGTATCGGTGACCTGTTATTTTAATGCCGAACTAATAAAAGACATTATTTTTCCAAGCTATAACAATTACACATTGGCAATAAAGGTTTTCGCCATTGTACTTCCTTTTTATGCCTTAAATATGTTTACCTTTTCTATTATGAACGGGTTTTCCAAGTATAAAATCCTCATCATAATAAATATTATCGGGCAAATTTTAAGTGTATCCGTAGCCCTGTTATTAATTTATCAGGAGCGTTTAAAAGGTGCCTTAATATCTGTTGCCATAGCGGAGTCGTTAATATTTTTGATCACACTGGTTGGTATTACAAACAGAAGAAGTTTAGTGCCTTTAATAAAGGTTAATAGATTTAGTTTTGGTTTTTTAAAGAAATTGGGGCCTTATTCTATGATGGCGCTTTTTTCTGCAGTTTTGCTTCCACTTGTGGCCTTAGCCATCAGGTCTTATATCATTGAGAATATAGGCTATAAAGATGCCGGGTTTTGGGAGGCCATGACCAGAATATCAAAGTATTATTTAATGTTTGTTACCTCATTAATGACATTGTATATTCTGCCAAGGTTTACTGAAATCAATGATATAAAAGAATTCAGAAAGGAAGTATTTGGTTTTTATAAAACCGTAATGCCAATCTTAGCCATTGGTTTACTATTAATTTATTTGCTTAAACCGTTAATTGTTTCAGTAGTTTTTACAGAGGAGTTTGAGCCTGTTGAAGATCTATTTTCGTGGCAGTTACTAGGAGATTTTATAAAGGTGCTCTCTATGGTCATTGCCTATCAGTTTATTGCCAAGAAAATGTTCTGGCATTATATTTTGACCGAAGCTTTTTTAATCATAGCCCTGTATTACAGTAGTATCTATTTTATTAACTATTTTGACGGAGTTAAAGGAGCTGTCATGGCACACTTTGTAAGTTATTTGGTTTACTACGGAATTATTTTATCTATTTTTGGGAAATCGCTTTTCGGTTCATTAAAAGCAAACAAAGGTTAGCTATTATTTTTGCATTCCATAATTAATGAAGTGTAGGGGATATGGAAATAAGTTTCGTCAATTTTAGTTTTTACATCTGAGAAATATTGTTTAGCAAGGAAAACATACTCCTTTTCGTTTCGTATAAAATTACCGCGATCCATATCTAAAAATTTTTTTGAAATTGGGTTTTGGTTGGCAATATAGCAACCATCAAAAGTGACTAGTCGCCCTTCCGGTTTAAGAGCATTTTTGGCTAAGTTAAATAAGGTTTTTACCTGGTTGTCATTTAGATGATGGATCACTCCGGTTGTAATAACCACATCGAAAGTTTGAGGATCTTTTAATTTAAATTTTTCAATGCTGGTTGCATGAAAATCATACTGGGGATAGTGTTCTCTTGCTGTTTTTATGTATTTGGGATTTATATCACAGCCCGTATAGTTTACTTCAGGTAAAAATCTTAAAATATCTCCGGGGCCACAGCCAATATCTAAAACCTTTTCACCCGCATTTATACGCGCATCATTTTCAATAAACAAACGCCTGGCCCTTATGCCTCCAACTAAATACTGGTACGTGGTATAAAAGTAAGATAGTTTAAGAATGGATCTGGGATCTAATAATTTTCGCATACAATAAATCTAAAAATTCAATCACTATAAAACTATAATATTTTAATGGTTTAAAGGCTTATTTTATATCTTTAGCTATTTCATAAATAAAAATGCATGGCGGAACTAAAAATTTTTAAAAAGCAGGAATTCTCAATTGTTGTTTTTTTAGTGGTTTGTGTTCAGTTACTTTTAAGTTTTCAGGGATTTGATGTTTGTGACGATGGTTTTGCCTTAACGTTTTATCAGCAAATATATAATAATCCTCAAAGTGTAGAGTATAATTTCGTGTATTGGCTTTCCGGTGTAGTTGGAGGTGTTTGGTATGAGGTATTTCCAAAGGGGGGCATTTTATGGTTTAGGATATTCACTGTTATTATTAATACGGCAACTTTTGTACTGGCATATAGGATTTTTAGACAAGTGATGCCTAAAAGAGTACTCCTTTTAGGGTTGCTGACTGTAATTTTTGTGAATGATTATGGGTTTCTAACCTATTACCATAATCATTTGACGGCGTTTTTGGCATTGCTAAGCGTATGGTTTCTAATGCGAGGTATAACCAAAAAAAAGATGTCCTATATACTGGTTTCCGGAGCTATTATTGCTATTAATATTTTTACTAGAATTCCCAATGCTTCCTTGTTAATTTTTATTCTAGCCATACCATTTAGCACAATGACAAGCGGAGTTCGTTATAAAGTAGCAATCAAACCTATGTTTATGTTTGTATTAGGTGTTGTAATTGGATTACTATTTATCCTGTTATTGCTATTGGCTTTAGATCAGTTAGAGATTATGAAAAGAGCTATTTACGGACTTTTCGATTTAGGTAAAACTCAAGGAAGTTCTCACAATATTAATGCGCTTTTAAAAAGTTATGTATTTAAGTATATCAAATTATTCGTAGAAGGAGGCAAATTAAGTTTATTACTGTTGTTCTTTTTAATAGGATATAGTTATTTTAATAAAAAGCAAATACTAAAAACAATAATTTTGATTGTTAGTATTGTTGCTTTATTTGTTTATTTTAAAATAGGTAAGATCTATCCTATATATGCTATAGCTTACCTGGGAGTTTTATTGACTTTGTTTACTAAATCTGAACCATCAGATATTAAAACCTTAGCCTTTTTAGGGGTTTTAATGCTCACCTTTTTACCTTTGGGAAGTGGTGGAGGGATAACAAGTAGTGGTTACATGTGTATATGGTTGTCCGTGCCCTTCTTTTTTTATTGGCTTAATGATTTACAATCGTTTAAAGGGTACATTGGCACGGGCCTAATGATTGGAGTAAAACAGGATATAATTATGAAAAAGACATGCCAAGTGTTAGTCCTAATTATTGGAGTTACTTTTTTAACAGCAAAAGCATATAATGTGTCAGGAGAGGCTTATTTTGATCATGGAAGTCGTTTAAAAAAAACATATGCAATTAATAATACTTTAGCCAAAGGAGTTTATACTAAAGAGAGACGAGCCAATATTGTTAATGAATTGTTGTTACACATTGATGACTATGTAAAACCAGATGATTATCTCTTAGTTTATGACAAAGTGCCTATGTTACATTTTTTAACAAAGACAAAACCGTATATGTATAACCCCTGGGTATGGATTTATGATCATCATTCATTTAAAAAAAAATTACTGTATGCTGAAGAGCACATATTAAAATATCCAGTCATAGTGCAACAAAAATTTGAAACCATTTGGAGTTTTTCTGAACCTATACCAGAATATTTGTCTGAAGATTTTAATAACGATAAAAATTTGATCAATGCGTATGATGCTAAGAAGAATAAGGTGATGAACGACTTTTTAAGTCGTAATGATTATAAAATTGTTTGGAGCAATGATTATTTTAACATATATCAAACACAAAAGTACCATAAATAGTAAATATTAGTTGTTTAATTAGGATTTAGAGAATGAGAAATATAAAGGATATATCTGTTATAATACCTATTTATAATGAATCTAATATTATATTAGAATTATATGAACGTTTAGTAAAAGTTCTTACAGAATTGGCATTAAGCTACGAGATCATTTTTGTTAATGATGGTAGTAGTGATGACTCCATGCAACAAATATTAGCATTGTCTCGAAAAGATAAAGACGTTCTATATATTGATTTTAATAGAAATTTTGGTCATCAAATAGCTGTTTCAGCGGGTATGGAACAGTGTTTAGGCAGATGTGCCGTAATTATTGATGGCGATTTACAGGATCCTCCGGAGTTAATTCCTAAATTATATAGTGAATATAAAAAAGGATACGATGTTGTTTATGCGCAACGTAATAAACGGTTAGGAGAAACTTTTCTAAAAAAAATTACGGCCAAAATGTTTTACCGTATTTTAGAAAGAATAACAAATTTTACGATACCTTTTGATGCAGGTGATTTTAGATTAATTGATAAAAAAGTAGTGGTAGCTTTAAATGAAATGACAGAACCAAATAAATTTTTGAGAGGTCAAATAGCCTGGTTAGGTTTCAGCCATACTTCAGTTAAGTTTGATAGAGATAGTAGAAAACAAGGCGTCTCCGGTTATTCCTACGGCAAAATGTTTAGATTGGCATTGGATGCTATTACCGGATTTTCAGATAGACCGTTGCTGTTCGTAAGTCGTTTGGGACTTATAATCTCTTTACTATCTTTCTTCATTATACTATTTGCGGTATTTTCTTATTTTGCACTGGATAGAACTGTGTCCGGCTGGACGTCTTTAATTATCAGTTCGGCCTTTATAGGAGGAATACAATTACTTTCTATCGGTATTATCGGAGAATATATTGCCCGTATTGACAAAAGTGTTAAAAAACGACCTTTATATATGGTTAAGGATACTAATATTATCCCTGCTGTTGATGAAGGTTCAAAAGATGATTAAGGTAGATACTAATATTAAAAAGAATGTTATTTATTCAGTAAGACCATATAATTATTTAGATTTTCAACTGTGGAATAGTTTTGTGGCAAATGCTAAGAATGCGACATTCCTTTTTCATAGGGACTTTATGGAGTACCATAAAGACAGGTTTGAAGATTTCTCCTTAATGGTTTATAAAAACAATAAGCTGTGCGCTATTTTACCTGCTAATAAGGTAGGTGCCAGGGTTTTTTCACATCAAGGTTTAACCTATGGAGGGTTTGTATTACCTGAAAATATAAAGTTTGAAGTGGTATTGCAAGTTTTTAAAGCGGTATTGGAATATTTAAATAATTATGGGATCACAACTTTGAGCCTAAAACAGCTTCCATTTATATACAATACATTGCCAAGTAGTGAAGTTGACTATTTAATGTTCATTCTAAACGCAAATTTAGTTAGAAGAGATACGCTCTCAGTAATAGATTTAAATAAAAGATTGAAAATTTCGAGTAATAGATTAGAAGGAGTCAAAAGGGGAAAAAAGCATGATTTGTGTATTAAAGAAGAAACAACTTTTGATCTATTTTGGAATACAATTTTGATTAAAAACCTGGAACAGAAACATGGTGTTACGCCGGTTCATAGCCTTAATGAGATTAAGTCTTTAAGAGAAAAGTTTCCAAATAATATCAGGCAATTTAATGTTTATTGTAATAAAGAAATTGTTGCAGGAACCACGGTGTTTGAATCTAAAAATGTGGCACATTCTCAATACATTTCAGGAAATGAAAGAAATAACGAACTGGGGAGTTTAGATTTTTTACATGTACATCTGATAGATCAAATATTTAAAAACAAAAGCTATTTTGATTTCGGTACTTCAAACGACAATAATGGTTTACAAATAAACAAAGGGCTTCAGTTTTGGAAAGAAGGCTTTGGGGCAAGAACAGTAACTCAGGACTTTTATGAAGTTGAGACCAAAAGCTATAAGTTATTAGAGGATGTAATGGTATGATCAAGTTTCTGGATTTACATAGAATTAATGCTCGTTTTGAAGTTGAATTTCAAACAAAGTTCCAACAGTTTTTAGATTCAGGACATTATATATTGGGAAATGAAGTTGCCTCATTTGAAAAAACGTATGCTAAATATTGCGGTACAAAATATTGTATTGGTGTTAGTAACGGTCTGGACGCATTAATTCTAATCTTTAGGGCTTACTTGGAGTTAGGAGTGTTGAAAAAAAATGATGAAGTTATTGTCCCGGCGAACACCTTTATAGCAAGTATTCTGGCAATTAAAGAAGTGGGTTTAAAGCCCATATTGGTGGAGCCAAGTATAGAGACTTATAATATTTCAACAAAAGAAATTGAAAAGAATATAACAACAAGAACAAAAGCTATTTTGGTCGTTCATCTTTATGGTTTATTGGCAGAAATGAATAGCATAAAAAAAATAGCTAAACAGAATAACTTGTTGATAATTGAAGATGCAGCTCAAGCCCATGGAGCAATTGATGACAAGGGGGGTAGAGCGGGCAATTTAAGCCATGCAGCAGCCTTTAGTTTTTATCCCAGTAAAAACTTAGGAGCTTTAGGTGATGCCGGGGCCATTACAACAAATGATGCACACTTAAATGAGGTCATTCGAAAGATTCGTAATTATGGTGCTTCCTCTAAATATAAATATGAGGTTATGGGTACTAATAGTAGATTGGATGAAGTTCAGGCAGCATTTTTAAGTATAAAATTAAAGCAATTAGATAGTGATAATGAAAAGAGGCGAAATATAGCTAAATACTACTTGTCAAAAATAATTAATAGAAAAGTTAAACTCCCGTATTATAGCCTATCCAAGGACCATGTATTTTATGCCTTTGTGGTTTTAGTGGAAAATAGAGAAAAATTCATGTCATATATGTCTGAAAATGATATAGAGACTTTAATTCATTACCCGGTACCCCCTCATAAACAATTAGTGTTTTCTTGTTTAAATATTAAGCGTTTGCCCATAACTGAAACTATCCATAATAATATTGTAAGCCTTCCTTTGAGCCCGGTAATGACTTCCCTTGAAATTGAAAGAATTGTAGAAGTTGTAAATGACTTTAGCTAACAGATGTGTCAATTCAGAAGTAGATAAGGCGTGATAAATCTCAAGAAAATATTTAAGGATAATTTGTTATTAAGAATAACATCTTTGAATGCCGTAGTAATTTCATTAAGGCTTGTTGTTTCTTTATTGGTTCAAAGAATATTGGCACTAACCATAGGGGAAATAGGAATAGCCAAAATAGGGCAACTTAGAAACTTAATTCAAATGATTACAAGCACCAGTTCTTTAGGTGTCTTTAACGGTATTGTAAAATATGTTTCGGAATATCGAGAGGAAAACAGTAAACTAAAGGATTTGTTTTCAACCACTTTTGTGTTCGTTTTTATGGGTTCCATATTGACGTCCTTGATTTTGCTGGTTAGTGCTTCATGGATTACTAGAGAACTTTTTGGGGATTTAGAGTTTGTCAATATTATTAGATGTCTGGCTCTATTACCAATTATAATTGGAATACACAGAGTTTTTCAAGGGATAATACATGGGCTTTCTAAATATAAAGCATATGCGAAAATTGAACTGATTAGCTATATGCTTTCTGTAGTTTTACTTTTAATTTTTTTAAATTTTTATCAACTAAAAGGGGTTTTATTTTCCATAATATTAGTTCCAATTGTTCAGTTAGGGGTTGTTGTTAGTGTTTTTAGGCCAACCTTAAATAAGTTTATTAAAGTAAGGTGGTTAAAGTTTAAAATTCCCTTTTTTAAAGAATTATTAGCTTTTACACTGATGTCTTTTGTTTCAACGGTCTTATTAAATTATATTGAACTTGATATTAGGACTACAATAACAAATAAAGTTAATATAAATGAAGCCGGTTATTGGACAGCTATGAATTTTATTTCCAGAAATTACATGGCATTTTCATCAAGCCTGTTTTCTTTGTATGTAATCCCTAAATTTGCCCGAATATATTCCTGGACTTCTTTTAGAATAGAAGTTACTACCATATATAAGACCTTATTGCCGCTTTTTGGATTAGGAATGCTGTTAATATATATCTTTAAAGAATTAGTTATAGAAATTGTTTATCCTAATTTTTTAGGAATGGAACTCTTGTTCAAATGGCAGTTATTAGGTGATTTTGTTAGACTGGCTTCTCTTGTTGTTTCTCATCAGTTTTTGGCAAAAAAGATGGTTCGCAGCTTTATATTAACAGAATTAATGTCATTAGGTTTATTCTATGTTTTGTCTAAATACCTTGTTACAATTTACGGGGTAGAAGGTGTTGTTATGGCTCACTTTTATAGATATATTATTTATTTTTGGGTGGTTCTGGCAATAGTGAGGAATTATTTTATAAATCAAAAAAACGCAAATTATTAATATAGAACTTCATGGCTACAACAGAAATTATTTGGAGTAACTATTATAAAGTTTATTAAATGAAACAGACAACACTAAGTGATATAAGATTGATAGATGTTCCTAAAGTTCATGACAAACGCGGCTCTCTGGTTGTTATAGAAAATGACTCTTTGGTATTTAATATGGAAAGGGTGTATTACTTATATGATGTGCCAACAGGGGGTAAAAGAGGAGGGCATGCACATAAGGAGCTATATCAATTACTTATACCCTTAAGTGGTAGTTTTGATGTTTATTTAAGCGATGGTAAATCGGAAAGAACAGTTTTTCTTAATAAACCAAATAAAGCATTACTAATTGTGCCTGGAATTTGGAGAGAGATCAGTAATTTCTCATCAGGGTCAGTATGTTTGGTAATTGCATCAGAAAAGTTTGAGGAAGATGATTATATAAGAGATTATGAGCTTTTTTTAAAGGCAAAAAATTAAGATTTCCAACAGTCTACATATTTTTGTGCCACTTTTTTATAATCATGGTATTCAACAACAAAATCTCTGGCATTTTTAGAAATCTCGATAATTTTTTCAGGATTTAGAATTAACCATTCTAATTTAGCGGCAATTTTTTTGGCATCGGGTAGAGCATTGATGGCTACAGTGTCTTCTTTTAAATTATAATGTGCCAGCCATTCTTGTTCAGCTCCTGTGAATACTACTTTCCCCTTAGCCATTGCTTCTAATGCATTATAGCCTTGATCATAGGCATAGACCTGATCTAAAATGATATGGCTATCATCATAAATTTTTATGTAATTAGTATAAGAGACGTCTTTAGTGGTCACGATATTGACCTTTTCAGGGTATTTTTTTTTTATATTACTCAAAGCAATTTCAAAAAAGGAGTTGCCCTTTTTTATATAATTTTGACTGTTAATACCATGAAATATATTGATCTTATCGGTAATTTTGATGGGAATAAAATTAAGCTTATCAATATTAACCGGGTTAGGAATAAGCCCTAAATATTCAGAATGATATTTTAAGGGAATGTGATAATCTATATCTGATGCAATGACACCATGAATATTTTGATATAAAAATTTGTGAAGTTCATAATTAGGTTTCGATAAGTATTTTAATATAAACTGATAGTGCTTACTTAGTGTATTGTCATTATGGAATGGGGTTAGAATAGAATATCGGAGTTTTTTGTCAAATGCATATTTTACACTAACATAATCTGTTCCGCAAGACAAAAGAAATAATCTTTTATTTTGATTGATAATCTTTTTTAAGAACCATTTTTCGGTTCTATAGAACGTTTTTATGCTGGTCTCATTAATGAGTTGTACAGCATCAAAACCTTTGAGTTTCGGTAATATTTTGTAAAACCGAAAAGCAATTTCTATTTTAGATATATCAGTTTTAAAAAGCTTATATATTGCCTTTAAAAGAAAGAAAAGCAAAGGATTTTTTTTTGTTAGAGGTGCGATATTAATATCGACAGGATAATTTTTGAATCCATCACCGCTACCAACTAAAAGGACCTCATGCCCATTAATAACCAAACCTTCTTTAAGAGAATTATGAAGTCTGCTATATTCACCTATCAATAAAATTTTCACTTATCTTTTTATTGTATTCAATTTCTATTTCAAATTAAAACTATTTTATACTTTTAGAAAGGTTTTTTAAAAGAAACTTGCTTTAATATCTATTATTTTAAGTTTTACAATGTTTTAATGAGAAAAGTTTGCATTATTACAACGTCATTGGGTAAAGGAGGCGCAGAACGCTCTACAGCATTATTATCTAAAATGCTTTCTAATCTGGGATGTGAAGTTCATATCTTAATGACTAAAAATGATGTAGATTATAGCTTTTCAGGTACTTTGTTTAATTTAGAAAAGGAGTATGGCGCCAATCTTTCAAGTGTTAAAAAGTTTAGAATTTTAAGGCGTTATTTTAAAAAACACCATTTTAATGTTTTAATTGATAGTAGAACCAGGCCAACGTTCTTAAAAGAATATCTATTATATAATTATGTTTTTAAAGCAAAAAAGAAAATAGCCGTAGTGCGCAGTTGTTTTTTTAAAAACTATTTCCCTGCTAATAAACAACTTGCCAAAATACTTTATAAGAAGGGAACTATTTTAGTTGGCGTTAGCCAGGAAATAAGCGACCTTATCAAAGAAACATATGGTTTAAGTAGTGTAATAACAATACATAATGCCGTAGCCATCCACGATATTGAATTACAAGCAAACATTAATATTGAAATAAAAGATAATTATATAATCTGGTATGGGCGTTTAGAAGAAAAAGTGAAAAATTTATCATTACTATTAGAAGCATATAAAAAGTCATCCTTACCAGGGAAAAATATTAAACTTTTTATTCTAGGAGGAGGGAGAGATAGAAATTTTTTAAAGACCAAAATCAAAGCACTAGAACTTACTAATCAAGTTAGCCTTTTACCGTTTAATAAGAACCCTTATCCCTATATAAAGAAGGCCTTATTTACAACATTGACCAGTCGCTTTGAAGGGTTTCCCCGGGTTTTAATTGAGTCTTTGGCATGTGACGTGCCTATAGTTTCCGTTAATTGTAAATCTGGACCTAAAGAAATAATTGAACACCAATTTAACGGATTATTAGTTGAAAATCATGACATAGGAGCATTGGCTAAAGCATTTGATAGCTTTATTGAAAACAAAACATTATATAATTACTGTAAAAAAAATACGAGAAGTAGTGTTGATAAGTTTTCAATTGAAAATATTACTCCGAAATGGAAAGAATTACTTATGTAAGTAATTTAATCTTAAACAAGTTCAAGGTAATTGCAATGTCTCAGTTGTAAGCTGTAAGATATACTTTTTTCTTAAGCAAAAACTTTTGGAACAATTTTACTTGTTTTAAAAGTGGCTTAGGAAGGAGTAAAAGAAACTTCTGTTTCAAATTCAGGTTTTTGTAATTAATTTCTTTTTTTAATTTTTGGTAAAGTTTATACTCATCATTTAAATGGCATCTAATGGCCAAAGCATACCTGTTTATGTCTAAATACAATTTTAAAGAAGAATTTAACAGTTCTTCTTCTTCATATTTATTTATTAATTCATATCGATCCAGGTTATAATTGCTTTTAGAGAGGCTCGTGTTATCAAAGTTGTTGTAAGTCATTGTGACTTCGGGGTTAAAGGCCACATCATAATGAAGTGCAAGCCTAATCCATAAATCAATGTCTTGACCTGTTCTTAAAAAAGTGTCATAGGATCCAATTTTTTTAAATGAGGTTTTCAGGAAAGCTGTTGATGAAGAGGTTGGAATAAAAGAGATAATATTAGCTTTAAAAAAATCCTTAAGAATCATTAAATCGTTTGAGTATTTAAAATTAAAGGAAGCAGGTGTAATAAAATTTTTGTTACGTTTTATTTCATAGTTATTACAAAATAAACCAGCTTCAGGAAATCTTTCAATTAACCTTTTTAATTCTGATAAATGGTTTTTATGCCAAAAATCATCAGCATCTAAAAGCGCAATATATTTAGAGTTAGACTTCTCAATCCCAATATTTCTGGCAACTGAAGCACCGGCATTCTCTTGTTTATATAAAGTGATTTTCGGGTTTTTAATTTTTGAAACTTTTTCAAAACCATCATCTGTACTTCCATCATCCACAACAATGATTTCAAAATCTTGAAAGGTTTGGTTGAGAACACTGGTAATAGTGTTTAAAATATACTTTGATTTGTTGTACAATGGGATAACAACACTAAAATACGGATATGTTTTTTTTTGACTCATTTGTTAGATTGATATGACAAAAATAACAAACTCTAAATATGTCAAACAAGAACAGCGAAGGGTATTTTGAGGTTGATATGTATTTTGATATCGGGTAAACCAGTAGGTTTAAAAAGGCAAAAAAATAATTCAATTTAAAAGCCTTTAATTTTGAAATACAATATAAGAAAGGGGTGAATTTGGGATCAATTAATTTTGCTTCATAAATGTAATTTAAATTTTCCAGCCCCTTAATGGTTTTATTAAAAAAAACGTCGCTCAAATCCACATCACCATGCAAAACTGGGTTGTCAATATGCATAACAGATGCTTTTATTAGACTGGCATTATAAGCAAATAATGTGTCTTCATGGCCATATTGGGTAAGTGTTTTTTCAAAACCAATTTTATTATAAATGCCCTTAGTCATTAAGGTGTTATTACAAAATGTACATTTATAAGGGATTAAACTTCGTTGTTCAGCGGTTAGGTCTTCTCTGAATTTTCCATATTTCCAACGTAGTTTACGACTGTCAGGTACCTTTTTTGGATGTATTCTACCTCCATAGATTATCGCGTTTCCCTTAGATAATTCTTTTAAATAATTATCTATGTAGTTCTCGCTAATAACTAAAGAATCTCCATCAATAAAAAGTAAGAAAGTATATTTAGCAGCATTAGCCAATTCATTACGGTTATTGCTTAATCCAATGTTTTGACTTCGAGACTTAAAATTTACATTGGCTAATTCATTTAATTGATAATTATTTCTATTTATCGCTTTCTCAGATCCATCATCAAAAACCAAAATTTCAAAAGTAATATTGCTTGCTAAAGCTTGTTTGTGTAAGCTGTTAACCAATGTTGTTACATCGTAATTGTATGTTGGAATTAAAATTGAAAGCATAATTACCCTTTCCTTTGAACCACCTCATACACTTGATTATCATCACATTTTAAGGTTTTACTTGGGTATTTTAACAGTAAAGCATAATCGTGAGTAGCCATTAAAATAGTGTTGCCATTTTTATTAATGTCTTGTAGCACTTTCATAACTTCAACACTGGTTTGTGGATCCAGATTTCCGGTAGGTTCATCGGCAAGAATAAGCTCCGGGTTGTTAAGTAAGGCTCTGGCAATAGCAATACGTTGTTGTTCACCACCCGAAAGTTCATGTGGAAATTTAAAACCTTTTGTTTTCATGTCAACTTTCTCAAGGACTTCTTCTACACGGGCATTCATTTCGTCTCTGTCTTTCCAGCCGGTAGCTTTTAAAACAAAAAGGAGGTTATCATTAACAGTTCTGTCAATAAGTAATTTAAAATCTTGAAAAACAACCCCAAGTTTTCGTCTTAAAAACGGGATGTCTTTTTCTTTAAGGTCTTTTAGATCATATTCAACAATATGACCCTCACCTTTTTTTAAAGGTAAGTCACCATAAAGCGTTTTCATAAAACTACTTTTTCCGGTTCCCGTTTTACCTATTAAATACACAAACTCCCCTTTATTAATTTCAACATTAACGTTAGAAAGCACCAGACTGTCTCCCTGGTAAATAGAGGCGTCTTTTAATTGTAAAATAGGATTTGACATAAAGTAAAAGTTTGAAGATACAAGTTTAAAATTTAAAGTTTAACATAACAAACCTAAAAGCATGTTTTTTGTTGTACTGGGATAGAACATTATTGAGAAAAAAGTTGACTTTTTTAACATTTAATAAGTCAGTTTATAATTATGGCACGATTATTTCGTTATAAGCTTTGTATTAATTTATCTTTGATTTCAAATTAAAAAACGAATAGTCAATGACTAAAAAAAGTATTGTTTCCCTTTTAGTAGCTATCAGTTTTAGTCTTCACCTTTTAGCTCAACAATCTGCAGCTTATACCAGTAATATGGTTGATTATCAAAAAGCATTGTCGCTTTACAATAATCAACAATACCTAGCAGCGCAATCGTTATTCGGAAGCGTAAAAAAAACAGCAAAAGAAGAGATTTTGCAATCTAACTGTGCCTATTACATTGCTAATTGCGCGGTTCGGTTAAATCAGCAAAATGCGGATCGACTTGTAGAAAATTTTGTAAAAGATTATCCAACAAGTACCAAACGTAATACGGCTTATGTGGATGTAGCCGATTATTACTTTGAAAATTCAAAATATGCCCATGCCAGAAAGTGGTATAGCAAGGTGAATGAAGAAGCTTTAGCGAGAAACGAAAAGGAAAAGTTCTACTTTAATAATGGCTATTCGGCATTTTCAACCAGGCAATACAGAGAGGCTAAAAAGTATTTGTCGAGGGTTGAAAGCTCACCGGAGTATGGCTCACAAGCAAAATATTATATTGGTTTTATGGCTTATGAAGGCGATGATTATGACAAAGCCAATGAGTATTTTGACCAGGTAAGTGATCAGGAACGGTACAAAGAAAAGCTATCCTATTATCAGGCAGATTTAAACTTTAAATTGGGGAATTTTGAAAAAGCCATTGAATTGGCTAAAGAAAGGCTACCTGTAAGTGATGAAGACGAAGTATCGGAGCTTTCAAAAATAATAGGAGAGAGTTATTTTAATTTAGAAGAATACGCTGCTGCCATTCCTTATTTAACCGCTTATAAAGGAAAAAAAGGGAGACGTGAAAGAACCGCTAAATGGAATAATACGGATTTCTACCAACTAGGATATGCGCATTACAAACAAGGGGATTATGAAAAAGCCATTTCAGAATTTAATAAAATAATAGGAGGTAATAATGGCATAGCTCAAAATGCATACTATCACTTAGGTGAAAGTTACATCCATCTTGATAAAAAACAGGAAGCTTTAAATGCCTTCAGGTATGCATCTCAAATGGATTTCGATTTGAAAATTCAGGAAGACGCCTGGTTAAATTATGCTAAAATTAGTTACGAGATAGGAAATCCATATCAGTCTGCACCACAGGTTTTAGCAGGTTATTTGGAAAAATACCCTAAAACACCTTATAAAGAAGAGATTGAAACCTTATTGATAGATTCTTATATTACGTCTAAAAACTATAAAGAAGCGCTCAAGCTGTTAGAGGATAAAAAGAGTTTTGAAAACAAAGTAGCCTATCAAAAAGTAGCGTTTTACAGAGGGATTGAATTGTATAATGAAAATCAATATTTAGAAGCAGAATCGTTGTTCGATCAGTCTTTAAAAGAGCCCAGAGACGATAGATATACAGCCAGAGCAACGTTTTGGAAAGCAGAAGCCGATTATAACTTAACCAATTATGAGGATGCCCTGGTTGGTTTCAAACAGTTTCGGCAAACCAGTTCAAACACACCAGAAACTGAGAATTTAGATTATAATTTGGCTTATACCTACTTCAAACTGAAGAACTACGGAAAGGCTACGGAGCATTTCAATCGGTTCATTTCAACCAAAAAGGACGATAAAGTAAGGTTGAATGATGCCTACCTGCGTTTGGGTGACGGACATTTTGTGACCAGTAATTACAGTAATGCTATTAAGGCCTATAATAGTGCTATCAAGTTAAGCGAAATAGACTCCGATTATCCGGCATTTCAAAAAGCAATTAGTGTTGGATATTTAGGGCAATCATCAAAAAAAATAAAAGAATTAGAACAGTTTATAGTCGATTATCCGAAGTCGAAACTACGTGACGATGCCCTGTATGAATTAGGGAATTCATATGTAAAAGCCAATGAAACAGACAAAGCCATGCAGGCTTACAACAAGTTAAATTCTGAATATAAAATGAGTTCGTTTGTTCCAAAATCACTGTTACGTCAAGGACTGGTTTATTACAATGGTAATGAGAATGAACGCGCTTTAACCAAGTTTAAAAAAGTGGCCGGTACTTACCCGGGAACACCGGAAGCGGTTCAGGCTGTGTCTACTGCAAAATTGATTTATATTGACTTAGGGCGTGTTGATGATTATGCCAATTGGGTAAGAACCTTAGATTATGTTGAAGTTACCGATGCCGAATTAGATAATGCTTCTTACGAAGCGGCCGAAAAACAATATTTAGACGGCAATACAGACAGGGCCATCAGACAATTTAACAGTTATGTCAGTGAGTTCCCTAACGGATTACACATATTACAAGCGCATTTTTATTTAGGGCAATTATATTATAAAAAGGGATTGGTAGCCAATGCAGCACCGCATTACAAATATATTGTTGAGACTTCGCAAAATGAATATACCGAAGAAGCCTTATCACGTTTGTCACAATATTATTTAGAAGAAAAAAGTTGGAACAATGCCATTCCAATATTACAACGTTTAGAAGAAGAAGCAAACTTTCCACAAAATGTAGTATTTGCACAGTCAAATTTAATGAAAGCTAACTATCAGCTGGAGAATTATGAAGCGGCTGTTTCGTATGCCGAAAAAGTATTGGCTAGCTCAAAAATAGATAATAAAATTAAGAGCGATGCTTATATTATAATCGCACGTTCAGCTATAAAAACAGGTGATGAGGACAAAGCCAAATCTGCCTTTGCGCAGGTTGAAAAAGTGGCTACAGGAGAAACGGCTGCTGAAGCTTTATATTACAACGCTTACTTTAAAAATAAAGAAGGGAAGTATCAGGCGTCAAATAACGCGGTACAAAAATTAGCTAAAGATTTTTCGGGTTATAAATATTACAGTGCTAAAGGTTTGGTGCTTATGGCAAAGAATTTTTATGCTTTAAATGATGCATTTCAAGCTACTTATATTTTGGAAAGCGTTATTGAAAATTTTGCAGAATTTGATGATGTGGTTGGCGAAGCCAAGGAAGAGCTGAGTAAAATAAAAGCAGAAGAAGCCAAAACCAATTCATCTATTCAACCTGAGTAAATCAGTAAGCAGTATAAACATTGAGTCTTTGCGAGCAAAAATCATCAATCATAAAACATAAACTTGCCCTGAGTTAAGTCGAAGGGTCGTAAATCAAGACATATGCGAAAGCACATAAAACATATATTAAGCATTGCCATTATTTTAAGTGTAACGTTTTCCTTTTCACAGGATAGAACAAAGGACACCATCGATACGGGTGTTATTGATGTTGTGAAACCTTATACACCTTCAATTTCAGATGCTTTTAAAGTAAAGGAAACGCCCTCGTTAGACGATGAAACAACCGAGAAGAAAAAGGAAATTAAATACAATATTTTTTCATTTCCGGTGGCTTCAACTTTTACACCGGCAAAAGGGAAAGCAGCCGTGGTTGAAAAGCGAAAGCCTGCAAAATTATTCGATAATTATGCTACTATTGGTGTTGGTACTTACACCACCATTTTAGGTGAAGTGTATTTAAACCATGCCCTGAACCGAACCGAAAGCGTTGGAGGTTATGTAAGTCATAATTCATCACAAGGGGGTATAGACGGCGTGTCATTTGATGATAATTATTCCATCTCAAAGATCAATCTAAACTATGCTACCATGTTGCGCGACTTATCCTGGAACGTAGAAGCCGGTTTTCAGCATCAAATGTATAATTGGTATGGCGTACCGGCGTCTTTTATGGATAGGGCCATTAATGATAATATTGATGAAGAACATACCTTTTATGATGCGCATTTTGGAGGCGACATTAATTTTGAAGATACTTATATAAACTCCGGGAGCTTCTTTTTCAGACGTTTTGGAGATAACCAGGGTTCAGGAGAGAACAGGTTTTTGGTTAATACAAAAATTGATATTCCTGTTAATGACGAGGAAATTTCAACCACGTTTAAATTCGATTACCTAAAAGGAACTTTTGACAGAAGTTATGAAGTTAATGAAGAGCTTAGATATGGGAACTTTATTATAAGTGCGGCTCCAACTTATGAAATGAAGCAAGACGATTTAACCGTAAATCTGGGAATTACGGCGGCTTATTTAAGAGATTCGGAATCTAAAGAAAATAACTTTTATATCTATCCGAATGTTACCGCAACCTATAGATTGGTTAATGAGGTGTTGATTGCATACGGAGGCATTGAAGGCGAGCTTATTCAAAATTCGTATTACGATTTTGCCTCAGAAAACCCATTTGTATCACCATCCTTATTCGTGATGCCTACAGACCAGCAATATAACGCTTACATTGGTTTAAAAGGAAAGCTATCCAGCAATATGAGTTATAATATTAGCGGACTTTATAAAGCTGACAGAAATAAAGCCTTGTTTAAAAATAACGACATAACTTTAATGACAGACCAGGCCTATTCTTATGGTAATTCCTTTGGAATAGTATATGATGATGTGGATACTTTTGGAGTGGCCGGTGAAATTAATGTAGATGTAAACCGAAACTTTAAGTTGGGGATTAAAGCCGAATATTTTAGCTATTCTACCGATAATGAAATCGAAGCCTGGAACTTACCGGACGTAAAAGGGTCACTGTTTATGGATTACCAGATCAATGAGCATTGGTTTACGGGCGCTAACCTGTTTTATATAGGCGAAAGAAAAGACCAGTACTTTTTAAATGATGGTATTACTGTGGCGTCACCGTTTACGGTAGTTTTAGATAGCTATTTTGATGCTAACGCGCATTTGGGCTATCATATTAACGATAAGATTTCGGTGTTTGCTAAGGCGAATAACATTGCTAACAAAGCCTACCAGCGCTGGCAAAATTTCCCGGTACAAAGTATTCAGTTTTTAGCAGGTGCTACGTTTAAGTTTGATTTCTAAAATGCCATATTTGTCATTCCCGCGAAGGCGGGAATCCATATATTAACTAACTTCTATGAAAAGTAGAAAATACTTTTTGTTAAACTATGTTTTCGTATTTGGAGTTATTTTGTTATTCCTGAATGACCACTTTTTGAAGTATCAGTTTTCAAACTGGTTTACAGGAAAGTTGTCTGATTTTATAGGGTTACTCATTTTTCCATGTTTTCTGTCATTCATCTTTCCTAATAGAATAAAGTTGAATGTTGTTTTTACGGGATTATTCTTTGTATTTTGGAAATCTTCATATTCACAGGGACTTATTGAATTTTATAATTCTATAGCACTAATTAAAATAACAAGAGTAGTGGATTATTCTGATTTGATAGCACTGTTAGTTCTGCCGTTATCATACTATCTTTTAACAAATAAGGACATTTTAAGTCGATATGCCTTCGGAAAAATTGAGATTAATCCACTTGTTGTTTTATTACCAGCAATAATTGTTTTTATGGCAACGTCACCTCCTTATTGGCACGGGTTTAGATATTCGGAAGGAGATATTCAATTCTTTAAAAACACAATTAAGGTAAGGATGAGTCAAGAAGATGTATTGAAAACAATGGAAAGGTATAATATTGAAGCTGTTATTGATACGTCATATAAAGATAACCCATATAGTGATGGTCCTATACAAAAAATGGGTTTTTATCATATAAACGAACTTGTAATAGATACGGACACAATTATAGATTTAAAGTTTTCAATGGTATCTTTTAAAGAGGATAAGACGAAAATTTTTATAAATGCGATGAAGGTTTCAGAAGATATTAAAGAAGATGAAGTGAAAGGTGAACTAAGGAAATATTACAAAAAACTGCTTCGAAAGTATATTAAAAAAAGCTTGAAATAGTCTTAGTTATTCCTATTTCTGTGTTGATGACCGGCTAACTCAATCGCGCCAAATAATCAAAATGATCTCCTTCAAGAATCAATTCACATTCTAAACTAACGGTTTTGCAAGCCAGTTTTAAAGTATTGAAATCTAAATACAACCATTTCATTGGTATTTCCTTTTCACCTTTATAGCTGATAAAATAATCCAGTTCGCCATAGTAGTCTGCATTGGTATCAATCCAGAAGCCGCCGTCTTCATCTTCGTACATATATTTAATATCAGACGAGTCAATAAGAATTTGTCCGTTAGGATTCAACAGGCTTTTCAGATGCTTTAAATATTGAGAAACCTGATTTAATTCTTGAAAAATACCTGTTCCATTCATCAATAACAAAATAGAGTCAAACGCTTCGGTTTCGTCAAGTAAATTTAAAACTTCGGAATTTTTAATCCCTCTTTGTTTAGCAACTTCAATTGCTCTTTCGGATATATCAATGGCTTTGACGTTGAGCCCTTTCTTTTGTAAATACAAACTATGGCTCCCGGAACCACAACCAACATCCAGTACGTTTCCTTTAGCTAGTTGTAAAGCCCGTTGTTCCAGTTTTGGCATGTCTGTAAAGCTTCTAAACAAATAGGGTAGAGGTAACACATCCTCATCAGAAATACTGGTAGACGTCATGATATCTTCGGTGTAATGGCCGTTGTGATAGTCTAATAGGGCTTTTCCGAAAATGTCTTTCATATTCCTTTTTTGTCATTCCCGCGAAGGCGGGAATCTATTTTAGTAGCTTTAGATAGTTAATTGCACTTCGACTGCGCTTAGTGTGACAAGTGTATCAAAAACCTAACTGTTCTATAAGGTCTAATTAATCTAATTGTCTAATTTTACACCATGCAAGACATTATTGATAATCTTCCAAAGCTCGCCAAAGATAAACATAACGAGAACAAAAAGTTCTTTCAGAAGCTCAAAAAGAAACCACCAAAAAATCTGGATTATATCATGCAGGAGTTGCATGAAGAAGAATTTGAGCAAACCGATTGTTTAGAGTGCGCCAATTGCTGTAAAACTACAGGACCATTGTTTACCGATAAAGATATTGAGCGCATCGCCAAGTTTTTCAGGCAAAAACCACAGCAATTTGTTGAACAATATTTGCGTATGGATGAAGATAACGATTATGTATTGCAAAGTGTCCCATGTACGTTTTTAGGAGCTGACAATTATTGCTCCATTTACGAGGTGCGCCCTAAAGCGTGCCGAGAATTTCCGCATACCGATAGAAAAAAATTTCAACAAATTTCAAGTCTTACCTTAAAAAATGTAGCAATTTGCCCTGCAGCCTTTAATATCGTGGAGGCCATGAAAAGGCAAATAAAATAGCAAAGAATAATTATGCATGCATAATTTATTAGAGTGTTGTATATTTAATGCTAAATAAAGGGTAAATGGAAACACTTTTAAACTATTTTGAAACTATTCCTTCTCTTCACCGAGGAATCATTATTGTTGGTGGTTTAACTTTCTTTTGGTTGGTTGAAGGTATGATGCCCTTATTTGGCAAACCCTATAAAAAGTGGAAACATGCCATACCCAATATTTTCTTTACTATAACAACCATATTGATTAATATGCCATTGGCATTTTTGTTTTTAAAATCTTCAAATTGGGTCATGGATAATGATTTTGGAATTCTAAATTGGCTGCCTGAAATGCCTTTGTGGCTATATACGGTTGTTGGAATATTTTTAATTGATTTTATAGGAGCCTATTTGCCACACCTAATAGAACACAAAGTAAAACCATTGTGGATGATACATTTGGTACACCACACTGATCATAATGTAGATACAACTACGGCCAACAGACACCATCCTTTAGAAAGTATTATCAGGTATATTTTTACACTGTCCGGTATTTTTATAATAGGGACACCTATAGCTTTGGTTTTGTTGTACCAATCGTTGTCAGTCCTTGCTACACAATTTAATCACGCAAACATAAAGTTGCCGAAACGTATCGATAAAGCCATTAGTTATATTTTAGTATCACCTGATATGCATAAGGTACATCATCATTACAGGCTGCCTTATACCGATTCCAATTATGGCAATATTTTTTCGGTTTGGGACCGACTTTTAGGGACGTACATGGAGCTTGACAGGGAAAAATTGGTTTATGGTGTGGATGTATTTCCTGATAAACAGAAAAATGGGCATATAGGTGAGTTATTAAAACAGCCTTTTCAGAAATATGAAAAGCCAACTATAACACCCGATGAGGATTTATAAATTAGTCATTATTTCTTTGCTACTTTTTTTAATGAACTGTAATTCATCAAAAACTATTGATATACAAGGGCACAGAGGTTGCCGGGGACTCATGCCGGAAAACACTGTGGAGGCTTTTGAAAAAGCAATCGATTTGGGTGTTCACACACTTGAGCTTGACGTGGCAGTGTCTAAAGATAATATTATTGTGGTGTCCCATGAGCCATTTATTAGTAGAACGTATTGTTTAGATGCAGAGGGCAATGAGATTTCAGAAGCTTTGGATAAAAAATATAACCTCTATCAAATGACCTTGGATAGCATCAAACAATTTGATTGCGGAACAAAGTTTCATCCCAGGTTTCCAGAACAACAAAAAATGAAAACCTATAAACCTACTTTAGACGAGGTTATTAAAATTTCAAAGAAGAAGCATTCGGATATAAAATTCAATATAGAATTAAAGGCACGACCGGAATACGATAATATCTATACACCAACACCTAAAGAATTTGTAAAACTGGTTTTAGATGTTGTTAATAGGAACAATGCGTTTAACGAAACCAATTTACAGAGCTTTGATTTACGTGTTTTGGAAGAAATAAAAAAACAATCACCAGAAATGACAGTAGCCCTGTTGGTGGATGAAGACGAAAGCATTCAGGGTAAAATGGATAGAATGTCTTATATCCCGGAGATTATAAGTCCGTATTTTGAACTGTTAGATGCAGAGACAGTAAAAAATCTTCAAGCTGAAAATTTTAAAGTCATTCCATGGACCATAAACGAAATAGAAGACTTGCGAAAAATGATTGATTTTAACGTTGATGGTATCATAACCGATTATCCGGATAGATTAATTGGTTTGTTAAAGTAATTTTGAGCGCCTCAGAACTTTTGTCCTACACATAAAAACATTTGGTTTATGATATTCTAATGTTGTGTAATACATTTAAAACTTATTGTTTAATAACTGGTTTTATGAAAGTACAAGTGTTCAGTCTTTTTTTAGTCATCAGTTTTCTAGGAATAAACAAGGTTTCATCACAAAGCTCTAAATATTTAGCATCTTTAGTAGATTCATTACCAAATGGAATCCCTGTATTTGTAAACTTGCAAGCCCCTAAAGGATATATGGCATTGGAACGCGTAACTGTATCAAAAGAAGGAAGATCGCTATTTTATGGCGTTAGAAATGGCTATGATTCTATCTCTAAAGCCCATATTGTTAAGATTACATATCGTAATAAAAAGTGGAGTGAACCTGAAGTTATTTTTGCTGATAGTTCCGGAGCACCTTCATTTTCAAGGAATGGAAAAGTCATGTATTTCCAGTATGATCATCCCTTTTTTCCGAAAGGAATATATTCAAAGAAGACTGAATCCGGTTGGTCTAAACCCATTAGATTTATGGAGTCACTTAAAAAATCACATTATTTACAGGCACCCAAAAAGAACAGTTACTATTTTTCGGCCGGCATTAAAGGGAATGATAAAATACAAGACATCTATCATGTAACCACTCGCAAATCAGATACCATTTTTAAGAAATTAGATTTCAATTTAAAAGGTGATTTCATTGACTTTTTTGTATCAAGAGATGAATCTTTTCTTATTCTAATAATTAATAAGAATCAAAACCCAAATTACGAATTTCATCAGACTTCCAATTTGTTTATATCTTTTAGAAAGGATAAGAACGTTTGGTCTAAACCCATAAATCTGGGAAAAAATGTAAACACCGTTTCGCCATGGAATTGGGGGCCATATGTTACAGAAGATAATAAATATTTGTTCTTTTCAAGTTGGCCTAAAAAAGTAGGAACCTATTTGATTGACTTTGAGCCTTTATTGAAAAAAGCAAAGGCGAAACTCAATTAATCGTAAATTAAATATTTTTCTCTAGTTTTTTTGAACGCTTCTAAATCTTCTTGCCATGTGGCTTTAATATCAGCTTCACTTAAATCAGATTCAATTTGCTTTTGAAGTTCAGTAGTACCTGCATGTTTCGTAAAATTATCAGTATTGAAAAACTTCGATTTGTCTGTTGAATTTTGATACGCTTTAATAATCCATTTTAATGTCATAAGGTCACCAATCACTTCATCTTTTAAATCTTCTCCATAGCACAATTCATTTTGATGTTTCGGATATTTAGCTCCAAAATTGGCAACGGGCGTATAAGTGAACCCCATAGTGTCTTTGTTTAAAAAAGGCGCGCCATACCTTTGAAACTGAAATTCTGTACCTCTACCTGCATTTATATTGGTACCTTCAAAAAGGCCTAAGCTGGGATATAATTTAATGGCCTGATCGTTTGGTAAATTTGGTGAAGGACGAATTGGTAAGCTATAGGAAGTATGATGTGTGTAATTTTTAACAGGTATCACAGTAATAGCGCACTGTAAATTGTTAGCCAACCAATGTTCACCATTGATCATTTTAGCATACTCACCGATTGTCATACCATGCACTAAGGGTATGGGATGCATCCCTAAAAAACTTTGGTGCTCTATATTTAAAGTAGGACCGTCAACATAAAGCCCGTTAGGGTTTGGCCTGTCGAATATCATTACAGGAATTCCTGCTTCTGCGCATGCTTCCATTACATTATGAAGTGTGGAGATATAAGTATAAAATCTAACGCCCACATCCTGGATGTCAAAAATTACAATATCTAAATCCTTAAGTTGCTCAGGAGTAGGTTTTCTGTTTTTTCCATGAAGCGAGACAATTGGTAAATTGGTTTTAGTGTCAAAACCATCCTCTACATGTTCTCCGGCATCTGCTCTTCCTCTAAAACCATGCTCCGGTGCAAATACTTTTTTAATATCAATATTCAGAGCAAGTAATGAATCCACTAAATGTGTATAATTTGTATCCTGAGCTTGTTGAAAGGTGAAAATCACAGATGTCTGATTAGCCACAATTCCAACCCGTTTTCCTTTTAATAAAGGTAAATACGCCTCTGTTTGATTGGCACCAACAACCGGTAGGTTGTCATTCTGAGCGTAGCGAAGAATCTCATTATTGCCGTTATCTTCTTGCTTCAAACTTCCTGCTTCCCGCTTTACCTTGTTTCCACAGGAAATAAGTATTAAAACAAATAATAAAACTGTATTTTTGACACTGGTAAACCGCATTGTAAAATTGAATTTCGAGTATTTTATAGCTAAACGCATTATTAGTAGTAAGTCGTATAAAAGTAGTATTTCGGCACCAATAATAAAAATTGGTATTGCAGCTATTGCAATTGGTATTGTGGTTATGATGATCGCTATAGCAACGGGCATTGGTTTACAACAAAAAATACGTGATAAAGTAGTGGCATTTAACGGGCATGTCCTAATTACCAACTTTGATAGTAATAATTCAGAAGAAAGCATTACACCTATTTCTAAGAACCAGGAATTTTACCCGGAGTTTAAAACCGTTGAAGGTGTTGAACATATCCAGGCGGTGGCCTCAAAATTCGGGGTAATTCGAACCGAAACAGACTTTGAAGGCGCTTATCTAAAAGGGGTTGGAGCCGATTATAACTGGAAATATTTTCAGGAGTTTTTAATTGAAGGGAAGCTTCCCGATTACACCAACAAGCGAAATGAAGATGTTTTGGTGTCACAATATTTGGCGAACCGTTTGGAGTTAAAACTCAGTGAAACTTTTCAAATGGTATTTCCTAAAGAAGACCCGGAAAAATTACCCAACATTATTACTTATACCATTGTAGGTATTTACAATTCGGGATTTCAGGACTTTGATGCCAATTATGTAATAGGAGATATTCGTCACATTCAACGTATCAATAAATGGGAAAAAGATCAAATAGGTAATTTTGAAATTTTTCTAAAGGATTATGACGAACTGGAAGAAAAAGGGGTAGAAATTTATGAAAGTACACCATCAGTTTTAAACACTCAAACCATAACCAACAAGTACAGTTCTATTTTTGAATGGATCCGGATCTTTGATACTAACATTTACGGGATTATTGGTATCATGATTTTGGTGGCAGGCATCAATATGATCACTGCCCTTTTGGTATTAATATTAGAGCGTACGCAAATGATAGGTATTTTAAAAGCACTTGGAAGCAGTAACTGGAGCATCAGGAAATTGTTTTTATATAATGCCTCTTACCTGATCCTTTTAGGCTTGTTTTGGGGTAATCTTTTAGGACTCGGCCTCTTATTTGCGCAAAAGTATTTTAAACTCTTTCCGTTAGACCCCAGCGTGTATTATGTTACTGAAGCTCCCGTTTTTATAAGTGTTGGTTATATCATAGCCTTAAATGTAGGCACTCTGGTTCTATGCTTATTAATGCTTTTAGTGCCCTCATACATTATCACCAAAATATCTCCGGTAAAAGCTATCAGGTTTGATTAGTCTTTTGAGTGTTTTATTGCAACAAAACCGCTTTACCAGTTAAATTAGAAAAGGACTTTCTGCTTTGGAGTTAATGAATCTATTTTTCTTATTCTAATGTCTTTAAAGAATATTTCAGCTGCTTCACTTTGTAATTGAATCTTCCCTTTGATAAGCGGTACGCCTTCACCGTTTTCATTTATGTACCTGGAATTTTTTAAGATCATGACCACTTCGCCGTTTACCACATGTAGGCTTTTACCTTCAAAACAAAATAAGTCCAATGTATTCCATTCATCATGAGGTTTTTCATAATTACCACTTCGCAAGCAATAGTTGCCGTATGGACCATGCATAGTAATGGGTATATAATCTTGAGACTCATGTGCCATCGGATCCAAATTAGATTCCGGTTTATAGGCTCTTATATCTATAGCTGAATTTGCCTGACTCCAAAAGTCTCCGGTATGTCCCTCCATAATTTGAAATTCCTGAGACAGCATCCAGGATCTCCAGTATTCAACTGCCATAGGCCCGATAGAGTGATACAAAATACCTGAATCTTTAAGCAAATGTTTTCTGTAAGCCCATGTTTTATCACCCCATTTATATTTCAATTGGAAGTGGTAATTATCATATTCCTCTTTGGTGATCAAACAACCATAATATTCACCACTATTCCTAATGATAGTATCTCCTCCTTCTTGAAACGTTGTAAAAACATTATAGCCAGATTTATTCAGCCCTATTGGAGGAATTAATTCACCTTGTTCATTTTTGGGCTGCGTTCCATCGTATCCGGGTTGGAGTTTGTAACTTAAATAGGTGTCCCACTTTGATAAATCGGCGTCAATTAACGCCTCCCAATTATTTGCTTCGGGAACCTCTGTGTTTTGCTTGTTCTTAACCTGTTTTGAACAGGAAATTGCTAAGAAAAGAAGACAAAAAGCTATCTTGTTAAATCTCATATGTTATGCTGATTGAACTAGTTCAAATGATTCATGAAGTAATTTACAAAATTTGACTGCTTTTAAATTGAAGATTTGGCTTTAAAAAGGGCTTGTTCAGTTTTTGTTCAGTTTGCATGTAAGGTACTTTCTCGCTTTTTTTCATAAGTTTAGCTATAAAATCAACTAACACATTTATAAATGACATTTTTTACAGGATTTATTATGAAAATTGCTCCTGGTAGGAGCAAAAAAGAAAACAGTACTGGATTGAACCTCATTTGTTGGCTCTTTGCCGTATTCATCCTCGCAGGTACAGGCTTTAGTTACGCTCAACAATCAGATTTACCAGTTGTTGATGAAGAAAACCAATCACAGGCAAGGGTCACCGGCTTGAGATACATTTGCGTGCATGTCCTCGAACTGGAGAAAACCCTGAAGCTGTACCGTGAGATTCTCGGTTTTAAACTGTCCGACGCTGAGGTTCTTCACGGTCCGGGGATTGAAGGTATGTTGGTTATGAAGCTAAAAGCAGATGACTTGACAATTGGTTTATCACTAACCGCACCGGAATACTGGCACACAGTAGGGCCCGTCGGAAATACCAACCACAACCACTTCATGCTTAAGGTTAATGACATCGGCCCGATCGGGGATAAGTTGAAAGCAGAAGGGTATGCGTTGGAAAATGAGCACTACGTTCGTGATAAATACACATTTTTCACTGGGCCAAACGGCGAGATCATTGGGCTTTCCTCATGGGAATAAACGTATATCACAGGTTCATTAATTCCCCTCAATATCACTAATATGGTGTTCCAGCGCTTTTACAGAAATTTGAATTTCAACAATTAAAAGAGCTAAAGAAGCAATAAGGAAAAGCAGTGCAATACCAAATACCCAAATAGCAACGGTGTTTTGGTCTATATAAATAAGGAACATGGTTAGTACGCACAATAAAAGGCTGGTAATACCTAAAATTTGCATAGAACGCGTTAAATAAAGCCGTTGCTTTATATTTTTTATCTGTGCCATAAGTACGCTGTCCTTATTTTTAACATATTTATCGTGCAAATTTCTAATGGTGGCAGCATAAGCTATAAAGCGGTTAGTGTATGCCAGCATAATTAATGAAATAGCAGAAAATAAAAGAGCGGGTGTGGTTAGTGTTAAGGCTTCCATGCAAAAAAGTTTGTAGCAAAATTACAAAGTAATAGTTTATGAAAGCTATGGTTTGGTTATAAAACAAAAAAAGGGAAACACAAGTTTCCCTTCCAAACTTAAACTTAAATAAATATAATAACTAAATCACTATTTTTTCTTCCAATAGGCATTCATTAACTTCATTTTATCTTTACCAACAATAGCCCTTATTTTTTTCGATGTAGCCTGCTTTACTTCTTTAATCTTTTCCTTTTCAACTTCTTTATGAAGTTTTTGTTTTCTAATAGCTTTAATGGCAGCATTCTTTTCTTTTTGAACAGCCATTACTTTAGTCGTTTCTTCCTTATTTAATTGGGCATGAGCTACGGCACCTTCAAAAGTCTTTTTTTCTTGTGCATTTATGCCGATGGCTAAAAGCAAGGCGAAAACCAATAACATTAATTTTTTCATCTGTTCAAATTTTATTGTTCTACATAGGTCATGCTTCGACTTCGCTCAGCACAGGAATGTAATTACTCATATGGTTTCTATTTCAAATTAATGAATTCGTGAATCTATAATTTCGCCATTAAACATTTCGACAAGCTCAATGCAACGCAGTTTTGTGGGTATTCCGTTTAGTTATTATGGCTCATTTCATAATAAGATCATATTTTTAGTTATGGTGTAAAATTATAACAAGACTACTTTTAATTAGTTCATAAATGAGTTTTAAAACATAGCAAATGATTATGTTTTATTTTTTTGTAAGATTTTTCTATATTTAAAGGCATGCAAGAAGATTTTTTACATTATATCTGGAAGTACAAAAAGTTTCAATACCATGACCTGAGAACAACAAGAGGAGAAGCCATTGAAATTAGCTCAGCCGGAGCTCATAACCAAAATGCCGGACCGGACTTTTTTAACGCACAGATAAGGATTGAGGAACAGCTTTGGGCAGGAAATGTTGAGGTACACATAAAATCTTCTGATTGGTTTTTACATAATCATGAAACTGACAAAAATTATGATAACGTCATTTTGCATGTGGTTTGGGAAGATGATACTGAGGTTTTCAGAAAAGATAACACCGTAATCCCTACACTGGAGTTAAAAGGACTGGTTGAAAAAGATGTTATAAACAATTACGAAAAATTATTTTCAGAACAGATCAAATGGATAAACTGTGAACGAGATTTTGCCAGTGTTGATGATTTTATTTTAGGCCATTGGTTGGAACGTTTATATTTTGAACGTTTAGGACGAAAGGCTAATACCATTGAACAATTATTATTGAATTCCAAAAACGATTGGGAAGCCGTGTTGTTTAAGATGCTGACTAAAAACTTTGGATTGAAAGTGAACGGCGAATCGTTTTTAAGTTTGGCTAAATCCGTTGACTTTTCAATTATCAGAAAGATACAATCTAATCAACTAACTTTAGAAGCACTATTGTTTGGACAAGCCGGTTTATTGGATAATGATATTGAAGATTCTTATTTTTTAAGCCTGAAAAGCGAATACAAGTTTTTAAAACAAAAGTTTAATTTGAAAAATGATGCCGTTCTGCCTTTACAGTTTTTTAGACTACGTCCATTAAATTTTCCAACTATTCGATTGTCTCAACTTGCCGGTTTGTATCATGAACATCAAAGTGTGTTTTCAAAGATTATAGAAACCAATACCCTTGATGATTTTTATGAGTTATTCAAAGTATCTACGTCAGGCTTTTGGAAAAATCACTATACCTTTCAAAAGGCATCAAAATTATCACCAAAAACAATTACCAAATCGTTTATAGATTTATTGCTCATCAACACCATTTTACCTATTAAGTTTTGTTACGCCAAACAAAAGGGAGAACCTATTGATACTATTATTTTAGAAATTGCCAATAACGTAACTTCAGAAAAGAATAATATTATTGGGGCTTTCAATAGTTTAAAGAAGATTTCAAAATCGGCATTACAGTCACAGGCTTTAATTCAACTTAAAACAGCATATTGTGATAAAAATAAATGTTTACAATGTGCCATTGGTAATTCAATTTTAAATAAATAAACTTTTAAACTTGTAAACTAAAGTTTAAATTGCAGCATGAACATTTATAAACCACTTTTATTTTTTCAAAAGCACGGCTATTATGTTTGTCAGCGTATTGCCGATAGGTTAGGCATCAGGGCAAAAGTGGTACGTACCAGCTTTATGTATTTAACCTTTGTTACGGTTGGTTTTGGGTTTGCTTTGTATTTGTTTTTGGCATTTTGGATACGCATTAAAGATTTAGTTTACACAAAGCGTTCATCAGTTTTCGATTTATAGATTTATGAATAACCCCTTGGTAAAACTTTTCCGGTCAAGAATATACACAGCCTTAATGCTACTTGTTATTTTAATGCTTGTTGGGGTTATTGGCTTTATGTTTATTTCAGATTATTCCCCGGTTGATGCCCTGTACATGACCGTTATTACCATGACCACCGTTGGTTTTGGAGAAGTAGAACCTCTGGATGACCAAGCCAAAATATTTACCATATTTTTAATTTTGGCCAGTATTGTCATTGTAGGTTATGCCATATCTATAATTACTGAGTATATTTTAAGTAAAAATGACATAGAAGAAATAAAACACAAAAAGATGCAAAAACAGATTGATGGTTTTAAAAACCACGTGATAATTTGTGGTTACGGAAGAAATGGTAAACAAGCTGCCAGAAAACTCATGGCTCATAATAAATCTTTTGTAGTCATTGAAAAAGACAAAGAAGTTGAAGAACGTTTGCGTTTAGATGGTGTGCCTTATGTGATAGGCAATGCCAATGAAGATGAAACGTTAATGCTGGCAGGTGTTGACAGGGCATCCAGTTTTATTTCGGCGTTGCCCAATGATGCCGATAATCTCTTCGTGGTGTTATCTGCAAGACAGATTAATAAGGGCATTAATATTATTAGCCGTGCGTCACAGGAATCATCCTATAACAAACTGAAGTTTGCCGGAGCCAATAATGTTATTTTGCCTGATATGATAGGGGGAGACCACATGGCATCTTTGGTAGTAGTTCCCGGTTTAATGGAATTTATAGATAATCTGTCAATTGTTGGGGAATCTAATATAAATATAGAAGAGGTAGCCGTGGAAAAGCTTTATAACTCTAAAAAAGCAAGAACCATAAGAGATTTGGACTTTAGAAAAAGAACAGGTTGTACCATTATCGGTTATAAAGATTCAAAAGGGGAGTACACGGTAAACCCGGAACCTGAGATGTTGTTAGAAGCCAATTCAAGGATCATTGTTTTAGGGCGTCCGGAACAAATTGAGGAGTTAAATTCTGCGTTCGATATCGAAATTGAAATTGAAAATGGTTGAATTTTCTGATTGAATTTTAAATAGTCAATTATTTTTAGCATCTTGTCGCCATTAATAGCAATATTTCATTAGAAATTAACTAACTCAATAATTATGAACAAATACCTTCTTTCCATTTTTGCCCTTATTTTTCCATTTTTAACTTTTGCTCAGGAAACCGAAGAAAAAGGTTTGGATCAGCGCATTGACGAAGGGTTTCAGCCCGTGTCAGATTTTTTTAGTAACGTTATATTTTTTGAAATAGCCGACACTCCTTTTGTATTACTCTTATTAGTTGGTAGTGCGGCATTTTTTACTATTTATTTTGGGTTCCCTAATATTAGGTACTTCTGGAAAGCCATAAATGTTGTGAGAGGAAAATACGATGATGTTGACCATCCTGTGGTTGAACCAGCTTATGGAGATGTAACTCCCGGAGGTGACGCTATTGAAACCATTAGAGATGAAAGTAAAGAGGGAGAAGTTAGTCATTTTCAGGCATTGGCAACAGCTGTTTCCGGAACTGTTGGTAATGGAAATATTGCTGGAGTGGCTTTGGCAATAGCATTAGGCGGCCCCGGAGCGACCTTCTGGATGATTGTTTGTGGTTTGTTAGGAATGTCTACCAAGTTTGTTGAATGTACCTTAGGGGTACAATATAGAGATGTGGATGATGAAGGGACGGTTTACGGAGGCCCCATGTATTATATAACCAAAGGATTGAAGGAAAAAGGTTTTGCAACCTTAGGTAAAATAGCAGCGGTATTCTTTGCTATATTTTGTATAGGTGGTTCTTTTGGAGGAGGTAATGCAGCACAGTCTAACCAGGCTACTGTAGTGCTTAAAGAACTTATGGGATGGGAAAGTACCAGTGCAGGAGCTATAATAGGTTTGGTAATGGCCATTTTGGTTGGAATTATAATAATCGGAGGTATTAAACGTATTGCTTCGGTTACTGAAAAAATAGTACCTTTTATGGCGGTTCTTTATGTAGTAGCATGCTTGTATATTATTTTCAGCAACTTTTCATTTGTTGATGATGCTTTTGGTTTGATTTTTACAGAAGCTTTTAATCCAAGAGCTATTGGTGTAGGCGGTGTTATAGGAGTATTGCTTGTTGGTTTCCAGCGTGCGGCTTTCTCAAATGAAGCAGGTGCAGGTTCTGCATCCATTGCACACTCTGCAGTGAAAACTAAGTATTCTGCTTCGGAAGGATTGGTAGCTTTGCTAGAGCCTTTTATAGATACCGTAGTTATTTGTACTATGACAGCGTTAGTAATAATCATTTTCAATACTGGCGGTATTTTTGAGTATGGAGGTGATGGTACCGGAGGTGTTTTAATTGATGGTATGAGATATGAAGGAGCGGGCATTACATCTCAGGCATTTGCCGAGTATATTCCCTATTCAAATATATTCTTAACCGTTGCAGTAGTGCTATTTGCAGTTTCAACAATGATTTCCTGGTCTTATTACGGATTACAATCCTGGAAATTCTTATTTGGTAGAGGAAGAACAGCAGACTTGGTTTATAAATTACTGTTCCTATTGTTTATTATTATTGGAGCGGCTGCAAGTATGAACTCTATTTGGGCATTCTCTGATGCTATGATATTTGCTATGGTATTCCCTAATATGATTGGATTATATTTCTTATTCCCGGTTGTTAAAAAGCAACTTAGAAGATATTTGGATGCTATAAAAGAAGCCAGAGCGTAAATTTCAATTTTAAAAATATGAAATCCCATTTCACGTTTACTAAAGGACAGCGAAATGGGATTTTTTTATTGATACTACTCATTATTCTACTTCAGTGTGCTTATTTTTTTATTGATTTTTCTTCAAGAGAAGTTGTTATCAATCAAGAGCAACTGGACGGTTTCAATAAAGAGATAGATTCCCTTAAACAAATTGAAATTGAATCCGGAAGCCCTGAGATATTTCCTTTCAATCCAAATTATATTACAGATCATAAAGGCGCTACTCTGGGAATGGCTAACGAAGAAATTGATAGGTTGTTAGCTTTTAGAAAGCAGGACAAGTGGATACATTCCACAAAACAATTTCAGGATATCACAAAAGTATCAGATTCGCTTTTAAATGCACTGGCACCTTATTTTAAGTTCCCGGATTGGGTTACAAATCCAACACCGAAAACAAGATCGAGCTATACATATAATAATAGTCCAAAGACATATGAACAAAAGCAAGACTTAAATAAAGCTACAGCTCAACAGCTTCAAAGCATTAATGGGATAGGGGAGGTCCTTTCAGATAGAATCATAAAGTATAGAAATAAATTCATAGGCGGTTTTATAGGGGATGCCCAATTATTGGATGTTTATGGCTTGACACCGGAAGTTATGGAGCGTTTAACAAATGAGTTCACGGTGAAAACACCCAGGCAAATTCAAAAAATAAATGTAAATACGGCTACGGTTGATGAGTTAGTGACCATTCAGCATATAGATTACGACATTGCACACAATATAATTGAGCAGCGAACATTGTTGGAAGGCTATAAATCTCTAGATGAATTAACAAAAGTTAAAGACTTTCCTGTCAATAAAATCGAGATAATTGAATTATATTTGTCGTTCGATTAAAAAAAATGCAAATGAATAGTATGTACTTCACTGAAGAACACCAACTTTTTAGAGAGAGTCTACGTAACTTTTTAAAGAAAGAAGTAGTCCCTAATATTGATGAGTGGGAAAGCACAGGTAAAATAGATGCTTCAATTTGGAAAAAAATTGGGGATATGGGTTTTTTTGGTATTCATTACCCGGAAGCCTATGGAGGATCTGACCTTGATATTTTTTACACGGTAATACTTCAGGAAGAACTTCAAAGAATAAACTCTGGCGGTTTTGCTGCTTCGGTTTGGGCACATGTGTACTTATCTATGACACACCTTAATGCCGAGGGAAGTGAAGCGATCAAACAAAAGTATTTGGCACCGAGTATAGCGGGTGATAAATTGGGATGTCTTTGTATTACAGAACCTTCAGGAGGAAGTGACGTGGCAGGAATAAGAACTACGGCGGTAAAAGAAGGTGATAGTTATATTATAAACGGGTCAAAAACATTTATTACCAACGGCGCTTACAGTGACTATTTAGTTGTTGCTGCAAAAACAAACCCGGAATTGGGGAATAAAGGCATGAGCATGTTTGTAGTAGATAGAGATACTGCGGGTATAACAGCTACTAAATTAGATAAGCTGGGATGGCGGGCCTCAGATACTGCAGAAATTGCGTTTGATAACGTAAAGATTCCCGCCGGTAATTTGTTGGGAGAAGAAAATCAAGGGTTTTCGTATATCTTACAACATTTCGCTATAGAGCGTTTGGTCATGGGTATTAATGCGCATGCAAGGGCGGAATTTGCATTGGAGTACACCTTAAACTATATGTCTGAAAGAACGGCGTTCGGAAAAGAACTGGACAAGTTTCAGGCATTGCGCCATAGGTATGTAGATATGTATGCTGATATGGAGATTTGTAAAGCCTATAACTATGCGGTAGCCTCCAGATTAGATAAGGGTGACTATGTGGTTAAAGAAGCTTCTATTTCAAAATTAAAGTCCACAAAAATGGCAGACGCTGTTATCTATGAGTGTATGCAGTTTTTAGGTGGCTATGGCTACATGGAAGATTATCCTCTGGCAAGAATGTTAAGGGATAGTAGATTAGGCCCAATTGGAGGTGGCACTTCGGAAATCCTAAAAGAGATCTTATCCAGGATGGTGATCGATAAAAAAGAATATAAACCGGCTACATAAAAAAATAAGAATTCAGGATTTGGAATTCAGAATTATTTATATATTTGCACCCCGTTTAACAAACAAACGGCATTCTAAAAGAAGGGAGGTTAAGACACTATGTTAATAATACCAATTAAAGAAGGAGAAAATATAGATAGAGCGCTAAAGCGTTACAAAAGAAAGTTTGATAAAACAGGTACAAAAAGAGCATTACAGACACGTAAGCAATTTACCAAACCTTCAGTAGCACGTAGAGCGCAAATTCAAAAGGCGCAATACATACAAAGATTAAGAGATGCAGAAGATATTTAATTGTTGCATTTAGATAAAATTAAAATCCCGCTTTAAGCGGGATTTTTTTTATTCTCAAAACTTTGTACTTTTAACTTTGTACTTTTAACTTAAGAATGTCATTATCATCATTTACAGATTATTTATTATTAGAAAAAAAGTATTCTACTTTAACTGTAAATGCTTATCAAAAGGATTTAGAAAGTTTTTCAGAATTTATTAATTCAGAATATCAAAGCAATAGTATTAATGAGGTAAACTATGCTCAAATAAGAAGCTGGATAGTTTTAATGGTTGAAAACGGTATGTCTAACAGGAGTATTAACAGGAAGATTTCTGCACTCAATACCTATTATAAATTCCTGTTAAAAGTCGGGGATATTAAAATCAATCCGTTGGCAAAACACAAGGCTCTAAAAACAAGTAAAAAAGTACAAGTGCCATTTTCTGAATCAGAAATAATTGATGTGCTGGATGATTTTGATGAAAACGACTTTGAAAGCATTCGTGACAAATTGATTATAGAATTATTCTATTCAACCGGAATACGTAGAATAGAATTAGTTAATCTTAAACTGGCCAGTATTGATTTAGATAATAAAATGTTAAAAGTATTAGGAAAGAGAAATAAAGAGCGTTTGGTACCGTTATTAGATTCAGTACAAAAAACAATGCGTAACTATTTAATTGCACGGGAAAAACTGGAAAGTATCACAGCTAAAAACAGCTTGTTTTTAACCAAAAAAGGGATTAAAATTTACGAAACACTTGTGTACAGAATAATAAATAACTATTTTAGTAAGGCATCTTCCAAAGTCAAAAGAAGTCCTCACATATTAAGACATTCTTTTGCAACTCATTTGCTAAACCAAGGTGCCGATATAAATGCTGTAAAAGAACTTTTGGGACATTCTAGTTTGGCTGCCACACAAATTTACACTCATAATAGTATAGCCGAATTAAAAAAAGTGCACATTAAGGCACATCCAAGAGGTAAAAAATAGTATTTCTAAATCATTGTCTAACCAAAAAAAGAAAAGTATGAAAGTAAACACGCAATCAGTTAATTTCAATGCAGACAAAAAGCTATTGGATTTCATTCAAAAAAGAATGGATAAGCTTGATATGTTTTATGACAAAGTAATTAAATCAGATGTTTATTTGAAAGTGGAAAATACCAGTGATAAAGAGAACAAAGTTTTCGAGGCTAGAGTCAGTGTTCCGGGAGACAGTTTTGTAGTAAAAAAACAATGTAAAACCTTTGAAGAAGGTGCAGATATGGCCGCTTCTTCTTTAGAAAGACAACTAAAAAAACGAAAAGAGAAATTAAGAGCACATTTATAGAGAAAATTTCTTAAAAAATGTTTTGAATAAAGAAATAAATCAATACATTTGCAGTCCGTTAGAAATAGCGGACTTTTTTTATGCGTAAAACTGTATAAAAAACGCCGATATAGCTCAGCTGGCTAGAGCAGCTGATTTGTAATCAGCAGGTCGTGGGTTCGAGTCCCTCTATCGGCTCTTGAAATTTTGAAAAACGTTATCAGGAGATT
>NZ_JANQJQ010000005.1 GCF_028281565.1 Seonamhaeicola sp.
AAACAATCATTTAACCTGTTGGGTGGGCCTGGATGACGCCAGTGAAGACAATGGCTGTTTGTACTTTGTTCCCGGGAGCCATAAATGGGGATTGTTACCAATTACGGGTTTAACCGGGGATATGGATGCAGTTCGAAAAGTACTGACGCCCGAACAAAACAAGGCCATGGATAATAAGTTTGCCAATGTCTTAAAAAAGGGCTATGCCAGTTTTCACCATCCGATTTGCATGCATGGTTCCTATGCCAATGGTTCCAACCGGCAAAGAAGGGCCGTGGTTCTCAATGTGATGGCAGATGGTACCAGATCCAATGTGGATGCTCTTAAAAGGCCAGAGGATCTACAGGGGTTTCCTATCATTCCCCAGGATGAAAAAATGGAAGGCACGTTTTATCCGGTCTTATTTGATAAGGATATGGAACTAATTAAAACCATTATAGATGAAATTCCAACTATTAATGATTTTGATTAATGCATTACTTAACCTCCTCTTACCATTATCACTGTGTAAAATCCATTTTTTAGTAATGGTTAATTGTAGTATCACATACGCAATTTCTGTACAAGTCTGTCATTCAGAAATAGAAATGTTATGCGGCTCAGTGAAGAATGGGCTTTGTCTTAACTTGAAGAATATAACATGATTTTAGAAAAAATAGATTGGATCATTATTGGAATATTTTTTATCACCTCCCTAATTATAGGGATTATGGTTTCAAAACGCGCAGGGAAAGACACCTCTGAGTTTTTTCTATCGGGTCGCTCCATGCCCTGGTGGCTCTTAGGAATTTCTATGGTCGCTACCACATTTTCAGCTGACACGCCCAACCTGGTAGCCGATATTGTTCGAAAACATGGCGTCTCCGGAAATTGGATTTGGTGGGCTTTCCTTTTAACCGGAATGCTGACGGTCTTTTTATATGCCAAGCTATGGAGACGCTCTACCGTCCTGACAGATCTTGAGTTTTATGAACTTCGATATAGTGGAAAAGAAGCAGCTTTTCTAAGGGGATTCCGGGCACTATATCTCGGGTTCTTTTTCAATATTATTATAATGGCAACCGTATCTATGGCTGCTATCAAAATTGGCGGCGTTTTACTTGGTCTTAGCCCGATCCAAGCTTTGCTAATTGCCTCCGTCACCACAGTTATTTACAGTTCGTTGGGAGGACTGAAAGGCGTCCTGATAACCGACTTTTTTCAATTTTTCATGGCTCTTATCGGATCCGTATGGGCTACCATAGTTATTGTTGATCTGCCGGAAATTGGAGGTTTAGATAACCTTTTATCTCATACAAATGTTAAGGATAAATTAAATTTCTTTCCGGATTTTTCCAATACCGACCTACTCATTTCGGCTTTTATAATCCCCATCGCAGTTCAATGGTGGAGTGTGTGGTACCCGGGTGCTGAACCCGGAGGTGGGGGCTATATCGCACAGCGAATGCTCTCTGCCAAAGACGAAAAGAACGCCATCTGGGCCACGCTTTTATTTAATTTAATGCACTATGCCATACGGCCATGGCCCTGGATTTTAATCGCATTGGCATCATTAATCATTTTTCCTAATGTATCCGATTTGGTGCGTGCTTTTCCTAATGTCGATGTGTCAGTGATTAAGGATGATCTATCCTATTCTGCAATGCTCACTTATTTACCACCTGGTCTATTAGGGTTGGTTTTAGCCTCTTTAATCGCGGCTTTCATGTCTACCATATCAACGCATTTGAATTGGGGGGCATCCTATATGGTACATGATTTTTACCAGCGATTTATAAATCCAGGGGCTTCAGCGAAACAACTGGTTTTTGTAGCGAGGATGAGTACTGCTCTTTTGATGTTATTTGCCGCAATATTAGCCTTATTTCTAAGCAATGCGTTACAAGCATTCAACATACTGCTACAAATTGGAGCAGGTACAGGACTACTTTTTATATTGCGATGGTTTTGGTTCCGTATAAATGCCTGGAGCGAGATGACAGCCATGATAGTATCCTTTGTCATAGCCCTGTATTTTGAGGCCATACATCCCTGGACCGGACTTCCGGAAATATCTGATGCTTTAAAACTGGTACTGGGAGTTCTAATCACTACAACTGCCTGGGTTGGGGTTACGTTGCTTACAAAGCCTTCAAATGAAGAAACACTTATATCGTTCTATAAACTAATACAACCGGGTGGTCCCGGGTGGAAAAAAATCAGGATTAAAATTAAGAATGGTGATCTTGACAATAACAAAAATTGGGATGTCCCCATCGCTATACTTTGTATGGTCATAGGAAGTTTTATGATCTTTTTTGCCCTCTTTACTATTGGTTATTTCATCTATGGAAAACTGAAGCTGGCATTGATGTTACTTTTACTAACCTTCCTTAGTGCGTTCTTATTATTTAAGCTCTGGAAAAAACATCTTTAAGGTCCCGATACATGCCATTTTTTAAAAAGCATTTGATGCAAGGCACACAAAAAAAGTACAATAAAGCACAGCTTTCAGGTTTTATTGCTAATACAGTATTAATTATTTCCATTGTAAAATAAAAAAGTAATCCTAAGATTTTTAAGGATTACTTTTTATGTTGTACATCAGGCAATAAAAATATTAAACCGATGTAGTGTTCAAAAATTTTAGATTATTCGATTAGCAATTACTTTCAAAACCCAACTCATCTTCACCCAATTCTAATTCAACCGCAGCTTCACCGGGTTCGTGCTCTATTTCATGAAGAATCCAGGTACCATTGAAGTCTGATAGGTCTGGTATATTTATCGTAACCGAAATATTATTACCTTCACCTGAAGCTTCCCAGGTTCCGCTAAATGTACTGGTAGAACCTTGAGTGACTACAATCGTACCATCATTATTAAACTCAAATGTATACCCTTCATAGTTATCTTCAAGGTCATTATTGTTACGCTTTAATTCATCTACCATCCATTGAGGACAATCAGCAAAAACTGAGACCAGGTCGTCTGTGGTACAGTCATCACAATCATCGTCATTATAATCGTAATCATCATCCTCATCACAACTATCATCAGCTAATTCAATAGCCTCTTCTAATGCTTGTATATCATTGATAACTAGGGTTGAGTCATCAGGAAATATAACAGTAATCGGAAAGTTTATGGTAGTAGCAGCATAATCATCCAAATCCTCTATAAAATCATACATGTCGTTGTCATTATCGATAGAAATGGTATTTATTAGATCATTGTTTTCGTCAAAGATCGATGCCGTAATTGGGTATTGAAAATCTATACATTCTATATCATCGTCACCTTCATTTTCATCATTACAATCATCGACATAAGTTTCAAGTTCGTCAAAACTGTTAATAATGATTTCCGTGTAATCGGCAAGGACGATGGTAACCGGGAAAGAGATATCTATGATATCATCATCATCTTCAAATTCATCAAGGATATCCTCTAAATCTTCATAGTTACCTATTTCATTGATGGTAATTGTAATGCTATTTACCGTAATGGTTATAGGCAATTGAAAAGTAAAACAATTTGCGTGATACACGATATTATCAACAGAGCCGTCATTTAATACGGTTTTCTTCATTAAACCGGCAACCGTTGAATTAGAGGTAATTGCTTCATCTGTTGGAGGATCAATCGCTAAATCTTCTTCTGTTCTACAAGATGTAATCATTAGAATAAGGGCTAAGACTAAAAAGAAAGGTGTTCTGAGTGTTTTCATAACTAAGTAAATTATATTTTTATTTTTTCAAAAGGAGTTTCTACAGCACTCTTTATTCTTAAAACAACCCAATTAAAAAATGTCCCAGGAAAAAAGACATTTTTTTGTTTATCTTTCGTTTCTCAAATCCAATAACCCAATATTTTGCCTAAATCATTGCACCAGGATATATGTGACAAGTTTCGTTTTTCAAAACTTTATGAAAAGTATGCCCAGTCATTGAGTAATATCCTTTTTTACAAATATGGAGCGCTTTTAAACCCGGCCGATAAGGTCCAGGAGGCCTTCATCAAACTCTGGGAAAACTGTTCCAAGATTAAGCCGGAAACAGCCAAGACTTATTTGTACACTACAGCTAACAACATGATGCTCAACGAAGTTAAGCACCAGAAGGTTGTTTTAAAATACAAGGAGGTTAAACCACAAGACTATACTAATGAATCCCCGGAGTTTATTCTACGTAAAAAAGAATTTCTTAAACGTTTTGAACGTTCACTATCAGGGCTTAAGGAAGAAGAGCGGGTTGCGTTTATGTTGAGCAAAATAGATGGGAAAACCCATAAAGAGGTTGCAGAAATTTTAGGAGTCACTAAAAAAGTAGCTGAGCATAGGGTTTATGCTGCTTTAAACAAACTTAAAAATGAGCTCGAAGAACTGAATAGAAAATAATTCTGGGATAATTCCGGTTTTAGTTGTTTTAAATATATAACAGCATGTTATGGATAAAGAGGATTTATTAAAAAAATGGTTAAACAATAATCTGTCTGATGCAGAGGCAAAAGCTTTTAATGCTTTGGAAGATGCCGACCTGTATAATGAGATTGTTAGTGAAGCTAAACGATTTAATGGTAATACCCATGCTAAAGTTGTGCCTTTTGATACCCTGGATAAAAAATTGTACACGCGGAAGAGTACTTCTAAGCAATGGATAAGAGTTGTTTCCGGTATAGCTGCTGTTTTTGTTGTTGGTTTTGCATTGTTTACTCTGATCAGTAAAAACCAAATAGATTCCTTTAAGACTGATTTAGCTCAAAATGAAACCATAACACTTCCTGATAACTCTATGGTTAACCTTAATGAACTATCCGAATTAAAGTACCAAAGCTCTGATTGGGATGAAAACAGGTCTCTTAATCTTAAAGGTGAAGCTTATTTTGACGTTGAAAAAGGGAAACGTTTTGAGGTTTACACAGATTTAGGGAAGGTCAGCGTTTTGGGAACAGCGTTTAATGTTTTATCCAGAGACAGCATTTTTAAGGTCTCGTGTTATGAAGGTCTGGTGCAAGTAACATATAACAATGAAAATATTGAGCTCCCGGCGGGGACGGAATTTGCTTTGGATTCAGGAACGGCCATAAAATCCGGTATTGCAATTGCTGAACCGCACTGGCTTAACAATATGAGCGTTTTTGAAAATGCTTCCCTGGCAGAGGTTCTTAAAGAACTTGAACAGCAATACAATATAGATGTTGAATATCCATCGTCTGTAAATGTAAACTTTACAGGAGCCTTTGAACATAATAATCTTGAAAATGCTTTAAAATCTATTACAAATCCCCTTAATTTGACTTACACAATTCAAAACGCCAACAAAGTCATAGTAAGGAATGGGCAAAACTAAAGTTTATGTATTACTATTTCTGTGTTTTGCCTTATCAATTAAGTTACATGGCCAAAATGCAGGACAGAGTGTTCCCATTTCCAAAGTACTGGAACAAATTAATCAAATTCATGCTATAACTTTTAATTACGAAAGTAGCCTTTTAAAAGACATTTATGTTGTTCCCATTCCAGAGGACTTAAACTTATCGGCTAAAATCAAGAATCTTGAGAAACAGACAGACCTGATCTTTGAAAAAGTTAGCGAGGTAGTTTATACAATTTCGAAAGTCATTCAATTATGTGGCTACATTAAAGATTCAGAATTAGCACAACCCGTTGAAGGTGCAACTATTACAAGTAAGTCAGGGTATTCGGTAACTGATGAGAACGGGTATTTCGAAATAAAAGTAAAGTCCTTAAATGAACCATTAACTATGAGGCATATTGGGTTCAGAACTATTGAACGACAAGTCAGGTATTTCAATTTAGCGGATTGTGGAACTATAACAATGTTTGTTCAGCAAGAAACCATAGCTCCTGTACTCATTGAAACCTATCTTGTTAAAGGTATTGACAAAAGACAGGATTGGACCACTTCAATTGACTATACCCGGTTTAGTCTTTTACCTGGCCTCATTGAATCTGATGTACTTCAAACCGTCCAGGCATTACCCGGTGTTTTAAGTGTTGATGAAACCGTTTCAAATATCAATATCAGGGGAGGTTCCCATGACCAGAACCTTATCCTATGGGATGATATTAAAATGTATCAAACAGGACATTTTTTTGGTCTAATATCGAGTTTTAACCCTGCAATGACCCAAACAGCCAGTGTAATTAATAATGGTTCAGACGTTGCTCTGACGGATGGCGTTTCCGGAACGATTCACATGCAGACGGATAAACAGGTTGATTCAAAGTTTAATGGGGCTTTGGGGCTTAATTTTTTGAATGCAGAGCTGTTTACCAACATTCCCATAGGTAAAAAGTCCTCTCTACTAGTGGCCTCAAGAAAATCTTTAGATGATTTTGTTAGAACCCCAACGTATGACGTTTATTTTGATAGGGTAACCCAGGATACAGAGGCCGCAAACAATGTTTCCAACGTAACCAATTCTGACCAAAACTCTAATTTCTATGATGCCTCATTCCGGTGGTTGTATCAGCCTACTGATAAGGATTTTATTAGGTTGAATTTTCTGGTCGTTGATAATAATTTAAGTTTTAATGAAACTGCAAATGTCAATGGCTTTAATGAAACAAAAGAAAGTGGCGTATCTCAACACACTGTTGCCGGAGGCCTAAATTATAGAAGAGCATGGACCAATAAACTATCTACTGTCTTTAATATTTACAACACAGACTATAAATTGCAAGCAGTTAATGCTGATGTGATGGCAGGGCAACGTTTTTTACAGGAAAATGTGGTTTCCGAAACAGGTATAAAACTGGAAAGTAATTATACTCAGGATATATGGCGTTTTAAACTTGGGTATAATTTTTTCGAGACTGAAGTCATTAACTTAAATGATATTGACTTACCAAGATTTGTTAGACGGGATGAAGAAGTATTAAGGGAACATGCAGTTTTTGGTCAAATAGGATACAAGAATCCTGATAATGGCTTTTCGGTTAGAGGTGGCGTTAGAGCAAACTATCTTACCAGATTTAAAAAATTAATTGTTGAACCCAGGTTAAGTATAAGAAAGCCAATTGGAAAGCACTTTGAAATTGAAGCACAAGGCGAATTTAAACATCAAAGCACCTCGCAAATTATCAATTTTCAAAATGACTTTCTGGGTATAGAAAAGAGACGTTGGCAATTAACGGATAATGATGACATTCCTATAATTCAAAGTAAGCAGGCTTCATTTGGCCTAGTTTATAAAAATAGCGGTTGGTTATTTGATGCCAAAGGGTATTACAAAACAGTAGATGGTGTTACCACACAGAGCCAAAGCTTTACCACAAAGTATGAGTTTATAAAAACAAAAGGAGGGTATGATGCTTATGGTCTTGAATTTTTATTTAGAAAACGGTTCAATAATTTTAGTTGCTGGTTAAGTTATTCCCATATAAATAATACCTATACTTTTGAAACTCTGGAAGACATTGAATTTCCTAGTAATTTTGATATTACTAATTCCTTAACCGTTGGAACAACATATAGCGATAAATCATGGAATATTTCTGCCGGATTAAATTACAGAACGGGAAAACCAACCTCAATTCCCTTAAGTGGTAATGAAATAGTTGATGATGAAATAAATTTTGATTTAGCCAACAACGACAAACTTAAGGATTATTTCAGATTAGATGCCTCCGCAATTTATAAATTTAAAATCGGCAAAACGCTCAGGTCGGAAGTCGGTGCATCGGTCTGGAATATTACTAATCGGGAAAATGCGATTAATAATTATTACAGGCTAAATCAAAATGAGGCTATTGAAAAATTTTCCCGATTCTCACTGGGTTTAACCAGTAATATTGTATACCGACTTTATTTTTGAGTTGGTTTTATTTAAGACTAATTATCAATTGGTTTCTGATATGGTAGACTAATTTATAGCACTCTCATAAAAAATATTTGCAAAAAGTTTGGGACTTCTATGAAGTAAGTTGTTTTAAAATAAAAGTGTTTAACCTAAAACAAAAAAAATGAAAGCCTCAAATTTTAAACTATTTGGAATTTTAATGGTAATGACAGTTTTTACGCTTACTACTACTTCTTGTTCCAGTGATGATGGACCGACGGTAAATATTGTAGAAAACGAAGGGCCCAACGGAGATATAGGCGGTGACTTTACAGGAAATGGGGGCGATGGTACAAGAACCATAACCTGGACCAACAATCTCGCAACTGCCGATTATAATGCAGATATTACATCGTCTGCTACAGGAACCTTGCTTATGAAAGTAGCAGATGCCAATGGAACTGTTGTTCTTGAAAGAAGTTTAAATGGTGGTACAGAGCCGGATTCATTCTCTGGTGTAACAAGCTCTGGCGAACCTGGTAATTGGACGGTTACCATTACATTGACTTCTTTTAACGGCGATGGAAGTTATTCATTAAGTGCCGGAGATTAATCTATTTGAATTATTTAGTTTCAGGAAATGCCACCTTAATTGATGGGGTTTTGTTTTGTAACTCCAAAAAAGAACGCCGGCGCGTAGCTCTCAGGCTTTATACTTGTACGGTAAAGTATCAGGGGGACATTAAAAATAATCCTGTCGCGATCACTTCAATCCTCACCAGCCATAGTGGAGATATGTTGTTTTATAAAACCTTCATTAAAAGAAAACCATATGTGGCATTCTTGCGGTTATCTCTTGCGTTTGTAGTTATTGACTTGTATTAGTTTTGATTTGTCATTAACTAAACTAACAAACTATGAAACTTACAAGACTGTTTTTCTTGTCTTTATGTCTTATCATTTATTCCTGTTCATCCTCAAAAGACGACCTTGATCCTTCCGACTATCAATTACCTGATAATGAGGAGGAACAGAACGCCGGTGATAATGGAACCGGAACCGGAGAAGAGACAGGTGGGACCAATGAAACTGAAACCACCACGGTTGACGGTATTAAAATTGGATCCAATTATGTTGTTTTTGAACCTGAGGTAACAAAATCTGATTTGGGATTATGGGTTGTGAGAAAGAAAGGAGACCCTGACTATTACCCTGACAGTGATAATTTCAGAACTACTGAAGGAGACATAGCAGCTTTGAATGATGCCTATTTAGAGTTTACAGGAAATAACTTAAATGGAGGTCAGCCAAAGTCTCCTTTAAAATATACTTTTACTTGTCCAAAAACAGCAAAGTATAGGTTGACCATGCGCATGCTCCAGCCATTGGAGAAATGTACTCCGGGCACTGAACATTGTACGGATGCAGGGTTTGAAAAGGGAGATAAAAGAAATGATTTATGGTTTAAGCTGGAAGGGGATTTTACAACGGCCTCAGCATTTCCAACTGAAGAATTAAAGAAAAACCACAAGTTCTGGGGACGTGGGGTGCGCAAGTGGGGTTCTATACATAAAATGGAAGGCCATATTGATGGCGTGAAGAAGCACGCTGTTGTTGCTGTGAATTTGAAAAAGGATGAAGAATATACGCTGACTATTTCCGGTAGGGCACAGGGCTGTAGTATAGATTATATAATTTTCTATGAAAGAAGTTTAGAGGAAACAGAGAATTTTGAGGTGGACATTCATACCGATTTGGCTGCTGCATTACCGGAATACTTAAGACCGGATGTAGCCGAATAAATGATTAAATTGGGGGAGAAAGTCTTTACACCACTGTAAAGGCTTTTTTTTTTAACGAATATGTTTAAGAATCCAAAGGAACCAGTAGTACAGGAATATCCGATTTTTTAACTAGTTCTTCCGAAACGCTTTCCAAAAATAATTTATAAATAAAACCATGCTTATTATTTCCGGTAATGATCAAATCAATATTTAATGTCTTAACTTTTTCCATGATGGTTTGGATGGTTTGACCTTGAATAAGTAAGGCTGTGGTGTCAATATTTTTGCTATTTAGTGTCTCAGCATATTTCTGAATACGTTTGCGTTCTTTTTTTAAAATAGATGCCCGATGTTCTCTTTCATCGTTTGGACCACTACCACTAATGTAAGGGACAAAATCAGGTTCCGGGGAAGCAATATGGATCAACCAAATTTTGGAATGGAATTTCTCGGCTAGCCGACTACCCATTTCAATTAGTTTTTGCTCATTACTATTAAACTCAATAGGGATTAAAATATTTTTCATGACCTCGTTATTTGTGATTTCCTATAAGTTACGGAAATAAAGAAACTTTTAAAATGATTAAAGTCACTTGTCTGAATATTTAAGAAACCTGTAACTAAATGGTCGGATCCTTTTGTTCTTAGCTAAATTCTACAAAAACCTTAACAGGTCATTATCTTTTCTATTTTTGCATCATGAATGACAATTTTGTAAACGAATTTTTTGGCATTGGCATCCAAAATGGAAAAACACCGGAGAACTTAGGTGTTTTATGGAGGTCCGCACAAAACTTAGGAGCCAGTTTTATTTTTACCATAGGGAACCGCTATGCAAAACAAGCTTCTGATACACATAATGCAGTTAAATCGATGCCTTATTTTCACTATGACACCTTTGAAGATTTCTTTAGTAACCTGCCCAAAGGCGCACGCCTGGTTGGTGTAGAGCTTACTGATGAAGCGGAACCTTTGGAAACGTTTCATCATCCCAGACGGTGTGTTTATTTATTAGGAGCTGAAGACCATGGGCTTTCCAAGCAAGCTATCGAAAAGTCACATTTCTTAGTGAAATTTAAATCGGAGTTAAGTTTAAATGTGTCGGTAGCCGGGAGTATTGTGATGTATGATAGAGGTATTGCCAAACCAAGGTCTTAATTATTTTTCGGCATTGTACGTGGTTTGCTCAAACTTAAATACGTCTGAAGGTGTTCTGCTTGATTCCAGAGTTTTCGCAAGAGAGGCCACTTTCTCCGGTAAACTTGCAGCCAGATCGGTGGTTTCACCGGGGTCTTCTTTTAAGTTATAAAGTTGATATTTACCGTTTTTCTTCGTGTCATATCTTACCAATTTCCAATCACCTTGCCTTAGAGCCTGTCTTCCGTCCCTTTCATGAAATTCCCAGTAAAGATGACCGTGTTGTTTTTGGTTGGCCTGTCCTAAAAGTGTAGGAAGGAAAGATATGCCATCAATCTCATGCTTTACATCAATATCGGTAAGTTGGGCAATTGTTGGCAAAACATCCCAAAAGGCAGAGATATGGTCCGTCTTGCTTCCGGGGGATATTTTACCCTTCCAGTTTACAATCATGGGTACCCTAATACCGCCTTCATATAAATCGCGCTTATAACCCCGGTACGGGCCATTGCTGTCAAAGTAATCCGGATCTGCTCCGGCCTCCAGATGCGGACCGTTATCGGAACTAAAAATAATGATCGTATTGTCTGCCAGGCCTAAAGATTTAATTTTACTGACAATGTCTCCTACCTGATCATCAAGCAAGTTGACCATGGCCGCAAATGCCGCATGACCATTTTTCTGGGACTGATAGGGGCCATTTTTATAATCGGGGCCGTCATCAGTACCTATATAGGAGTTTTCGGGTTCGTATTTCCCCAGGTGCTTTTTCATATAAGATTCCGGGGCCAATAATTCGGCATGAGGAATAATGCTCGGGTAGTACAGGAAGAAAGGCCTGTCTTTATTGTTATCAATAAACTTTAAAGCTTCCAGGTGTATTAAATCCGGAGCGTATTGTTCACTTTTGTGTCCCTGATTGCCTTCAAGTACTATTTTCTGATCGTTACTCCAGAGGTGGTAGGGATAATAATGATGGCCAATACGTTGACAATTGTACCCGTAAAACGTATTAAAACCTTGTTTTAAAGGATCTCCCTCAGATCCGGGATACCCCAATCCCCACTTACCAAATGCTCCGGTGGTATACCCTTTACTTTGTAATAATTTTGCCAATGTCTGTGTACTTCCGGGTAAGGGCCATTGTCCTTCGGGTCTTACTTCTTTATTACCTCTAATGGGCGTATGCCCGGTATGCAATCCCGTCATTAAGGTGGACCTGGAAGGTGCACAAACCGTAGACCCGGAATAATGCTGCGAAAAGAACATGCCCTCTTTTGCCAAGGTGTCAATATGAGGTGTGGTGAATCTTTTTTGGCCTGTGTAACTTAAATCTCCGTATCCCAGATCGTCTGCCAGAATATAAATGATATTAGGGCTGCCATATGTCGGTTTTTGAAGCTTATCCGGTTGTTTTTCTTTACAGGAATGAAGTAAAGCAACACATATCAGGGCTGATAAAAGGGTATGTAACTTAGTGGTCATAGGTCTTGGTTATTTTTATAGCTTAGAAGTTACTAATATTATTTTGTTGTTGTTTACATCCGTAGTGAAAAATAAATAGGTATCCCCGCCATCTTTAATCTGTAGTTTTCTTCTAATCTGTTGCACGGTTTCCGGGAAGTTTCTGGTGGTTACATTGGCTTTTTTTAGCCCTGTCTTTTTGAATGCCTTTTTATTGTAGGGCAGTATAGTGTCAATTTTGAATCGCCTTCCGGGGAAATTAATAAGGAGTTCGCCGGTATATAAATGGGAATGCTGATGCAGCTTAAAAATCTTCAATTGATTTGAAACATCATTAAAACCACCGGATTTTAAAATAGCTGCGTTAGGTTCATATAAATAGGTGAGTGGTAAACTATATTCAACGCCTCTTTTATTGGGATTGAAACTGAAAACCTCGTTTTGGTCTTTTTTAATATTAACGGTTTCTATAGTCAAAGGGCCTTCATAACTAGCTTCCAAAACCCAGAGCAATTCTTTGACCTCGTTATTCACCGCCACAACATGAACGGTTTTGACGTGTTTTAATTCATTTTTACCTACTGAAATATCCAGTAACGGTGAGGTCTTTATCATGATGTGTTTTGAGGCCTTAAAAAGGGATTCAAGGTGCTCCGGGACATTTGGTAAGCAATCTTTTAAAAAGAACACTTTGCCTTTGCTGTCATGTCGCCTGGACGGATCTACATAGATCCAATCAAACATTTTATTTAAAGTTTTTAAGTAGTCCATACCATCGGTATGAATTGTTGCAACATTACTAACGGCTAGTTGACGGTAGTTATGATTTACAATCTTTGAGAGTTGCGCATTGATCTCACAATGAATGACTTCATTAAACCGTTTTGAAAAATAATAACAGTCAACACCAAAGCCACCGGTTAAATCGATTATAGAATTACCATGGATCAGTTGCGATTTGTATGCTGCTGTAATTTCAGAAGAGGTTTGTTCAATGTTCAGCTTATTCGGATAATAAATAGTATCCGTATTAAACCATGTGGGGAGTTTGTTTTTACACCTGTTTTTGGCTTCAATCTGCTCAATAAGGTCTCTGGTTTCAACAGTATCAAAACTAGTGCCTTTTAATAAAAGCGAAGTAATGTCAGCATTGAGATTAGCTGAAATAAACGCTTGAATTTCAGTATTTAAAATCGCTAAATTCAAAGTGAACTATAGATCTTTAGTCAGCTTTTTTACAATTTTGTTTTCTGACAAGAAGCCTTTTAAAATGACTTTAATGGCTGTGTAGGCGGGTACGGCGATAATCAATCCTAATACTCCAAACAGGATCCCGGCGATAAGGATCACCAAAAATATTTCCAACGGGTGTGATTTCACACTCTTTGAGAAAATGATAGGTTGACTTCCAAAATTATCTACCAACTGCCCAATGGCAATGACAAGCAATACCCAAAACGTTTTTGGCATAATGACTTCAGAAAAGCTTTGTCCTAAATTACTGGTCATGGTCAGGGTGATCATTAAAAACGCTCCTATTAACGGACCAACGTAGGGGATCAGGTTTAACAGGGCACATAAAAAGGCGATAACTACAGCATTTTCAACGCCTATAATTAATAATCCGATCATGTAAATGATAAAGAGAATAAATATCTGAAAGATCAGCCCCACAAAATACCTGGACAATAAGTCCTTTATTTTTTCTGAAGATGCTTTCCAGCGGGTTTCTTTATTATCCGGGATTAAGGTCAGAATGCTATTCTCAAATAAACGACTGTCTTTTAAAAAGAAAAACGAAATGAATAGCACTGAAAACAAGCCAATACTAAAGCTTCCCAGGCCGCTGATGACTGAGTTTAAAAAATTTGGTATGAACGAAAAGTCCAGCTTGGAAAACAGGTTAGAGTCTTTCAAGGATTGTTCCACATCAATTTGGTGCAGATCGAAATAAGTAATGATCTCTGCATATAAACTTTCAATATTGCCTTGTAATTCCGCAGTATTTAACAGCGATAACTTTTGGCCCTGATCCAGAATCAGGGGAATAAACAAGCTTACCAAACCGGCAATAATGGCTAATAAAAACATCATGGTTACAACAACTGCCAGGGTGTTTTTAAACTTTAAACGTTTACGTAAAAACAGTACCACAGGCCTTCCTATTAAAGAAATTACCGCTGCTATAGCTATATAACCAATGACCGATTGTATTTGATATAAAAAGTATAAGATCAGAACGACACCACAAATAATGGCAATGGCTCTTAAAATACCGTTTGAGATTATTTTGGAATTCATTTAGTAAATATAATAACTATTTGTCATTGCAAGTCCCTTATTGTTACAACAGTTGCTTAGTCATTTCATACAGGGTGATATTAGTGGCCTGCACCACATTCATACTACTGTTTTGACCGAACATATCAATATGAACAATACTATCGGATACTTGTAAAATGCTTTCTGAAACCCCAAAGTTTTCATCACCAACAACTAACACCATAGGTTTTTCTGATGAAAATTTAAATGTATGTATGGGTTTGCTGCTATCAGTTATCTCTAAAGAAATGATTTGATACCCCTTATTTTTTAGTGTTTCTATGGTTTTTATAGCAGAAGGCTGAATTTCAAAATCGACCACTTTTTCCGTAGCTCTTGATGTTTTCGTCATTTTTCTCCCTAACGAAATATGGTCGCCACAAAGTATGAGCTTCTCAACACCAAAGGCATCGCATATCCTGAACAAACTTCCAATATTAGGGGCATTGGTAACATGGTCACAAACAACGGTGATAGGAAAAGTGCGTTTTGCGAAGTTGGTATTGTAATGTGTCAGTTGCAAGTGATGTACGATTTTAGATTTATGATTTACGAATTCCGAATGTTAAAATGACCATATACTATTTGAAATTGTAACAGTTTCTTTATTTCCTAAAAGAAAATATAGTACAATTATAAAAACTAAAATAAATGCCAGAACTTTTAGAAACACAATTAATAATTGCTTCGACGAGTAATCTTTATGAGAATCGATCCCGAAAAACAATTCTACAATAAAAAGAAAAATAGCTTTCAAAACTTATTTATGTTTTTTCTGTGGTTTTAAATCTCAGATTATACAATCTAAAATCGTATATCATAAATCGTACTTCGATTTAGTTCTCGAAAGCATATTTAACAATATTAGCCCCCATTTTAAGCGCTTTTTCCCTTACTTCAGGCGGATCATTATGAACCGATTCATCCTCCCAGCCGTCACCCAGATCACTTTCATAAGTAAATAATAATACCAATCGGTCTTCATGAAAAATCCCGAATGCTTGCGGACGTTTACCATCATGCTCGTGTATTTTAGGTAATCCGTTTGGGAAATTATAGGCTATATTAAAAATAGGATGCGAGGATGGAAGCTCTACCAGTTCTTTATCGGGGAATACCTTTTTTAATTCTACAGTAATATAAGGCTGCATACCGTAATTGTCATCAATATGTAAAAACCCACCGGAGATCAGATAGTTTCGCAAATTTTCGGCGTCATCTTCACTAAAGAATACGTTGCCATGCCCGGTCATATGTAACATGGGAAATTGGAAAATATCCGTACTACCCACTTCCACATTTTGAGGGACGCTTTCTATCTTAGTATGGATGTTATTATTACAAAACGTAATTAAATTAGGTAATGCCGTAGGATTACTGTACCAATCACCACCGCCTTTGTATTTCAAAACAGCGAGCTCCTGTGAAAACGAGGTAAAAAACAAAAGACAGAAGACGGAAGACAAAAGTAATTTCATATTATTCATTTACAAAGGCTACAGAATGACATGCTACAATGGCAGCTGTTTCAGTTCGTAACCTGGTAGGGCCTAAAGTTACGGGAATAAATTTATTGGCCATAGCCATTTCAATTTCTTTGGTACTAAAGTCGCCTTCCGGTCCGATTAAAACGGTGATATCAGTTTTAGGTTTAAGCGCTTGCTTTAAAGATTTTCTGTCGGTTTCTTCACAATGCGCAATAAACTGATCTCCTTTGAACTCTTGTTGTATAAAATCTTTAAAAAGAACAGCATCTTTTAATTCGGGTAAATAACAGTTCAAAGACTGTTTCATGGCCGATTGCAAAATACGTTCAAAACGTTCCGGTTTAATCACTTTACGTTCGCTTCTATCACAAATGATAGGGGTGATGGTATCAATACTGATCTCGGTAGCTTTTTCCAGGAACCACTCGTAGCGGTCGTTCATTTTGGTTGGGGCCACGGCCAAATGCAAACTATAGTCACGTTTGGGTTGCAATGATTTTGAAGTAATGCTTACCAGGCATTTGTTGCTATTAGGAAGTGCAACTTCCGCCTCAAACAACCAACCCTTACCGTTAGTGATGTGTAAGGTGTCTCCGGTATTTTTGCGCAAAACCTTTACAATATGTTTGCTCTCATCTTTTGGAAAAGTAAACTGGGTGGTGTTTTCGGTAATATCCGGATTATAAAAAAGTTGCATGAAGCGAAGATATAAAGATTTATGATTTTAGATTTACGAATTGTCTTTATAATAAATTTCGCAAAGACGCTAAGCCGCAAAGTTTGAAACTCTGATACTGAAAACTGGGGCTGCCCACTGAACACTGAATACAGCCAACTAAATTTTCAACCTGGCTGAAGCCATGACATGTTGTTCGGTAAAGTCTCCTTCCAGGTATTTTAAATAGCCTACAATAGCTATCATAGCAGCATTATCGGTTGTATATTCAAATTTTGGAATGTATGTTGTCCATCCAAACTTTTGTTCGCCATCCTTTAAAGCTTGTCGGATACCGGAGTTAGCAGACACACCACCACCAATCGCAATGTGTTTAATACCGGTTTCCTTTGAGGCTTGTTTAAGCTTATCTACCAGGATACCAATAATGGTGTATTGGATGGAAGCGCAGATATCGTTTATGTTTTCTTCAACAAAATTTGGATTAGCTTTCGTTTCACGCTGCACAAAATAGAGAATACCTGTTTTTAAACCCGAGAAACTAAAGTTGAGCCCGGCCACTTTGGGTTTGGTGAATCTAAACGCTTTCGGGTTGCCTAATTTGGCACGTTTGTCAATTTCCGGTCCTGCAGGGTATCCCAGACCAAGTATTTTTCCGCTTTTATCAAAAGCTTCACCAACGGCATCATCAATGGTTTCCCCAATCACTTCCATATCAAAATAATGGTTCACCTTAACAATTTGGGTATGCCCGCCGGAAATGGTCATGGCTAAAAACGGAAACGGAGGTTTTTCAAAACCTTCCTCATTTATGTAATGCGCCAAAATATGCGCTTGCATATGGTTGACGTCTATTAACGGAATGTTCAGGCCATAGGCCAAAGATTTGGCAAACGACGTGCCTACCAACAAGCTTCCCATTAATCCCGGGCCGCGTGTAAAAGCCACAGCATGGAGTTGTTCTTTGGTAATACCGGCTTTTTCAAGTGCCTGGTGCACTACCGGAACTATATTTTGCTGATGGGCCCTGGAGGCTAACTCAGGAACCACACCACCATAGGCTTCATGTATTTTTTGGTTGGCAATAACATTACTTAAAATGTTTCCGTTATGAATTACGGAGGCAGCTGTATCATCGCAAGACGATTCAATTCCCAGAATAAAAATATTTTGTGAATCCATTAATAAATATTAGGCACAATAATTGTTAATTTTGATTACGAACAGACATCTAAAGGTACTTGAACATTCGTAAGTACAAATGTAGTTTATTATTAATAATATCATAACTTTAACCCGTATCAAAAAAGTACTGAAAATAGCATCAAAAATAGCAGCTATCCTGTTGCTCATCTTCATCATTTTGGTGTTAGTGCTATCTATTCCTTCAGTTCAAACCAGTTTGGGGAATTATGCTACAAAAAAACTTAATGAAGCCTTTGGAACTAACATCAATATTGACAAGGTTGGTTTGCAGTTAAATGGTGATGTGGAGTTTAAAAATATCTTTATTGAAGATTATAAAAAGGACACCCTGATAAGTATAGCAGAGTTAAATACGTCTGTTTTAAGTTTCAGAAATCTTTATAATAACAAAATGACCTTTGGTGATGTTGATATCATGGACCTGTTTTTAAACATAAAGACCTATAAGGATACCAGTGATACCAACCTCGACATTTTTGTGAAAAAAATAGAAGGTGAAAATCCTAAAAAGGGTGACGGCAGTTTTCTGTTATCTTCAAGTGATGTGTCAATCTACAATGGGATTTTTATGATAACCGATGAGAATAGGGAAGTAGAAAAACGTCTGGACTTTAAAGATCTGAATATAAATGCAACAGATTTTTTAATAAAAGGAAGTGATGTCAGTGCCAGAATTAATAAGCTGTCATTTGAAGATAGTCGAGGTTTGACTATAAAAAATATGATGACCAACTTTAAGTACACACTTACCGGAATGACCTTCGATAATCTGAATATAAAAACGCCTGAATCTGAATTAAAAGGGGACTTAAAGTTTACCTATAAGCGGGAAGACCTTCAGTTTTTTACAGATAAGGTTTTGGTGGATGCAAGGTTTGAAAATTCCAATGTGCTATTAGATGAACTCAATTTAATATATGATGAGTTTGGAGCCAACCAGCGTGCTGTTTTCAATGTGGATGTAACAGGAACCCTGAATAATTTAAAAACAACTGATTTAAGCCTTCGTACCAGTAGAAACACCAGAATTCGAGGCGATGTAACCTTTGAAAACCTGTTTAATAAAGAAGAAAACAACTTTTACATGGACGGCAGCTTTTCTAATCTAACCTCAAATTACAGAGATTTAAAAGCCTTGTTACCCAATGTTATCGGTGATGCTATTCCGTCTTCTTTTGAACGCCTGGGAAGATTTACTATTGTCGGAAATACGCAAATATCATCCTCTACCGTTAACGCTGATATTGAAATTGATACGGAAATAGGTTTTGTAGATTCCAATTTAGAAATGACAAAGGTGGATGATATAGATAATGCTTCCTATAAGGGTAAGGTAGTGTTTGAAAAATTTGATTTCGGTGCTTTTCTTGATGAACCAAAAATTGGGGTTGGTTCGTTAGATTTCGATGTAAACGGAAACGGATTTATAACAGAGATCCTGGATACACAGGTAAAAGGTGATATTTATGAGATTGTTTACAACAACTATAATTATAGTAGAATTAAAGTAGCCGGAAATGTTAGAAACAAGATCTTCGACGGTAATTTGATTGTTAACGACAGAAACTTACAGCTAAATTTTAACGGATTGGTGGATTTCTCTGAAGAAATAAAAAAATATGATTTCGAAGCCAATGTAGATTATGCTAATTTAAAGACGCTTAACTTCGTTAAAAAAGACAGTATATCCGTCTTTGAAAGCAGGCTGAAAATGAATATGAACGGTAGTAGTCTGGATGATGCTTATGGTAAAATTTCGTTTAATAACACGACCTACACAAATGAGCATGACAAATACTACTTTAAAGAATTTGATATTTCATCCAGGTTTGAAAATGATATCAGGTATATAGAGTTTAGGTCACCTGATATTGTAGAAGGTGATTTAAAAGGGCGTTTTGTTTTTAAAGACCTAAAGAAACTGTTTGAAAACTCTATCGGGCATATTTACACGAACTATATTCCGCATGAGGTCAGGACCAATCAGGGAATCGATTTCAATTTTAAGATATATAATAAAATAGCCGAGGTTATTTTCCCGGAAATTGAACTGGGTAAAAATACTTATATACGCGGTAGGGTTGAGAGTGATGAAACCAAATTTAAACTTACCTTTAAATCGCCTCAAATAAAGGTGTATAATTATTTTGCAAACAATATAGAGTTACAGGTTGATAATAGCAACCCGCTTTTCAATACTTATGTAGAGGTGGATAGTTTAAATACCAAGTTTTACAACGTATCCAGGTTTAATTTAATCAATGTTACCGTTAACGACACCTTGTTTATGCGTTCTGAGTTTAAAGGAGGTAAGCGTAATAACGATAGCTATAATCTCAGTTTTTACCATACAATTAATGAAGAGAACGAATCGGTTTTAGGGTTTAAAAAATCGGACTTCACTGTTAAAGACCGAAAGTGGTTTATAAATGAAAAGAGTGACAGGTTTAACAAAATGTCTTTCAATAAAGGATTAACCAGGTTCAATCTTGATAATTTCAGGATTAATCATAAGAACGAAGAAATTATGCTATCGGGTTTCCTTAAAGACTCCACTCAAAAAGACATTAAGTTGAATTTCAAGAATGTTAACCTGGCCAAAATAACCCCTGATATTGATAGTTTGTCTTTAGCAGGAAACGTAAACGGCAAGCTGGATATTCTGCAACAAAACGGAAGTTATTTGCCGAACTCAACCATATTTATTGACAATTTCAGGATTAATGAGTTTCCTTTAGGGGATTTTGATGCCAGCATTACCGGAAATGAGGACCTGACCAATTATGTAGTGGATGCTACTATTAAAAATGATATATCCAAGTCTTTTGCTGCCAAAGGTGATATTAATGTCGTTGGAAGACGATCAAAGATTGATGTTGATCTTACCTTTGATCATTTTGTTTTAACACCGCTGAATCCGTTGCTCCAGGATGTACTATCCAATATAAGAGGATTTGTAACCGGAAAGGCGAACATTGTGGGGAACCTTAACAGGCCCAATATTGAAGGCGAGTTTAGATTGAAAAACGCCGGTTTTGGTATTCCGTATTTAAATGTAGATTACGCCTTTAACAATAATGCTTCGGTAACTTTAAAAAAACAAAGTTTTATTTTTAATGACATTCAGCTTACTGATACCAAGTTTAAATCAAGAGGCACACTGAATGGTTCGCTTAGCCACGTAAATTTATCGAAATGGCGTTTGGATCTTGGTATTGACACCAAACGGTTGTTGGTTTTAGATACGCAGGAGACCGAGGACGCCTTGTATTATGGTCGGGGGTTCATGGGAGGTGTAGCAGATATTTCGGGGCCAACAGAACAATTGACCATCAGCGTGACTGCGGAAACCAAACCGGGAACCGTTTTTAAAATTCCTTTAAATGACACGGAATCGTTTGGAGATAATACCTTTATACGTTTTGTAACAAAAGAAGAAAAAGAAGCAAGAGATAAGGGTGAAGAAGTTGTTTTTCAGGATATTCAAGGATTGGAATTAGATTTTGATGTAGATATTACCGAAGAAGCCGATTTGGAAATAATCATTGATAAAAACACGGGCCATTCATTAAAAGGAAGAGGAAGAGGGGGTATTTTAGTTGAAATTAACACTAATGGTAAGTTTAATATGTGGGGAGATTTTTCCGTGTTTGAAGGGTACTATAATTTTGCCTACGGAGGCCTGGTTCAAAAACAATTTGTGGTACAGCCCGGTGGAACGATTGCCTGGGAGGGTGATCCGTTAAAAGCACAAATAGATATGCTGGCTATTTATAAGACCCAGGCAAATCCATCCCCATTATTAGATAATCCTATTAACAGAAGTATCCCGGTTGAACTAAATATTGCTTTGACAGGAGATTTAGAACAACCCGTTCCTGAATTTAGCTTTGAATTTCCAAATGTTAATTCAGCGGTTAAATCAGAGTTACAATACAGGCTGGACTCACCGGATGATAGACAAAATCAGGCATTATACTTAATATCAACCGGTTCATTTTCAAGAGGGTTGAATGAACTTAATTTTTCCGGAACCATTGCAGAAAGACTTAATGGTATTATCAACGGGATCTTTTCAAATGGAAACGGTAAGTTCAATTTGGGTGTGAATTATGAAGCGGGTCAGAACAGACCGGATTATCAAACCAATGATAGAGTGGGTGTTACATTGCAAACACAAATTAGTGACCGGGTACTTATAAATGGTAAAGTCGGGGTGCCCATTGGTGGAGCTGATGCGGCCAATACCGTGGTTGCCGGTGATGTTCAAATAGATTTTCTTTTAAATGATGAAGGCACCTTAATTGCCAAAGTATTCAACAGGGAAAACAGTATCCGAAATTTTGGTGAAGCCATTGGTTATACCCAGGGCGTTGGGCTTTCATATAATGTCGATTTTGATACCTTTAAAGAACTTATTCAAAACTTATTCAAAAAGAAAGAAACGGAAGCCGTTTCGGAAGGAGAAAAAACAGAAGATTTAGGCGGAAATACCGCCCCGGATTTTATTACTCATAAAACCGCTTCACAAAAATAAAATCCCCTGTATTTATATTTCAATTTGCTGTTGTTTTCAACAGAATTATAAATGATCATTTACTAAAACGTTGTAGTGTTAAGTATGCATTAAAAAGGGCTAAATGCTATGATTATATAGTTTTTGTTTAGTAATTTTACCGGCAAATTAAAGATATGCCAAATAGAATCAAAAAAATAGCAGTTTTAACTTCAGGAGGAGATGCTCCGGGAATGAATGCAGCGGTTCGTTCGGTAGTTAGAACATGTGCGTATCATGGTGTGGAATGTGTAGGTGTGTATCGGGGCTATCAGGGTATGATAGAAGGTGACTTCAAGCCTATGGACGCCCGTAGTGTAAGAGGGATTATCAATAAAGGAGGTACCATATTAAAGTCTGCGCGTTCCAAAGAATTCAGAACAAAAGAAGGTAGAGAAAAAGCCTTTCAAAATATTAAAAAAGCAGGTGTTGAAGGTCTGGTGATTATTGGAGGTGACGGGTCATTTACCGGAGCCCTGGTTTTTAACCAGGAATACGGGTTTCCGGTCATGGGAATTCCGGGAACTATTGATAACGATATCTTCGGAACTACACATACATTAGGTTTTGATACGGCACTGAACACCGTGGTTGACGCCATTGATAAAATTAGAGATACCGCAAGCTCACATAACAGGTTATTCTTTATTGAAGTTATGGGGCGTGATGTAGGTCATATTGCGCTGAATACCGGAATTGCGGGTGGAGCAGAAGAAATTTTAATCCCTGAGGAAGATTTAGGATTAGATAGACTTGTTGAGTCGTTAAATAAAAGTAAAAAGACCGGTAAAACTTCCAGTATTGTGGTGGTGGCTGAAGGCGATAAGATTGGTAAGAACATTTTCGAATTGAAAGAATATGTTGATGAGAATATGGAAGGATACGATGTACGCGTATCAGTACTCGGACATATGCAACGCGGTGGTGCACCATCTTGTTTCGATAGGGTTTTAGCAAGTAGAATGGGAGTTAAGGCCGTAGAGACCTTATTAAATGGACAAACCAATTATATGGTTGGTTTACAAAATAATAAAATGGAATTGACACCATTGGATAACGCCATAAAAGGAAAAACAAAAATAAACTTAGAATTATTACGTGTCTCAGATATCATGAGCACATAACACTAATTAAACATAGATATGTCAAAATTAAAAATTGGAATTAACGGATTTGGTAGAATAGGTAGAATTGCCTTCAGAGTAGCAGCTTCTAGACCTAATGATATTGAAGTAGTAGGGATCAATGACTTGTTAGATGTTGAACATTTAGCATATTTATTAAAATATGATTCTGTTCACGGAAGATTTAACGGAACAGTGGATATTAAAGACGGTAACCTGGTAGTAAACGGAAATGAGATTAGAATTACCGCTGAGCGTAACCCGGAAGATTTAAAGTGGGATGCTGTAGGTGCTGAAGTTGTTTTAGACTGTACAGGTATCTTCACAACTTTGGAAGGTGCTCAAAAACACATTACGGCTGGAGCTAAAAAGGTTGCTATTTCTGCGCCTTCAAAAGATGCCCCAATGTTTGTAATGGGTGTAAATAATGATAAGATCACAGCTGATGATACTATTGTATCTAACGCTTCATGTACTACTAACTGTTTAGCCCCATTAGCTAAAGTAATTGATGATAATTTCGGAATTGTAGAAGGGTTAATGACCACAGTTCACGCTACAACGGCTACGCAAATGACTGTTGACGGTCCTTCTAAGAAAGACTGGAGAGGTGGTAGAAGTGCTTTAGCTAATATCATTCCTTCATCAACCGGTGCAGCTAAAGCTGTTGGTAAAGTAATTCCTGAATTAAACGGAAAATTAACAGGGATGGCATTTAGAGTACCAACTCCGGATGTTTCTGTGGTTGATTTAACGGTTAGAACTGAAAAATCAGCATCATGGGATGAAGTTAAAGCTGCTTTAAAAGCTGCTTCAGAGAATGAATTAGCAGGCGTTTTAGGCTATACTGAAGAAGCTGTGGTGTCTCAGGATTTCGTTTCAGAAACATTAACAAGTGTATTTGATGCCGGAGCAAGTATTGCACTAAATGATAACTTCTTTAAATTAGTTTCCTGGTACGATAATGAGTTTGGTTACTCAACTAAATTAGTTGACTTAGCTCAATACATTGCGTCTGTAAAATAATTTAATTTATAATTATAGCACTCCACAGTGTATTAAGTGTTCAGGCATTTAACTACTGTGGAGTTTTTTTATCTTTGAACATATGATTTTAATTGTCGATAGCGGTTCTACTAAATCAGATTGGTTAGCGGTAGATAAAGCGGGTAATAAGTTAATGGAAAAGGTCCGTACCAAGGGGCTTAATCCGGCTATTTTAAGTGAAAAGAAACTTTATAAAACTATCCGGGAAAGTGATGCCTTGATAGAGCATAAGGATACCGTATCTCACGTGTTTTTCTATGGGGCTGGATGCGGAACAGAGAACCCCAGAGAAATGCTAAAAGGTGTTTTAGAGGACATTTTTCCCAATGCCTATGTGTCCGTAAATGAAGATACCTTAGCTGCTGTCTATTCAACAATTAATCATCCAAAAGAAGCCGCTGTGGTTTGTATCATGGGTACAGGTTCTAACTGTAGTTACTATGATGGCGAAACGTTACATCAACGTGTATTTTCTTTAGGGTATACGCTTATGGATGATGCCTCCGGAAATTACTTTGGTAAACAATTGATCAGGGATTACTACTTTAATCATATGCCGGAAAATGTAAAAGTGGCGTTTGGAGCCAAGTTTAATATGGATTCGGATTTTATCAAGTATAACTTGTATAAACAACCGAACCCTAATGCGTATTTGGCGAGTTTTGCAGAGTTTATGTTCTTGCATAAAGATTCGGAATACACCATTAACCTTATAAAAGATGGTATCAGATTGTTTGCAAAAAACATGATCCTGCAATTTAAAGAGGAATTAAAAACAGCTCCGGTTCATTTTGCAGGTTCTATCGCCTTCTTTTCACAAAATGAAATTAGAGAAGTAGCCGAAGAAATGGGCTTTAAAGTGGGCAATTTTGTTCGCAGACCGATAGATGGTTTAGTGCCTTATCATATAAAGAACTTATAATAATCTGTCATACCTGCTGAAGCAGGTATCCACTAAACCTTTAAGCGGTATTACTGTTTAAAGGTTTTTTGTTTTATAGATTTTGAATAGTTTAGAGCTTTCAAAAACCATTAAGAGTTTGCATAAACATCTGGCCATATACATTTCAAATAAAGATGACAAAAAAGCGTTAATTAAAAATATTTTGTCAGGACATACTATTGTTGAGTTGAATGGTTTAAAAGGTGCCCTTTTTTCGGAAATCACTATCAATAAATTTATTGAAGAAGAAAGGCGACATGGACGTTTTGACATTGCTACGATAAACCAGCATAGCTTAACAAAATCCTCGGCAGGGGAACGAAAGAAAGCCTTAATTAATCATATTATTGCCGGTAATCCGGAATATCTGATTGCTGATAATGTGTTTGGGAATTTAGATGTTAAGTCGCAAGAAGCCATAGTACATACCCTGGAAGACTTAGGTAAATCCATACCTATAATTCAAATCACCAATAGAAAGAAGGATATACTTCACTTTATAGCCGATGTATATAAACCGGAAGGGAAGGGCATTCAGTTGATAGACCATATTGAAAGTTTAAATCAAAATGAAACTAAATATTTCATCCAGGATTTACCAAAACCACTTAATCAGGTTGCTGCTCAAAGCCAGTCTCTGGTAAAGTTTAATAAGGTCTGTGTTTCCTATTTAGACAGGCCCATTATAAAGGATATTTGTTGGGAAATCAAAGCTGGGGAGTTCTGGCATTTAAAGGGATCTAACGGTTCCGGTAAGAGTACCATTTTATCACTCATTTCAGGAGATAACCCCAAGGCATTCAATCAGGACATTCATCTGTTCGGTATTAAGAAGGGCAGTGGCGAGAGTGTTTGGGAAATCAAGGAGAAGATTGGCTATTTCACCTCCGAAATGTTACAAGGTTTCAGACGTTCCGATACCATTGAAAGAATGATCATTTCAGGATTTTATGATTCCGTTGGGTTATATAAATTTCCAAATGAAAACCAGGTGTTGATAGCTCACCAATGGCTGAATTTGCTAAATATGTTTGATATTAAGGACCGAAATTTTCAAACCTTATCAAGCGGACATAAACGACTGGTTTTAATAGCCAGAGCCATGGTAAAACATCCGCCGTTACTCATTTTAGACGAACCTACTAATGGGTTGGATGATCATGATGTGGTGATCTTTACGGAACTGATAAATAAAATCGCCAAAGAGAGTGATACAGCCGTTTTATATGTATCTCACAGTGAAGAAATCGGTTTGGAACCGGACCATATATATGAGCTGAAAATGTCTGCCACAGGCTCTACGGGTAAAGTTTTAACATAATGTAAGTTCGACACAAGAAACTCATCTTTAATATTGTTTCGTAATAAAGCTTACGAGTGCCACCTTGAGCGCAGTCGAAAGGTCTTGAAAAAGCAGAATTTTAATTTGGTTTCGACCACGATCAATCTTACAGATAGAATAATAATTTATACCCAGTAAAAATTCAGGTACTATATCGAACTCACCATATTATAGGTATATATTTTTGGTTGGATATATTTACTATATTTAGACAAGTATATTACATCTGAAACTCACCTTATGCGTAATGCTTTATATCTGGCCCTTTTTCTCAGTGCCTTTTTTATTTTTAACTGCCAGCAAGACCAACATTCAAATACCAGAGATTATAGCACCTGGAGATCCTATTTAGGTGGGCCGGACAGAAACCACTATTCAACCTTATCTCAAATTACACCGGAGAATGTTACCCAATTACAAGTAGCCTGGACTTACGAGTCACCAGACTATGGACAAATGCAGATGAATCCGATAGTTATTGATACTATGTTATATGGCGTTACTTCCAGGCTAAGAGCTATTGCATTACATGCGGAGACCGGTGCAGAAATATGGCGTTATGGTGATTCTTTAAAGTTAGGTGGATCAACCAGTCGAGGGGTGTCTTATTGGGAAAAAGGAGACGATAAACGTATTTTATATACCGCGGGAGCCCATTTGTTTGCGCTTAATGCCTTAACAGGAGTGCCTGTTGAAAGTTTTGGAGACCACGGTAAAGTAAATCTGAATATGGGTTTAGGCGAGCAGGCCAAAGACAAATTCGTTATTTCCAATACGCCCGGAACAGTTTATAAAGATATTATTGTCATGCCCATTCGTTTACCGGAAGATGTTGGGGCGGTTCCGGGGAATATTATGGCTTTTAATGTGATCACAGGTGATTTGGAGTGGGTTTTTAATACAATACCCCAACCAAATGAAGCAGGTATTGAAACCTGGGAGGACAAAAATTCCTATACAAATCCGTTAGTAGGAGCCGGAAACAATTGGAGCGGTATGTCTTTAGACGAAGCGCGTGGGATCATTTATGTCCCTACCGGTTCGGCTTCACCGGATTTTTACGGGGGTGTGCGTAAAGGTGATAATTTATACACAGACTGTCTTTTGGCTTTAGATGTCAACACCGGAAAAAGGCTTTGGCACTTTCAACTGGTACATCATGATTTATGGGATAGAGACCTACCGGCCCCACCAAACTTAATTACGGTAACAAGGGACGGAAAAAAGATTCCGGCAGTATCTCAGTCTACCAAGCAGGGCTATGTTTATGTATTTGATCGCGTTACGGGAGCACCGTTATTTGATATCAAAGAAGTTACGGTTCCGGTGTCTGCTTTAGATGGAGAAGAAGCCTCGAAAACACAACCTATTCCTGTAAAACCAAAGCCTTTTGCTAGACAAGTAAATGAATTAACAAATGAAGATATTAGTCCGTATGCCGAGAATAGAGACTCATTTTTGGACCTCTTAAAACAATCGGATAAAAGATTATATGCCCCACCGGGATTAGCCCCCATGATTTTACTTCCGGGATTAGACGGAGCAGCAGAGTGGGGCGGGACTGCTGCTGATCCGGACAAAGGAATCATTTATGTAAACTCTCAGGAAGCCCCCTGGGTGATCCAAATGAAAGAAAATGATACGACCATACATAACCTTCCGTTAGGCCAACAAACTTATATGCAATATTGTGTTACCTGTCATCAAAAGGATAGAAAAGGTAATGCAATAAGTGGTTTTCCATCGCTTATAAACTTAAAAAGTAGAAAATCAAAAGAGGAAGTATCTGAGTTAATAAAAACAGGAAAAGGTATGATGACCGGATTTCCACAAATTCCTGAGGATGAAAAGCAAGCCTTAATGCATTTCCTGTTCGATGAGTTGGATACGATTCGCCCCAAAAAGCCCAAGAAATCATACCCATTGCCTTATAAATATGCCGGCTATAAACGCTTTTTGGATAGTAAAGGAAGACCTGCTATTTCACCTCCCTGGGGAACGATGCATGCTATTGATTTAAATACGGGGGAGTTTGTCTGGTCTGTTGTTTTAGGGGAAACCCCGGAATTAAAAGCACAAGGGTTTCCGCAAACAGGTTGTGAAAATTATGGCGGACCGGTAGTTACCGAAAACGGATTGCTTTTTATTGGTGCTACTAAAGACGGGTATTTCAGAGCATTCGATAAGTTTACAGGAAAGCTATTATGGGAATACAAATTACCGGCGGCGGCCTTTGCTACACCGGCCATGTACCAGGTGAATGGAAAACAATATGTCGCTATTGCCTGTGGCGGCGAAAAATTAGGAACACCGGTTGGCAATAAAATTGTCGCCTTCGCTTTGGAGTAGAACTACTTACTGTGTGTTTGCTTTTTACTCAAACCAATTTAATTTTTCTTGTAAGGATAAGAATTTTATTTTCTAAATACACCCTCCTTAACAAAAACTTCGCTCTCTAACTTCAATCAAAGGTGTACTTTGATTTCGCTAATCTCAAGGGAGGAACATAGCTTTAAAAATTGTCCCCTTGAGGGGACTTTAGGGGTGTGCTTTCAATTCATTTTTAATTTGGCCTCACTTATTCACTATAAACCTGGTTTTCCTGTTCCGCAACCCTAATGAATGTTGTACGCTTTGTAAGTTCTTTTAAACGCCTTGCCCCTACATAAGTGCAGGTGCTTCGCAGCCCTCCTAAAATGTCCTGTAACGTGGTATCAACTTCACCTCTATAAGGAACTTCTACTGTTTTTCCTTCACTGGCTCTATAATCGGCTACACCGCCAACATGTTTTTCCATGGCGGTTGTAGAACTCATACCATAAAACTTTTTGAAAGGCTTCCCGTTTTTTTCTATGGTCTCCCCACCGCTTTCGTCATGACCGGCAAGCATACCACCGAGCATCACAAAATCGGCGCCCGCACCAAAAGCTTTGGCAATATCACCCGGAATAGAGCATCCGCCATCACTAACAATTTGTCCGCCTAAACCATGCGCAGCATCGGCACATTCAATAATAGCCGAAAGTTGCGGATAACCAACACCGGTTTTAATCCTTGTGGTACAAACAGAACCGGGGCCAATACCAACTTTGACAATATCGGCACCGGAAAGTAATAGTTCCTCAACCATTTCACCGGTAACAACATTACCAGCAATAATGACCTTTTCAGGGTATAAGTCCCGGGTTTGTTTTACGAAATCCGCAAAATACTCCGAGTAACCGTTAGCCACATCTATGCAGATGAATTTTAAATTTGGGTTAAACTTTAAAATTTCGGATAGTTTTTTGGAATCTTGTTGGCTTACGCCGGTACTCACCGCAACATAGTTTGAAAGGTCCTCGGATAAACTAGCAGCAAAAACATTCCAGTCAGATACCGGATAATGCTTGTGAATAGCCGTAAACAGCTTTTGTTTTGACAGGGCTTTAGCCATTTCAAAAGTACCAACAGTATCCATATTGGCGGCCATAACAGGGATTCCTGTCCATGTTATAGGGCTGTGTAAAAACTTAAAATCCCGTTCTAAATTTACTTCGGCCCTACTTTTTAGCGTAGAGCGCTTTGGGCGTATCATGACATCTTTAAAGCCCAGTTTTATATCGTATTCTATTCGCATCTGCCTTCAAATTAAGGATACCTAAAAGTACAATTTTTTGAATAATTTCATAAATGCCGTAGTAAGATAAATAACACTTAATTGTTTTGATAATTAATATATTTATAGATAAGTTTGTTATAACCTTGATTAAATGAATATTCTTTTAAAGTTTATACGGTCCAATGTAAAAAGGATATTATCTTTTTTAATTTTCGCCTCAATTGTATTTATTCTTTTCCTGGGCTATGCTTTTCTGGAAAAATTGTTTGAGGTGAATACCATTATGCTTTCCTTGTTTGCGGTAGCTATTATACAGGTTTTTGTACTGCAGTACTTTTTAAAGAATCAATTAAAAAATGATGTTACCAGGGGCAATTTAGCTGCAAGAGTTAGTGAGTTAAAAAATACCCTGGAAGCAACCGAAAGATTGGCCGAACATAAGTCTATTTACCTGGCAAACATGAGCTATGAGATTCGAACACCGTTAAGCACCGTTATGGGGATGCTAAACATGCTCGGGCAAACCGAATTGGACGGCGACCAACAGGCCCAGGTTGAAATTGCGCAGTATTCGTCAAAGCATTTATTACAATTGGTTAATATGGTAACCAATAATGCGGAGGTGGATGCCGGAGCCCTTAAATTAAATCTGATGGCCATTGATCTAGAATCTGATTTAACACGTCTCTTTAAAGTTTTTGAGTACCAGGCCTGGGAAAAAAGTCTGGAGTTTGAATACAAATTTCTATCTGAAGAAAAAGATAAATTTTTGGTTTTAGGTGATTCGGCACGCATTCAACAGGTGCTGATTAACCTGATTAATAACGCGATTAAGTTTACCAATTCCGGGAAAATCTCGATTATTATTGATCAAACCGTAGGTATTGACGACGATCAAATCATTACCTTTTATATAAAAGATACCGGTATTGGTATGAAGCCCGAAGAAGTAAGAAGTATTTTTGATGATTCGGAAAAAGCATATGATGCCTCATTAATGCGTGATTACAGAGGAGGTGGTATAGGGCTTTCAATTTCTCACCAGTTGGTGAAGTTGATGGGAGGCGAGTTAAAGTTAGAAACTAAGGAAAATGAAGGTTCTACGTTCTACTTTAGTTTACAGCTTAAAAAGACCCTGAACGTTAAAACCGAAGCGGAAGAATTGCAACCCGTTCTACAGGATAAATTCAATGTTTTAGTGGCCGAAGATAACCGGATGAATCAAAAGGTAATTAAATTCCTGTTAGAACGTCAGGGCGCCGATTGTACATTTGTAAAAAATGGTTTGGAAGCCCTGGAACTCTATAAGATTTTGGATTTCGATATGGTGTTTATGGATATCTATATGCCGGATATGGACGGTTACGAAGCCACCAAATCCATTCAGAAAACACAAAAATATTTAACTGCAAAAACACCTATAATTGGTGTGTCTGCCAGCGCTTTTGAAGAAGATATTACCAACGCTAAACTGGCGGGAATAGATGACTTTTTATCAAAACCTATTGAAGTGGAAAAGCTAAAAAAGTTATTGATCAAACATTCTAAAAAGGAGAGTTCTGCGTAATTCAATCGAAAATAAATCCTCGACGCTTTGCGTCAGGTTTTTTTTGAAACTGTCATTCCCGTAAAAATGGGAATCTAAATACAAAATTTTGATCTTTGCCCCAAAGATCAAACTGAAACGAACAAAACCTGTGCTGAGCTTGCCGAAGTATACCTCTATGGCTCAGCCTTAAGGATAGTTCGTTTCAAGAAATTTTTTATTTCACAGCGACCATACTGATCTCAACGTTTACATCTTTTGGTAATCTGGCCACCTGAACAGTTTCTCTGGCCGGTGCAGAAGCTTCATCAAAATAGCTGCCGTATATCTCATTTATCAAAACAAAATCGTCCATATTACTGATGAAAATAGATGACTTAACTACATTTTCAAAGGTCATGTCGGCAGCTTCTAAAACAGCTTTCAGGTTTTCCATGACCTGACGTGTTTCTGACTGAATATCATCTAAAACAAGAACCCCGGTTTCAACATTTATAGCTATTTGTCCGGACATATAAAGTGTGTTTTCGCTTAGAACCGCTTGATTATAGGGGCCTAAAGGAGCCGGAGCTTTGGAAGTTGTTATTATTTTTTTCATGACACTAAATTTTTATAGTTGTTGGTCTGGTTGTCTGCGCTTTTCGTATTTCAAGTCCTTTAAGATACTTGATTTGATCCCTATAAAGAAATTCCAGGAACTTCGGTCGCTAAAAGGGACCCAGCTAAAATCCATTTTCCAGCTTAACAGATCCCGTGAGAAACGGAGTTGAGTTAAAGTAAATCCCTGGTTTTTAATATCATAACCCGATGAGACATTAATAGACCATTTATCGGTTAAATCAATGTCACCTGAGAACATAAGGGAATGTGAAGATATTTCATTCTGTCGCCTTGAGTTGGCATAGTTTATAGCGTATGCCAAACGCAGGCTCCAGGGTATCTTATGGTTGTAAAACTTGGTGTTTTCCTGCTTTTCGCTGCCCTTATCCTCATCGTTATCACGGTTTATCTGCTCATTCGCAAAGTCAATGTTTTTAGGTAGCACATCTTCCGGGTTATCACTGGCCTGGTTACTTTCTCCACTTTTCTTTTTACCTTTATCCTTATTTGATAACGACCAACTGGCCGTAAGGTTGGCGCTGGTTATTCTGAACAGGCTGCCCCCATTATCTATATTAAATTTGTTAATTCTTACATTATTGTTATCCAAAGCATAAGGGTCTAATGTCGCTCCAAAATTGATACTCATTTGGTTTTCGAAAAGCAGTGTACTACCATTCATTCTTACGGGACTCCACTGTAAAGAGTCAGCAGCAAAGTTGTATGCTGTTGAAAAGTTTAAACTGTTTAAAAGTTTGATCTTTTTAGGCTCCGTGGCGGTACTGTCCCTATCTCTTACCTTGGCTTCAAAATTGTTTGCTAAAGAGATCCCCATAGAACTGGAAAAATTCCTGTTGGGAGTACCAAAAATAGATTGTTCAAATCTTGTATATTCCAAATTGTTGGTACTCTGGATAACTTCTAATTCACCGGCTGTTAAACCATCGGCGTTTACAACTTCGGCGGTTTCATAATATTTATCAAAAGCAGGATTAATATTGTAACTAACAGAAGGCCTCATAACATGCCTTATGGCCTTTAACCAGGTATCCTTACCTTCTTTTTCAAAATTGAACATACCATAAACGGTTGTCCCTATACTTGTACTGAAGTTATAGGTTCTAAAAGAATCAAACCCGTTAATAGTGTCAATCACGGTTTCTCTGTTAAGGGCATCGTAGGTTTTACCTATGGTCTTAAAAGTCCAAACTTCGTTGTAACTACTACCGGCACTAACACTAAAATGCTTGAATATTTTAAAGTTGGTATTTAACGGTACGCTATGCTGAAAACCCGTTTTGGCATCATCAAACATTTCCTTTTTGAAAAAGAGCGAATCTGTAGTCTGAATTCTGTTTTCGCCTCTTACGTTGTATTGTAAATTGACATTTTGAATAATGCCTTTTTTGGAACCCGTCTTTGAGGCAAACGGATACATTCTTCCAACACTGCCTTGAAAGGTAGGCAGGGTCATGCTTATGGTTTGCGTATTGGTGTTTTGAGAGTGGGTGGCTGTCAAACTAAAATTGACCTGCGGTTCACCCTGAAAGGTTTTGGAATAGGATACCGAAGATGCTAAAGTATTTGTTAAAAAATTACTTCCCTGGTTAATTTGGTTTATGGACGAACGATAATAGGTACTACTACCTAAGTTTACGGATGCTGAAAACCGGGAACTCGGATTTGCCTTGGAATCCTGGCTATGCGACCATCTTAAGTTATAAATGGTATTCCTGGAATAATCAGGGAAACCGCGTTCACTGGTAATTAAGTTTTCGTATCTAAACGCTAAGTTTCCCCTGAAACGGTAACGTTTGGCATAGGTGCTTTCTAAACGCAAACCATAACTTCCGTTGGTGTAATAATCACCCAAAACCGCTAAATCCACATAATCATTAATTGCAAAATAATACCCGCCGTTCTGTAAAAAGTAGCCACGATTATTTTGTTCTCCAAAGGTTGGAATGATAATACCTGAGGTGTGTTTTTCGCTTTGCGGGAAAAAACTAAAAGGCAACCAGATGGGGGTTGGAACATCATAAATATACAATCCGGCAGGCCCTGTAACTATCTTTTTACCGGGAACTATTTTAGCCTTTAAAAGCCTGATATAGTAATCCGGGTCCTCAAGATCTTCCGCCGTGGTGTATTTAGCTTCCTTTATAAAGTAAACAGAATCATTTTCCTTTTTGGTAATACTGGCAATAACAGTACCTTCTTGTTCCGTAATGGAATTATAAATAAGTGCTTTTTTAGTATCGGTATTAAAAATAATGGAGTCCGGCTCTACAACATTGCTGCCTTGTGTAAATACCGGTTTTTGGGTATAGCCTTCAATGGAATCTTTTATACCCTGGGCATATACCGTGTTTTTATTGTAATCAATGATAATACTACCGGCCGTTATATTCATGTCGCCATAATCAATTTTGGCATTATTGTATAAATACAATTTTTGTTTTTTCTGATTGAACCTGGTGTAATCTGTAGCGGTGTACTTAACAATATGTTCTAAGAGTTCTTTTGGTTTAACAGAATCTGTTACTGTAGAGTCCTGACTTTTTTCAGATATTTCAGGGCCGTTTATTTTGTCTGTGTCAATATCAACTACTATGGTATCTTCAACAGCAGAATCTATAGCCTTACCTTTTTTTGGGATGTCTTGACTAAAGCTTAATGTGTTAATAAACACTGTAAAACTTAGCGCAAAAAGTATTTTAAAGTTGTTTGTGTGCAACGCTTTTAATGTATTTTTGTAAAAGTATGGCTCGGTTTTTGAAATGCCAAAATTACATATATTTTTTATGTGATTGATTTAAAATTTTAAAATAAAATCTACACCTAAAAAACTTGAGTAATAAACCCGGTTTATAGTCGTTAAAACATTTATGCAAACGTACAGATTATCGCTTTTCGTATTCATTATAACAGTATTAACATTTTCTTTTAATACTTCTGCCTATGGCCAGTCGGCTTCGGATTCTTTTGTGATCATGATTGATCCGGGACATGGTGGAAGAGATAGTGGTACCCCCGGAACGGGCAGATATAAAGCTACTGAGAAAGATATTGCTTTGGATGTGTCATTGGCTTTGGGTAAAATGATTAAGCAGAAACTGAAAAATGTTAAGGTTGTTTATACGCGTGATAAAGATGTTTACCCAACTTTAAACGGTAGAGCTGTAAAGGCAAATAAGAAAGATGTGGATTTGTTTATTTCCATTCATTGTAATGCACAACCTGGTAAAAAAGGAACGGCTTATGGTTCTGAAACATATGTACTGGGCGAAACAAAAAACAAGGAGAACCTGGAAGTTGCTAAAAGAGAGAACAACGTAATGGCTTTGGAAGATAATACTGAGGTTTATAAGGACTTTAATCCAAGTTCTACCGAATTTTTGTTAAGTCTTGAGCTCGCACAAGAAGAGTATTTAGACCATAGCATTAAATTGGCACGATATATTGAGGACGAATTTCAGGTTACTGCAAAACGAAGGAGCAGAGGTGTAAAACAAAATATTTTCTACGTATTGGCTTATACTTATATGCCAAGTGTTTTGGTTGAGCTTGGGTTTTTAACGCATAAAAAAGAAGAAGATTTTTTGAATTCCAAGAAAGGAAAAGACTTGATGACCAGGTCTTTATTCAATGCTGTTGAAAAATATCTTAAATACTTAAACGTAAACACTAAAGATGTTGTTTTTGTTGAAGAAACACCGGTTAAACAAGTTTCAAGTAACATCGAGTTTAAAGTACAGATAGCTGCAAGCTCAAAAGCATTGGAGACTAAACCTTATAATTTCAACGGCTTAAGCAATATAAGTAGAAATTATGATGCCAATAGAAAATTATATAAGTATTACTATGGCGGTGCATCAGACTATAATGAGATTTTAAGATTAGAGAAAGAAGCTATCAATAAAGGGTATGAATCCAGCTTTGTAGTGGCTTTTAAAGACGGAAAGAATATCCCGTTGATAGATGCTCTGAAAACAATAGCCAATTAAGTCTGTTCTTTTAAAAAATAGCATGGCTCAACGCCGTGGTTACTGATCTAAAGTTAAATTTTGTTTTATTTGAGAGGAAATTTAGTTTTTACCGAAGAAATTTATTTTAAATTTGTTTTTCAAATACAATTATTTTGAAGATATCGAAAGAAGTTAAAACAGCTTTATTAGTAATTTCAGGAATAGTACTTCTTATTTTTGGTTTTAATTACTTAAAAGGACAAAATCTATTAGACTCATCCCGAACGTTTTACACAGAATATGATAATGTTGAAGGTTTAACACCCTCAATGCCTGTAACCATTAGCGGTAAAGTGGTTGGGAAAGTTTCCAGTATAGATTTCAAAAACGATAATTCAGCAAATCTTATTGTAGAACTTTTGGTGGATAGTGATTATCAATTTTCAAAAAACAGCAAAGCCGAATTATACGAAACCGGACTGATTGGAGGTAAGGCCGTTGCTATTATTCCGGCATTTGATAACGCCGGAAATGCCCAATCCGGTGATACCTTAGAAGGAAGTGTTCAGGCTGGCTTAAGTGAATTGGTGAATCAAAGGTTAACACCCATTCAGGAAAATTTAGAGTCTATGTTGAACAGTGCAGATGCGCTTTTAAAGAATCTTAACACACTTTTTGACAGTAGAACCAAAGCCAATTTAAAATCCTCTATTTCTGGATTGAACGAGACAATTGCTGAATTTAAAGTTACAGCTAAATCGTTAAATGAGTTATTGGCCGATGATAACAGTAAACTCAATAAGTCTTTGGCCAATGTAGAAACAATATCTGCTAATTTTTCTAAAGTATCTGATTCTATTGCCAGCGCTAATATTGGTCAGACCATTGATAATTTGGAATCTACCTTAAATAAATTCAATACTATTCTGGCCGGTCTGGAACGTGGGGAGGGCTCTATGGGTAAATTGTTAAAAGACGAAGCTTTATATAACAATTTGGAAGGCGCCACCGGAGAAATGGAAGCCCTTTTAAAAGACATTAAGCTGCACCCCAAACGTTATTTCAGAATACTTTCTAAAAAGGAAATCCCATACTCAGAAGAAGAAAAAAACTAGTATGCACTACTTGCCGAACATAATTTTTGCAGTTCTGCTCATTTTAGGAATAGGTTATTTTACTAAAAACGTAAAAAAACTTATCAGAAATATAAAGCTTGGACAGGATGTTGATGTAAGTGATAATAAATCGCAACGTTTTAAAAATATGATGCGCATTGCTTTTGGACAAAGTAAAATGGTGCGTCGTCCTGTAGCTGGGTTACTTCACGCTGTTGTATACGTTGGATTTTTAGTGATCAATATTGAGGTCCTGGAGATTATTATTGATGGGGTATTTGGTACCCACCGCATATTTTCAGGTATAGGAAAGCCTTACGGTGTTTTAATCGGGATTTTTGAGGTTCTGGCTATTCTGGTCTTTGTTGCGGTTATTGTTTTCTGGGTACGAAGAAACATCATTAAATTAAGACGTTTCTGGAATAAAGAGATGACCAGCTGGCCCAAGAACGATGCCAATTATATCCTGTATTTCGAAATGGTACTAATGACCTTGTTTTTGGTGATGAATGCTACCGATGTGTCATTTCAAAATATGAATAATGGCAATATTGTTAGTCAGTTCATAGCACCATGGTTTAGCGGATTGCCTGAAAGCACACTGCACGTTATTGAAAGAGCAGCCTGGTGGATACATATAGTCGGGATCTTTATCTTTTTAAACTACCTGTATTATTCAAAACATTTACATATTATTCTGGCATTTCCAAATACCTATTACGGTAGTTTAAAGCCTAAGGGCCAGTTTGATAATCTGGCATCCGTAACCAAAGAAGTAAAATTGATGATGGATCCTAATGCTGATCCATTTGCGGCACCTCCTGAAGGCACAGAAGCAGAAATGCCAGCTAAGTTTGGTGCCAGCGATGTGCAGGATTTAAACTGGGTGCAATTGCTTAGCGCTTATACCTGTACGGAATGCGGTAGATGTACCTCGGCCTGTCCCGCAAATTTAACAGGTAAAAAGCTGTCGCCGCGTAAGATTATGATGGACACACGCGACCGATTAGAAGAAGTTGGTAAAAACATAGATACTAATAATGGCGAGTTTAAAGATGATGGTAAGCAGTTGCTGGGAGATTATATTACACACGAAGAGCTTTGGGCTTGTACAACCTGTAATGCCTGTGTAGAAGAGTGCCCGGTAAGTATCAACCCGTTGTCCATTATTTTAGATATGCGTCGTTATTTGGTGATGGAGCAAAGTGCCGCGCCTGCCGAATTAAACAATATGATGACCAATATTGAAAACAACGGAGCGCCATGGCCATATAATCAAATGGATAGATTAAACTGGAAAGATGAATAAACCATTTATGAGTAAAAGAAATAATATAATATCTTACGTAAGAGTTGTTGCTTTTTGTTTTTTAATGATAGGGATGAACGTTTGTGTTTATTCTCAAACCAGTAATGAGACCACTAAGCATATTAACAGTTTAGCGCAAAAGATGTTTGTTGATATAAACAATAGGGATTACGATGCTATTATAGAGATGATGCATCCAAAGGCCTTTGAGTTGGTTCCAAAAGAATCTTTTAAAAGTGTTTTTAAATCTATGTTTGAAGGTGATGAGGAGTTTAGCATTGATATTCCCAAAAGAATACCTGAATATAAGGTATCAGAGGTTTTTAAAGGTGATCAGAATAATTTAGAATACGCTTTTGTTTCTTATGATATGAATATGAAAATGACATTTCACAATCAGGAATTTGATGAGGAATCAAAAAAAATGATGATTGGAATGATGAAAGTTCAAGGAATGGATGTAGAGTTTATATCAAGTAATACATTGGATGTGTTAATGAATGATAGAATAACCATTTTAATGAAAGACGATGCAACCAATAGTAATTGGGTTATGATAAATTACGATGCCAATTCGCCTTTATTCGTTCAGATAGTACCCTCTGACTTGATAGGGGCTGCAAAAGAATACCAACAAGCTTTAATGTTAAAAAGCAAAAAGGAAAGTGAAAACAAATAAATTGATGCTATGGGTGAATTGTTAAAAGTACCAACAATGGCAGATTATATGGCGGAAGGCAAGCAGCCGGAGGTTTTATTTTGGGTGGGGTCTGCCGGTAGTTTTGATGATAGAGCTAAAAAAATAACCAAAGCATTTGTTAAAATTTTAAATAAGGCTGATGTAGATTTCGCAGTTCTGGGAACCGAAGAAAGTTGTACCGGTGATGTGGCCAAACGTGCCGGCAATGAGTTTTTGTTCCAAATGCAGGCTTTAATGAATATTGAGGTTTTGAATGCTTATGAAGTAAAAAAGATCGTGACCTGTGATCCGCATTCATTTAATTGTTTGAAGAATGAATATCCGAATTTGGGAGGGACCTATGAGGTATTACACCATACGCAATTTATTAAGGAGCTTATCGAATCCGGGCGCTTCAAGGTTGAAGGGGGGGTATATAAAGGCAAACGTATTACGTTTCATGATCCCTGTTATTTGGGAAGAGCCAATAATGAATACGATGCGCCGAGAGCGCTCCTTAAAACCACTAAGGCCGATATTGTGGAAATGAAGCGGCATAAAAGTACAGGTTTATGTTGCGGAGCAGGAGGCGCTCAAATGTTTAAAGAACCGGAAAAAGGCGATATGGATGTGAACGTTTTAAGAACCGAAGATGCTTTGAAAACAAACCCAAATATTATCGCAACGGGATGTCCTTATTGCAATACTATGATGACCGACGGCGTTAAGGCTAAAGAAAAAGAAGCTGACATTTCAGTTTTAGACATTGCAGAGTTAATTGCAAACTCAGAAGAATTATAAATTAATATATCGTAAATCTAAAATCGTAAATCGTATACAGAGTATCATGCTAGTAGATTTTAATACATTACCCGAAGAAGCAAGAGTTTGGATCTATCAGGCTAACCGTTCGTTTACAGACGAGGAAATAGCTGAAATAGAATCCAAATTGGATACGTTTATTGAAAACTGGACGGCTCATGGTGGCGATTTACATTCAGGTTACCTGATTAAGTATAAGCGGTTTATCGTAATAGGGCTCAATCAAAGTTTAAATGCTGCCACCGGATGTTCCATTGATGCGTCGGTGCATTTTATTCAACAATTGGAGAAAGCGTACAATGTAGATCTGATGGATAAAATGAATGTATCTTACAAGCAGGGTGAATATATTGCTTATAAATCCTTAGCAGATTTCAAAAAAATGGCTAAGGATCGCGCTGTTTCTAAAAACACCATAGTCTTTAATAATCTGGTCACCAATATTGCCGAATTTAATGAGAACTGGGAGGTTCCTGCAAGCGAAAGCTGGCATAGTAGATTTCTTAATTGATCATAATTCATTTTTAACTTTCATATCTCAAATAGATTATTGATTTTTACACTTTTCAAATAGCAAACCTTAAAGTATGGCTAAAGAAATTTTCTTATTAAACATTTCTGGGCAGGATAAACCCGGGTTAACTTCTGCATTAACCTCCGTATTAGCTGAATACGGTGCCAAAGTGTTGGATATTGGACAAGCAAACATTCATGATACACTATCGTTAGGGATCATGTTTGAAATTGAATCAGGGAAAAAACAGTCAGCCGTATTAAAGGATTTATTGTTTAAAGCTTATGAATTAGGGATCACGGCTAAGTTTACACCCATTTCACTTACTGATTATGAAGACTGGGTAAACCTTCAGGGAAAGAACAGATACATTGTTACCATTTTAGGGGAGAAACTGGCCGCTGAGCAAATATCGGAAGTCACAAAAATCATTTCTGATAAGAACTTAAATATTGATTCTATTAAACGCCTTACAGGGCGTTTATCGTTGGTTAAAAAAGAAGAATACCCCAGAGCATCTATTCAATTATCAATTAGGGGTAGAATAAATAATAAGGCGGAATTCACCGAGAAATTCATGCAAATTTCACAGGACCTGGATGTGGATATTGCATTCCAGGAAGACAATATTTTCAGGCGTAACAGACGTTTGGTTTGTTTTGATATGGATTCCACCCTTATCCAAACCGAGGTTATTGATGAACTGGCAGAATTAGCCGGGGTAGGAGACGAAGTAAAAGCCATTACGGAATCGGCCATGCAGGGCGAGATTGATTTCAACGAAAGTTTTGAGAAACGTATGAAGCTTTTAAAAGGCTTAAGCGAAGATGTGTTGTATAATGTGGCGGTTAACCTTCCAATTACCAAAGGAGCCAGAAGACTTATTGACACACTTAAAAGCTACGGATTTAAAACTGCTATTTTATCTGGTGGGTTTACCTATTTCGGGCACTATTTACAAAAGGAATTGGGGATTGACTACGTATATGCCAACCAGTTGGAAATTAAAGATGGTGCTTTAACGGGTAATTACCTTGGAGACATTGTGAATGGAGAGAAAAAGGCAGAATACCTCAGGGAAATTGCCATAAAGGAAGGTATTGATATCAGCCAGACCATTGCCGTAGGTGATGGTGCCAACGACTTACCAATGCTTAATCTGGCAGGATTGGGAATTGCATTTCACGCAAAACCAACGGTAAAGGATAATGCGCAAAACTCTATTTCAAGTATTGGATTAGATGGCGTGTTGTATTTGTTGGGGTATCATGACCGGCATATTGATTTAATTGAATAGTTTACTGTTTCAGTTAATTTCTTCTTTATAAATCTATCTTAAAGTCTTTTTATCTTGTTGCTAAAAATAGTATTTTGGCATGGTTATTAGTATTAATACAATTAATATTAATAGGCTTAATACATTGCTTATGCGTCAAATCTTATTTACTCTCTTTTCTCTCGTCATTTTTCAGACTTTACAAAGTCAAACAAATACTAATCCTTTACTTTCGGAAGATATTGAAGCCCAAAAAAAGTGGGTTGACAGTGTCTATGCCTCCATGAGTTTAAAAGAAAAAGTGGGGCAATTGTATATGGTTCAGGTGATGTCTAACCAGGATGCAGATAAAAAAAATGACATTATTAAACTGATTCGGGAGCATCATATTGGAGGGATCATATATTCAAAAGGAGGCCCTGTAAGGCAGGCTAAATTAAATAACGAATTACAGTCTATTTCAAAAATACCCATGCTCATTGGTATGGATGCCGAATGGGGTTTAAGCATGCGATTGGATTCCACCTATGCTTTCCCCTGGAATATGACACTTGGGGCCATAAAGGACCGTGCATTGATTGAAAAAACCGGCAAACATATCGGTGAGCATTGCAAACGCATAGGCGTGCATTTTAATTTTGCACCTGTTGCCGATATTAATACGAATCCTAAGAACCCTATTATTGGTAACCGCTCATTTGGTGAAAGCAGAGATAATGTTACCGAAAAAGCGCTGGCTTTTATGAAAGGTATGCAAGGTGCAGGCGTATTAGCAAATGCCAAGCATTTTCCAGGCCATGGTGATACAGAGCAAGATTCTCATGAAACCCTGCCAACTGTTAGTTTTGATGAAAAACGTTTAGATTCCGTGGAATTGTATCCCTATAAAAAGCTTATTAAAAAAGGGCTTTCCAGTGTTATGGTAGCCCATTTAAATGTGCCGAGTTTAGAAAGCCGTTCCGGGTATCCTTCTTCACTGTCAAAAAATGTCATTACTAATATCCTGAAGGATTCTTTAGGGTTTCAAGGTCTCATTTTTACCGATGCTTTAACCATGAAAGGTGTTGCGGATTTTGATTTAACCGGTGATATTGATTTAGCGGCTTTTAAAGCAGGAAATGATGTCATGCTTATGTCCGAGGATGTAGAAATTGGCATATTAAAAATTGTGAGAGCCTATAACACTGGGGAGATTACAGAAGCGCGATTAGAACATTCGGTTAAAAAGATCCTTCAAGCAAAATATAAAGTTGGGTTGCATAATTACGAGCCTGTAGGGGTATACAATTTGACTAATGATCTGAACAGGTTGGAAGATGATATTCTATACGAAGAGCTTATTGAAAATGCCATTACAGTGGTTAAAAACAAAGGGGATTTATTACCACTTACACGATTGGAAACCAAGACCATTGCCTATGTACAAATGGGTGACGATGATGGTTCCGTTTTTCTAAACGAGTTAAAAAAGTACACCAAGGTACATCATGTAAAGGCTAAAATGCTCGATGATTTAATGGGCAAATTACAAGCTTACAATACGGTTGTGATAGGATTGCACCGGTCTAATGCAAATCCCTGGAAGTCCTATAAATTCACTGAAAAAGAGCTGGGTTGGTTACAGGAAATTGCCAGAACGCATGATGTTATTCTGGATATTTTTGTAAAACCATATGCTTTAATGGATTTAAAGAACATTGAAAACATTGAAAGTATTGTGGTTAGCTATCAAAATAGTGAGTTGGCCCAACAAAAATCGGCTCAGATTATTTTTGGTGCTTTAGGGGCTAAAGGAAGCTTGCCGGTTTCAACAGGGAAGTTTTTTAAGGTTGGGGAAGGTATTAAATACAGCACTATTAAACGACTGGGGTATACCGTTCCGGAACGTGTTGGTATGAATTCGCTTAAATTAAAAAAAGTGGATTCAGTGGCCCAAATGGCCGTGGATTCTATGATGACTCCGGGTATTCAATTACTGATTGCCAAAAATGGAAACGTTGTTTACAATAAAAACTTCGGAAAACATACATACAAAGGAAAAACAAAAGTGAAGTCCGATGATATTTATGATGTGGCTTCATTAACTAAGATCCTGGCCACATTGCCACTTTTAATGGAATTAGAAGAGCAGGGCCTGGTGTCGTTAAACAGTAAAATTTCCGAGATTTTACCGGAATATAAGGATACTAATAAAGAAGATATTACCGTTAAAAAAATGCTGTCACATTATGCCAAATTACGGCCGTGGGAGCCGTTTTATTATCATACCTTAGATTCGGTCACAAAAAAGCCCAGTGAAAAATATTATCGCACTAAGAAAAGTGAAAACTTTAATATTGAAGTCACCAGAAACCTTTATTTAAGGTCTGATTACCAGGATTCTATTCAAAAAATAATTAAAGAATCTGAATTGTTGGAGCGGTTGAAATATCGGTATAGCGACTTTCCTTATTACATTTTAAAGAAATTTATTGAAACCCATTACGACAAAGGTTTAGACGATCTGGTGCAAGAGCATTTTTACCAGTCTTTAGGGGCTAATAATACCTTGTATAATCCGTATTATAAGATAAGTAACAAGAAAATTGTACCAACCGAAATTGATGACTATTACAGGCACCAAAAAATTCATGGTTTTGTACATGATATGGGTGCTGCCATGCAAAATGGTGTAGGAGGTCATGCCGGGGTGTTTAGTAATGCTAACGACGTAGCTAAAATTATGCAGATGTATCTGCAAAGAGGGTTTTACGGAGGAAAACGCTATTTAAAACCGGAAACCATTGATAAGTTTAATACTTGTTATTTTTGTGAGAAAGACAACAGAAGAGGGGTAGGGTTTGATAAACCACAGTTAGATGAGGAAGGGCCTACTTGTGGTTGTGTATCTATGACCAGTTTTGGACATTCGGGTTTTACCGGAACCTATGCGTGGGCAGACCCTGGAGAAGACTTAGTATATGTGTTTTTGGCTAACAGGACTTATCCGAGAGCGGGGAAAAACCTGTTGTTAAGAGAAAATATCAGAACGGAAATACAACGCTTTATATACGAGGCTATAGAATAATAATGAAGTACTTAATAGTTAAAAGTATTTTAAAGTTACGGTAAAACTTTAAGTACTTTTTTACTTTAGGCACTTAAAACTTAAAGTATGAACATAGGAATTGTTTGTTATCCTACATTTGGTGGTAGTGGCGTTGTGGCTACAGAGCTTGGTTTGGAACTTTCTAAACGTGGCCATGAGATTCATTTCATCACATATCGGCAACCGGTGCGTTTGGAATTGATAAGTAACAATGTGCATTATCACGAGGTGAATGTACCGGAATATCCGCTGTTTCATTATCAGCCTTATGAGTTGGCATTATCAAGCAAATTGGTTGATATGGTGAAACTTCATAACATTGAAATTTTACATGTACATTATGCTATTCCACATGCTTATGCGGCTTATATGGCAAAAAAGATGTTGATGGAAGAGGGGATCCATGTACCTATTGTTACTACCCTTCACGGGACCGATATTACTTTAGTGGGGAGCCATCCGTTCTATAAACCGGCTGTCACATTCAGTATTAATAAATCGGATGCCGTAACTGCAGTTTCTAAAAGCTTGAAAGATGATACTTTACGTTTATTTAATGTAAAGAATGAGATACACGTAGTTCCTAATTTTATCGATTTAGATAAATATAATTATCAGTTTACGGATTGTCAACGGGGTATGATGGCAGAAGATAATGAAAAGATCATCACCCACATCAGTAATTTAAGGCCTGTAAAACGGGTTCAGGATGTTATAAGTGTATTTTATAATGTTCAAAAAGAAATGCCTGCTAAATTGATGTTCATTGGTGAGGGACCTGAAAAAGAAAATGTGGAGAAACGTTGTATAGAATTGGGGATTATAGATAAGGTCATTTTCTTTGGAAGAAGTAATGAAATTGATAAGATCCTTTGCTTCAGTGATTTATTCTTGTTACCATCACGTACCGAAAGTTTTGGTCTGGCTGCTCTGGAAGCCATGGCATCCCGTGTGCCGGTGATTTCCAGTAATACAGGCGGGATTCCGGAAGTCAATGTTCACGGTTATTCCGGCTTTTTAAGTCATGTAGGCGATGTGGAGGATATGACCAAAAATGCCCTTCATATTTTAAGTGATGCCAAAAGATTGAAAGCTTTTAAAGATAACGCGAGGGAACAATCTTTAAAGTTTGACCTACATGAAATAGTACCACAATACGAAGCCATTTACGAAGATACGTTGACCAAGTGTTTGGTGTTGTAAATTTTGGGTATGAAGTGCGAAGTATGAAGCTTGAAGTTAGTAGTTAACAGTCTCAGTATTCAGTCGCAGTTTGTATTTTGGAATTTTTTTATTTAGAGATATTAGACCAAAGACCAAAGACCAAAGACCAAAGAAGGAAGCTGGAAGTTAGAGTTTGTGATTTGGAATTTATTCAGCTTGGTGTCTTAGCGTCTCTGCGAGGTCCTTCAGTATTCAGTAAGCAGTTGGCAGTATACAGTCCCGGTGTTCAATGTCGGTAAATAGAATTTAGAATTTGTGATTTGAAATTTATTCAGCTTGGTGCCTTGGCTTCTTTGCGAGGCCCTTCAGTATTCAGTGAGCAGTCTCAGTATTCAATCCCAGTCCCGATACTTAGTTTCAGTTTACATTTTGGAGTTTATTTTATTTAGAGATATTAGACCGAAGGCCGAAGACGGAAGCTAGAAGTTGGAATTTGTGATTTGGAATTTATAATCAAACGTGTTGATCTATCAGAACAGCATTTCCATCCGGGTCTAAAACAACAAAACTTGCCGGCCCTTTTGTGGATTCATCTGCCTCATGTTCCATTGTGATGTTGTTAGCTTTTAAGTGTTTTTGAATAGCTCTCACATCATCAAAAGCTTCCAAAGTATTCGCATTTTCATCCCAGCCCGGATTAAAGGTTAAAATGTTGTTCTCAAACATGCCTTGGAACAAACCGATAAGGGCGTTCTCATTTTTCATGATGAGATAGTTTCTTTCAATGTCACCTGCAAATACTTTAAAACCCAGGGTTTCGTAAAATTCTTTTGATTTATGAATGTCTTTAACAGCAAGACTAATGGAAAATGCACCTAGTTTCATCTGTTTAATTTTTTTCGCGTTTTTATAAATATACTAAAATTTATATCCCAAGCGTTGGCAAGTGTTTCACTTTGTGATAGGTCAAAGCTGCTTTTATACAATGCTTTAAAGCTTCCTTTGGGAGGTCGTCATCCAATTTAAAAATGATGGCGCGTTTACCTTCAAATTCAAACATGTTTTTAAAAATGCTTCTGAAGGTTGGAACCAATCTGCTGGTACATTGAAAATACATGGCATATTGATCGGGTGATTTTGGCTTCCAGTCCATCCTTAAAGTACTTCCTTGTTTGGTAACATAACTCGGTTCACCCCATTTTAATGTTTCTTCCAGGGTATTTAACCCTTCAGTTACTTTAGCAGTTTCAATAATCAACGCTCTAAGCACCAGCATCTGTTTTTTTACAGAATCGGGGTAGTTATTAAAAACGGTTTCTACTTTTGGGTCTGTTGTTATTCTCAAAGCATTCGTTTAAATATCCTAATGCGTCTCTTTTAAACGCCACTTTCTGGAGCTCGTACTATCCGCACCCGGGAAATCTTTAGGGATCTCCTGAGTGACGTTTCCGGTAGCGGCCCATTCGGCACCCCGTTGGAAGGTGGTCATAAAACCAACGCATTCCATAGAATAATCCATATGCCCCATAGCAGAATGGAAGGCGCGCCCTTTACCATAATTTACAACCAAAAGCATAGGCTCATGGCGTCCGGTGCCTTTAACATCTTTATTCCAGGGTGGTGCATTCCCTTCAACATCGGAATATGCCGTAGCCAGTATGGTCATTTGGTCTCCAGGGCCTCTCATACGGTCATAGAGCTCATCTTTTGCGTGAAGCCAAACATCAGGCAGCCCTTTCATTATAGGATGATCTGCAGCCCTTGTTTTAATTTGAAATTCATATTGTGCACCATGCGAAGCGCAAATGCCTTCCGAGGGGTCGTGTTCAATTTCATTGTTGTTGTTATAAAAAATATATGGTCCCGAGGTGGCATCTCTACCGCCCCAGGCGCCCAAACCAATCATTTTGTTGTATTCATCCCAATCGCCCCAGGCATTATTAGCGGCATGAACCACAACCAAGCCGCCTCCATTTTTCATATAATTTTCAAAATTGGTTTTTGTGGCATCCGGCCAGTGTGACGATTTCCAGCCTAAATTGGATATAACCACATCATACTTTTCAAAGTTAGGTCTGAAGTTAGGATCAACCTTAGGTGTATCAACCGCAATTCGCTCCATACCATCATTAAGCGGATACATGGTTAACAGTTCATTGATGTCATTTACACCTTCTATGTCATTGTAGTGAGGCCCTATCCAGGTATAGGCCTTTCTGTTTATATCCACCTCAAATAAACCGGTTTCTTCTAAATAGCTCTTCATCATAAACGTAGTTTTGGGCCATACGCCATGGTTGTTTTCGCCATCAAGGATAAGTGCTTTTAACTTAGGTTTGGTTACCTGGTCATCCGGGTTTGTTTTGCTCTTGCATCCTACAAAAATCAGCCCCAGTAATAGAAAGTAAAGTGTGTAAATGAATTTCATTCCGGTTTAGTTTAAGATAATTTATGTTGAAAGATAAAAAATTAAAAGCTTGAAAGGGTTTAAAATCTTTCACACAGATAATTTGTACAACAAAAAAAGCGCCTTTATCGGGCGCTTTTTAGAATTATATACATTTAAAACGGGTTGTTCGTTAATATATTTGATAAATTGTCACTCTGAACTCGTTTCAGAGTCTCTTTATCCGATTTATAAATTATTAAGATGCTGAAACAAGTTCAGCATGACAAACCTTATTTTTTATGTTACTTTATGGATATTGAAGAATATGAGTTTAAAATTGATAACGAATACCTAAAGCAATATCGAAATCTAAATCATTGTTATCCCAGGTGTCGTCTCCAAAACCTATTTCAGGCCTGAAGTCTAATGATAGTAATAACGGAATTTCAAAAGCATATTCAATACCAATGTCGCCTGCTGCAAAAATAAACGTATCGGTAACATCATTACCAGGCGTATTAACACTATATGAGGCAATACCACCACCGGCACCAACATACCAGTTAAAACTTCCATCTAAAGGCATAACCCATTGGTACAAACCGGCCAATTTAAAACCGTCGTAGTTATTGCCATCTCTCCAGCCCAGGTCTAATTCTAGACGATTGTCTTCGCTTAATTTTTTCTGATAAGAGATTTCCGCACCTAATCCATCACTATCACCTAAACGTAAACCAATGGCATTATTTGCTATGTTTTGTGCATTTGTAGTTAATGCAAACCCTATTAAAGCAAATGATAATAAAAATAATTTTTTCATAAAGATTAATTTTTGTTGTTAAATGTTGGACACTATTATTTAAATACGTCACAAATTATATTTCAGATTAGTTCAACAAAAATAACGCCAAAAAAGTATTTATATTTAACTTCTTGAAGTAATTATTTTGAAAATAATTTAACAATTTGTCTATGAGATTCTTAAGGAGGTTTTAAGCATGGCTTAATCTCCCTTTTTTTCGTGCTTTTCCACAATAGTAATGGCAGCGATTAAGTCTTTAACTTCAAGGTCTTCCATGGCTTCATCAACGTAAAAAGGTGCTAGTTTATCCTTACTGTAGTTGTATATTTTCCAACGTTTAAACTGGTATTCCAAAGCAGTGAAGTTTTCAACCCAATCCCCGGAATTTAGGTACATGGTTTTGCCATGCCTGTTTTCTTTGTATTCCATTTTAGGTTGGTGTATATGTCCGCAAACAACATAATCATAACCATTTTCAATGGCCAGGTCCGAGATAACCGTTTCGTAATCGTTTATAAATTTAACAGCCTTTTTTACGCTGTTTTTTATCCTTTTGGAAAGTGAATAACGTTCTTTCCCTCGTTTTTCCAAATACCAGTTGACAAGGCGGTTTAATAAAATAAGCAGGTCATAGCCGTAACCTCCGAGTTTAGCAAGCCATTTGGCTTGTTGTATGGAAACGTCAAATACATCCCCGTGAAAGAACCATCCTTTTTTCCCGTCAAGATCTAAAACAAGCTTGTCAACTATTGAGATATTACCAATGTTGGTACCACTGAATTTGCGCAGCATTTCATCATGATTTCCGGTGATATAAAATATTTCCACACCATCAGAAGCCATATCCATGATCTTTTTAATAACTTTTAAGTGCGATTTGGGGAAATAACGCTTACTAAATTGCCAAACATCAATAATATCACCATTTAGTATTAACCTCTTGGGTTCAATACTATTTAAATAAGTGAGTAAATGTTTTGCATGACAACCGTAAGTACCCAGGTGAACATCAGATATTACGGCTATTTCTATTTTTCTTTTTATTTTCAATTTAGGGGAGGCTTGGTTTTATGCAAATAACCACTTTTACTATTATGTAAAGTTTATCTTATAATTATCTAAATATGAGTATATTGTTAAGCAAATGTTACGCTTTTGCTTGATTTTACTGAGTTTGGCGCAATGTCATCTGCTTAATTTTTTTTGATTTCTCAATTTTCAAAAAAAATTAATACATTCAGTAACGCTCATCAATTTTAATCATTCCATCTAAATGAATTTGTAATGATGAAAATTGATGTTCGTTTGATTTTTGTTTCTCTGAGAATAGATTTACTCGAAAAGAATTCCCCGAATGCTTGCATCGGGGTTTCCGTTGAAACTGTCATTCCCGTATAAACGGGAATCTAAATAAAAGAATTTCCGTTTTTGGACCTAAGGTCAAAATGAAAACAGTGAAATATCTTTTTGGCTTGTCCTGAAGATAGTTGGTTTCAAGAAATTCTTTTATTTTAGCACAAAATTTTTTGACATGGCAGGAAATTCCTTTGGAAAACTATTTAATTTAACGACTTACGGAGAGTCTCACGGAACCGCTTTAGGTGGTGTTATAGATGGATGCCCTCCCGGATTGGAATTGGATTTTGAAGCGATCCAACACGAATTAGATAGACGCAGGCCGGGGCAATCTGCTATTGTTACACAACGTAAAGAACCGGATACGGTTAAATTTCACTCCGGTATTTTTGAAGGTAAAACTACCGGGACACCTATAGGATTTGTCATAGAAAATACCAATCAGAAATCTCACGATTATTCTCATATAAAGGACAGTTACCGCCCAAGCCATGCTGACTATACTTATGATAAAAAATACGGCATTAGAGATTATAGGGGAGGCGGACGCAGTTCGGCACGTGAAACATCCTGTAGGGTAGTGGCGGGAGCTATTGCCAAGCAATTGCTTAAGAATATAGACATTACGGCTTATGTTTCCAGTGTAGGGACCATGAAACTGGATAAACCATATACTGAATTGGATCTGTCTAAAGCTGAAACAAATATAGTGCGTTGTCCGGATGAGGCTATGGCTTCTCAGATGGAAAACTACATTAAAGAGGTCCGCAGTAAAGGCGATACCGTTGGAGGTGTAGTAAGTTGTGTGATCAAAAATGTACCGGCAGGCCTGGGAGAACCGGTGTTTGATAAACTCCATGCCGAATTGGGTAAAGCCATGCTATCCATTAATGCGGTAAAGGGCTTTGAATATGGCAGCGGATTTCACGGAAGTACCATGTATGGCAGCGACCATAATGATGCATTTAACAATGACGGCTCTACAAAGACCAATTATTCTGGCGGTATTCAAGGCGGTATAAGTAACGGTATGGACATCTATTTTAATGTGGCGTTCAAGCCGGTGGCTACCCTTATCCAGAAATATGAAACCATTGATAAAGCCGGTAATACTGTGCAAATGCAAGGTAAAGGGCGTCATGATCCTTGTGTGGTGCCTCGTGCGGTACCCATTGTAGAGGCTATGGCGGCTTTGGTGTTGGCAGACTTCTATTTGATCAATAAAATATATCATTAATAGTTGGTTCCAAGATTAAATCGGGAGTGTCCCAACTTACTTCAATTTAGTATATAATTCTAAGGTGTTTATGAGTACCTCAGACACGATGTCTCTGGTAACTTATGTGTTTTAAGTATATAAATGTTTATATTTATTTGCTAATCAACCAACCATGCTATATTACTGGCTACACCTCATTTTCGTTTTTATCGGTTCAAAACTTTTTTGGAAAAAAGTCGATTTAGCGGCCAATCTTTCCAGAACCAGACGTGTCAGTATTTTAGATTGTGAGGCATTTCGTTTTATGGCTAATTCCAAGTATTTCTACTACATGGATTTAATCCGGTTTGAAATTATGTTCCGTACCAATTTATATAAGAATTCAGTTAATAAAGGTAAGTTTCCTGTTCTGGGCTCTCAAAAAATAATTTACAAAAAACCACTTAAGCGCTGGACGAAGTTTACAATTACCCTGATCTTAGAAGGCTGGGACGATAATTGGGTATACCATCGTCAGGTTTTTACCAGGCATGATGAGATTTATGCCATTGGGTTTACTAAAGTTGGATTTTGGAAAAAGAATAAGATTCAACCTATCAGGCCCATTATTTTTGAAAGTGGTATAGAACCAGTTGATGTACCGGTATCATCAGAAGTTTTAAGCATGTTTGATAACGATTACAACATTCTTAAGCGCACTAAAAAATAACGCTATGACCTTTACACTAATCAAAAAAATAGTTACTTTTAACTTACATAACCACTTAAAAATTCAACATACATGAATGTTTGTTTTTTAATGTATCCCTGGGAAAATATTGACCCGGATAATGATACTACCCTGGCGCTTATAAAAGAATGTGTAAAGCGCAAGCATGGGGTTGCCATGTGTATTCCGGCAGATTTAACTATCAGAAATAGTGTTACTACGGCTAATTGTTCGGTAATTAACCGTATGGAAAAAACACCTGCTTCCTTAAAATCGTTTTATAACAAGGTAACGTTGCGTAAGGAAATGCTGCCGTTAGCAGGGTTTGATGTGATCTTCTTCAGGGCCAATCCGCCGTTAGACCCTATCATGCTTAACTTTTTAGATTCTGTAAAAGATGATGTGTTTATTATGAATTCTTTGGAAGGGATGCGGGAAGCTAATAACAAACTATATACCGCAGCATTTGGAGATGCACATAGTAACATTATTCCGGCTACACACGTATCAAAAAGTAAAAACTATTTGATCAGGCAGATCAAGGAATCAAAATCGGATAAGATGATCTTGAAACCACTTAACGGATTTGGAGGTTCGGGGGTTATTCTTATAGAAAAATCGGCGATGAGTAATATCCAGTCTTTACTGGATTTTTATATTACCAATAGAGACGGGTCTTCAAATTATGTGATTCTTCAGGATTATATTGAAGGGGCCGATAAAGGCGATGTTCGGATTTTAATATTGAATGGCGAACCGGTTGGAGCTATGAAGCGCGTTCCGGGAAGTGATGATCACAGATCCAATGTATCGGCGGGAGGAAGTGTGCAAAAGCATAGTTTAACAAGGGAAGAAAAAGCGCTTTGTAAACAAATAGGACCAAAACTGGTGAATGACGGACTTTATTTTGTGGGTATTGATGTTATTGGAGGAAAATTAGTTGAGGTAAATGTCATGTCCCCCGGTGGCATTACCTATATTAATAAAGTATATAAGTTAAAAATCAAAATAGAAGAGAAAGTCATTGATTTTCTCGAGATGAAAGTGCTTGATAAGCTTCAGGCTTTTGACCGACGTCAAAGATTAAGAAAAGCAGTAGAGGATGCGTAAAATTTAATAAAGAATGATGAAAAAATTATTGCTGTTATTAGTTTGTGTAAACGTATTTTTATTTTCATGCCAGGAGAAAGCCAGTTCACCCAAATCTGAATTATTGGAAATTATAAAAAAACTAAGAACTGATGAAGACCATGAGTTTCTGATGACTTTAAGGCCAACAGATTCTGATTTATATGAAATTTTCAGGGATAGTATGTATACCGAAAGAGCAATTGAGTATTCAAATAAGGTATGGAATGGGATTGATAAGATTCCTGCTAATGCTTTAGGGCCAGTGAATGAAGATGATATTCCTGTTGCGGTATCAGCAACTCAGGATCAGCTTTTGGAGTGGTCACAAACCGATTTATCTATGGATTACATCATGCTATGTGAATTTTTAAAAGCAGATGTGGTTATTTATGGGATGCAATATGTAGATAAGAAAGGTATGGGAACCAAATCCAGAGGCGCCTTTTTTAGAGTTGATGAAAAATGGATTTTTGTTCCTCAGTTGTTTAGGGCGTTTCTTTAGAAAATAAAATAATGGCTCAAGTTTCATTAGATAAACCTATAGTATCAGTAGATTGGCTTCATAAGAACTTAGAGGCCGAAAATCTTGTGGTTTTAGATGGTACCATCAGCAAGTCTTTTGACGCGGGGCTACAACAAATTCCAAACGCACGGTTTTTTGATATAAAAAATAAGTTCAGTGATACTTCCGGGGCGTTTCCAAATACATTTCCATCAGTGGCACAATTTCAGAGTGAAGCCAGGGACTTAGGCATCAATAATGATAGCTATATTGTGGTTTATGATGATAAAGGTCTTTATTCCAGTGCTCGTGTTTGGTGGTTGTTCAAAGCTTTTGGGTATGATAATGTAGCGGTTTTAGATGGTGGCTTTCCGGAATGGTTGCAAGCAGGCTATCCAACCGAACCCATGACTGCTTACCAGGGAGATAAAGGCAATTTTAAAGCCGATATTCAGCAGGAATACATGAGGTTTTATGAAGACCTGAAAGAAGCTTCCAAAGCTAAAACCCATGCCATTGTTGATGCACGCTCTGGTGAACGATTCCATGGCAAGGTTCCGGAGCCCAGAGCAGGATTAAGAAGCGGCAACATTCCAAATTCGGTGAATTTACCTTATACGGAATTGTTGGAAAACGGCTTGCTAAAGCATGAAGGTGACCTTCAAGTGATTTTTTCAAATACTCTTACTACCAAATCCGATCCCGTAATTTTTTCATGTGGTTCGGGTATCACGGCCTGTATTTTAGCTTTGGGAGCTGAGATTTCAGGCTATAACAATATAGCGGTCTACGACGGTTCATGGACCGAATGGGGAACCTTAGATCCGGGTACCATGGAAGATCCGGATGAATGGACTAAAGATCAATTGTTAGCTTACATCTTGATTTACGTGTCAAATTCAGATTTAAAAGAATCCTGGAAGGAGCGTGAATACATTCTAAGCAGAGTTGATAAAAAGGTGTATCAGCAGATGCATGACCGGTTTGATGCCGATAGTGATTATCAGAGTATTCAAAATATTATTAAAGCGGTTAGAGCACACGATTATTACAGGAACGATTTTGCAGATTTGTTTGCAGATATTAAACTCATGGCCTTTGCCGACGGCAGTTTGCACCAAATGGAGCAAATGGTCTATAGTCAATTACGTAAGATCTTAATAGATGGATAGATTAACCCTTACCCAGATCATTTCTAAAATTGAAAACGAAGAAACTTTTGAGGCTGTATCATTGGATTACAGTTTTACTATTAAGATTGATACGTACGTGCCTTATGCCTGTGCTGCCATCCATAACGGCCACCAGTTTAGAAAAGAATTATGGGACAATTGCTTGCATACTGAGTTTGAGCGATGGTACGAAGAAGACCCGGAAACCAAAACGATGGTAGCTTCACATCCTATTGTTATTGCCGGTTGTGATTCCCGTTTTGAATATGATCTAAACCGTTCACCGGAAGAAGCGGTTTTTGTTACTGCCTGGGGCAAACAATTATGGGAGGCACCCCTTTCCGAAGCCATGAAAAGTAAAAGCCTTCAAAAACATATCAATTTTTATAAAGTGACGCATACTTTAATTGAAACCTTAGAACGAAAATTTGGATTCTGTACGGTTTATGATATGCATAGTTATAACTGGCAGCGTTGGGATAGGGAAGTGCCTACGTGGAATTTAGGAACCAGCAATTTGGATAACAAGAGGTTTGGAAAAGTGATAGAAGACTGGCGACAAAGCTTATCAGAGATCAGGCTTCCTAATGGTATAAAATCGACTTCAAAAGTCAATGATACTTTTTTCGGAAATGGCTTTTTTTTAAAATATATCACAAAGAATTTTAAAAATACCTTAGTTTTGGCAACTGAAATAGCTAAAGTGTATTGTGACGAATACGAACAGGTTATCTTTCCCGAAGTGGTTAACGCTGTTGAACAGGAATTGAAAACCCGTATACCTAAGCACGCACTGGATGTATACAAAGCTTTTAAAGGATAGTTTATGAAGGTTGAGAACAATGTAGCTACTAAAGCACTTTTGGAAATAGATCATAATATTGATGAGCTGGTTAAGCAAATTGAATTGCTTAGCTATGTGAATCCTACTAATATTGAAGAAGAAAAAAAACGTTTTTTTTCATCCAAGTATTTAACCGATCCTGTATTTCAGTATCCTACCATTAATTTCGACCGGTTTAAACTTCACAGAAAGCTTTTTGAAAACAATTTGGAGTGCATTGAAGACGAGCAGATCAGGAAATTGTATGAAGATATTATTTATCAATATTCTGGTTTGATCCAATGTATTGAGACCATTGGAAGCGGTAAGAAGTTTTACTACAATTGTTTGCACTGTTTTGGAACTCCTACAGAGCGCGACGTTGAAAATGCCAAGTTTATTTTGCATTTTGAGGAAGAGCCTAAAGACCTAGGTATTTTTGAACCAAAGTATAAAGCCAAAGAAGCTATATCCTTTTTTGAAGCTTATTCGGAACAATACGGCTTTGAGTACAATATTACCCAGTCTGATAAAATTTCAGCCATTGCTATGGTCCTGAATAATATTAAGACCTTAGTATTGAACTCCAATTATACATTTTCAGATAATGAAATAGCAGTATTGACCAACCATGAAATAGGGGTTCATATGGTGACCACCATGAACGGGTTGCTGCATCCTTTAAAGATATTTTCGCATGGCTTCCCTAATAACGAAGAAACCCAGGAAGGTCTAGCAGTATTTGCCGAATATATGAGTAATAACCTTACCGTAAAACGTTTAAAGGAATTAGCGTATCGTGTTATAGCGGTGGATAGTTTGGCCAAAGGGTATTCGTTTTCAAAAACGTTCAGGTTACTTCATAATCAATATGACCTGGATAGGGAAAAAGCATTTTTTATAACCTTAAGAGTACACCGTGGAGGCGGGTTTACCAAAGATTACCTGTATTTAACCGGTTTAAAAAAGATTTACGACTACTATCATCAGGGAAAAGATTTAACTCTGTTACTAACCGGAAAAGTAACTTTAGAATATGCCGAAGACATAGAAGCTCTTATGAAAAAGGGATTGGCAGTGCCTGCAAAATATATCACCGATGCATATACCGAGAATAGCAACACTGATAAAACCGTGGAGTTTATTTTAAGAAGTTTAAAATAACTTATAACCAAAAATCAGGGATATTGTTTCATAATCACCTAAAATTCCAATGCCTAAAGAATCAGTTAAATTTCTAGGTTCATGGTAGCGAAACTCCAAACTATATTTGTTGTGAATTTGGTAACCCAACCCAAAGGCAATACCTGGGCTGCTTTTTATTTCCGATTCTGCACTGTTCACTAAAAGGCTTGAGTTTAGAATTATATCAATTACAACAGATGCATTTAAAAAGAGCTTTGAGTCCGCATTAAGAAAAAAATAGTGTCTTAGGCCTAAAGGTATTTCAATGGAGGAGAAATCCAATTCTAAAGAGATTTCCTGACCTACAATAAGATCAAATGGGTTTCTGATTACGCTCCCTTCAAAACTGGAACTTCTGTAGGTAGGTTCTGCTATAAGAGACCATTTATTGTTATTAAACGACAGGATATTTTCCAATTCAATACCAAAAGCAAAATTTAGTTTTGTTTCAAAGTCATAATCTTGAAAAGCAGAAGATAACTTGCTTATATTATTTAAATTAGAACTATTGAGACGCGGTCTTAAGGTTAAATTGAACTGCCCCTTTCTCTCTTTGCTTTCATAACTATTGTATGAGGAATCAATACATTTATGATATTTTTTAAAAATACTAATTAAACTAGCCTTATTATACTGCAAATCTTGAATTGTTCTAAGACTAATACCTGGGCATCCCAAAACGGTTTTGATCTGTTGTCGGAATTGATTATTAGTTCCAATATTGTAGTTAGAAACCAGGTATTTCTTATAAACTAATTGTTTAATGTCCTTATCTTGTTCAGAAAAAAAGAACCGCTTTAAACCACTTTTTTGATAAGAATATAAATTTACTTTTCCTTCGAAAAGAACTTTTAAAAAGAGAATCTCTTCATTGAAAACAGGGCTTTTAATACTACTTAAGCTGTTTTTATTATCACTTGATTTATCAATGTTTACTTTTGCTTTTACATATTTTGACACACCATGAATGCCAAATTCCTTGACATGCCCGATATCTAAATGTCTTTCTTTGGAATCATTTGATAACTTAAAAGAGAATTGATCCGGATTGTTCAACCAATCCATGTTCTTTATAAGACAATCTATCCTAACGTTGGAGTTGTTTATGTAATATCCTTTTTCAAAAGAAATTTGGGCATTTAAATTAAAGCAGAGGAAGGCAATAATATAAATATAATTCGCTTTTTTCATTATACTGAATTTTATGAATCACGCAAATTTAAATATTTATAAGAATATACGTTAAAAAACTATAAGTTTTTTTTTATAATGTAATAATTTAATTTTGAGATCAGTATTACCCAATTAATTAAATATTAAGTGGTTTTAATTATTCCAAAAACTTGCTCTTTAATTCCGGTGTCGGGATCATACAGGCGTCTTTTTTTCCATACCACTTGTAACGGTTTTTAGCAATATAATCATATACCCAATTTCTAATGAAGGGAGGTATGACAAAGAATATACGCATTAAATTTCTTGGAAATCCTAAATGACCGGCTATTGTTAAAGCTGCACTGGATTTATAAGTAATGCCTTTTCCGGGCGTATAAAGCAGGATAGAGTCCGTTTTGGAGGTATCAATATTATGGGTATCAATAACGTCTTGTCCGGCCTTACCCTGCAAGGGCGCAAACAGGAACAGGTGCTTTTTATCGTGCTTTATAACATATTGCACCGAGCTGTTACAAAGGTTACAAACCCCGTCAAAGAGAATGAGTTTTTTATCGTTTGGGACCGTTACTTTCATATTTACAAAGATACGGCTTTACATGCTATTGAGAAAGGAATTAAGGTCGGTCTCCTTGTCAAGATTTAGTTTCTTTTTTAACCGGTACTTGCTTTTTAAAACACTTTCCGGTAGTACATTAAGCATGGAAGCTATTTCTTTGGTAGAGAGGTTCATACGTAGAAAAGAAGCGAGCCTGATTTCCTTTTCCGTGATCTCGGCGTAAATAGCTTTTAATTTATTGTCAAAGTTGTTGTGTACTTCAGAGAAATAAGATTTGAAGATTTCCCAGTCTTTATCTTCCGCGCTTTCTTTTTTAAGGAGCATGACCAGGCGCCTGAATTCCACTTTAAACAACTCCGGTGATCTTTTGATCTTTTCCAGGTTCTCTTTTAGTTCCTGGATAAAGGTGCTTTTTTGTACCAAATGCAGGGTCTGGCTTGCCAGTTCTTTCTTTTTAAACTCTATTTCCTGTTTATAGATAGCTTCCTGTTTTTCGCGTGCCATCCGGTTCTTTTTTATGCGTTGTTTAAAACCAAAATAAAGTAATCCGGCTATAGCTATAAAGGAGAACATGCCAATACCGTATAGGGTTTTAGTAAGCTTATCGTTTTCGGCTTGTATATTTAGGGTTTTGATCGCTTCGTTTTGCAAGGCTATTTGAGCTTCTTTTTTTTCGGTTTCGTATATGGTTTTAAGTTCCTCAATTTGTTTGTTTTTCTCTAAGGAAAACACACTGTCGGTAGTTTTTTTATGTAATTTTAAATAGATAATTGCTTCGGAATTTCTATTTAAAGCTTCCAGAATTTCAGAACGTAAGTTATAAGATTCCATGAGTCTATTTAAAGCCCCAATAGGTTCTAATATTTTGATTTGCGAGTCGAGAATATTTAACGCTTTTTGGTAATTTGAACTAAGAAATTCAACTTTTGTGAGCCCTAACAGGGAGTGGGCTGTATTGAATTTCATTCCTTGTCCCTCGGATATAGTTTTGGCCTTTTGGTACAACTCCTTGGCTTGAGAATAGTCCTTTTTAATAATGTATAAATCTCCTAAACTATTTAACGCACTTATAAGAGCGGCATTATTACCAACTTCTTCTCCTAGGCGTATAGCTTCTTTTTGGTATTGTATGGCTTTGTCATACTTGTTCAAATCCTGATAAGCCAATCCCGCGGAATTTAAGGCATATGATTTATACATTTTATCATTGAATTCATCATATATTTTAATTGCAGTATTAAAGTTTTTTATTGCTGATTCATGATTTTTTAATGCTTGATCGAGATCTCCCATTTGCTTTAAAGCGTCCGCTTTCCTCACCTTATCATTGTTCTTTTCGTAAAACTTTACAGCCTTTAGCGTTTCTTTTAAAGCCAAATTAAAACTCCCCATATCCATATAAATCTTTCCCAAACCATCATAAAGTGCACCTAAGAACTTGTTCTCTAGATTAGTATTACTAGTATTCTCAAGTAATGCGATATTTTCTAATGAAAGAGACAGTGCATCTTCTAAATCTCCATTTAGCCTTTTAATATCAGTGAGGATGTGGTTCAATCTAATAAGACCGGTTTGATCATTGAGTTGAATGTATTTTTCTTTAGCAATGTTGTAGTAGTGTTTTGCGGAATCAAACTCTGAGCGGTTGTAAAAATAGTTTCCCATTTGTCTATTTCCATTTGCAATACCTAAGGTATAATCCAGTTTTTTTGATAAGTCTAAAGACTTTTCTGCAAATGTTTTGGATTCCTCAGGCTTACTAAACATTAGTTTTGCATGAAGCAAATTCAATGTTTTTATCTTGAGCGTATCATTCTTTTGATTCTCATAATCATTTATTAGGCTATCGATAAATTTCTGATTTTGAGTCATTACCGAATTACAAACAAAAACTACTAGCAAAAAGAATAAAAAGTTAGGTTTCATAGATTGGCGTTTTGTTGCTCTAAGATAGGTATTATATCCATTCAGAATTCAACCTTGTCCGAAACACAAAACGCACTTGTCCATGGAAAATCTATGGTTTTTAATTGTTAAATGTACTTTGGATAGATGTTAATATGCTGAAAAACAGATGGTTGATATTGTTTTCTGATTCTGGTGATTTCTAAGTGTCCATGTTGGTTTTCGGCGATTTCACTGCATGATGTCCATGCTTTGTCCATGCTCAAAATTAGATTTTAGCTGCGTTGCTATCTAGTTTTGAAGTGTTGAATTACAAAAAATCAGAAATTATGAAAACCCAGCTATTAACAATGAAACCGGTATGGTATGTACTGGTATTAGTGACCATTTTATTTTCCTGTAACGGATGCAGTTCGGAAAATGCAGATAATAATGATAATAATGAGATCATTTCGGAAGACACCTTAAAAGAAATAAATGCCTTTTTGGCAAGCCTTAGCAATTTTATACAGCCTGATGAGCAACCGACCGAAGCGTTTGTTGAAGAGGTTAGTAAAGAGCGGGAAGGCAATACTGACGAATGCACGGTATCAAAGTATAAAATGGCGCCCGGCTTCAGTGAGATGATATTGCTGGACCCCACAAGCGATGTTATTTACCCCGGAGCTATGTTAAAGGGAGAATCCATTCCAACAGGAGAGTATATAGGGATCACCGGTGGCAGGGCGCCCATCACCTTATCCGTATCCCTGGAGAGTTTAAACGGAAAACCTTCGGTAGTCATTGAAAATCCGAACATCAGTACGGTTAGAGAAGGTGTTAAAGAGATGCTTCAACAAGGCGTGACGGGGTCTGCTTCGGCCAAGGTTAATTTTACCACTGAGGAAGTGTATTCCGAGGAACACCTGAATATAGCCCTTGGAGCAAGTTACACCAAAGGTAAAAACAGTGTTTCAGGATCTTTTAACTTTAGTAGTTCCGAAAAGAAGTACAAGTACGTTGTTAAATATTTACAGGTTTACTACACCATCGACCTGACCATTGAAGATTCAAGAAACCCCGGAAAATTATTCACAGAAGTTCCGCAGCTTAATAGTACAAGTCCGGTGATTGTATCATCTGTTAAGTATGGACGCATGTTGTTGTACACAGTTGAGACTAACGAGAACTGGTCTGATACCCATGCCGCCTTTAATGCCGCTTTTGCAAACGGATCGGCCGGTGGATCGGGAGAACATGAGAGTTTTTGGAATAGTTCTACAGTGAAGGCCCTGGTTATAGGAGGCTCCTCCGGTGATGCCGCCAAGGTAGTTACCGGTCCGCAAGGCGTATACGATTATATCACCGAGGGCGGCGAATATTCAATTGATTCTCCGGGCGCGCCACTTGGGTATACCCTTAGATACATACGTGAAGGCTTTCCTATTGCCAATGTGGTTTTGGCAAGTGAATACAATATCAGAACCTGCTATGAAGCCTATCAAAAATTCGGAATAGAACTATACGGGTTTAATCCATGGAACGTGGTAGGAGAGAACAACCTGGAAATATATGGCGATATGCGAATAAGAGTTTATCAGGACGGTAATAAAAAGGAAGAAATTAAGTGGCATCATGGTGCCAATCCATCCATGAATATCAATGAACGGACCTTTTTCGAAATTCAAACCCCAGATTCGAGTTCAGAGGTTGAACTGTATAAGCCCGACTTGGAGACAGATTATATTGAATTGTATTCGTCATTTTATGAAGCCAACGGGGCCTTTTCTCCGCTTTATTTTGGAAACGGAACGGAAAAAATCCTATTGAAGAACGTTCAAAACACCAAGGAGCCCTATATCCGTATTATTTTAAAGAACGACACAGATGAAATGCGAACGTATTTTTACGTTTGGCGTATTTATTAAGGCAGAACCATGCTATTAGTCAATGAAGCAGTCGGCACCTAAAGTTGTAGATTCAACAACTTGGTGCTGGCTGTTTATTCCTGTCAAAAAAGGATGCTCCATAGTGCATAAATTAAAGGTCAATTAAAAATTCAAAGAATGAAAACACCAATATATTATTACATATTTTTTACCCTGATCAGTTTACAAAGTTTGCCTGCGCAAACATTTGAAGTAGACGGTATTAATTATAATGTCCTAAATGCTACCCAAGTAGAAGCAACCAGCAAATCGGGTTGTTACACCGGGGACATAACCATACCGGCCACAGTTGATTATGCTTCAACTACTTACAATGTCACTGCTATTGGATATGAAGCCTTCAGAACCTGCTTAAATGTAACCGGCATAAGTCTGCCAAATTCAATTACAGAAATTAAAGATTATGCCTTTAGAGACTGTAGAAATATTACCACCATAACATTACCGGATTCGGTTACAAACATAGGGGAAGGTGCTTTTTTGTACTGTACGGAGTTAGTCTCCGTAAACATACCCAATGCTGTGACAACGATAAAAATGCACACGTTTTCTCAATGTGGTGAATTAACATCCATTACTATACCTGAGCTTGTAACTTCTATAGGTACCTACGCGTTTAGTAGTTGTTTCAAACTAACTGCAGTAAACGTAAATATAAATACACCAATAAATATTGCATCGCAAGTATTTTTCAATCTTGATATATCTCAAATGGTTTTAAATGTGCCTCCGGGAAGTGAGACAGCGTATGCTTCGGCATCTGTTTGGCAGGGCTTTGGAGCTATAAATGGCACATTAAGTGTAAATGTTGTTGAACAAAACAAAGCATTAAGGCTATACCCAAATCCGGTTAAAGACAGGATGCGTATTTCCGGTTTAAAACAACCTGAAACCTATGCTATTTATAATGTTATTGGAAAACATGTAGCAGGTGGTTCGGTTCAAAATGAAAACCCCATTCACATGAGTACATTAACAAACGGATTGTATTTTTTAAAGTTAAAAAATGGAAATACCTTAAAATTTATAAAAGAGTAGGAGCATTATAGTTTAATCTACCAATTCTAACTGTTCCAGACTAACTTTGGTTGTAAATACGCCATAGTTCACTATGGCTTTGTTTTTTTCAATCTTGTCAATGGTGCCTATGGAGCGCCCGTCTTCCAGTCTGACACGGTCACCCACTTTTAAAACAGGCTTTGGTTTTGGTGCTTCAACAGCTTTTTTCCTGGCGGCTTTTTTCTTTTTTCTAATGACTTCAACCTTTTTTTCAACCTCCTGCTTTACCTGTTTCTCTTTGGCTTTTTCAACTCTTTTTTGTTTAGCTGAAACTTTTTTACGCTTGGAGTTTTCAATTTGAACCACTTTGAACAGCTCAGACATTAACTCGCGCTTTTGTTTATTATTGAAATACTTTTCGGCCAGATCATTCACCTTTTGCCCCAGGTAGATCAGGCGTTGGTTGCTGTCATACAGCTCCTGGTAACTTTCCAGCTTCCTTTGGATTTTCGCATTGATCTCTTCTAATTTATCGGCTTCTTCACTTGTTTTTTTCTCATTAAGTTTTAAGGATTGCCCGGTTTTTTCTAACCTGGAACGCTCTTTTTGAAGTTTGGCTATTGTGGCATCAAACCTGACTTTGCTGCGCTCTATCTTCTTTTTAGCCCGGTTTATTAAACTATACGGAATGCCGTTTTTCTGAGCTACCTCAAAAGTAAAAGAACTACCTGCCTGGCCAACAACCAATTTGAACATAGGTTCCAGAGTACGTTCATTGAAGAGCATATTAGCATTTACCATACAAGGCAATTCTGTGGCCAATATTTTTAAGTTTGAATAGTGCGTGGTAATAATGCCAAAGGCTTCCCGGTGATAGAATTCTTCTAAAAATGTTTCGGCCAGTGCGCCACCAAGTTCCGGATCACTACCGGTTCCGAATTCATCAATTAAGAAAAGCGTGTTTTTGTTGCACTTTCTTAAAAAGTAGTTCATTTGCTTTAAGCGGTAGCTATAGGTGCTTAAATGATTTTCAATAGATTGATTATCGCCAATATCGCTTAAAATCCTGTCAAACAAGCAAGCTTTACTGCGCTCATGTACCGGAATTAAGAGGCCGCTTTGCAACATAACCTGCAGTAATCCGATGGTTTTAAGGGTAATGCTTTTACCACCGGCATTGGGCCCTGAAATAACAATAATTCTGCTATCCTGTTTTAATTCAATGGTCTGAGGAAAGGTTTTTTCACGCTTTTCCAAATTGGTTAAATAGAGTAGCGGATGGTAGGCATCCCGTAAAAACATACTGCTTTCATACGTTATCTCAGGTAGAATAGCATCCATAGAACGCGCATATTTGGACTTGGCAGCTATCACATCCATTTGAATTAAAAACTCCTGGGAATCTCTTAAAAGCGGTGTAAACGGCCTTATAAAGTTGGTAATGTCCTTGAGGATCCTGATGATTTCCTCTTTCTCTTCGTATTCCAGGTTATTTAGTTCCCTGGTATGCTGAAGGGTAGCTTCGGGTTCAATATAAACAATACTACCGGTCTTGCTGCTACCCATTATGGAACCTTTCACTTTACGTCTGTACATAGCTTTAACAGCTAATACGCGTCTGTTATCAATAACAGATTCTCTGATATCGTCTAAATATTCATGGCTGTGATACAGGTTGAGAGCGGTAGCGAAGCTTTGGTTTATTTTTCCTTTGACCAAATTGATGGACTGCCTTAGCTGATAAAGCAGGTCTGAAGCATTGTTTTTGATATCACCGAATCTATCAACAATATGGTTTATTTTTTCAATGATCTCTTTGGTAACTTCTATGTTGGAAGCAAAATTATTTAGTTGCGGATAGTATTCCTCGAACTTTTTTAGGAAAAGAACAATGTCGTTAGTCGTTGCTGAAATGGAAGTTATTTTTTTTAAACTGTAAACCTCTAAGTACGTATTGTCTATGTTTAATAACTTCAACTCTTTATTTATAGTTTCGAACCTGTGATTCGGGATCTTATTTTCGTTGTAAAAAGAGGATAAATATTCATTGGTCAGTTCCAGAGCCTTCAGAATATCGTCTTTAGATTTGAAAGGTGTTATTTGTAAAGCGCGTTCGTTTCCTAAAGGGGTAATGCAGTGTTCACTAACCTGTTCTAAAACGGTAGGGAATTCTAAATCTTGCAACGTCTTTTCGTGAATATGTATCATTTTGATGCTAAAAGAGAAAGCAAATTTAAACATTCTAAGTAGATACTTACTGTGTTAAAGTATTCTTAACAGAAATGTTAATTAACAGTTGGGCTAAATTCTTTAACAAAACTCTAACGTTACCCGATCTTAAATGTGTCTATCTTAAGGACGCAATCAAAATAAAACAAACTAAAATGAAAACTAACTACCTTATCAACTCACTGTTATTTCTCTTATTAATTTTTGGTAATAATTTAGACGCTCAGATAAATTTGCCCAGGGCAAGTCAGCAGGCATCCGTCTCTCAGCGTATCGGTATTTCAGATGTTAGTATCACTTATGCGAGGCCAAGTGTTAACGGAAGAGAAATTTGGGGTAAATTGGTGCCTTTCGGTATGAATGATCTGGGGTTTGGTACATCGAAAGCGGCTCCCTGGCGGGCCGGAGCTAATGAAAACACTATAATTAGTTTTACTCATGACGCTAAATTAGAAGGAAAAGAAATAAAGGCCGGTACTTACGGTTTGCATATTGAAGTGGTAGATGAAAACAATGCAAATATTATTTTGTCCTATGATACGGACTCTTGGGGAAGTTATTTTTATGATGAGGCAAAGGATGCTTTGAAGGTTGGGGTAAAGATGAATGATGTTCCTCATAAAGAGTTATTGACTTACGAAGTGAATACTGTTGATGCGAATTCTGCTATTGTATCCCTTGTTTGGGAGAAAAAAGAAATACCTTTTAAGGTAGCCTTTGATGTTTCTAACCTGGTGTTATCTGATTTTAGGTCGAAATCTAAAGGGAACTTGGGTTTTATGAGGCAAAATTGGGAGCAGGCTGCCAACTATGCTCTTAATAATAATGGGGATTTGAATGAGGCTCTGGGATGGATTGATGGTGCGATCGCCGGGAATTTTTATAGCCAGAAAACATTTAATAACCTTCAGATAAAAGCGCAAATCCTGGAAAAATTAGGAAAAGCAGATGAGGCTTCTAACTTAATGGACGAAGCACTGTCTTTAGCAACCATTTTTCAGGTGCATCAGTACGGAAGGACTTTAATAGCTAAAGGCGAAAAAGATAAAGCTATGGAAGTCTTTAAAATGAATGCTAAAAACAACAAAGGCCAATGGCCGGTACATTATGGTTTGGCAAGGGCGCTTTCGGCTAAAGGCGATTATAAAACGGCATTAAAACATTTAAAAATAGCTTTAGGTAATGCGCCAAATGATGCAAGTAGGGGTAGGGTTCAGGCCAATATAGAAAAACTGGAAAAAGGAATAGATATAAATTGAAAATCACGCCAAACATCAATCAAACTACAAACAACTATGTGATGCCCGATTAGATTTCTGATCGGGTTTTTAACTTATGTAATTCCAGATATTCTTGTATTTTGACAGTGCTTTGTAGGTATTTAAAATAGCTGCGTTTTCAGTGCTTGAAAGTGAAGGGTCTTCTTTTAAGATCTTTTTGGCGTAATAGCGTGCTTGTTGCAAAAGGTCTTTGTCCTTAACGATGTCTGCAATCCTGAGATTTAACACGCCACTTTGTTGTGTTCCCATAACATCGCCGGGCCCGCGGAGTTTTAGGTCAACTTCTGCAATTTCAAAGCCGTCATTGGTTTTAACCATGGTCTCTAAGCGGGTTTTACTGTCGCTTGTTAATTTGTGGCTGGTCATTAAAATGCAATAGCTTTGTTCTGCACCACGACCCACACGACCACGTAACTGGTGTAATTGCGAGAGTCCGAAACGCTCGGCACTTTCAATGATCATTACTGAAGCATTCGGGACATTGACGCCCACCTCAATAACGGTAGTAGCTACCATAATCTGAGTTTCTCCTTTTATAAAGCGTTGCATTTCATAATCTTTATCAGCGGGTTTCATTTTCCCGTGCACTATGGAGATTTGATAATCCGGAAGTGGAAAATCCCGGGCAATACTTTCGTAACCATCCATCAGATCTTTATAATCCATTTTTTCACTTTCTTTAATTAGCGGATATACAATGTAGATCTGTCTGCCTTTTTTGATCTCGTCCCTGATAAAACGAAAAACATTTAGTCGGTTTTTGTCGTACCGATGTACTGTTTTGATAGACTTCCTTCCGGGAGGTAATTCATCAATGATTGAGATGTCTAAGTCGCCATAAACCGACATAGCTAAAGTGCGCGGAATAGGAGTAGCGGTCATAACCAAAATGTGTGGAGGTGCGGAGCCTCCCTTATGCCATAATTTACTTCTTTGGGCAACTCCAAAACGATGTTGTTCGTCGATAATAGCGAGCCCTAAGTTTTTAAATTTCACCTTGTCTTCAATAAGCGCATGCGTGCCAATCAAGATCTGTAAATCGCCATTTTCCAAAGATTTGTGAATTTCTTGTCTGTTTGAAGTTTTAGTTGATCCAGTTAATAGTTTTATTCTGATATTCAATTTATTACACCATTCTAATAATCCATTATAGTGTTGAACTGACAAAATTTCAGTCGGAGCCATTAAACAAGCCTGAAAACCGTTGTCAAGTGCGATTAATATTGACATAAACGCTACTATGGTCTTTCCGGAACCTACATCACCTTGCAAAAGCCGGTTCATTTGTGCATGACTCCCTAAATCGGATCGGATTTCTTTTAACACACGTTTCTGTGCATGGGTCAGATCAAAGGGCAAATGCTCTTGAAAAAACGTATTAAAGTAGTTGCCGACTTTTTCAAAGGTGTGTCCTTTTATTTTTGATTTATGAATTAAATTTTTCAGAATTAATTGCAATTGAATAAAAAATAATTCTTCAAATTTTAGTCGTAATTGTGCCTTGGAAAGCAAGTCCTGATTTTTGGGGAAATGGATATTCAGTAAGGCGTCACTTTTTGAAATCAACTGTAATTCTGAAAGTAAGTTTTGAGATAAAGTTTCAGAAAATTTGCCTTTGGTTTCTAAAAACAGTTGTTGCACAATTTTACTAACAACCCGGTTACTGATGCCTTTGTTTGATAATTTTTCTGTAGACGGATAAATGGGTTGAATACCGGAGCGTAAGCTTTTTTTATGGTCTTCCAGTAATTCAATATCCGGGTGAGGCATGTTGAATTTTCCACTAAACCAATTGGCTTTACCAAAGATCACATAAGGCGTATTGAGTTTAAGGCTTTCACGAATCCATTTTTGTCCTCTAAACCAAACCAGTTCCATAGTACCCGTTTCGTCCTGAAACGTGCCCACTAACCGCTTGCCTCTTTTTTGAGCCACTTCCCTGAATCCGGTGATAACACCAACAACCTGAATTTCGGCATTGCTTTGTTGTATTTGGTTGATCTTGTAATACCTGGTGCGGTCAATATAACGGTTTGGAAACAGGTTTAGTAAATCCTGATAGGTGTGAATACGCAATTCTTTCTTAAGTAGATCGGCCCTATTGGGGCCAACGCCTTTGAGATAGTCTATGGGAGTTTGGAGATTCACGCTCATAAAAGCTAAATTATGACTTTCATGAAAAAACGTCAAAAGAATAATGCTATTAGAGTAAAATAACTAAAATGAGTAGTTGTTGTACTTAATTTTGAGTATGTGTGTGAAATTTTCCTCTTTTTATTTGGTGTTGTGTGTATATTATTACGAAAAATTGATAAATTACATACTCAAAAGCAACCTAACCAACCATGTCTCTGAAAGTGAGCCAACGCATTATTTCTATATTGCTTAACCCTTATATTGTTGCCTTACTGGTGTCTGTTGCAATTATTGCTGGTATTCCTGATTCTTTTTCAAGGTATGAGGTGAGTTTAGAAACGAAAAACTATAGTAACCTTTTAACAAGTAAGGTGTATCATCACGATTTTGACGGTGATGGATTGAGTGAACGTATAGAAGCACAGACCAATACTTTGGGTAATGCCAGTTTTTTGTATTATCATTCCAACGATGATTTTGTAGACCAAATTAATTTTAACAGCAAATGGCCGTTTAGACCAAAAAAAGATACCAGAAACCTATCGTTTAGTGATATTAATGGTAATGGGCATAAAGAAGTTTTTTTGATAACTCAAAGAGCAGATTCTATTTTTTTAAATATAATAGAGCTTTTTGTCGATCATGGTATTGAGCTTCACAATATATTTATTGACACCATTGGTAAGTTTAATGGGGAACACAAATTTTGGATTGGCACATCTTCCATAGATCTGGAAAAAAGTAGCAACGGGAATGAAGTGGTATTTGGTATTTTGACTGGGTTTGCTGCTAATCCACGTAATATATACAAATATAACCTTGAAGATAATAGAATAATAAAATCGCCTCATCTAACCAATTCATTAGCCCTAAAAGAAACGTATGATTTGGATGCCGATGGAAGGAATGAAATCCTGTTGCATGGCTCTGCTTATGGGAATGCCATAGAAAGTGTTTATTCAAAACGTTCGGATTATAGTACGTGGTTGACGGTGTTGGATGATGATTTAAGCTTTTTATTTGAGCCTGTGGGATTTAAGGGGCTGGGATCGACATACTGCTATGAATTTAAGAAGGGTAAAGCGTCAAAAGTAATTGCGCTCTTCAGATCCAGGCAATATAAAAAACAGACCTCCAAACTCCTTACACTATCCATAGATGGTAAAATAGAAGGCGAAGCCCTGGTTCCAAGTGGTAAACAAGTATTGGTAAAAGTAAATGACACTGAATTTGTAATTTTTAATAATGATAAAGGTGTGTTTCGTGTCTACGATAATAATTTGAAGTTAATAAAAGAAATAACAACAGAACCTTTTAGGTATGCTTATTTGTATGATGTGAATGGAGATGAAACTAAAGAATGGCTAGTGATGCATAACGACTACAAACATGTTTCCATTTATACCCTCAATTTTAAACAGCCGGTTACTTTTGAGTTAAGTGGACCTGAAGAAGCCCGGGTTAATTTAGGTTTTAGAGAAATAAGAACTAATAAACGCCAGCTATTTTTTCAAAAAGATAAGTTTTTAATGTATTGCGATTACCGCGAAAACCCATTATATATATACCAATACGGTATTTATATTGCTATATACTTTGGCATTTTGGGCTTGGTTTTTTTGATTCTTAAAGGGCAGAGCATCAGGGAGGCCAAAAAACAGGCTATAGAAAGCGAAATTGCAGAGTTGCAAATCAAGACTATAAAAAATCAGGTAGATCCCCATTTTGTGTTTAACGCGATTAATACAATTAGCGAAATGACTTTGGCGGATAATAAGTTAGAAGCAGATAACTTTATATGTCGTTTTTCGGACTTTATGAGGGATACCTTGCAAAATTCTGATAAGATAATGACCACTTTAAAAGAGGAGCTGGAGTATACAGAGAACTTTATTAAACTACAAAAGATACGCCATAACAATAGTTTTGATTACGATATAAGTGTTGATTCAGCTATAAATACAGAAACAAAAATACCTAAACATGTATTGTTTACTTATGTAGAGAATGCCATTAAGCACGGACTGACATTAAATCCAATTAAAGGCATGCTTAAAATTGAAGTTAAGAAACAAAAACAAGGTATGTTATTGACGGTGGAGGACAATGGTGTTGGTTTAAGGAAGAGTAAGGCTAATAATAAGCATTCTACCGGTAGTGGTTTACTTATAATGGAAAAGATATTTGATTTGTATGCAAAACTCAATAAAAAGAAAATTATCCATAATATGATTGAGTTAAAAGATAAGGTTGACAATAATAAGGGTGTTAGAGTGGAAATTAAAATATTAAATTAATTAAACGTATGGAAACAAAAACGATTAAAGTAATTGTGGTAGATGACGAAACCAGAGCCTTAAACCGCATGAAAATTTTGTTGAATAACTTTCCATATGTTGAAATATTGGAATTGATTGATGATGCCGAAAAAGCATTTAGTGCTATTCTATATCATAAACCACATCTGGTATTTATGGATATTGAGATGCCCGGGCGTTCAGGTTTGGAACTGGCCGAGGACATCAATAAGAATAATTTGGATACTAAAATCATTTATATCACGGCTTATGATCACTATGCCATAAAAGCTATAAAGACCTATGCCTTTGACTATCTGTTAAAACCCGTAAATATTGACGAGCTTAAAACAACCTTAGAACGTTTTAAAACCAAATTACTGTCTAATCTGAGTAAACGTGAATTTGAGATCATTCGTTTAATAGGTAAAGGCTTGAACAGTAAAGCTATTGGAGAAACACTCTTTTTAAGTCGCCATACAGTTGATACTTACAGGCGTACCATTCTTGAAAAAACGGGTTGCAAAAATGCTGCTGAGTTGATCAGTTACGCAACCAGGAATCATTTAATCTAAATAGTCATTCGGTTGCTAAGTATATTTCTTTTTGGATTACTCAGTTACCAGGGCTATTTTACTTAATCTTTGAAAACAAACACTTTATCTTTCCGTTTATCTATACTTTTTACCATTGGTCTTAACTCTCAATTTTGAGTACTAAAACTCTCAGAGTTATCAATATTGTTAGGTGGTTTTCCATTTAAATTTACAGCAAACAAAAAAATCAAGAAGCTGTATTGGCAAAAAGATTAAAATTTAAACAAACATGGTCACATTTATTGTTAAAGTCATAGTGACGTTATTTTTATTTCTAGTAGCAGCTATAATAACTGGGTTTTGGCTTTTATTTGGGACAGTTTATTTGGTTTTGATGCTAACACGCATCATTATTATTTATACTATAGCTCTAATTAACTCTTTTATCAGTGGAACGGTTTTAAAAGAAGATTATAACAAAGCTATAGAGGAAATTGTAAACACATATGTTTTTAATTATGTAAAGATATGTTCATTGCCAATAATGATATGGCATAACCAATTGACACCGAGTAATCAAGGTTTAAAACAAATTTTATCAATAGAACTTTTAGAAATAAAGAAGAGTTGGTTTATAACAACTACGGTATTCGTATCATTTATGTTGTCTTTTGGTTTGTGTTTATCGTGTTTGCTGTATGCAAATAATAAAGAAATGATAGACGCTTATTTAGAAGGTAAAATTATTTCTTCCAATATAGAAATGCAGAGAAGATCAAATCAGTGATAAAAGAGCAGATTAATTGCCAAGTAGATTTTTAAAAGTTGTCAAGGAATAAATAGAAAATATCAGAATATAGTGTTTAATTTTTAAAACTTGAGATATGTCAAATTTAGTTAGAGCTGCTAAATATAGGGAGCGAGCAGCAAAGTATAGGCTACAAGCAGAAAAACTTAGAAAAAGAGGTAATGAAGTAAGGGCTGCGCAATATGAACGGTCTGCAGCAGCTGACGAAGTAAAAGCAGCTAAGCTAGAAAGAAGAGCGTAATTCCTTTTTATTTTAAGAAGCCATTTGAATTAATTTAAATGGCTTCTTTGCGTTTGTGGCATTTTTGGACTAAAGTTTGCTATATTGGTTATATGAAATGAGCATTAATAAGTTTTATCATTTAAATTGTCGCAAATGGTAAAATTTTAATGCGAATTACTGAATGAGAAGAAATCTTTTGTTTCTTCAAAATTCTAAACGAAAGATTTCGAACAGATGAAATTATTGAGCCTCATTTTCTTTTTCTTTATAGCTTTTTCAGGGTTTTCCCAGCAAACGGATTGTGTAGATTTTAAAACGGCCCATGCAGACCTGTCCATTAAACCGAATAGCAGCGAGGTAGGAGGTCATGTAGTTTATACTTTCGAAGTATTAAAAGATATAGACTCCATTTATCTAAACGCCAATAATTTTTTGCATGTAGAAGGTTTATTAAACGAAACGATATTTCATGATTATGATAAAAAATATTTTGTTGTAAAACATGAATTCAAAAAAGGAGAGACGCATCAATTGGATATTGGTTTTGTGACTCAGCCCAAAAAGGCCTTTTATTTTATTGGTTGGGATGAGGGAGAAGGTGATTTCGAGAACTTCAATCACCAGAAAAAGCAGGTTTGGACTCAGGGTCAGGGTAAATATACCAGCAACTGGTTGCCTAGTATTGATGATATGAATGATAAAATTGAGTTCGATTTATCAATAACATTTGATTCTGACTATAAAGTTATTGCCAATGGTAAGCTAACGAATAAACAAATAAACGAATCGACAATAACCTGGCATTACGATATGCAAAAACCCATGTCCAGTTATTTGGTGGCCTTAGCCATTGGGAAATATGATAAAAAGGTCGAGTACTCTAAAAGTGGTATTCCTTTGGAAATGTATTATTACCCGGAAGATTCGCTAAAGTTTGAACCTACCTACCGTTACACAAAAAGGATGTTTGATTTTTTAGAGGAAGAAATAGGTGTGCCGTATCCATGGCAAAATTACAAGCAGGTACCAGTAAAGGATTTTTTATACGCCGGTATGGAAAATACCGGAACAACTATTTTTTCAGACAGTTATGTTATTGATTCCATTGGGTTTGCAGACAAGAATTGTGTAAATGTGAATGCCCATGAATTGGCGCATCAATGGTTTGGCAATTTGGTAACGGAAACCTCCGGTACGCATCATTGGTTACAGGAGGGTTTTGCTACCTATTATGCCTTATTAGCTGAAAAAGACATTTTTGGGGAAGATTATTACTATTGGAGGTTGTATGAATATGCCCGGGAGCTACTGGAGCAAAATAGGGCAGGGCAAAGTACTTCGTTGTTGGACCCAAAATCCAGTAGTACTACTTTTTATAAGAGAGGTGCCTGGGTATTACATGTGTTGCGTGAGAAAGTAGGTAATAAGGCTTTTAAAGAAGCGGTAAAGCGCTATTTGTTGAAACATCAGCTTAAAAATGTGGAGACTAATGATTTTATAAGTGAAGTTGAAAAGGCTGGTGTGAAGGATTTGGATGCTTTTACTGAAAACTGGTTAAACACTCAAACTTTTATGTATGATAAGGCTTTGGAGAGTCTTAAAAGATCTGTTTTTATCCAGGAATATATTATGGCGGATTGTGAAGCACAGACCGCTAAGTGTCAGGAGTATTTGTCGTCCTGGATCTCTGATGAGGCTAAATCAAAAGTTGTATTTCAATCACCTGAGCTTATCAATAAGCAAGCTTTTAAAAACCCATTAAAAGTCAGGCAGGCTATAGCTCAAAGTTTAACAGATATACCATCAGAATTAAAAGCTGATTACGAATCGCTTTTAAATGATAAGTCCTACAGGACCATTGAATCGGCTTTGTTTAGCTTATGGCGTAATTTCCCTGAGGATAGAGAAAAATATCTGACTCAAACCAAAGATGTTGTTGGTTTTAATGATAAAAATGTCAGGATCCTTTGGTTGACGCTGGCCTTAATAACCGAAGATTTTGAAGTTGAAAATAAAAAGGCTTATTTTGATGAATTAATTGGTTATACAGGTTCTGAATACGGTTTTGAAGTGCGGCAAAACGCGTTTCAGTATTTAAATCAAATACAGGCTTGCAATAAGACTTGTGAAGACAATTTAAAACAAGCTACAACACATCATAACTGGCGCTTTAAAAAGTTTGCTAAGGCACTTCTGGAAACTCAGGAATAACATTGGTGTGAGTGCGAACGGAGTGAAGCAATCCAGGTGCTTGCATCATAAATAATGATGAGATTACTTCGTCGATTCCTCCTCGTAATGACGCAAAAAAGCAAAGTTAGCGGATTTCAGCTGCTAACTGATGACTGAATACTGGGACTGTGACTATTTTCTGCGTTCTAACCTGGCAGGATTTCTGCAGACTAAACAACTGGCAAGATAGGTTATGGAAAACTCGTAAACACCATCTGTCCTGCCAATTTTAGAGGTGTTAAAGTCATAAGAAAATCCAAAGCGCAATTGTTCAAGCTCTAAACCGGCAAAAGCATTAACGGACGTTAATAAATGGCTGTTATTACTGTTTTTTGCAGGATTAGTAACAGCAGTAGCTCCCAAAAAGAGCTTCTCCAATTTTATCATGGACGTCAGGTCCAGTCTGTTGTATTCACCTTGTTGCATATAATTGACTGATAACATAATGTCGTTATAATCATAGTAGGGAAATTTATAGTTTGCATGTATGGAATAAAAAATATCCAGTGGCAGATTATTGTTTTCAACAAAAGAAATATTAGGCCTGTTTAAATGTTTGATTGTGGCTCCTAACCATAGGTCCGTGCCATTTCGGGCATTTTTTTTATCAAAGACAAATCCCGCCGAAAAATCAAAAAAAGTAATATTCCTGTTAGCGTTTAAGAAATAGGCGTCTGATGTATTTGGGTTTATGGTTTCTGAAAAGATATTTATTTGATCGGATAAAACCAAGTTGCTAAAGTTGAATGATTTTGTTCCAAACCCGACCTCAATTGCCGGTCTGAAATACCACTCGTTTGCCAATCTTACATGATACGAGTAATTGATATTTCCTTGCAGGTGGTTGTATTTAGTGTTGTTTTCGTGTTGATTTAAAATACTAATACCCAAACCGCCAATAGTTTCAACCCAGGTATTGAAAAACACATAGTCAGTATCTACCCGTAAACCTAAATTAGGCCATTGGGTTCTATGAATTAACCCAAAATACGAAGCGTTTTCAAAGCCGGAAAAACCAGGATTTAAAGTTTCCGGAATTTGAAAATATTGACTAAATACGGGGTCCTGGGCTGTAACTTGATGACACAAAAAACTGCTGATAATTATTGAAAAGTATATTCTTATTTTCATTATGCTTATTTAATTAGGACAAAAGCACCTTTTGACTTTATGATTTCCCCGTAAAGCGTTACGCCGGAAAAAGTGAAGTAATAGTTGCCGTTTTCTGCGTTAGTGTCTTTTATTTTTCCATTCCAACCACGCAGGCTATCGCCTTCTTCGGAAAAAACCATACTACCCCAGGTATCGTAAATTTCAAATGTCATATTAGATAATCCGATCTGTGACGGCAGGAAAAAATCATTTAGTATATCATTATTTGGGGTAAATGCATTTGGTATTATCAGGCTGTAACCTTTTTGAATATTAAGTGTAATTGTTTTGGTATACACACAATCAAAAGGGTATACTACAGTTTGTGTGACCACATAGGTGCCTACCTCTTTGTATATGTGAACAGGGCTTTCTTCACTTGAAAATGTACCATCTCCAAAATCCCAGGATATTCCAATAAAATCTCCCGTAGAGGTGTTAGTAAATTGAATAGGGTCTTCAATAGAATAAAAGCCGTAGTTGATAAAAGCATTTGAGCTTATATCAAAATCAGGGTCACCTAATTCCGGAATATCTACATTATAGGAATACGATGTGTTACATCCTAAACTATCAATCACATCTATAGTTACCAGTCCATTCAGGTCGGTTTGCATGATCTCACCGTTAGCTCCGCTTATGGTGCCGCTGGACCAGGTAATTTGATAGGGAGGGACGCCACCACTTGGATTTGCTACAAAAGATTGTTCTATGGTTTTGGTATCGCAGTTGTGGTCTGTAATCACATCGACTTCTATTGCTAAAGGTTCAAAACGATTGACAATAAAGCTTTCAGAGATTTCACAACCGCTGGCGTCCGTAACATTTAGCGTATAATTCCCGGGCGGGATATTACTCAAATCCTCAGTGACGGCACCATTAGACCATCTATAGGTTAATGGTAATGTTCCGCCTGTTACAATAACATTAATAGCTCCTGTGTTGGCGTCGTCACAATCAAGAGCGTCGGTTTTGACCCCAGTTAATTCTAATGGATCAGGTTCTGTAATTACAAAGGTTTCACTTATTACACATGATTTTCCATCGATAATTGTAACCGTATATGTTCCTGGTCCAATATTATTTCGTTCAATGCCTGCTGTTGGGTCATCATCCCAATTCAAGTCTAAAGGGTCAATGCCTCCTTCCAGATTCAGTACTATTCTGGCATCATTTGCTCCATGGCACGACACATTGGCAACCTCCGGGGAAATTCTAAAGACAGGAGGTGAGGCAATTTCAACGGTGACTGATTTTACACAATCGGTGGCATCTGTAACCGTAATTACATAGGTGCCCGGTGATAAATTGGTTTGTACCAATCCGGAGCCTAAATTGCTCCAGGATACTGTATAGGGTGCATTGCCTCCGGTAATGCTGTTTATTGTAATAGAGGCATCATTATCACTGTAACATTCAATTTCTGTAGCGGTATAATCTATAATGATTTCATCAGATTGATTGATAATGACCTCCAAAGTGTCCGTACATCCTGATCGGTCTGTAACAATTAAATTATAGGTGCCTGAAAAAAGACCGGTTAAGTTTTGATTTGTGCTTGTAAAACCATTCGGTCCTGTCCAGCTGTAAGTGTAATCAAAAACACCCGGAGACACTTCAAAAGGCCTTCCGCCTGTGATGTTGATGTTGATATTACCTGTAGCCTCCCCAAAACAAATGACATCTACTTTAGAATCTAAGCTAACCTGTAATTCTGGTGGCTCAACAATTGTAAAGCTCTGTGAAATGGGTGCACAATTGTTAGCATCGGTTACAGTTATTTCGTAATCTCCCGATGCGAGGTTGGCTAAGTCCTGAGAGGTGTCATAAATTAAGCCATTTCTCGTCCAGTTATATGTGTATGGCTCCGTACCACCGGAAACTTCAATATTAATGTTACCGTCATTAGCGCCAAAACAAGAAATGGTTTCAGGGTCAAAATCTATGGTGCTGAAAATTAATTCATCAGGCTCGGTAATTGTAAAAGTTTCGTTATATGGACAACCACCGTCATCTAAAATAGAGACTGTGTAAGTGCCGGGAGCAAGGTTAGAAATATCCTCGTTTGAACTGTTAAAGCCATTTGGGCCGGTCCAATTGATTTGATATGGGTTTCCGGTAGGGAACGGCACGCCACCGGAAATGGTAATATCCAATGCGCCCCCATTATCCAAATAACAAAGGCTGTTGGATTGTATGGTGGTAATACTGATAGATGGATTAACAGTAACTACAACTTCAAAGGTATTCCCTATACATGTGCCTAATGTAGGTGTAACTGTATAGGTAACCGTAGCCGGTGCTATGGTAGTATTGGTTAAAGTTTGTGAAATTGAATTTTGAGGTGCAGTTTCTTGAGAAGCTCCTGTTATGGCTCCAACAGGATTGATCGCCGGGGTTGACCAGGTGTAGGTTGTCCCAGCGGGAGCTATGTCCCCTCCGGAATTATCCGGTGTGATGGAAAATGCATTGCCACTGCAAATAATATCGGATTTATTGCTGATGTCCGGTGTTTCATTTACAGTGTTTTCAGCTACTTGCGAGATGATTTCGGTACAGCCTCCGGATGAAAATGTAATGATAACATAATAAAACATAGTACCGACTGTTCCGGAAGGTGGCGTATAACTTGTACCGGTTTCACCGATTATTGCTGTACCTGTATTGGTGTCATTGATAGTATTACTGTACCATTGATAAGTCGGGATGCCCACCCCATCCGCATAGGCAATCGTTAAGGTGTTAAATATATCCCCAAAACATATGGTTTCCGAAACCGGCTGATTGGTAATAGTTGGAGCTGGGTTAATAATGACTTCAGCAGTGTTGCTCACAACACTACACCCGGGATTGGCCTGCGTTATGACCACATAATAATATTGAGTGCCTACGTTTGATGTGGGTGGTGTATATATGGCATTTGTAGCCCCAGGAATTAAAGTGCCTCCCGTATTAGAATTTGTTGGATTGCTGTACCATTGATAATTGTAGTTTGTGCCAAGGCCTCCGGAAGCTGTAACCTCAAGGTCTTGTGGAGCAACGCCTTGACAAAGGGTTTGTGATATAATGGGCTGACTAGTGATTATGGGATCGTCTACCACTACAACTTCGGCGACTTCACTGGTAATGGCACTGCAGCCGCTACCGCTGACAGAGATTTCAACGTAATAAAAATAATTTCCCGGTACTGTAAATGCCGGAGGCCCATAACTGATGGCTGTAGCCCCCGGAATGAGGGTCCCTCCTGTATTGGAGTTTACGGTATTGGAATACCATTGGTAGGTAACCGTACCGGTACCCCCGGAGTGCGTCACTTCCAAATCGGGGTTTGTTGAGCCGCCAACACAGATACTCTGTGTTGCTAAAGGGTTTGTATCAATCCGGATCCCATCAACGATCTCAACGCGTGCCACGTCTGATACGATTTCATCACAACCGGCACCGGAAGCGAAAGAAGCAATAACATAATAATAGGTGATGCTTACAGGATTGTTTGGTGGTGTGAAAGTAGCATTCGTTTCACCTGCAATGGCTGTGCCGGTAGTTGTATTATTAACCGTATTACTGTACCATTGATACGTTGGAGTGCCCGGGCCATTAACAGTAACGGACAGCGGTGTAACAGGTCCGTTTAAACAAATGGTTTCGTTTTGTGGCTGACTGGTAAATCCAGGAGCGGGGTCTACCGTAATTACTAAATTTACAGGAGTGCCTACACAACTTCCATTTGATGGCGTGATAACGTAAGTAACATCTTCAGAAGTTGTGTTAGAATTGAATATGGTTTGAACAGGAATTGTATTGGAAGTGCCGTTAGCAATAAAACCGGTAACACCGGCAGGTGCTGTAGCTGTCCATGAATATGTGGTCCCGCTGATATCTGAGGTCAGATTTACCTCAGTAGTCTCTGTTCCCGAACATATGGTTTGTGTTAGATCTGTATTGGTTATTGATGGCAGGGCATTTATAGTGAAAGTCTGTGAGCTGACTGTGGTTCCACAGCTTGTTGTAACATGAAATAAAATGTTATATGTACCGGGTGTGCTATATGTAATGGTTCCCGGATTAAGAGAATTAGTTGTTGCCGGAGAGCCTCCCGGGAAATCCCAAAGATAAATAATGTTTTCAGTTGAAGGTGCGCAGGTTTGTAAATTAGCGGAAGGGGTAATGGTAGCCGTACCGCATGAGTCTGCAATAGGATTTATTGATGTTATTGGTGGTTGTTTAACCTCAATGGTTTGAGAGGTGGTATCACTACCGCAGGTATTTGTTGTTGTAAGTGTTAAGGTGTACGTTCCGGCACTAATAAATTCAAATGATGGTGAGGCGGAGGTTTCATCAGAACTATTTGTAAAACTCCATTGTCCCGGACCGGTTCCGCAAAATCCAGGAGTATAAGCAACTTCCCAAAGATAGGTTACGCCATCACAGCTATTGCTTAAATCCGTAGTATTTGTGGTTTGAACTGCTAAGGGGGTACATCCATTATTGCTATCTAAGGTGAAATCAGCAATTAAATTAGGTTCAATGCATATTGTTTTTGTTATGGTATTTGTTACGCCACAGGAATTTTCAGCATACAGGGACACGGTAAAAGTGCCTGTTGAAGTATAGGTGTGAGTAGGGTTTCTATCTGTTGACATATTGCCATCTCCAAAATCCCAATAGTAGCCATCATTAACTGCACAATTATTGGTATAACCATCTAATGAGGTATTCTCAAACAATACAGGTGTATTGACACAGCTGGTGGGGGGGGCTTCGAAGTCCACTTCAGGTTTTCTTAATATAATTATAGGGCCCGCTGTTAAATTGGTCTGACCGCAAGAGGTTGTAATGGCTAAAAAGACAGTGTAGCTATCAGGACAACTGGTTTCCGTATAAGTGTGTGGTATTGGAAAATCTTGTGAGTTCACAGGGTCAGCAGCATTAAAATATACGGAAGCTTCTAATTGTGCTTGTGAATAGTTTACAATAGTGCCATCGCCATAATCAATATAATAATTAGTATCCGGGGGGTTGGTAGCCCATGCCCCTATGGCAAATTCTATAGGGTTGACAGGGGTACATAAATTCACTGTATTCCCGGGATTTACAATAGCTCCTGTAGGGTTGCTGGAATTCTTTACAAGATAGATAACCGAATTATCACAGTTAGTGCCTCTGGCTGTGATCTCCATATTAAAAGACCCTAATTGCGTGTAGGTGTGAGTGGCTGGAAAGGTGACGTTAGTTTCCACAGGGCTTCCATCTCCCCAATCTACATCGTATGAGTTTATACAGGATGCAGACACATTGTCAATACCAACATTAATAGTGAAGGAGGGGTCCAGAGTATTGTTGCCGCAATTGTTAAAGGGATCAAATCGATTGTCAATATCGTAAAATTCTAATCGAGGTTTTTGCTGTACGGAAACAGCTTTAGTAATAGAGTTGGTGCAACCGTTAGAATCAGTAACGCTTAAGGTAACATTTGAGTTTTGAAATCCACAACCAATGGATGTGAAAATATGGGATGGATTACTGGTAGTACTGGTTGTGCCATCTCCAAAACTCCAATTGTATGTAAACGGAGCGCTTCCTGTTATATTAGGTGTGAAGTTAACCGAAGTTCCGGAGCAGGCCCCGGGATTGTCAAAGTTAAAATCTACCGTTGGCAGATCATTTACAGTAACAGTTGCGGAACCATTTTCAGTGGTCGTATCATTATTGCCATCCGTCACGGAAATAAGTTCATAAACATAGGAGCCAACACTATTTGTGCTAACCGGGAGTGTCACAGAACTGTTGTTCCCCGTGGTAGAAATTGTTTGGTTAGCTCCATTATTAATTGAATAGGTGAACGTGTATGGCGTACTTCCTCCGGAGCCTGTAAATGTAATCTCCGGATTTGGAGAACTGTTTAAGCAAACATCGGTGGTGCCGGAAATAGAAGCATTGGGAGGTAAATTTGAAGATATCCCGAAGTTAAGGGGAAATGGAATAAAAGTTGTATGATTGATAGCAAATAAAGATGCAATTATTAGGATAGAAAATAATGCAACAAGAAACAACTTCTTTAGCATAAGTTATGGTAATAAATTAATAGCAATACTAAGGTATACATTCTTTTTAAGCTGATGTAATAAAATTCGAAATAAAGTAGTTTTTTTCTGTAAAACACGAAGTATTAAACAGGCGATTCAATTATTATTGTTTAGTAGTTCAATTATGAAGTCTAATTATTATATTTATGTATAAAAACGATTAAATGAGAGCATTAGTTATTTCCGGAGGAGGGAGTAAAGGCGCTTATGCCGGTGGTGTGGCACAGTATCTTATTGAAGAAGACGAAAGGGATTACGATCTGTTTTTAGGAACCTCTACGGGCAGTTTGTTGGTGCCTCATTTAGCGGCGGGTAGAATAGATAAGCTTCATGAGGTGTATACCAGTGTAAGTCAAAATGATATTTTTAGTGTAAACCCTTTTGTGATTAGAAAAAAGGGCAGGCGTGAGTTTGTTTCCATTGACTTCATTAATACACTTTGGCAATTTATACGAATGAAACGAACCTTTGGAGAAAGTAAGGCGTTGCGAAGACTGATTAGAAGAAAATTTACAGAAGAAGAGTATCATTTAATAAAGCAGACCAAAGATGATGTGGTAATTACGGTTTCTAACTTATCTAAAAACAGGGTTGAGTATAAATCTATTAACGTATGTACCTATGATGAATTTTGCGATTGGATTTGGATATCCTGCAACTATATTCCGTTTATGTCTTTGGCAACTAAAAATGGCCATGAGTATGGCGACGGAGGCTTGGGGTGCATAGTTCCAATACGTGAAGCGATATTAAGAGGCGCTAAAGAGGTAGATGCTATTGTTCTAAAGTCGGCGTCCTTAGATCAAACCAAGGTGCTTGGGCAAAACCCTTTTTCGTTAATGGTGAGTCTGTTTGGGCATTTGTTGGATAGAATGGAGCGTAATGATGTGACTATTGGCAAGCTGGCAGCTAAAACAAATGATGTACAACTCAATTTGTATTATACACCATCAAAGCTCACAGAGAACTCATTGATATTTGATAAGAAATTAATGACTTCCTGGTGGCAACAAGGGTTCGATTATGCAAAATTTAAGTGTGAGGAAGCCAGGTCTAACGAGTTGAGGGAGGAATATTAGAGTTTGTTTGAATGGCATCCATGTGATTAAGACCAGAGGGTCAAGGACCAAAGACAGGAGACGCAGGACAGAAGACCAAATTCCAAAAACTGAACACTGAGACTGCCCACTGCATACTGCCCACTGAACACTGCACTACCACAACTCAGCCACCTCTTCTTTTATAAAAGAAAGTGCGGCATCACTTGGTGCTTTGCGTTCCATCATTTCGGTTAAAATAACTTCTCTTAACTTATTGGCAGTATCCGTTTTTTCAGATAAACTTGCTTTTCTGATTAGCTGAATGGTAGCATTTTTAGCAGCAATGATAATGCTCCAACACCGGTCGCTTACATAGATTTGCTGGGACAGGTTATGCTCAAATTCCTGTTCAATGTTTTGTATAAGTAAAGATTCGTAATCTTCTTTATTGGAGGATATTGGCGTGACTCTTACCAGTAATTTCGAAGGTGTTAGTCTTTCCAAAAACAAAGCCATTCTTTCATAGGCTTGTAAACGTAAGGGAAGCGCATTAACCTGCAGATCTTTCTTCAATAGAAAACGTCTTCTGCCATCTTCATTTTTAGTATGTTCTCTAAAAAAATAATAGGCAATTACTCCGGTGATTACGGCAGGAACAGTGTATAAAAAAAGGTCGATAATTCGAGATACATCCATAGTAGTTATGCTTCGGTTTGGGCGTTATGTTTTCCTCCCAAATATACACATTCTTTTAAATCCTGCATGCCAGTAAACGGCACGGAAACCTTTTCATACATATAGGTTCTGTTCAGTTCCTTAGATAGATTATGGTCGTCAACATTCATTTCAATATCGCCCATTGTAAACTGGCAGGGATGTTCATAACCCGCTGCATGGGTAATCTCTATAAGTTCTTTTCTGAACGTTTTAAAATATTGTGCCAATCGAACCGACTTTAGCGATGTGTCAATCCCACTTTGCAACCATTTGCTTTGGGTAGCCACACCACTCGGGCAACGATTGGTATGACATATCTGGGCCTGTATGCAGCCAATACTCATCATAGCTTCCCGGGCTACATTAATGCAGTCAGCACCCATGGCAAAGGCCATAGCCGCTTTGGCAGGGAAGCCTAATTTCCCACTGCCAATAAATACTATACGTTCTGTCAGGCCTTTACTTTGAAAGAGTTTGTATAGATCACTAAAACCATATACCCATGGCAATGATACATGGTCTGCAAAACTGGGCGGTGCTGCACCGGTGCCGCCTTCACCACCGTCAACGGTGATAAAATCCGGGCCTTTACCGGTTTTTAACATAATATCTGCTAATGCCTCCCATTGGTTTAATTTGCCGATAGCGGCTTTAATACCCACCGGTAAACCGGTTTTCTCTGCGATGGCCTCAATAAAATCAACCAGTTCCGGGACATTTGAAAATGCCGAATGATTTGGAGGCGATAACACATCTTTTCCAACTTCAACCCCTCGAATACCGGCAATCTCTTTGGAGATCTTCTTACCGGGTAAAACACCGCCTTTTCCGGGTTTAGCCCCTTGAGATAATTTGATTTCTATAGCTTTAATGAACGGATTGTTTTCTACCAGTTTTACCATCTTTTCCATAGAAAAATGCCCGTTTTCATCTCTAACTCCAAAATACCCGGTACCGAAATGAAAAACAACATCGCCACCGTGACAGTGGTAAGGTGATAAACCACCTTCTCCAGTATTGTGGTAAGCATCTGCCAGATCTACACCTTTATTCAAAGATTCTACAGCCCTAGCCGAAAGCGAACCAAAACTCATGGCAGACACATTAATTATAGAGGCCGGTCTATAAGGTTTTTTTCGCTTGTTATAGAGTCCCATAACCTTAGCGCAAGGCAAAAAGGTTTTATCTGTGGCGTTGGGGTGATTGGCCTTAATTTTAAAGGGTATCATGGCATTGTTGACAAAAATATGCTGGTGTTCGTAAATATCTCTGTCGGTTCCAAAACCTTCGTAATTATTTTCCTTTTTTGCAGAGGCGTAAATCCAGCTACGCTCTATGCGGTTAAAAGGCAATTCTTCCCTGTTATTGGCTACAAAATACTGGCGCATTTCAGGGCCAATACTCTCCAGCCAATAGCGTAAGTGCCCAACTATGGGATAGTTATGGCTAATGGTGTGCTTCCTTTGAAAAAATACATCGCGAATGGCAACGAGCGCTAAAACAATTAAAACCCAGGCCCACCAGGGCAGGTTTGAAAGTGCGGTTAAAATTGAATCCATTAAAATTAGTATAGTAGTTTTAAGTAAAACATTTGAAGTTAAAGATATTTAAATTTTGTATAAGAACTAATTGTTTATAATTATTAATAAAACCCTTCCATTAAAAGCGAAACAATAGTTATTTTCACATGATAAAATTGAAGATGATTTGGAACAATATTTAAGCCAGTTAAATGATGCGCAATTGGCGCCTACTTTACAAAAGGAAGGCCCTATGATTGTTATTGCGGGTGCGGGTTCCGGTAAAACACGGGTGTTAACCTACAGGATTGCCTATTTGATGAGCCAGGGGATTGATGCGTTTAATATATTAGCGCTTACCTTTACCAATAAGGCGGCTCGTGAGATGAAAGAGCGTATTGCTACCATTGTGGGAGACGGAGAAGCGAAGAATTTGTGGATGGGGACCTTCCATTCCGTGTTTGCCAAAATCTTACGTATTGAAGCTGATAGATTGGGCTACCCAAGTAATTTTACCATTTATGATACCCAGGATTCGGATAGATTGATAGCGTCTATCATAAAGGAAATGAATCTTGACAAGGATATTTATAAATACAAACAGATCCGTTCCAGGATTTCGTCATATAAAAACAGTTTAATCACGGTCAGGGCGTATTTTCAGAATCCCGAATTGATTGAAGCAGATGCCATGGCCCGTCGCCCCAGAATGGGGGATATCTATAAGGAGTATGTGGAAAGGTGTTTTAAAGCCGGTGCTATGGATTTTGATGACCTGCTATTGAAAACCAATGAGCTTTTAACACGTTTCCCGGAAGTATTGGCAAAATATCAAAACCGCTTTAAATACATTTTGGTGGATGAGTACCAGGATACCAATCATTCCCAATATTTGATCGTTAGAGCCTTGTCTGATAAGTTTCAGAATATCTGTGTGGTTGGGGATGATGCCCAAAGTATCTATGCGTTCCGGGGGGCAAATATTAACAATATCCTGAATTTTCAAAAGGATTATGACGATGTTAAAGTGTTTCGGCTGGAGCAAAATTACCGCTCTACAAAGAACATTGTGAATGCTGCAAACTCGGTCATTGATAAAAACCAGACCAAGTTGGAAAAGGTGGTTTGGACCGCTAATGAAGAAGGCGGGAAAATTAAAGTCCATCGTTCTTTAACCGATGCTGATGAAGGGCGCTATGTGGCCAGTACTATTTTTGAGAATAAAATGAACCATCAGTTGCAGCATAGTGATTTTGCTATTTTGTATCGTACTAATGCGCAGTCGCGTTCTATTGAGGATGCTTTGCGTAAACGGGATATTCCTTATAGGATCTATGGTGGCTTGTCATTTTATCAGCGAAAGGAGATAAAAGACGTGTTGTCCTATTTAAGATTGGTAATTAACCCGAAAGATGAAGAGGCTTTAAAGCGTGTGATCAACTTTCCGCCACGGGGTATCGGGCAGACCACGGTTGATAAACTCATTGTGGCAGCTAATGGGTATGACAAACCCATTTTTGAAGTGATGAAGCACATTGATAAAACCGAGGTCATGATTAGTTCCGGTACCAAAACCAAACTTCAAAATTTTGTAACCTTAATTGAAAGTTACCAGGTTTTAAACCAGACCGCGGATGTTTTTGAATTGGCTGAACATGTTACCAGATCCAGTGGATTGATACGGGAGTTTAATAAAGATGGGACGCCTGAGGGCATTACCAGAATGGAAAATATTGAAGAGCTCTTAAACGGTATGAAGGATTTTGTTGAAGGCCAAAAAGAGCTGGCAGATGCTACCGGATCGTTAGCGGAGTTTTTGGAGGATGTGGCCCTGGCAACCGATTTGGATAATGATAAAGGCGATGCCGATCGGGTGGCTTTAATGACCATTCATTTGGCAAAAGGCCTTGAGTTTCCGTATGTGTATATTGTTGGCTTGGAAGAAGACCTGTTTCCCAGTGCCATGAGTATGAATACGCGTAGCGAATTGGAAGAAGAGCGCCGTTTGTTTTATGTAGCCTTAACACGTGCCGAAAAACAGGCGTATTTAACCTATGCGTTATCACGTTATCGTTGGGGAAAACTGATAGATTCCGAGCCAAGCAGGTTTATTGAAGAGATTGACGATCAATATTTGGATATTCTTACACCTCCCGAAGAGCGCCGATTCAATCCTATGTTGGATGCCGGTATTTTTGGTGATCCGGAGCCTGATAAAATCAGGTTTAAACCGGCAAAACAGTCCACGTTTAAAAAAGGTACTGCAAAAAAAGAACCTGCTAAATTTCAGGTGACTACACCTAAAAATCTAAAGCCTGTTTCTAAATCTAACGGAAACACTAATTTATTTGATAGTAAATTAGCCGTTGGTAATATGGTAAAACACTTGCGCTTCGGAACCGGTGAAGTTCTAAAAATTGAAGGTAATGGAGCAGATATGAAAGCCGAAATTAAGTTCGATACCGGAGGTGTTAAGAAACTTTTGCTAAGATTCGCTAAATTGGAGGTTGTTGGTTAGTTTTTAAGTAGCCGGTCACAGTGTTCAGTGTTCAGTTGGCAGTAGGCAGTTGGCAGTTGTAATTCCGGGTATACAGTTTTGGAATTTGGAATTTGAACCATCACTGCGCCTTTGCTCCTTTGCGAGAGAATTCAGTTGGCAGTTGCAATTCCCGGTATGTTGTTTTGGAATTTGGTATTTTGTTTTGGAATTTAGAACTCTGTGAAGAGCTCTACTTCACCATACAAACCGAGTTTATATTGCCTTTGCCGTCGTATTCCCTAACGTCATTGTTTGGATCGGTGATCCATTTGCCATCCACAATAAATTTATAATGGTGTTTTCCACCGGATAAAGGCACTACATATTTCCAGCCGTAGTCCATTTTGCGCATTTCATATTTATGCTCATTCCAATCATTAAACGAGCCGGCCAGAATGACCTTTTTCGCGTTGGTATATCCCCTTAATTTAAAGGCAGTGTATTCCTTTATATCGATCACCGAATTATACTCACCGTATTCATTAGGGGTTTTATTCGGGTTATGCGGATCTTCCATCCAATGTCCGTCAACTATAAAGCGATATTGGTACACATCCGGCTTCATTTGTAATGTTAATTCCCAGCCGTCAGAGGCCTTTTTCATTTTAAAAAGGGACTCGTGCCATTTATTAAATGATCCGGCTAAAATGACCTTTTTAGCCTTAGTGTAGCCCTGAAGTTTAAAATGAGCATTGCCATCTTTACTAGGGTGTGCCGTGTACATTTTCAGGTTATAGATACCACTTAGTTTCTTGCCATTTTTAATGGCCTTGGTAATATTGGGATCTCGCTTTGAGGGTTCTGCCCAATACGCATTGTTAATAACAAATTTGAATTCATAGGAGAACGCATCGGTGAAATCAGCGATGCTTTTTTTCAACTGGTAAATGTGATCAGCTACTTTATTCATTTTCCAGTGGTCCCTGGACCATAAATTGAATTCACCGGCAACCACCACATTTTCAATATCGAAATCTTCAAACTCCAGGATCTGACCCGTGTACTCCTGGGTGAATTTGGAATAGTCTCTGACATCAAATGTGAAAACTACAGAGTCACCTTCAATTTTATAGCCTTTAAAGGTGTCTTTTTGCCCATACACAGTTAGACTTAGAAAAGCCATAACGATAAAAGTGATATGTGACATTAGTGGTTTCACTTGTAGTTTATCGGGTAATTTATAAAGTATAATTTCTTTTTTTGATAATTAATAATAGTTCGTTTTTGAGCAAAAAACTCATAACCTAAAATACCGTCCAGATCGGTTCCAAAAGCTTCGTTCATTTTGCTCAGGTTGGTTAAAACAGTATACATAGGGCCAAAATAGATGGACTCACTTAATCTAACACGGTGCAACTTTCCTGCCAAAACTTCAACACGTCGTTTACTGACGCCTCTTAAAATCAACCGCTTTTTAGGAATAAAATACTTTAAAGCGTCTTTATTAATGCGCTTGTTTATCTGATTAAACTCTGCAGCGGTATCAATCCCAAATTTTATTTTTTGATTATTGACAGTGCCGTTCACCACAATAGTATGGTTTTTTAAATTAAAATCTAAACTATCAACTATTTTTTCTAAATATACATGTTTATCCAGGGTATTTCCAAACGCATCAACTTTAGACAGGGTGATCTGATTAAGATGCATATCTACAAAGACTTCATAATCTTTTAAGATATTATAACCAATAATGCCCAGGATCTTTACTTTTTTTGTCTTTTCTATATGAGACAGGTTGATGACATCAGAGGTTTTGTTTTCCAACCTAAAATTTTGAAGGATGAATTCTTTAATTTGCTTTTCGTACAGATCTTCAACCGAATGCAAAACACCAGAAGTACTTTGATTTTTCCTCTGATGTTCATACAAATCAGGAAAATGTACTTTGTTGAGTATCATACTTTCCGCACCGGTATCAATAATGAAATTGCCTCTTTGGTTCAATAATTCGGCTTCAACCACCATCAAATGATCCACCAGCTTAAACGGGATCCTGGTAGTATATTGATTCACTGTTTCGGCATTGGAAAAGAGAATGGGGTTTAATGCACCGGTATTAGCAAAGGCTAAATGGGTGCTTAAAGCAAGACATAATATGATAAAAGATCTTAGCATATATTACTAAGACTAATTTAAAAATGAAATGTTACAGGTTTTCTTTATAAATTGTTAATTATGAAAATTTTAAGTTTTGACCAAGTGTCTAAAAGATTGGCTCCTGTCCAGCCATGGGCTTCGTTGGGATATAAAGTAAATTCATGGTGAACGTTCAGGGCAACTAATTTATCACGCATAGCAGTGCCCTGGCTTGATGGTACCAGGGGGTCTAAACCGCCATAAAATAATATAGTTGACGGGGCGCTGGCAGTTACCCTATGGTACGGACTTAACATTTCTAAAAAAGCAGTGGATGGGTTTTCGCCGTAAATATCAATAATTTCCTGTAGATTGGGATCTGTGTTGTTTAGATAATGCGGATCCGTAAAGTTGGTGGGGCCTACAATACTGCAAACCATATTTACATTAGAGTCAGTGTCAAAAGCATAACTCCAGAGCAACGACAAATGACCACCGGCACTGCTACCGATAAACCCCGTTTTTTCTGAAATAGTATATTTAGATTTATTTGTTTTTAAGTAGTCAATAATACTGGTAATATCATCTATTTGCATGGGGAAAGGCGGATTTGAATCATCAGCCAGCCTATAGTTTATATTGGCTATCGCTATTTCGGGAATTTCAGTTTTGATCAGATCTTTCAGGTAGTTCATGGAGCTTTTGTCACCCGATGTCCATCCGCCGCCATGAACTAAAAGGAGTGTTTTGGTGTCAGAAGTTCTGTTGGCAGGTAAATACAGGTCGAAAGTCTGGTCAGTATCACTGCCGTATGAAATATTTAATTCCTGGTACGCTTTTGTAGGATCTATAGCATCCGGCGTGTTATTGTTGTTGGAATCTACCTGTTCGTTGGAACAGTTATAAGTAATACTGATCCAAAGGATATTTAAGATGATAAATCTCAGTAATTGCATAAAAAAATAATGTTTATTTTGTAAACGCTATCACAATATACTTATTATGGCTGAATTTTTAAGAATATACGAGGAAAACCCCAACCCTAAAGAGATTGACAGGGTGGTTGCTATTCTTAAAAAAGGCGGACTCATCATCTATCCTACGGATACGGTGTACGGTTTAGGGTGTGATATTACCAATATAAAAGCTTTGGAGCGCGTGGCACAGATTAAGGGTGTTAAGCTGGAAAAAGCCAATTTTTCATTTGTATGCCATGACCTGAGTAATTTGAGCGATTATGTAAAGCAAATAGATACTTCGGTTTTTAAAATATTAAAACGGGCACTTCCCGGACCCTACACGTTTATTCTTCCCGGATCTAAATCCTTACCAAACCCTTTTAAAAGGAAAAAGACCGTTGGTATTCGTGTGCCCGACAACAACATTGCTTTGGAAATTGTAAAACAGTTGGGGAATCCTATTATTTCTACCTCTATTTATGATGAAGATGAAGTGATTGAGTATACCACCGACCCGGAATTAATTCTTGAGAAATGGGATAACCTGGTAGACCTGGTCATTGACGGTGGTTATGGCGGTAATGAAGCGTCTACTGTGATTGACTTATCTGATGATGCCCCTGTAATTGTCAGGGAAGGGAAAGGAAGCCTGGAAATCTTTTAAAAATTTGATTTTTATCATACAATTATAATAAGATAATTCTTATATTTAAGCTCTCTCCATTAAGAATTATACAATACCTTTTGCTGTTATAATTATGTAATAAAAAGGAAGCGATGCTGCGGAGTTACTTTAAATGTTTTCACTCGGCGATTTCATTTTTATGGACTCGTTGAAACATTTAAATACATAAAAATGCCCCGTATTGTAAGACGAGGCGGCTTAAATGTTTTAGCTCGTAGTTTGATAATTTTTTATATAGAAACTCGTGAAACATTCAAGAATAAAAAAGGCGACAAGAATTAACCTGCCACCTTGAATGTTTTCACAACGGAATAATCTTTCCTATAGATGAAAAATAAATTATTAACAAAATGCGGGTTTCCGTAATGTAATTTTAGATAAGAGTTAGATATTAAAATAAAAGAAACCACTACCGAAGCAGTGGTCTAGATTTTCTCTGTGGCTCTATGGCCTTATTGTGAATTGTCTTTCAGGACTGTAAATATATAAAAATAAAAATTATGAAAAAACTGGGATTGGATTTAGGTAGTTCTTCCATAGGATGGTTTTTACGTGATGGTGAAGAGATTTTAAAATTTGGAACGGTAATATTTGATTCTGGAATGGTAAAGGGTACGTCGGGGTATTCTTCACCAACCAAAGATAGACGCGAAGCTAGATTAAAAAGAAATCCTATAAAAGCGCGCAAATACAGGAAGAAATTAATACTAAGTGTGTTGGTTGAAAAGAAAATGGTACCATTGACCAAATCAGAACTAGAAAATTGGATCAACTACAAAAAGGGAAAACCAAAGCGATTTCCAAATAGCAAAAATTTTAGAAAATGGCTGCAGTGCGATTTTAGCTTCGATAACGGATTGTTATATAAAAATCCTTATGAACTCAGAGTAAAAGCACTTGACCAAAAACTTAGCCCTATGGAACTTGGTCGAACCTTATACCATTTAGTCCAACGCAGAGGTTTTAAAGATATTGGCGAAACCAATAAGGAAACAAAAAAACAAATTGAACGAAGAGTAGAAAGCGGATTTCAAGAAGCGCTTCACAAACATCGTTCCATTGCAGATGCCTTACAAAATGAATATTTAGCAAAAAACTTAAGAGCAAGAGATAATTATCCCTATCGTGACGAGTATGAAGATGAACTGATAAAAATTCTAAACCACCAAGGTTATTTAATTAGTAAAAACCCTGAAAATCAATTTGTTGATAATTTTGTTCGTAGTATTCATAAGGCGATTATATGGCAACAGCCCCTCAAAACTCAAAAGGGCAACATTGGCAAATGCACCCTTGAACCCAAGAAAAAAAGATGTGCCGTATCACATCCTCTTTATGAAATTTTTAGAGCTTGGCAATTCATCAATACCATAAAGGTGAAAAATGAATCAGATGATTATGAATTTATTTCACAAGAATACCGAAATAAGCTTTTTAAAACCGTTTTTTTAAAGAAAGACGCTAACTTTAAGTTTGAAGTTATTAGAAAGGCATTGGATAGGCTCTATCAAAAAAATAAAACTTACAATTATCCGATTAATAGTAAGACCAATACCTATGAAACTACGGTCGCTGGAATGCCATTTTGCAAAAAAATTATTACACTCTATGGAGATCAAGCCGAAGAAGATTTAAACATAGTTGAAAAATTTACCATTGGTTCAATGTCTAAGCACTACAATGACTATTCATTGCTTGATATTTGGCATAACATAACAGAATTTGATGAAGATGCCCTTGTAAAATTTGGTAAAAATAAACTCAATCTTCGGGATAAAATAAGAAAACACAAAGGAGTAGAGAGGGCCATTTCACCTTTGGTTGAACTCAAGAATTTATTACCTAAGGGCTATGGTAACCTGAGTCAATTTGTACTTAGGAAGATAATTCCATTACTAAAGGATGGATTCTTATACAACGATGCCGTGCTTTTAGCCAATTTACCTAATGCTTTAGGCGAGAATTACAGTGAAAAAAAACAAACGGTTACTGATTTGTTAAATGAAGCTAACTCAATATACAACCACCGCAAAAAAGTTGTGCAAATTGTAAATAAACTCATAGAGGACTACAAAGGCAAAGTTGAAGCTTTCATAAATGGACATGAAGATAGTATTTTCGGATACAAAGACTTTACCTATCTTTTACAAGATTCAGACAACTATGATATAAAGAATGCTTGTGAAAACCACTTTGGAAAATCAAGATGGAAGAATTATCAGGAAAAAGACCTACTCATAAACGAAGTTGGTAAAGAGTATCAAGAGTTCTTTTTTGATGTTAATCGTGATTATAGAAAACTTGAAACACTTCAAGTGATTTTTGAAGAATTATTGAGGCAAGAAAACATAGTTCTCAAGAAATCACTTTATCATCACTCTAAAAGAGATAATCTTTATGGTGCCACAATAAAATATCGAAATACAGATATTGATATTCTTCCCTTGGCACAAACCAATGCTATTAAGAACCCAATGTTTAATAAAGCCATGAGTGTATTGCGGAAGCTTATAAATACATTAATAGTAAATGGTGATGTTGATGAATACACAGAGGTTATTGTTGAGATTGCCAGAGAATTGAATGACAATAACAAACGTATTGCCATAGAGCGTTACCAAAAGCAAAGAGAAAACAAACGCAAGATGATTAGGGCTTTTCTACATGAGTACAAAGCCAACAATAAATTAACTCTTAATGTAGAAGAAAGCATACAACAGTTTGAGTTGTGGGATGAACAGATTTTAGAAGCAACCCATGATGAAAAGGGAAAAAAACAACTAAACATTGACCGAAAAGAAATACTTAAGGAAAAAAGCGCCATAAAACGCTATGAACTTTGGATGGAACAAAAAGGGCAATGTATGTATACTGGCAAAATGATTTCCATTAGTCAACTTTTTTCATCAACTACCAATATAGAACATACCATTCCAAGAATTTTATTACCCGACAATACTTTGGCAAATCAAACCATAGCATTTGCTGACTATAACACTAAAATTAAAAACAGAGAGCTGCCAATTAATTTACCCAATTATGAAAAAGACGTTGACGGTATTGGCACAGCTATTAAGCCCAGACTTGCTCAATGGGAAAAAGTGAGAGATGGTTTTAAGATGGCTTTTGAAACTCGCCAGAAACCTAAAGGTGTAGAAGATGAAAAAACAAAAAACACTAGAATACAGGAAAAGCATTTTTACAAAATGCACTATGACTATTGGAAAGATAAAATAGAACGTTTTACTGCAACAGATGTTAATGACCAGTGGGCAAGACGCCAGCTTACCGATACACAGAGCATAAGCAAATATGCTAGAGAGTTTTTAAAAACATATTTCAATAAAGTAGCGGTGCAAAAGGGTTCGGTTACTTCAGATTTTAGGAAGATGTTAGGCTTTGAAGATAAAGAGAATCCTAAGAGCCGTGCAAAACATACACATCATACTGTAGACGCAGCAGTATTAACATACATTCCTTCAAATGCAAGTAGAAGAGACACTTTAATTAAAAAGATGTATGACTTAAAGGACAAAATAGGGGATCAATTAGATTATAAACCTCACTCTCATTTTAATTCTCAAAAAGTAAAAAATCAGATTGAAAATAATACATTAATATTCAATTATAAAAAGGACAACGTGGTTACGCAAACCTTTAAAAAGGTACGAAATGCTGGCAAAATTCAGTACAAAAAAGAAAGTAATGGCAATAAACTCTACAACCAGCCATTGATGCAAGCAGGTGATACCATACGCACGTCCTTATTTAAAGATTCATTCTTGGGTAAAATAAAAAATGTAGAACGTTTTGAAGACGGTAGTCCAAAACGAAACATTGAGAATACGGATTGGGTTTACAAAACAGGCGATGATGAGTTTTCTTATGTAAAAAGAGAAGATATTTCAAAAATTTCAAGAGCAAACCTAAACGATATTGTTGATCCGCATTTGGCAGAACATATTGCAGGTCAATTAGGAAATAAACCAATATTAGATTTTCAGGGTAATCCTATACGCCATGTCAGGATTAAAAAGAAAGCGGGCAAACAAGTCAAAAAGCGTGTAGACTACCTTAGTGATAAAGACTATAAGAACTTCTTTTATGCAGAAAGTGGCTCAATTCCATATGGAATAATGCTATTTAATCCCATAAACGATGAACGTGAGTTGTTACAGGTACACGCCTATCAAGTATCAGAAGTGTTTCGAGCTAAGCGGAGATTTGATATTGAATATTTTGTTGAACGATACTTCCCCGGGAAAACAAGGTATAAAAAGCTATTGCTTAGAATAGGACAAAAGCTTTTGGTACTAAAAGATGATTTTGATTATGAACAACGAAAAGAATCAGAATTTCAAGGAAATCGACTTTATAAAATCATAAAAATCGATAATGGTAGTCTTTGGTTAAAATACCACTTAACGGCTACGGCAGATGATAATATTGACGCATTGGTAAAAGAAAAGAAAGATGAAATTTTATGGAACTACGAAAAGAGTTTTGGTTTACCAAAAGTTGTAGAAGATAAGAGTATCGAAGATATCAAAACTAGAAATGAAGATTTACAACGACGTAAATATAAGTTAAACAGTTGGAAAGATTATAGGATACAACGTTTGGTTGATAAGATAGGAAAAGATAAAGCCAGTGAAGTTAAAAAGGAATTAGACAAATTTAAAAAGGTAAACTCAACCATTGAAATTGAAGGAGAAACTCCTTTACTTAAACTCAATACATCAAAAAGCTGGAATTTTCTTTATGAAGGTACGGACTTTGAATTGTCAATTTTAGGGGAATTAATTTTTAAAGAATGATAAAACGCACCCTCTTTTTCAGCAACCCAGCCTATTTAAGCACCAAAAACCAACAATTGGTGGTCAACTTTCCTGAAGAAGGTAAAGACGAAAAGACAATCCCGATTGAAGATCTGGGCTATGTGGTATTGGAAGACCCTCAGATCACTATTACTAATGGCTTGTTGATGAAATTAGTGCAAAACAAGACCGCAGTGATTACCTGTGATAAGCAGCATTTACCTTGTGCCTTATTGCAACCTTTGATAGGCCATACCGAACAGACCGAACGGATGCGTCACCAACTAAATGCCAGTATCCCTTTAAAAAAGAACTTATGGCAACAAACCGTGACCGCAAAAATAGACAACCAGGCCAGTCATTTTCTGTCCAGGGGGAAAAATGCATTACGATTAAAACGGTATACCAAAGCGGTAAAAAGTGGCGATCTGGGTAACCAGGAGGCTTTGGCAGCAGCCTTCTATTTTCAGAATTTGTTTCATATAGACGGGTTCAGCCGGAATCAAAAGGGCATCCCTCCCAATAACCTGCTCAATTACGGTTATGCTATTTTACGTGCCGTTGCAGCCCGGGCTTTGGTAAGTAGTGGCTTGTTGCCTTCAGTGGGCATTTTCCACCATAACAAATACAATGCCTTTTGTCTGGCCGATGATGTCATGGAACCTTACCGGCCATTTGTAGACACTATGGTATATGACATTGTGGAAAGTGGCTGTAACATTGAAGAACTCAATAGAAATATCAAGGCCGACCTGTTAATGATCCCGGCTATGGATGTTGTGATAGACGGTAAGCAAAGTCCATTGATGAATGCGATGAGCAGAACAACGGCGAGTCTTTATGAATGTTTTGAAGGCACCCGCAGAAAGATACTCTATCCGGAATTTCGCTCATCATTACAAACATTTGTGGGTTAAAATGAAAGCTTTCTATGGAGTCTTATCTCACAAGATTAAATCAATACAGATGTATGTGGGTTTTAGTGTTTTTTGATTTGCCTACAGAGACCATAACTGAACGTAAAGCGGCAACGCGCTTTAGAAAAAATTTGTTGGATGATGGGTTTGCCATGTTCCAGTTTAGTATCTATATGCGGTTTTGCCCAAGTCGTGAAAACGCAGCGGTCCATATCAAACGTACTAAAAATGCGTTGCCTAAAAAGGGAAAGGTATGTGTCATGCAAATTACCGATAAACAATTCGGGATGATGGAACTGTTTCATGGCCAAAAAGAAGTAGAACCCGAACCGCCAAGTCAACAACTCGAATTATTTTAGGATTGTCATTCCTGCGAAAGTAGGAATCCATATTTAATGAACCAGTTCTTTTTTGGGATTTTAACTAACCTCATAAAAAACAGGATACCAGCCTGTTACAGCAAGTATCCTGTGAATCATCCATAAAATTAAGGAACTGAAAGCAATTCACAACTGAAAAGAATTCTTCCCGTCACTTCGGCGTCCTGTGAATCATCCATAAAATTAAGGAACTGAAAGCAATTCACAACTATTACTATATACTGAAGGCACTTTTTACACCTGTGAATCATCCATAAAATTAAGGAACTGAAAGCAATTCACAACAATGGATTATTTGTTGCAAATGAACTTAATCCTGTGAATCATCCATAAAATTAAGGAACTGAAAGCAATTCACAACTACAATAGGTTCAATATCTAATTCATACGACCTGTGAATCATCCATAAAATTAAGGAACTGAAAGCAATTCACAACAAAGGAATTTGAAAATACTTTAAAAAACACCTGTGAATCATCCATAAAATTAAGGAACTGAAAGCAATTCACAACAGAAGCGGTGTTTAAACGCGTGGGAAAGTTCCTGTGAATCATCCATAAAATTAAGGAACTGAAAGCAATTCACAACCAATCTACTTTTTAAGTGCCGATGGTGGCGCCTGTGAATCATCCATAAAATTAAGGAACTGAAAGCAATTCACAACTATGACAGGGCGTACAACGAGGTTCAAAATCCTGTGAATCATCCATAAAATTAAGGAACTGAAAGCAATTCACAACTGAAATTTGTTTCTTGAACTATCCCGAACCCCTGTGAATCATCCATAAAATTAAGGAACTGAAAGCAATTCACAACCTTATCGTATTAGGAATAACCTTCATTTATCCTGTGAATCATCCATAAAATTAAGGAACTGAAAGCAATTCACAACCCCACTGTCCTTTTTTCACTTTTGCCATTTCCTGTGAATCATCCATAAAATTAAGGAACTGAAAGCAATTCACAACGAAATTAGAAGAACAGGCTTTTGGAGAAACCCTGTGAATCATCCATAAAATTAAGGAACTGAAAGCAATTCACAACGATGTTCTGATACACCTTTAAAAAACTTGTCCTGTGAATCATCCATAAAATTAAGGAACTGAAAGCAATTCACAACATAGGTCTGTGAACTGTGTACCTGCATACTCCTGTGAATCATCCATAAAATTAAGGAACTGAAAGCAATTCACAACTGGTTTGTCAAAATATAATTTATCATCAGCCCTGTGAATCATCCATAAAATTAAGGAACTGAAAGCAATTCACAACAATGTCTTGTTGGGTCATGATGTTTAATTCCTGTGAATCATCCATAAAATTAAGGAACTGAAAGCAATTCACAACGATATGTGTATTTCTCCGTTAACTTTGTATCCTGTGAATCATCCATAAAATTAAGGAACTGAAAGCAATTCACAACCCACTCTCAAGAAGGACGATTATCAATTGTCCTGTGAATCATCCATAAAATTAAGGAACTGAAAGCAATTCACAACTAAAAACCTTATTTCACGTTGAGTGTTTCTCCTGTGAATCATCCATAAAATTAAGGAACTGAAAGCAATTCACAACTATGTTTCATAAACTTTTAATACACCGCAACCTGTGAATCATCCATAAAATTAAGGAACTGAAAGCAATTCACAACGCGGAGGGGTTCTTCTTAAATGGAACCGTCCCTGTGAATCATCCATAAAATTAAGGAACTGAAAGCAATTCACAACCAAGGTAATCAAGCCCTCTTAAAGTAGATTCCTGTGAATCATCCATAAAATTAAGGAACTGAAAGCAATTCACAACGGGTTCTTGTGCATAATCACCGCTAATGGCCTGTGAATTATCCATAAAATTAAGGAACTGAAAGCAATTCACAACTATTGCTTTGCAACACTAACAACAAATCTTCCTGTGAATCATCACTAAAATTAGTAAACTGAAATTTAAGTCACAAGCCATTATGTTTAGGCATTAGTAAGCTCGTTGCAAAGACCTGTGCCTGGGTAAAGAACAACCTCCGAAATTCAGTGTAGTTAAAGCAATTCATGATAAGAGGTATACAAAAAAGTGTACAAAATATCTTGTGATCATCCATAACCCTTCGAGTGCCTCAGAGCGAGTATTAAGGAGCTGAAATTTAAGTCACAAGTCATTAGTGTACAGACATTATTAAGCGCGTTGCAAGAATCTGAGCACACGTAAAGAGCAATCTCCGAAATTCAGCAAAACTAAAGCAATTCACAACATTGTTAACAAGTCTGTTGAAAACTTATTTCTCATGAATTATTCATAAAATAAAGGAACTGAAACCCGAAACAAAACAACTTAAATAAGGACTATAATATTAAAATATTGAATGTATTTTACTTAAAATCAAGTACTTATATTTATTGTTTATTGAGATATACAATGCCTAATTTTAAGGATAGCAAAAAATGAAATCAAAAAAGCGGCAGTTATAAAAAAAATATTATTTTAGCCACAGAGAATTCTCTCTCATTCTCTACACTCTGAAAGTTTTTTTAGAGTGTTCTCAGCCAAATATTTAATTTATTAAAACAAACCCCAACCTTTGTTTTAATTAAAAAAACAACAAGCATGTAACTGATGTGTACATGTATTGCTTGGCGTTTTTTTAAAAATTTCCAACACGTTTATATCCGCAGGGATACTATGGTGTGTTGAACTAAGACGAATTAACCAAAAAATGAATATTAACTTTAAATCTATCAATGTGAAAAAACTACTTGTTATTTCAGCGTTCCTGACTTTGGGAACAGTTTATGCTCAGGTTGGGGTTGGAACACCACTTCCTGATGAATCCGCTCAACTCGATGTGGTTGCAACCGATAAAGGGGTGTTAATCCCCAGGCTTGCATTAACCGGGTCTACAGACGCCTCTACCATAGCAAATGGTAACGTTACAAGCCTTTTAGTATTTAATACGGCCAGTAACGGTGACCTAACACCCGGGTATCATTATTGGGATGGTACCAAATGGCAGCGATTAACGAATATTGATGATGTTCTTAATCTGGAAGTCCTGACCACACTTGTTAATAATAATGACGGTACCTTTACCTATACCGACGAGGATGGTGTGGAATTTATTTTTGATGCCAATACCACCACTGTAACAAATGTCATAGCCGGTAACAGAATAGCCACGTTAACCGAAGCCAATGGAACAGCCACCGATATTAATGAAACCGTAACTACCTTTGTTGACAATGCGAACGGTACTATTACCTATACAGATGAAGCAGGTGTGGCTAACACTGTAAACAAATCCGATATCACAGATAACGGCGATGGTACTTACACCTTTACCAATAACGATGGCTCCGATGTAACTATCGATACGAACGGGATCGCTATTTCCAATGTGATCGCTGGGAACCTAATCGCTACAGTGACCGAAGCTGATGGTACTACGGTAGATATTGACGAGACTATTACCACTGTAACAGGAACAGTCAGCGGACACCTGATTGCTACCTACACTGCTGAGGGAGGAGCAACTACCGATATCAATGAGACTATAACCACCTTTGTGGACAATGCAGACGGTACTATTACCTTCACTGATGAATCAGGTACGGCCAACACTGTAAATAAGTCTGATATCACAGATAACGGCGATGGTACTTACACCTTTACCAATAATGATGGTTCCGATGTAACAATCGATACCAACGGGATCGCTATTTCCAATGTGATTAACGGGAACCTGATCGCTACAGTGACTGAGGCCGACGGTACTACAGTAGATATTGATGAAACCATTGCTACCTTTGTAGACAATGCAGACGGTACTATTACCTATACTGATGAAGGAGGTACAGCCAGAACAGTGAACAAGTCTGATATCACAGATAACGGTGACGGTACTTATACCTTTACCAATAACGATGGTTCCGATGTAACCATCGATACCAACGGGGTCGCTATTTCCAATGTGATCGCCGGTAACAGAATAGCTACCGTTACAGAGGCTGATGGTACTACGGTAGATATTGACGAGACCATTACTACCATAACGGGAACAGTTAGCGGAAACCTGATCGGTACCTATACTGCAGAGGGAGGCGCAACTACCAATATTAATGAAACCGTAGCTACCTTTGTAGACAATTCAGACGGTACTATTACCTATACCGATGAAGGAGGTACAGCCAGAACAGTGAACAAGTCTGATATCACAGATAACAGTGACGGTACTTATACCTTTACCAATAACGATGGTTCCGATGTAACGATCAACACCAACGGGATTGCCATTACCGATGTAATAGCCGGAAACCTGATTGCAACAATAACCGAAGCCGATGGAACCGTTACCGAAATTGATGAGACCATAGCCACATTTGTAGATAATGCGGATGGTACCATTACGTATACCGATGAGGGCGGGACAGCCAGAACGGTAAATAAATCAGACGTCACAGATAATGCAGACGGCACCTATACCTTTACCAATAACGATGGGACTGACGTAACGATCAACACCAACGGGATTGCCATTACCGATGTAATAGCCGGAAACCTCATTGCAACAATAACCGAAGCCGATGGAACCGTTACCGAAATTGACGAGACTATAACAAGCTTGGGTCAGAACAATGCCACCGGAGATATTACCTATACTGATGAAGATGGTGGTACTACCACCGTTGACGTCATCAGTACAAATGCGGGCAACCTGATCTCAGCAGGTACCGATGGCGGAGCCTTTGTGGATGCCGCCGGGTTAACAGGAGACGGCTCCATTACCTCAAATGATCTGACAGTAACCGGAGGCACCAATGCCACTTTAAACGACGTTACTCTGGACATTGCCGCCGGGGCCGTCGGAACCACCGAATTAGCAAATACTGCCGTAACCACAGCTAAAATTGCAGATTCGCAGGTGAACAGCGCCAAAATAGTCGATGGAACGATCACTAACAGTGATATTGCCAGTAATACAATTGAAGGTAGCAGGATATTGAACGCAACCATTGAGGCAGTAGACCTTGCCAATGATGCGGTTAGCCTGGCCAAATTGGCGAACGGTACCCTTGCTGGACAACTCATGAGATGGAATGGTACGGATTGGTTACTGGTTGCCGATACTTCGGTAGGTACAGATGACCAGACAGCCACCGAGGTAACGTATGACAACACTACTTCAGGGTTGACAGCCACTACCGTTCAGGCAGCAATAGATGAACTCAATACAAACAGTACCGACGATCAGAATATCGAGAACCTTGCTGTAAACAATCTAACAAATGTTCTTACTGTAGGGATAGAGGATGGAACTTCTCAAACAGTGGACCTTTCCCATTTGGATGATGCCGGAACCGATGATCAGAATATCGAGAGTCTTGCAGTAAACAATATTACAAATGTTCTTACTGTAGGTATAGAAGATGGAACTTCTCAAACAGTAGACCTTTCTCACCTTGATGATCCCGGTACGGACGACCAGAATATTAGTGGTTCCGGGCTTTCCGGTACTACCCTTACCATAGGTATCGAAGGTGGTACAAATGAGACTGTAGACCTTTCCAGCCTTGTAGGGACCGATGATCAGAATATCGCGAGCCTTGCGGTAAACAATCTAACGAATGTTCTTACTGTTGGAATAGAGAATGGTACTTCTCAGAGCGTTGACCTTTCTCACTTGGATGATGCAGGAACGGATGACCAGAATATCAGTGGTTCCGGACTTTCCGGTACTACCCTTACCATAGGTATTGAAGGCGGTACTTCCGAAACGGTAGACCTTTCCAGCTTACAGGATGGAACAGGAACAGATGATCAGACAGCAGCAGAGGTAAGTTATGATAATACTACTTCAGGTTTAAGTGCAGCAAATGTAAAGGCAGCAATAGACGAGTTGGTAAGTGAAGCAAATACAAAGCCTATTACATCTACTAATAGTAATATTACCCTGGATGCTTCTAATTATACGGTTGTAATTAATTCAGGAGCCACTACAGTAACATTACCAGTTGCCGCTGTTGCAAATCAAGGTAGAATTTATATTTTAATTAATAGTAGTGGGGGTGCTGTAACTGTAACAAATGGACCGAATGCTTCAATTGCAAATGGCGTGAGAGAATGGGTACAAAGTACTGGAACTGCTTGGATTAAAATAAACTAGTAGTATGCAAATACCAAAAATAATAGTCCAAAAAGGATGGAGTGCATTCCTGCTGCTTGCAGCGGCAGGGGTGGTCTCCCTACAAGCTCAAGTGAGTAATACGGGACAACTTGTAATCACCCCCGGTACCCAAGTCTCTACCCTAAGTGATTTTAATAACACGGCAACGGGCTCACTGATGAACGATGGTGAACTTTTCATCTATTCCAATTTTAATAATGACGGGCTGATATCGTTTGTTGATGCGGCAAACGACGGATTCACACGTTTTGAAGGTCTGGCGGTCCAGCAAATAACAGGTAGTGAAATTAGTGAATTTTACAATGTTTTATTTAATAATGGAACGGCACAAACAGCTTTCGAGTTAAGTGGCCATATAAGTGTTGTAAACGAAGCTGAGTTTAATTTTGGTGTCGTACGGACCGAAGGGTTTGGCGGTAGCATTATTTTTGAGCAGCTGGCCGATCATGTCAGTACATCCGATGATAGCCATGTGGACGGACTGGTACATAAAAGAGGTGATACCACATTTGATTTTCCTATTGGAGACAGCGGTTTTTACAGGAATGCAACCATTTCCGCACCGGATAACGCGACGGATATTTTTTCTTCCAGATACGTTCTGGAAAATAGTAATACCGCTTATCCTCATAGCTTAACAGCCGGTGTGATAGAATTAATAAACGATGCCGAATACTGGATACTCAATAGGGAGCAGGGTAATTCTGATGTCGTATTAACTTTAGGCTGGAGTGATGACACCACACCGGCAGCTATTTCTGCCAGTCCTACCTCGGCCATACATATTGTACGCTGGGATGCCGATGAAGGGTTTTGGGTGGATGAAGGCGGTATTGTGGATGACCTGAGCCAGACCGTTACAACCATAACAAATGTATCGGGCTATGGCGTCTATACATTGGCCAGGGTAGAGGAAGAGCTGGTATTGCCCGGAGGCGTGGTAATTTACAACGGTTTATCACCTAACGGAGATGGTGACAACGATTTCTTCTTAATTGATGGTTTGGAAAGACATCCGGATAATACCGTGCAGATTTTCAATCGTTGGGGTGCTAAAGTTTTCGAAACGTCGGGTTATAATAATTCTGATAATGTTTTTGATGGTACCTCCAGGGGCTCATTAACAATAAGTAAAAATGAGCAACTTCCAACGGGTACGTATTTCTATATTATTAATTACACGGCAGGGGTAGGAAGCACGTCCCAGGCTGTTAAAAAGGCAGGATACCTGTATATAAATAAAGATGATCATTAAATCTCTGTTTAATATCATTAGTTTAAAATTAAAAACATGAAAAATATAAAATATATATTGATAGGTATCGTGCTTATATGTCAGTATACGGCAAGGGCCCAACAAGACCCTCAGTATACACAATACATGTATAACACGGCCTCTTTTAACCCTGCTTATGCTGGTAGTAATAATACACTTAATTTTAATTTATTACACCGCACACAATGGGTTGGCCTGGATGGCGCACCAAAAACACAGGTGTTCACTTTTAGCACACCAATGAAGAGTAATAACGCCCTGGGTTTGACTGTTATTAATGATGAGATTGGGCCGTCAGAAGAACTTTATGTCTCAGCGGCTATGTCTTATGTACTTCCAATTAGCAAAGATGTTGACTTTGCATTTGGTATCAGTGCCGGGTTACATTCGTTACAAGTGGATTATACAAAGTTAAACACCTTTGATCCCATTGATGATCAGTTTCAGGTAAATGTAAATCGTCTGGCACCGCAAATAGGTTTGGGTAGCTTTATTTATTCCCATAATTGGTATGTAGGTGCATCAGTACCTAATATGCTGCGTACGGAACACTATGACCAAGTAGCAGTGTCTACGGCTTCAGAACGTTTGCACTTCTATTTAATTGGAGGCTATGTCTTTCAGTTAAATGACCGTTTAAAATTCAAACCGGCTACATTGGTTAAAGTGGTTTCCGGAGCGCCATTGGCTTACGACTTATCTGCTAACTTTTTACTGAACGATACCTTTACGTTGGGGGCTTCTTACCGCTTAAATGCTGCGGTGAGTGCCTTGGCAGGTTTTCAGATCTCCAGGAACCTAATGATTGGTTATGCCTATGATTTTGGTACTACCGAGTTGGTCCGCTATAATTCGGGGTCCCATGAAGTATTTCTGAGGTTTCAGATCTCCAACGCAGTAAAAGGCAGGACATCACCCCGCTTTTTCTAAATGAAGTGGACATTTAATATTAAGATCAGATGAAAAAACGATTTATCAAATTATTATTTAGTGCACTGCTATTGGCAGGCCTAATAAGTTACGGACAAACAAGGAAACTAAATAAAGCGAATAAACAATACGACGGTTTCGCTTATATAGATGCTGCAGCAATTTATTTGCAGGTAGCAGAGTCTGGGTACCAATCTGAAGAGCTATTTCAGAAACTTGGAAACACCTATTATTTTAAGGCTAATTATCAGGAGGCGGCAAGATGGTATAAGGCGCTTTTTGCATTAAATAATGGTGGCTCTGAGTTTGAATACTTTCTCAGATATTCACAATCTTTAAAAGCTTTAGGCTTAGAAAAGGAAGCTGAGCGTATGTTTGATACCTATTTAAATAAATCAGGAGTCCTCAGCGATGAGTTTTCTTCGTCCTTAGATTACTTAACCATCATAAGGGAAAATAGTAATAGGTATGACATTGAACCTTTACCATTAAATTCTGAAGGTACGGATTATGGAGGGTTCCTATATGAGGATACATTTTATTTCGCTTCAACCCGAAACCTAAAGCACAGGCCTGCAATTGACGCCTGGAATAAGGAGCCTTTTTTAGATATTTATAGCGTTGCCTATAATAGAGAGGGAAAAACGTACGGTGAGGTTGAACCGGTTGAGGGAGACGTAAACACCAAATTTCATGAGTCTTCCGCGGCCATTACAAGTGATGGTAAGACATTATACTTTACCAGGACGAACAATACCCCTAGAATCAAGAAAAGTAAAAAAGAAAAGGTTCAACTAAAGATTTACAGGGCCACCAAGGTAGACGGTGAATGGACTAATATAGAAGATTTGTCTATTAATGGAGACAATTATTCCAATGCGCATCCTGCTTTAAGCCCGGATGATAAAGTATTGTACTTTGCATCCGACATGCCTGCTTCTATTGGACAAACCGATATTTTTTCGGTTGCCATAAATGAAAATGGATCTTTGGGGAAACCCATAAATTTAGGGCCGGAAATAAATACCAGGGGAAGGGAATCTTTTCCGTTTATTACAAATGGCTATGAGCTTTATTTTTCTTCGGATGGGCACTTTGGTCTTGGAGGCTATGATGTCTTTTATATGGATCTGAAAAAACAGGGCATGCAATTACTTAATGTGGGAGGACCGGTCAATGGGCCGGCAGATGATTTTGCTTTTTCTATCAATACAGAAGATAAAACAGGTTTTTTTAGTTCCAACAGAGACCAGATAGACAATATTTTTAGCTTTAAGGAAACAAAGCCGATAAGTCAACTGTTAGAGGCCTCTTTAAGTGGTAAAATTACTAATGAAGAATCAGCAGACCCTATAGCGAACGCTACCATAGAGATAATAAATAAAGATACCGGCTTGTCCGAAACAATAAAAAGCGACGAAAACGGACGGTATATGGCCATTATCAACAAGTTTGAACCCCATACTGTTAGGATAAGTAAAAAAGGGTATGATACAACAGATAAATTTATTGGCAAAGGACAGGATAGTTATCAGGCGGATTTTCAGTTGACGCGTAACGTGTTTGAATTAAGTGAGAATGCAGATTTGGCTAAAATGCTAAACATCCAGCACATATATTTTGATTTTGATAGTGCTGTGATCAGGGATGATGCCAGGGTGGAATTGGAAAAGGTCGTTGCGGCCATGCAGCAACACGCCAATTTACAAGTAGATGTGCGTTCATATACCGATAGTAGAGCCGATGATGCGTATAACCTACTTCTTTCTGACAAAAGGGCGAAAGCAACCATAGATTATTTGGTTAGCAGAGGTATTAATGAAGATAGGCTTAGCGGAAAAGGCTATGGCGAAACGCAACTATTGAATAATTGTGATAATAACACAAAATGTTCAGACGCCGAACATCAGAAGAATAGAAGAAGTGAATTTATTATATCTGCTATATAATTTTGTTATAGTCAGAAATTGATTGATAGCGACTTGAAGATAAAAAAGCTCAACCTTAGGTTGAGCTTTTTTATTTTTTTATTTGAAGTGCTGATTAGTTACCAGCGGCAGAAAGGTTTTTCATTTCTTTTTCAATCATGTCATAGAACTGATCGATTTTTGGTAATACAACAACACGTGTACGTCTGTTCTTAGCTCTGTTTTCGGCAGTATCGTTATCTACTAAAGGTACAAATTCTGCACGACCGGCAGCAATAAGTTGTTTAGGGTTCACACCTAATTCCTGTAGCACTCTGATGATAGATGTAGAACGCTTAACACTTAAATCCCAGTTATCCAATAAAGGCTCTTTTCTGTAAGACACATTATCAGTATGACCTTCGATCATAGCTTCAAAATCCGGCTTGCTGTTTATAACTTTAGCTACTTTGGCAAGTACGTCCTTAGCTTGAGACGTTACATTATAACTACCGCTTTTAAACAATAATTTATCTGCAATAGAAATAAATACAACACCTTTTTCTACACTAACCTCAATATCCGGGTCGTTAATTCCAACCTCACGTTTTAAGCTGGTTACCAAAGCTAAAGTAACACTGTCTTTTTTGGTAATGGCATCCTGTAAACGCGTAATTTTAAGATCTTTCTCCTGAAGGCTTTCAAGCGTTTTTTCTATACTGCTTGCACTTTTAGAAGATATGATTTGTAAATTGTCAATTTGCTTTTTTAAGCCGTCTACCTGACCTTCCAGAACTTCTGCTTTAGCTGTTGCCGAGGCCTTTTCTTCTAAACAAGAGTTTAATTTAACGGTTGCAGAATTTAATAAATCTTGAGTTTCTTTTTGTTTTTCCTGTAGCGCGGTGAATTCTTTTTTAGAAACACATGAGCTTAACACTAATAATGATGATAAGCTGAATAATAAAAGTTTTTTCATAATGGATTATAAGAAAATTACGGATTAATTTATTTAGTTGATTGTGCAAAAATATGCAAAAAACCACTTAATTTACTAATGTTAACAAAACTTTTGCTAAGTATTTATAAACTGTGGTAATTGGTCTTGTTATTTACGAAATAATCAATCACAATGGATGTTCTTTGATAATATTTTATCCTGTTTTCTACAGATTTTCGCTTTTTTAATAATAGTCTTAAATTATTGTAGAAACTGAAATGTGCCTTTATGACGGCAAATGTGTGCCTGGGCTTGAATTCTAACAAAAACTTTATACCGGCAATACCATCTAAAATGAGTCGAATAAAAACGAGTGGAAACAAAGCCCCTTTGGCATTTTTAGTTAAGGCGAATAAACTATTTCTGAAATTGAGAAATGTCTTTTTGGGGTTCGTGTTTTTTAAGGTGGCACCACCCACATGATACACTTTTGAAGTACCGGTATACTTAACAAAGTAACCTGAGTTTTTAGCACGCCAGCAAAGGTCTATTTCTTCCATGTGAGCAAAAAAGGTTTCGTCAAATCCGTTAAGTTCATGGAATACCCGGTTTCTTATAAATAGACAAGCTCCGGATGCCCAAAAAATAGCGGCGTTATTATTGTATTGTCCGGTGTCCTTTTCCAGGGTGTTAAAAATTCTGCCACGGCAATAGGGATAGCCATATTTATCAATAAACCCACCTGCGGCCCCGGCGTATTCAAAATAGTCCTTTCGTTTGAAGTCTAATAATTTTGGCTGAATAATAGCGGTGTTTGGTTCTGCCTTAAAAATTTCAATGACAGGAGCTAACCAGTTTTCAGTAACCTCAATATCACTGTTGAGCAAACAAAAAACATCTTCGTTTAAATCTTTTAAAGCATCATTGTAACCTTTGGCATAACCGCCGTTTTCTTTATTTTGAATGATCCGGACCGAGGGATAGTTTGATTTAACAAAAGCTACTGAATCGTCAGTGGAAGCATTATCGGCAACATAAACAGTAGCTTCCTTAGAGTGTGCTATAACCGAAGGTAAAAACTGTGCTAACAAGTTTTTACCATTCCAGTTTAATATGACTACGGCTATGTTCATTTAGAGTACTCAGGAATATCTTTTAAAAAATTATAACGCTCATTTTCAAAATCCATTTGGCAATAATAATGATTTAATCCGTTAGTTACCATTAAATAGCTGGCATTTAAAACCAGGTTATATCGTGCAATTTGATCAAATGTGGTTTGATTGATAGCAACTTTTGGAGCTTTGCATTCAACAATTAAATGAATGCTGCCATCGGTATTAAAAATAACAATATCATAGCGTTTTTTTAAGTCATTAACGGTCAGTTCTTTCTCAACATTGATCAACGAGTTAGGATATTTTTTTTCATGAATCAGGTACTGAACACAATGCTGACGCACCCACTCTTCAGGTTGGAGAACCACGAACTTTTTACGGATGCCATCGAAAATAGAAACTTTATTTTCGTTATTTTTGAATCGAAACGAATATGTAGGGAAATTTAGTTTTTGCACCACACAAATTTAGAATTATAATGTCACTTCGAGTGATTTTCGAAAGAAAATATTATCGGGAAGTTCCGGATACTTCGTTCTTTTAAAGAACATAACTCGAACTGACAACACCAATAAAATATTGAGCCTTTGGACGAAGTCAAACAATTAGTAACCGATATCAAAAATAAAAACCTGAAACCCATTTATTTTTTAATGGGCGAAGAACCATACTATATCGATAAGATCTCGGATTTTATTGAAGATAATGTGCTGGCAGAAGAAGAACGGGGGTTTAACCAAATGGTTTTGTATGGGCGCGATGTGTCTGTTGAAGATATAGTTGGAAACGCCAAACGATTTCCGATGATGGCAGAACATCAGGTGGTTATTGTAAAAGAAGCCCAGGATTTATCGCGTACCATAGAGAAGTTGGCTGCCTACGCAGAAAATCCGCAACCCACAACGGTTTTAGTGGTTAATTATAAGTACAAGAAAATTGACAAACGAAAGGCCCTGTATAAAATCCTTAAGAAAACCGGTGTTGTTTATGAAAGCAAAAAACTATACGAAAACCAGGTAGCTGACTGGATACGCCGGGTTTTATCACCCAAAGGCTATACCATTTCACCTAAAGCTGCCCAAATGCTTGTAGAGTTTTTGGGAACCGATCTGAGTAAGATTAATAATGAGCTGGAAAAACTTCAAATTATCTTATCCAAAGGCACTCAAATTTCGCCGGAGCATATTGAAGAAAACATTGGTATCAGTAAAGACTTTAACAATTTTGAATTACGCAAAGCCATTGGAGAAAAGAACGCAGTTAAGGCCTACAGAATAGTCAATTACTTTGCTGAAAATCCAAAGGACAATCCTATGGTAGTTACGGTGTCATTGTTGTTTAACTTCTTTTCACAGTTACTTCATTTTCACGGATTAAACGATAAATCCCCCAGAAATGTGGCGTCGGCTCTAAGAGTAAACCCATACTTTGTGAATGAGTATATCACCGCAGCAAAAAATTATCCCATGCGAAAAGTAAGTGCGGTGGTTGCTACGTTGCGCAGGTTTGACGTGAAGAGTAAAGGCGTTGGTGCCAATGCCGTTCCGCAAGGAGACCTGTTAAAAGAATTGCTTTCAAATATTCTAAACTAGTTAGCTACAAATAAACGGAAACTGTTAATACCAGCATGGTGAAAATGACCAGGATAATGACCAAAGGCATAACAAACTTCAACCATTTGTCATAACCCACTTTTACGATAGCCAATGATGCTAAGATCAATCCGGTTGGGTTAATAAAAGCAAATAAGCCCATGCCGTATTGATAGGCATTTACAATCAACTCTCTGCCAATGCCAACACCATCGGCCAGGGGTGACATTATTGGCATGGTTAAAACGGCCATGCCTGAGGACGATGGAATAAAAAACGATAACCCCCCGTAAATGTATAGCATGGCATTAATGAACAGGCCTTTATTCATATCGTTTGTAGCGGTACTGGCATAATATAACATGGTGTCACTTATTTGGCCGTCGTCCATGAGTACTGAAACCCCTCTTGCAATTCCAATAATAATAGCTACTCCTAATAAGTCACCGGCACCTTTTACAAAGGTTTCAACAAAAGTATATTCTTTAATTTGTCCGATGATTCCAATCAAAATAGCACCAACGAAAAAGACAGCTATCATTTCTTCAAACCACCAGCCTAAAAGAGATACACCGGCCACCATCACTATAAAGCACAAGGCGAATACAACTAATATAGCTATTAATTGAGAGGTGAGCTTTTTAGATGCGCTAATGTTATTTTTAAATAAAGATTCTATGGCTTCCTTTTGGTCATAGATCACAGATCTTGTCGGGTCGTTTTTTACGCGTTTTGCATATCTTAAAATATATAGGATACAAGTAGCCAATCCAATGGCCCACATAACAATTCTCGCGGTTAAACCGGTTGTCCAGTTAATGCCTGCAGCATCAGAAGCGATAATGGCGCTGAACGGATTTACCGTAGAACACATGGTACCAATCGAGGAGCCTATATAAATACAGGCCAGAGCCACCATAGCATCATATTTGGCAGCTAAGAAAATCGGGATCAAAATAGGGTAGAAGGCAATGGTTTCTTCAGCAAGTCCGAACGTTGTTCCGCCAACAGCAATAAGCATTGTAACCAGAATAATTAAAATATATTCATGGCCCCTTAAGGTGGCTGCAAGCCATGAGATACCGGCATCAAAGGCCCCGGTATGGTTCATGATGCCTATAAGGCCTCCAATAAATAGCACCAGGAAAATAATATCAGAAGCTTTAATAATACCTTTTATAGGTGACTTAATAAAGGCTATAAGGCCTTGCGGCGTTGCTGCTACCTTTTTATAGGTATTGGGTATACTAATGGGTTTCCAAATATCACCATTGGTGAATTTTTCCAAAGGAATTTTAATTTCGAGTGTATTTAAAGTTTCCTGGGAGGCTTCTAAAGTTTTGGTTTGGTCCAAACTGGTTCTGACAAAATGATCTTCGGCTTTATTATAGGTTAAGGTATCAAATTTACCTGACGGAACCAACCAGGTAAGAACAGCTGTTAAAGCGGCAATACTAAGTAAAATGGTTTGTGCAGTAGGAAACTTTAATTTTTTCACACGTTTCAATCTAAAAAATTTTTATTTCCACCGAAGATAATATTATTTTAGTTTGATATTAGATATTAATATTATGAATGTAGAGATTCACCCAAGTTGGAAACCTTATTTAGAACCGGAGTTTAACAAGCCGTATTTTAAAGATTTAGTTGATTTTGTAAAGTTTGAATATAAAAATCACACGTGTTTCCCACCGGGGAAAAAGATATTTAACGCCTTTAATCACTGTCATTTTAATGATGTTAAAGTAGTAATCATTGGTCAGGACCCTTATCACGGTTATGGACAAGCCAATGGTTTGTGTTTTTCGGTGAATGCCGGTATAGAACATCCGCCATCATTAATAAATATTTTTAAGGAAATTGAGCAGGACTTAAAAAATCCTTACCCTGAAAGTGGCGATTTATTACGTTGGTCTGAGCAGGGTGTTATGCTTTTAAATGCAACACTTACGGTAAGAGCGCATCAGGCGGGGAGCCATCAAAAAAAAGGTTGGGAAACCTTTACTGATGCTGTTATAAGGACCATTAGTGAACATAAATCTGATATTATATTCATGCTTTGGGGCGGTTTTGCCAAACAGAAAATAAGATTGATTGACGGAACGAAGCATCATATTTTAACTTCCGGACATCCTTCACCGTTAAGTGCCAACAGGGGATACTGGTTTGGGAACAGGCATTTTAGTAGAGCGAATACTATTCTGGGAGGCTTAGGGATTCCTCCAATTCAGTGGTGATTTTAATGTAAGCCTTAAAAATTAACTTCCTGTTGGGGCCAATTTTTCTTCAGAACCGGTAGTTACTGAAATATCCGGATTAAGTACAATTGGTTTTTTGTTAACCTTTGAAGGCTTGTTAGTTTTGTTAACACTAAATTTTAGCAACAATAAATTAATTACAACTAGTGCTGAAACAAAAAGTACTATTGTTAATAACATAAGGGTTGGGGTTATGTTATCGGCAAAATACATTTTAAATCGCTAAAATGCAAATTATTCCGATTTTATGTAAATCAAAAGCGAAAATATTAAAAAAAATACTACAAAGCAAAGTGTTTGCTACTTATTTTCATTTTTTGATCGTTATTTAATGTTGGCTTAATATTCCAAACATGCTGTTAATATTTTGATATAAAAATTATTTAGCTAATAGTGAACTATTTGTTTAAATAAATTTATTTTTGACCAACAAAACTAACAGGATGGAAAAAGCTAATTGGGTAACTGCCAAAGCCTATGAAGATATTACCTATAAAAAATGCAATGGGGTGGCCCGCATTGCGTTTAATCGCCCCAATGTTAGGAATGCTTTCAGGCCGAAAACAACCAGCGAGCTTTACGATGCTTTTTATGATGCTAATGAAGATGTAAATATTGGTGTTGTATTGCTTTCTGCCGAAGGGCCTTCAACCAAAGACGGGGTGTATGCTTTCTGTAGTGGAGGGGATCAAAAAGCCAGAGGGCATCAGGGTTATGTTGGGGAAGATGGGTATCACCGTTTAAACATTTTAGAAGTACAAAGGTTGATCCGGTTTATGCCGAAGGCAGTAATCGCTGTGGTTCCGGGTTGGGCAGTTGGTGGCGGTCATAGTCTGCATGTAGTTTGCGATCTGACACTTGCAAGTAAAGAGCATGCTATTTTTAAACAAACAGATGCCGACGTAACCAGTTTTGACGGCGGGTATGGATCAGCTTATCTGGCCAAAATGGTCGGACAGAAAAAGGCGCGGGAAATATTCTTTCTAGGGAGAAACTATTCAGCACAGGAAGCTTTTGAAATGGGAATGGTCAACAAGGTTGTGCCTCATGAAGAGTTAGAAGACACTGCTTACCAGTGGGCTCAGGAGATATTGGCAAAATCACCTACTTCTATCAAGATGCTTAAATTCGCCATGAATTTAACAGACGACGGTATGGTAGGGCAACAGGTATTTGCAGGAGAAGCTACCAGGTTGGCTTATATGACAGAGGAAGCCAAAGAGGGACGCAATGCGTTTTTAGAAAAAAGACCTCCTAACTTTGAAAAAAAATGGATTCCATAATATGAGGCATATTTCAGTTTGGATTTCAACCATGCGCTTGCGCACATTGCCTTTATCAGTTTCAGGGATTATTATTGCTTCTTGTTTAGCCGAATATAACGGCTGTTTTAATTGGAAAATTTTTGTCCTGGCTATTTTAACCACCTTAAGTTTGCAGATACTGTCAAACCTGGCAAATGACTATGGCGATGGTATTAAAGGAACAGATAATAATGATAGGATTGGTCCGGAACGAGCTATTCAAACCGGGAAGATCTCTCCGGAAGACATGTTCAATGCCATCAAATTAAATGTGTTGATCTCTATTGCTTTAGCGCTTACATTGATATTTACTGCTTTTGGTGTACATCACTTTTTACTTACCTTGATTTTCTTTGTACTGGGTATCATAAGTATTGTGGCAGCCATTCGCTATACGGTTGGAGGCAATGCTTACGGGTATAAAGGATTAGGGGATGTTTTTGTCTTCGTATTTTTTGGTTTGGTGAGTGTTTGCGGTTGTTATGTTTTGTATGTCAAAACCATAGACCATGTTACTTTTCTGCCGGCATGCACCATTGGTTTGTTAAGTGCCGCCGTGCTTAATTTGAACAACATGCGCGATAAAGTTTCCGATGAAAAATCCAACAAAATGACTTTGGCAGTTAAATTGGGACAAAAAGGGGTACAACGATATCATTTTGCTTTAATTATTTTAGCTATTGTTTTATCAGGATTGTTTGGAATATTATATTATACATCGCTTTACAACCTGATTTTTATGGTAGCTTATATTCCATTAATACTACATTTGGTTAAGGTGGATAAAACCACAGACCCTAAGCTACTGGACCCCGAATTAAAAAAGTTGGCATTAACAACGGTATTGTTGGCAATTCTTATGGGAATAGGACATTTATTGTAGATTTTTTTTGTAATTTTCTGTATCAAATTTAAACTTTGAATACAATGAAAATCACATTCTTAGGTCACGCAAGTTTAGCCATTCATGTACAGGGAATTGACATACTTGTAGACCCTTTTATAACTGGAAACTCTAAAGCTTCAAATATCAATATTGAAGCACTTAAAGCCGATTATATTCTTGTTACCCATGCACATCAGGACCATATTTTAGATGTGGAAGCTATTGCAAAACACAATGGTTCTAAAATAATCTCTAATTACGAGATTGTCACGCATTATAATAATCTTGGCATAGAAGGCCATCCCATGAATCATGGGGGGCAATGGGATTTCGATTTTGGCACCGTGAAATATGTAAACGCCATTCACACCTCTTCTTTCCCGGATGGAAGTTACGGCGGACAACCAGGTGGTTTTGTAATAGAAGGCGAACATAAGAATATCTATATAGCAGGAGATACGGCATTGACTTTTGATATGAAGTTAATCCCAATGCAAACCAAGTTGGACTTAGCCATTTTACCCATAGGCGATAACTTTACTATGGGTATTGAGGACGCCATTATAGCGAGTGACTTTATTGAGTGTGATAAAATATTAGGATATCATTATGATACTTTTGGTTATATTGAAATTGACCATGATGCAGCAAAAAGAAAATTCTTTGAAAAAGGCAAAGATCTGATGCTTCTTGATATAGGAGCCTTTATTGAGCTGTAAATGATAAAAGCATCCTATAAAAAATACATTCTTAATTTCAAGCAGGCCAGTGGTACCTCCAGGGGTATTCTGAAAACCAAGGAAACCTGGTTTATTATATTAAATTCAGATGGTAAACAAGGTATCGGTGAATGCGGACTTTTCAGAGGGCTATCTACTGATGACAGGCCCAATTATGAAAAAAAACTTAAATGGGCTTGCGAAAATATAAACCTTGGTTTGGATATTTTGGTCCCTGAGCTTGTAGAATGGCCAAGTATTCAGTTGGGATTGGAAATTGCGTTCCGGTCTTTAAATGCTCAGGACAGTTTTGAACTGTTTCCATCTAAATTTACGCAAAGTAAGGCTTCTATTCCCATTAACGGATTGATCTGGATGGGCTCAGAAGCTTTTATGAAACAACAGATTGAAGACAAAATTGCTGCCGGTTTCAGTTGCATTAAGATGAAAATTGGTGCTATTGATTTTCAGGCAGAGTGTAATCTTTTAAGATCCATCCGGGCATCGTTCACTTCAAAAGACATAGAATTGCGGGTGGATGCCAATGGTGCTTTTGATCCCTCTGAAGCGTTGGAGAAACTAAAAATACTGGCTGATTTCGATTTACATTCCATAGAACAACCTATAAAACAAGGACAAATAGAAGACATGGCTGAACTTTGTGAAGTCACCCCCTTACCAATTGCTTTGGATGAAGAATTAATAGGTGTTTTTTCTGTAACAAAAAAACGTGAATTGATACAAACCATAAATCCGCAATTTATTATATTAAAACCCAGTTTGGTAGGCGGTTTTGGAGGTAGTGACGAATGGATAGAAATAGCTGAACAAAATCAGGCAGGTTGGTGGATTACCAGTGCTTTAGAAAGTAATATCGGACTCAATGCCATAGCGCAATACACGTATATGAAACAGAGCGGTTTGCCTCAGGGATTGGGAACCGGTAGTTTATTTACTAACAATTTTGATAGTCCATTACAAGTAAAAAATGGTACATTGCGGTACAATAAAAAGCAGGTTTGGAATTTAGAACTTTTAACTTAAAACTTTTAGAATGTATATAGCTCAGGCATTTAATGTATTACACGATTGGTGGCGGTATTTAGTGGGTACTGTAATTGTAGTTATAGCTGTTATTATCGGGCAAATTCCGTTTACTGTAGCGGTTATAGCAAAGGCAGTAAGTAGTGGAGAGGGTATGACCGGCTTAGACGAAACTAAAATGTTATCGATTTTAGAACCCAATTTGAGTTTATTTTTAATGTTATTGTCGTTTGCCGTTGGATTAGTAGCTGTCTTGTTAGTTTCTAAATATTTACACAAACAACCCCTAACGCATTTAACCACAGCCAGAAAACGGATAGACTGGAAACGTTTTTGGTTTGTATTTATTCTTTGGGGCGTGGTGTCCAGTGGCTTTATAGTAGTTGAGTATTATATATCGCCGGAAGATTATGAGCTTAACTTTAATTTGGTACCGTTTCTGATTCTGTGTGTAATAGCTATAATCATGGTGCCGTTACAGACCAGCTTTGAGGAATATTTATTTAGAGGTTATTTAATGCAAGGTATTGGCGTCATAGTTAGAAACAAGTGGGTGCCACTAATCGTTACATCTGCAGTGTTTGGTTTATTACACATTGCCAATCCGGAAGTCAAGCAACTGGGATACGTTGTTATGGTCTATTATATTGGAACCGGCTTGTTTTTAGGTATTATGACGTTAATGGATGAAGGTATAGAACTGGCACTTGGGTTTCACGCGGCGAATAATTTGTTTACAGCACTTTTAGTAACGGCCGATTGGACCGCCTTTCAGACGCATTCGGTTTTAAAAGATATGTCAGACCCTGAAAAAATAGGTTTTATGGAAATATTTGTTCCGGTGTTTGTTGTATTTCCCATACTGCTTTTTATTCTCTCCAGAAAGTATAAATGGACCCATTGGAAAGATAAATTATTCGGAGCTGTTGTGCCTCCACCAAAAGAAGATTATAAAATTTTAGAAGATATTGGCAATGAATCCTAGTTACAATAAAGTCCACAATAGGTTTAAACTAAACGGTATTTATTATTCATACGAAGACCTTATGGAAGTAGCTTACAGCTACGTTAAGGAAGGCGAACCTTACCAACGGGATATTGGGAGTTTTCTGTTGGATTGGTTAGATCAACACGACACCATTACGGTTAAGACCTCAGGTTCTACAGGAACCGCTAAACTTATAAAGGTAAAAAAACAGTCTATGGTAAATTCTGCCATAGCAACCGGAGATTTTTTCCATTTAAAGCCTGGCGATAAAGCGTTACATTGTTTGCCAACAACTTACATTGCGGGCAGAATGATGCTTGTTAGAGCTATCATGCTTGGGCTGGAAATAGATTTAATAGAACCTGCTTCCAAACCGGTTTTTAATACCAATAAAGCATACGATTTTTGTGCTATGGTCCCTATGCAGCTTAAAAATGCTATTGAAGATTGCAGCAATATTAAAACTATTATTGTCGGCGGGGCAGCCGTTTCAGGAGCACTTTTAAAACAAATAGAAAAAAGCCCTTGTAAGGTGTATGCTACTTACGGGATGACTGAAACGGTCACCCATATTGCTTTAAAAAAGCTTAATAATATTGGAAGGCCGCATGACCTTTATTTTAAAATACTTCCAAATATTGAAATATCTCAGGATGAAAGGGCTTGTTTGGTCATAGATGCTCCATATCTGGCTAATGAAAAGGTGGTAACCAATGATATTGTTAAACTGTATTCCAAAACCGAATTTCAATGGTTAGGCAGATTTGATAATATGATCAATTCAGGAGGGGTCAAGGTATTTCCGGAACAGATAGAGAAAAAGCTCAGAAGTACTATAGACCGACGCTTTTTTATTGCTTCCGAACCTGATGAGACCCTGGGTGACAAGGTTGTTCTCGTTCTTGAGGGCGATTCTGACCCATTGGATAATTCAGCTTTTGATAATCTGGATAAATACGAAAAACCTAAAGCAGTTTACACGGTCAAAGCGTTCGTTGAAACTGGTTCAGGGAAAATTCAACGTAAAGAGACTTTAGAATTGTTGAATAACTAATTGTGTTTTCAGATCAATTTAAAAACACGTACAAACCAAAACGCTTAGCAGTAAAACTTAGTGTAAAGGGCGAGCAGTCCGTTTTAAAGAAACATCCCTGGGTATTTTCAAATAGTATTGTAAAGATTAATAATGATGCCAATACTGGGGATTTAGCCATCATTTTTAGTAAACGCAAAAATAAAGTCATTGGCCTGGGCTTATATGATGCCGATTCTCCTATCAGGATCAAAATGATTCATTTTTCTGCATCGGAAATTAACGAAACGTTCTTTTTAAACAAGATTGAAGCAGCTTTTGAAAAACGGTTTGAGTTACTTAAAACAAATACCAATAGCTACAGGTTACTTTTTGGTGAAAATGACGGGTTTCCGGGGCTTATAGCGGATGTCTATGCTACTGTTTTGGTAGTAAAATTGTATTCGGAGATATGGCTCCCGTATTTGGAAACCATTTTAGAAAGCCTTTTAAAAATTTCAAAGGCGGAAACCATTGTAATGCGTTTAAGCAGGAGTTTGCAACAGTCCGAGAATCACCAATTAGTGGATGGAACGGTTGTTTATGGGAATTTAAAAGATGAAGTCGTTGAATTTGTAGAGCACCATGTAAAATTTTCGGCTAATGTCATAAAAGGGCACAAAACCGGTTATTTTTTAGATCACAGGCATAACCGAAAACAGGTTGGAGCATTCAGTAAAAATAAAACCGTTTTAGATGTATTCTCATATGCAGGAGGTTTTTCAGTGCATGCATTATATAATGGCGCCAAAGAAGTTACAAGCTTGGATATAAGTAAGCAAGCCCTTGAAATGGCTTATGAAAATGGCAAGTTGAACGCATATTCAGGCAAGCATATAACCATGGCCGGGGATGCTTTTGAAGTACTTAAAAAACTGATAAGTAAGAATAAAACCTTTGATGTAGTTGTAATAGACCCGCCAAGTTTCGCCAAACAACAGTCGGAAGTTGAGTTGGCCAAAAAGAAATATGCACAATTGGCTGAACTGGGGGAAAAACTCACGGCAAAAAATGGCCTTTTAGTTTTGGCATCCTGTTCTTCCCGGGTGCTGGCACGATCTTTTTTTGATATAAACCTTCAAACATTACGAAGACAAAAAAGGGTGTTTAAAAATATTTTAAACACCCATCATGATATAGACCATCTGGTAACATTTCCGGAAGGCGCTTATTTAAAATGTGCCTATTATCGTTTTAAAGATTAAATAAAGTCTCCCTTTTCGTTAGTTCTAACGGTGACTATTTTATTGTCATTTTTAATTTTGACTTTATATTCCTTTTTTAGGTCATCTGCTTCACAATGATATTTTATAAAATAAACATCTTCAACAATAGCCCAATTTGGATAACGATTGGATATGGCCTGCATAACGGCTAATGGCAATCTGACATTGTTATATTTTTCTATGGTTCTGATAATTTTACCGTTTTTATCAATGGCGGCTACAATTTTCCCTTCCGGGATAAAGAATGACACTTTGTAGGTATCATACTCATCATCGTAGAGTTCTGATAATTCAGCATTATCATAATTTGAAACGGCTTCTTCCAACTGCTTGACGCGAACCGGGGCATCATCAGAATCCGTAGCATTTAAATATTTATAATTTACAGAGATTACTGTGTTTGGCAGTTCAATAGTTTGAGCTTGTAATTGAGAAACAATTATAAGAGCAAGTAAGGTTAACAATATGTTTTTCATGATTGAAAAGGTTTAAAAATTAATGAATTCAAAATTAATTATGCATGCATAATAAAACAATGATAAACGTCATAAAACCAGATATTTAACTCAATTTTAGCGACTGAATTTTGTAACTGATTGATTATTAGTTGTTATGCGTGCATAATATTTTTATATTTGTGAAAATTAATCGTTCAGATGGCTGAAAAACTTACCGAATTATTAAGCATTAAGCATCCCATTATTCAGGCCCCCATGTTTTTGGTATCCAATGTAGACATGGTCACAGAAGCAATGAAAAGCGGTATAGCCGGTTGTATTCCGGCATTGAATTACAGAACACTGGATGAACTGCGTTTAGCTGCCAGGGCACTTAAAAGGGAAAAAGTTGAAGGGGGTTCGTTTGGGTTTAATTTAATAGTCAATAAGTCGAATATTAAATACAAAGGGCAACTGGAGGTTTTATGCGAAGAAGGTTGTGATTTTATAATAACGTCGTTGGGAAGTCCTGAAGAAACCATTAAGCAGGCACATAAAGTCGGAATAAAGGTGTTTTGTGATGTAGTAGATCTAAAATTTGCGAAGAAAGTAGAAGGGCTGGGAGCCGATGCCGTTATTGCAGTTAATAATGAGGCTGGAGGACATAGGGGTGCCATGTCTCCTAAAGATTTAATAACCCAATTGGTAGCTAATTGTCAAATTCCCATTATCTCAGCCGGAGGTGTAGGTTGCAAGGCAGATGTAGATACCATGCTTAGGTATGGTGCAGCCGGAGTTTCTGTGGGCAGTCCGTTTATTGCATCTGTTGAAGCCAATGTTACGGATGAATACAAGCAGGCCTGCGTGGATTATGGAGCCGATGATATTGTAATGACTGAGCGTATTTCCGGGACACCATGCACGGTGATAAACACACCATATGTTCAAAAAATTGGTACCAAAGCTACGTGGATAGAAAACCTGCTTAACAAAAACCGAAAATTGAAAAAATGGGTTAAAATGATTCGTTTTTCAATAGGCATGAACGCCACGAAAAACGCTGCTACCAAAGCTACCTATAAAACCGTTTGGGTAGCCGGCCCCAGTATAGAACATACCAAAGCCATTTTACCTACTAAGGATATTGTAAAAAAACTAATAATTTAGCATGGCCTTCTGACGTTTTTTTGCTTTTTTCTTTCCAACAAATAAGCTTAATGTAACACTTGCTGTTAAACCTCCTAACGAAGTAGCCGCCATATCCCCCGCATCAAATCTATTAAGTTCCTTACCGCTATCAATAACTTCTTTAGTAATACCTGCCAGAGTTGAAGCGCCTAAACCATACCAGAAAGCTTTCTTTTTATCTTTGGTTGTGGCATAAACTATGGCATAAGTACCGGCTGAAATAACTGCGCCTGCAGCAAAATGATACTCACCGTCATTAGAAATAAATTGTGCCTGACATAAACCTGTAAATGATAAGATTAAAACTGTTACTAGGACTTTCATAAGGTATAGGATTTTAGTTAACGCAGCAAGTTTAAGTAAAAATTGTACTACAAACCTTATATAATTGTTAAATTACGTGTTTCTTTGATTAAAAGAAGTTTTTACCAACTTAGAAATAAGATCATCTTAGTGGGCCTTTCTCTTGTTTACATACCAGAATACAAATAGGGTGATAACAATTATAACACCGATAATCAGCAGGATTTTCACAATTGCAATGATGCCGTTAAAAATAACATCCCCGTTTTTACTTGAAAGGCTAAGAGCGGCATAATTTTCAGGAATAAAGATATAGTACCCAGTAGTTTGATCTACTTTTTTTATATCCTGAATGTATTGTTTATATTCATCTTTAGTTATGTGGTCTTTTTGAGTTTCCAGGTAATAATAAAGGTCAATCTCTTTTTTAGCTTTATCATACCCTACTTTCCATTCATAGTAGAAACCGTCTGAGTTCACAAATAACTTATCATTTTCAATGCCCCAGTCCATAGGGAGGCTAATATTGATTTTATGCTCTCTTATTATTGGGTAGATCATAGATACTTCGGCTTCTCTTTGATCCTTAGTGGGAACATATAAAGTACCTATAAGACTACTTGGAATAAAATTCACTGCAATGTGGTTTTCTTTTTCCGGCATAGGCTGCCATATACTATCCAACAGATATTCTTCATATACCTTAAAGACGTTTCCGTAGGTGTTGTCTTCAAACTTTGGAGGATTTACGGAGGATACATTATAATAGTAATTTGAATAAAACCGTTCGTACTCCTTCTTAATGGAGCCAATACTATTGTTTTTGAAATAATTACGCATATTGTCCGCCTCAGATTCGTAATACGTTGTGGTCACTTTTAAATTGGCACCTTTACCAACTTCCATAATAGTATATTCCTCCTGAATTTCAATTTTGTTTTCCGAAGCTGTTTTAATTTCGTCAAAACCTTCATTATCCTTTTTAATGACTAATCCGAAACCATAGTCCGGAAAATGCGTACTATCATAATCGCCTCCCTGATTTGATATGGTTGGATCATAATAATACCCCACTTTATCTTTAATAACTTTTACCACACAGTGATCAAAGAACTTAGGCGACGGTAAAAATTCTTTTATGGTATGTTTTAAAGAGGTGTTTACAAGCATCGGATACGCTTCTATGCCCATTTTTTTAAGCATGGTTGTCATCAACAGGCTTTTGTCTTTACAATCTCCAAAGCGCTGTTTAAAAACCTGGTTTGGCGAAAACGGTTTGTAAGCCCCAATACCGGATTCCAGGCCTAAATACCTAATGTCGTTTTGAACAAAATTTAAAGTAGCTTTTATTTTATCTCCAATGTCTTTATTAGCCGAATCAATGTCATCAATTTTGGCTTGCAGTTCAGCATCAATATTGTCCTTTATATGATAAACATCAAGACCCCAATCAACAACTTCTTTCCAGGAATTGTATTCACTAACAATGATAGTTTCATAAAGCAGCTTCCAGGAAGGCGTATTGTCTTCATAATCTAATGCTTTGGTATTTGTTGATACCCATTGGTATTTATACAGATTGTTTTCCTTTGAAATTGCCGGTTCCTTAGACGTGTTAAAAGACTTATAGTCAAATTCATTCTTAGAAAGTAAAGTAGCATTTACTTTCCCAACCGATTCAAAATCACTCAAATAAAAGCTATGTGAAAATTTGTTCTTATGAATAGGGTTAAAACCGGTAATGGAGTAAGCATAATCAATAACATCATCCGTTCTAACGTCAGAAATATTCATGACTGCAGAAAGGGAACCATCATAAAGGTGGTTTTCAGCATTCAATTCACGTCTCATGACCTGAAAGTTAGATACATTCAACTTATTTATGACGGCATCCCCCCTAATAATATTTATTTTATGAAATTTTAGTTTTTGATACGTCGGGTCATAGCTAACATTAATATTTGAAGCATTTTGAATACCAACATTATCAGTTATTTTGGTTACAAAACGATGATAAACAGTTTGCATGGGAATATTTGCCTGACTATCAAAAAGCAGGGTATATGTACCGGCTTCTACATCATTTATATCTATTTCTGAATTTGAATATTGGACCTTGCTAATCCAGGTAGGTTCCGCGGCTTTGATTACTTGGGAATGTATTTGAAGAGAAAAACAGAAAGTAACAAGTAAGCCGATAAAAGTGTTTCTCATAAACTGGAGGTATTTCTTCAGTAAATGTAACGGATTGTAATTTACCTACAAATTTTAATTGATGAAAGTCCAAATAATTTATGAGAAAACAGATTATAAAGACAGTCAAAGGAAAACTATAAACAATCTTTTCTATGAATGTACCGGAGTCAATACAAATAATAATACTACCTTTGGCATATACTTTTAAGGTTTAGCATGACGCTAAGTAAATAGGAATTGTGTGAGAATCACAAGCTGTCGCGCAACTGTAAGTAATTGTATTACAAGCCAGATACTAGCCTTGAAAAGAATGACAAACAAGCTTTCGCGATAAAAAGCTAAGTCAAGATTAAGTATGCCTTTCGTGTATTACATACACACATGCTTGTACTTGCTTCTTTTTATCTGCACATTAAAAATTAGAAGCAATGAAATTCAATAGCAAAATACAAAGCGCACCATTATTATGCTGGGATATTTATGGGATGTACTTATTTCATCAATCCAAAAACTTCAATAAACAGGTTGAAATTGAAATTTTAAACGGATACAAAAGAAAATTTGAGTGGCTCTTAGATTTGGATACAATATTGACTAAGTATGATTTTGAAGCCCTGGTACTTACGGATGCCAACCAGAAAATAGAGTGGGTAAACAAAGGCTTTACCAAAATGACCGGTTATCCTGCTAATTATGCCAAAGGAAAAAAGCCGAATTTTTTGCAGGGAGAAGCTACTTCAGAAAAAAGTCTGGATCGCATTAGAAAAAAGCTTAAAGAAGGTAAAGAATTCAAGGAAACACTTGTAAACTATCGCAAAAATAGAGCGCCTTACAATTGCGCAATACATATATTCCCACTAAAAGATACTACAAATACCATTAGGCATCTTTTGGCCTTGGAAAATCAAATTAGCTAATGCTTTTTTATTGAGTTTTCAGATGGTAAATAGTATAAAGAAGTTTGGAGTGTTACTTCTTTATACTATTTTAAGAGTTACTTTATCGGAATATAGAATTCGGTTTTTAATTTATCTTCAGCCACTCTATCCGGATGACTTATATAGCGCTCTCTAACAGGTACATCGCGTAATTCGTGTTCGCTGTTAAGTAGCCAGTCGTTAAACATATAGTTGTATACCTGTTCAAAATATTTGTATGACCCCTGATATAAGAACACGGCAAATTTACCGCCTTTAAGTGTTTTAACTCCTATATCACCAATTGGTTTGGCATCTTTGTGAATTACTAAACAGGCATCGTAGCGTATTTTATCATCTTCAGTGACTTTAGGGTCGTCATGAGGTACTCCAATAAGTTCAATACCTTTTGTAAAGAGCTTTTGTTCCTTTACTTGTTCCCAAAGTTTTTCCCAGGCACCGGCATAATCTAAAGTTTGATAGGCACCCTGCATGCGGTAATACATACATTGTTTGTCTTCTAAATCTATAAATTTTGGTTTTTTAATGTTTAAAGTTGTTTCCATCTGGCTAACGGGTTTTAAAGTGTAACTTTTGTTTTTTCGATACGCTGTAGGCGATATTCCAAAATGCGATTTAAACTTTTTTGAAAGTGATGATGGCGTTTCAAAACCAACATTATAAGCAATACTTTCCATGTCTAAACTGGTATACCGGATCATTTTTGCGGCAGTTTCTATACGTGTTCTGGAAATGTATGCTCCAATGGGTTCGCCTAAAAGCGCTCTGCTAATACGATGAAAATGAAAAGGTGAAAAGTTAGAGAGCTCCGCCAGCGTTTTTATGTCAATAGGATGATCCAAATTATTGTGTATGTATTCCATAATAACATGAAGTCTTTCCTGATAAAACGCTTTGTTGTTTTGTTTCACTTTCATTTTTAAGGTATTGATACTACAAAAGTATTGGGTAAAAAAGATACTAACTTTTCCAAACTTGCTAAATCATGTTTTGTAATAGTTTTCTTTTTATATTTAGTGACATTTAAATCATAACATTATGAAAAGAGCGTTCCTGATAGGCCTTGTTTTACTGTGCTCCTGTAAACAAGCGGTTAAAAATGATCCTGATGCTGCCAATGAAACAAGCAAAGCGTTTTCAGAATTGCTGGAGGCCTATAATGAAGAAAGGCTGGTTTTGAACCCCACTAAAGCTACTGAGGCAGGAGATCACAGGTATAATGATCAATTTCCAAATTTTTTGTCCGAAGCTTATAAAGCTAAAAAGCAAGCTTATTATACCAGGTACAAGGAGGCACTTACCAAACTGGACACTTCGGCATTATCAGACACGGAAAAAATGAGCATGGCGGTATTAAACTGGGACTGTAATATTAATATTGAGGCTCTGACCTTTAAAAAAGATCTGATGCCTATAGATCAGATGTGGTCTAAAAATTTAGATTTTAATCAATTGGCAAGCGGAACCACCTCCCAGCCATTTAAAACGGTAAGCGATTATAAAAACTGGTTAAAGCGTGTTGATGCCTATTTAATTTGGTTGGAAGCTGCAAAAAAGAACATGCGGGAAGGTATGAAAACCGGCTATGTGTTGCCAAAACCTTTAATTGTAAAAGTGATCCCGCAGTTTGAAAGTTTGATTGGTGAAGACGTGGAAACACACCTGTATTTTGCTCCTGTTAAGCTAATGCCCGAAACATTTACAAAGGAAGACCGGGAAGCATTAAGAGAAGCATATACAGACATGGTATTGAAAAAAATTGTACCGGCTCATAAAGATATGGTGGCCTTTTTAAAGCATGACTATTTACCTGCCGGAAGAACATCCAGTGGCATTAATGCAACGCCTCTGGGAGATGCTTATTATAATCATCAAATAAAAAAATATACCACCACGTCTATGTCAGCTGATGACATTCATGAATTAGGACTCAAGGAAGTAGCCCGTATTAGAGGTGAAATGGAAGCTGTCAAGCAGCAAGTAGGATTTAAAGGCGATCTGAATGCATTTTTTGACCACGTCAGAACCAACAAAGACTTAATGCCGTTTACTGAACGTTCTCAGGTTATAGCCTTCTATGACAGTATTCATGAGGTCATGAAACCTCAGATCAACAAGCTTTTCGGGAAACAGCCTAAAACACCTTTCGAAGTTAGAAGAACGGAGCCTTTCAGGGAGAAGTCTGCAGCAGCCAATTATGCTTCAGGGTCTTTGGACGGGACCCGACCGGGTATTTTTTATACCCCCATTCCGGATGTGGAAGCCTATAATATTTTTGATAAGGAGGATCTGTTTTTACACGAAGCTATACCGGGGCATCATTTTCAGATATCGCTTGCCCAGGAAAATGAAGAGTTACCCGATTTTAGAAAAACCTTATGGTATAGTGCTTATGGTGAAGGTTGGGCGCTATATACCGAGGCCATGGGAAAAGAGCTGGGGCTTTATAAAGACCCCTACCAATATTTCGGTATGTTAAGTGCTGAGATCCATAGAGCGATCAGATTGGTGGTAGATACGGGCTTGCATGCAAAAGGATGGACCAGAAAGCAGGCCATTCAGTATTCATTGGAAAACGAGGCAGAATCTGAAGCCAAAATAATCAGTGAGATAGAGCGCTATATGGCGAATCCCGGACAGGCATTATCTTATAAAATCGGTCAGTTAAAACTAATAGAGTTACGGGAAACAGCACAGTCTGAGCTTGGTGAAGCCTTTGATATCAAAGAATTTCATAACCAGGTATTAGAAACCGGTTGCATTCCATTACAGCTTTTAGAGAACAAAATACATGCCTGGATTGAGAGCAATAAATAAGTGGATTGGGTTTTGTCTAACAGTTTTTTGCTTTTTAAACTGTGTATCCCAAAGCGAAGATTTATTAAAGCATATTACCAGTAAGGAACAATTACTCAATACACGAGGACTTCATGTTGACATTGTAACCAGTGAAAGGGTTTTAAAAATTACGGATAGCCCGAAAACCAAAGCAGGCAGGTGGTCCTGGGTTGGTATTCCGGTAACTTCGGAACAATATACATGGAATACTGCTGAGTTTGTTGAAGCGACCATAAAGAATGAAGGGAAGGATCCACTGAAAGCATTACTTTGGGTGAACTCCAACAAGGGTTGGAACTCCGTAGCAGATACGCTTACCATTCATGCCGGGGAAACAAAAACAATGCGGTGTCATTTGCGAGAAACCTTTCCGGACGGGACGCCCAAATTAAATCCCAATTACGTTTATGAAGTTCAGCTTATGTTTGACAGGCCGAAAGCTGAGGTTAATGCGAGTTTATTAAACCTTAAAACCACAGGAAAAGTTTCTGAATGGAAACGACCTAAAGGCCGATTGGATGTTCCTGAAATGACTCATACAGAACCCAAAGGGGGCCACCGGGTACACTATCAGTTACAGAACGATCCAAATTCTCAGTTGTATAGTGTATTATATTTACCAAACCATTGGAAAAAAGACAGTGAAACAAAATACCCGGTCATTGTAGAATATCCGGGTAATATCTTTTACGTCCGTAATTGCTATTCCACAGGAAGGCCGGAACATTGTGTTATAGGGTATGGTATGAGCAAAGGTGACAATGCTATTTGGATTAGCATGCCTTTTGTGAATTATAAAACCGGGACTATTGCCGAAAACGGTTGGGGGAACCCCAACGATACAGCAGACTATACGGTTAAAACCGTAAATGAGATCATTGAAAAGTTTCATGGTGACAGAGAAAATATGGTAGTTACAGGCTTTTCAAGAGGGGCCATTGCCTGTGGTTTTATTGGCTTGCGTAACGATACCATTGCCGGTTTATGGAAAGGGATGCATACCTGCCAGCATTACGATGGCGATGGTTGGGGTGGTGCCGATAAACAGGGGGCCATAGAACGCTTACAACGTTTGGGAAATATCAAGGTATTTCAAACCGATAACAGCACACCTGAGTTAAAAGAACTGCTAAGTTCTGTTGATACCGGGGTTATTTATATGAACTCGGGCTTAAAAGCCCATGCCTGTGATATGTTTTTAGATGACAGGCCATCCACTATGGCATTACGTAAATGGTTTAACGATTTAATTTCAGAATAGCAAACCCCTAATACTCATAATATAATGAAAGCTTTTTTTACTATGACCATACTGGTTGTACTTTTAGTTTCATGCAGTACCCCTAAAAAGGAATACCTGTTTAACGGTGAAAACCTGGATGGCTGGACCATTTTTGTGAGTGATCCAACGGTTGACCCAAATGACTTTTTTTACGTAAATGAGGGTATGATTGAAACGATTGGTGTTCCCGTTGGTTACCTGAGAACGGTTAAGGCATATGCTAACTACAAACTGCATGTGGAATGGCGTTACCCTGAAGTACCGACAAACAGTGGTGTTTTTGTGCATACAACCGGATCCGATCTCATTTGGGTAGGGCATTACCAGGGGCAGTTAAAACATCAAAGCGCCGGTGATTTTATCATTCACGGTATAGGAAGAAGTGCTACCCTGGGAGATAGTACCTATACATCTACGGAAGGCAATAAACCGCTTATTCCTAAATTTCAAGCTTCAAGCGAAAATCCGGCATGGGAATGGAATAGCTATGATATTACCTGCAAAGGAGATACCATTGAGCTAATGGTAAACGGGATACTTCAGAATACAGCCACCAATTGTACGGTAACAAAGGGCAATATAGGATTGCAGGCTGAGGGTTCAAAGATCCAGTTCCGGAATTTATGGGTGGAGCCTTTAGATTGATATAAGAACTTTGGGCTAAGTAGGCTAATTGATCTGTTAAATAGTCATTTTATTTGTACCTTATGTAACAAATGGAGGATTAAGGTCGTCAAACCGGTATTCAAAGTTCAAATCAATCAAAATTCTATATATGAAATCACATCATTCATGGTTTAAAAGGGGTATACTTTTATGGGGCCTTTTATTAGTTAGCAGTATTAGTTTGTCTCAGGACAAAGTTGAAGAAATAGATAAACTAGTTGGTAAATATGCCGAATACGGAAAATTTAACGGCTCTGTTTTAGTGGCAGATCAGGGGCAGGTTATTTACAAAAAGGGGTTTGGCATGGCCAATATGGAATGGGATATTCCTAATCAGTCCAACACAAAACACAGGATAGGATCTATTACCAAACAGTTCACCGCCATGCTTATTCTACAATTAGCAGCGGATGGTAAATTAGATTTGCAAGCCCCCATTACAACCTACTTACCGGATTACCCAAAGACTACAGGAGGCAAAATAACAACCCATCACTTATTGACGCATACGTCAGGGATTCCCAACTACACAGCCTTTCCGGGATTTATGAAAAATGATACCAGGGACCCTTACGAACCGGAAGCCTTTGTTGAAAAGTTTGCCAATAAAGACCTGGATTTTGAACCGGGAGCGCGTTTCAGCTACAGCAATTCCGGATATTTCCTTTTAGGGGTGATTGTTGAAAAGCTAACCGGTAAGACCTATGAAGACCTGCTTCAGGAAAAGATATTTACACCCCTGAACATGCAGGATACCGGATATGACCATCACGGAGATATTATAAAGAACAGGGCTACAGGTTATGAAAAACGGGGAAATACCTATGTTAATTCCAGGTACCTGGATATGTCCATTCCATATGCGGCAGGCTCTATGTATTCAACCGTTGAGGACCTGTATCTGTGGGATCAGGCCTTGTACACCAATAAACTATTGCCACAAGAATTTATGGACCTGTATTTTAAACCCTATATCAAGGCTTTTGGTAATAATCATTATGCTTATGGTTGGGGGGTTGGCTATGATCGCATTGGAACCTCCAAGGACAGCATTTATGTGATTCAGCATGGCGGTGGTATTAACGGTTTTAACACCATCATTTCCAGGGCCACTTCAGATAAGTCCTTGGTCGTGTTATTTAGTAATACCGGCGGTGCCCCTCTGAATCAGATGACGCGTTCCATAAGGGGTATTTTAAATGACAAAGATTATAATATGCCTAAAAAGTCAGTGGCTACAGAGGTCTTAGAGGTGATCCGAAGTAAAGGGATTGACGCCGGCATTGCAAGGTATCATGACATTAAAGATTCCAAATCGTTTAGTTTAAATGAAAGGGAGATGAATGGTATTGGATACCAGCTTTTACAATCTGATAAAGCAGAGGAAGCAGCCAAGGTGTTTAAATTAAATATAGAGGCCTTTCCGGAATCCTCTAACGTGTATGATAGTTATGCCGAGGCTTTAATGACATTAGGACAAAATGAAGGCGCAATAGAGAATTATAAGAAGTCGGTCTCCATGGATCCCAGTAATACAGCCGCTATTGAACACTTAAAGAAACTTGGTGCCGATGTCAGCGAATTTGAAAAAGAGATCACAATAACCGATACTGTTTTAGAAAGTTATGTGGGTAAATACCAGCTCATGCCTAACTTCATCATTACCGTTACCAAAGTGGACAAACAAATGAAAGCCCAGGCTACGGGGCAACCTCAGTTTGATATATTTCCGAAATCTGAAAACGAATTTTACCTGAAAGTGGTGAAGGCACAAATCACTTTTAATAAAAATGAGGAGGGACATATTGAAAGCCTTACCTTGTTACAAGGCGGACAAAAAATTACGGGTAAACGTATGGTTGAATGATCGGGATTTACTTAGCAAAAGTAACATAAACACTTTCCTTTATGGAAGGTGTTTTTTTTGTTTATAGCTACTCAAAAATTACGTATATCTACGTATTGATTTTCCAGTGATAAAACTTTAAATTTCAGTTGTATGCGCTGAATCTATTTTTAGTATTGAAACGAACTTTATCCTAAATCGTTAACATTCATTTAAATAATCTATGATGGAAATTACAATAACTGAAAAAATTAGAAAGGCAACTTACCCAAAAGAAGACAACCGTTTTAACCTGGCTATGATTGCAGGCATACCAATTGCAATCATAGGTTTAATACTGACTATTGCTTCTTTTGGATTAATATTAATATATGTAGGGATCATTGTGTTTATTGTTTGGTTTTCTCTGAGCATTGCAAAAATGCACCTTATTGGTAATTCTGTAAAAGTGTCCAACCATAATTTCCCCGAGATACTCAAGATCTATTCGGAAGTGAAAGAAGCCTTATCTTATACTAAAGACATTCAGATCTATATAGTTGAAGAAGGTTCCGTAAATGCCTTCCTGGCTAAATTCTTTAAGACCCGGTTTATTGTGTTAAATTCTGAATTGGTTAAAGATATGATATCCAATGATGATCAGCGTATTCAAATGAAATGGATTATTGCCCGGTTTATTGGAGCACTAAAGGCAAAACACTTTAGAACCACTATATTGAGATTGATCTTTGAAAATATAGAAAAGATCAAAATATTTAATTTTTTCCTTTTGCCTTACGAAAGAGCCACGCAGTACACGGGGGATAATATCGGAATGATGGTAACACAAAATGTGGAACAGTCCATTATTGCATTTAATAAGTTAATGGTAGGAAATGATCTGTCATTTAAAATACAATTTAAAGGTATATTGGAACAGGGCCGTGATTTAAAGCATAGTCCTTTCTTTGCATTTATGGCCAGAGCTTTTTCGTCTCATCCGCATTTGGTAAGTCGTTATTTAAACTTGTTGGCCTATGCGAGCAAGGAATTTCCCGAACAATTTGAAAATTACATTACAAATTTTGATAACGAGACAAAACATAACCTATTCAGGATATTGCCTTACTATGGGTGAGATATAATGATGCGCATTTTTTAAAACCCTTCAAAAACATGTGCTTTGATCCCGTGCCATTCCTCTTTTAAAATGCCATAGCAACAGGTATTACGTTTAAAACCGTCAGGCATAAGGGTATCCTTTCGTAAAATACCTTCCAGTTTGGCGTCCAGTTTTTCAACCGCTTTCCTGGAACGCAGGTTGCGTTCATCCACTCTAAATTCAACTTTGTCAAACTTTAGGGTTTCAAAAGCATATTGCAACATTAAGAATTTCACGTGTTTATTAAGCCTTGTACCCTGAAACGCGCGCCCGATCCAGGTCCAACCTATATGTAGTACTTTGCTGTGTCGGTTCATGTGTCCGAAACGGGTACAACCGGCATAGGCATTGGCCTGTTTGTCAAATATTATAAACGGTATAGCGGTTCGGTTATAATAGTCGTCAACTGCCGTTTGCACATAAGCTTTTAAATCTTCCGGTGTATCAATTTTACCGGGCGAGTATTGCACCAGGTCAGGTTCCCGGGCAATATCCATTAGCTTTTTATAATTACTCATACCCAATAAGGTGAGTTTTACACGATTATCTTCAAGGGTTGGTATAGTCATACAATTATTGTTTCGTCAGTTCGAGTGTTCCGATACAATCGGAATGTACTTCGACAAGCTCAGTATAAAATCGAGAACTTTTAAATAGGGGCTTGTAGATACTATTTTCTAAAGAAAATCACTCGAAGTGACCTCATCATTACTGTATCATTTTGTATTTTTGTTTGCAATTTTAAAAGTAGTTATTTCTATGCAATTATCTAAAGAAGTTATGATAGAGCGATTTCGGGAGATGACAAGAGGCACCTTGATAGAAACGCTTAATATTGAAATGGTTGACTTTGATGATGACTTTTTAATTTTAAAAATGCCCGTGACTCCAAAAGTACATCAGCCGGATGGCGTATTGCATGGTGGTGCCACCGTGGCCTTAGCTGAAACCACCGGTAGTTTTGCAGCGGAGTTGTTGCTGGACACCAAACAGTTTTTTGTACGTGGTATAGAGATTTCAGCTAATCATGTAAAAAGTGTGCGTAGCGGCCATGTATATGCCAAAGCTACGTTTATTCATAAAGGGCGTACCACACAACTGTTTGAAATCAGAGTGACCAATGATGACGATCATTTGATCTCATTATGTAAATTAACTACTGTTTCACTTCCAAGAACCAAATAAACCACATGACATTGGAAGATTTTTTTAAGCGTATTGCAATACAGTACGAGCAGCAATTACCGTTTGTAGTTTACAGAAAGCCCAATAAAACTGAGGTTAAAGGGATACTGCAACAAACGTCCGATTTACATTTTACTACTGATTTTACTGAAAAGGGCTTTGTGTTTTCACCGTTTGATGACAGGGAAGACACCGTTTTAATGCCTTTGGAAATCTCAGAATCCATAAGAATTTCGTCTGTCATTCCGGAGTATCATACTGAGCTTGTCGAAGTGAAGGCAGGAATCCACTTAAAAGCTATTGAAACTGATTCAGAAGGGAAGGAACACCACATCAACCTGGTTAAAAAAGGAGTGGAAGCCATTAAAAATGATGCCTTTAAAAAAGTGGTGTTGTCCAGACAGGAAGTAGTTGCTCTTTCCGAAGCGAATCCGGTTACTATTTTTCAAAAATTATTAGGGAAATATGCCTCGGCATTTGTGTATTGCTGGTATCACCCTAAAGTAGGGTTGTGGTTAGGCGCCACTCCCGAAACGCTTATAAAGATTGAAGGCAATCGGTTTTCAATTATGGCGTTGGCAGGCACCCAGGATTATAACGGCACTTTGGATGTCGTTTGGCAAAACAAAGAAAAGCAGGAACAGAAGTTTGTAACCGATTTTATTGTGGATAGTCTGGAACCTTCAGCAGAAAGTATTAAAGTATCGGATACCAATACCGTTAAAGCAGGTAATTTGCTGCATTTAAAAACCATGATCTCGGCTCAGTTAAAACCGGATTCTAATTTACAAAAAGTACTCTCTGCTATTCATCCAACACCGGCCGTTTGTGGTTTGCCAAAGCAAACGACCAAAGATTTTATATTAGAGCATGAAAACTACAATCGGGAATTCTACACTGGTTTTTTAGGCGAACTGAATTTAAAGACGGTGGCGTCTCCACGTTCCGGCAAACGAAATATAGAGAACAGGGCCTACGCCTTTAATAGAAGCAGTACCCAATTGTATGTGAACTTGCGTTGCATGCAATTAAAAGATGCTAAGGCTATAATATATGTCGGAGGCGGTATTACCCAAAGCTCGGATGCTGAAAAGGAATGGCAGGAAACGGTGTCGAAGTCTCTGGTTATTAAAAGTGTCCTGTAGCTTGGAGAAAGAAGCCTGAAGACGGAAGGTAGAAGTTAGAAGCTGGGAGTTGGAAGTTGGAATATCTTGGAGACCTTGCGTCTTTGTGAGGGAATTCAGTTGGCAGTCGCAGTATTCAGTAGGCAGTTGCGACCCCACGTTTTGTTTGAAATTTGAAATTTAGTCCCGTTAGCTATCGGGATTGTTATTTGAAACCTTGGCGCCTTTGCGTCTTCGCGAGAGGATTCAAGACCAGTGACCGAAGACAGAAGTTGGAATTTGGGTTTTGTGATTTGAGATTTAAGACGGCTTGGAGTCTTTGCGTCTTAGCGAGGGAATTCAGTTGGCAGTCGAAGCCCGGAAAATTGTATTGAGAAGTCATGCGGTGATTTTACACGGATTTCTTACTTTAGCAGTTATATTTATAAGTATAATGATATACCCAAAGATCCCTCTCGCACAAACGGTCATTCAACTATCAAAAGCTAAAGGCATTAAGCATATTGTGATCTCTCCAGGTAGCCGAAGTGCGCCCTTGACTATTGGTTTTACCAATGATGATCATTTTAAGTGTTACAGTATTGTAGATGAGCGTTGTGCCGCTTTCTTCGCTTTGGGAATAGCCCAGCAGTTGCAGGAACCCACCGTGGTGGTATGTACTTCGGGCAGTGCCTTGTTGAATTATTATCCGGCCGTGGCCGAGGCCTATTATAGTGATATTCCGTTGGTAGTTATTTCGGCTGACAGGCCCAAACATTTAATTGGTGTGGGCGACGGGCAAACCATTAACCAACCAAATGTTTTTGATAATCATATTCTTTATTCGGCAAATTTAAAACTAGATTTAAGAGAAGAAGAAGAAGATGAGGCAGCGGAGGAACTTCCTATTTTTAAGAACCTGGAGAACAAACTGGAAACCTTACTGGGCTTAAAACAATCCATTCAGGAGTTTAATGAATCGGAAATAAATAAAGCGATCAATGTGGCTTTGCAAAAGAGCGGCCCCGTACATATCAACGTGCCTTTTGATGAGCCCTTATACGAAAGGGTTGAAGCATTATCAGTTAATCCCGAGGTAGAACAGCCAAAAGAACGATTGCCAGAATTGGATCCGTCCATTCTAAACGATTGTATAGACGACTGGAACACAGCCAAACGGAAAATGATCCTGGTAGGTGTCAATCAACCTGATCAAATAGAGCAACAATGGCTGGATGCTTTGGCAAATGATGCCAGTGTGATGGTATTTACTGAAACGACATCGAATCTTCATCATGATGCCTTTTTTCCAAGTGTCGATAAGATTATTGCTCCATTGGATGATACAGGGTTTAAAAACCTGCAACCGGATATTCTTTTGACTTTTGGCGGACTCATTATTTCAAAGAAGATCAAGGCTTTCCTAAGAGCTTATAATCCCGGGCAACATTGGCATGTGGATGTTAAAAAAGCGAACGACACGTTTTTCAGTTTAAATAGATTTATAGAAACACCGGCTAATTACTTTTTCTCTAAATTATTGCCGGATGCTAAAAACGTCCCAAGTGATTACAGGTCTGCCTGGGATGCTGTAAAAAACCATCGAAGAGCAAGGCATTCGGAATATCTTGATACTATTGCATTTACAGATTTAAAAGCCTTTGATAGTATTTTAAAGGCCATTCCTGATAATACCGTTTTACAACTTGGAAACAGCTCCACGGTACGGTATGTACAGCTGTTCAATATAAACAAAACACTGGAAGTATATTGTAACCGAGGTACCAGTGGTATAGACGGCAGTACTTCTACAGCAGTAGGTTGTGCTGTGGTGGCCAATAAACAGGTAACGCTCATTTCTGGCGATTTAAGTTTCCTGTATGATAGCAATGGACTGTGGAATGATCATATCCCCAATAACTTCAGGATCATCGTTATTAATAATCAGGGCGGTGGTATTTTCAGAATTTTACCGGGTCATAAGAATACAGAGAATTTCGACACTTATTTTGAAACCAACCATACCCTGACAGCAGCACACTTGTGCCACATGTTTGGGTTGGATTATAGTACGGCTTCAAACGATTCAGAATTAGAAGAAAGCCTGCAAACCTTTTATTCCGAAGGAGATCGGCCCAAATTATTGGAGGTGTTTACACCCAAGCATTTGAATGATGAAGTGCTTTTAAACTATTTTAAATTTATCGGATAAAAAAAAGACTTTGCGGAAAGTGCCGTGTCCAAAAAATGGTATCTTTAGAACAGCTATCAATAAAAATATTCATTAACAATTAAACAAGTATTATCATGAATAAACGAGACGAACTCATTGCAAAATACGCTGCAGATTTAAAAGATAAATTCGGTGTTGATGCAGATATGGATTTGTTGACCAAAGTGACCATAGGTTGCGGCCCATCCATTTATAATGCAGATTCTTCTACGGTCTCAGGTTCGGATGAGTCTGAGTTAGAAACCGTAAAGAACAATTTCTTAATTAAAAAATTGGGTTTAAGTGCCGGTGATGATCTGGATGAAGGTATTGCTGCTATAATGGATCAGTATGGTCGGTCTAACAGAAGTAAATATCGTGTTGTAGTGTATTATTTGTTGACCAAGCATTTTGGTAAGGAATCAGCCTATTAGGGATCTATCGTTCATTATATAGTCAAGCGCTGCCATTATCGTAGCGCTTTTTTCTTGTCCTGAATTTATTTCAGGATCTCACACCGAATTCATTTCAGTAATCTTTTTTGTGTCTTCGAGAGCCTCAGGCACCAATAGAACTTCTTTTTAATGCCTTTTCTAATAGCTTTGCGCCTTTGCGAGATAGTTGTACCTTTGCCCGATGATACAATTAGGGCAAATAAACACCTTGGAAATACTCCGTGAGACAGACCACGGCATTTATCTGGTTGATGAGGAAAATAACGAAGTATTACTTCCAAATCGCTATGTACCGGAATCATTTAAAATTTGGGATAAAATAGACGTTTTTGTCTATTTGGATAACGAGGAGCGCCTGGTTGCCACTACGGATGTCCCTTATATCATGTTGGGTGATTTTGCGTTGTTGCGCTGCAACCAGGTAAACGATTATGGCGCGTTTTTAGACTGGGGATTGGTCAAGGAATTATTTTGTCCGTTTAAAGAACAGGCCTTTAAAATGAAACCGGGTGGCTGGTATTTGGTGTATTGCTATTTAGACGAAAAAACCGAACGCTTAGCGGCTTCAAGTAAAACAAACCGGTTTTTAAGCAATAAAGACTTAACTGTTAAACCGTTTGATGAGGTAGATCTGATCGTCTCACATCCCTCAGACATTGGTTGGAATGTTATCGTGAACAGGACCCATACCGGATTGATCTATAAGGATAATATATTTACCGATGTCAGTGTGGGCGATAAACTGAAAGGGATTATTAAAAAGGTCCGTCCGGGAAATAAACTGGATATTACTTTGGGGCAAATAGGATACAGAAACATTGAGCCTAATGCCAAACGTGTTTTAGAAGCGCTGGAAGATAATAGCGGCTATATAAACCTTACGGACCGATCAGATCCGGAGGCCATTAAGGACCAATTGCAAATGAGTAAAAAGAGCTTTAAAAAAGCAGTGGGAACGCTATATAAACAGCGTAAAATTGAATTAAAACCTGATGGTATTTACCTTGTTAATTCCTGATTAGCGTAAAAAATTCAACTTTAAAGTCGTTTTCTTAATGAAATTCAGACCTGTCACCTTGAGCGCAGTCGAAAGGCTCAATCTGACAAAATGGAATTATTGATCACTAACATTACATACTGGTAATTATATCAAACTCACATTCTACTCATCTTCCAACTTCCAGGTTCTTACCCAATCATAATAGGTAGTGCGTTCTGCTTCAGTACCACTCATACCGCCACCATCGGGAACCGGATTCCAATCATAGGTTTCAACAACCATTCTCAGATACATAGGTAAATCAAACTCAGAGGGAGGTGTTACGGTACCTACTTTTTTACCGTCTAAATACAGTTCTACTTCTGTTGGGCTTTTCCACCAACCGGCGTAAACATGGTAGTCGTCATAGGTCTTTCCATTGATGGAGGCCGTATTACCTTGCGAGCCCGTTGGTGTTTCCGGGCAAGCGGTATTTCTGCTATGTGTATTAGAATGCATACTGCTATTAAATGATTGTGCCCAATTGGCAGTTGTGGTTATTTCGCCAACACATTCCTGGATATCAAATTCTGTAACACGCACATCGCAGCCGGTACCATCGCTTCTCCTATTGATGAGCCAAAAAGTAGATGACATAAAGGTTTGGCTCGATTTCATTCTGCATTCAAAATAATGGCCGGGTCCTATGGGAGCTATGGAAGTGATAGAAGAGCCCGCATGTGTAAACGTATGGCCGTTTACAATTTCCGGTGCCGGTAGCTCGTCGGCCGTAAGTCTTAAATTACCGTCAGCAACTGACACGGTATTTTTCTTAAAAAGCCCTGGCGGTCTGCCAATCCATCTACTGGGATCCGTATTTAGCCATTTAGTCTCATCTAAAGTATTGGTGTTAAACTCATCCGACATAGTATCCACTCTGGTCCATTTTTTACCTGAAGGTGTTGGATTGGTCTCTACAAAATAAGGTATATTCTCAGAGGGGCCGTTTTGGGTTACAATAACATCAAAGCTACAGGTTGCTTTATTGCCCGCGGCATCCGTTACTTCAAATGTATTGGTAGTGGTGCCTATGGGGAATAGTGCTCCGGATGCTATACCCGCAATTTGGGTGGTTACAGCACCGGCTATATTATCAGTACCAACAGGTGCTGTATAGGAGACTTCAATTTCCGTGGAAAAAATATCGACAGTCACATTAATATCGGACGGACAATTAATGCTTGGATCTATGGTATCCACTACAGGCGCTTCTTTTTCGTCATCGTCATTATTGCTACTGCAAGTCATTATAAACAGTGAGGTCACTAAACAAGAGAAATAAGCGAATTTATACTTAAACATGCTATGCTATTTTAAATGGGTATTGCAAATTTCTGTCATATTTTGTCATTTTAATGCTACAGATGTCCATTAAGCTGAAACAAATGAATTATACCTGCCGGAGCATTTCAAATTGTGTATTTTTGCCTTATGATTCACAATGATACCATAGTAGCCTTGGCAACGCCTTTCGGGGCAGGAGCCATTGCTGTGATCCGCTTGTCGGGAAAAGAGGCTATTGTCATGGCGGATAAACAGTTTAAGTCGGTTTCCGGTAAGCAATTGTCAAAGCAACCTACACATACCATTCATTTGGGGCATATTATTGACGGTGACAGAACGTTGGACGAAGTGTTGGTCTCAGTTTTTAAAGACCCGAATTCTTATACGGGTGAAAATGTGGTGGAGATCTCCTGTCATGGTTCCAATTATATTCAACAGGAAATTATTCAATTATTCTTAAGAAAAGGATGCCGGATGGCATCAGCAGGCGAATTTACCTTGCGTGCTTTTTTAAATGGGAAACTGGACTTAAGTCAGGCGGAGGCGGTTGCAGATTTGATTGCCAGTGATAATGAAGCTTCCCATCAAATAGCCATGCAACAAATGCGTGGCGGATTCTCATCCGAGATAGCAAAACTTCGTGAAGAGCTCTTAAATTTTGCCTCTTTAATCGAACTGGAACTCGATTTTGCTGAAGAAGATGTGGAATTTGCCGACAGGACCCAATTCAAAGATCTGATTGACCGTATTATGTTGGTTTTAAAGCGGCTGATCGATTCGTTTGCTGTTGGTAACGTGATTAAAAATGGCATTCCGGTTGCTATTGTAGGGGAACCTAATGTGGGGAAATCCACTTTGCTAAATGCGTTATTAAATGAAGAGCGCGCTATTGTATCTGATATAGCCGGAACCACTCGTGATACCATTGAAGATGAGATTTCCATCGGCGGTATTGGTTTCCGTTTTATTGATACGGCGGGTATTCGTGATACTAAAGATGTGGTGGAGAGCATTGGTATCAAACGTACCTTTGAAAAGATAGAACAGGCGCAAGTGGTTATTTATTTGTTTGATGCCGAATCCATTTTCGCCCATAAGTCGTCGGTTGAGGCGATATCTGTTGAGATAGAAAAAATTAAGAACCAGTACCCTCAAAAGCCCTTAGTGGTTATTGCCAATAAAATTGATGCGATCTCAGAAAAGGAGTTACGGGAGCTTACTATGGGTATTCAGGATATTAAACTCCTTTCTGCAAAAACCGGAAAAGGGGTTGAAGCACTCAAAAACACCCTGTTAAGTTTTGTCAATACAGGCGCATTGAAGAACAACGATACCATTGTCACCAATACCAGGCATTATGATGCTTTATTAAAAGCTTTGGAAGAGGTTTCAAAAGTTAAAGATGGACTTGAAACCGGATTATCCGGTGACCTCCTCGCCATTGATATCCGCCAGGCCTTGTATCATTTTGGTGAGATCACAGGTGAGATATCTTCTGATGATCTTTTGGGGAATATCTTTGCCAATTTTTGTATCGGCAAATAGACAGTAATTTTTATTTGATTTCATTTGAATGCAATTGGATGTCAATCAAATTCTTGTTAATAACTTCAAAAGTTATATTTTTCCCTAAGAATCCTTACATAATCCCAAATTTTTCAAAAGCATCCACGGTACTCATTCCATTTTCTAAGGCCTCTTTTACAAGCTGTTCTCCTCTAGCTTTCCCAATAGCACCCTCAAAAGCCTCTTTTTCAACATCCTTAGGAATAATAAGCACCCCATCTCTATCGCCAAAAACGATATCGCCGGGGTCTATTTTTATGTTGTTAATTTCTATAGGAATACCATAGTCAATAACTTTTCCACGTGGTCCTTGATCCTGAGCATATGTACCGATGGAAAAAGTTGGAAAATTTAATTTCTCAATTTCATTGGTGTCCCTAGAGTAACCATTAACTACTGCTCCGTTTGCCTGAAGCTTTATCGCTCTGGTACTCATTAGACCTCCCCAAAGCGCATAATTAAAAGAAGATCCTGTACAAATATATACCTCATTCTTTTTCAAGCTGTCTAAAGCTTCGAACATGATGCCAAAAGGTTTCTCCATAATTGGGTTCTTTGAATTCTTTACAGACTCAGCGAAAACATCGGCTTCTAATACTGGCATAGCCCTGCCAATAACTATCATGGTCTTTTCAACAGGCTTTATATTTGGCGACAAAAACTGGTGCTCATAGCCCATTTTATCAAGTATATCGCCTACTAAGGCTGTAAACAATTCAGTTCTTGCTATTTCAAATAATTCGTCGTCTGATTGCCACATAACTCTATTCTTTTATAATTTCTATTTTTAAGGGGTTGTTCATTTTTAATGAGGTCTCCTTAAGATGTTTGGTCCAATCATCATAATCGGTGAAATCACCCTGTTTTTTCCAGCCAAAACCAGCCCAATAACTAAAACCGTTATTGGTTAGCACACTGTAAATATTAATGTTATTAAGACGCTCATCTTCATGTATGCTTGTGTCCAAATCATAGTTCAAAGCTGATTTTGGGTCAAGTAATACGGCTGTTCCTAAAAAAGAATCATCCAAAGGCTCCCAATAGGAAATCCAGCCTTCTTTCTTGTCAAACTTTATAGTTCCAGCTCCTTTGTGTAGAGTGATACCGGCGGATGCCGCTTTCAATGCTATATTTGAAGTATATGAAACATCACAATGATAAAAATGAGATCCTAAATCAATTGAAATTGTTTTTTTCTCAGAGACCTTATTTTCACAGGCATCAATGGGCTCATAGTTTAACTCAAAAATTGTTCTGATTGGTCCATTGGCAATAATTTTCCACGAAGCAAAATTTTCGCTCAATATACTTTTCCCTTCACAAATTAATGAGGTGCCTCCACAACCTCTTGTTGTCCCTACATGATAATTATCCAGACCTTCTCCGCGGTCCTCATGATATGAAATCCCCTTTTGGTAATTGGCATACCATGCATCTATAATAGGGTAGTCAACACGTTTTAACCAACAATCAATTCCGCTGGAAATGAGGCCTGAAGCGTCACCAGCTTCGTATAGACGCTGACATTCGGGACCGTAGGTTCGAAAGGCTACTTTATCATTTTCCCAGGCAAAATCATCCATCCGTTCAGGTACAAATCTGGAGTAAGTATAATTTGAATAATCGATTTTAACATCTGGATTTTGAACCCTTTTCAAAGTAAATGTTTTTGATTCTTTGGCATCAATATGAGTTTGAAACAATAGGTAATCTCCAATGGAATCAGAATTTATATCGACCGTTTGAGAAAGTACAACTTTACCGTGCTTGTCAAGCACCTTATATTCTTCCACTTTTTTGAATTGGATGTCTAACTGGTCCAACCATATTTCTATAGATTCATTAGATCTTGAAATGTCTAAATCATTAGTTACTGAAACCGTGTAAAAAGGTTCAGCAGTTCGCTTACAGGAAAAAAACATGATTAGAAAACAGCCATTAAAAAACCAAAGTAACTTGTGAAATTTAGAATACATAATTAGATTTTTTTCAAAGTAAGGTAATAGGCTGTAAACATTGTATTTTAATATTGATTTATTTTATACGTATATTTGCATTATTAAGTTGATAATAAGTTATTTTGATAAAATTAGTGCAATGAGTAAAGCTAAATTTCTTTCTATGGGTTATGAACCCGGGAGTGCCTTAACCATAAAACATCAGCATGTAAAGTACTTTCCTAATCCATTACATTACCATAAAGAGCTTGAGCTGGCTTATATTGTTGAGGGATTTGGAACAAGGTATGTTGGTAGCAGTATAAAATCCTATCAAAAAGGAGATTTGGTTTTAGTTGGAGAGCAACTTACCCATGTATGGATGAGTGATGATATATTTTATGAAGATAATGAATTAGACACCCAAGCTATTGTTGTTAAGTTTCTCCCTGATTTTGCCGGAAAGGATTTTTTGAGATTACCGGAGGCTTATGGCATATTAAAAACGCTTCGAGATGCTTCGGGTGGCTTAAGAATTACCGGGAAAGCAAATGAGTTGATCGGCAGTATTTTAAAAGAAATGCTCCAACAATCTCCGTTGGAGCAAATATTGTCTTTAATGCAGATTCTAAATGTAATGTCAAAAACAGAGGAGAAGTTTGTACTATCTAACTATGACTTACATAAGTCAACTAATCCAAAGGAAAAAGATAGGATGAATAGAATTATAAAACACACTACTTTAAATTTTAGAAGGAGCATCCCTTTGGAAGAAATAGCTAATATTGCCAATTTATCAAAAAGCGCGTTTTGCAGATATTTTAAAAATACAGTTAAGAAAAGTTATGTGGAGTTTCTTTATGAGATTCGCGTAGAGTATGCCTGTAAGTTACTACTAGAAGATGATTTGGGAATGACTCAAATATGTTATGAGTCTGGATTTAATAACCCTTCTTCATTTTCACAAATATTCAAGCGTATTAAGAGAGTTTCACCTAATAAATACAGAAAAAATAATAGTATTATTCGTAAAAAAGAGAAGCAATATAGCTGACCTAACATGAAATTATAAGCAAACCTAATTTATAATTAAAGCGAAAAATTACATTTTTAGCTACTTTAATAGAAGAGAATTCCTTGGTCTGCTGTTTTAGGAGTTCTACAAAACCTGATCAAAATAAGCTTAAAACTTGTTTTAATTTACAATAACATTCTATCCCTAAGAAGCGCACATTTTTTATATAGAGGCTATAGCACCAGTTTTTAAAGCCTTTAGCATTTTCCTTTAATCTTAAGACTAATAATTATAAAATCAGTATAGCATTAACTGTGTTTTATAATAAGAAAAAGTGTGTTAATATTATCATTATAGAGATATAAGGTATTTATAATGCAAATATTTATATATAAATAATCAAGATTAGTATAATCGAATATTTGATAAAATATAATTTTACACCCATAATAATGAGCAAATTAATATTATTAAAGATTTTTTTTACTAATTCTATAAAAAATATAGGGTTTTGGTTATAATTTAATAAGTGTGCTTGTGTGTTATTTAGTTAAATCAATCTAAACAAATTAAACTTATGAAAAAACTTTACAACAAAGATCGACATTCTTTCAAATGGAAGTCGACGACTATCTGGTTAATTCTTTTATTTCTCTGTTCTCAATTGACGATAGCATTAACAGATGTACACTCTGAAATTAATACAAACAATGAAGTTGTTTCATTAGATTTTCAGAAGTTGGTTACGGGTAAAGTAACAGATGCGTCTGGAGTTCCGTTACCTGGGGTTTCTGTCCTGTTAAAAGATTCAACAACAGGAACAACCTCAGATTTTGATGGTAATTACTCTATAGAAGTACCTAAGGGAGGTACACTTGTTTTTAGCTATGTTGGGTTCGTAACCCAAGAAGTAGTAATTAATGATCAATCACAACTTAATATCATCTTAAGTGAAGATGTTGCTCAATTAGAAGCAGTTGTTGTTGTTGGTTATGGAACGCAAAAGAAATCTGATCTTACAGGGTCTGTTGCCAGTGCAGATGTTGAGGCATTCGCCGATCAACCTAATACAAGTATTGTGCAGTCATTACAGGGATCCGTAGCTGGTTTAAATGTTGGAGCTGTTAATAGTGCAGGAGGGTCGCCTTCAATTGAGGTTAGAGGCAGGAATACGTTTGCAGTCAACCCTAATGATTCTAATCAACTTATAGGTAATAGTCCTTTAATTGTTTTAGATGGTGTTATTTACAGAGGGAGTTTGGCCGATATCAACCCTGCAGATGTGGCGAGCATTGATGTCCTGAAAGATGCAAGTTCGCAGGCTATATACGGTTCGCAAGCTGCTAATGGCGTTATACTAGTTACCTCCAAGAAAGGGAAAAGAGGTGAGAAGCCACAGATAAACTTTTCAACCTATTATTCTTTTGATTCACCTGCGAACAGATTACACCCTGTAGGGAGGCAAGGTTTTATTGATCATGTGTATAAAAGGTTTTATGAAGATGCTTTTCTGGCCCCGGATTACACACAACCAAACCCAGCTTTTGATGAAGCAGGAAACTTTCCATATCAGTCTATCATTGATGGATATAACAATGGTACAGATACTAACTGGTTAGACCTAGTTACTCAGGATGCTAGTATTCATAACATTAATATAAATGTGTCTGGAAGAACAGATAAAACGAGTTACTTTTTATCTGCGGGCCATACAAAGCAAGATGGATACGTAAGAAACGATAAATATAAAAGAACAAATTTAAGAGCAAATTTTGAAAATAAGGTTACAGATTGGTTAACCTTGGGCATGGAGACATCATTGGCCATAGGAGATTACTCTGGAATTGAGGCCAATTTACTTTTAGGAAATTTATATTCACCTCTCATTGCTCCTTACAATGATGACGGTACGTTGGCAACCGACCCTATCGGAATTGATAGAAGTCCTTTACTGCCACTGGAAATAGATCAATTAGACAAGCGTTTAAACTTGTTTGGAAACTTTCACGCCACTATCAAACTCCCTATAAAAGGGCTTAAGTACAGGATTAACCATGGAGTGAGTTATAGAACCAGAAGGGATTATAGGTTTAATGACATTGGAAATAATTTTACTGGAACAGCATCAAAATATAATTCATATACCATTGACAGAACTACTGATAATTTATTAACATATAGTAAAACTTTCAATGATATTCATGATTTAGATGTTACACTTTTATATGGGTATGAGGAAAGAGAAGGAGAGGACACAAGTGCTAATTCAGGAACCTTTTTAAACAGTGTATTAGGTTATAATTCTCTTGAAGCAGGAGACCTGGATCAACAATTGGTTTTTTCAGGTGCATGGGATGAACGTAGTATCTATCAGATGGGTAGGCTTAATTACAAGTATAACGACAAATATTTATTGACTTTTACGGTTCGAAGAGATGGCTTTTCTGGATTTGGTACCAATACCAAATTTGGAACATTCCCTTCGGTAGCGGTTGCATGGACAGCCAGTGAAGAGCCCTTTATTCAAAAGGCATTACCTTGGGTTGATAATTTAAAACTGAGAGCTACTTACGGTGAAACAGGAAATAGAACAGTTGGTAGATATCAAACCTTGGCCAGGGCCCAAACAGGTTTCTCATATGTTTTTGAAAATAATTCGGCCTACGCACAGTTCATTTCAACCTTAGGAAATAATGATTTATCCTGGGAAACTACTACAGGGCTCAATATTGGTTTGGATTTTGCTGTCTTGAAAAACAGGTTAAGCGGTAGTATCAATTATTATAATACTACTACCAGGGACATTCTATATGCTGTTGAAATCCCAAGGATTACAGGTTTTCAGAATATTTGGACCAACTTAGGGGAAGTAGCTAATACAGGTCTTGAGGTATCTCTATCAAGTCTAAATATTGATTCAGAGGACTTTAAATGGAAAAGCACCGTGAATTTTTCAACAAACAAAAATGAAGTTGTTAGTGTTTTAGGAAAAGATGATGATGGTGATGGTGTTGAAGACGATTTAATACAAAACAATTTATTTATTGGAGAATCTATAGGTGCTGTTTATGGCTATGTAGATACTGGGCGTGTTTATCAATTAGGAGACAATATCCCTGCAGGGTTTAATCCTGGTAACCGTATTTTCGAAGATTTAAATGGTGACGGGGCTATTTCGGCAGATGGAGACCGTAGAATTTTGGGTAGGACAGAACCCGCTTATCGTTTTAGTATTTTCAATGAATTCACTTATAAAAATTTAAGTTTAAGTGTATTTATTAATTCTATTCAAGGAGGCAAAGATGGATATTTAGGACAAAATACGCCAACCGCGACCGAATACAGGTGGCGCAGTGATAATGCCAGTACCTACAATATCGTTAGAGAATTCAGACCCTGGTCACCCGTAGATCCAAATGCTCCCCATGCAGGTATTCTCTTTGATGACCCTGGAAATTTAACCACAAGTCATAAATGGTCCGACAGAAGTTTTATAAGACTTCAAGATGTTAGGCTTTCATACAGCTTCCCTAAATCTTTATTGGATAATACATTCGTCAATCAACTTCGTGTTTTTGCCACTGGTAAAAATCTACACACATGGACGAATTGGGAAGGAATAGACCCTGAAACAGGTGCTGGTTTTAACTTAGGCGCTAGACCTGTTATGACAAGTTATTCATTGGGTATTAATTTAACTTTTTAAAAAAATAGTATTATGAAAATTTATAAATATATAATCTTAGCTTGCTTACTGATATCGTTAGCAGCCTGCGATGAAGAGCGCCTAAACGAAACTCCCTTAGACTTTTTAAGTCCGGAAATATCATATACCAATCCTGCAGATATTGAAACTGCTCTTGTTGCAAACTACAGTATCTTGAGGGAAGTGCATGATGGTGTTAATAATAATTTGATGCATTCGGGAACAGATTTGTGTATGTCTGCTAGAAACCCGGCAGCCAGTGGTTTAGGCGATTACAGAGTTGAATTATTACCTTCATCTGGTATTGTTGAATATTTTTGGAGGCGTTATTATAGAATAATTGCAAACTCAAACATCATTCTTGGTAGAATTGAGAACATTACTTATGCCACTCAATCAGAAAAAGACTCGCATATTGCTGAAGCCAGATGGTTTAGAGGATACGCTTACAGATGTTTAGGATATTTGTATGGAGGCGTACCTATAGTACTAGAGGAAATTTCAGGACCTCAAAGAGACTTTGTTAGGGCCTCTAAAGAAGAGACTTTAAATCAAGCAATTTCCGACATGGAATTTGCAGCTGCTAATTTACCTGATGTCACCCAAGTTTCGGCACAGGGAAAATTAAATAGTGCGGCAGCTAACCATTATTTAGCAGAACTTTATATTGCAACAGGTGATTATACAAGTGCAGTTTCTGCCGCTAATGCGGTAATAGACAACCCCGCAATTAGCCTAATGACATCTCGTTTTGGTAATAGAGCAGGTGATGTTGGAGATCCTTATTGGGATTTGTTTCAGAGAAATAACCAAAATAGAAACACAGGCAATACAGAAGGTATTTTGATTCTTCAAGAGGAATTCAATGTACCGGGAGGAACTGCTATTGAGCAATGGAACGGTTTCCCTTTAAGATATGAGCGTTATTATGGCTGCCTCTATTGGTTCTTAAACGATCCTGATGGTCAAAAAATATTCTTTGGAGCAAGTACTCAAAATGGAGGCAGACCTGTTGGTTTTATTAGACCTACACCATATTTTACGCACACCATTTGGGGAGGCGGCAATTGGGATATTGATTTAAGAAATAACAATAGGAATATTCAAAGGGATTGGGTATCAGACAATCCATCTTCAGCATATTTTGGACAAAACATTAGTGATTTTCCACAGTCTTGGTTCGATGGGTTGTCAGCTCAGGATACATTGCGCGATTTCTATCCAAACGTAACCAAAATATCAACTTATAATGATCATCCGGATGAAATCTTAGCTAACCCCGATACAGGGCAAATGGCAAATTTTTCTGGACAAACCGTTACAGATTGGTATTTGGTGCGAGTTGCAGAGACTTATTTACTTAGGGCTGAAGCTTATTTGGCGCAGAATAACACAACCGCTGCAGCCGATGATATTAATATGCTAAGGAACAGGTCTCAAGCTATTCCAGTAACGCCTGGAGAAGTAGATATTGATTATATTCTGGATGAGCGTATGCGCGAATTGAATTATGAGGAAGACAGAAGGCTAACACTGGCAAGATTGGGTATGGTATATGATAGGACAGTATTAGGGAACCCATTTGCAGGAACAACCATTGAAACATTTAATAACCTATTTCCAATACCGTTTGCCGAAATACAATTAAACACGGAAGTGACGCTGGAACAAAATCCAGGTTATATAAATTAGAAAAAAGCAATCCAAGTAAAAGCCAGCTCCTAAAATCAAGGGAGTTGGTTAATTAAATTAGTAAGTAGGCGTTACATTTACCAAGAAACATCTTATTTGTAATGACCCAATAAATATTAACTTATATTCATTACTTCAATAAAAGAGTAATTAATCAAATAATCGACTATGATCATGAAAAAAAGCATCCTATCACTATTGGCTATTTTGGCGGTTTCGCTAAGCATAAAGGCCCAATCCATTTTTGACAGAAGTACCATAAAAGAGTTCATGCACAGAACTAATAAATATCAATTAGACAACCCGTGGAGAGCATATGACGACAATTGGATCCGAGGTACTTACTATGCAGGTGTAATGGCATGTTACAATGCTACAGGAGATAAGGTTTTTTTACAGCAAACCGATGAGTTGTGCAAATCTTTAAACTGGAAAGTGCCAACGTTACCACCTGTGCATTCTGCTAGTGGAGCTAATTTGTTAACTATCGGACAAGCAATGATTCAGTCTTATATGGCAAAGCCAGAAAAGAGTAAGATAAGAGGCGTTATAGACCATCTGGACAATCCGAATTTTAGAAACCCAAAGGGTAATCCACATCAATGGTATTATGAAAATGGTACGAGGTACGTAGACGCCTTATTTACTGGACCGCCAACTTTGGCAATGCTATATAACCTTACTGGAGATAAAAAATACTCAGATTGGATGGATGCCATGTTTTGGGATGTTTACGGTAAGTTATACAATACAGATTTAAATCTATTTTATCGTGATAAACGTTTTTTTCCTTCTAAAAAAACAAAAGATGGTAAACAAATTATTTGGTCTAGAGGAAATGGTTGGGCCATTGCCGGAATTGCAAGAATTCTGGAGTATTTGCCTATAGAGCATGGTAACTATAAGCGCTATGAGTCTGTTCTTAAAAATATGGCGGCAGCTTTAAAAGCATGCCAAACAGAAGAAGGGTTTTGGTATCCAAACTTAGCAAACCCAGACGACGCGCCTTTTAAAGAAACAAGTGGAACTAGCTTCTTCATTTATGGTATTGCTTATGGTATAAATAATGGAATTCTTGATAAGAATGAATACTTGCCCGTTGTGAAAAAAGCATGGAAATCGGTTACAGATGAAATAAGTAAAGAAGGGAAAGTTCAATGGGGACAATTAGTAGGTGATCAACCGGTAAACCTTTCTAAGGATGATTCTCATGAGTATGTAACAGGAACCTTCTTATTGGCTGCCAGTGAAATGTATAAAATGAATTTAAATAACAATTAATAAATAAATATGACAAAGACCATATATGATGAACGTTATGAAGCGCATCCAGAAGATGTGAAATCTTATGATACCACTAAATTAAGAGAACATTTTTTAATAGATAAAGTATTCATTCAAAATAAGATTTCTTTAACGTACAGTCACTATGATAGATTTATTGCTGGCGGTGCAGTACCTATTGACAATGCTTTAAACTTAGAAACCATCGATCCGCTGAAATCAGAACATTTTTGTGATCGAAGAGAAGTAGGAGTCATTAATATTGGCGGTTCAGGAATTGTAGCCGTAGATGGAAGCGAATATGTTTTGGATAAGAATGAAGCTTTATATATTGGTATGGGCTCTAAATCAGTAGTTTTTGAAAGTACAGATAAAATCACTCCTGCCTTATTCTATTTAAACTCTGCACCGGCGCATCATGCATTTCCATCTAAAAAAATAACCTTAGATGACATAATTTATTTAGATCTAGGAAATAAAGAAGATGCTAACGAACGCCAGATATTACAATATATTGTTTCGGCAACTGTAGAAACTTGCCAGTTACAAATGGGTATGACAAAGTTAAAGTCTGGAAGTGTATGGAACACCATGCCCGCCCATACACATAACAGAAGAATGGAAGTATACTTATATACTGATTTACTTGATGATCATGTAGTATGTCACTTTATGGGACAAGGTCATGAAACACGTCATATCTGGACGGCAAATAATCAAGCTGTAATATCGCCGCCATGGTCAATTCATTCTGGGGCGGGCACATCTAATTATAGTTTTCTATGGGGTATGGCCGGCGAAAACTTGGATTTTACTGATATGGATGTTATAAAAAAGACAGAATTAAGGTAGGATGGGAACCATACTGGATGACTTTAAGTTAAATGGAAAAGTAGTACTGGTTACTGGCGGCTCCGATGGTATTGGAAAAGAGCTGGCCTTGGCCTTGGGTCAGGCAGGAGCCCATATATGTATCAATGGTAGAGAACCCAAAAAACTTGAAGCAGCTAAAGAACAACTAAAAAGTTCCGGAATAGAAGTTACTACTGCTTGTTTTGATGTAAGCGATGTGGAACAGGTGAAGTTGGGAGTTAAAGGTTTGATAGACAAGATTGGAAATATTGATATTCTCATAAATAGTGCGGGAATCATTAAAAGAATTCCGCTTTTAGAAATGGATATTGAGGATTTCAGACAAGTGTTGGACGTAAACTTAAGCGCCGCTTTTTTGGTATCTAAGACGGTGGTTCCTTCCATGATACAAAGGGGAGGAGGTAAAATCATTAATATTTGTTCATTAATGAGCGAATATGGAAGACATTCTGTTTCGGCATACGCAGCTTCAAAGGGAGGGTTAAAAATGTTAACCAAAAACATGTGCGTTGAATGGGCCAAACATAACATTCAGGTAAATGGCATTGGTCCGGGTTATATTAAAACCGCTAAAACAAAGACATTGGCAGCAGATGGCCATCCTTTTAACGACTTAATTATGACTAGAACCCCGGCAAAAAGATGGGGAGAAGTCAAGGACCTTTGTGGTTTAGGGGTGTTACTTGCTTCTAAAGCTGGTTCTTTTATTAATGGTCAGATCATTTACGTTGACGGCGGCATAACCTCAAATTTTGGATACATAAAAGGTGAATAATGAAAAAGTATAATATTATAAACAAAGGTATATGTGTTCAAATGATAACTCTTTTAATATTATTTGGTTTGGCAGGTTGTAATTCTTACTCAAAAAAAGGTGCCGGGAATCATGAAAGCCCTGCGTTGTCAGGTGGAGATACCTTGCTTATACCTTCACGGGCCATTAGAACGGATCTCTTGGTTGAGGAAACACATCCTCTTTCTGATAAAATAAAAGCCTTTCTTGAAAGACAGCCCCGTTTTAATGAGTTTATGCCTACTGATCTAGGAAAAACTGATTATTTGAAAATAATTGAAGGTCAGGTAAGGGCCATGTTGAAATATCAGAATGAGGAAGGCAGGATCATTGATCCGGTTGATAAAGTTGAGAAATATTATACTACCCCCTGTTTTGCACATGCAGTGGGAGCTTTGGTGGCTTCCGCCTCCATTTCTATTGATGACCATTTGGCAAAAATGGGTATAAAGGCGTTGGATATTTCTTTGACTGATATGGTCAATGCCTCAGTTAATGGAGACCATGGAGATTTTTATACCTGGCCGGTTATGCTTGCCTATGAAACTTATAAGCCATATGTAAGTTCTGAGCAATTAAAATCATGGGAAGACAAAATACATGCCGTTAAAATAGATAAGTTATACCGTACTTATGACAATCCAGATGAAAATAATTGGGTCCTTGTCCATACCGCAGGAGAATTTTTAAGGGCAAAAAATGGTTTCACCAACTTTAATTATGTAGAGAAGATGCTGGGCATACAGCTTAAAAATTTCACCGAGCTCGGTATGTATAACGAATTCGGAAACCCGCTGGCATATGATCTTTTTCCAAGACATTATCTTTCTGGTATGCTACAACTGGGATATAAGGGAAGAGAGGTACTGAGTTTTAAAGATAAACTTTGGAAAGGTGCCTGGACCTCCTTATTCATGCAATCTCCTGTTGGGGAGCTTCCAACCGGATATAGAAGTAGCCATCATATATGGAATGAAGCAGAACAATGTGTGGTTTTTGAGATTTACGCGGCTGCTTACGCCAAACTTGGCCTTAAAAAAGAGGCTGGAGCCTTTAAAAGAGCAGCTATGATATCGCTACGTTCGATGCAGGATTGGATCCGTGAAGATGGTTCTGGATTTATTGTTAAAAACAGGTTCCCAATTGAAAAAAGACATGCTTACGAAAGGTATTCTGTTCATACATGCTATAACATGTTGGCTATGTCCATGTTGGCCCAAGCATGGCAATTTTCAGATAGTGCGGTGAATGAGCTTCCCGCTCCAGCCGATACAGGTGGTTTTGTATTACCAGTTTTAGAACCTTTCCATAAAGTATTTGCTAACTCCAATGGGACTTACATTGAATATGACACTAAAGGAGATCAAAAATATAACCCTACCGGAATTCTTCGTGTTCACGTAAAAGGGGGGCATCCACAGCTTGGACCTTCCGATGGTATAGCTCAGTATTTTGGAGGTGAAAATAATGTCATGGCTTTAGGTCCCTTGTGGAAAGACGATGAAGGGGTTTGGGTTTCTTTGGCCAAAGAAAACAATACAAGCCCTAAGGTTACCATTCTTAAAGAAAATGACTCAACCGTTGAATTTAGTATTACACACCAAATTAGAGACATTAAAATAGTTGAGACCATTACTATTAATAACGATATAATTACTATACATAATGAGTTTATAGGAATTCAAGGGGCTAAAAAATTGGCGTGGCCCATATTAGTTAATGATGGCATGAAGGATGTCCAGGTTCACTTAAAAGATCAAGAAGCATCACTATCTCTTGATGGAAGAGGGGTTAAATTATCCATTATATCGCGCGAAAATATAGAGTTGGTAAGATCTTATGAGCAATTTGATCATAGAAATGGTATTATGGAAATTGTATACGTTAAGTTCAATGAAGAGAGCATTGCATACAGTCTTGAAAAAAGCAATTTGATTGAGTAAGTTGTTTTGAGTTAGTTTTAGTTTAATCTGGAGTCGATTAACTAAATCGGCTCCGTTTAACTTAAAATTATCAGACGTTTTAGATAATAAATAAATCAGTAAAAAATGTGTTCATGTCAAAATTTAAGAAATTACTAATAAGTGTACTGCCTGGAATTTTTTTAATTGGTTATAATGTCGGCACGGGAAGTGTTACTTCAATGTCGAAGGCTGGTGCTAATTTTGGGTTAGACCTATTGTGGACGGTTCTGGTAAGCTGTTTAATGACCTATTATTTAATCGTGCTTTTCAGCCGTTACACTATGGTTACTAAGGAAACGGTAATTCAGGGTATTAAAACACATATTCATCCTGCTTTAGCCATAATTTTGATTGTCGCTTTATCAACTATTATTGTTAGTGCTCTTACAGGTTTATTAGGTATTATGGCTGATGTTATGTCGGAGTGGTCTGAAGCTGCTTTACCCTGGCATATTTCATCTTTAGCTTGGGCTATTTTCTTTGGTGTTTTAATTTATGCCCTAATCTGGGTTGGTAATTACGATTTATTTGAAAAAATATTAGCTGTTTTAGTCGCTATTATGGCACTGGCTTTTATAACGACCATGTTTATTAATTTTCCTTCACTTTCAGAGTTAGGGAAAGGATATATTCCAAAATTTCCGGAAACTGCTGAAGGCAGTGACAATAGTCCATTCATCATTATTGCCGGTATGGTAGGAACTACAGTTTCTGTTTTTGCCTTTATCATACGTTCTCAAATAATTAAAGATACAGGTTGGGATATGTCTGATAATAAAGTTCAAAAACGTGATGCTTTTGTAAGCGCCGCTTTAATGTTTATAATTAGTTCTGCTATATTAATTACAGCATCTTCAACTTTAAATGTTAAAGGGTTAAGCCTGAATAATGTTGCCGAAATGATTCCACTTATGGAGCCTATCGCTGGTAAAGCCGCTCTTGGTGTTTTTGTAATTGGTATTCTTGCAGCGGGTTTATCTTCTCACCTTCCAAACACGTTAGTAATTCCTTGGTTGATAATAGATTACAAAGAACAAGAAAGGAACACAAAAACCATAAGTTCTCGCTTAATTGTGCTGTTTTTAACCTTATCTAGTATTTTGGGCATAGGCCTTGGTTTTAGGCCTGTATTCATTTTGATGTTATCTCAAGCCAGTATAGCTATAGTGTTACCACTTACTATAGGGTCGGTATTTTATTTGACCTGTAAAAAATCACTTATGGATCAATATGTAAATAAAATTCATGATATCATCATATTGATTCTAATAATGGGTTTTACACTATATGTGAGTAGTCTTGGTATAGAAGGCTTGATAAGTGATTTGTCAAAACTATAATTTTTCAACCAAGCCTATTCATTCTTGATATGGAATGAATCCACAGAGAGGGCCAAAGTGAACAGCATAAAAAAAGCACTAGTCCAAATTGAAAATTAGTGAAAGTGGTTTTAGCATATCTTGTATGTTCTAGGATGAATTAATTGGTTTTTTAATGAGACATATATTTAATAGTTAAAATTTAACGAGAAATGAAAAGAAAGAAATTTTTACAAACCACCTCTGCGTTTACTCTGGGAACCATCCTTACATCTCCATTAGTAGGCTGTTTAAACCGCTCAGGGAGAAATCCTGAAAAACCCGGTTATTCTGTTTCAAAGAAAACAGGCATAGAGCGAAGAAACTGGGGGCGGAATATTATTTTCAGGGCTGAACACCTTGAACATCCTTCCACGGTCCAGGAGGTTCAGGAGTTAATGCTCAAGGCAGGTAACAAAAAGGCACTTGGTTCTACGCACAGTTACAACGATATTGCAGATAGTCCCATGTCACAGATCTCGCTTAGGAAACTCAACAAAATAATTTCTATTGAAGAAACCAACAAAACAGTAACCATAGAAGGCGGCATCAAATACGAAGAACTGGTTCCTCAATTATATGAGAAAGGGTTTGCATTACACAACCTGGCGTCTCTACCACAAGTAACTGTTGCCGGTGCGTGTTCTACAGGGACCCATGGTTCCGGAACGAAAAACGGGAATCTTTCAACGGCAGTAAGAGGTCTGGAAATTTGTTTGGCTGACGGTCAACTGGTCAAACTAAGTCGTGATAATAACCCGAATATTTTCGATGGAGCTGTTATAAGTATGGGAGGTCTTGGAATTATCACAAGCATGGTATTAGACATCCAACCCGCATACGAAGCACGTCAGGACATTTTTCTGGATTTACCATTGGAAAATGTCATAGAGAATTTTGACCAAATTATGTCCAGCGGCTATAGTGTGAGTCTTTTTACTAAATGGCAAAGCGACATTGTTGATCAGGTTTGGATCAAACGACGTGTTGACCAACCTGTTGATAATCTGGGAACGGATTTTTTTGGAGGAAAGGCTAGCGACAGAAATATTCATCCAATAATTGACTTATCCGCAGAATCTTGTACCGACCAAATGGGAGTGGCCGGTCCATGGTATGATAGGTTGCCACATTTTAAGATCAATGCCATGCCTTCCGCCTGGGATGAATTACAATCAGAATATTTTGTTCCAATTGAACATGCCGGTCAAGCTATGAGAGCTATTGCCAATCTTGGTGAAAAAATACTCCCCTATCTGTACATCTCCGAGGTTAGGACTGTTGCCGCCGACAATTTATGGATGAGCCAGGTTTACAAAAGGACTAGCGTAGCCTTTCATTTTACATGGAAATCTGATTGGCCAGGAGTAAAAAAGTTATTACCGGAGCTTGAAGCCGCACTTGCACCGTTTGACGTACGACCACACTGGGCTAAACTATTCACAATAAACCCGAAAACGCTTCAAAAATCATATAAAAAGTTCCCTGATTTCCTGGAATTATTAAAAACCTATGACCCCAAGGGTCATTTTAAGAACGCTTATTTAGACTCAAATATTTATTCTTAAACATAAAATTTCTGTTATCTACAAGAACGTAGAAATTTGGAGTATTATGACGAAAAGAAAGAATACCATAAATAAATACATAAACATCTTATGCTTATTTTTAGCAGTATTAGCGCTATTCACTTGTTCAGACCGCAAATCCGAAATAATACTATTTCCTGAAAGTAATTTTCAAAAAACCATTGGAGATCAAGACGTAAGACTATTCACTCTAAAAAACAAAAATGGCCTGGTATGTCAAATTACCAATTATGGCGGGCGTGTTGTGTCGCTCCGGACACCGGCTTCCCTATTAAATTATTAGACCTGGTTGGTAATAAATCATCACAAATCTTTTGTCTAAAGTGTTAATTAAGATTATGTATATTTATTAACAATGAAAAAGAGGAAATTATTACTGAATAAAAAAATAGAGGTTATTTTTATGGCTAACATTTACATCCCGTACTTCATGAACTCTTGTAAAATAAGGAAAGTTAGATGTTGTATCGGGAAGTAACCTCAACCATTCAACAATTAACAAATCAATTGTGGATTTTCGAAATGATCTGGGTAAATAGAGACTAAATTAATCAGATGATTCTAAATCATCCAATTCATGAAGTTCGTCTAGCTGTTTTAAGAGTTCAAATGTTTTTTTAGCTTCTTCTTCATCTATTACACTGATAGCAGCACCTACATGAACCAAAACATAATCGCCTACATTGGCTTCAGGGACCAATGTAAGACTCACTTCCTTCACAACGCCATCGAAGGAGACTTTACCGGTTCTGAAGGTTTCGTCTAATTCAGCAGTAATTTCGATAAGTTTTCCCGGGATTGATAGGCACATAAGTCTTAAATATTAGATTTTAACCAGTTGTACCATTGCTCCATACCTTGACCATTGGTGGCAGACATTTCAAAGAATTTTAGGTTAGGGTTAACCTGTAAGGCATACTCCTTAAGTTTGTTAATGTCAATATTAACATAGGGTAACAAATCAATCTTATTAATGATACATATGTCAGCTGTATGAAACATATCCGGATACTTCACAGGTTTATCTTCGCCTTCAGTAGTACTAATGATGACCACGCGTTTGTTTTCGCCAAGGTCGAACATAGAAGGGCAAACCAGGTTCCCCACATTCTCAATCATTAAGATTGAATCGTTATTCATTTCTAGCTTCTTAACAGCATCATAAATCATATCACTCTCAAGATGACAACCCTTTCCAGTATTGATCTGAATCACAGGAATATTTAAGGCATCTATTCTGTTAGCATCGTTAAGGGTTTGTTGGTCACCTTCAATCACATAAAATGGAATGGATTCTTTGAGATCAGAAAGTGTTCTTTCTAAAATTGAGGTTTTTCCACTTCCCGGAGAACTAACTAAATTTAGTGCGAAAATATTTTTCGCTTCAAAATACCCCCGGTTTCTAGCAGCAAGAATTTGATTATGTTGAAGCACATCTTGCTCCACCTCTAATACTTTGCTCCTGTGATCGTGGTCGTGGTGATGATGGTGATGACCGTGATCATGTCCGTGATGATGATCATGGTTATGTTCATGATGATGGTGATGATGGTGTCCATGATCATGAGTATGTTCTCCAGGAGATGTAATTACCGGACCATTTCCGTCTGTTCCGCAACCGCAAGTTCCGCACATAGTATTAGGTTTTAATTGATTAAAGATACGTATTTACTATGGTTTCCTTAAAATAATTTTTTGCCTTTTCCAGATTTACTTCACCTTTAGGGGTTAATCCTATTTGAAGTTCCCATTCGTAACCCTTAATGGCTAGTATATGAGCCTCGGGATATTTTTTGTAAACGTTATTACAGAGAAACATCACAGTTTCCGGCATCAATGCATGGGTGCTAAAGCTATACGCTTCAGATCCTTCGCACTTGTCAAAAGAGAACGATGTTATAGTTTCATCTTTTGTGGCATCCACAAAAATGACCTGATCGTATTGGGACATTAATTCGGCATCCTCGATTTGAAGTTGGTATCTGTATTCGATATCCAGATTAAGGTCAAGGGTTTCCAGATAGTCCATTAACGCCCAACCTAAACCATCATCTTGTCTGCCATTATTGCCAATACCAATAATAATTGTTTTTTTATCTGTATTTTTCATCTACAATATTTCCAAAGGCATCTTCAATTGTTACATGCAGTGGCATTTGTCCAAGTGCATGCGTTGCACAACTCAAACAAGGATCATAAGCTCTAATGGCAATTTCTACCTGATTAAGCATAGGTTCTGTTATTTCCGGTTTTTCATTAAGAACTTCCTGAGCAACAGCTCTCACGCCACGATTCATTGCCTCGTTATTATGAGTTGTTGAAACAATAAGGTTACATTTTGTAATCAACCCTTTATCGTCTGTATGATATTCATGAATTAGAGTTCCTCTAGGTGCTTCAATTATGCCGATACCTTTGTTTCTTTTTACACCTTCTCTTAATAAGTCGCTTCCTAAAATTTCAGGATCGTTTAATAGTTCTTTCATTAACTCAGCGCAATGCAACATTTCAATCAAACGGGCCCAATGCGTATGCATGGTCATGTTATTGGGTTTATTATGCGTATATGCCTTAAAAATTAATCGCTCGGTTTCTGCCAATGGCGTTTTAATATGCGAGCATACATTCATACGTGCCAGAGGACCAACTCTATTCCAGCCTTTTTCACGACCAAGGTCTTTCATATAGGGAAATTTAAGATAGGACCAGGGTTCTACTGCTTCCTTAAAATGATAGCCATATTCATTATCAGAAATATTCATCAGTTCATTACCGTGAGCATCAATTGACCGAAGGCGTCCGTCGTATAATTCTAAGGCTCCTGTCTTTTTATCTACCAATCCCAAATGATTAGAATGATAAGCTGCAAAATTGTCAATCCAATTCGCGTTGTCCGTATGATAGGTCTTCATAAAATCGATAATCTCCTTACACCAGTTAATCATGGTGTCTATATTAGGGATTTGCTTTCCATCTAAGAAATACTCGCGTTCTTCTTTAGTAAAGGTTTTGTGAACACCCCCGGGAACTGCTAAAATTCCATGAATCTTTTTACCCGCTAATGCTTTGATCATTTCCTGACCAAACTTTCGCATCAAAATACCTTTTTTGGCAAGTGCTTGATTTTCGGTAGCAACGGCTACAATATTTCTTTTTTCTGCGGGAGCGTCAACTCCAAATAACAAGTCAGGTGAAGCTAAATAGAAAAAGTGTAGTGCGTGTGATTGAAATACTTGTCCGTAATGTAACAGCTTCCTCAATTTGGTTGCTGTTGGAGATAGATTTTCCGAGTCAACACCAACCAATTGATCAATGGCCTTTGCCGCTGCCACATGGTGGCTCACAGGACATATGCCACATAAGCGCTGTACTAAAACAGGGGCCTCCCAATACGGATGCCCTTGTATGAATTTCTCAAACCCTCTAAATTCTACTATGTGTAAAAAGGCATCATCAACCTTTCCGTTTTCGTCTAATTTGATAGTCACTTTACCATGACCCTCTACACGTGTTACTGGTTCTATTACTATTTTTCTCTTGCTCATCGTTCCGTTTTTTTAACTAGTCGTATTTGAATTCGGGATAGGTAATTGAATATTCTTCATCAAACAGAATATTTTTTACTACATTCCAAATATGGTTGGCATTTGGAGGACAACCCGGAATGTGATAATCTATCTTAACCACTTCATGATTAGAATATACCTTATCAAGGATTTTAGGGATATCTTCATGATTTGGTATGATGGTTTCATTGTCTTCGCTGGTTATTGAGTCAATATACGCTTCTTTTAAACAATCTTCCAGAGGAAATGTATTTCTTAAAGCAGGCACACCGCCCCAAATGGCGCACTCACCAACAGAGACTAATATATCACAGTGTTTGCGAAACTCCCTGAGCACTTCAATATTATCAGTGTTACAACAACCTCCTTCTACCAGGCCTATATCGCATCGTTCTTCAAAGTGCTTAATATCTGTAAGTGGTGATTTGTTAAACTCAACTACATCGATGAGATCCATAATACCAAGATCGACATCTAACATGGACATGTGACATCCAAAGCATCCTGCCAATGACGCCGTGGCTACACGCTTTTTCTTTCTATTAGTACCATTATGTTTTTTAATATCATCTAGTGGAATGTTACCTTTTTTAGCATAGTCGTATTGACGATTACCAAACGGCTTACCAAATGATTTGCCCTTAACAAGAATAGATCCTGTGGGACAAATACGCATGGCATGTTCTGCTTGTTTTTCTGAGAGTTTTGCTTCTTGTTCGTAATCAACCGAAACCAGGGTTTGATTTCCTCTGTTGGTAAAGCTAAAGACCTTATGACCATCATTAGTCCTAATTTCTTCTATACAACGTTTACACTTTATACAACGATTTTGATTGACTACAATACGTTCTGGTCTGGCATCTACTACGCGATCTACAAATAACCGTGGGAAACGGGTATATCTAATTCCTGTTTCATATCCTAAATTTTGCATTTGGCAGTCACCACTTTTTTCGCAAGAAGGGCAGAAGTGGTTCCCTTCAACAAACATCATTTCTAAAATAGCTTTTCGATTATCCAGAAGCTCTTTTGTATTAACCTCAATGTCCATTCCTGCATCTACCTTAACGGTACAACCTGCTATGGCACGGCCATTATTCTTTACTGTACAAACGCGACAACTACCTAAGGGGTTTAGATGTTTGAAATGACAAAGGGTTGGAATGAAAATACCATTTTGTTTTGCTGCTTCAATGAGATTTTGCCCTTTTTCAGTGGTACATTCTCTTCCATCTATTTTAAATGATACATTTTTCATATCAGTCTTATTAAAATCTATAGTTGTGTATCTTTAATGTAAGTATCAAACTCCTGCACAGCCTCCTCCATATCAAACTCTACGTTCTGGAATTCGTTAGTTGGAGCAATCTTTACATTAAAGTAATCTTTGAATTTGTCTATGGCATATATTAATGAGTTAGGGGATGATTTACCTAAACCACATCTACTTGAGAGTTTAATAATATTTCCCCACTGTTTAATTTCATCAACATCTTCCAGGGAGCCCAATCCGCGCTGCATTTTTTTAACCTTTTCCGTAAGGATAAAATTACCAGCCCTGCAAGGCGTACATACACCACACGACTCTTCTTTGAAGAATTCCATATAGTTCCTTAAAATTTGAAGAATATCCCGCGTACGGTTAAAAACCATAAAAGATCCGCCACATAGAATATCTTCCTGACAGATGCGTCTATGGAATTCATCTGGACCAACACATTCACCGGAAGGACCGCTAACCTGAACAAAATAAGGGGCTGTAGCCTGACTCATTTCCATGGTTAATAAATCTCGAATAGGCATTCCGTATTCAATTTCATAAATGCCGGGTTTAGCAACGTCACCAGAAATACTAATAAGCTTAGTCCCGGGTGAACCTTCTGTACCCATGCTTAAATAATGATCTTCTCCTAATTCTATAATACGTGATGCATATGCTAATGTTTCTACATTATTAACTATAGTAGGTTTGTGCTTAAATCCGTGTTTTGTAGCAGACCACATACGTACGGGAGGCTCACCTCTGCGGCCTTCTAATGACTCTATTAATGCTGATGCGGCACCACAAACGTAGGATCCTGCTCCCAGTTGAATTCGAATATCAAAATCGAATCCTTTAACACCTTGTATATTTTTGCCTAGTAGATTGGCATCACGAAATTCTTGTAATAAAGCCTCAAGTTGGTCTTTGAAAAACTGGTATTCTGCTCGCAGATATACAATACCTTCCTTAGCACCGGTAGCATAACTGGCTAGTATCATTCCTTCGAAAACCAGTCCTGGTACATGCTGAAGTACAGCACGATCTTTAAAAGTACCCGGTTCGCCTTCGTCGGCATTGCATATAATAAATTTTTCATCATCCTCATTATTCTTACACGATTGCCATTTGTAGCCTACGGGGAAAAATGCACCACCCAAACCTAAAAGATTCGATTTGGAAATTTTATCAACAATTTCCTGCTTTGTAAACTTTAATCCTTCTCTAATACTCTTACCCATTTCATAATGTCTGAAAATAATGGCTTTATCGCCTTCAGGTATATGTTGGATTTTACTGATGGTTTTACTTGAAAAATCTTTTACATCTTCTCCATTTTTAATCTTATCAATGATTAGATTTACTTTTCTTGGGGTTAGGTCTGTAAATGGTTGAAAATTAATCAAAGCTGCTGGTTCCTGATCACTTAAACCAATACAGGAAGTTTCAAAAAGTGAGAAATCACCATTTCCCTCTTCGCCGAAAGTACACCCTGTGGCTTTCTCTAAGGCTGTTTTAACATCTTCAAACCCTTTAATTTCTGAGATGATACTATTGTTTAAATATATGGTGTGTTTTCCGGTGGGTTTCTTATGAAAGAAGTGATAAAATGACACTACACTTTCTACTTCGACATTGGAAACTTTTAGTTCTTTGGATATTTTCGAAACAGCTTTGTCAGAAATGAATCCGTCTTTGTTTTGATGTTCCCAAAGTTTGTTTAAAAGATGCGTCCTATCCATAGTTTTTGCTTTGAAATTTATCAGTTATAAAATTGCGAAATCTATAGGGCTAAAAAGCTGAAATTGGTTAGGTTTTGGTCGATTTACGAATTACTTAAGGTTTTGCGATTACTTCTGGATATAACACATTAAAACCCAATAAATCCGTAATTAAAATAAGGAAATATTGGGTTTGATTGATAAATAATCATTTTAAAGCTTAAATGAACTACCTATTCTACTGTTTATTATAAAAATAACCCGACTAAAATATCAAGTGGTTAAAAGAAAACAGAGAAAAACAGATCATATCTTGCCATTGGTATTTCTGGATATTACCTTGTTATTTTTTGAATTTGTGTTCCGGTATGATCTAATATCAAAACATCTAATGGCATCTGTCCAAGTGCATGTGTAGCACAGCTCAAACAAGGGTCATAAGCTCTAATTGCAACTTCTACTTGATTAAGCATGCCTTCGGTAATAGCTTTTTTACCATTTATTTCATTCTGGACCACCCATTTCACAGCTTGGTTCATGGCTTCATTATTATGGGTTGTAGAAACAATTAAATTACATCTGGTGATTCGGTCTTTGTCATCTACTTGATAATGGTGTATTAACGTACCTCTGGGAGCTTCAATGATACCAATACCTTCATTTCGTCTTTCACCTTTTCTTACCAGGTCATTACTTAGTATGTCGGCATCGTTGAGTAATTTTTTCATCATTTCAGCACAGTAAAGCATTTCAATTAACCGCGCCCAATGAGAATACATGGTCATATTGTTTACTTCTCCATTGGTGGAAAGTTTAAAGATAATACGTTCTTCTTCAGCTAATGGCGTTTCAATACCGTTACAGACATTCAGACGGGCCAATGGCCCCACACGGTTCCAACCGGTTTCTTTCCCAATATGATTTAAGTATGGGAACTTAAGGTAAGACCATTTTTCAACACCTTCACTGAAGTATTGTATATAATCTTCGTTCGGAATATCATTTAAGGTCACTTTGCCGTTTCCATCTAAGGCTCGTAGGTTTCCATCGTATAACTCTAAGAAACCATTTTCTTTTTTCACCAACCCTAAATGACCTGAGGGATATTTAGCAAATGAATCCAGCCAGGTTTTATTAGCGTCGTGATAATCCTTCATAAAATCGATAATTTCCTTGGACCAGTTGATCATCGCATCCACAGAAGGTATTTCTTTGCTGTTTAAGAAATAATCCCTTTCCTGAAGAAGGATTTTTTTGTGCACCCCTCCTGGAATGGCTGAAATACCATGGATGCGTTTTCCTGCAATGACTCTAATAACCTCTTGTCCAAATTTTCGCATCAGGATTCCTTTTCTCGCTAAATCCATATGCTCAATTGCTACTTCAGCAACGTTACGTTTTGCGGGATCAGCATTAACTCCAAATAATAAATCAGGAGACGCCAGGTAAAAGAAATGTAATGCGTGGGATTGGAATACTTGTCCAAAGTGCAACAGTTTTCTAATTTTTTGAGCCGGTAAGGTTAGATCATCAGGGTCTAGTCCAACAATCTGATCAATGGCTTTAGCAGCAGCTAAATGATGGCTTACAGGACAAATGCCACATAGACGTTGCACCATCACCGGAGCTTCCCAATAAGGATGCCCTTGAATAAATCGTTCAAAACCTCTAAATTCTACAATATGAAATTGAGAATCTTGAACATTGTTATTTTCATCCAATGTTATAGTAACTTTTCCGTGTCCTTCTACTCTTGTTACGGGATCAATGACTATTTTTTTCATAATTGCAGGGGTTAATCATATTTAAATTCTTCATGGGATACTGTAGATTCTTCATTAAGAAGAATGTTTTTAACCACCTTCCAGATATGGTTGGCGTTTGGTGGGCATCCGGGAATATGATAATCTATTTTTACGATTTCATTACATGGATATACATTGTCTAACAACTTTGGAATGTCCTCGTGATTAGGAATTGTGTTGGCTCCAATTTCGCTGGTTAAGCCATGAACATAGGCTTCTTCCAGGCACTCTTTGAGCGGTACAAAATTTCTCATGGCAGGGATTCCTCCCATGATAGCGCACTCGCCAAATGCAATTAGGATATCGCATTTTTTTCTAAATTCCTTAAGTACTTCAATGTTTTCGGAGTTGCAGCAACCACCTTCTATAAGTCCTACATCACAGTGTTTGCTGAACTTCTTAATATCTGTTAATGGTGATTTGTTGAATTCTACAACTTCAAGAATATCAATTATGGCGGTATCAATATCTAACAGAGACATATGGCAGCCAAAGCAGCCCGCAAGTGAGGTTGTAGCAACAATGTATTTGTTTTTTTGTCTTTTCAACCTTAATTCTTCAACATCAGGGAGTTTTAAATCACCGCTAAAATCATATTTTCTATTGCCAAAAGGTTGTTCGTAAACCATTCCTTTTACCAGGATAGCGCCTACAGGACATAGATTCATAGCGTGGATTGCTTCAGCATCGGTTAATTTGGCTTCTTCTTCATAATCTATTTGTACTCTGGTGTTAACGCCACGTTTTACAAATGAGAATACATTTTTACCTTCTTTGGTTTTTACTTCTTCCACACAGCGTTTACATAATATACAACGATTAGACTCCATGATCATTCGATCTGAATTGAAGTCTACCACCTTATTGCTATAAACATGAGGGAATCTGGAAACCGTAATTCCCATGTCGTACCCTAGATTTTGCATATCACAATTTCCGCTCTTTTCACAAGAAGGGCAGAAATGGTTGCCTTCTGCATAAAGCATTTCTATAAGGGCTTTTCGGGTATTTTGAAGTTCTGAAGTATTCACCTCTATTTGCATGCCTTCATGCACCTTAGTAGTGCAACTTGTGGTGGTTTTTCCGTTAACTTCAACGGTACATATTCTACAGGTACCCAGAGAATGATCTACGCCATGGAAATGACAAAGTGTTGGGATATAAATCCCGTTCTCTTTTGCAGCATCTACTAGATTTTTTCCTTCCTGTACATGATATTTCTGACCATCAATGGTAATGTTGACTAACTTATTCATAACTGGTTTCTATTTCTTCAATGATAAGATTGTAATTACTAACTGCTTTTTCTAGATTAAAGGCATGGTTGATATCGCTTCTGGCATTTAAGTATTCCTTAAATTCATCAGGGAATTTTAGCATGGCGGTTAACAGGCAATTTGTTGATGTCTTTCCCAATCCGCATCGGCTGGATTGCTTAATAATGGAACTCCATTCCTCTATTTCAGTCACATCATGGTCGTCTGCGTGACGAAGCATGATTTTGTTGATCTTTTTATTGAGTAAGAAGTTTCCGGTTCTACAAGGCACACAGATACCACAAGATTCGGCCACAAAGAAATCAGAGATGTTCTTAAGAATAGCCATCAGGTTTCTATTCTTGTTAAATACCATAAACGAACCACCACTTCTTAATCCAACAGCACTCATTTTACGAGCATATTCTATAGGATCCCGATAATCAAATTGAATGTGTTCAGCCAATAAATTTTCGCCAGATATTTCCCTGTCGAAATCTTGAGAGGACAAGCATTCTCCCGCAAAACCATTGTATAGGATAAAATGAGGATCATCTGCTTCAATAAGGTCTAGAAAATCTTTCATTTTCATACCCCATTCTATTTCATAAATACCAGGTTTGTTACAATCGCCAGATACACTCATTAATTTGGTTCCCGGAGTGGCATTAGTGCCTATAGCTAAATATTTATCTACACCCATTTCCAGAATTCTAGGGACTGCACAAAGGGTTTCTACATTATTTACCACGGTTGGCATTCCAAGAAATCCTTTTTCAACCGGGAAGTGTTCTTTGGTAGTTGGTTCTCCTCTTTTGCCTTCCATAGAGGCAATTAAGGCAGTTTCTTCACCACATACATAGGCTCCGGCCCCCATGTAAACCGAGAGATCAAAATTAAATCCATCAATACCATTTATATTTTGTCCTAACAACCCGGCATCGTAATACTCTTTAATGGTGTTTTCAAGCTTGTCTTTTAAATAGAAGTATTCAGCCCTTAAATAGATAAAGCCTTTTGTGGCACCTATAGCATACCCACTAATAGCCATGCCCTCAATGAGAAGATCAGTTAGAGAGTCCATAAGTACGCGGTCTTTAAATGTTCCGGGTTCACCTTCATCGGCATTACAGATTAAATATTTCTGAGTCCCTTTATTATCTCTGCAGAACTGCCACTTCATTCCAGTTGGAAAAAATGCTCCGCCTCTTCCTTTTAATTTAGAATCTTTAACCAGATCAATGATTTCTTGAGGAGATTTGTGCTTAAGTATATTCATAACCGAACCACGCATAAAGGGTTTTAGAAAGATGGTTTTTTCGGGAGGTGGTGTGTATCTTATATTATTTCTTGGATAGTCACTGAGTGCTTCTAAGCTTTTACCTTCTCTTAGATCCGAGATGATTTGTTTGACCTTATCGGGAGTAAGATCAGTAAATGCCCTAAAATTAATCAAGGCTGAGGTTTCCTGATCACTGAGACCAATACAGGATGTTTCAAAAAGACCAAAGAGTTGGTCTTCAGTAACCTGTCCGATTTTAATACCTAGTTCGTTTTCAAAAGCAGTACGTACTGCCATAAAATCCTTGTGTTTAGAAATAATAGAGTTGTTGAGATAAATAGTGTACTTACCGGCATGTTTGCGGTGGTAGAAATGATAAAATGAAATGACTCCTTCTAGCTCCATTCTGGAGATATTGAAGGTCTTAGAGATCTTGGTCATATCGTCATGACCGATGTACCTTCTTTTTTTTTGAATGTCCCATAAGACACCCATCAAAGAGGTTCTTGGAGAGTTATTTGTGAAGGTTTTCATCTAATGAAGAATTTAGTAACAAAAGATAGAAATCTTCTAATTTTGAACTATGACTTAAGTCATGAATGATCGTTTTTGCGAATTGCTTAAAAAACGAACAAATGCCCCCGGGTAGAGTAGAAGAAATGAACTAAATGGTATAAAATGCAAATAATAATTCAGAGTTTGCTCATGAAACTTCTAAAGCTTTTACTCTTAGCTCCTTTCCTTTGAGAATATTTTTAAAGTTGCTTTGGCATTTTGGGCAGGAATCATAGTACTCATTTAGAGAAAAAATGGTGTCACAATCAATACATTTGGCTTTTCCCTCAATGGTGTTAATAATCCTTTTGGAGTGCTCAAGAATAGTATCTTTAGTTGCAGAAGGCCATACAAATTCCAGCGAATCCAACTCCACTCCTGAAAGCATACCAATCTCTAACTCAATGGATTCAACTGTAGAAGCTTTAGCTTTAACTGCTTCATCTTCAGCAATTTTAACGATTCCTAATGCGATGGACAATTCGTGCATATATTGAAAAGTGACATAAAACTAATTAATAAATATATGAATTTTGTTGATTTTCAAACATGACATTTCTCATGTTTACACTGAGGCGCATCTTCTATCTTTAAAGCTAGTACTTTTTCTAAATAAAAGTGCAATACTTACCAAATAACACAGAAATATATTTCCAGTTATGAATTCTAATAACAAGTCAACAGAAACCTATTATGAGAGTATCATAAAGCAGGGGCACAGTCGTAGAGATTTTATGAAGTTTGCCGCTTTTATTGCGGCCTATATGGGATTGGAATCTACTATGGTTGCTCAAGTTGCTAATGCTCTTGAGACCACCAAACGATTACCAGTTATCTGGGAACATTTCCAGGAATGTACCTGTTGTAGCGAATCGTTCATTAGATCTGATCACCCCATTGTGGCAGATATTATTCTAGACAAGATTTCATTGGATTATACCTTGACATTAATGGCAGCCTCTGGTCATCAGGCCGAAGCCGCCAAGCACAAGACCATGGAAGAAAATAAAGGGGAATATATACTTTGTGTAGAAGGATCTGTTCCGTTAGGAGATGATGGTAATTACTGTTGTATAGCCGGACGTTCTGCCAAGGATATTTTGTTAGAGGCAGCTGAAGGCGCCAAGGCCATTATTGCTTGGGGAAGTTGTGCTTCCAGTGGGTGTGTGCAATCAGCAAAACCAAATCCTACCAATGCAACTCCAATACATAAAATTATTAAGAACAAACCAATTATTAGAGTACCCGGTTGTCCGCCAATAGGCGAAGTGATGGCAGGTATAATTGTTCATGTGGTAACTTTTGGTCGTTTACCGGAATTAGACAGACAGGGACGTCCAAAAGCTTTCTACGCTAAACGTGTACATGATAGCTGTTACAGGAGACCTTATTTCGATGCAGGGCTATTTGCAGAGACCTTTGATGATCAGAATGCTAAAGACGGGTACTGCCTATATAAAGTAGGTTGTAAAGGACCATTAACCTATAATTCTTGTGGTACAATTAAGTGGAATAATGGTGTGAGTTATCCTATCCAGTCCGGTCATGGCTGTATTGGTTGTAGTGAAGATGGTTTCTGGGATTTCGGACCGTTCTATGAAAGAGCTACTAATATACCTGGTGTTGAAGGAGAAGGTATAGCAGATGATGTAGGTAAAGTAGCGGCAGGTGTTCTTGCCGGAGGTATAGCAGTACATGCAGTGGCAGCCGCTATCTCCAAACGCAAGGAGGTAAAACGTAGAATAACTAGAGGTAAAGAAAACGAAAAAAATATTGAGTCGTAAATCATAGCATCATGGCAGAAAGAATAGTAGTTGATCCTATCACACGTATAGAGGGTCATTTAAGAATAGAAGCAGAAATAAAAGACGGAAAAATAGTAGATGCCTTCAGCTCCAGTACCATGGTAAGAGGTATAGAGGAAATTGTTAAAGGCAGAGACCCCAGAGATGTTTGGGCATTTGTACAACGTACTTGTGGTGTTTGTACCACGGTACATGCCCTTGCCTCTGTACGAGCTGTAGAAGATGCTATAGGAATCCAGATACCACCCAATGCAGAAATGGTAAGAAACATTATGGAAGGTGTTTTGTATATGCACGATCACGTGGTGCATTTCTATCACCTGCATGCTTTAGACTGGGTGGATGTAGTGAGTGCCTTAAATGCTGATCCGGCAGAAACTTCAAAAATTGCACAAAGTATTTCCAATTGGCCTAAGAGTTCACCTGGTTATTTTTCAGATGTCAAAAATCGTATCGCCAAATTTGTGGAGAGCGGACAATTAGGAATCTTTGCTAATGGGTATTGGGGACATTCACAAATGAAATTACCTGCTGAGATTAATTTACTGGCTGTAGCACATTATTTGGAGGCATTAGAATGGCAAAAAGAAATTGTAAAAGTACACACCATATTTGGAGGTAAAAACCCGCATCCTAACTATTTGGTAGGAGGTATGGCATGTGCTATCAACACCGAAAATCCGGGAGGCATCAATGCCGAACGGTTGGCAATGGTCGGAAAGCTTATTAAGGAAGGCAAAGAATTTGTAGATCAAGTATATATCCCTGACCTATTAGCGATTGCTTCATTCTACAAGGATTGGGGAGCTATCGGAAAAGGATTTGGAAATTATATGAGCTATGGAGATTTCCCAACTAATGGATATGCCGATATGTCTAACTTCAAATTCCTACAAGGGGTGATCTTGAATAGAGATTTATCTAAAGTGCATGATGTAGATCACAGAGGCGATCAGATTGAAGAATTCATCAATAATTCCTGGTACGACAACTACCCTGAAGGACAGGATAAGGGGCGTCATCCATGGGAAGGGGAAACCAATATTAAGTACTCCGGACCAAAACCACCTTATGAGCATTTGAATGTTGAAGAAAAATATAGCTTCATTAAAACTCCACGATGGAAAGGCTTACCAATGGAAGTAGGTCCACTTTCCAGATTGTTAGTTGGTTATGGACGCGGTAATAAAGAAATTCAGGAAGCTGTAAATGCAGCATTGGCGCATTTAGATGTTCCTGTTGATGCGCTGTTCTCTACTTTAGGTAGAACAGCCGCTCGTGGTATCGAAACACAGCTGGTAGCTAATTGGACATTAGAGTTTTATGATACCCTGCTCAACAATATTAAAAATGGTGATGAGCGTATGGCCAGTACAGAAAACTGGGAACCAGAGACCTGGCCGGCAGAATGTAAAGGTGTTGGATTTATGGAAGCCCCCAGAGGTGCATTGGCACACTGGATAAAGATCAAGGACAGAAAAACCGATAATTATCAGCTCATAGTACCAAGTACATGGAATGCTTCTCCCAGAGATCCAAAAGGACAACGTTCAGCTTATGAGTCTACCTTGATTGATACACCTGTTGCCGATCCGGAATTACCATTGGAAATTATAAGAACCATCCATTCGTTCGACCCATGTATTGCTTGTGCGGTACATTTGTATGACGAACACGGAAACCATATCTCTCAAGTACAGAATATTTCTAGTTGTGATAACTAAAATGAGATATTATGGAAACTAAAAATTTTAAAAGAGTCATGGTTTGGGAACTTCCTGTTAGGATTTTCCATTGGGTTAATGTTCTGGCACTTTTAGTGCTAATTATAACCGGGTTTATCATTGCAGATCCGCCAGCATTAATGTCCAGTCAGGAAGCAACTAATCTGCACTATTTTGGTTATGTGAGATTTATTCATTTTGTGGCAGCCTACGTGTTTTTCTTTGTGATGATATTAAGGCTTTATTGGGTGTTTGCCGGTAATCGTTTTTCTAGCTGGAGAGCCTTTTGGCCATTCAGAAAGAAATTTTGGAGAAACTTTTGGCATGTTATGAAAATCGATATCATGCTTCAAAATGAAAAGGTTGAGGATGTTACCAAAATTAGTATAGGGCACAATAGCGTAGCAAAACTATCATATATAGCAATGTTCTTTTTAGCAGTGATCATGGTTATTACAGGTTTCGGACTTTATGCGGATATGTCCACATGGTGGTTACCAAAGATGTTTGATTGGGTAGTGCCGTTCTTTGGAGGGGATTACCTGGTAAGAACCATTCATCATGTGTGTATGTGGTTCTTTATATTCTTTGCTATGGTCCATGTGTATCTGGTATTGTATCATGATTGGTTAGAAGGCCGTGGCGAAGTGTCCTCTATGTTTGCAGGTTATAAATTTGTAAGAGGAGAACGCTTAAGAGACGAAGACAAAGTAGAAGATATAGATCCTCTATAGTCTATAATTTTATTAATTTAGGAACAAATTCATTCAGTTATGTGATTCACCTAGATTGAATGAATTTGTCTTCTATGAATATATATGAAAAAAGACAAACCTGTAGCCATAAGTAGTGATGCATTTTATTTTGAAAAGGATAAAAGCAATTCTATATTAGTATTAGGTGTAGGCAATTACCTGATGGGAGATGAAGGTATAGGGGTACATGCCATTCAGGAATTGTCAAAAATGGATTTACCTCCATATATTGATATATTGGATGGAGGCACCGGAGGCTTTTTGTTGTTGAGTTATTTTGAAGCCTATAAGATCATTATTTTTGTAGACGCTACTATGGATGGGAAACCAGAAGGAACAATATCTCTGTTAAGACCAAAATTTGCAGCAGATTTCCCTACGGCCTTAAGTGTGCATGATGTAGGATTAAAAGATATGATTGAGGCAGTTTACCTAATGGAACATGTACCGGATATCCATTTATTTACGGTGTCAGTCAATCAGCTCAACCCTATGACAGTTGAGCTTAATAAAGGCGTAAAGAAGGCATTACCCGAATTGGTAAACCGAATTGTAGAATTATGTAAAACCCTTCATGTTGAAGGATAGGAATTAAGTGATGTTGAAAACCTATAAGCTAACAGTTTCAGGACAGGTTCAGGGTGTAGGTTTTAGGCCTTATGTATTTACACTTGCCAAAACTTTTTCCTTAAAAGGAACCGTTTCTAATAACGAGGAAGGTGTTATTATCTTTCTTTATGGGATAGAGGAGAATATTGAAGCTTTTTGTCAAAAACTTATCCATGAGCCACCGCCTGTGGCTAAGATTAAATCGCATCATCTTTTAGAAACTGAGACTCAAAGTTTTGATGATTTTAGAATTGTTCCATCTGAAAAAGGAGGGCAACTCAACCTTCCTTTGACTCCGGATTTTGCTATTTGTGAAGATTGTAAATCTGAAATTGAAGATTCAAAGAATAGAAGAAATCAGTATCCTTTTACAACCTGTGTCAATTGCGGACCCAGGTGGTCCATTACGGAGACCTTTCCTTTTGAAAGAGCTCATACCAGTATTGATGAATTCCCGATGTGTGAAACCTGTTTAGACGAATATACTAACCCTTCCGATAGGCGCTTTCATTCACAAACAAACACATGTAGCACTTGTGGCATACAATTGTACTTATGTAATTCCAATGGAGAAACTTTAGAAACAGGAGCGAATATATTTGTTGAACTATCCGGTTTGTTGAAACAGGGACAAATCATTGCTCTCAAAAACACAAGTGGCTATTTATTGTGTTGTAATGCAGAAGATGCTGAAGTGGTAAAGAGATTACGACGATTAAAACAGAGACCAAAAAAACCTTTTGCAATTCTATATCCATCATTGAAGAAACTTCAATCTGAGTTAGAGGTATCCGATGTTTCAGTCAGCTCCCTAATCTCTACAGAGAGCCCTATTAATATTGTTTCATTAGAGAATTATAAAGGTAAAATTGCTTTGAGGGAAGTGGCTCCGGGATTAAAACAATTAGGAGTAATGTTGCCTTATACTGCTATTCTTCAATTATTAGCAAACCAACTTGATTTTCCTATTGTAGCAACCAGTGGAAATATTCACGGTTCTCCAATAATAAGCAATGAAAAGGAAGCGCTCTCTAAACTTAAACATATAGCGGATTGTTTCCTTCAGCATAACTTAAGGATTAACCACCCTCAGGATGATTCTGTGTTGAAATTTAGTTTTAAACATCAAAAGCCTTGTCTATTTAGAAGATCCAGGGGCTATGCCCCAAACTATTTACAATCAGCGATTAAGTCGGAAGAAAAGATTTTGGCTATGGGAGCCGACCTAAAAAGTAGTGTCGCCTTTTTACCCAATGAGCATTTATATATAAGTCAGTACATGGGTAATCTGGAAAGTCTGGATGTTTATGAGCGGTTTACCTCAGAAACCAATGCATTTATCAATATATTCGAACAAGCGCCCGAAGTAATCATTATTGATAAACATCCAAAGTATTTTAGCTCCCAATTTGGGCGGGAGTTGTCAAAAAAATACAACACTTCACTATTAGAAGTACAGCATCATAAGGCTCATTTTATGGCTGTTATGGGAGAGTATCAGCTATTTAATGTAAATGAAAAGATATTAGGAGTTATTTGGGATGGTACAGGATATGGTGATGATGGCCAGATCTGGGGTGGTGAATTCTTTGAATACAACAACAGGTGCCTGTCTAGAATAAATCATTTTGAATATTTCAATTGGATAGCTGGAGATAAAATGTCAAAAGAACCTCGTTTATCACTGCTGTCTATGATTGATGATAAAAAAGTGGAAAGTAAATTTGCTAAAGAAGAGTTTGCTATTTATCAAACACTAAAGAAAAACAATAAATTAAAAACCTCTTCCGTAGGTCGTTTGTTTGATGCGGTAGCCTCTCTTTTAGATATAACCGATTACAACACCTATGAAGGAGAAGCTGCCATTTTGTTGGAAAATGGTATAACAGGTTATGATCTGGTAAATTGTAAAAGTTATGTTGATACGATTGATTCTGGAATATCAGGAACTGATGTTCTAAAAGGCGTTTTTGAAGATTTAAATAATGGGTTGGGTAAAGAACAAATCATTAGTAACTTCTTATTCACTTTGGCAGATATTATCTTAAAGGTTGCGGATAAATCAGGGTATAAACATATATGTTGTTCGGGCGGTGTATTCCAGAATACAACATTATTGGATATGCTTATTGATTTGAATAATAATACGCGCCGGTTGTATTTTAATAGTAACTTTACACCTAATGACGAAAATATTGCCTTTGGGCAGTTGATGTACTATCTAAATTGTAGGAAATCATGAAACACTTATCGGAATATAGAAACTTAGAAGCCACCAAACATTACTTGAATCTCATCTCTAAAAAAGCTACTCAAACCTGGAATATTATGGAGATTTGTGGTGGTCAAACCCATAGTTTAGTACGTAATGGGATAATAGACTTATTACCTGAAAAGGTGCGGATGATCCATGGACCGGGGTGTCCGGTCTGTGTGACACCTTTAAGTTTGATAGATAAAGCCATTAGATTAATGGAACAAGGGGTCATAGTCTGTTCTTTTGGAGATATGATTCGTGTTCCCGGGAGTAAAAAAAGTTTATTACAGGCCAAGGCAGATGGGGGTGATTTAAGAATTTTATATTCGCCTTTGCAAGCGGTTAAGATCGCTAAAGAAAACCCTAACAAGGAAGTGGTGTTTTTTGCGGTAGGCTTTGAAACCACTGCTCCTGCCAACGCTTTGTCAGTATTGCACGCAGAAAAAGAAGGTGTAACTAATTACTCTATTTTAGTATCTCATGTACTGGTCCCGCCAGCTATGGAAGCCATTTTGGATGATGAGTTTTGCAATATCGATGCCTTTTTGGGAGCCGGTCACGTTTGTGCTATTATGGGTTATGAGGAGTATATGCCCCTGTCTGAAAAATATAGAATTCCCATCGTCATTACAGGTTTTGAACCCTTAGATTTGGTACAAGGGATATATATGGCAGTTTGTCAATTGGAAGAAGGGAAACGTGAAGTAAAGAATCAATATTCTAGGGTAGTTAAACAAGAAGGAAACATAGCTGCTAAAGAAGTTATTCAAAAAGTGTTTAAAGTTGGAGACAGGGAATGGAGAGGCATAGGAGAAATACCAAATAGTGGCTATCAAATAACGGAGGCTTACAAACACTATGATGCAGAACATAAGTTTGGAGTGGATAATATAAAAGTGCCTGAAAGTTCTGTTTGTATTGCTGGCGAAATCTTAAAAGGAATCAAAAAACCCAATCAGTGCCCTGCTTTTGGTAAGGAATGTATTCCAGCTAATCCTTTAGGTGCACCAATGGTGTCATCAGAAGGAGCTTGTGCAGCCTATTATCATTTTTCTAATACAGAATTAGTTTAACAATGAAAGAACACACAACTATAAGTTTAGGTCATGGGAGTGGTGGATTGATGACAAGAGAATTATTAGATGACATTATTTTTAAAGCATTCAGTAACCCTTATTTGGATAAAAAACACGATGGATCGGTAGTACAGTTTGATGGTCCAATTGCGATTTCGACCGATAGTTTTGTGATTTCACCAATCTTTTTTAAAGGAGGAAATATAGGTGAATTAGCTATTCATGGAACAGTAAATGATGTGGCGATGTGCGGAGCAATGCCAAAATATTTGTCCTTGGCTTTTGTAGTAGAGGAAGGTTTGGATATCCAGGAATTTAAAACCATTATCAATTCTATAAAAACTACAGCTGAAGTATGTGGTGTACAAATCATTACCGGTGATACTAAAGTAGTGGAAAGAGGTAAAGGCGATAAGATATTTATTAATACCACCGGATTCGGAGCGGTGCATCCTAAGGCAAAAATTTCAGCGGACCGTATTATGACGGGCGATAAGATTATTGTTAATGGAAATATTGCCCAACATGGAATGGCTATTATGTCTCAGCGTGAAGGTTTGGAGTTCGAAAGCACCATAGAAAGTGACTCTACCAACCTCAATTTTATCACACAAAAGTTATTAGATCAATTTGGAGATCAAATCCATTTGTATAGGGATGCTACCAGGGGTGGAATTGCCAGTGTTCTCACAGAGATAGCTCTTGATATTAATAAGGGCGTGGCCATTCATGAAAAACATTTGCCTTTGGATAGACAGGTTGCAGCGGCCTGCGAGATTTTAGGGTTAGATCCTCTTTATGTAGCTAACGAGGGCGTTTTTGTAGCTATAGTGGATGAGCCCATAGCCGATGACGTTCTTGAGATGCTTAGAAATGATGAAAAGGGAACCAATGCATGTTGTATTGGTGAATTCACAGAAGAATACCCAACTAAAGTGGTGATGCACTCCGGAATTGGAGGTAAGCGAATTGTAAGCCCATTGATAGGAGAACAATTACCTAGAATCTGTTAATTAGCAAAGGTCCAATAGACTCCTACTACAATAGCAATAATACCAGCCGCTAGTCTAATTCCATTGAAAAAGGTATTGTTGTGACCGTTAGTAGAATAGTCTGATATTTTCCCGATCACAAAAGCAAAACTTATCATAGCTATCAAGGTTCCCATTCCGAATCCTACGATATATGAACCTGAATCCCAGGTTGATTCAAACCCTAAAACCGGTAGAAAAATCAAGAAATGGGCTATTCCTGCTAAGCCATGTAGAACACCAATAGAAAATGAAGCCCACCATGATTGTTTCTTTTTTGGGTGTGAATGTACGTGAGAATCATTGTGATGATGGTCGTGTTCATGAACGTGAATTATGGGGAAATCTTCACTGTGAACGTGAAGGTGTTTATGCTGGTGTTGCTTTTTATAAATTTTGTAAATAGCCCAAACACCAATACCAATGAGTACAAGTCCTACTAATTGTTCACTATAGGCTGAAATACTATCAACAGGAATTAAATCCTTAAAAAGCACAAAAAGGACGCCTATTAAGATCATTCCTGCTAAATGACCTATACCCCAAAACAAACCAACTTTCCACGCTTTTCGTTTGGATTCAACAGCAAAAGGAAGTACAGCAGCTAAATGATCAGGACCCGTAATTACATGTAATATAGAGGCAATAATACCAGCAAATAAAGGAAAACTTTCTGTCAATTTTTATAAATTTAAGTTGATTTAACTAGTTGAAAAAACATGGCTTTAGGTAATTATTTTGAGACAATTACTAAAACACTAAGTTATCCATTTCCGATTTACTATTTGATGACATAAGTCATAGTTGCCGGGTGGTCAAGATCATAAAAAAAAAAGGATTGATTTATTAAAAAAACCCCATGATTTGTGATAATTCCCATGATATAATCCTTATTTGTACCTTAGCTTTAAGAAAGTATTATAAACACTTAGATAATACATGCTGTATCGGCAAATAGACTCGTAAAGCACTTACTTAGTCAGACTCTCTATCTTTATTTCATTTGTACTCTTATATTACCCGGCCATTTTTCTCTAAATTTGTTAATATCAACATATTGATATTGTATAACATTTAAGGTAAAATCTAGTAAATGAAAAACGAAAATCCTGAGGCAAAGTCACTCTATGAATTGTATCTTCATTTGGGACTACCCGTGGATTTAATTCAACCTTCCGAAGGGTTCGCTATTCTTAATTTAAAAGATGTTAATTTTGTACTCCCATATCAATCACCATCATTCCGCCCAGATTATTTTTCATTTCTTTTCGTAAAAAAGGGAAAAGGAAAATATACAATAGACGAACATTCTTTTTTGGTTCAACCACATTCTATCTATTTTACCAATCCGAGTAATTACAGAACATTCAGTTGGAAAAAAATTGAAGAAATTTATCTGATAACTTTTGATGAAACATTTTTAAAACAATATATCAGTAAAGACATCTTCTCTACATTTCCATTTTTATTAACCGAAACGGTCAGCCCTAAAATTGTAAATGATGAATTTTATGGTGAAGTAGAACATGTTTATCTAAATATTCATAAAGAATACATCAATCAATCTACTGATACATATAGAATTATTGGGCATTTTTTGGCAGTGATGCTTTATAAAATCAAAGCTTATTTTTGGCAAGATTATAACCCAATTTATGAAGGTAACAGAAGTTCACAAATCGTTAAATCATTTAAGCGACTGCTTGAAAAACACTATCGTGATTTAATTGCAGGAAAAATAGAAGTCGTTTTTAGACTTCAAGATTATGCCGATGCACAAAACCTTCATCCTAATTACCTGAGTAACATTATAAAAACCAAAACAGGAAAATCTGTTACCACCTGGATTGCGGATAAAACTATTTCCGAAGCAAAATCACTATTGTTAAATTCATCAATGCCTATCAAAGAAATAACTTATACATTAGGATTTGCAGAAACTGCTCATTTTAGTAATTTCTTTAAAAAACAAACCAAAATATCCCCGGTTCAATTTCGAAAAGATCACAAAATTTAGTGAGATAATCCTCTATTCCCTTCTCCTATTTAAATTTTACAACTAATGCTGTATTTCTTGCAACAAACAAAAGACAGTACCTAAATACCTTTGTTTCATCAAATTTAAAAAGATAGACAAATGAAAAATTTAAGTAACAAAGTAGCACTTGTAACAGGTGCTTCAAGAGGAATTGGTGCAGAGGTAGCCATACATTTGGCCAAAGCTGGGGCAAAAGTAATTATTAATTATTCAGGCAGTAAAGAAGCAGCAGAAGAGGTTGTAAAACAAATCAAAACAAATGGTGGAGATGCCATTGCTATACAAGCTGATGTAAGTAACTCGCAAGATGTAAAAAATCTTTTCAATAATGCTATTACCCACTACGGAAAAGTTGATGTGTTAGTCAATAATGCAGGTATTATGATCAATACGCTTATTAAAGATACCACCGACCAGAATTTTGCAAAACAACTGGATGTAAATGTAAAAGGAGTATTTAATACACTTCGCGAAGCTGCCACAAAATTAGCAGAAAATGGAAGTATTATCAACTTTTCGACTTCTGTCAATAGAATCATTCTGCCCACGTATGGGCCTTATGTGGCTACCAAAGCAGCTGTTGAGCAGTTAACCCGTGTATTTGCAAGAGAAGTGGGAAGCAGGGGGATTAATGTAAATTCAATTTCTCCTGGGCCTACAAATACAGTATTGTTTACAAAAGGAAAACCACAAGAAGTAATTAACAGATTAGCTTCTTTATCAGCCTTCAATCGTATTGGAGAGCCTGAAGATATTGCAAAAATTGTAACCTTTCTGGCAAGTGATGATGCCAAATGGATTTCTGCTCAGAACATAGGTGCCAACGGAGCAATGGCTTAACTTCTATAATCATTTAATTATTACATATTATGAAAACATTTTTAACAGCCCTTGTTATGGGGCTATGTGGAGCATTAGCAGTTTTTATCTCATTTTCTATGGGGTGGGCTACTTGGGTAATGTTCCTTTCCTGGGTAAGTTATTACCTATTCGGAAAATCGATTAAAGCATATATTCCCAGTTTTTTGCAGATCATTTTGGGAATAGTAATGGGGGTACTTATACAGTCTTTAGCAAGTTTACTCATTCCAGCGACGGGAGCATTGGGATTTCCAATAACCGTTTTTATTCTTATTGGCTCTCTGGTATACATATCCAAAATCAAAGGATTAAACAATATTCCTGCTTGGTTTTTGGGTTTAATCATCTTTTTTGGAGTACATCCAGAGCTACTAGTAATCCCGGTATTAGGTTTACTCATCCCTATAGTTGCTGGGGTAGTCTTTGCATTGATTAATGACACAGGACTAAAATATATAAACACAAAATTTTAATAAATTAATTATGAACACATTACAAAACAAAACAGCCATAATTTCAGGTTCTGCAAGAGGTTTAGGAAAGGCCATTGCAGAAAGATATGCAGTTCTTGGTGCTAATATTGTTATAAACTATTCTAAAGATAGAATATCGGCCGAAGAGACGCTATCAAATATTAAAGCCATGGGAGCTAAAGCCATAGCAATACAAGCTGATGTCAGTAAAGTAACAGACATTGAAAGACTATTTAAGGAAACAAAAAAGACCTTCGGAAAAATAGACATTGTAGTTGCCAATGCCGGAATAGAAATGGTAGAAACACCAGTAACGCAATTCACGGAAGAACAATTTGACAAGTTATTTTCTATAAATACAAAAGGAGCATATTTTACAATGCAACAAGCGGCGAAAAACGTAGAAGATAATGGACGTATTATTTATATCGCATCCAGCACTACAATATTTCCCGTACAGGGAATGGCTGTGTATGGTGGAAGCAAAACTACACCGAGATATCTGGTAGATGTTCTTTCAAAAGAGATTGGACATCGAGGTATTACGGTAAATTCTATCATCCCATTTGCAGTTGATCATTCTGGAATATTTGTTGATCCTAATGCCTATCCAGAACTACGAAAATCATTGATTAAAAGCTGCCCTATGGGAAGGTTGGCAGAAGTAGAAGATGTAGCAAACCTAGCAGAATTTTTTGCTAGTGATCTATCATCTTTTGTAAACGGGCAACACCTATTGGTAAATGGAGGTGCTACCCAATAAAGTCTACTAATAATTGAAATGAATTACTGAGACGATTGATTAGATTAAAACAACTTCCGCACTTTGGCTTCATCCTTCCTCAATTTGGCTACAAGAAGGCGAATGTGATTATTGACCTTTGTACTATTCTAATATTAAAATTTAAAATCATGGAATATCAAAAAGAAAACAAAGTTTGGTTCATTACAGGTTCTTCCCGCGGGTTTGGACGTATTTGGACGGAAGCAGCACTTGAGCGTGGAGATAAAGTTGTAGCAACCGCACGCAGATTGGAGAGTATATCCTATCTTCAGGAAAAGTACGGCGAAAATGTACTCACACTAACACTTGATGTAACAAAAGCGGATCAAGTAAAGGCTATACTCGAGCAAGGATATCATCATTTTGGCAGATTGGACGTAATTCTGAATAATGCTGGCTATTCACTTGTTGGTACTATCGAGGAAGCTAGTTTAGACGATGTCCGTGCACTCTACGAGACCAACATTTTTGGTGCGCTCTCTGTTATCAAGGCTGCTCTGCCATTATTGCGCAAGCAAGGTGGCGGTCACATATTAGGTGTATCAAGTAGCCTGGGGCTTGAGTCTATGCCCGTAATCGGGTATTATTGTTCTACAAAATGGGCATTTGAAGCAATTCATGAAAGCTTAGCGGCAGAAGTCAAGTCTTTCGGCATTAAGGTAACCCTTATTGAGCCAGGTGCCTATGCAACAGAGTTCGGCAGTCCAGAGTCATTAAAAATGGCTAGTGGGCTTGACATCTACTCAGACTTTAAAGGGCAATTTGTACAAGGTCTGCGAAATCTAGAACGAGGAAACCCAAATGCTACTCCAGAGGCTCTTTTTAAAGTGGTAGATGCGAAACAGCCACCTCTACGACTTTTCTTGGGCAACCAGACATTACCTTCAGTACGTAAGGCTTACAATGAACGACTGGCAACCTGGGAAGCGTGGGAAGAGGTATCCAATGCCGCACAGGGTTAATCAAAATAAAGTATTTTTTTAACTTTAATGACAGCCGATAATTAGTATCTTATCGGTTGTTGTTTTCTAACTACTAAAAATGAAAAAAGAAGAAAACATACCTAGAAAATTTGATTCGTTATCTGACTTCCATAGTGCATTTGGTTTACCAAAGCCTGCTCACCCCTTGATAAGTTTTATAGATATTGAAGAAATCTCTGTCCCAACAGAGGAGTCATTTGATTTCTTTGTTTTAAATTTTTATAAAATTGCTTATAAAACAACACTTTGTGGACAAGCAAGATACGGTCAAAATTACTACGACTTTGGCGAAGGTGGATTGATTTTTACCTCCCCAAATCAGGTTTTTGAAAGCCCCAAGAGTTCCGCTTCGGGTTATATCTTTTTTATTCACCCTGATTTCTTATTGACTTACCCATTGGTTAAAAAAATAAAACAATATGGTTTTTTTTCATATGCCGCAAATGAAGCGTTACATCTCTCGGCCAAAGAAAAAGAAACCATCATGTCTATTTTTGAAATCATCGAAGATGAATTAAAAAGCAGAATAGATGATTTTAGTCATGATGTGGTTATTTCCCAAATAGAATTGTTGCTAAACTACGGTAATCGATTTTACAACCGGCAGTTTATCACACACAAAGCTGTTTACAGAGATCTTTTGTCAAAGCTAGAGGAAATTCTAGATAATTATTTCAATGGCGAAAAACCATTAAACATAGGACTACCCTCTGTTCACTATTTAGCCAAACAGGTCAACGTATCTCCAAGTTATTTAAGTGATATGTTACGCTCACTCACAGGACAAAATGCTCAACAGCATATTCATCATAAGTTAATAGAAAAAGCCAAGCAAGAATTGTCCACAACCAGCCTGTCTGTAAGCGAAATTGCCTATGTTTTGGGTTTCGAGCACCCACAATCCTTCAGTAAGTTTTTTAAATCAAAGACTAAACTCACTCCATTAGAATTTAGAAAATCCTATAACTGATGAACATTATGGAAACAAATTGAGCTGACAAAAGATATAAAAATAGGGCTTGAGGTTCAATGATTAGTAACGGTTTGAAAAACCTTTCATTTTGACTACAACAAAAATCATTTTGGCTACATCTGTTGTTTAATAACATTGCAATTTTGTATTAATGAAAAAAGATAGAAAAATGAATATCGTTTTAACAGGCTCATTGGGCAATATTAGTAGACCTCTTACGGAAGAATTAATTGTAAAAGGACATTCTGTTACGGTTATAAGTAGCAATACTGAAAGACAAAAAGACATTGAAAAATTAGGAGCAAAAGCTGCCATAGGTTCAATGGAAGACGTATCTTTTCTGACTGAAGTTTTCAAAAGTGCGGATGCGGTGTATTGTATGGAAACATTTGGCTTCTTTAATCCAGATTTTGATTATCTACAATACATCGACAAAATTGCTAATAATTATAAACAGGCAATCGAGTATTCTGCTGTAAAAAAGGTGATTCATTTGAGTAGCATTGGAGCTCATACTTCTAAAGGTGTGGGCATCTTGAAGTTCCATCATTTAGCAGAAAATATAATGAACCAACTTCCCGAAAATATAGTCATTAAATTCATTCGACCAGTTGGATTCTATGTGAATTTATTTGGTCAAATTCCAAGTATTAAATCTCAAGGTATTATCATTTCTAATTTTGGCAATCAAGAGAAAGAACCCTGGGTTTCACCTTATGATATTGCCACTGTGATTGCGGAAGAATTCGACCTTCCGTTTGACCAAAGAAAAATTCGCTATGTAGCCAGTGATGAAGTTTCAGCTAATGAAATTGCAGAAACATTGGGAAAAGCTATTGGGAAACCTGATTTAAAATGGGTAACAGTAACCGATGAGCAGTATTTGGATAGTTTGCTAAAATTTGGAATGAATAAGCAGATTGCTAAAGATTATGTTACTATGCAAGCGTCTCAACGATCTGGTAGTATTTATGAAGACTTCTACGTACACAAACCCACATTCGGCAAAGTAAAACTCTCTGATTTTGCTAAAGAATTTGCGGTCATATACAACCAGCAATAATTACCTTTATCGAATATGGAAAACAAAAATATACATAGAATTAAAACGATTAGTGATTTTCATAAATTCAGAGGTTTGCCATTACCGGAACACCCCTTAATCAGTGTAATAGACTACACTTCTATCAAGCATTTGGATGAAAAAAATGCACTGAGTTGGGTACTTGATTTTTATTCTATTTCTTTAAAAAAATCATCCCACACCAAGTTTAAATATGGTCATCAGGAATGCGATTTTGACGAAGGTTCACTGTTTTTTATGGCACCAAACCAGATATTTCGTGTGGAGGTTGACAAAAACCATATACCAGTAAATTCAGGATGGCTATTACTTATTCATCCAGAATTTATTTGGGGCAAGACATTGGCAAAAACAATCAAGCAATACGATTTTTTTAATTATGCCGTAAACGAAGCATTGTTTCTTTCACCCAAGGAAGAATCCACCATAAACAGTATTATTCAAAACATTCAGCAGGAGTACCAAACGGGCATAGATAAATTTAGCAAACAAATTATTTGTACGCACATTGAAAATTTACTCAGCTATTCGGAACGGTTTTACAATCGTCAATTCATAACAAGGGAAAAGACCAATCATCAAATTTTAGAAAGGTTGGAAAAGCTGTTGGCGGATTACTTTAATAATAATAATTTAGAAATTAAAGGTATACCATCTGTACAATATGTTTCCGAAGAATTGAATGTTTCACAAAGTTATTTGGGGAGCCTACTTAGATCGCTTACCGGACAAAATACGCAACAGCACATTCACGAAAAACTGATTGAAAAAGCCAAGGAGGAATTGTCTACAACCAGCCTGTCGGTAAATGAAATTGCTTATACTTTAGGTTTCGAGCACCCGCAATCCTTCAGTAAATTTTTTAAATTAAAAACTAAACGCACTCCATTGGAGTTCAGGCAATCATTTAACTAAAATAGACTTGCCAACGAAAATTTTTGTTGCCAATATTGTGTTTAATAAGTCCCATTTAAACCAATAGCCGTTGGGGTAAACTCAACTGCTATTGGTTTTATACTGATTGAAAAAGTTAAAGATTTCTGTAGATATAAGGTAAAGAAAATTCCATTGATTGATTTATGCAAGTAACGCTTTGATTCTTTCAAACTAAAAGCTGCCAAGTGAACCTAAATTTGTAAAACAATTAGAAATTTTAAAAAAATAACAAGATGAAAACAAAAACATTCAATTCAATACTAGCAATCTTATTTGCGGTATTTTTTACAAATTCGTTTTCGGTTCAAGCCCAAAAAAAACAAACTAAAACAATTGATGAAAAACAAGAAAAGATAGTCCTGGACTTATTGGAAGCATTCAATCTAGGTACTGAAAATGTACTTGAACTTTTTGATGATGAAGCCATTATTGAATATCCATATGCTTATTCTTTAGGTACACCTTCAACATTAAACAAAACACAGTACGGCAATTATTTGAAGGGAGCTCTTTCCAATATGCCGAATATAGCATTCTCTAAGGTGAAAAGTTACACTACGAAGAACAATTTTGTATGGGCAGAATTTCATGGAGAAGTTGTCATTCCATCAACTAATCAGTTGTACAAACAGGACTATGTTGCGCGCTTTACCCTCAAAAATGGAAAAATCATCCATTATAGGGAGTATTGGAACCCTATGGCGGTATCTGCTATGGGAAGTCATAAAGATGTCAATAAAATGTTTAATGATAAATCAAAACAATAATATTATGAAAATAGTAATCGGGGCTGCTGCAGGCAATGTGGGCAGCCGTATCGCAAAAAAGGTAGCAGCGTCAAATCATTCAGCTGTATTGTTGGGAAATAAATTAGACCCCTTAGAAAATATGAATATCCCAAATTCAACTTCTTATGAAGTAGATATGAGTGACGTAGAACAGGTTGTTGCACACACAAAAGGAGCAGATGCATTATTCTGGCTTGTACCACCTGTACTTGGAGTGTCCAGCTTAAGAGAGTGGTATGATAAGATCATAGCTGCGGGTGTTGCAGCTATTAAAGAAAATAAGATTCCTCGTGTGGTTGCTCTTTCTTCTCTTGGTGCAGGGGCTGCAGATCACCTAGGTACAGTAACTTACGTGGGAAACATGGAGAAAGCCTTTAAAAAAGTTGCCTCAAATGTGGTTTTCTTAAGACCAGGTTATTTTATGGAAAACTTCTTGTTACAAAAGGACCAAATTTTTAACAATGGTAATTTTTCCTTTCCTTATGCTACAGACCATGATATTCCTTTTGTAAGTGCAGATGATATTGGAGATATAGCAGCGGAATACCTTATGGACGAGCATTGGGCAGGACAATGGCCTAGAAATATTATGGGGCCACGCAATATTACGCTTCAGGAAGCTGCCGATATTTTCTCAGCAGAATTACAACAGGAGATTGTATACAAGCAGGTATCTTATGATGATATAAAAAATCAATTCGCAGAGTTTGGCGCTAATGATACCGTACAAAAAGAACTAATTGACCTATATAAGGCATTGGGAGATCCCAATGGTGCCTATGCCACACCTCGAACATACGAAGCGAATACGCCAACAACACTTGAACACGTTATCCGAAATAAGTTTATTTCATAATAAAATAGGTGTCAAAGAAATTAGCCAGAATCTAGTTTATTTTGATTCTGGCTATCTATATTTTCTCCATAGAGTATGAGGCTATTCAATAATTTTGCTACTTTTAGGAAGCTGTTAAGGATATGGTATAACATGGACAAACCAGAGACATTAGAAGAATATTACGCTAATAGGCCTTTTCTTAAATCGATTGATTTGAGCCATGAGGAAGGACATTTTAATGTGCTTCGTATTGGAGATCATGTTGATGATGATAAAAATAATGTTGTATATGGTCGAAAAGATTATTTCAAAATATGTCTTGTTAACGGAAAAAGTAAAATACATTATGCTGATAAGAGTTTTGAGATTTTAGAACATGGTTTACTATTTACCAGTCCTCTTATTCCTTATAACTGGGAAGTATTAGGGTCTACTCAAACAGGTTATAGTTGTATTTTCTCAGAGTCATTTTTTACTAATTATGGTGACTTAAAGAAATATCCTTTTTTCACGCCAAATGGTTACCCTGTTTTTGAATTAAAGAAATCTGAAGCCGTTAGGCTTGAAAAAATCTTTTCGCAAATGACAGATGAAAAGAAATCGGACTTCGAATTTAAGGATAATGCACTAAGGAATTTAACAATTCAGCTAATTCACGACGCTTTAAAAATGCGTCCCACCAAAAAAATATCTCATGATAGGGTAAATGCAGCAAATAGGATTACTTCTTTATTTTATGAACTTTTAGAAAGTCAATATCCCATAAGAAATACAATAGATGGAATAAAATTACGTACTGCTTCTGATTTTGCCAATCAAATGGCCATTCATGTTAATCATCTGAATAAATCTATCAAATCAATTACACAAAAAACAACATCTGAACTTATAACTGATAGATTATTGAAAGAGGCAAGGATTATGTTAAGGCACAGTACTTGGGCAATATCTGAGATTGCTTACAATTTAGGATTTGATGGACCTTCACATTTTAGCAATTTTTTCAAAAAAAAATTAAAGATTACACCATCTGAATATAGAAATTTTTAAAAATGTCAATTACAAAAGAATCTGAGCTAATCGGAATGAAAAAAATTAGTGAGGTTGTTGGAACTACACTAAAACTGATGAGAGAATATGCCAAAGTTGGCATGTCAACTAAAGAATTAGATGAATATGGAGGCAATATTTTAAAAAGTTATGGTGCTAAATCTGCACCTTACGAAGCTTATGGATTCCCTGGTTATTCTTGTATAAGTGTAAATGAAGAAGTAGCTCACGGAATACCATCAGAGAAAAAAATATTAAAGGAAGGCGATTTAATTAATATTGATGTGTCTGCGGAACTAAATGGCTTTTGGTCTGATAATGGAGGCTCTTTTGTACTTGGAAAAGACATACATAATCATCAACCTCTTGTAGATGCATCAAAACAAATTTTATATAAAGCTATTCAAAATATCAAAGGAGGAGTTAAGATTTCTGAAATTGGCTATTTGATAGAAACCGAAGCTAAAAAATCAGGATTTAAAGTCATCAAAAATTTAGCTGGTCATGGGGTAGGCAGAAGTTTACACGAAGAACCTGATAATATTTTAAACTACAGGGTAAGAACCAATCGAAAAAGATTTAAAAAGAATACGACTGTCGCCATTGAAACTTTTATATCAACGAATTCGACGATAGCTGTTGGATTAAATGATGGCTGGACACTCGTAGGAAATAAAGGAGGATACGTCACTCAACATGAACAGACGATACTTATAACTGATAATTCTCCAGTCATTCTAACAGAATCTAATGGAATCTGGAATTAAAAAATACTTATACTAAAGAACTGTGATGAAATCTATCATTATTAATGATATTATATCAGTATCTTCAAATTTTAAACCGAGTTTCATAGGTTTCAGATAAAAATTGCTAAATTCTAGCACGAATTTTATTAACAAATTATTTTTATGTCTTATTTGTGTCTCAAATTAGCAAAAGGTCTGTAAATAAAGAAAAGTTACATATTGTATCGGAAAGTAATTGATTCAAGATACTATTTATTATTTTAATTGATCGCATGAAAGAAAAAGTTTCGTTTGAGATAAAAAAAAGATTTTTAAATAGAACTGACGTATACTTATACGGTGAACATTTTGGACTAGCTTATGTCCTATGGGTTGATACCCAAAAAGAAAAAACCACATATCATATTACAGTAAATAAAGATAAGAGGAACATGTTTTTTGGTTGCAGTGTTAGTGATTTTGAGGGTACTGATGAACTAATACATAAATTATCTATACCTATTAATTTTAATCTAAAAGACCATATAAGCTGGATGGCTGGACCGGCATCCTTCAATATTGAGTTTCCTTATCCTTTTCAAGATATTGATGAAGAACGATTAGCTATAATAGCTAAAATTGAGGTTGAAATAGATATAATTAATTGGAACGAATTATGCTCGATAAAAGCTTATTTCAATAAATTTGAATTAAAATGCAGGGAAAAGGGTATTTTCGGGTCATTTTATAAAACTAATACAAATGACCATGATATGGTGACTTTGTCATTAAGGATAGAAGATACCTCAGCAAATATTGGTGAGCTGTTAGATATATTGTTGTCCGATTTTTTAGATATAAATAAGGTAATTCAGGAGGAAATAACTATTGAAAATCGGAGAAACTCCATTTCAAGAATTTTTAACTTTCCGAGTGAACTAAAAGAGCCTTGCGAGCAGTACTTAATTTACTTTTCAAAGTTTTTACAGGACATAGGTATTGATGCAGAGACTTCGATAAAGGAGGAAGCTAGAGGAGTACTGTTTACTGTAATCCCAAAAGATTCAGAAGAGGCTTTAAGTCAAATTAATAGTGCATTGAATATTTATTTATCATTACCTGAAATCCCTGATTTGGAAAAGTATACAACTAGCTTTGATGATGTTGGGGTAAAACAGTTAATGTCTAATATTCATTTTTTAAAGTCTCAATTATTACTAAGTCAATCTATGATCCAACTTAAGGACGCGACTATAAACTCTTTGAATTTAACAAATTATCAGCAAAGAGTTCTTTTGGAAGAACAATCGATGAAACCACAAAATGAAGAAAGAGTTTTAGGTGAAATTGTTACAATAAAGGAATATGAAGGGAAAGGTTTTAAAATAAACCTGCCCAAATTGTTTAGGATGATTAAAAGAAAATTTAAATAATGAAATTAATAATTAATTATAAATTTTGTGTCTTTAATTTTTAAAGAAAGATAGGTATTGATATATTACTTTTTGTATCAGAAAGTAATAGTCACAGATATAATCAATCAATGTTATGCCTAAACAAGACACCTTAGCAGACATCATACTTAGTCTTATAGAAGCCATAATCAAGGCTCAAGGTTATGGAAAGACTCGTAAACGTACCTGGCACCAGTATGTAGTACCCTATGAAGTGGAGTTGTTCCACAACATCCTCCCAAAATATTGACCAGTCCATTATTTGCAACCCCCTGAACCATCATGTTGGCAAATTCTTCTGCTGTTTGATCATAGGCTCCAAGCTGATTGGGTAGCCCTGCATTAGGGTGGGCACTTACTAGGCAGGAGACTGTTTTACTTAAAACTTTTATCTACGGACGTATCTCCCTGGCTCCTGAGACACAGTTCACCCTACCAAAAATAAAGGAACATGGGATACTGATATGAGAAACGCCTCCAAAGTCTGGCCAGATAGGATTTTTCCGTTCCCATCAGTAATGGTACCTGAAAAGGTATTAGTGATTTAATTTGTGTTAAGCTTTAAGACTAGATTTTATATGAGCCTGTCCGGGTTTTAAACAGGTATAGCTTCTGTTCATTTCTTCTGATAAAATGGTTTTCATATTATATTGAATCCCCTTTTTTTAAGAACATTAAGATACTTTTCTAAAAAATAAGTTTTTTTAAAACTTATTACCCCTTTTAATACCCCTTTTTTTATGCTCCGGCTTGTTTATTTGTGGATTAAAATCAAACACACTTTCTAAATATTAAAGATGTCAGGAACACAAAAACACACTTTATCTATACTAATAATAGCCGGTTTATTTTTCATATTCGGATTTGTAACCTGGGTCAACGGAGCGTTGATCCCCTTTATGAAGACCATTAATGAGCTAACTGAGGCACAGAGCTATTTGGTAGCCTCGGCCTCTTATATCAGTTTTGTTGTGATGGCCTTACCGGCGTCCTATTTGCTTACCAGGGTAGGCTACAGAAAAGGCATGTCTATTGGTCTTATAATAATGGCGATAGGCGCCTTGGTATTTATTCCTGCAGCAGAGGCCCGGACGTACTCGGTCTTTTTGCTGGCCATCTTCATCCAGGGTACAGGCATGACCATTTTACAAACGGCAGCCAATCCCTACATTACCATATTGGGTCCCATAGAGAGCGGCGCCAAGCGTATTGCTATCATGGGTATAGCCAATAAAACAGCAGGCGCCTTGGGGTCCTTGATCTTTGGAGCTTTGTTATTATCGGGCATTGACGAGGTCAGGGAAAAACTAAGCACGGTATCCATAGAAGAAAAGAATGCACTATTGGATACCATGGCCGATAGCGTGTTTACCCCATATATCACAATGGCAGTAGTATTACTTGTTTTAGGTTTATTAATCAGAAAAGCGCCATTACCACATGTAGAAGCCAGTGAATCGGACGAGACAACTACTGGAACCACAGTAAAAACAAATATATTCCAATTTCCGCATCTATGGCTGGGCGTACTAACCTTGTTCGTTTACGTGGGCGCTGAAGTGATTGCAGGAGATACCATAATTGCCTACGGGATAGCTTTAGGATTTACAGGTGAAGAAGCCAAATTCTTTACCACTTTTACGTTAATGGCGATGGTTGCTACC
>NZ_JANQJQ010000030.1 GCF_028281565.1 Seonamhaeicola sp.
AAACAATCATTTAACCTGTTGGGTGGGCCTGGATGACGCCAGTGAAGACAATGGCTGTTTGTACTTTGTTCCCGGGAGCCATAAATGGGGATTGTTACCCATTACGGGTTTAACCGGGGATATGGATGCGGTTCGAAAAGTACTGACACCCGAACAAAACAAGGCCATGGATAATAAGTTCGCCAATGTCTTAAAAAAAGGCTATGCCAGTTTTCACCATCCTATTTGTATGCATGGTTCCTATACCAATGCTTCCAACCGGCAACGAAGAGCCGTGGTTCTCAATGTGATGGCAGATGGTACCAGGTCCAATGTGGATGCTCTTAAAAGGCCAGAGGATCTACAGGGGTTTCCAATCATTCCCCAGGATGAAAAAATGGCAGGAACGTTTTATCCGGTCTTATTTGATAAGGATATGGAACTAATTAAAACCATTATAGATGAAATTCCAACTATTAATGATTTTGATTAGTCATTATTAGGCCCTAATTTTAAGCAATTGATTTACCAATAATTATACTGAGGGAGTTTGCATCTGATGATTTCTTTGCTGATTTTTGTATCAGAAAATAAGCACCGGACTAATCAATTAATGTTATGTCTAAAAAGAATACCTTAACAGATATCATACTGGAACTCCTGGAAGCAGTGCTCAAAGCACTTGGTTATCGAAATACCCGTAAACGTACCTGGCACCAGCATGTGGTGCCTTATCAGGAAGGTTGGGCCGTTCGCAGGGAAGGAAATAAACGTATTACTTCCAAACACCGTAAACAAAGTACGGCCATACGAAAAGCAAAAACCTTAGCCAAACGTTATGATGCCGATGTCATTATTCATCGCGCCAATGGTGGCATTCGGGAACGCATTAGTTATAAGGAAGACTAGATTTATATTGCATAACCGGCAAACATTGGTAAAAAACGTACCGAAAAGTAACTCATATAATTTCCTTTTGTTAATTCTTTATTAGATTATCTTTATTTCAAATTAAAAACCAGCTATATACTAAGTTTTTACTGTAAATATTAACAATTTCATTATTATTTGTAAACATGATCTTTATCACCTTTCCTTATTTTAAAAGCTATTAATTTTAGTTTTATTTTTAAAAAGAGAAAGACAATGAACAGTAATTATAACACATGGTACCATCCCTACAAACCGGCAAAACAATACGAAGAAAAAGTAGCTTATTTCAGTATGGAATTCGGGATCCATCAGGCACTTAAAATATATTCAGGCGGATTAGGGTTTCTGGCAGGTTCGCATATGCGCTCCGCTTATGAGTTAAAGCAAAATGTCATTGGTATTGGCATGCTTTGGAAATATGGCTACTACGATCAGGCCCGTAATGAAGACCAAACCCTAAGAACGGATTTTATTGAGAAGACTTATAATTTTTTAGAAGATACGGGTATTGAAGTTTCCGTCAAGCTGCATGACAACCCCAATGTACGTGTAAGAGCCTATGTACTTAAGCCCGAGATCTTTGGGTCTGTGCCAATTTATCTGTTGAGTACAGATCTGGATAGTAATGACTATCTGTCAAGAACGATCACGAATCACTTATATGACGCCAATGAAGTAACAAGGGTGTCACAAAGTATTGTTTTAGGTATAGGAGGTGCCAAGGTGGTTGAAGCCCTGGGAGGCGCAGACATTTACCATTTGAATGAAGGCCATGCTTTACCGGCATTTTATTATTTAGCCAATAAAGGTGTTAAGAAAGAACAATTCGCATTTACCACACATACCCCTGAAAAGGCAGGAAATGAAGAGCGTGACGGTCGTCATTTAAACCGGTGTGGGTTTTTTGGCAAAACACTTTCCGAGGAAGAGTTAGCTAAAGAAATGGTAAACGGAGGCATGGTAAATTATACCGTTTCCGCCATGCGTATGGCAAAAGCTACCAATGGGGTTTCAAAATTGCATGCCGAAGTATCCAACGGTATGTGGAAAGACTATAATGGTGTTGGTAAAGTCATACCCATTACGAATGCCCAGAACCAAAATTTCTGGCAGGATAAATCGGTAGAAAAGGCCTGGAAAAAGAAGGATGTCAAGGCCTATCTTAAACGAAAGAAAAAGCTGAAAAAAGAACTTTTCAAGGAAGTACTCAATCAAACTGAAAAAATATTTGATCCAAACGTCATAACCTTTGTTTGGGCAAGGCGTTTTGCAGGGTATAAAAGAGCGGACCTTTTGCTACATGATCTGAAGCGGTTTAACAGGCTCATTTCCAATGAAAAGTATCCGGTACAAATCATTTGGGCAGGTAAGCCATATCCTAGAGATTACTACGCAATTGACGTTTTTAACCACTTAGTTAATCATTCTAAAATGGCTCCTAATTTAGCCGTGTTGATAGGTTATGAAATGGATTTGTCCAGACAATTAAAAGAAGGTTCGGATGTTTGGTTAAATACCCCGAGAATTACACGTGAAGCATCCGGTACAAGTGGTATGACGGCTGCTATGAACGGCTCTGTAAATGTGTCTACAAATGACGGATGGATCCCGGAATTTGCGAAAGCAGGTGAAAACTGTTTTGTTTTACCGGCCTTAGATCATAATATGGAAGTTTGGGAGCAAGATAGGATAGACGCCAATAACCTTTACGATATATTAGAGAATGAGGTCATTCCTACCTATTATGACCATCCGGAAAAGTGGCAGAACATTGTATTTAATGGTATAGAAGGGGTTCTTCCTGAATTTTCAAGCCATAGAATGGCCGATGAATATTATAAAAAGCTATACCGATAGCATAAATAAAAGGGTAGTGCAAGCTACCCTTTTTATAGTTTAGAACGCAGGGTTTTAACAAGAGTATTGTTGTTGTTTGCTATCTGATAATTTCTTGGCTGATTTTTGTCTTGAAAAACAACTTCCTCATAACATATGGTCATAGTATAACTTTAGTATAGTCCTTTAAATGTAATTGGTTTATTGGTTTGCGTATTTTTAGTCATCAACTAAATTACGTGCCAAATGGATCAAACTATTATTAAAGTTGTACTGGTATTATGCATTGGCTGTTTTATGTCAATAGCATTAAAGGCTCAGGAAAAACAACCGAATATTCTTTGGGTCATCACCGACGATCAACGGGCCGATGCCCTGGAATGCTATAACCGGGCTACTACCGGGAAAAGCGAAAGCTACCTGGGGTATGTCATGTCACCTAACATAGACAAACTGGCTGAAGAAGGCACCATGTTTGTCAATGCCTATAATAACTCGCCTATGTGTGCCATATCACGAGCTTCCATGCATATGGGAAGGTATCCGTTCCGCTCGGGGCACTATAAATTCTTTTCACATCAGGAAGCCGATGTATCTAAACCCTTGGTGTCCCAAATTTTAAGAGAAGAAGGGTATGGAACTGCAGCCTTTGGTAAAACACATTGGGCAGTTTACAAGAACAGGGACAGAAAAAAAGATAAGCCCAATGCTATGTTTGATTTGGTGGTGCATTTTAAAGCGGATCTGCAAAACAAAGGCCATGGTGATATCTTTACAAGTGGCGCGACGGTGGAATTTCCGGATGGCATCTTTAAGTTAATAGACAGAAAGGAAACAGCTGTTTACCCAGATGGTACTATACATAAATATATCACCAATGATATTATCAATGGGGTTCCGGAAGCCGACAGAAAAATGCATGAAAAGGTAGATAAAGACTTTGATATTCTAAGGATCTATACAAGGCCTCACAATACGCTTATCATTGGAGGCGAAAACCCCCAACCTGCCGGAAAGACTATAGACGGTTTGATTGTAAAGGAAATGAAACGTTATTTGGCAAATACGGACAGATCCTATAAAACCATTTCCGGAAGACAGGTTGAAGGGGCTAACACCAACAAACCAATATTCGTCAATCTGGGATTTACATGGCCGCATACACCGGTAATACCACCGAAAGCATACCGGGATATTTTCAAAAAGAAAAAATATAAGATCCCGGAATTCAGTACCGAAGAATTGTCCAACTTCCCACCACAATTGGTCATTCATTACAATGAATGTAAATCGGATCAGCTTACAGAAGAAGAAAAACTTCAGGCGATAAGAGATTATTATGCCTTTTGTGCCTATGGTGATGCTTTGATAGGAGACGCTGTGGAGGTCTTTAAAAAATATTGTGAAGACAGAAACGAGGAATATTTGATTGTTTATACGGTAGGTGACCACGGATGGCACCTGAATGAGCAAGGCGTGATGGCAAAATTCGGCCCCTGGAAACAATCGGTGCATGATGCGATCATTGTAGTAACTTCGGACAAAACAAAATTTCCGGCGGACAAGGTGGTAACGGACATTACCGAGTATGTAGATTTTGTACCAACTCTGTTAGCTGCGGGTGGTGTTGATATTTCCAAGGAAAAATATGCCTATCTTGACGGTTACAATTTACAGGATGTTGTGGCAGGCAAAGCCCCGGAACGAGATTATGCATTGGGGGAGATCAATGTAGTGAACGGCCATCGTGCCTATATGAGAAACCTCGATTTTGCTTTCTCCATGCGTAGCAGAGACATGTGGGACGATGTAAGAAGTCCGAACCAGAATAAGGATGTGCGTTGGGCATTGACTTGCGACCGACCAAAAGCAGATATGGCCTTATACGATTTACGGGTAGATCCTTTAGAGAAGAACAATGTAGCAGACCATAGGGATTACAGAGCGTTGGCGGATTGGTTCAGGGAAAAACTCGGAAATATCGTTTTAGGTGATGGTAGAGTCGAATGTGACTGGTCACTCCCCAACAGTTATAACATCAGCAATTTTGCGGGTGGAGCAGACGATAAGAAGTTGGATATTCCGAAGGAGCTTATACCAACGATAAATTAAATACCCGATTAGAAGACGAGACCATCTTCTTCAACATTTTAAGAAATAAGCACTATGCAACAAAATATAGTAATTACAGGAGCCACCGGTGGTGTGGGCAGTTTAACAGCTAAAGGGCTCGCTGAGATTGGACATCATATGGTCTGCCTGGGTCGCAATAAGGAAAAATTAGAAGCCTTAGTTAAGGAAATCCAATCAAATGGAGGTAGCGCTTCTTATCAGGTTGCTGATATGTCTAATGAAAAAGAGGTCCGGGAGGCAGGACAAAGCATAATTGAGGAACTGGAAATCATTGATGTTTGGATCAACAATGTTGGTGTTAACAATCATAATGCCATTGGGCCCACCTGGGAATTAGAACCCAAAAACTGGTGGACCGAAGTGTCCTTAAATCTTTATACTGCTTTTTTAGGGACGCGTATCGCTATCAACTTAATGAAAGAAAGAAATGCAGGCTACATTCTTAATTTAGGCGGTGGTGGTGTGCAGGACCCCAAACCTTATGGTTCTGCCTACGGAGCAGCTAAATCAGCCGTCGTTAAATTTTCCGAAACCGTTAATATAGAACTGGAAAAGGAAGGCCTGGGCATAAAAGTTTTTGCATTTAACCCCGGGTTCATCAGAAATGAACGCACTGAAATCCTGGTAACGTCAGAAGTTGGTAGAAAATATATGCCATACCTTGAAGAAACTATGAAGTATGGTGCTATGTCTAAAATTGAAGATACCGTAAAATTAATAGACACTTTCATTAGCGGAAGAGCCGATGCCCTGGCAGGTAGGTATTTTCAAGCCGATGACAAAAATATTGAAGCGGCCATAGAGAACAGCGACTTATTTATTGAGGAAAGAAGAAATGTCTTAAGAGTAAGAAATATAGAGACCCGTAAGAGGCTATAATATCAAGGTATAGTGCCTTTATTTATTTAGTGAAAAGAACACGCTTCTGCCGTTCTCAAGTATTTTATAATCACCTTTTATTTCGATGGTTTTGCTCAGACGGATATCCGTGGATGAAGCCCCGATTTTAAACTCATAATTCCCAGGTTCCACGATCCATTGGTCATTTTTGTATTGAACCAGTTGCTCCGGCGCTACCTTAAAAGTAATGGTTTTTGTGTCTCCTGCCTTTAAAGACACTCGTTGGAACCCTTTAAGTTGATTGGGTTTCATAGTAGAATTTGGATCTTTAGGCGATACATATAGCTGCACGATCTCGTCACCATCAAGTTGTCCGGTATTCTTAACATTTAAAGCGATAGTAAACCGATCGTCATGTATATTGATAGAAGCAGGAGCTTCCAAATTACTGTATTCAAAGCTGGTGTATGACAAACCATAACCAAAAGGATACTGCACATCTGCATCGGTATAACCGTTTTTATAATTGGTTTCCGTTTTACTTTCCGTAGCCGGATAGGTGACACATAATTTTCCGGAAGGGTTCACATTTCCTACTAAAACATCAGCTAAGGCATTCCCGCCTTCTTCACCCGGAAACCAAGCCTGTACAATGGCCGCACATGTATCTTCAAACTTATTTACCAATTGTTGGCGACCACCAAAAAGTACTAAAACAACGGGTTTCCCCGTATTGACTAATTGTTGAACAAAAGCCTCTTGTTCTCCTGGTAATCTGATCCCTTTACGTTCCCTGCCTTCACCACAGAGGTATATATTTTCTCCAACAGCAGCAATAATTACATCACTTTCATTAGCTATCTCTAATGCCCTGTTCAAATCAGGTTGGGGTAAGCCTTCTATGGCAATCATTTTTACTTTACTTAAACGATCATCCCCTAAACCATCAGCTGTAACTTTAGATTCAAGCGGCGCACTCCAGTCACAGCCGCGTTCCTGTAGAATCTCAACATCATTACTAAGTTTGTTTTTTAAGCCTTCATGAAGACTTACCAATTTTGGATTATTGGGGTCAAAGGGGGTGCTCCACCAGAATGAGATCATGGATTGATAGGTGTAATCCCCTAAAAGGCAATGGACGGTAGAACCGTTCGGCCCCAAAAGGCCAATTGTTTTGATGTCTTTTTTAAGCGGAAGAATACCATTGTTTTTTAAAAGTACAATAGACTGACTAGCCGCTTTATAAGCTAATTCACGAAACTTTGGTGGGTCAAAATTTAAGTCACCATCCGTTCCAATTTGTGGATCTTTATCTAACAGGCCTAATTTCACTTTCATGGTTAATGAGCGTTTAACGGCAGCATCAACAACATCTATGGTTATTAAACCGTCTTCCAAAGCTTCCGGTAAATGCGGGAAGGCAATAGGTTTGGATAGCTCAATGTCCATGCCGGCTTTTAAAGATAAAACACCGGCATGTTTTGGAGATTCGGCTTGTTTATGGCCTTTATAAACCAGGTTGATAGCACCGTAATCACTTACCACCAGGCCATCGTAGTCCAGATCATTACGCAAAATTTTGGTGAGCATGTCATCACTTATGGCAACCGCTTTTCCTTTGTATTTGCCATAAGAAGGCATCACACTTTTGGAGCCTGCCAGTTTCATGACGGCCTCATGGGGCATAATGTATTCTTCGTATAATTCCTTGGGGTCGTTATTTTGAGTGCCATAACCGGCAAAATGTTTTGTGGTGGCGGCTACGCCTGTTTTAAAGTCATCACCTTGTAAACCGTTTACAAAGGCAACCCCTAAACGAGCTGTTAAATAGGCATCTTCACCGTAACTTTCTTCAATACGGTTCCAATGGACGGATCTGCTGATGTCCAGCATAGGCGATAAGGCAAATGTGGCACCGGCAGAACGCATGTTAATCCTTGTGGTATTGGAACAGGCTTCAATAAGGCCGGGGTTCCAGGTACAACCCATACCAATTTGTTGTGGATACGTGGTGGCACCTTGAGTAGCGAACCCTGTAATAGCTTCTTCATGAAAAATAGCCGGAATTTTAGTTCTGGTTTCCGTAATAAGGTAGTTTTGGATATCTCGAACAAAGTCTCGTAACTCATTCGGACTTTTGGTTAATGACGATGAAAACTGGCAAAAATGTCCAATACCATGCGGAATGACTTCTCTGGCTTTTTCTATTGAAAACTTGCCGTTTTTCATTACTTCCATAGGACGGATCCCTTCAATTTGGACCAACTTCTCATCAAGTGTCATTTGACTTATTATGGAATCTACCTTTTTATTGATCAGTTCATTTGAAAATGCCGGTGTATTTAATTTTATCGGCTTGCTGTGTTCGGAGGAACAAGCCGTAAGGAGTATTAGAAATAGTATAAAGAACGCTCTTGTCATAATTGAAATAAGATTATTAAATCAAAGTAAAAATACAGCCTATTTCCTGTTTATATTATAACAAATGTATTTTATAAGGAGACAAACGTTTAATGTGCCTAAGCCAATTTACTTGGGCTTGTTTTTATTGGTAGAGTTCCGGATAACCAACTCGGATTTTAAGACTTTTTGTGAATGCATTTTGGATTGATTTTTAATGCTGTCGAATATTAATTGAGCCGATTCATATCCCATTTCATAAGCCGGTTGGTCAATGCTGGTTAAAGACGGTTCTAAAAGTTCATCAACAGGTTCATTATTAAAGCCAATAATAGCAAGGTCTTCTGGAATGTTCAATCCTCTTTCCTTGGCCGCTAACATAGCAGCAATGGCTACCTGATCACTAAACGCAATAATGCCATCGGGAGGATCCGGAGAATACAAAAGTTTTCTGGCAGCACTTAAATTACTCTCTTTAGTGAAGTTACAATATTCAATTTGTTTGTCATCAATCTCAATGTGGGCATCAGTTAAGGCTTGTTTGTAACCCATCAGGCGCGTGTTACTTATTTGGAGTATTTTAGGACCGCCTATGTAGGCTATACGTTTGCAGCCGATAGAGATAAGATGTTCCGTAGCATCATAGGACGCCTTGAAATTATCAATAACCACCTTGTCTGTATCCACTTCATCGCATTGCCTATTGAAAAAAACCAGAGGAACGTGTTTCTTTTTAAGTTCCAGAAAATGATCGAATTGTTTGGTTTCCCCGGCTAATGACACTATTAATCCGGATACACCAATATCGAGAAGTTCTTTAGTTAAACTTTTTTCGCGTTCATAAGATTCATCAGATTGACAAATAATCAAATGCATCCCGTTTTCTTCTGCCACTTTTTCAATACCACTGATGGCCATGGCATATAAATGATAACTGATCTTTGGAACGATCACGCCAATGGCATTCAGTTTCTTTGGCAGTACGGTTTCAGGGTATTTATTACTGAAATAATTAAGCTCATTAGCAAGCTCCAAAACCTTTTTCCTAACAGATTCACTTATTCTCGGGTTATTTTGAAGGGCTCTGGATGCCGTAGAAGGTGATATACCCAAGGCATTTGCAATATCCTGTAATGTAGCTTTCTTTTTCAAGTCGTGAATTTAATGCGCCTCAAAATTAAATATTTAAGTTGATTTGTGCAAAATATTGCACAATTAAATTTGCAAATTTTTATATTTTAGTACTGTTTTTTGATATTTTGAACTATATTTGTTACCTAAATTATTAAAACAATGAGTTTTGTGCAAAATATTGCGCAAATAAATTAAGTGAATATTTATTTAAATGAGCAAGAATTATAACATTGCAGTAGTGCCGGGAGACGGTATAGGAAACGAAATAGTACCGGAAGGCTTAAGGGTTATTAATGCTGTGGCAGAGAAACACGGTTTTTCAATTGAAACGGAATCTTTTGATTGGGGAGCCGGGTATTACATTAAAAATCAGGAATTCATGCCGGAAGGCGGCCTGGAGACACTTAAAAACTTTGATGCCGTTTACTTCGGTTCGGTTGGTTTACCTGAAGTAGATGACACCTTACCTGCTAAGGACTATACCTTTAAAGTACGCACAAGTTTTAATCAATATGTGAATTACAGACCGGTTAGGACCTATCCCGGAGTAACCCGTCCGTTACGTTCGGAAAAGCACATTGATTTTGTAATTGTCAGGGAAAACACAGAAGGTGAGTTTGTGCAAATGGGTGGTCAGTATCTTCCCGATGAAGCCAATGGTATGGGAACGGATACCAGTGTTTTTACAAGAAAGGGTATTGAGCGCGTAGCACATTATGCGTTTAAATTGGCCAGAACAAGACGTAAAAAAGTAACTCATATTACTAAGTCAAATACTTTGATCAATAGTTTGACTTATTGGGACAGGGTAATTAAAGAAGTGGCTCAGGAGTATCCCGATGTGCAACATGAACAAATGTATATTGATAACTCTACGGCTATGTTTGTTTTAAAGCCGGAAATTTTTGATGTAGTTTTAACTACAAACCTTTTTGGTGATATTTTGAGTGATTTAGGTGGTGCTGTGATGGGAAGTTTAGGTTTAGGAGGTAGTGGAAACATTAATCCTGAAAAAGAATTTCCATCCATGTTTGAGCCTATTCATGGGTCTGCTCCGGATATTGCCGGTAAAAACATTGCCAATCCTTACGGACAAATTTGGTCGGCGGCTATTATGTTAGAACATATTGGTGAAGTGGAAGCTGCCAACAATATTATGGAAGCCATTGATAAAAGTACGTCTGAAGGTGTGTTAACGGTTGATTTAGGAGGAAGTGCCAGCACATCGGATGTAGCAGATGCGGTGATTAAAAATCTTTAGAAACTAATGAGCAACATTGTTGATCTTACGGTAACTTATACTGACGATTTAACCGGTTTTTCAAAAGAAACCAGTAAAACCGTTGAAAATGATGGATGGAATGCCAGTACACTGACGTTTTATTCGCATTGTGGCACCCATATGGATGCTCCCGTTCATTTTAATGTAAAAGACGAAACCATAGATCAAATGCCTGTTTCAGACTTTGTTGGAAAGGCGTGGGTGATTGATGTACGTCATATAGGATCTAAAGGATTGATAAATCCCTCGGACATTCCGGATAGTATTAAAGAACAATTCGATGCAGGGGATAGTTTGGTGTTTTGGACCAATTGGTCTGAATATGTATATGAGCCAAAATACAGGGATGAATTACCCAGGATTAGTGAGGCTTTAGCCCATTGGTGTGTTGACAATAAGGTGAAGATGATCGGGGTGGAACCACCTTCGGTGGCTGATGTCAATAATATGGAGGAGGTTACTAAAATCCACCAAATTTTGTTACAAAGTGTGGTGATCATTGAAGGACTTACCAATTTAGATAAACTAACATCCAATTGTGTCGAGCTCATTGCTTTACCTTTAAAGATAGGAGAAGGTGACGGTTCACCGGCAAGAGTGATTGCCATTGAAAAGTATTAATGCAAGTGTCGTTGTCAAACATATTAGCAGAGTTACCCAAAGAGGAGCATTTAGATTACAGAACGCTTAACAGAAGCCTTTTTACTAATATGAACAAGGCCTGCATTGTGGTTGACGATGACCCCACAGGCAATCAAACGGTCTATGATATTCCGCTATTGACCCGCTGGGATGTGGATACTTTGGTAGCTGAATTAAAACAGTCTTCAGTATGTTTTCTATTGACAAATTCCAGGAGTTTAAGTGCTGAGGAAACCGCAAAGACGTATAAAGGTATTGGAGAGAACATTTTAGAAGCTTCAAGATTAGCGAAAAAGGACATCACCATTATAAGCAGAAGCGATTCTACGTTGCGCGGTCATTTTCCTTTAGAACCTCAAACACTTAAAGATGCATTGCATCTGAACGAAGCAATCACAGTCTTTATTCCCGTAATGTTTGAAGGGAAGCGCGTGACTGTAAACGATACACATTATATTAAAGATGATGAAACATTAACACCCGTTAGTGAAACACCCTTTGCGCAGGATCATTCGTTTAAATATACAACGTCTGACCTTAAGGGTTATATAGAAGAAAAATCTGGAGGACGTATCAAATCCTCTGAAGTTTACTCGTTCGGTTTGAATGCGATCAGAGAAAAAAGTATAGAAACACTTTCTGAGCAAATCCTCAAAATACCGGCCAACAGCTATTGTATTTTCAATAGCCTGAATTATGCTGATCTGGACAAAGTAACGCATGCCTTATTACAAGCCGAAAAGCTTGGTAAACAGATCATTTACAGGACCTCCAGTTCATTTGTGCCATCCTATATAGGTTTAAAACCAAAAGGGTTATTAAATATTGAAGATATTCAAAGTTATAAAACGAGTCATGGTGGTTTAACTGTTGTAGGGTCTTATGTGAAAAAATCCTCGGAGCAACTTCAGGAAGCATTAAAATTATTTAATACCACCACCACACTTGAAGTTGATGTAGAACAGGTTTTAGGTAATAATTCCGACGTGTATTTAAATGCCATTATCATCCAAATAGGTGCAAATCTAAAAACCGGTAAGGATACCATCGTGTTTACAAGTAGAAAGCTTATAACCGGTACGGATGTTTCGTCAACTATTAACCTTGCATCTACCATATCAAATGCTTTGGTGAGTATTATTAATGGTTTGTGTGTAAGGCCCAAATACCTGATTGCTAAAGGCGGCATTACCTCGCATGATCTGGCAGTAAAGGGATTGGAAATGAAACGCTCTGAGGTCATCGGGCAAATTCAACCCGGAATTCCCGTATGGAAAATGGGTGAAGAAACCAAGTTTCCTAATTTGCCTTATGTTGTTTTTCCGGGCAATGTGGGTACAACTGAAACCCTAAAACAAGTAATAACTAAACTAAACTAAATATGACTTCACGTGTACCATCAAAACGATATTGGTTCTTTGCAGGATCCTTTTTAATTACTCTGTTATTATATATTGATAGGGTTTGTATCTCTTCCGCAAAAGACTCCATTGCTGCCGATTTGACGCTTACAGATATTCAAATGGGATGGGTGTTAAGTGCTTTTGCGTTAGGTTATGCCTTGTTTCAGGTTCCGGGAGGGACTTTAGGCGATAAGTACGGTGTTAGAAAAGTAATGACCTCAATCATGGTGTTGTGGTCCATTTTCACAGCGTTAACTGGGGCCGCATGGAATTATATATCCATGCTTTTCTTTAGGTTCATATTTGGAGCGGGTGAAGCCGGGGCTTTTCCCAACATATCCAGAGCGGCATTTTCCTGGGTACCAACAAAGGAACGGGGGGTTTTTCAGGGCATTAACTTTTCAGGTTCCAGGTTGGGGGCTGCTTTTGCATTACCACTTGTAGCGTATTTGATCGATGCCTGGGGTTGGCGTAATATATTTTACTTCTTTGGAGCTATAGGGATTATATGCGCCGTTTGGTTTTTTGTAATTTTCAGAAACAAACCGGAGGAGCATAAAGGGCTTTCAGACGCCGAAAAGGAATTTATTGTAAAGAACAGGCAACAGGAAGTTGAGAAAAAAGGAGGTGATTTGCCCTTAAAAACGGTGTTGACTTCCAAAAACGTCATTCTGGCTATGGTACAATATATTGGAAGTAATTTCATTTTCTTCTTTATGTTAACCTGGTTATTTCCTTATATAAAAGCAAAGTACGAGCTCAGTTTGGTGGCTACTGGTTTTTATGCCATGTTGCCTTTATTGGCTGGTGCGGTAGGAAACTGGGTGTCCGGTTTTATGGTAGATAGTATTTACAGAAAAGGTAAGTGGAAACGATCCAGGCAATTACCGGCAACCATTGGCTTTATTTTAGTGGTTATAGGTATTCTTGCCAGTTTACATATGGATACTGCTTTAGGGGCCGTATTGTGTTTATCGGTAGCTATTTTTGGAGCGGATATGACTTTAAGTCCATCGTGGTCATTTTGTATGGATATAGGCGAAGAGAACTCCGGAAAAGTCTCCGGAATGATGAATATGGCAGGTAATTTAGGTTCTTTTACTACGGCTTTGGCTTTTCCTTATTTACAGGAATGGACAGGTTCCAATGAACCGTTCTTTTATGTGGCAGCCGCTTTAGGTGTGGTGGCTATATTTTGCTGGTCCTTTATGAATCCGAATAAAAAATTAAACGATGCAAACTAAATTAAAAGGTGTTGCCATAGGCGCGGGTTATTTTAGTAAGTTTCAATATGAAGCCTGGACCCGTATTCCTGAAGTTGAAATCACCGCGCTCTGTAATTCAAATATAGAACGGGCTAAGGGGATTATGGAGCCCTATGGCGTAAAGAATCATTACACCGATTATAAGGAAATGATCTTAACTGAAAAACCGGATTTTGTAGACATTATCACCCCGCCGGAAACACATTTTGAGATGTGTAAGTTCGCTGCAGATCATGGGGTTCATATTATTTGTCAAAAGCCCTTGGCACCGACATACGAGGAATCCAAAAAGATAGTGGATTACGTGTCCGCTAAAAATGTACGCTTCGTCGTACATGAAAACTTTAGATTTCAGCCTTGGCATAGGGAGATAAAGAACATCATCAATAATAACGATATAGGCGATTTGTTTAGCCTTAATTTCAGATCCAGAATGGGCGATGGCTGGGGAGCGGACGCTTATTTAGCAAGACAGCCATACTTTAGGGATTATAAAAAGCTTCTCATTTATGAAACCGGGGTTCATTTTATTGACACCTTCCGTTATCATGCCGGTGAAGTGACCAGCGTTTATGCCATTTTAAAACGATTAAACCCGGTAATAAAAGGTGAAGATTCCGGATTAGTGGTTCTGAATTTCGAGAATAATTCACATGCTATTTGGGATGCCAATCGTTATAACGAGAATAATTTTAAAAAATCCAGATACACATTCGGAGAATATTTGATCGATGGTTCCAAAGGTTCTATTCGTTTGTATTCTGACGGAACTATAACAGTACAAAATTTGGGTGAAGCAGAGAAAAAACATGAATACACTCATAATGATGTGGGGTTTGCAGGGGATTGCTGCTACATCTTTCAAAGAGATTTTATTGATAAACTTATTTCCGGAGACCCTTTTGAAACCAATGGAGAAAACTACCTGAAAACACTTAAGGTACAGGAAGCAGTTTATAAATCTGCAGAAATCAATGCGCCGGTTATTTTATAAAAACATCAACTAAACTAAGTCATAAACATGCAAAAACTATCCGTTTTATTGGGAATTATGCTTCTTACTATTCATAGTGTGAATGCGCAAAAAATTGAAGGCGAATTAAAAAAATGGCACAAAGTAACCCTAAGTTTCGAAGGTGAGGCGCTTAGCGAAAGCGACGAGACCAATCCATTTTTGAACTACCGTTTGAATGTGATGTTCAAGCATAAAGGAAAGACCATGACTGTTCCCGGTTTTTTTGCTGCTGATGGAAATGCAGCCGAAACCGGTGCTAAATCAGGAGCTATTTGGAAGGTTAGATTTATGCCTGATGCCGTAGGTGAGTGGAGTTATGAAGTGTCCTTTAGAAAAGGGGAGAATATAGCTGTAAGTGATGATATCCACGCCGGAGAAGCTGTAGCCTTTAACGGAACCAAAGGCAGTTTTACGGTTTCTGAAGGTGATGCCGGTGGTTCACGTTTTAGAACCAAAGGAAGATTAAAATATACTGGGGACCGTTATTTAAGATATGCCGATACCAAAGAAGCGTTCTTAAAAGGTGGTGCCGACAGTCCGGAGAGCTTCTTAGGATACTATGAGTTTGATCAGACCCCTGCATCGCATAAATATGAGGCCCATGCCGGTGACTGGAAAGAAGGTAATCCAACCTGGCAAAACGGTAAAGGTAAAAATATCATAGGCGCTCTGAATTATTTGGCTTCTAAAGGGATGAATTCGGTTTATTTCTTAACCATGAATGTGCAGGGAGATGGCAAGGATGTTTGGCCCTGGACAAACCGACACGAGCGTTACCGCTTTGACTGTAGTAAACTGGATCAATGGGAAGTGGTTTTTGATCATATGGATGATTTGGGCTTGATGTTGCATATAGTAACCCAGGAAACCGAAAATGAATTATTGTTGGATATTGGGGAAACTAAAACGCAGCGTAAACTATATTACAGGGAATTGATCGCACGTTTTGCGCATCACTTGGCCATTACTTGGAATTTAGGGGAAGAAAACGGACCGTTGCACTGGACGCCTAAAGGGCAAACCGATAAGGACAGAAAAGCCATGGCTAAGTACATCAAAACACACGATCCGTATCAAAACTTTGTGGCATTACATACCCATGCCAACACCCAGGCTCAGGATTTATTCCTGACACCATTGTTGGGCTATGAATATTTAGATGGGCCTTCCATGCAGACCCATCATCCACATGACGTCCATGACATTACCGTGAATTGGATTAATGAGTCGGCTAATTTTGGCAGACAATGGGTCGTATGTCAGGATGAGATTGGTCCGGCCAGTACAGGAGCCAAACCGGATACTGATGACCCGGAACACAACGACATCAGAGCGGATGTCCTTTGGGGTAATTTAATGGCAGGAGGCGCCGGTGTTGAATGGTATTTCGGATATAAATATGCACACCACGATCTAACCTGTGAAGATTGGAGATCACGTAATAATGTTTGGGACCAAACACGCTATGCATTGGAGTTCTTCAATAATTATCTACCGTTTGAAACCATGAGGTCCAACGATGCTTTAACCGTAAACAACCATGATTATGTATTCGCCAAAGAAGGTTCTATATATGCGGTTTATCTTCCTAAAGTGGAGGAAACCAAACTCGACTTGGCGGGAAGCAAAGCCAAATATTCTGTAAAGTGGTATAACCCAAGAACCGGAGGTGCTTTACAGTACGGAAGTGTAAAAACTATAAAAGGAGGAAGTGAAGTGTCCATTGGAACTCCGCCGTCATCAGAAGGGGATTGGGTGGCCTTAATTCAAAATAGATCCAAAAAGAAAGCAGTTGTTGCTTCTAACAATGGTATTACATTGAATGCTATTAGTGATTTTGAAATTGATAAAACTTCAGAAGCTGTTTATTACAAGGAGGAAAAACGAGGCACGTTCGCCATTAATGCCGGTAAAAAAGACCAACGCGATAAACTGGCAAGTGCTTATACGGTTTTTAAAGGAAATACCGGTTATTATTCAGGTGTTTTAAATACAGTGGCTGAGAATGACGGAGAATCAACTTACCTGATCACAGTTAACAAACAAAAAATGAAGTTTGTTAAAAACCCTCATGTTCCGGAATCTTTTAAAAATACAAGTTTAGCTATTGGAAAGCTGTATTTAGAGACTAATGATACTATTAAAATAGCATCTAAGGCCTTAACAAATGGCAGGATCCCTGAGAACGATGAAACGGCCTGGTCCCGAGGCAGATGGAAGTCTTTAAGTTTAACACCTGTTGTTTTCAACTTAAATGACGAGCTGAAGGATGCTGAAGCTTTTGAAGAGAAGGACGGATTACTGGCCGTTGAAGGCGAAGGGTTTCATTACAATTCAAATAACGGAAGTCCCAGAAAATTCTATGTTCATAAAAAAGGAGGGAAGTTTCCTTTTACCAAACACGATGACCATACCAAAGGCGCTAGTGGTGAAGCTTATATTGAAGCCATGCCCGATACCAGAAAAACACATGATGACAAGTTAATAGTAGGAGAGAATTTCTTTCCGATTCCGGGAATAGGAGGTATGGTGTCTTATAAGGTGAAAATCAACAGGCCGGGAACTTATTATGTTTGGGTAAGAGCGTTTTCTACCGGACCGGAAGATAATGGTTTACACGTTGGTGTGGATGGTGAATGGCCGGAAAGCGGACAAAGAATTCAACTTTGCAAAGGCAAACACCAATGGACCTGGTCTTCAGCGCAACGTGTACCGGAAAATCACTGTGGTTACCCGCAAACCATAACCTTAACCTTTGATAAAGCTGATGAGTATATCATTTCTTTCTCCATGCGTGAAGATGGCTTTGAGTTAGATAAGTGGATGCTGGTTAAGGATAAGAGTTATATACCTGAATAAGTATATTTTTAATTAGTTAGTTAGAAGGTGTTAAGTTGTCATGATTTAACGCCTTCTTCTTTGTTGGGAATAAAATTGTTTTAAACTCCAAAAAGCCACGAATACACAAATGTTTGTTTGCAAAAAGTGATCGGTTAGGCTTTCTAAGTTTCTTATTTCAGATTTACGCGTAAGATTATGAGTTTTACTAAAGTGATGTTTCGCTGCACTATGGAGCTTCTCGAAAGACAAAGGCCTTTGTTCTTTGTTCTTTGTTCTTGCATCTTGCTTCGGCAATCAATGATAAACAAAAGCATTCGTGAATTAGTGGCTACCTTAAAGGAGCAGTTTCCAACGTCTTCTCAATTTGCCAAAATAATTGGGATAAAACCCCTCTTTCTTCCGATTTTGAGAAAATCGAAATTCATTCTCTCCTTAAATTTAAGGGGAGAGTCAAGGAAAGGATGGTTTGAACCGTTAAGAACAATAATACCGGAATAGCCGGCTCCTCCCTTATTTTTAAGGGAGGCAGATCCGGATGGAAATCGGGATTAGGAGGGTTAAATTAATCCAATATACCTGTGGGCACAGGTAGCTCTGGTGAGAGGGGAGTAAGGGATGTGTCTTTATTTTAGAATTCTTGGCAATTAGGACTTAGGGTACCCAAATGAAATTAAAGTTTACATTAAAATTTCAAGAAAGCTTTGCCGCTTTTGCGCCTTTGCGAGCCTTTTTTAGCTTCGTTATTCAGGTTTTGTGAATTAATGGCTACATTAGGAGTAGGTTCTAACGCCTCCTTCTTTGCCCTGAATATTCCATAGCTTCGCCTTTACCAAAGCCATAGCTAAAACCAAAGGTTATAAACCGGCCTCTTTGGCTTCGGTTGAACAAGTAGAAATTCTCTTGTATGGTTTCAGACTTTTCAATTCTGGAGGCAAAAATATCTCTAACACTAAAATTGAGCACCCCTTTTCCTTTGATGATCTTTTTTCGCAACCCTAAATCGGCAAACAGGTTTTCGGCGATTTTTCCCTGGACTGTTTTGGTTCCTGATTGGTAGTTTCCGGTGATCTCAAAATCAACTTCAGCCGGAAGCTCAATTTTACTGGTTAGCTTACCGGTCCATTGATCCGCATTAAAATCAATGGATGTTCCTTCAAAATCGCCTTTGCGATTAAAATAGTTATAGTTTAAGTCACCATTAAAAATAAGCCATTTGGCAACCGGGTATTTACCATTAAATTCTACACCAATGGCATCTGTTGTCCCAATGTTTAAAGGTTTAAAAGTGTTTACGTTGTTTTCAAACGTTGAGATCCGTCTTTCAATCGCATCTGTTGTATATCTGTAGTAAATACCAAAATTCATAGAGGCTTTACCTAAGTTGTAAATATTGGTCAGTTCGTACGAATCAGTGAATTCCGGACGTAATTCAGGGTTTCCGGTTCTAATATTAAAGTTGTTTCTAATATTGAAAAACGGATTCAGATCCCATAGTCGTGGCCTGTAAACACGTCGGGAATAACCAATCTGCAAAGAATAGGCGTCACTAAACTTATAAGAAGAATGAAAACTGGGGAATAAGTTAGAATAGTTTTGGTCATTACTTTCGTTTGTGTTTGTAAGCAAAGTTTCAAGGTCTGTGTTTTCCAAACGCAAGCCTATTTTGATGCCCCATTTATCACCTTCATAAGCCGCAGTACCGTAAAGGCCCAAAACGTTTTGGTCGAATTCAAAAATATTGGTTTGATTAACGTCAGTAATAAATTCACCACCGATTAAATCCTGTACTTCAAAATCATTGCTTACATTGTTTAAAACATACTGTGCCCCGGTTTCAATGGTGAATGTATCATTGTATGGCTTCGTATAATCAAATTTGAATGTATAGTTGGCTTCCTTAAAATCAGTGCGTGTTTTTTGTTCAGCATCTCTATCAGGACCGGTTAAAGTAACATCATCAAAATCCGAGGATTGTTCTTTACCAAAAAAGCGTCCCAAAGCACTAAAAAGGAGCATGTGGTCTTCGTGATCATCAAAATCCTTTTTGTATTGCAATTCATACTGATATTTGGGATTGGTGGCTTCGGTTTCCTCAGTTCTTTTCCAAAGGGATCTTTCAGAGCCGTCAAAAAGATCAAAACTGGTTCCGGAAGGTTGTTCTTCGACCTCATAGGCAAAATTTCCAGACAGCGTTAATACATTGTTTTCATTGATATGATAATCAGTCCCCAAAATGATATTGTAATATTTTTCATTTCGGTATTCTGTGCCTTCGGATTCTAAAGTAGTATTGTTGACAAGGTCTCTGTTAATAGTCCTTCGGTCATTTGGTAATTTTCGATAACCGACACCTAACTGGCTAAACAAATTGAACTTTTCGGTACGCCTGTTTAAACTTAAGCCAAAGCTGTGATTGGTTGGATCTCCTACGTTTATACTTGCCGATCCGTTAAGGCCTTTACGTTCTTCTTTTTTAAGAACAATATTGATGATACCCGATGTGCCTTCGGCATCATACTTTGCTGATGGATTTGTGATCACTTCAACACGTTCCATCATGTCTGCCGTAATAGTTCCTAGAGCATTGCCGCTATCGCTGGCAATGACTGAGGGTTTCCCATTGATAAGTATTTGTACACCCTGGCTGCCGCGAAGGCTGATATCGCCTTCAATATTAACATTTACGGAAGGCACATTGTTTAAAACCTCTAAAGCACTGGCGCCGGTACTGCTCAGATCTTTTCCAATGTTGAAGATGCGCTTGTCTAACTTGAACTCGGTTTTGGATATCTCTGCCTCTACAACTACTTCGCTGAGTTGCTCCAGATCTTCTTCAATAATTATGTTGCCTAAGTCAACTTTTCCTTTGGTTACTTTGAAATCGGTTATCATTTTGGTTTTAAACCCTATAAAACTAACTTCTATATAAAAGTCAGATGCTTCGGTTTTCAGCCTAAACGTACCGTCATCAATGGTGGTAGTTCCGGTTAGGTTTTTTTTAGTGCCGGCATCAACCACCAACACCGTGGCAAAAGCAACCGGTTGATTATTTGAAGATTCAACAATTTTACCCGTAATGCTTGTACTTTTATTTTGACTAAAGGATGCAAGACTAAAAAGCAGGAAAAAAAACGACCATAATGAATGGTATTTTAATGTTTTAATTGGGAAAAAGGTCATATTAAGCATGTAACGGTGCAAATATAATTGCTGTAACTTGTTATTAAAGATAAACCCTATAGGCTTAATTAATTTCACCATTGGCTTAAACTATATGCAAAAATTACCTTGTTTTTTTAGTTTTTTAATATCTAATAACAAATTTTAACATTTAATTAATAAGGGGAAATAATAATTTAGCCGTCTATAGAACAAACAAACATCCAAAAAACTACAATATGAAAAAATTATCAGTGTTATTTCTACTTCTAAGTTTAAACAGTTTTGCCCAGGATCTAAGTACTCCGATTCCTGTAGATGAGAGCATTAAAAAAGGCGTGTTACCTAATGGCCTTACTTATTATATAAAGAGTACAGATGTAGTTAAAGATGCTGCCAGTTATTATATCATTCAAAATGTGGGATCTGTTCTGGAAAATGATGACCAGCAAGGTTTGGCTCACTTTTTAGAGCACATGGCGTTTAACGGAACTGAAAATTTTGAAGGCAAAGGCATACTAAACACATTCCAGGAAAAAGGTTTGGTCTTTGGTAGAGATATCAATGCTTATACATCATTTGATGAAACCGTTTATAATATTGACAATGTGCCAACTACTCCGGAATTAATAGATACGGGTTTATTGGTTTTGCATGATTGGTGCAACTATTTGTTATTGACCGATGAAGAGATAGATGCTGAAAGAGGCGTTATAAAAGAAGAATGGAGGACCCGTCAAAACGGACAAATGCGTTTATATCAAACGTCGTTACCAATTACATTCAACCATTCAAAATATGCCAAAAGATTACCCATTGGGTTAATGCGTATTGTTGAGAATTTTGAATATAAGGCGTTACGTGATTTCTATCACGACTGGTATCGTACAGATTTACAAGCTATTGCCGTAGTGGGAGATATTAATGTAGATGACGTTGAAGCAAAGATTAAAGCCCTTTTCTCTAAAATTCCTGCGGTTAAAAACCCTAGAGAACGTTTTATCGTGGAAATACCTGGGAATGAGGACATGCTTTATAGCTTGGGAATGGATAAAGAGATCTCAACAGCGATGTTGGATTTTGGTATTCGTCATAAAAAGTCGTTGGAAGATGAAACCGTAACAGATCTAAAAAGATCCTTATTGGAGTCTATGGCCACTCGCATGCTTTCGGCGAGAATTGCAGAAGAGGCTCAAAAACCGGAAGCACCGTTCTTAGGGGCCAGAGTGGGGTATGGGTCTATGGCCAGAGCCAATAGCTCATTTAGTGTTAGAATAGCCCCTAAACCAGGTAAGCAGCAACAAGCTTTTGCCGCAGTACTGACAGAAGTTGTCAGAGCTGTTAAGTTTGGTTATACACCGTCTGAAATCAAGCGAACTATTAAAGAGTTTTCAAATTTTTATGAAACACAAATAGCTAAGAAAGAGGATAAGGCGCATGGTGCCATCATCAATCTTATTAAAGATGATTATTTAAATAATAAAACCATCGCTGATATTGAAAAGGAATATGACATAGCAAAACAATTATTTGCCTCGTTCACTCCGGAGGCTTTACATAATACCATTAAAAGGTTATATGCTAAAAACAACAGGTACTTAAATGTAACCGGTGTTGAAGGGAAAAATAATCTAACTGAAGAACAGGCCAAAGTCATTATAAATGCTGTTGAAAATGACCCAAAGATTACAGCTTATACCGAGGCTTTTGATGGTAAAACCTTGATTTCCGGATTAACTATTAAAGAAGGAAGTATTGCAAAAACTGAAAATAATGCTGCTTTAGGGTCTACCACTTACACCTTAAGTAATGGCATAAAGGTGCACTATAAATTTGCTGATAAACAAAAAAACACAGTAGCATTTAATGCCATTAGCCATGGTGGGAAATCCCTGGTAAGCGATGACCATTTGCCATCGGCAGATCTCATGGGTAACATCATTCAAATGTCGGGATTAGGAGATTATTCGGCTACGGAATTACCTAAGGTTCTGGCAGGAAAAACAGCCTCCATGTCCCCAAGTCTAGCCGAAACTACTGAGAACTTAAAAGGGTCTTCTACAACTAAAGATGTAGAAACCATGTTACAGTTAGTGCATCTATATTTTGAAAAACCACGTTTTGACGAACAGGCATTTCAGGTGTTACAGGGTGGTATCAATAATTATTTAATTAGAAGAAGTAAAGATGTTAATGAACAAATAAAGGATGGTATTACCACGACTTTATATGGCAAAGACAACCCCAGGAAACGCGTATTTAACCAGGATTTTGTTAATGACATTGCATTTGAAAAAATGAAAGCTACTTATTTGGACCGATTTGCGAATCCTGCAGATTTTGAATTCTTTATAGTAGGTGATGTAAAAGCGGCGCAGTTAGAGCCTTTATTATCAAAATACATGGCCAGCTTACCAACAACTACAGATACAGAAACCTTTAAGGATGTATCACAGTCATGGGCAAGTGATAGGGTAGATGAGGATGTTTTCCTTCCGATGGAAGACCCAAAGACCAATGTGAACATGGCTTTTAAAATAGCTAGCGATTATACGGTTAAGAATAAATTTGTTACTCAGGCTTTAGGAGCCATTATGCAATTAAGATTGCAGGAAACACTTCGTGAAGAAGAGGGTGGTGTTTATAGTCCAAGAGCTTATGCGTTTTTAAACAAAGAGCCCAAGGTGTTATCCTATATGTCGGTTAGTTTTGACTGTAATCCGGATTTAGCTGAAAAGCTTATTGGTATTGTTTATAACGAATTATCCAAAATGGCTTCAGGAGACATCAAACAAGACGATTTGGATAAAACGTTAACCAGTTACAAAAAGCAACGCGAACAGGCTAAAAGCAATAACAGCTATGATATGACCTTGTTAACAACATTTTACAGGGACGGATACAATATGAATGCCCCTGAGAATTTTGAAGCTATTGTAAACAACATAACTATAAAAGATATTCAGGCCCTGGCTAAAAAACTTCAGGAAAAAGGTAAATCTTTCGAGATCGTTTTTAAGCCGGCTACAGAATAAATATAAAAGAAACTACCATCTTTCTTTATACATTTGTTTTAGTGTAATTTTTTGAGTTAGTCAGTCAATAAGTTTATTTAAAAGAAAGGTGCCAAAAAAGGGTTATCGTAACAAATAACCCTTTTTAAAAACATAAAATATGATCATGAAAAAACTATTAGTATTATTAGTATTGGCTGTTTCAACAAGCAGTTTTTCGCAAATTTTAGAGCCCGTAAAATGGTCGACATCGGTTGAGAGAATTTCCGATACTGAATATAAATTAATTAGTAAGGCTTCCATTGAACCAAAATGGCATTTGTACTCCCAGGATGTGCCTGAAGGCGGGCCTATTCCTACTACGTTTGCTTATGATGTTAGCAAAGGAGGTTTTAAAACTATTGATAAAACAATAGAACCGGAGGGCCATACAGTAGATGATCCTGTGTTTGATATGAAGATCAAATTCTTTGAAGACGAGGCCATCTTTGAACAAAACATTGAAGTTACAGGAGCGACGGATGTTGTTTATGGTACCGTTGAATTTATGGTTTGTGATGACTCAAGATGTTTACCACCGGAAACTATTGATTTAGTATTTAATATTCCCGGGAAATCAGGTCTTCAATTGGGTAATGATCAACCAAAAGGCATATTTGATCCGGTAAAATGGCAAACTTCGGTTAAAAAAGTATCGGATACGGAATACGATTTGCTTATAGAGGCTACCATTGATGATGGCTGGCATTTATATTCTCAGGAAGTGCCTGAAGACGGACCTATTGCCACCACCTTTACTTTTGATAATAGTGCAGCAGGTTTTACGGCCATAGGGAAAACTTTAGAACCTGAGGGGCATACGGTGGACGACCCGGTATTTAATATGAAAATTAAATTCTTCGAGAATGTTGCAAGCTTCACGCAAAAGATTAAACTCACAAAGGACATTAATGAAGTTCGTGGCACTGTGGATTTTATGGTTTGTAATGACGAGAGATGCTTAGCGCCTACAACCATAGATTTAGTGTTTCCGTTAAATAGTAATGCTGTAAGTAATATAGCAACTACAGACGATAAGGCAACCTCAAATATAGACAATGTTGAAGTAAACAATATACTGTATGGAATGGATACTTCTGATATCAGGTTATCAGACGTCAAGTGTGCGAACGAATTGGTCAGTAATGCGTCTGAAGTCAAAAAAACAGGAAAGTCATTATGGAGCATTTTCGGATTAGGGTTTTTAGGCGGCCTGTTGGCGCTTTTAACACCTTGTGTATTCCCAATGATACCGCTGACTGTTAGTTTTTTCACTAAGAAAAGCGGACAAAGTAAGGGGTCGGGAATTTCCAAAGCACTGCTTTATGGATTCTTCATTTTCGCTGTATATGTATTATTAAGTGTGCCGTTCCATTTATTGGATTCAGTTAACCCGGATATCCTTAATGAGATATCAACCAATGTATGGTTAAATGTGTTATTCTTTGCGATTTTCTTATTCTTTGCGTTTTCGTTCTTTGGATATTATGAACTGACCTTACCATCAAGTTGGACCAGTAAGACCACGAAAGGAGAAAGTGCCGGCGGCCTTATAGGTATTTTCTTTATGGCACTGACCTTAGCCATAGTGTCCTTTTCTTGTACAGGTCCGATCTTAGGATCCTTGTTAGCAGGATCGTTAACTGCCGATGGTGGAGCATGGCAACTTACAGCAGGTATGGCAGGTTTTGGTGTCTCCTTAGGATTACCGTTTGCTTTATTTGCTATGTTCCCGAATATGATGAATGCACTTCCAAAATCAGGAGGATGGTTAAATACCACTAAAGTGGTTTTAGGGTTTTTAGAATTAGCCCTGGCATTTAAGTTCTTATCCAATGCTGATTTGGTAGAACATTGGGGTATCTTAAAAATAGAGCCGTTTTTGATCATTTGGATCGTGATATTCGGAGGTTTAGCGCTTTATCTGTTTGGTAAAATAAAGTTCCCACATGATTCTCCTATTAAAAAGCTATCCTTTACAAGAATATCATTTGCCATACTGGTAGCAGCCTTTACTGTTTATCTGGCTTCCGGATTTAGAGTAAACAAGGATACAAAAACATTTACCCCTTTAACCTTGTTAAGTGGTTTGGCACCACCGGTTGGATACAGTTTTATTTACCCTAATGATTGTCCGAACAACCTTAGCTGTTTTAAAGATTTAAAATCAGGTATAGAATATGCTAAAAAAGTTAACAAGCCTATCATGCTGGATTTCACAGGTTATGCCTGTGTTAATTGTAGAAAAATGGAAGAACATGTCTGGCCGTTAGCTAAGATAGATAAGTATTTAAGAAATGACTATGTATTGATATCGCTTTATGTGGATGATAAAAAAGAGTTGCCGGAGCATGAACAGATAGAGGTCAATAGAGTTAATGGCGGTACAAGAAAGCTGGAAAATTATGGCCATAAATGGGCCAATTTTCAAACGCAGTTTTTTCAAACTAATTCGCAACCCTATTACGTGTTATTAAATTCTGATGGTACTCAAATATTAAATGAAGCCGTTGGATATACACCGAATGAAGATGCATATGCACAGTTTTTGGAATGCGGATTAGAGGTGTCTAAAAGCACATCAAAATAAGTTTAAGTTTTTTGTTTTAGTAAGAAGAATCGCTTTGGTTAGATTGTTGCCAGGGTGATTCTTTGTTAAAAGTGTGATTATTATGAACAGCATTACACAAAGCATAAAAAAAGGTCCAGGTTCAAAACCTAATAGTCATTCAAATCTTGAGGAATACTTCAGGTCTTTCAGGGAACAAACGGTTGGTGCAGATCAATATTTTGAGTCGCCTTATGGAAGAAAAAAGGTTATTTATGCCGATTGGACGGCTAGCGGAAGACTTTACAGGCCGATTGAAGAAAAGTTACTTAATGAGATTGGTCCTTATGTAGCCAATACGCACACCGAGACATCTATTACCGGTTCAGCTATGACCCTGGCGTATCATGATGCCAGAAATATCATTAAAAAGCATGTAAATGCTTCTGAAGATGATGTCCTGATCACTGTAGGAACAGGAATGACTGGTGCTATTAACAAGTTTCAGCGTATTTTAGGCATTAAGCTTAATGAAAATTTAAAAGATCATACCGAAGTTCCGGAAGCTAAGCGCCCTATCATTTTTGTATCGCATATGGAGCATCACTCTAATCAAACGTCCTGGTTAGAAACTATTGCCAGGGTAGAGGTGATCCCTTCAAATAATGAAGGTTTACCGTGTGTGGAAAATTTAAAAAAACTTATTGAGACATATAAAGATTGTCCTATAAAAATAGCAGCCATTACGGGGTGCTCTAACGTTACGGGTATCAGGACCAATTACCATGAAGTTGCAACCATCATGCATCAAAACAATGGTTTATGTTTTGTTGATTTCGCGTGTTCAGCTCCTTATGTAGCCATTGATATGCACCCTGAAAATGAAGATGCTTATTTAGATGCCATTACCTTTTCACCTCATAAGTTCTTAGGTGGCCCGGGGTCTTCAGGGGTATTGATCTTCAATAAAAAATTATACAACAACCTGGTGCCGGACAACCCCGGAGGCGGTACGGTGTCTTATACAAACCCCTGGGGAGACCATGATTATATTGATGATATTGAAACCAGGGAAGATGGTGGTACGCCAGGATTTTTGCAAGCGATTAAAATAGCACTTTCCATTCAGTTGAAAGAACAAATGGGGATCCAAAATATCCTGGATAGAGAGCATGAATTAAATACCATCATTTTTGAAAAACTCAGTAAAATAGATAACCTGCAAATATTGGCACCCAGGCATACAGATAGGTTAGGGGTATTTTCGTTTTACATTGACGATGTGCATTACAACCTGGTTGTTAAACTTTTAAATGACCGTTTTGGTATTCAAACCCGAGGCGGTTGCTCTTGTGCGGGTACTTATGGTCATTATCTGTTAAATGTTGACGAACCCACCTCCAAGGCCATTGAAAAGAAAATTTTAGACGGTTGTTTAATTGAACGACCGGGTTGGATTAGAATGTCCATTCACCCCACCATGACCAATGATGAGATCCATTTTATTTGTGCGTCTATCAAGGAAGTGGCTGAAAACTTTAAAGACTGGGGACAAGATTATGAATATAACGTCATTAAAAATGAGTTTATTCATAAAGGCCACAAAGTGATCGAAAAGGACATTACAAAAGACTGGTTTAATCTATAACGATTATTATTCTATAATCTCAACTTCAAATAGCTTATCCCAGCGTTTTCCGGTAACAAAAATGGTTTTGGTTTCCGGGTTGTAAGCAATGCCGTTTAAAACATCCAGTTTTTGATGTTGCGTTACTAATTTTTTTAGTGGTGAAAAATCAACCACACCTATAACGCCACCGTTTTTAGGGTTAATAATGGCAACACCATCTTTTTGGTAGCGATTCGCATATATTTTGCCGTCAATCCATTCCATTTCATTGATCTCAACAATTTTACCCTTGTTGGTAAACACCTGAATATAATCTTCTTCAACTAAGGTTTCCGAATTTAAAAGCCAAATTTTTTCGGTGCCATCACTTTTGTAAATGGTATTATCATAATGGCATAAACCCCAGCCTTCTTTGCTGTTCCCATATTTGAAACTACTCAGTTTTTCAAGTGTGTCAACATCATACACAAAGCCGGTACCTCGTTTCCACGTCAATTGAAACACCTTGTTGTTTAAAATAGTTAGGCCCTCTCCAAAATAGTCATCTGCTAAAGTCACATTTTTTAAAACTTCCCCGGTTTTATAGTCTATTTTTCTAAGTTTAGATTCTTTGTACTGTCCTGTGCTTTCGTATAAATAACCATTGTGAAATTCTAAACCTTGCGTGTAAGAAGTGATATCATGCGGATATTCGTTTATGATCTTATATTTAAAGATCTTAGGCGCCTCGCTGTTAAGAATGGTGATAGGAGTACTGATAGTTTCCGTTTCACCATCAAAATACACTTTGGTCTCAATGGTTTGCTTTCCTAATTTAAAATCATTTAGAGGGGTGCTTTCATTGATTCTTTTATCATTTAGAGTGTAAACAACCGAATCTATTGTATGCTCTTTTTTATTGATTAATGAAAGGGTTAAGGTTTTGTTATTAGAAATATTGCCCTTTTCAGCATTGGTTTTAAGGGCAAAATCGTTTTTTTTCTTTCCTGAATTAGAGCCACAGGATATTATAAGTCCGCTTAAAAATATGATTAATAGATATTTGAGTGCAGGCATGGCATTTTTTTAATTTGAAGCAAGATATTTATTTAAAATCAGTTTAGAAAATCATTGTGAAAATTTTAAAAGGGTTGTATCTTTGCACCCGGCAAGTCCTACACAACCAGCTCCTGTTGAATCCTCCAGGGCGGGAACGCAGCAAAGGTAAACGGTCGTAGCGGTGTGATGTAGGTAGCTTGCCTTTTTTTGTACAATAAACCTAAATCCTGAATGCCTGAGAGAATTAGGATTTCTTTATTTTTATCGTTTTTTGGAATTTATATTTTGAAAATTGTAATTTCACAGTGTTATGTCTAAAGTTGTTTTAATCACGGGAGGTTCGTCCGGAATTGGTAAATCCATTGGTGAATTTTTGACTAATAAAGATTATGTGGTTTATGGTACCAGCAGAAATCCGGATAAGTATAAAGACAGCAAGTTTCCCATATTGGCTTTAGATGTTAAAGACGTATCTACAATCAACAAGACCGTTGAAACCGTCATTGAAAAAGAAGGTAAACTGGACGTGTTAATCAATAATGCCGGAGCGGGTATTACCGGGCCCATTGAGGAAATTCCTGAAGCGGAGATAAGGAATAACTTCAATACTAATTTTTTCGGTCCTATAAATGTTATTAAGGCGGTGTTGCCACAAATGCGTAAACAGCAAAGTGGATTGATCATCAATGTAACCTCAATAGCGGGATATATGGGATTGCCTTATCGGGGTGTTTATAGTGCCAGTAAAGGTGCTTTAGAGCTAATTACCGAAGCCTTTAGAATGGAACTTAAAGGCTTTAATATTAAAATGACAAACGTAGCACCGGGTGATTTCGCAACCAATATTGCGGCCGGCAGGTATCATGCCCCACTTTTAGACGATTCGCCTTATAAAACCCCTTACGGAAACACCCTGAATTTAATGAACGAACATGTAGATTCCGGTAGCGATCCTAATCTAATGGCTAAAGAAGTTTTTAAAATAATAAACACCACCAATCCTAAGGTACATTATAAAGTAGGTGAGTTCATGCAGAAATTCTCCATTGTGTTAAAACGAATTTTACCGGATAAGGTTTATGAAAAGCTCCTAATGAACCATTATAAGCTTTAAGCTATTTGGTATGCTATTTGATATTATTGTTTCAAAAATCATCAATCATGAAGCAATATTATGTATCGGCAATACTTCTTTTTTCCTTTTTTCTGTTTAACGGTTGCAATGATATTTTGGAGTGTATCATTAATGTTCGTCCGGAATTAGCAAACAAAACATTGGACCATGGCCATGTAAATGAGTATTATTCAGAGACTATTACGGCCCAGGTTAAAAATGAACCTCATGATAACGGGTATGATTACTACTTTACCGTATCCGGGAATATACCGGCAGGCATAGAAGTGTATTACGATTACAGGGAGGTTATATTTGAAGGGATCCCACAAGAACCGGGAAGGTATACCATAAGAGTCTCATTATACGTGGAGGCTATAAATGAGTGTTATTTTGACGAGTTCGAAGGCCGGGAAATATGCCACGATCCTTTATGTAGTAACAATACTTCCAGGGTTTATACTTTAGTGGTAAGGTAACTACTTGTTTAACAGGCCTAAAATCTGTTGCTCAAAATTATGAGAAAAAATGTTTGAGTTTGAGTTTACTATTTTTTGGTCCTGATCTAAAATAATGGTTTTGGTCATAGGGTAAATGGCCAATGTTCTTTTGGACTCTTTAGGGTTTTTAAATAAATATTGATCGTCGCAATTAAATCTGCAATCCTTTAAGGTCTGTTTAGGCCTTTCAACTCCAATATCATCAATGTTTATCGTAATAAATTTAACCTCCGGATATTTCTTTCTTAATTCTTTAATTTTATAATAGCTCTTCTTAAAATGATCATAATAGATATGAGACCAGAAACTAACCACGGTTGGCGACTTTATCAAATCGTTAATTTCAAATTCATTACTGTTGAAATCTAAAACCTGAAAACTCGGCAATGTAGAACCTGACTCCAACCGCTTTAGGGAATTAGCGTAATTGGTCATCATGATTTTGGATTTTTCGTTTGTGGTTTTATCAATATAAGATTTTAAAACGATGCTATTGTTCTTCTCATTATTACTCATGGAAATATACTTGATCGTATAATGGTAGAGCAATTCGTCTTTAATATCGGCATCCGTTACCAGACTATCAATAAGATGCAGTCTGTCTAAATTATAACATAAGGAACTCCAGTGAAACGCTTTGTTTTTTGCATGTTTAGCATGTGCTTCCAGCGAAATAGTATTGAAATTATGCCTTAAAAAAGCATGGTAATTATGGTAATGCTTAAAAAACGTATCGTTATAATTGATGTTCTTTCTATAACTGTAAAAATCTTTGGGTAATGATTTTAAAAAGCCGCCTTTATTTTTACCATAATGCCCAAAAGGATACACTTCCTTACTGGAATAGTAGCTGTAATCTATATTGGCGTGGGCTATTTTTCTAAATAACTCAGAGCCGTTATACTTCTTATTGAAATGAGCTAACTTTTCAAGCTTTTGCTCTTTTAAAGAATCAATTCGTTCCTGGTAAGCTTCAGGCTTTAACTGACAAAGTTTAAGGATATACTTTTCTTCCTTTTCATTTTCCAAAAACTCATTGATAAAGTAGTTGTTCTTTTTAGAGCCTTTGCCGGTATATACTAAAGACTCATCAAATTCTAAAGTGTTTAGCCTGAAAAGCACACTATCTTCCGGCTCCAGTAAAATAAGCTGATATTCACCACCATGTCTAAACGTGTACAGGCCTTTTTGTAAGCTGTCTATTTTAAATATAAAGCGGTTTCTGCCGTCAAGTCTGATAGTGTCGGTTTTCTGTTCGGCTTTTTCAAGGATGACAAATTTAGAGCTCGGATTAATTATTTCGCCTCCAAAATAAGCATAATCTACTCCTGTTTTAACGCTGTCTTCTTTACAGCCAAAAAACATAAGCAGGGTTAATATTGTTGAAACGTATATCTTCATGAATCCCTCGTCTGTTACAAATTGTTATACAAAAATAGACCTTGTAATTATAAACTGTTGTTAATGCGTTGTTAAATGTTGATTTTGTTAAGTTAAAGCGATATTAAAAACCGATGAATATCATTTAAAATTAAAAGATATAAGTTTCCACTTACCGATTCATTTTTCTACTTTTGCCAAAAATTTAAAATAAGCCTATGTTATCAGTATCCAATCTTTCGGTTCAATTTGGAAAACGCGTCCTTTTTGATGAAGTAAACACCACATTTACGCAAGGAAATTGCTACGGTATTATTGGTGCCAATGGTTCTGGAAAATCCACTTTTTTAAAGATCATTTCAGGGAAAATGGAAGCCACCTCGGGACACGTGTCTTTAGAGTCCGGAAAGCGTATGTCTGTTTTAGAACAAAATCATAATTTATATGATGAGCATACGGTTTTAGAAACGGTTTTGATGGGGAATCAACCGCTATTTAAAATTAAGACTGAAATAGATGCCTTATATGCGGATTATTCTGATGAGAATGCGGATAAAATAGGGGAACTCCAGGTGCAATTTGAAGAAATGAACGGTTGGAATGCCGATAGTGATGCGGCAGCCATGTTATCTAACTTAGGTATCAAAGAAGACTTTCATTATACCTTGATGAGTGATCTGGATGGAAAACAAAAAGTACGTGTCTTACTGGCACAGGCTCTTTTTGGAAATCCGGATGTGTTGATCATGGATGAGCCTACCAATGACCTGGATTATGAAACCATTGCCTGGTTGGAGACGTTTTTGGCAAATTATGAGAACTGTGTGATCGTGGTATCTCATGACCGTCACTTTTTGGATGCGGTTTGTACCCATATTTCCGATATTGATTTTGGAAAGATAAATCATTATTCAGGGAATTATACCTTCTGGTATGAATCTTCTCAATTAGCGGCACGTCAAAGGGCACAACAGAATAAAAAGGCTGAGGAAAAGAAAAAGGAACTGGAAGAATTTATTCGTCGTTTTTCTGCAAACGTTGCTAAAAGTAAACAGGCGACCAGTAGAAAGAAGATGATCGAAAAGCTTAATATTGAAGATATCAGGCCTTCCAGCCGACGCTATCCGGCCATTATTTTTGAACGTGAACGGGAAGCCGGGGATCAAATTCTAAATGTAGAAGGCTTATCAGCTTCCATTGATGGCGAAGTCCTGTTTCAAAACATTGATCTCAACCTGGCAAAGGGTGATAAGGTGGTGGTGTTTTCAAGAGATTCCAGGGCCACAACCGCTTTTTATCAGATCGTCAATAACAACGAAAAAGCGGACTCCGGCAAATTTTCCTGGGGTATTACTACCACACAATCGTATTTGCCATTAGATAACAGTGAATTCTTTAACAATGACCTGTCACTGGTAGATTGGTTACGCCAATGGGCCAAAACCGAAGAAGAGCGCGAAGAAGTTAATATTCGTGGGTTTTTGGGTAAAATGATCTTTAGCGGCGAGGAAGCCTTAAAGAAGTGTAATGTGCTTTCAGGAGGTGAAAAAGTACGTTGTATGCTCAGTAGAATGATGATGATCAGAGCCAATGTGTTGATGTTGGATGAGCCTACAAACCACCTGGACCTGGAGAGTATTACAGCGTTTAACAATTCGCTTAAGAACTTCAAAGGCACTGTGCTGTTTACAACACACGACCATGAGTTTGCACAAACTGTTGCCAACAGGGTAGTGGAGTTGACTCCAAATGGTGTGATAGACCGGTATACCACGTTTGATGAGTATATGCTGGACGCAAAAATTAAAGAGTTGCGTAATAAAATGTACGGTGTGACGGTTTAGAAGTCATATTTGATCATTTAGACTTACACGCAGGTGTCTTCGAGAACCTCAGACACCTTTAATTCAGCTTTCTATGTTTCATGGGGTCTGCTTATACTGAAGCGTACCCAAACCAGGAGGTATGAAAGAATAGTCCTCGACAGGCTCGGACTGACATCAGAAGTTTGATTAGATTACCGGCTAACTTTGTTTATTCAAAGTTGTTAATGGCTTTTTCGAGAACCTCAGACACCTTGTTTTCGTTTTCTTATGACGCACTGAACTTGTTGAAATGAAATCGCATTTATGAGAATGTGGTTTCGAGAACCTCAACCACCAACTTAGTAAAGGCTTTCCACCATAACTTTTGTTCTGTCATTCCTGCCTCCGCAGGAATCCACTATACAAATTGTCCCTAATTTTCCTGATAGTTATCGGGAAAGAACTCCTCATACTGACAGTAAATTATTAAGACTGTAACTCAGAGTTTATTTCTTCAATAATGGAGACGGCTTTGTCCAGTTCATCTTTATGAACAAGTATTTCCTGAAGTAAATGACCTCCGTAGATCTTTGGGTCAAGCCCGGATTCATTTTGTTCTCTTACAACGGCATTAATACCAGAGTCCCTTAAGGTCTGAATCATACGTTCCGTAATGATTAAGTTGCCTGTAAATACCTTTATATAGTTTGAATCTGTCATAGCATTAGGTTTTTGAGTTCTCTTAAATATACAACATTTTAATGAAAAAAGCCAGCATTTGCCGGCTTTTCATCTTAGTATAAATTCTGTCAATTCGAGTGAATTTTTCGAGTAATAGGGAGTAAAATTTGTATCGAGAATAAGAATTTAGGTTAAAAAGTTCTCGATACAATTTTCTTGACTTCGATGCTTCGACTCAGCTCAGTCCGACAGAAAATCACTCGAACAGACAATAGTTATCGTAATTCAGCGCCCAATTGCTTTTCAAAATTAGTCTGCAATTTGGTCATTATTTTATCGATCTGCTTATCGGTAAGGGTTTTGTTCTCATCCTGCAAGGTGAAACTAACTGCGTAACTCTTTTTACCCTTTGGTAAGTTCTTACCCTGGTAGACATCAAACAAATCCACATCTTTTAAAAGTTGCTTTTCGGTTTGAGAGGCGATCTTGTCGATATCCTCAAAAGACACGGATTCGTCCAGCAATAAAGCAAAATCACGTCGTACAGCCGGGTATTTTGGAATATCTTTGAAGGTCACTTTATTATGTTTCACCATATCCAAAATGGTATCCCAGTTAAAATCGGCAAAAAGGACATCCTGAGAGATCCCAAAATGTTTTAAGACCTTCTTATTTACCAATCCAAAATCAACCAGTTTGTTTTTTCCCAACGACAGGCTAACCCCTTCGCTGAAGACATCATTCTTTACCGGCGACGCTTTGTAACGTGACAAGCCTAATCGGTCTAAAATACTGCTGATGGTCCCTTTTAAATAAAAGAAATCACTTTTTTGAATAGTGTTGGTCCATCGCTCTGAAGCGCGGTTACCAGTTACAAAAACAGATAAGTGCTTAAATTCTTCTCTGCTCCCGTTATAATGGTGATAGGTTTTCCCGAATTCAAACAATTTTAAATTGTCCTGCTTGCGATTAATGTTATAACTCACTGCTTCCAAACCGGAAAACAATAAACTTTGGCGCATTACACCTAAATCGGTGCTTAGCGGATTCACCATAGATACATTGTGTTCTTCTTTTAACTGGTCGCTTAACTCCACATACTTTGGAGTGGTTAATGAATTCGCCATGATCTCATAGAATCCTTGTGATACCAATTGATCGCCAACCACATTTTGAATTCTATGATCGTCAAAACGCGAAGTACTGGAAATGGAAGCGTTTAACTTTTCGGTAGTATTAATATTGTTATATCCGTATACACGTAATACTTCTTCAATCACATCGGCTTCCCGTTGCACATCGTTTCTATAGGCTGGAACGGTTAATCCTAAACCGGCTTCGGTCACATTATTCACTTTGATCTCTAAAGAGGTTAAAATGCTTTTGATGGTTTCTCTCGGAATTTCCTCACCGATCAACTTTTTGGCATTATCAAAGCTCAAACGCACCTGGAAATCTTCAATCTTATTAGGATAGATATCAACTATATCACTGGTGATCTCACCGCCTGCCAGTTCCTGGATCAATAAAGCTGCACGTTTTAAAGCGTATTCCGTAATATTCGGGTCAATACCGCGTTCGAATCTAAACGACGCATCGGTATTCAATCCGTGGCGTTTGGCCGATTTTCTGATAGATACCGGATTAAAATAGGCACTCTCCAAAAAGATACTGGTAGTACTTTCTGTAACACCGGAATGAATCCCACCGAACACACCGGCAATACACATGGGTTTTTCACCATCACAGATCATGAGGTCGTCTTCGTGTAATTCACGTTCCACACCATCTAAGGTGACAAACTTGGTGCCTTTTTCTAAAGTTTTAACTTCAACTTTATTGTCGGCGATCTTGATGGCATCAAACGCATGCAGCGGTTGCCCCAATTCATGAAGCACGTAATTGGTAGCGTCTACAATATTATTTATCGGGCTTAAACCAATGGCTTTTAAACGGTTTTGTAGCCATTCCGGAGATTCTTTGACTTTTATGCCTGAAATGGTAACGCCGCAATATCTTGGCGCCAGTTCTTTATTGATAACCTCCACATCCATCTTTAGCATACGATTATCCACACGGAACGCGCTAACTGATGGTGTGATCAATTCCAGGTTGATATCTTTTTGCAGTAAGCCTGCTTTAAGATCTCGGGCCGTACCCAAATGGCTCATGGCATCAGCTCTGTTTGGCGTCAGGCCGATCTCAAACACCTGGTCGTTTTCAATATCAAAAATATCAGCGCAGGGTGTTCCTGCTTTTAGATCATCATCCAACACCATAATGCCGTCATGCGAGGTTCCTAAACCTAATTCATCTTCGGCACAGATCATTCCGAAGCTTTCTTCACCTCTGATCTTTCCCTTTTTAATTTTCCAGCTTTCGCCTTCCGGTGTATATAGGGTCGTACCAATGGTTGCCACCGGTACTTTTTGACCTGCAGCCACATTAGGGGCGCCGCATACAATTTGTACAGGTTCATCCTCACCAATGTCAACGGTAGTGACTTTGAGTTTATCAGCATTCGGGTGTTTGGCACAGGTTAAAACTTCACCTACAACCACACCTTCCAAACCACCTTGAACGGATTGATAGGTTTCAATGCCTTCAACCTCAAGTCCCAGATCTGTTAGTAATTCTCCGGTTTTTTCAGGTGCCCAATCTGTTTTTATGAATTGCTTTAACCAATTATATGAGATCTTCATAAAGTCTGTTTCTATTAGAATGCGCAAAGATAAAATATTGCATCAAGCATTCAAATTAAACTGTGGGGATTTGTGATTCTTTTGAATAATGAAATAGATTTAATCTGTCAGCATATTTGTTATTATTTCTTTTAAGACTTCATCCCTAATGGTATTATCTTTTGTTTCCTTTTCTGAATTATTAATAATAGTTTTTTCATAAAACTCTTTTAGCTCAGTCACTTTTTTTTTAGTCTCTGTAACCATAATACTGTTGTAAACAAATTTCAATCTTGTTATTCTAAGAAAGCCGTATTCGACATCAATTTTTGCAGTAACGTATGATTTCCATTTTTGAATTGATTCGCGAAAAAGATTCTCATCAAAGAATTTCGAGAATTTGCCTTCTGATTTTTGTAGTATTATGTCATTAACTAATTCTTCAAGTTCTTTTGATACACTTTGATATTCTCTTTTTATATCCTCAAGAACCTCTTCATCCGTTTTATCTACGATAGGGTTATTCTTAATTGAAAAATAATTGAGGACAAATGACAAAAAAATAACACAGTTATTAAAAATTTTGTTTGCTTCTTTTTCAGAAATATTTGTTTCAAATGCATACTCATGACTCAAAATATGTCTTAATTCAAAAACTTTATTTATTGACTGTATTACTGATGATAAGTTGTTTTTTGATGAAATGTCATTTTTTTTGATTGCTATTTCTGATTCCTTAAGCTCTTGAAGAAAGTCGGTTTGAGTTATAATTGATAATCCTGAGTTGAAATCACTCAAATTATTGCAGGGTAACAAATGTGCTACAAATTCACCAATTGAGAACTTCTTTTTTTTAAGAGCGTTTAAAATTTCAAGATTAAACTTTATATTATTTAATTGGTTAAGCTTAATAGCGTTTGTCGAATAAGGCTCCCCTGAATCTATTAATTCTGTTATTATTTCTCTAAAGTAAGATTGAAAGCATGCTACAATTGAAACAGGAATATATTTTATTAAATCCTTTTTTTTATTTGGCTCTAATCCAGAAATATGATTCAAGGTGAGATTTACTTCTTGTATTTTTGCTAATAAGTTTAAACTTGAGTTATATTTATTTCTATTCTTTATTTCAAGTATTTCATTTATTAGATTCCTTTTTGCCATTTTACAGAGTTATTTTACTAACACTAAAATAGTTGAATTTTCTGTAATTTAGATGTTTTGGAAGGTGGATAACTATTGATAATGACTCTTATAGTCCAAAAAAGAAATAAAACTCAGATTTTTAAAAATATCCGTGTCTTTATCCAGCTTTTTTACATAAGCCTTAATATCATTAGCCATTTTAGTAAGTAACTGAGATAGTTTTCTATCACTCATAGCTTTTACCTTGTTTAAATGCTCTAAACCGGCTACCCAGGTCATCGGGGTGTCAAAAATGGAGAGTTGATCCTGCCCAATCACCTGGCCACTGGCGTAAAAATCACGTGTTTTATTGTTCGGATTACTAATGTTAAACCGATCCAGTTTCATGATGAGTTGTTTTATGTCTCCCAGTTCAGTTATACTTTCGGGAAGGATGATAAATACTTTTACTTTATTGAATTTAGTAGCACCCCGAATGTTCTCCGTATCATTCACAGCCTTCATAAACGGGATCAAGAACTGCTCTGCATACAGTATGGACAAGATCTCCATACGTTTGGCCTTTTTATCAATCCCTCTCAAGATCAGGAAGATGATGATCAGGATCAAAACCGTGATTATGGATTGATAAATGATGTTAGATACTTCAAAGAATCCGGACGTTAATACGGCGATGACAGCAGATATGATGATGTCTTTTATAATGGATAAGGTATTCATTGATAATGGCTGGTATGTAGTAAAGTTACGTTTTTTGTTTAATTATTTATATGTTCATTTGGCTCTCCTCTTAAATTTAAGAGGAGCATGAATTTCAGTTTCCAAAAGAAACGGGAAGAAAGCCGAGATTTTTATCTATTAACCCTCCGAATCCCGATAATAATCGGGATCCACCTCCCTTATTTAAAGGGAGGAGCTCTTGAAAACTATTATAAGCATTCAGGGTTCTCTGGCTGCTTAGAATGACATGGCGTTACGAATTAAGGTCTTCAATCAGGATATTATAATCGTATTGCAGGTCTTCGTGCAGGGTAGCTATATGTTTTTTAGCCAATTGTAACTGACGGTTATACATATTCTGAAGTTGTACACTTCGGGTGATGCTTGGCTTAAAGTCTTTCAGTTTTTTACAAAAGTAGAGGAGGAGCTCCACTTCGGTTTCTTTGTTTTGGGAATACCGGACGTACTTTTTTATGTTCCGCAGAATCTTTCTAACACTTTTTCGGATGTAATAAAAGCTGTCTCGGTTTATCAATTCAAATTCATCGTCTATATATACTTTGACGCTATCTATATATCCAGCTTCATTATGCGATTCAAACAATAAATAGGTGAGGAGCTCCTTATTTTCCTTTTTAAACCGGGATAACCTGAGACAAATATCCTGTACCTCTTTATGTGTCAGGGTGTTTAGTTCCTGTTTTATTTCTTTTACTGAGACGGCCTTCATATTTTACAAATTAGTTACAGCTTCCACTTCCTTTTTAACTTCAGCTACCATGGCATCCCAATTTAAAGCACCCGGGCGCGCTAACATTTGCGTATGATAATTGGTGTTTGATATATTGGCATATGCCGTAACGGCTTCTAAAGCCTTTTGCATATGGTTAACAGCCTTGGTTTTGTATTGCCTATCTTTTTTAGTTTGATAGAAAACCAATTGGGTACCGGCATTGATTTTATATGCGTAAAATAAGCCTAAATAGCCCATAGCCTTAATATCAGACAATAGGGCTTTGGTTTGGGCGGAAGCAGCTTCGGAATACAGTTTGTCGGCATTGTGTATGGCGTCGTTGCTCCAGGTTATAAGACGTTCTGTGACCTGTGGCGGTGTGGTTTCGGTTATAGCTTCTTTTGATAACACTTTAGTTACATAGTCTTTGCAATTGATCAGGTTTTGGTTTTGCATCACCGGGTTATCAATAAAATCGAATACATCCCTGAAACCACCTAATTTTTCCCGGGCTCTACAGGATTCAACGGACCAGTCGGCATCCCAGTTACGCCAGTGAAAGCGATTTACCTGAGGGATGATCTTAGAGGCTGTTTGCCAGGTGTTGAATAATAATTCGGCATCATCAATAGCATAATGCTTTTTAAAAACCTTAAGGATCATATCTTCCGATAGGTCATTATTATAGCCCAGGCGCCCCCAAAGCATAAAACGGAATTTGTGCTTGTCAAATTCATATTCACCGGAAAGTTCCGGATTTTTACTGATGAACTCCCGGGCCCATACATAGCCGTCTGATCCCATGTAATAGCCTTTGGTATCACCTTTTGGCATGTTGGCAATAAAGTCCCTGACATAGTCTGTGTTAGCCCAACGGTACACAAAAATATCATCGTTCCTCAGGTTCCACCAGGATTTTAAACCATATTGGTTCATGTCTTCAATATGGTCATCATAAAAATTGATACTTGGTGAGGCGTATAATCGTGCCTTGGCATACTTAAAGCTCACGTCAAAGGTGTCCGGGTAATCGCCCCAATAGGCCATGATCTGTTCCATATCAGAGTGCCAAACCCTGTGGATAAAGTGGATCTCCCTGTTTGGTTGTTCTTTTTTGAAGTCAAGGATCCCTAATCCGTAGGTGTTCCAAACCCATTCTTCCCGATTGGACCCTTCCCAGGTCAATGGCATATGTTCCCCGGAAGTAATACCAATACCCTTTATATGCGGATACGTCAATAAAAACTGTTTGGTAGCGGCCCTGTGATACGCTATGGTTATGGGGTTATCTATTTGATGGGTAATACCGTGTTTTCCAGGTTTTTCATCACGCATATTGATCCTGTAGGTTTTGTACATCGGTTCAACCGGTGTGGCTACACTATTAGGGCATATATTCCAATTGACCCAGTAAATGGCAATACCTCTGTCATGGGCATATTGCATCACCTTTTGCCAGAAAGCAATTTTATCATCAATGGATTGTTTTTTAACCAGTTCCAGGTTATCAAAAACCACGGAGGCTACTAATCCCGGATCGCCCATTTCGTTCTCCAAACCGTTAGGTTTGTAGCTGGTGGTATAAATGTCATCCAGCGCAACATCCGGATAGTCTTCCAGTTTGATCATGGATGGAAATGGATGGGGATTCCAAAGTGACAGGACATTGTATCTGTTAATAGCCATTTGATCCAGGTAGTTTTTCCAGAAATCCCATTCCCAAACGGTTTTAACATTTTTAATAGCGGCATCACCGGAATCATCATAACTTGGTGTTCGAGCATCCAGCGGAATATTCATTTTTAAGCCTCTGTTGAGAATAAAAGGGGCGTGAGCAGTGTTTACAACAGTTCCGTTTAATGATAATTGCTCCGCAACTTCTAAACCGCCATACATCAGACCACTTTCGTCGCCTCCTGTAATAGTTATGTCATTTGAATTTACAGTAATACTATAAGCCTGTACTTCTTGCGTTGCACTGTCAATTTTCCAGGTGATATTCATGGTTTTTTGTCCACTTTCGGCGAGCACTTTGTCAATGTGCTCTTTAGCGAAATCGACTAATGGTGAGTCTATTTCCTTTGAATTTGAGCAATTGTAAAGTGTAACACCAATCAGCGTTATTACAAGGAATCTCTTAAGCATGATCTCTAGTTGTATTGAAATTCTTTGCTTAGGTCCACATTTTCAAATTCCGTACTTACCGGTAAATCGAACTGGTATTTGGTTTTTGCGTCAGATTGTACTTCTAAAGGGCCTGAAGATTCGAAATCCATCACATGGCCGCCCCATTTTTTGTCATCACTGATAAAATGAAAATGATGGCCTTTGGCATTGATGTTCCCAATATAATCAGGGCAATAGAATCCGACTAAAGTGCCGGCAATATTTTCGGTTTCAAAAACGGGCCTGTTCGGGATCAATACATCCAATCCGTCAGTAAAGGGACGTGCTACTTTTGGTACGCCTCCAAGTTTGATATATTTAAAGGTGCCATGAACCTTATAAATGTAGAAATAATGTGGTGATTTCTTTTTGGCATCCAGTTTGGAAGCCAGGTCCGAGAATTTGATGGTTTCTTCAATGGTAAAGCCTTCTTCCTTGTCAAAGAATGCCGCATCAGCATAAACAATTTCATCATGATCTTGTCCAACGCTGATCTCACCGTTTTCTCTAATGCGATAGGGTACGCCATCCAGCATGACCAGTTCGCCATCTAAAAAATCGAAAGACCCTAAACCTACATTACCATGGGTTTTAAGTTCCTTTACAGTAAGGCTGCCATCAAAAACCTTATTTACAAAGGCAAACCAAATGGAGTATTGATAAAATGTGTCCTGGTCACCGGTTACAGCCACAGGAGCTTCGGTGGTATGGCTTTCGGCCTCTGTGTTTTCGGTTTTTTCCGGTTTGTTTTGGCAAGAGAAGATTAGTGTGGCTAATGCTAACATGAAAAGCCATGATACAGATTTCATAGTTTAGTTTATTTAGTTGATTAAAAGTACGTTGAACGAATTTAGCTAATTTATTGAGTAATATCAATTCATAGTAATCAAATATTTGTGATTACTGTTCAATTGAATTAAAAAGATTGTATAAAGAAGTGTAGAATGTCATTCTGAATTTATTTCAGAATCTCATTTTATCAATCATATAAGAATTATGAAAACCTGAATGAAACAAGACTTCCACAGGTTCTGTCTGACAAAAAGTTGCTTAAAGTAACATTCTAGCACCAACCTTTACCTTATCTCAACTTTGGATATTCTGATGGATCCAGTTCGTGCATCACCTCATAAACGGCTTCAAAAATGTCTTCTGCAGATGGTTTAGAGAAATAGTCACCATCATTACCATAGGCGGGCCTGTGTGGTTTTGCGGTTAGTGTTTTAGGTTCGGAGTCTAAATACTGAAACGCTTTTTGCTTGCTTAGTAATTCATCTAAAATATACGCAGAGGCTCCACCCGGAACATCTTCATCAATGATCATGACACGATTTGTTTTGGCAATACTTTTAACTATATCGTGATTAAGATCGAATGGTAATAGCGATTGTACATCAATCACTTCGGCATCAATACCTACCGTTAATAATTCCTTAGCTGTTTTTTGTACTATTCGTAATGTGGATCCATAAGACACTAAGGTGATATCGGTACCTTCTTTAACGGTTTCTACAACGCCAATAGGGGTTTTTAAGTTTCCAAGGTTATTTGGCATTTTTTCTTTTAACCTGTATCCGTTAAGGCATTCCACAACGATGGCAGGGTCATCACCCTGAAGCAACGTATTATAAAAACCGGCTGCTTTGGTCATATTTCGTGGTACCAACAGGTTAACACCTCTCGCTAAATTAAGAATACCACCCATTTGAGAGCCTGAATGCCAAATACCTTCCAACCTGTGGCCCCTGGTTCTAATTATCAAAGGGACTTTCTGTTTTCCTTTGGTGCGGTAGTGTGTTGTGGCTACGTCATCACTTATCGTTTGAATGGCGTAAAGAATGTAATCCAGGTATTGAATTTCAGCAATAGGGCGAAGGCCTCTTAAAGCCATACCAATACCTTGTCCTACTATAGTGGCTTCCCGAATACCCGTATCTGCAATCCTAAGGTCACCATATTTAGCCTGTAAGCCTTCCAGTCCCTGATTCACATCACCAATATTTCCGGTGTCTTCACCAAATACCAAAGCTTCAGGGTAATTGCTAAAGATGGCATCAAAATTATCTCTTAAGATGATCCTTCCGTCAACCAATGCAGCATCCTCATTGTAAGTTGGCTTGACTTCATTTATACGTGTGTTGGAATGTGCCGTTTCAGAGAATAAATGTGAGCTGAATTCAGGCTGTGTTTTTTTAATGACCGTATCGATCCAATGCGCCAATTTTTGTTTTTCAGGAGACGATTCTCCTAACAAATGCCTTAAAGCTTTTCTGGCGTAGGATAGGATGTCTTTTCTGGTAGGTTCATCAACAGCCACCAGGTTTTCTTTTAATTTCGTGATAAAAACACCATTGGAAGATTTTTGGGCCACCTGCGTTAATAACGCTATTAATTCGCTTTTTTGTTTTAGAATAGGTCTTAAAAAGGTGTTCCAGGCATTCTTTTTGGCTTCTCTTACTTCCCTTTTTATGGTGCGCTCAAGTTCAGTGAGGTCTTCATTAGTGGAAATGCCACTTTCAATCATCCATTCCCGCATTTTTAAGTTGCAGTCCTGTTGTCTTTCCCATTCCAGGCGTTCTGCAGTTTTATAGCGTTCATGTGAACCGGAAGTGGAATGCCCCTGGGGTTGGGTAAGTTCCGTGACATGAATTAAAACCGGAACATGTTCTTCCCTGGCTATTGCACCGGCTTCCTGATAGGTTTCTATAAGGTTGGCATAATCCCATCCCTTAACACGTAATATGTCATACCCTTTGTTATCATTATCACGTTGGAAGCCTTTTAATATTTCTGAAATGTTCTCTTTAGTGGTTTGATGTTTGGCATGCACCGAAATACCGTATTCATCATCCCAGACACTAATAATCATGGGTACCTGTAAGACTCCTGCAGCATTTATGGTTTCAAAGAATAAACCTTCGCTGGTGCTAGCGTTTCCTATGGTTCCCCAGGCCACTTCATTGCCATTGTTCGAAAAGTTAGTGGATTTAATACCCTCAACCGCTCTATAAATTTTTGAAGCCTGGGCCAATCCCAATAAACGGGGCATTTGGCCGGCTGTACAGGAAATGTCTGCACTGGAATTATACTGTTTGGTAAGGTCTTTCCAGTTGCCATTGTCGTCTAAACTGTGGGTCACAAAATGACCGCCCATTTGCCTGCCGGCAGACATGGGTTCCAGTTTAATATCCGTATTGGCATATAATCCGGCAAAGAACTGTTCTACGGTAAGCTCTCCCAAAGCCATCATAAGGGTTTGGTCCCGGTAGTAACCCGACCTCCAATCACCTTTTTTAAAGGCTTTAGCCATGGCTAATTGAGGGACTTCCTTGCCATCTCCAAAGATCCCGAATTTAGCTTTACCGGTCAATACTTCGCGCCTTCCCAATAAGCTGCATTCTCTACTTCTAAGAGCTGTTTTATAGTCGTTAATGACTTCAGCTTTAAAGTCTTCAAATGAGATATTTTTTAAATCAGGAATACTTTGCATGGCGGAACGCTTTGGCTGGTGCAAAAGTAGTTAATGTTTCCCTTTTTTGCAATTTTACGAAGCGATAAGTTGTTAACAACTATTTAAAAATAAACAAAATTAGCCTTTAATATTATTTATTCTTCATTAAAAAAGCTTTTTTAATAAGAATAATTGAAATATTAGAACCATCGTCTTCTGAAAAGCCCGAATAATACTTCGGGGTCTACAGTAAATTTAAATCTGATTTTCTGATCGTAATTTGGTTGTCCTATTTCCCAGCCTAAATTTGAATATACCGGGAAGTAGATCTCGAAGTAATCCGTAACCAAATTAAGCCTGACGCCCGAGTCATACATAAAATGGGCACGATCTCCCTTATTTTTCACCAGTCCTATATCACCATAGAATAAAATATATCGCCACAGGGTAGTACTGGCATTGAGTGTGGTGATCCACTGATTGGCAAAAGGGGTGTCTAATTTAGATTTAAAACCGCCTTCAGCCGTGATATATTGCTGACTAAAAATACCGGAGGCTTCAGAGCGCCCTAAATAGGCATAATCAAACAAATAGTCTGTAGGTCTGTCTAATGCAAAACTGAAATAATTGGAGTTTAAATCGGTATTGTTTTTAATGAACGTTCCGGTAAACACCCTTAAATTCAACTGCCGGTTGCTTTCAAACAACTTACGGTATTCATAGTTAAAAGCTATTTTACTGAATTTTTCTGCCACCTGAAAATCTACATACCACTTATTAAAATTTATCAAATTATCATTCGAGTCAATATAGCGCGCATTGAATATCCCATAGTTGGGTTCTGAAGACGTTAAAATATTGGTCTCGTCTCTATCTCTGCGAATATCCACGTATCTGAAGGTTAAAGATTGCCGTTTATTGGAACGAAAGTCGTTGTCTTCTCTAAATAAAAAAGATATGGTTGGCGTGATTTGCGTAACAAATAAGTCCTCGGCATAAGACGAATACCCGGCACCAATACCATAGATTACATTGTACAGGTCTGAATTTTCAAAATAATGCGAATTAGATACAAAGCCGGAACCTGTAAAGGTTTTGGACTTTAAAGCGTATTGCGGTTCAATTCTATAGTTGAAAAGTTTTCTAAGTACGGTTTTGTTGTAGACCCTGGTCCCCAGGGTCAGGCCATCATAAATATTATTGAATTCCACCACGGGCATAAAGAATACCTGGTTATAATGCGGATCTTCAATATCCTGAAACAATCTGAATTGCAGTGGTTTATTATTGAAAAAGAATCCTTTTAACGATTTCCAATTGTCTCTGATATTGATCTCCGGAATGACTTTGTTATAGTTTAAAACTAATTTGTTGGCATCATTCCTGGGAATGGTCAGGGTTTTGCTGTTCGAAATGTTCTCTATCCAGGTTTTTGATATAATGCTATCGTCTTTTAAGGTGTATAACGATACAGGCATACTGTTGTCGCGTTTATTCTTGATGGTCAGCGTTATGGAATCTTCAGTCTTAATAACCTTTCTGATCTTAAAATCAATTTTTTTCCTGGTATCTAAATAGTCATTAAAAAACCAGTCTATATTCTTATCTGTTTTAGATTTTATAAAGGCTTCAAAAGCCTTTACTGAAGTTTCTTTTAGCTTATTGTCTTTAATAAACGACGATAAACTGTTTTCAACAACATCCTGATTAACAAAATCGTCTAAATACCTCAGGCCTACACCGGCCTTGTATTTATTGGCAATATTGGCATTGAATTTTAGAAGGGAGTCTTTAGCCATGGTAAGCTTTTGATCCCGGTTGGTTCTTGCCATAAGCATAAAAGCCAAAATGTACTTGTCGTTAAATTTCATATCGGCAATATGAAAGGAACGAACGCCCCAAATATCCGCAAAAGACCCCAGGAACTTCATGTCAGGGTAGTGTTCATCAACATACTTCATAGCGTAGTATATTTGAATGGCATCTAAAAGCCATTGTTCCTTTCTGGGATTAACAAGTAAGGTGTTTTCCAAATAATTATGGATGGCAATTTTTAATATTTTAAGCTCATATTGAAAATGATTTGGGTAAGGTTTTAAAAATTTAGGCAGAAAGTTTAAACCGTAAATGGGGTCTTTATCATAATCAATTTGAGAAAGCAGTAACTTTTCATGTGGATAGGCTCCCAGGTTAGTTTCTAAATATTTTAAAACTTTTTCAGTAATTAAAACCTTATCTATCATTTCTAAGCCCTCATCGTCAATACTGGAAACAAGTGCCAAATCTTTATTTTGAATGGTTTTAAAATCTTTGGTCTTCCTTAAAAACAACTTGGTGTTCAATCTGTTTTTTCCGTTTAGTATAATTTCTTGATATTTAAGCTTTTGAACATAGCTACTTGAATTTAATTCTGAAGTAAGTTGATAACCCATGGGATACTTGATTTCAAGTGTGATATCCGCTTTTGGAATGTACAGATCATCTAAATCCTTATTGCTGTAATAATGCCATTCGCCATCATAAATAGCCGGTGTGGGGTACCAGTAACGCAGGTTGATGGCGCCTGTATCCGTAATGCCGTATTTCGTGAATTTAGCATTTGGTATTTGAACTATGCACGCCACATCCAATTTGTAAAAATCACCTGGTTTCAGAGGCGCATTGAGATCGACTTTTATAACATCGGGGAACTTTTCAAGTTCGCAATACACTAAATCTTCACCGTTTTGTTTAACGGATGTAATTACGGAATAGCCCCGGTCTTTGTTTTTTGCCAAATGAAAGTCATTAATATACTCGTCAGCAATCCATTGTGCCAGTGGTGTGCTTTTTGTAGCATAGCTGTTGGCCCAATTGTTTAAATAGATAGTATCCAGCGTTTTATTGGAGCTATTGTAATATTGAATGGTTTGAGAAATCTGAATCTTTTTACTCTCGACGTCAAAATCTGCCTTAAGGTCTATTTTATTTTGACCAAAGCTATACAAGCAAATAAAGCTATATATGAGGCAATTTAGAAGACGAAAATTCAATTTACAATTAAAACATTAGGGTTAAAAATTCATTTTTAAGGCACTGCAATATAAAAAAATATGATATCATCAGGTATTGAGGTACTTTATATAACTATTAAACAAGTTAAATGACCAAATACCTAACTAGAAATTAGGGCTCAACTGAGATTCTTTGTAGAAATCGTCAAGAATGGTGGTAACTTCCTCGGCAGTATCCACCAAATGAATTAAATCCAGGTCTTTCGGGCTGACATTACCAAATGCCTCCAGAAGTGTCTTTTTTATCCAATCAATTAGCCCTTCCCAAAAGTCTGTTCCTACTAAAATAATGGGGAACTTACCAATCTTATGGGTTTGTATCAATGTCAGTGCTTCAAAAAACTCGTCTAAAGTACCAAAACCACCGGGCATGACTACGAAACCCTGAGCATATTTTACAAACATCACCTTGCGTACAAAGAAATAGTCAAAATCTAAATTCTTATCATGGTCAATATACGGATTGTCATGCTGTTCAAAGGGCAATTCAATGTTTAATCCAACGGAAGTACCACCTCCCAGGTGGGCCCCTTTGTTACCGGCTTCCATAATTCCGGGGCCACCACCGGTGATAACGCCATAACCGGCCTCAACTATACTTTGCGCAATGTCTTCGGTAAGTTTATAATATTTGTCGTCCGGTTTTGCCCTGGCCGAACCAAAAATGGACACACAGGGGCCAATTTGGCTCATTTTTTCAAATCCATTGACAAACTCTCCCATAATCTTGAAAATAGCCCAGGAATCGTTTGTTTTTATCTCGTTCCACCCTTTATGATGCAATTCTTTTCTCATGTTTTTAAAATCTTTAGTCTATTGTCCATAGACGTAAGTTTATATCTTAATTAACGGCCTCAAGTATACTGACTAAAGGCCAAGTAGCTAATTTAATTCTTTTTTAAGGAATTTAGCCGTATAGCTTTTTTGGTGTTTTACAACGGCTTCCGGAGTCCCTTCAACAATAATTTGCCCACCGCCTTTACCGCCTTCATAGCCAATATCGATGATATGGTCCACTGTTTTTATAACATCTAAATTGTGCTCTATAATAAGTACCGTATTGCCTTTGTCTGCTAATTTATTAAGTACTTGCATGAGCACTCTGATATCTTCAAAATGAAGGCCGGTAGTAGGTTCGTCAAGGATATAGAAGGTATTTCCGGTATCCCGTTTGCTTAACTCGGTTGCTAACTTGATACGTTGCGCTTCGCCACCGGAAAGTGTGGTGCTTTGCTGCCCTAAAGTGATATAACCCAGGCCAACATCCTGAATGGTTTTGAGTTTCTTGTATATTTTAGGAATATGCTCGAAGAAATGTACCGCTTCATTGATGGTCATATTCAGCACATCGCTAATAGATTTTCCTTTATACTTGATCTCAAGTGTTTCCCTGTTAAAACGCTTGCCCTGACAGGTTTCACATTCTACATAAACGTCCGGTAAAAAATTCATTTCAATGACCCGTAAACCACCGCCCTGACAGGTTTCGCATCGTCCGCCTTTGACGTTAAAACTAAACCGGCCCGCCTTATACCCTCTGATCATAGCTTCCGGTATTTTAGCAAATAAGGCCCTGATCTCACTAAACGTACCGGTGTAAGTTACCGGGTTACTTCTTGGCGTGCGGCCAATAGGGGATTGGTTGATATCAATCACTTTATCAATATGCTCCAAACCTTTAATACTTTTATAGGGCATGGGTTTTTTTACACCGTTAAAGTAATGCGCATTTAAAATAGGATAAAGGGTTTCGTTGATCAAAGTGGATTTCCCACTTCCCGAAACACCTGTGACCCCGATCATTTTCCCTAGTGGAAATTTAACCGATACATTTTTAAGGTTATTACCGGTACAGCCGGTAAGTTCTAAAACCTTGCCGTTACCACTTCGTCGCTTTTTAGGGATCTCAATTTCTTTGCTTCCGTTAAGGTAATCCGCAGTAAGTGTATGATGTGTCTTTAGCTCATCAATAGCGCCGGTACTGATGATCTCGCCGCCGTGTTTTCCCGCTTTGGGGCCAATATCTATCACATAATCGGCACGCTCGATCATGTCCTTATCATGCTCTACAACTATTACCGAATTACCAATATCACGGAGCGACACCAAAGAATTAATGAGCTTTTGATTATCGCGCTGATGTAACCCGATACTCGGTTCGTCCAGGATATAAAGTACACCCACTAACTGAGACCCTATTTGAGTGGCCAACCTGATTCGTTGTGCTTCACCACCTGACAGGGATTTAGAACTTCGGTTCAACGATAAATAATCCAATCCAACATCCAATAAGAACTGGAGCCTGGACTTGATCTCCTTTAAAATTTCCTCGGCAATTTTGAATTGTTTTTCAGATAAGTGATTTTCCAGATCATTGAACCATGCCGCTAATTCAACAATATCCATTTTGGCAAGTTCAGCAATATTCTTACCGTTGATCTTGAAATACAGAGATTCTTTTTTCAATCGACTGCCTTCACATTCCGGGCAGGGTATCTTGTCCATATAGCCCTTTGCCCATCGTTTTAACGATGTGGATTCGGCTGTTTTGTATTGATTTTCAATAAAATTGGCAACGCCTTCAAAATCAATGTTATAATTTCTGGTTACCCCGAGTGTTTTGCTTTCAACAGAGAACTTTTCACTGCCCCCGTAAAGGATCATGTCTTTGGCTTCTTCAGGAATGCTTTTGTAAGGATCGGTTAACTTAAAATTGAAACGTTGGGCAATAGTTCCAAACTGTTTAAAGATCCAACTGTTTTTTTCAGGGCCATGAGGTGCCAAAGCGCCGTTGGATATTGAAAGTGATTCGTCAGGAACAATTTTATTAATATTCACTTTGTGAAGTTCTCCGATGCCATTGCAAGTACTACAGGCACCTTTAGGCGAATTGAACGAAAAATTATTAGGTTCCGGATTAGGATATGAGATACCTGACGACGGACACATTAAATTTCTGCTGAAATAACGGGCTTTATTGGTGTCCTGGTCAATAACCAGTAGGACGTCATCTCCATGATACATAGCTGTATTAATGGTTTCAGTGAGCCTCTTGTCGTTATCAACGGCATCGTTTACAACCAATCTATCGATAACAATTTCAATATCATGGGTTTTGTAACGGTCCAGCTTCATGCCTTTGACGATATCGCGAATCTCACCGTCAGTTCTCACTTTTACAAAGCCTTGTTTGGCTATTTGTTCAAACAATTCACGATAATGCCCTTTCCTGGAGCGTACCACAGGGGCCAAAATATTAATGCGTTTGCCATCAAAATCTTTGATGATAAGCTCTTTTATTTGTTCATCACTATAGCTTATCATTTTATCGCCTGTATTATAGCTGTAAGCATCAGCAGCCCGGGCAAATAAAAGACGCATAAAGTCGTAAATCTCAGTAATCGTACCAACTGTAGAGCGTGGCGACTTACTGGTGGTTTTTTGCTCAATGGCAATAACGGGAGATAAACCGTCAATTTTGTCAACATCAGGTCGTTCCAGTCCTCCTAAAAACTGACGCGCATAGGCCGAAAAGGTCTCAATATACCGGCGTTGTCCTTCCGCATAGATCGTATCGAAAGCCAATGACGATTTTCCACTACCGGAAAGCCCTGTAATCACCACAAGTTTTTCCCTGGGAATAGATACATCAATGTTTTTAAGGTTATGTGCCCTGGCACCTTTTACTTCAATACAATCGTCAAATGAGTTCATAAATTGGCAAAAGTGCAAAGTTACAATTTTAGTTGTTAATTTTCTGTGAAGTTTCCTTTTGGATTTATTATCATTGTATATAGAATTTGTAAAAACGCTCAAAAGATATACAGATATGAAATTATTAGGCATAAGTTCCAGGATAGATCATCCGGAGTACGGAAAAGGGGTTATTACTAATGTAACATCACAACATTATTGGGTAACGTTTATTGATAAAGGGTTGGAGACGATTGACCTTGATAGCGAATTTGATGTGATTGAAGCTGCTTATGACGATGTGGATACAGTTAGCTTTTATGATGTTGAAACCAGTTTGGTGGCCATTTTAAAAAAGTGGAGCGATGCCAGTGAGGTCGTACCTATTGCCGATAAGTATAAAGGCGGAAAAATCATTTTACAGCCGGCTGATGACAGTTTAAAATCTTATGAATTACCCATTGACAAGTTTTTCCATAAGATCACCATGGTCAGGGACAGGCTGAGAGTTATGGAGCAACGTATTAATTCCAGTGATCTGGACGAACAGGGAAAAATAGATCTGCAACAATACATTACCAGGATATATGGCAGTTTAACCAGTTTTAATATTTTGTTTAAGTCTAAGAATCAGCAGTTTGTCGGACAAAGGAGTAAATAGTCCATGTCATTCGTCGAATTCTGATATTTTTATTTTTTGGTGCAGACCCATTAGTGTAATTTAGGTTTTATGATACCCCAAATCCATAAACTTTACACTTATGAAAGCTCCAAACTATATTACAACGATTTGCTTGTTATTTATTCTTCTTATAGTTTCCTGTTCAACTGATGACGGGCCTTCCCATAGTCCTTTGATCGATTTAGGGATTGAAGATGCCGAAGTGCAAACCAGATTAACTACCTCACTTGTCGGGCAATTGCCTGATGGTGATGGCAACCCGGAAAACTTATGTGCCGATGGGGCTATGCAGTTGATGGCTGATGATCCGTATTGCGGGTATGTGGACGTAGGGGAGTTTGCAGTCAATCTGATTAATGAGTACAGGGCAAAACATAATTTACCACCCTATGTCAGGGCTATTGAATATGAATTGTGTGCCGCCAGGGAAGCCAGGCTGGCTGTTGAAAACGGTGTGCCTCACTGGAATGATGGCTGTGGCTGGAGAAGTCAGGGGTCAACAGGAGGCGGACGAGGCGGCGATGACTCCAGCGGGACCGTAGAAAAGTCTGTTGCCTGGGTACCAAAATTATTCTACCAGGAAGGCCCCAATGGCGGGCATTACCAGGCTATGATGGAAAAAAGGAGCAGGGGAGTAGCAGTTGGGTATTATGCCATAGACCGGGATAGTCATAGGATTGTTGTTAATTATTATGACAGCCTGTAACTTTTTTTATCAATTAACCCCTTTTATATCGGTAATCTCCATACCAAAAAACAGGATCTTATGAAGTGTAGGTAGTTTTACACCGGTTTCCGTAGTGGTCCAGTCACTCCAGGAAGTTTCCATACCGTCAATGGGGAGTTGTGAGGTCCACATTTTAAAACTTTTTGGCATGCTGTCGTCATCCAATTGCCATAAGTACGTATCCCCTGTATTATAAGTAACCAGTAAGGCATCGCCATTATCAGTATCTACCAATGCCCGCTCTACACCCTGATCAAAAACCCTGTGAGGGGCAAATACCCAAAACGAGTCGTTCTCATAATACTTTACAGCTTTTTCAATAAGATCTTCGGCGAGATCGCCATCCACCTTAAAACTATGGACATAGGCCTTATGATTGCTGTCTTTCAAATCCAGATTCACTTTGTATTGTTCCCAATAGACTTCGCAAATGCCTTTTGATTTTTCCCATTTGTAATGACGCCTTTGTTTGTAGGTCCATTCAAAGACATCCGTATTGACGTAGGCTTCGTAGTTCAAGGCCACTATCATCTTTGTAGCAAGGTCATCTGCGGCTTTACCTGCGGTACCTGTTGGAAGTGGTGTATCGTATTTGAGGTATAAATAGCCAAAAAACAAGAGACTGGGTAAGGTGAAAAAGATCACGATACCGGCCCCTATTTTAAATATTTTTTTCGACTTCACAACAGTAGGTTTTTATGCGATTTGAGCGTCTAAATTATTAAATACGATCGAGTTAGTAAAAGAAAACTGGTAAAAACCGATAGCCGCAGTGTCTTCTCGATAACTTGCACTTCCGGTTTAAGTTCATCTATAAAACAAGTATTTGGTCAAATGACAGAGGCCTTTAGCCCTTTTAATTTTTTGTTTGAAAAACTAATAAGTTCATCAAAGAAAGAAGTGAATTCATTTTCAAATTCATTGTAAAACGCTTCCAGTTCGTGAACGGCTTCATTCATACTGGAACGGTTTTTAGTACGCCTGTTCATGCCATCTAAGACCCTGGAGATCCCTTCAACCGAAGCATAACTTAACAACCAGTTATCCGTGATCATATAAGGCATCATTTTCTGTATTCGCGCCGGTAGGATTTCGTAGTTGTTTTCCAAAGCATCATAAAAGTTTTCAACATAAATATCTAAAGGAATGTCCGAATAATGTTTCCAGTTTTTTGCTAAAAAATGGTCATAAAGAATATCTACTATAATACCGGAGTAATGCGCGTATTTTTCATGCAGACGCTTGGTGCTTAATCTAACGGTTTTATGGGCATCGGTAAAGGTATCGATTTCACGATGCAACAAGATCCCTACCTGGATATCCCTTGGGTATTTTTTATAACTGCTTCCCTTAATACCATCGGCAATAAAGTTGCCAATGGTCACTAAATCATTGTCCCCGGAAAGGTAAATATGAGCCAAAAAATTCATTTTAGAAATGTACGAATTGATTTTTTAAGTTCAGTTAAAATATAAGCTAAAAAAAATATGTACGTTTGCAGAAATCAGAATCAGAATTTATGACACTTATAAAATCAATTTCAGGAATTAGGGGAACCATTGGCGGACCGGTAGGCGAGAATTTAACGCCTATTGATGCTGTTAAATTTGCTGCGGCTTATGGTGAATGGTTAAAGCAAAACAGGAAAAAGGAAAATTATCGTGTGGTTGTTGGCAGAGATGCCCGAATTTCCGGTAAAATGATTCAGAATTTGGTTATGAATACGTTGATTGGCCAGGGTATTCACGTAATTAATGTGGGGCTTTCAACAACGCCAACCGTTGAGGTTGCGGTTCCAATGGAACATGCCGATGGTGGTATTATTTTAACAGCCAGCCATAACCCGAAGCAATGGAACGCCCTTAAGTTATTAAACGAAAAAGGTGAGTTCTTAGATGCTGTGGAAGGTGCTAAAATTCTGGACATTGCCGAAAGCGGTGCCATTGATTTTGCCGATGTTGACAGCCTGGGTAAGATCACTAAAAATGATGCTTATATAGACTTACATATTATTGAGGTTTTAGATTTGCCATTAGTAACTGTAAAGCCCATTGAGCGCGCAAAATTCAGGGTAGTGGTTGACGGTGTGAATTCTACGGGAGGAATTGCTATTCCGTTGCTCCTGGAACGTTTAGGTGTGGATGTAATTAAATTACATTGTGAACCGAACGGGCATTTCCCGCATAACCCGGAACCGCTAAAAGAGCATTTAACAGACCTGTCTGAAGCTGTTAGAAAATACAATGCGGACTTTGGGATTGTTGTAGACCCTGATGTAGACAGATTAGCCTTTATGGATGAAAATGGGGAGATGTTCGGGGAAGAATATACCCTGGTGGCATGTGCTGATTATGTGTTAAGCAGAACGCCCGGAAATACGGTGAGCAACATGAGCTCTACCAGAGCGCTAAGAGATGTGACTGAGAAATACGGCGGTACTTATGAAGCCAGTGCTGTGGGTGAGGTCAATGTGGTGAAGCTTATGAAAAAGAACAAGGTTGTGATCGGTGGTGAAGGCAATGGCGGTATTATTTATCCGGAGGCCCATTACGGACGTGATGCCCTGGTTGGCGTGGCGCTGTTTTTAAGTTTGCTGGCCGATAAGAATATTTCTGTTAGTGCCCTTAGAAAAACCTATCCTAACTATTTTATGAGCAAAAAGAAGATCCAGTTAACACCGGATCTGGATGTTGACGGGATTTTAAAAGAAATAGAAAACCGTTATCAAAATGAGCGGTTAACTACCATTGATGGTGTAAAAATAGATTTTGCCGAAAGTTGGGTCCATCTTCGTAAAAGTAATACGGAACCCATCATCAGAATTTATACGGAAGCTAAATCGCAGGAGGAAGCTGATACATTGGCAGACAAGTTTATTGAAGAGTTGGGGGCTATTGCGTCTAGTTAAATGAGGTAGTGCCGGTGCTCTAAGTAGTAAAATCATATCGAAATTATGGAAATATTGGTCGTTTTTTAAAAGACCAGAGATTTATGGTTAGCTTTACTATAAACCATAATGTGTATATGATTTCAAGAGCTTACGTTAATTATCTTTTCTTAGTTATTATATTGACTTTCGTTTCCTGTCAGTCGAAGCAGAAAACGTCACAGGAAAACCAAAAACCAAATATTGTCCTCATCATTGCCGATGATGTCAGTTGGGACGATGTTGGTGCTTACGGACATCCAAAGATCAAAACACCTCATTTGGACAAAATGGCACGCGACGGGATGCTCTTTAACCAGGCGTTTTTAACAACAAGTTCCTGTAGCCCAAGCAGAACCAGTATTGTTTCCGGATTGTATCCGCACAACACCGATGCTGAGCAATTGTCATGGCCTTTGCCGGAAGAAAAGAAAACCTTTGTCCAGGAGCTTAAAAATGCCGGATATTGGACAGGTTTAGCGGGGAAATATCACATGGGTGATCCAGTTAGAGACGATTTTGACGCACTTTTGGAAATGAAATGGATTGATGCGCCAATAGGTTTAGACCGACGCCTGGTAGGTGATGGCAGTGGGTGTGATGAATGGATCAAACTGTTACAACAACGTCCAAAAGACAAACCGTTTTTTACGTGGTTAGCATCGTTTGATGCACACAGACCATTTTATGAAGGTATGAGTGATGATCCTTATGACCCCGAAGAAACGATCATACCTCCTTACATGCCGGAAACCGAAGCTTCAAAAAAGGATTTTGCGCTTTATTATGATGAGATCTCCCGAATGGATGATTATATTGGTAAGGTAGTAGCGGAGTTAGAAGCTCAGGGCGTGGCAGAAAATACGGTAGTGTTGTTCATCTCAGATAACGGACGCGCCTTCCCAAGAGATAAAACCACCCTTTATGACGGCGGTATAAAAACGCCATGGATCATCAAGTGGCCGGCGAAAATAAAACCCGGTAGTGTTAATAATAATCTTGTAAGTTCGGTAGATATAGCACCCACTTTTATGAAAATGGCCGGATTAGAACCTATAGAGGACTTTGAAGGGATTGATTTTTCTCCAGCCCTGATGGACGTAGAACAAAGTACGAGAGACGATATTTATGCCGAAGATCATTTCCACGATTTTGAGGACTATACCAGGGCCGTGCGTACTTCAAAATACAAATACATAAAGAATTATTATCCCGATCTGCCTAATACGCCTTCAGCAGATATTATCAGGGATCTTACCTGGAAGAGTATGAAAGAAGAAAAGGCTAAAGGAACTTTAACCGAAGCTCAAATGCGATGTTTTGAAATTCCCAGGCCCGATGAAGAATTGTATGATGTTGAAAAGGATCCCTATGAGTTGAATAATTTGGCTCTGAATACGGATTATGATTATGTTCTAAACGATATGCGTATGCGCTTAAAAAGGATGCGGGAAACTACCAATGATTTTCTTCCAACCGAAAGAACACCGGATGATTTTGTCAGGGAAACAGGATATCCTACAAAGTACCGCATACGCCCCAGACCATCAAAAGCCGTTTATATGAAAGCCAGGGAAGAAGGAAAGGTATTGATGAATCCAGATTTTGTAGATACTACACCCCAATGATTTATTTAGGTTCAGAGTTCAGAGTTTAGAGTTTAGGGTGAAATTTATGAGTTTTCTTGTTGTTTTTTAAATAACACCTAAAGGTTATTATCTTTCTAACTTCTAACTTCTAACTTTGTACTTTTGCCCCTGTGTTTCCAGCGTTTATGTGTCCAGAAATAGTATTCAGGGGTTTCATGAATCTGTTCTTCAAGTGCTTCAAGAAACATATCGGTCAACTTATAATCAGGGTAGTTGTTAGAGTCTTCGGCAAGTGTTATGATTTCCGCTTCATAATAGCCTCGTTTCACTTTGTTTATTTTTAGGTAAGCCGTAGAAAAGTCCAGCTTTTTTGCTAATCGTTCTGCTCCGGTAAAACAGGGTATGTCAATACCCATAAACCTCCCCCAATACACGTCTTTGGACCTTCTGGGAGACTGATCACTCAGAAAACCGGTAATGGTCTTGGTGCCCGAAGTTTCATAACGTGTAATCGTGCTAATGGTATCTCTGGTACTTATTAATTGGGTATTAAATTTTGAACGAATGTCCCTAACCAGCTTATCAAAATATTTGTTTCCTAAAGGTTTATAAACCGCCAGTCCTTTAAAATTAATATAGTGTTGCATTACGATAGCCCATTCCCAACTGGCATAATGTCCGAAAATCAGAATAACACTTTTATTTAAGGTTTCTAGCCTTTTAAATTCTTCAGGATTGGTTACTAAAAACCGTTTTTTCAGTGCTTTTTCTGAAATAGACATGGTTTTAGCCATTTCCAGGAACATATCACTTAGATGCTTATAGAATCTTTTTCTGATGGCAGCAATTTCACTTGCTGATTTATCAGGAAAGACAAGTTGTAAATTATTGGTTACCACTTTTTTTCTGTAACCAATTACATAATAAAGTAAGATATAAACACCATCTGAAATTAAGTACAGCAATCTGAACGGAAGCCTGGAGATACACCACAAAAGCGGATAAACAACAATATATGTTAGAAATTGCATGAATTAATTTTAGATTTGCAGGGACAAAAGTACAGGATTTTTTTCATTTGAAAGTATAGAAAAACCAAATGAAAAAGCATCATGGACTAGTAAAGTGGTTATTAAAGTAAAACTAAATTTTGTATGTTTTTTTAAGACAAAATTTAGTTCTTTTACACAGGAAATATATGTTAATTTGATTTCAAACGTTTGTACTTCATGGGAAATTTAGATACAATAACCATTATAGTGATAGTAGCCAATGTTTTGGTTTCTTTGAGAGGGTTTAAAGATTATGGTTTTTTGGATAAATATAAGTTTCATGTAGGCGGTGTTCAGAGAGGCGAACAAATAAGATTGTTAAGTGCCGGTTTTTTGCATATTGATACAACCCATTTGTTTTTTAATATGTTTGCTTTGTACTTGTTTTCAGGGCAAGTAATCTATGAAGTGGATCAGGGTGGTTTTATTTTAATTTATATTGGAAGCTTATTAGCAGGCAATCTGCTGTCGCTTTATTTTCACAAGAATGAATACCATTACAGTGCCGTAGGAGCCAGCGGAGCTGTTACAGGTATTTTGTATTCCGCTATATTGTTAGAGCCGGAAAGGCTTTACTATTTTATGTTTTTACCTTCAAGAATTGGTTCTTATGATCTGGGAATTCCCGGGTACATATTAGGGATTGCTTATTTACTATATTCCATTTATGGTATGAAGAAACGCGTGGGCAATATTGGTCATGATGCCCATTTTGGCGGCGCTATTGGAGGCTATGTGATTACTTTGATTGTAGCCCCCTGGTTATTTGAAAAAGATCTACTTATGGTTGGCATACTGGCAGTTCCTATTGTTTTGCTTTTTGCTTTAAAACGAGCAGGGAAACTATAATTTAACTTTATAAACTTACTTCTGGCATAAGTATTGACTTTATATTTATGATGATTCTTTTGATTTATTTTTAATTAATTGATAATCAAATAGTTGATAATTTTTTGAATTTAAAAATTGAATGAGTTAATGTGTTTTAATGACAGATTGACTTAAAAATATATATGAAGAAATCTAATTTTATAACGCTTGACAGTTTGTCATTTCAGGAATTCGATGAAAATTCAGAGTTAATTCCGTTAATGACACCTGAAGACGAAGAAGCCATAAATAATGAAGAGTTACCGGAAACATTACCAATTTTGTCTTTAAGAAATACGGTCCTCTTTCCCGGTGTAGTAATCCCAATTACAGCCGGGCGTGATAAGTCCATCAAACTTATAAATGATGCCAACAAGGGCAGTAAGGTGATTGGCGTAGTAGCCCAAAAAGACGAATCGGTTGAAAACCCCACGGTAAAAGAGATCAATGAAACAGGTACGGTAGCCCGGATTTTAAGGGTTTTAAAAATGCCTGATGGTAATGTCACGGTTATTATTCAGGGTAAAAAGCGCTTTAAAGTAGCTGAGGTTCTAACCGAAGACCCTTATATGAATGCTACTATCAGAGATTTGCCTGAGGCAAAGCCAGCTGTTAATAATGAAGAATTCGGTGCTATTATAGAGTCCATGAAGGACCTGGCACTTGAAATTATTAAGGAAAGCCCTAATATTCCAAGTGAGGCCTCTTTCGCTATAAAAAATATTGAAAGCAACTCATTCTTAATAAACTTTGTGTCGTCCAATATGAATCTAAGTGTGGCTGAAAAACAAGCCCTGTTAGAAATGAATGACCTTAAGCAACGTGCTTTGGCCACGCTTAAATATATGAATGTTGAATATCAAAAGTTGGAACTTAAAAATGATATTCAATCTAAGGTTCAAATGGATATGAACCAGCAGCAGCGCGAGTATTTCCTGCATCAGCAAATGAAAACCATTCAGGAAGAGTTGGGAGGCGTTAGTCATGATGAAGAGATAGAGGATATGAAGGCTAAGGCCAAAGAAAAGCTTTGGGATGAAAAAATAGCGAAACATTTCGATAAAGAAATAGGAAAGCTGCAACGTATGAACCCGCAAGTAGCGGAATACTCTATACAGCGCAACTATCTTGAACTGTTTTTAGATTTGCCATGGAACGAGTTTAGTAATGATAAATTCGATTTAAAACGCGCTAAAAAGATCCTTGACAGGGATCACTATGGCTTAGATGACGTTAAGCGCAGAATCATTGAGTATCTGGCCGTGTTGAAGCTTCGTAATGACATGAAATCGCCTATTTTATGCTTATACGGCCCTCCGGGAGTTGGTAAAACCTCGTTAGGAAAGTCTATAGCCGAAGCTTTAGGCAGAGAGTATGTCAGAATTTCACTTGGTGGTTTACGTGATGAAGCGGAGATCAGAGGGCATCGTAAAACTTACATAGGTGCTATGCCGGGGCGTATTATTCAAAGCCTGAAAAAAGCAGGAACCTCTAACCCGGTGTTTGTTTTAGATGAAATTGACAAGTTATCAAACTCACATCAGGGGGATCCTTCTTCGGCCATGTTGGAAGTATTGGACCCTGAGCAAAACAGTGAGTTTTATGATAACTTTTTGGAAATGGGTTATGACCTTTCCAAAGTTATGTTTATTGCTACTTCCAATAGTTTGGCTACCATTCAGCCTGCGTTATTAGACCGTATGGAAATTATCAATGTAACAGGATATACTATTGAAGAAAAAGTTGAAATAGCTAAACGTCACTTACTTCCAAAGCAATTGAAAGAGCATGGTTTAACAGGGAATAATCTAAAAATAGGTAAACCGCAGTTAGAAAAAATTGTTGAAGGCTATACCAGGGAATCGGGTGTTCGAGGACTTGAAAAGCAAATAGCAAAAATGGTACGCTATGCCGCCAAAAACATTGCCATGGAAGAAACGTATAATATCAAAGTTAGTAATGATGATATTATCGAAGTTTTAGGAAGCCCGAAGTTAGAACGCGATAAATACGAAAATAATAATGTGGCAGGTGTAGTTACAGGCTTGGCATGGACACGTGTAGGCGGGGACATCCTTTTTATTGAGTCTATTTTATCAAAAGGCAAAGGGGCTTTGACCATTACGGGAAACCTTGGTAAGGTCATGAAAGAATCGGCTACCATTGCTATGGAGTATATAAAGTCTAATGCTGATGCTTTTGGTATTGATGCTGACGTTTTTGATAAATACAATGTTCATATTCACGTTCCGGAAGGCGCTACGCCTAAAGACGGACCAAGTGCCGGCGTCACTATGCTAACATCTCTGGTGTCTTTATTCACTCAGAGAAAAGTAAAGAAAAGCATAGCAATGACCGGTGAGATAACCCTTAGGGGAAAAGTGCTTCCGGTGGGAGGTATTAAAGAAAAGATCTTAGCTGCAAAACGTGCCAGAATAAAAGAAATATTGCTTAGCGAGGAAAACAGACGGGATATTAATGAAATAAAGACGGAATATCTTAAGGGCTTAACGTTCCATTATGTGACTGATATGAGTGAGGTTATTAAAATAGCACTCACAAATCAGAAAGTGAAAAACGCTAAAAAATTGTGAGGCAATACAAGACTGCCTGAAAGTATTTAAAATTGTCATTCTGAACATGGTGAAGAATCTCATGTATTCCTTATTTTAAAAGAGATTCTTCGTTACACTCAGAATGACATTTTTTTTGAAGGTCACTTTTGTTATTTAAAATAAAAGATACTTACCATCGTTTTAAGATAGATTTACTTTCTTTGTACCGTAAATATGCTAAGGAGAATTATCACTTTATTTTGTCTGTGCTTGAGTGCCTCAAATTTTGCGCAAATAGGAGGGGAGCATACTTATCAATTTCTCAATCTAATTTCCTCTCCCAGGCAAGCGGCTTTAGGTGGTAAGGTGTTGACCAATGTTGATTATGATGTTACGCAAGGCTTGTTCAATCCGGCTACTATCAATGTTGAAATGGATAAGCAGTTAGCACTTAATTACACAAACTATTTAGGAGGCATAGGCTATGGTACGGCCGCTTATGCCTATACTATAGACAGACGCACACAAACCTTTCACGGAGGCGTTACCTATATTAATTATGGTTCTTTTGACGGTTATGATGAAGACGGTAATTCCACCGGAACGTTTTCTGGAGGAGAGACTGCTTTGTCTTTCGGATACTCCCGCCAAATAGGTTACTCGGATTTTTATTTGGGAGGCAACATAAAACTCATAAGTTCCAAGTTAGAGCAATATACTTCGTTTGGAGCTGCCGTAGATGTTGGCTTATTATATATCAATGATTACCTGGATTTTAATGCCGCTTTGGTAATTAGAAATTTGGGAACCCAAATAACCACCTATGCGGGGCTCCGGGAAAGTCTACCTTTTGAAGTAAGTTTTGGAATGTCTCAACGTTTGGAAAATGTTCCTATCAGATGGCATGTAACTTTAGAGAATTTACAGGAATGGCCTATAGCCAGGGCAAACCCTGCAAGGGCTATCAGCGATTTAAGTGGCAATCAATCCAACGAAAAAGTTGGGTTTTTAGGGCAGGTTATCAGGCATACCATTATTGGTGCTGAACTATTTCCTGACGGTGGATTTAATATCCGGTTGGGATATAATTTCAGAAGAGGCGAGGAGCTTAGAATTGTTGATCAAAGAAATTTCTCCGGGCTTTCTGCAGGGATTTCAATTAAAATGAATAAAATGCGCTTCAGTTATACGCACGCTAAATATACAAGCGCAGCCAATTCCAATTTTTTCGGTTTACAAATAGATTTACAATAGCAGAGTGCCTAAAGTTTCAAGTTACAAGTATTTAAAGTTCGTGTATGTTTAGACTTTAGCGCACTTTAAGTGCTTAAGACACTTTAAACTTTAAAACACTTTAAGTACTTTAGCCACTTCAAACTTAAAAGATGAATAAAATCACCATAGCCATAGACGGGTATTCTTCAACAGGAAAAAGTACCATTGCAAAGCAAATTGCCAAACATTTGGGCTATGTATATGTAGATTCAGGTGCTATGTACAGGGCAGTAACACTTTATGCCATGAAGCAAGGTTTAATTCATGCCGATGATTTTAATGTTGAAGCGCTCATTTATCAATTGGATCAAGTGAAAATCAGCTTTAAGTTTAATAAGGATCTGGGTTTTGCCGAAGTGTATTTGAATGATGAAAATGTTGAAAAATCCATACGTACTTTGGAAGTGTCAAACTTTGTTAGCAAAGTAGCTGCTGTTACCGAAGTACGAAAAAAACTGGTTGCTATTCAGCAACAATTAGGAAAAGATAAAGGGGTTGTGATGGACGGACGTGATATTGGAACTGTGGTGTTCCCGGATGCCGAATTAAAAATATTTATGACCGCCTCTGCAGAAACGAGGGCTAAAAGGCGATTTAAAGAGCTTATGGATAGAGGTGATAAGGTAACCTATGAAAGTGTTCTTAAAAATGTTCAAGATCGTGATCGTTTAGACTCCTCAAGAAAGGACTCCCCGTTAATTAAGGCCGAGGACGCCATAGCAATTGATAATTCCGAACTCAGCATTCAGCAGCAGTTTGAAAAGGTCCTGCGCCTTGTAAGCATGGCACTGGAAGACACAGAATAGTTACTTTGTCTCAAAAAAAAGAATCCCAAAGATTACTTTGAAATTCCCTGTTTTGATACAAATCATGCTTATTTTTTATTGACCAATTGAAATTGGGTTTCCAATGGTACACCAAAGTTGCTTTCCAGCTCACTTTTTATTTTCTTGTAGAATTTGGTGTCTGGAGGCATACTTAGATTATTCCAAAAATTAGGATCATATTTTACCTCCAGGTCATTAACGTCTTTTTCAATACCATAGGGCACCACTTTAATTTTCTTTTTATCCGTTTCTACGTTCAAAACAAAAGCTTCCGATTTATACTGTAGTGTCTCTGCTGGTGTCCCAATTAATTCTTTTGGAATTTTGTCTTTAGGAAAACGCCATTGATTTTTGAAATAGCTCAACACCATTCTATCGCTGTTATGTTTTTTATAGATATAAAGTGATTGTCCACGTTCAATTCTATAAACCTTATAGCTGTCTACGCCTATGTAAAGCTTTATTTTTTCCCATTTATGTACATTGCTTTGTCCTTCAAGAATTACCACGTCTTCGCCTTCATAGGAAGAGTCTCCAATTTTTTTCCAGGCAAACTTTTTTAAATTTCTAGAGTGTTGTGAATCCATAGGTCTAAAAGGATTTACCTCAAACAGACCATTAATTGGATGCCGCCATTGTTTTCTTTTCCAATAGCGGTAATCTGCAGATTTTCTTGCGTGGGCTACCTCAACTTGCCCCATATAATAGGCAGGTCCTTTGTCTTTTACCTTTATATAATTTTCAACAAAGAACTTAGCCACGTCGTTCTCCGTAGAGGAAGCTCTATAAAGTATCTCCAATTTATGGGATTGACTAAGCGTATTGTCCCTTAAGGATTTAATTGCTTTATAAACATAGTCGCCCGGTGCCAATAGTGTAATGGCATCAAGCTCAGTGAGCGTTTCCTTTAGAACAATTTCTTTCTTTTCTAATTTCAGATAATCAGCCACCTTAATTTTAAAGGGGTCGTAACCTAAACTGGAAACTGATAAGGAATCTTGTAGTTCGTTTTCAGTAATTGAAAATGAGAATTCGCCGTCTTCAGTACTGGCGGTACCTAAATATTTTTCAACGATACCAACAGCAACAAAAGGTATAGGTTCATTGAATTCGTCTAAAATAATTCCTTTTACTTCAATTTTGCCTTCTTGAGAGATGGCTATTGATGGCATGATGAATGCCATTACAAGTAAAAAATGTATCAATCGATTTTTCATAAGTTAAAATGCTTTATAATATTATTCGCCCCTAAATTTAAGATACTAATTTCAATTTTTGTACCAAGACATATAGTGTTCGCGCTATGAAAGAACCCTTGTTATACATTAAATAAACGGGCCTTAAGTGAAAATTTATTTGTTAACCAATTGGTATTGTTTTTCTAAGGGCACCCCATACATGGCTTCTAATCCGTCCTTAATTTTCTTATAGAACTTGGTGTCTGGTGGTGCACTTAGGTTATTCCAAAAGTTGGGTTTATATGGTAGGTCTATCATACCCATATCCATATCAATACCATAAGGAATTACTCGTACTTTCTTTTTATCAGTAACAATCTTATATACAAAGGCTTCAGCTTTATAGTGGGTTTCATTCAAGAGGTGTTTATACTCTGACGGAATCTTGTTTTTCGGGAAGTCCCAATCATGTCTGTAGTAGCTTAAAACCAACTTACCACTGCGGTGATTTTTATAAATGTATAAGCTGTTTCCACGCTCAATTCTATATACCTTATAAGTGTCTATTCCAATATAAAAGATGATCTTTTCAGATTGATTCTTAGGATTTGTGCCTTCTAAGATCAGTACATCTTCACCTTCAAAAGACGAATCTCCGGTTTTCTTCCAGATAAATTTTTTGAGGTTTCTAACATGGTCAGAGCCATTGGGCCTTAGCGGATTAAACTGGTCTAAAATGTTTATAGAATGCCATTTAGTGTCTGTTTTCCAAATTCTATAATCTGCAGATTTTCTGGATTCAGCCACCTGCATAGGACCAAACCAATTTCCCAGGCCCCTAGATTTAATTTTAATGTAATTCTCTACCAAAAATTTGGCATTGCCATTTTCGGTAGTGGCACTTCTGTATAACAATTCTACCTGGTGAGGTTTGTTTATGGTATTGTCTTTAAGATTGTCTTTGGCCAACTGGACATATTCGCCTGGTTTTAAGATCTTAACTTCGTCAAGTTCAGTAACCGTTTCAGTTAAAATTATTTCTTTCTTTGCCAGCTTTAAATAATCAGCAACTTTTATTTTAAAAGGGTTGTATCCTAAACTGGAAATGGATAGGGAGTCTTGCATTTCTGCAGCGGTAACTAAAAACGAAAATTCACCATCTTCTGTACTTGCTGTACCAATGTATTTCTCAACAATACCAACTGCCACGAAGGGGATAGGGGTATTAGATTCATCTAAAATGAGACCATTTATTTCAATTTTAGATTGTGAATTCCCGCTAAAGGGAATTAATGCAGATAGAAATATAAGGGTAAGGAAGAATGTCTTTTTCATCTGTTTAAATTTTATTGTTCTACATAGGCCAGATGTAATTCGCCATTAAACATTTCGACAAGCTCAATGCAACGCATTTTGGTGGGCATTCCGTTTAGTTATTATGGCTCATTTCATAGCTTATTTTTCATTTACATATTTATATTGATCTTCAAGGGAAACACCGTAAACCCCTTCTAGTCCGTCTTTTATTTTTTTATAAAATTTCGTGTCCGGAGGAACGCTTAAATTATTCCAAAAAGTAGCATTATATGGTAAATCAATCATTCCCATATCCACATCAATGCCATAAGGAACTACTTTTATTTGTTTTTTATCGGTAATTACTTTATAAACAAAAGCTTCTGCCTTGTAATCTGAATCTGAAGCAGGCGAGTTTCTTAGGTGTAATGGAAATCGTTCTTTTGGGATTTTCCAACTGTGCCTGTAATAGCTTAAAACCAATTTTCCACTTTTATGCTTTTTATAAATGTATAGCGTGTTTCCACGTTCTATTCTATAAACTTTATAGCTATTCATACCAATAAATACTTTAATCTTTTCCCAAGTCATTTTAGAATTTGTACCTTCAAGAATTAAAACATCTTCACCCTCATATGAGGAGTCCCCAATCTTCTTCCAGATGAATTTTTTTAAGTTCCTTTTATGTTGGGAATCGTTTGGACGAAAAGGGTGTAAACTGGCCATGCCATTTATGGAGTGCCACCTTTGGTCTGGTTTCCAAATTCTGTAGTCGGCAGATTTACGTGATTCGGCCACTTGCATAAGCCCAAAATAATAGGCAGGCCCTCGATCTCTTACTTTAATATAGTTTTCAACTAAAAATTTCGGTTGTCCACCTTCAGTCACCGCTCTTCTGTAGAGCATTTCAATTTGATGTGGCGTACTAATTGTGTTGGCTTTCATGTTTTTACTGGCAAGAGCAACATATTCACTTGGCTTTAAAATCTTAATTTCATCGAGTTCGGTAACGCTTTCCTTTAAAACGACTTCTCTTTTTGTAAGCTTTAAATAATCTGCCACTTTTATTTTAAAGGGATCATAGCCCAAACTTGAAATGGACAAAGAATCTTGAAGTTCAGCCTTAGTAACAAGTAGGGAAAACTCACCATCTTCCGTACTGGCCGTACCTATATATTTTTCTACAATCCCAATGGCTACAAAAGGAATCGGGTTATTAGATTCATCCAAAATAATACCATTGATCTCTATTTTTTGTTGCGCCGAAACCTGAAAAGGAAACAGCATTAACAAACCTATAAAAGCATTCAGTAAATAACGATAAGACATAAAATGATAAAATTATTGATTTACAATTTGATACTGCTTTTCTAAAGGAACACCAAAAAGGCCCTCTAATTCATTCTTTATACGCGTATAAAACTTAGTATCAGGTGGCATACTGAGATTCTTCCAAAAGTTGGCATCATATTTTAAGTCCAAAGACCCCATATCAGTTTCAACCCCAAATGGAATGACTCTAATTTTCTTTTTATCGGTTTCAACACTGTAAATAAAAGCCTCTGTTTTATAACGAAGGGTTTCTGCCAGTGTTCCGCGTAACTCCTTAGGAATCTGATGTTTTGGGAAGCTCCATTCGTTTTTAAAGTAACTTAAAACCATTTTGCCGGTTTTGTGTTTTTTGTAGACATACAAAGATCTGCCACGCTCAATCCTATAAACTTTGTAAGTGTCAACCCCAATATAAAAGGTCATTTTTTCCCAATCGATCCTGGGATTCCTGCCTTCAATTATCACTACATCTTCACCATCGTAAGAGGAGTCGCCAATTTTTTTATAGGTAAACTTTTTTAAGTTCCTGGCATGTTGGGAATCACTGGGTCTGAATGGGTTTACATGAAACATATCATGAATGGAATGCCGCCATTGTTTTCTTTTCCAATATCTGTAATCTGCAGATTTCCTGGCAGCCGTAACCTCTACAACTCCCATTTGGTAAGCCGGTCCTTTATCTCTAATCTTTATATAATTTTCAACAAAGAACTTTGCTTTTCCGTCTTCTTCGGCAGCCCTTCTGTATAATAATTCCAGTTTGTGGGCCTGACTTAAAGTATTATCTCTTAAGCTTTTAATAGCGTTCAACACGTAGTCTTTAGGGCTTAATAGCGTAATTTCGTTGAGCTCAGTAACTGTTTCTTTTAAGACTATTTCCTTCTTTTCCAACATTAAATAATCGGCTACTTTGATTTTGAACGGGTCATACCCTAAACTGGAAATAGACAAGGTGTCCTGCATTTCGGCAGCGGTTACTAAAAATGAAAACCCACCGTCTTCCGTACTGGCCGTACCAATGTATTTTTCAACAATGCCCACGGCCACATAAGGGATAGGTTCATTAAATTCATCTATTATTATACCACTGATCTCAATTTTTGATTGTGAATTAGCACAAAACGGCAATACAAATAGAATCAATAAAACATAGGTTATCTGTTTTTTCATAATTAAAAAGGTTCTTATTTGTTCACAAATTTAAACTGATTTTCTAAAGACACTCCATAGTTACTTTCCAATTCACTTTTTATGCGTTTAAAGAACTTGGTGTCCGGGGGCATACTTAAGTTGCTCCAAAAATCAGGGTGATATGGTAGTTCTAAAGACCCCATATCTGTATCACCTCCGTAAGGAACAACCCTTATTTTCTTTTTGTCGGTTTCAATGTTATATACAAAAGCTTCGAGCCTGTAAGTCATTTTTTCGGCTTCCGTTCCCCAAAACTCTCTTGGTACCTGATTTTTACCAAAGCCCCATTCATTGGAATAGTAACTTAAATATAATCTGCCATCCTGATGTTTTTTATACAAAAACAGGGCTTTCTCTTTTTCAATTCTATAAATAGCATAATTGTCTACACCAATATAAAAAGTAACGGTTCGGTGTGATTTTGGGTTTTTCCCTCTAATAATGACAACATCTTCACCTTCATAGGAGGAGTCTCCAATCTTCTTCCAGATAAAACGTTTTAAGTTAGGTTGTTTTTCAGTAGGGCGTAAGGGATTTGCAGTAGCCATCCATGTTAAGGAATGCGTCCATTGCTTTCGTTTCCAGATTCTGTAATCGGCAGATTTTCTTGCTTCTGTCACCTGAACTAATCCTAAAGGATAAGCTGGTCCCCGGTCACGGATTTTAATATAGTTCTCAACAAAGAATTTAGACTTGCCATTTTCAGTAGCGGCACGTCTGTAGAGCATTTCTATTTGATATGGCTTACTAATAGTATTGTCTTTTAACAGATCCAAAGCATTTTCAACATATTCGCCTGGTTTTAGAATTTTAACTTCGTCTAATTCCGTAATGGTTTCTTTTAAAACGATTTCCTTTTTTCCCTGCTTTAAATAATCAGCTACTTTAATTTTAAAAGGATCATACCCCAAACTGGAAATAGATAAGGTATCCTGCAATTCATTTTTGGTGACTAAAAAAGAAAACTCACCATCTTCCGTACTGGCCGTACCCATATGTTTTTTTACAATACCAACAGCTACATAAGGCACAGGGTTATTGGTTTCATCCAGAATAATGCCATTAACTTCAATTTTGTCGGTTTGAGCCATGGCAATTATTGGAAACAATAGCAATGTTGTAAGAACCAATTGTTTTAAGCTAATACTCATAAGGGTTTATTTAAAATAAAAAAGCGAACCTTACAAATATATTTATAAGGCTCGCTTGTCTGAACAACGTTTGTTCAATTATCTATAACAAAAGTTCTTTTATAAGTTTGGAATTATTAATTCCTGGTCCGGGTAAATTAAATCCGGGTTCTTTAAAATGTCTGTGTTGGCTGCAAAAATCTCTTTGTATTTCATAGCATCTTTGTAGTAGTGTTTGGCTATTTTTCCTAAAGTTTCACCACTTTTTACCACGTGCCTGTGATAAACACTTTCATCGGCAACTTTAATATCTGCCATGATATCTGTAGGGTTTTCTCCGCCTATTTCTTTGATCTTATCCCAAATCAGGTTTTTTTCATATTGGGTGTTTGCAGTACCCCAAACTTTTAACTGACCGCTTTCAACCTGTACATCCCCGTTTTGTACGTTTAAAGCTTCCCCTAATGCTAATACTTCTTGATATTTTTCTTTTACTGCCATGTTTGTAAATATTATGTTATTTAATTATTGATACAATATAATGAATTCCGCTTACTGTAAACCAACTTTAATTTTAAGTTTCTATTAATAAAGACACAGAAAGTACAAAATAGTCACAACTAATATTATTTATTCATTTTTAGGTAATTAAGTCAATAATATGTATTTTTGCGCTCCTTTTAGCGAATTATGGAAAGGTAAAAGGGATGAAACAATAATAAAATTAACGCTTCTGTGTGTTATTTGCTTAATTCTTTCCGGGCATACAGAATACAAATTTTAATCAGCTATGGCTGAAAAAGCAAAAAAAGCTGAAGTTGAAGCTCCTGAGACTTCAACAGTAGAAGAAGCTCCGATAGTATCGGAAGCTCAAGCAAATCCGGAAAAATTCTTAAAAGAGTTCAATTGGCACAATTACCAGGAAGGTATTGATGAAGTTGATGACAAACAACTTAAAGAATTTGAAAAATTAGTAGCAGAAAACTTTGTAGACACTTTAAATGATGAGGTTGTTGAAGGTACGGTAGTTCATATCTCTGACAGAGATGCCATTATTGACATCAACGCTAAATCTGAAGGTGTTATTTCTTTAAACGAGTTCCGCTACAATCCAAACTTAAAAGTAGGAGACAAAGTAGAGGTATTAATTGATGTACGCGAAGATGCTACAGGTCAACTAGTCTTATCTCACAGAAAAGCAAGAGTTATCAAAGCCTGGGACAGAGTGAATGCTGCTCATGATTCCGGTGAGATTGTAAACGGTTTTGTGAAATGCAGAACTAAAGGTGGTATGATTGTGGATGTTTTTGGAATTGAAGCCTTCTTACCTGGGTCTCAAATTGATGTAAAACCAATTAGAGATTACGATCAGTATGTAAACAAGACTATGGAATTCAAGGTTGTAAAGATCAACCATGAGTTTAAAAACGTAGTGGTATCTCATAAAGCTTTAATTGAAGCTGATATTGAAGAACAAAAGAAAGAAATTATTGGTCAGTTAGAAAAAGGTCAGGTATTGGAAGGTGTTGTTAAAAACGTAACATCTTACGGTGTATTTATTGATCTTGGTGGTGTTGACGGATTAATTCACATTACAGACCTTTCCTGGTCCAGAATTAACCACCCTAACGAGATCGTTGAGTTAGACCAAAAATTAAATGTTGTAATCCTTGATTTTGATGAAGATAAGTCAAGAATCCAATTAGGATTAAAACAGTTAAGCAAACATCCATGGGAAGCGCTTGCTGAAGAGGTGAAAGTTGGTGATAAAGTAAAAGGTAAAGTTGTAGTCATTGCAGATTACGGTGCATTTATTGAAGTTGCCGAAGGTGTTGAAGGATTGATTCACGTATCTGAAATGTCATGGTCTACGCACTTACGTTCTGCCCAGGATTTCGTTTCTGTAGGAGACGAGGTTGACGCCGTTATCTTAACATTGGATAGAGAAGAGCGTAAAATGTCTTTAGGTATTAAGCAATTAACACCGGATCCATGGACCGATATTACCGGTAAATATCCTTTAGGATCTAAACACACCGGTATAGTACGTAACTTTACTAACTTTGGTGTTTTTGTTGAATTAGAAGAAGGTATTGACGGATTAATCTATATCTCTGATTTATCCTGGACTAAGAAGATCAAGCACCCAAGTGAGTTCTGTGCGGTAGGAGACAAGTTAGATGTTATTGTATTAGAACTGGATGTTGAAGGACGTAAATTAAGTTTAGGTCACAAGCAAACCACTGATAATCCTTGGGATAAATATGAAAAGGAGTTTGCTTTAGATACCACACACTCAGCTGCCATTGAAGAAATAGTTGACAAAGGCGCTACTGTTAAATTTAACGATGATATCGTAGCGTTTATTCCATCTCGTCACTTAGAGAAAGAAGATGGCAGTAAACTTAAAAAAGGAGAAGCTGCAGACTTTAAGATTATTGAGTTCAGTAAAGAGTTCAAACGAGTTGTAGCATCTCACACAGCTATTTTTAAAGCGGAAGAAGCTAAGAATGTAAAAGCTGCTGCTAAGAAAGCGGCCGCTGCAGCAGCAGAAGCAAAACCAACTTTAGGTGATGCTAATGATGCTTTACAGGCTCTTAAAGATAAATTGGACGGAAAGAAATAATTTTTTCTTTGTCCCACTGAGCGCAGCCGAAGTGTCTCAGTATAAAAACTAAAGCCTTCAGTACCTGAAGGCTTTTTTTATTCCATTTGGGGTTGCCCTATAGTTAGCCGCAATATTCCTATGAAATGACGCGGAAAATAATACGAACTTATTTATTAAGGATTATATTTATAAATAACCGATCTCACGGGATTATATAAAGTTTTATGTTTGATAAACCCTTCAATAGTATCTAAGTACTTGTCATGGCCTCTTAAGTTCATATAAATTATTGTAATCTCCCTTGGATTCTTTTTATAGTTTGTAAGGATAATGTTTATTACTGATTTAAAGATGTCTACACTAAAAGGATCAAAAAAGAAGAAATAGTTGTAGTCATCTAATTCGGTGAAATTTAATGCGTTTCCGTTAACTATTTTTACATTGGGTAGATTTAGCTTTTGCATATTAATTTTTGCTATATCTGCTAATTCCTTGGCAAGTTCTATGCCTCCAATTTTATTAAGCTTGTATTTTGAGAATTCATAAAGAGCTTTGCCTTTTCCGCAACCATAATCAAAAATGGCATCATTACAAGTGATTTTTGAAGCTTTGAGCAATCTTTTGATTTGCCATGATTTAGAAGGTATGTAATGAACATATTTGTGATGGTCATACCCTTCTATATTTTCAGGCTTTACATTTTTATAAAAATCGACCCCTCTTTTTTTGTCTTTAGAGATGGCATGGTCATCATAAAATTTATTTATTGTAAAAAATGATTTGCTCGCCAATGATTTTAGGTGATATTTTAAACCCATGTTTTCAATTGTCAATTAAGTTCTAGCAAGGTATTAATACAATCTGGTTTTAAATAATTTAATCTATGTCTTACCTATAATTACGGTATAATCCTACATATAATGATTTTTACTTCTAAAATTTTGCATTACCTTTGTACCCCAGATACGCTTGGATAGTATATGAGTCAAAAAGTTTTACTTAACACCAAAGAGGTAAACATCATTCTTCATCGATTGGCTTGTCAACTTATTGAAAAACACAATGATTTCTCTAATACCGTTCTGATCGGACTACAACCGAGAGGGGTTTTTTTAGCTAACAGGATCACCAGGATCTTACAGGAAGATTACAAAGTAAAAGATGTAAAATCAGGTCAGTTGGACATTACATTTTACAGAGATGATTTTAGAAGAGGTGATAAGCCACTTAAAGCCAATAGTACCGAAATTGACTTTTTAGTTGAAAACAAGAATATTGTATTTATAGATGATGTATTGTATACCGGCAGAAGTATCAGAGCGGCTTTAACAGCTATTCAATCGTTTGGAAGACCGGATGAAATAGAATTATTAACGCTGATAGACCGTAGATTTAGCAGGCATTTACCTATTCAGCCTGATTATAGAGGAAGGCAGGTAGATGCTATTAACAATGAAAAAGTCATAGTGCATTGGCAGGAAAATGAAGGTGAAGATGCCGTGTATTTAATTGAAAAATGATGAAGCTTGAAGACCGAAGTCAGAACCTGGAAGTCATAAGGTTTTGTCAGGTTGAGCGTAGTCGAAAACTTAAATAATAAAAGAGAATAATGAGCGAATTAAGTGTTGATCACTTATTAGGAATAAAGTATCTTAACCAAAAAGATATTCAACTTATTTTTGAAACGGCAGATCATTTTAAAGAAGTGATCAACAGATCCATCAAAAAAGTGCCTTCGCTTAGAGATATTACCATAGCCAATCTGTTCTTTGAAAACTCCACCCGAACCAAGTTGTCTTTTGAACTGGCCGAAAAGCGATTATCGGCAGATGTTATCAACTTTTCGTCCGGGCAATCCTCGGTTAAAAAAGGCGAGACGCTTATTGATACCGTTAATAACATCTTATCTATGAAAGTAGATATGGTGGTGATGAGACATCCCAATCCGGGAGCGGGAATCTTTTTGTCCAAGCATGTTGATGCCAGTATTGTAAATGCAGGGGACGGGGCTCATGAGCATCCAACACAAGCTTTATTGGACTCGTATTCCATACGGGAAAAGCACGGGGATGTAGGGGGTAAAAAAGTAGTGATTGTTGGTGATATTTTGCATAGTAGAGTAGCGCTTTCCAATATATTTGCGTTACAGCTACAAGGTGCAGAGGTTATGGTTTGCGGACCAAAAACATTGCTTCCCAAGTACATTGATAAACTTGGAGTAAAGGTTGAAACAAACTTACGTAAAGCCTTAAATTGGTGTGACGTAGCTAATATGTTGCGGGTGCAAAACGAACGCATGGATATTAGTTATTTCCCATCAACCAGGGAGTACACACAACAGTTTGGAGTTAACAAAGATTTACTGGATTCGTTAGATAAAGACATCACCATTATGCATCCGGGACCGATAAACAGGGGGGTTGAGATTACCAGTGATGTGGCTGACTCTAAGCAATCTATTATTTTAGATCAGGTTGAAAACGGCGTAGCTATAAGAATGGCAGTTATTTATTTATTAGCGTCCAAAATAAAGCAGTAGACTATGATTTTTGATCAAAACGGCAATATTACAATTGTTACTCAGGAAAAAGCCACTACTATAGAGTTGGTAAAGAAGTTGCAAGCGTTGTATCCCAAGTTTAAAAACAATAATATCATTGTTAGCTTAACTACGCTTGATCAGATTAGTTTGGAAGAAATAGTAGAGTTTTTACAGATATCCAATACCCATAGAGCGGCTAAACATTCGTTTGTAATTGTGACCAATAAAGTAGACTTTGATGACATGCCGGACGAAATTGTTGTTGTGCCGACACTTCAGGAAGCCTATGACATCATAGAAATGGAAGAAATGGAGCGCGATCTGGGATTTTAATGGTGCCGTACTGATATTATTTACATGAAATTAACCATTTTAGGCTGTTATAGTGCCACACCGCGAATTTTAACCAACCCCACATCTCAGGTTTTAGAGGTACAGGGCCATATGTTTTTAATTGACTGTGGTGAAGGGACCCAGGTGCAATTACGAAAACACAAAGTAAAGTTCAGCCGAATCAAGCATATTTTTATATCCCATTTACATGGCGATCACTTTTTTGGATTAGTAGGCCTAATTTCTACATTCAGGTTGCTTACCAGGGAAGCCGATCTGCATATTTACGGCCCTAAAGGTATTAAGGATGTGATCACACTGCAAATGAAACTTGCTGATTCCTGGACTAATTATAAGCTTATATTTCATGAATTAACTTCTGATGAATCCGAATTAATTTTTGAAGATGAAAAGGTTGAAGTTCACACCATCCCCTTAAATCACAGGGTTTACACCAACGGTTTTTTGTTTAAAGAAAAAGAGGGCAAGCGAAAACTAAATATCAGAGCTGCTGAAGCGGCTAATATTGATGTAGCTTACTACAGGAAATTAACGCAAGGCTTTGATGTGGTAAATGAAGATGGTGTAACCATTAAGAATGAAACTGTTACAAAACCGGGTGATAAGCCAAAAAGTTATGCCTTTTGCAGTGATACCATGTATAAGGAAGATATTGTACCTATCATAGAAAATGTAGATGTGCTGTATCACGAATCCACATTTTTAGAGACGCAGGCTCATTTGGCACCAAAAACGAAGCATTCAACTGCAAAAGAAGCTGCTGCTATTGCTAAAAAGGCTAATGCAGGCACTTTGTTACTTGGGCATTATTCTACGCGCTACAAGGATATAAATGACTTTAAATTGGAAGCTAAAGAGGTGTTTGAAGCTGTGGAATTATCTGAGGACGGTAAGATCTTCGAGTTTTAGTTATTCTTTTTATAACCCAACAGATAAATAATAGCACCGGGGCCGGATTTTACTTTTCCAACCTGCCATTCAAAAGTATCTTTATTTGATAATCCGTCAATAAGGTCATTCATTTCTTTTATGGAGTAGGTTCTTAAAACAGACACTATACCATCCCAACATACTAATAGCGGAACAATAGGAATTAAATACGTAAATATAATTCTACCTGTTTTGAATGGTTTTATAAAGGGGGTTGAAAACAACACGTTTATTGGAGAAAGCAACATAAAGATGAAACTCTTAAGGTTGCGCTCCTGGGCTTCAAAAACAGCAATGGCACTTTGACTATCCACCGCATTCTGTAGAATCTGTTGCGCTTCCTTTGGTCTAAAATGATGAAGCGATAAAAACTGGGTTCTTAAGCCTTTTAAGCTTTCCGGAACACGTAAAGCATCAATAGAAGTTGCTATGTATTCCATGTTATCAGCTTTAGTTTTAGTACTTCTAAAGGCTTCCACGTTCGGATAGTAATCAGTTAGAATAACTTTAAGTTCCGGATTTTTTTCCAGTAAATGTGCATTTAGTTTTAAAAGTCCGCCACCACCACCGGAAGCTAAATCAATAATAGTATTAGTATTGCTTTTTTCCAGTCCTTCTTCAATGACAGGTACAATGGGTTTATAGACATCAAACTTATTCGAAATAAACTGTAAAAAGTCAGTCATATAGTCTCTTAAAGATGAAGGAAACCATTTTAAGTCTTCAAACTCAAACAGGTGAATTCTGGGCATATTTACCGGCTTTCAGCGTAATTTTTGAAGTTTACCAACCATTTATCAACTTGTTTTTTGAACATACCCGGAAATACTTTAGCCATGAATTTTATCATAAACCCCGAAAACCTGGTATAATGAATATCACAAGTCAATTGAGTTTCGTTGTCCTTGATGGCTGCGAATTTAGAGTGCATGGTATTGCTCATATTTTTATGCTCGTATTGTGCATAAAAGGCATCCGGGAGTTTGTTTTCAATAATGGTTTCTATCAGATCAAATTTATCATAAATGAGTTTTGATGTGGCTCCTGCTTCGCCTTTGTTACCACTCAGGTGCTCCATGTTTTGAAAACCCTTTTGTGATTGTTTTAGAGCTTCAGGATCTTCAAAATGTTTTACGACTTCCAATTTGGGTTTATTGATATTGACAGTACAAGTAAATTTCATTTTATTGATTTTTAGCATGATACTAAAAATACTAAAAAATAGCATTAATAAAGTAAAATCATGTAAATTGCAGGGGTATGGAAAAGGATTTAAGTAGCTATAGAAAGTCTTATGAAAAGGGAGCTCTACTTTTAAGTGAAGTCCCTGAAAACCCTATGGAATTGTTTCAAAAGTGGTTCTTTGAGGTGGATAAGTTTTTTGCTGAAGACGAAACCAATGCCATGATTATTTCTACTATTGGAGTTGACGGATATCCCAAGAATAGGGTAGTGCTGCTTAAAAAATATACCTATGAAGGTTTTATTTTCTTTACAAATTACGCAAGTGAAAAGGGCAAAGCCATAGAACAAAACCCCAATGTTTGTTTGTCTTTTTTTTGGCATGGAGCCGAACGCCAGGTCATCATTAAAGGAAAAGCGGAAAAGGTTGCCGAAAATTTAAGTGATGGTTATTTTGAGTCCAGGCCTCGTGGCAGTCAGTTGGGGGCTTTAGCATCCAACCAAAGTGAAGTCGTTGAGGACCGTGATTTTTTAGAACAAAAGCTTTCTGATTTGGAAAAGGAGTTTGAAGGTAAAGACGTACCGAGACCCACTAATTGGGGTGGGTATATCGTAAAGCCTGTTGAGATAGAATTTTGGCAGGGGAGACCTAACAGATTGCACGACAGAATCAGGTATCAACTTCAACCGGATTACAACTGGTTAATTCATCGATTATCTCCTTAGAAAATCCGTTGAAATACATATTTTAATATTTTATTTTACATTTTATCGATTAAAAACGTATTTCATCGATTTTAAGCATGTCGTTTATCGATTTTAAACCTTGATAGGTGCATATGCTATCCCTGGTTAATAACTTTATAGGACCAAATCTAAATTTACCTACTTATGAAGTTATTAAACAAGCTGCCATTGTTGGCATTGTTAGCTGTTTTGAGTTTTTCCTGCTCAACAGACAGCATTGATGAAAAGGCGAACGCCATTGAATTAAGTCTTGTCACTCCCGAAACAAAAACCATTGAAATTGAAATCCTAGAGAACATCAATAATCATAGATTGTCTATGGGTTTAGACCCGCTGGAAGGTATGACTATTGTTAAATCTGTGGCTTACAGCCACACGGATTATATGGTTGATACCGGTGAAATTTCTCATGATAATTTCTTTACACGCAGCAATTATTTAAAGCAAAATGCCGGTGCCAAAAAAGTATCTGAAAATGTTGCTTACGGCTATAGTACAGCCAGAACGGTTGTAAACGCCTGGTTAAAGAGCGAAGCACATAAAGCCAATATAGAAGGTGATTTTACGAATTGTGATGTATCTGCCGAAAAAAATGAAAAGGGCAGATGGTATTTTACTAACATCTTTATTAAAAAGTAACGTTACTTGGTTGTAACGTAAACCTATAACCTTATTTGATTTACTGATTATTAGCAACTTTGCACGGTAGCGGTATTGTGCAATTAAAAAATTAAATAGGTTATTTTAATAACTTTATGTTATTGAATTTAGCTTTAGGTATAAAACCCTCCCAGTTCCGGGAGGGTTTTTAAGTTAAAATTCCAGTATATAGAATATTTGTGATCTAATGGTTAGCTTCCTTTCTCAGCCAACCTAAAATTCTATCATTTTTAATTTGCCATTTTCCCTTTTCTTTAACTAAATCATATTTTGCTCTGGAATTCCCAAAAGGTCCTGGGTTCTGTTGTATGATTTCAATTTCTTCTTCAGTAACTTGTGAAATTATTGAAACGTGCCCATATTTATTCATTACCGTTCCTGAGTAAACAACCAAATCATTTATTTTTGGTTTAGATTTGCTGGGATTAGTATACTGAATTAAACGCCTTTGTTTATTAATATTTCCGTCATTTACATTAGGATTGAAAAAGTCTTTTGCATGTCCATAGCTGTTAGGCATTTTATGATTCAGTTCTTGATAGTAATATCGTTTTACAAATTCAACACATTGGTATTTTAAGCCAAGGTTATATCCATCTTTAGTCAAATTTCGACCATCAACGTTCCCAATATTACCGTTGAAGTAGACAGGAACCCCATTTAAATTATCAACTTCTTGTCCAACTTTGAATTTCGGGTTCAGATTAAGTTGTTTATAGGCGTAAAGTCCAAGAACGATTAAAGTTAAGATTACAAATATGAACAAAATTATTTTTTTCAATTTACCACGAATGAGTTACCATTAGACATAACTTTATGTAACGAACGATATTACTTATGGATACTAAATATACCTACAATAAAAAAACCATCAAAAATATCTAATCTTTTGATGGTTTAAGTTATCGAGGGTAAAATCCGATTATGGGGATGGATTCCTGCTTTTACTTCGACAAGCTCAGCATGACACGCAGGAATGACAAAATTATTTCATTTTAATAACAATAAATTGGGTACGACGGTTTAACTGGTGTTGGTCTTCAGTACAATTAACAGTACCATCACAATCATTAGCTAATTTTTGCTCACCATAGCCTTTATATTCTGTTATTCTGGAAGGATCCACACCATTCTTGATCAGGTACTCATAAGTAGCATTGGCTCTTTCCTGGGAAAGAATATCATTGTATGCTTCTGAACCTCTGGAATCTGTATGCGATTCAATCTTAATAACCATACTTGGATATACATTCATCATTAAGTTAACTATTCTGTTTAACTCAACGGTGCCGTCTTCTCTAATATTATATTTATTAAAATCGAAGTAAATAGGGTATAATTCTTCAATTGGAATGTCTTCTATTGATACAGGCTCTAACCTAATATTCGTTGTTAACCTTGTAACACTGTTTTTAATGCCTTTTGAAGTCACATTTTGAGTGTGGTCTACATAGTTTTCCTTTCTGGTATCAACTATATAATCAGCATCTCGGTCTATGTTTATTTCATAATGCCCGTCTTCATCAGAAATTAAATCTGCAATTTTGTTACCGTTAGCATCTTTTAGCGTAACTAAGGCATTTGTTACGGGGGCATTAGTATTAGCGTCTGTGATTGTTCCTTCAATAATCAATTGAGGAATCCTGTCATAAGCATAAATATCATCACTTCCCACACCACCATTTCTGTTAGAAGCAAAGAAACCGGACAAACCATCTTCACTCATAAAGAATGAAAAGTCGTCTTTACTGGAGTTTACGGGAACACCAAGATTTAATACACTTATCACTTGGTTGTTCTTATCAGAAACGGTTCCAAAAATATCCAACAAGCCTAATCCGGGGTGGCCATCCGAAGCAAAGAACAAGGTACCTTCACTATTTACAAATGGGAAACGTTCGTTTTTATCAGTATTAATGATCTTACCTGCATTTTGAGGCGTTCCGTAAGAACCATTATCTTTAATGTCTACATAATAGATATCTGATCCGCCATAGCCACCAGGCCTATCTGAAGCAAAATATAATTTGGTTTCGTCATGACTTAAAGCCGGATGTCCATTAGAGTAACTATGGTCATTAAAACTAAGTTCTTCAATGTTGGTCCATTCCCCTTCAATTAAAGAGGCTTTATATATCTTTAAATTAGTGATGCCGTATTGGTCATTTCCCAAGGTGTTTTTATTATAATCATTTCTTGAAAAATACATGGTTTTGCCATCTTTAGTCATAGTAATAGGCCCTTCATGGAAAACAGAGTTTACATCACCTTTTATTCTGGACTTATGGTCTACGATGCTATCCGTACGGTTACCTGTAGCATATATGTCCAGAAAAGGTTCTCCGTTCCATCCGTAAATGTGTTTTGAAGATACCCCTTCATCTCTGGACGAAGCAAAATAGATAGTTCCGTCGTGTTCGTAAGCCCCAAAATCGGCATATTTCGAATTGAAGTTAACATCAGCTAAAAAGTACTGTTGCTTGGCATTGAAAATAGAGTTGATAAAATCTTCATCTTTAGAAAAGTTAAGGTCGTTTATTCTGCCTCCTTCTTTTCTATATCTACGAAGCCACTTACGGGACTCTTTATAGTCTTTAACCCCTCTTAAAGCTTGTGCATAGTTATAATAATATGCAATGGGAATATTCTCCTGTTCAACCACTTTCCTGTAGTACACTACGGCACTGTCCGGGTTGCGCATAAAGGCATAACTATCGGCTAATTGCCTTGTTGCATAATCAGCATTGTAGTTTTTATCAATAAGTTCATGATATACTTCAGCTGCATTTGCAAATGAGAATTTATTAAATAGATTATCCGCTTTTTTTTGAGAGCCATATTGGGCAAAAGCTGCCATACTTGCTAGCAGTATAAAACCGGATAATATGTAACTTTTTAATTTCATGGGGTCTTTAGTTTAAATTAAAAATCTACCAGTTATAGTTCATGTTTTTTACACACATTAAGCGTGTGATTACTCCATTTTTACAACAATAAATTGTGTACGTCGGTTTAATTGGTGTTCTTCTTCTTCACAATTTTGACCATCTTCACAACCGTTTGTTAACCTGCGTTCACCAAAGCCTTCATAGGCCGTAATTCTTGCAGGATCAATACCTTTAGAGATTAAATATTCGTATGTTGAATTTGCTCTGTCAATAGATAATTTATCGTTATAGGTGAGGGCACCTCTGGAATCTGTATGGGATTCGATTCGAATTACCATTTCCGGATAATCATTCTGCATTAAATCCACGATCTTGTCAAGTTCCTCGGCCGCATCTTTTCTTATGTTATGACTATCGAAATCAAAATAAATAGTATTTAATTCAGCAAGCTTTACAACATTTGGAACCGGGTTTAATAACAAGTTAGCGTTAATTGTAATCAGTTCCGTTTGAATATTTTTTGATGTAAAGTTTCTGTAATCCTCAATATATTTTTCCTGGCTGGCGACTATTTTATAATCCTGATTTCTATCAATATTTATTTGATAGAAACCGTTTTCATCAGTTTCCATATAGGCTATCTGATTCCCTTTATCATCGAATAATGTGATTTTAGCTCCAACTATTGGCTGGGTGTTAATGGCATCTGTAACTACACCCTCAACATGTAATGTTGGTTCTCTGTGATAGGCGTAAATATCATCATCACCTCGACCACCGGTTCTGTTTGAAGCAAAATAACCGGTAATGCCATTGGGGTTCATGGTAAAAGAGAAATCATCCTTATTTGAATTTATCGGCACTCCTAAATTCACCACGTCAACAAAATCACCTGCTTCATCCTTAATAGTGGCAAATACATCTAAAAGCCCTAAACCGGTGTGTCCGTCAGATGAAAAGAATAACACATCTTCCTGGTTTATAAAAGGAAATCCTTCGGCACTTTCCGTATTGATAACACCGCCTAAGTTTTTCGGTTCACCCAAGGAGCCGTCAGGATTAATATCAACTACATAAATATCAGATCCGCCAAAACCACCTGGCCTGTCTGATGCGAAATATAATTTGGTGTCGTCTTTATTTAAAGCTGCATGCTGTGTTGAAAATTCATCACCATTTATTGAAAGGTCTTCAATATCTGTCCATATACTATCACGATAGGTAGCACGGTATATTTTCATATTGGTTAACCCTTTCCTATCCTTTTTCTCAATCTGATTATTAAAGTTATTACTTGAATAATACATGTACCTGCCATTTTTGGTAATGGTAACAGGACCGTCATGATAAATGGAATTGATATCACCTTTTACTTTTCCGGTATGATCTACATTCCTTCTGGTTCCAACTTCAGTTACATAAACATCCAGAAACGGTTGTTCGTTCCAACCGTAAACGCGCTTAATTGAAACACCTTTGTCTCTGGTAGAAGCAAAATATATTTTTCCATTGTGTTCAAAAGCACCAAAATCACTGAATCTTGAGTTAAACCTTACTCTATCTAAAAAGTACTGCTTTTTGGCATTAAAAACACTGGTAATAAAATTCACGTCTTTAGAGAAATCGTTGGCATTTACAACGCCTCCGGAATCTTTAAACCGTTGCAGCCAAAGATTGGATTCTTTATACTTTTTTATGCCTCGTAACGATTGGGCATAACTGTAATAATATTGTATAGGTACATTTTCCTGTTTAACAACCGATTTATAGTAACGTGCCGCATTTTTAGGATCTCTTAAATAGGCATAACAATCTGCCAAACGTCTTGTGGCGTAATCTTTATTGTAGTTCTTCTGAATAAGTTCTCTGTATACTTTAGCAGCTTTTACAAATGAAAATTTGTTAAATAAAGTATCTGCTCTTTTTTGCCGTCCTTGTTGTGGGAAAGCAGAAAAGCTTAAGGCTAAAGTGATACAAATTAATATGTAATGTTTTAATCTCATATTATGACCTATATTAGAAATATCTCGGTGATTTTAGTTTAGAACTCAGGAATTTAAATTCATAAATTAATAATATCTCATGGGTTCCTGAAGTATAACTGGTTATATCAGAATTAGGTTTTTCATAAGCGTATCCCAAACGTAATTGTCTGGATACCTGAAAATCCACAATACCACCAAAGGCAGAGGTTTGTTCACTTATTCTGTAGGACGCTCCTAACCAGAATTTCTCATTAAACAAGAAATTGGCTGTAAGGTCATACGAAATGGGAGCTCCATTGGTCGCTTTTATTAAACCGGCAGGTTTAAATTTAATGCTTTTACTTAAATCTATGACACCACCTACTGTGAAATAATAACTAATTCTGTCTAGAGCTTCAATGTCATCATTTCTATTACTGTCAGTATTTAATATTCTTGGAGCAGATAATCCTGCATAAATCCTGTTGGTGCTCCAGTAAACACCGGCGCCAAAATTAGGGGCCCAACGGTTTTCGTAGCCTCTAAAAAACGGGTCATTTCTAACATCGTCGGCGTTCAAAAAATCCTGGTCAAAGCTATACTGTGTAAATCCGGCTTTTAAACCAAATGATAATTTTCCATCAACTCCGGTTGGGATGGCATATGCAAAATCTCCATATAAGTATGAAAAATTCTGCGGACCTAAATCATCTTCAATAAAAGACAATCCTAAACCAACTCTGTCATTCCTTAACGGGGTATGAATAGAAAGTGTCTGGGTTATGGGGCCACCTTTAAAACCAACCCACTGGCTACGGTGTAATCCAACAATACTCAAAGCCTCTCTACTTCCTGCATACGCAGGATTTACCGAGATTGTATTGTACATGTACTGCGTGAATTGGGGCATTTGCTGTGCAATTCCCGAAGCACAACTAAACAATGCAATAGCTATTATAAGATGTTTAATACGTGTCATAGGTTAAGTTTTTATTTGGTTCCGATATAAACTGGTCCAGTAAATGGAGGCAATCCACTATCTTTTATAGTAATTATATAATAATATGTTCCGTTAGGTACTTTACCTGCGTTACCAATAGACGATTTAGAACTAGCACCGTTCCAGTTGTTCTGGTAGTCATCAGATTCAAAAACCAGGGCGCCCCATCTGTTAAATATCTTAACAGCATATTCGAATCCGCATAATTCAATACCATTAATTTCAAATGTCTCATTATAAGCATCTCCATTTGGGGTAATGGCTTTTGATATAACAACATCCTTTTCACCACATGGTAAGACCACACAGTCTGCATGAACGTTCATGGTTATTTCGGTAATACTGATACACCCTTCATTGGTGGTCGTATATCTGAATCTATAATCAATGCCACCATCTTCCGGTAAGAAGTCTAAGCTCAACTCTAAAGTTGTAGGATCAAAGATATTACCGTTTAGGGTTGCGGCAGTATCGCCTTCCAGCATCTCCCAGGTACCATCAGTATTTAATTCGTCTGGTAACAAATCATTCATATTAACCACACCTTCATCAAAACACCAGTCAGGAGCAACAATATCAGTTATTATTTCGTCAAGTGCCACATTAAGTGTTTGTGTGAAAACAGATTCGTTATTACATTCGTCTCTTACCGTCCATGTTCTTACAATTTCATAATCTAAGAACACATTTTCTTCATAAGTGCTTGTTTCATTAAATACTACGGTTAGATCTGAAGAACAATTATCAGTAAATTCTAATTCAGGGGCGTCAGGGATATCCGTACAACTCACATCTATTGTTTCTTCAAAAGTAGTAGTAGTAGTAGGTCCTTTTGTATCCTGAACAGTAATTATTTGTGTATGCATTGTGGTTAATCCACATTCATCGGTTGCTATCCAGGTTCTAGCAATTTGATAATTTGAAGGGCAATCTCCATCTATTCTAACATCTTGAGTGGTTACCACTGCATCCCCACAATTATCCATTGCTTCTAACGTTTCAGTATCCGGTATTTCATCACATTGTACTGTGGTGTTTTCCGGTAATTCTGATATAAATTCCGGAGCTTTAGTATCCTGAACAATAATAGTTTGTGTGTGTGAGGTCTTTAAACCGCATTGATCCTCCGCAGTCCATGTACGTAAAATTCTATAATCATTAACACAGGTTCCGTCTACTATTTCATCTTCGACACTTACAACAGCACTACCACATGCGTCTGTAGCTTCAAGTGTTTCTGCGTCTGGCACAGAGTCACATTCCACAACTAATGTTGAAGGAGGTAACGTTCCGACAAAATCCGGAGGTGTAATGTCTTGAACCGTTATTTTTTGAACATGAGTATTAGTTAAACCACAATCATCTATTGCAGTCCATGTACGTGTAATGATATAGTTATTAGGACAGTTTCCATCCTCTCTATTTTCTTCATAGGTAACTGTTGCGTTACCACAATTATCAGTAGCAGTCAATGTTACAGCATCGGGAACAGAACTACATTCAACTTCCATGTCTTGCGGCAGGTTTGTTTGATCAAATTGAGGTGCTTGTTGATCTGATGCGGAAATTATTTGAACACCGCTTGTAGTATTACCACAGGCATCTTCTGCAGTCCAGGTACGTCTAATTTCAAAAGTTCCTTCACATGCACCATCTACTCGTTCATCTTCAAATGTGATCCCCGGGTTTGTATCACAATTATCGGTGGCCGTTGCCGTTCCAAACGCTGTCGGACTAAAATCACCTACACTACATTCAGGAAATACATTAGCTGGTAATGTCAAGTCTGGAGGAGTAGTGTCAATTATATTATAAGTAAAAGTATACTCAGAGACGTTGCCTGCACAATCTGTGTAGGTAAATACATATGCACGAGTAATTTCACAGCTTGCAGGATTTGGCGTATCTGTAACAACCGGATCAGAAGCTGTTAAGTTATTACCACAAGCATCGGTAACTACCGGTGCTGTAGGTTGGACCGCATCGTTAAGACATTCTACCGTTTCTGAGCCATCATCTGGTACTACCGGAGCTGTAGTCAGGTCAATGGTATAAGTATATGTGTATACCGCAGCATTACCGGCACAGTCAGTATAAGTGAATGTGTATATTTTATCACCTTCACAATCAGGGTCTGTATTTTCAGTAATTACTGGTATGATCTCATTATCACAAGCATCGGTAACTACCGGTGCTGTAGGTTGGACCGCATCGTTAAGACATTCTACCGTTTCTGAGCCATCATTTGGTACTACCGGAGCTGTAGTCAGGTCAATGGTATAAGTATATACCCAAGTATCAGAGTTACCAGCACAGTCAGTATAAGTGAATGTATATATTTTATCACCCTCACAATCAGGGTCTGTATTTTCAGTCATTACCGGAGTAATAGGATCCCCATTAGCATCATTTACAACAGGCGGTGTAGGAGCCACAGCATTGTCAATGCATTCTACTGTAGAACCGTCATCATCAGGTGTTGTAAAAGGAGCTAATTCAATAGTATAAGTATAGGTCCAATCAGCAGAGTTACCAGCACAATCAGTATAAGTGAATGTATATACAATAGAACCTTGACAATCAGGAGTGTCAGAAACTGTAGGACCTGTAGGTATAATTTCATTGTTACAGTTATCATTTACAGTTGGCGGTGTAGGCTCAACAGCATCAGCTAGATTATCAACAGTTTGAATACCATTAGCAGGTAATATAAACGGTGTTAAATCGATCGTATAGGTATATGTGTATACCGCAGCATTACCGGCACAGTCAGTATAAGTGAATGTGTATATTTTATCACCTTCACAATCAGGGTCTGTATTTTCAGTAATTACCGGTATGATCTCATTATCACAAGCATCGGTAACTACCGGTGCTGTAGGTTGGACCGCATCGTCAAGACATTCTACCGTTTCTGAGCCATCATCCGGTACTATTGGAGCCGCGATATGAATTATAGTAATAATCTGTGTTGCATTAGTTGAGTTACCACAATCATCAGTAGCCGTAAAAGTTCTTTCAACCTCTAAAGGACAATCTGTGTTAGGTGTAATCACATCTATATATGTAATACTAACAATGGTCCCGTTATCAGAAGCTGTATAACCGGTAGTAACATAGGTATCTTTAATGTCTGCTGATTCGGTAGCACTATACGGGTATCTTGCTGCTAATGCAGTGATGTCATTTTCGTCACAGCCATCTATGTTTATTGGGCTGGGAGCTGTAATAACTGGCGCTTCGTTCACGTAATCTTCATAATCTATGTCAATAACATGCGGAACCGGTATGGGGTCTCCGGTACATAAACCGGTAGTCTCATAGCCTTGAATTAAGGCTGTTGTAAATGATACCCCGGAAACAGCACCAACACCGCTTAGAGTACCATCTAGTGTCACAGTTGGATCAAAATTAACATCTCCTAAAATAGAACAATCTGTGGTTACGGTTAAGGTAAAGCTTATATCGGCTAAAACCGTATCAGGATCGGTGGGTACCGGTAATGTGCCCATGTCCCAAACAATAGCACCGTTTACTCCAATTGACGAATTGTAGACCGGAGTATTCCCGGTTGAAAACGGAGGATATGTATTTGTAACGATACTTAACCCGCTTGGATTAACTGACAGAGGCAATGGGATGGTTAAAACCGTATTATCAAGGGCCTCTGTACCTGTATTTTTTATTTCAATAATGTAATTAGCACTTTCATCAGGTTCTAACATGTCATTAGTGGGCCCCGGAGGGTTTCCATTAATGGTAGTATTGGTTAAAACGCCTTCGGGTTCCGGAACATAGGCATCAACAGCAAACGTTAAATTAAAGATGGCATAAGTATCTTCATTAGATCCGTAATTGAATGATGTGCTGGTTTGTCCGTTTGCAATAATACTATTACCTGGGTTAGGAACGTCAAGCGTAAAAATATCTACCCCAGTATTGTTAACTAAATTGGGGTTTCTTGCATTACCACCAGTTAATATAGATGATGTGAAAAAGTTATCTGTAAAGCCACTGTTATTAGCTAATCTTTGATAGGTACCTGTGTTTTGGGTTTCAATTTCAAAATAATCACTGGTCCATCCTAATTCACCCTCACTCGCCATAAAGCCAAGTTTTAGATTAACATCTCCGGACGGCGCCGCTTGAAAGCCATTGATATCAATGGTATATTCTTCAGGGGTTTGTCCTCTAACATAGGCATGTCCGTCAAACACAGTAATATCCCTCCATTTCATATTAGGGTTTTCGTAAATAACTACCATACCCCAACCACCGGAATACCCTATGATATCAATGGTCCCTTCAGTCAGTGCAATATCTGCTACAAAATATTCTCCCAGACCATTGTTTTTAACATAATCAGTCACCTCTGCATATGCTGAAAAAATATTACTATCTATGTTAGTAGGAAAATAAATATCTGTAGAGTTAGCTGTAATTTCAGTATAACTAGCACTTGAAGGCCCTTTTAAATAGACCTTTTGCTTATCGTAATTTTTTGTTACGCCATTTTTTGTTACCTGAAATGTATTAGGGTTATTATCGCCATCTGCATTAGCATCTGATCCTGAATCTGCTCTACCAACCCAATATAATCCGGCATAAATAATATTTGAACAATCAGGAATAGCCCCATTTTCAGTTGATAACTGTAAAGTAGCCGATGAGGAGTTTAATGTATTGGAGTCCCCGTCAATATCAACATATTCCATGTCTCCGTCATTAGTTTGATCAGGATCTGTGGGATCATAATTTACCAGGGTCATATTGGTATTACCCAACATGGCAAAATCTCCTTTAATATTATATATTGTTTGTGTAGGAGTTGCTTGAGAGGCTCTCGGTGTAAACGGAACTCTTACCTGACTGTAGGTATTACTAATGCTTCCTAAAATAAAAACGGCAATACAAAGCAGTTTAATTAGATTATTGTGCATTAGAAAGTGACTATATGTGTAAAGTTTTTTCATGGTAGGCTTATCTTTAGTTAACCTTTATATTGATAGCTATTCTGATTCTCCACATAAGTAGAAAACTCTCGTGTTGGAACTATAATTAACAAATCTGTTTAAAAGAGCTTCATTACAATTAAATCTACCCTTAATGAAAACATATTTTAACTTGCTTAAGTTCGATATTGAATTTAAATCAAGTGTACTGTTTATATCACTAATTGAATTTAGTTTAATGGTCAACAATTCTATTTCAGGATAGTTAGATGCTAAAGAACTAAGGGAACTAATTGAATTAACATCCTCTAAAGTCAACTTAATTATCGGACCTTCTCCATAGGTTTTTTTTACAATACCGTTTTTTACATATACGGTAGGATGCAATTTGTAAACCAGCGTATTAAACTCTGCTCTTGCATCTATTGTAGATTTACTGTCTTTACTAATACTAACAACTAAGGAATTAGTCTTACTGGAAGCTGACGGTCTCGCATTTTGTTTCAATTCAAAAATCCCATTTTCCTGAGCCAAAGCACTAAATGAAAAAAATGAAATAAAGAAAACCAGACAAATACTATAATTTTTTATAGAGGTTTTATTTTTCATGATTCAATAAAATTTTTAAACTATATTTTTGGACACAATAGCAACGGCTAAGTCACTATTAGAGCCTGTTATTAACAATTAAAATAAACAGCAATAAAGTTTTTGAGGGAAAAAACAGTGAGGGAGAGGTATTGCTTAAGAATACCTTATTTACTTTCGAAATTAGATTTGGGGTCATAACTTTCTTTTTATAGGTACTACAAAAGAAACAAGATGTGCGAAGTTGCTCAAAAATTCATGGCAAATCACTTATAAATTCGATTAACAGTACTATAGAAGCATTTAATCGGTTGAATAGGTTCTTTACCGATCGGTTTCGATTAACAAACTAACCTCTTGTTATTTAAACTTTATTATCATGCTCATTAATTGGTAAACTCTCTATTATTTTAATTAATTTTATAGAGCAAATAACTTGAATTTAATCGAGAAAAACAACTTTTTGTCGATTAAAAACGCATTTAATCGATAATTATGAAGAGACTAATTATAGTGAGGCATGCAAAATCTTCGTGGGAATTTGATGTCATAGACCACGAACGACCTTTGAAAAAAAGAGGCGTGAATGATGCACATATTGTTTCAAACTATTTAAAGACGAAACGTTTAAATATTGATAAAGTTTTATCTAGTGATGCTGTAAGAGCAAAAACCACGGCAGCTATTTTTATTGAAAACCTGAATATTGATAAAAGTATGGTAGAACTCAGGCACAGCCTATATGATTTTGCAGGAAGAGACCTGGTAAACGTTATTAAAAATTGTGACCCATCTATTAATTGCCTGATGATTTTTGGACATAATCATGCCTTGACATCTTTTGCCAATACATATGGCGATACATATATTGATAATGTCACTACCAGTGGCGTAGTAATTATTGAATTTGACATAAATAATTGGCAAAATTTAAATAAGGGAAAGACTATTGAAGCAATTTTCCCGAGAGATTTAAAAAGCTAATAACTTCTGAAACATCAAATTAGGTTTATTTCCTGTAAGAAAGTTTGTGCATTTATAAAAAAACTAAAAAAAAATCGATAAAATGATTGTTTTTAACGATAAAATGTATAAATTAGCCGACTAAACCACAAATCTTAACAAATGAAAACGAAATTAATCCTACTTAGTTTTGGCTTTTTCTTAATAGCTGGTGTTAGTTTTGCTCAAAAGAAGAAGGAGGCAAAGAGTATTATTAGCGATAAAGTAGCTATAAAAAAATACCATAGTAAAGAAGAACTAGACAGAAAACAGAAGGGTGAGTTATTGGTGCTGTATATAGAAAGAATAGAAAGTCTGGTTCAGCTAATGCCCTACATTGCATTCGCAACCAAGCCAGGAATCACTATGACTACCTTAGGAATTCCTAACGACAATGACAATAGAAAGATCTTGGATGAGCAATTTGAAGCTACCGAAGATTTTTTGGATAAAAATCAGGAATTTCAGGAACGCATACTACCGTATTCTGATACAGATGATCTCATTTCGGCCATTCTGTTTTATGAAGACACGTTAAAGTCTCTGCATGAATACAGTGAATTTCATTAATAAAGCAGCTTTACAAGTATTAAAATTATATACTAAGGAACGGCTTTCGCTGTTCCTTTTTTAATTAAATTTAATTTTTATATGTAAATTCTTATAATAAAAATGTGTTTTGTCGATTAATTTGGTATTTCATAGAATTTATTATATATTTGAAAAATAATAGAAACCCCCATTTCTACTTAAATCATAAACGATTGATTATGAAAAATATTAAGAAATTAACCTGGATAGTGTTATTGGTGTGTGTTAATCTTTTTGCACAACAGGAAAAAGGAATCGTTGGCACCAGTAATTGGTTGGATAATTGGACGGAGTTTAAGCCCAATCAACAGAACTACAGAGAGCCTACTCAAATCATTTCCGGAAATATCACCAAGGATACAAAACTTTATAAACGGGATACTTATTTACTTGTAGGAAGTGTTTTTGTAACAAATGGTGCGACGCTTTTCATTGAACCGGGAACTGTGATATTAGCCGATTATACCTCGAAAACGTCTCTTACAATTTCCAAAGGGGCAAAGATTATGGCAGAGGGTAGCGAAACAGATCCTATTGTGTTTTCTTCAAACCGAAGTGTAAAACATGCCGGCGATTGGGGTGGTATTGTGTTGTTAGGCGATGCTCCATTGAACAAATTTGGTAATGGTTCCGTAGCAAACTTACATAGTCAACTGGATCCTTCAAATTATATGAATGTCAATTACGGTGGTAATGACGCCGTTAGTAATTCCGGGGTTTTAAAGTATGTTAGGATAGAATATGCAGGTAAAAGAATAAGAGGTGCAGGGTATCTTAATGGTTTATTATTAGCAGGTGTAGGCTCGAAAACCGTTTTTGAAAATATTATGGTAAGCTACTGTGCCGGCGACGCTTATGAAGTTTGGGGAGGTGATGTTACTATAAACAAAGCCATTTCATACAGAACCAGTAGTAACGATTTCAAATTCAACTATGGCGCACAGTGTCTTTTAAATAATTCATTGGCGATCCGTTCACCATATATTTCCAGTAGTGAAGGTTCCCGTTGTGTAAAGGTTCTATCATATGATAAAAAGGAAGAAGTAGACTTTTCAAAAAAAGGGACTCTTCTTGTTGCTAAAAACCTAACGATGTTAAACGACAGTGAAACCTTAAAAGAAGACATAGAGAAAGGATTGGTGAATGAAGCGGTTTATATTGGGGAAGGTGCTTCATTGGACATGAATAAAAGTGTTATATCCGGCTTTAATCCGGCTGTTATTTTAGATGATAGAATTAGTATCAATCAGGCTAATCTTGAGAAAATTAAGTTTACGGATATGTACTTTAACAACTGTAACGGTAACATTTATGTAAACAATAATAGCAATAATGACGATTTGGAAAACTGGTACGGTAATGCTGCGTTTTTTAATGTGTATTCAAAGAGCCCCAATGGTGAAACCTTTATAGATATTACTAATCAAAGAAGACCAGACTACAGATTGAGGATCAATAAAATAATTGCAATTAATAAGCCTGATATTAACAAGGATTAAAGGGAGATTAATAGTTGTTTATGTTGAAAATAAAACCTCAATCTAATGAAGAAATTAACGCTTGTAACGTTTATCATTTGTGTGTTTACCTTAATGGTAAATGCTCAAATTGTTATTAGCAAACCTAATTTAGGTTTTACGCAGGCTTGTGCCAGTGCTTCCTTTAATACCTATAATGTAACCTTTTCTTTTTCGCCGGAATCCAATCTAACCGGGTCTAATCAATTTATTATTGAACTTTCAGATGAAACCGGGGATTTCGCAGACCCAACAACAGTTTTCACTTCCACAGCAGGAAGCGTGACAAGTTCTCCGGCAAATTTAAGTTTTTCATTACCTGTAGAAACAGCAGGCGAAGCCTATAAAATTAGAATAAAAAGTACGTCACCGGCTGCCACGAGTAGTGGTTCTGATGCTTTTGCCGCCTATTATAAAATTCAGGACACACCGTTTACCATTAATAATTTAATTGAAACTGCTGTGTTTTGTTCCGGCGATAGTTATTTGTTAACTATTGATAATCCCGGGGGTGCCATGAACGATTCTCCATTACAGTATCCGTCTTTGACCTTTAACTGGTATAAAGAAACAGGGCCGACTACGTCGGTTTTTGTCGCTGCCGGAGAAAGCTTAAATGTGACAGAATCAGGAACTTATTTTGTAGAGACTAATTACGGTTCCTGTACCTCGGATTCGTTTTCAAACAGGGTTACCGTAAGCGAAGCGTCTTCCGATGAAACCGGAACATCCATTAACTCTTTATTAGGAAACCCTTATTGTCATGAAAACGGACCAACCGTATTAAGTGCTATAAATGGTGACAGTTTTCAATGGTTTAAAGATGGTGAGAGAATTAATGGGGCGACTGGCCAAACGTATGAAACCAATGAAGCCGGGACTTATTCGGTAACCGTTGATTTAGGCGATTGTACTGCTACCGCTTCGATAGATTTGGAAAACAGCGGATTTACCAGTAGCATTGATGTTGAAGATGTGAACAGGCTGGAAGAAGGAGAAACTTTAATGGCTACGGTGACCACATCGGCTTTAAATCCAACCTATCAATGGTTTAGAAACGGATCTTCCATAGCAGGCGCCATATCAAATACCTATGAAGTTTCAGAATCCGGAAATTATAGTGTAACCATAACGCAAAGTATTGGTTGTTCGTCCTCCAGGGAATTTGCGTTCAGAGTTACGGAACAATTCCCAAACGTATCACAGATTCCAAATTTAATTAGCCCTAATGGAGATGGTATTAATGACACCTGGGTGATTCCACAGGAATATATTAGCGGGACCGATACTCAGGTAATGATTGTGAGCTCTCAGGGAAAAATAGTACTTAATACGAAGGATTATCTAAATGACTGGCCGCAAGATCTGAGTTTTAAAGATATAAACCCGGTTTACTATTATATAATAACAACCCCAAATAACCAGACCCGTAAAGGATCCATTACGGTGGTCAAATAAAATGAAAAAAAATCTACTATATCTGATTTTATTTTTATGCTTAGCGCAAATTTCCCATTCCCAAGAGAATGGGGTTGTTGCTTTAGACCTGCCTATAAGGAATTCTTTAAAGTTTAATAGATATGCTGTAAATCCAACCTTTAGTTTTGTACGTGAACAAAACAGGTACATAAGTTTTACAAATAAAAGGCAATGGGTGCAGTTTGATAATGCACCACAAGCCTATTTGTTTAGTTACTCCGGTAGATTTAGAGAAAATATTGGTGCAGGGATTGGTTTATTTCAACAAGACTACGGGGTGCAAACTGTATTTGGTGGTATTTTAAACTTTGCTTACAATGCTGTTTTAGATAGAGATAACAACTTGACCTTTGGGTTAAATATAGGAGCATATCAAAGTGGTATTAATGAAGGGAAGGTGATCACTAATTTTCCGGATCCGGCACTTCAAAATATTCCCAAACATATGTTGTTAACCGTAAATCCCGGAATTAACTATGGCACGGCTTTTTTTGATTTCGGGCTTTCGGTCAATAATCTGGTGTCCTATAACCTCAATGCTTCAAAAATTATTGAAGACAACCCGGAACAGAGTTTTCAGGCACATGTCATGTACACAGGCTATATGGATAGCCGTGGCTTTTTTGATGAAAGTAAGTTTTCAACGTTAATTCGGTCAGAATTTAAAAAAGAAACCACTGTGATCTCCGGACTTGCCATATTATCTGTTCCCAAAGGGATGTGGGGACAAATAGGATATAACACGCTTTATGGTGCATCTGCCGGCGTTGGAATTAATATTAGCGAACAAATTGCTTTGGAATATAATTACGAACAGTCTGTTGGGGATTTATCCGGTTTCGGGAATTCTCATGAAGTCACCATTGCATATCGTTTTAAAAACAATAATAGGTATTTATATAGTGGAGATGATGCGGAAAAATCGGTTTTCACCCCTAAAAAAAGTAAAAAACGTTACGTTGCCAAACGCAAGCCTACTACCGGCTCTAAACCTGTAAGATCAAAAGAAGACACTACTGAAGTTGCTGATAATGAACCGCAAAATACAGAAGAAACACAAGTTCCATCAAATAACACAACTGAGGAAAATGTACAAATAACATCCCAGGATGTTGAAATTCCGGCTGAAGAAACAAATATAGAAGAAGCACAACGTAAAGCAGAGGAAGCTGCAAAACTGGAGGCAGAAAAGAAGGCCAGAGAAGAAGCTGAAAGACTTCAGGCTGAACAAGCGGCCAAGGAGCGAGCAGAAAGAATATTACAGGAAAAACAAAAAGCCGAAGCTGAAGCTAAAGCCAGAGAAGAAGCCAGGTTGAAAGCTGAGGCTGAGGAAAAAGCCAGATTAGAAGCCGAGAAGCGTAAGGCGGAAGCAGCCGAAAGACTTAAAGCAGAAGAAGAAGCTAAGGCCAGGGCAGAGGCTGAAGAACAGGCTAGAATAGCGGCAGAACGATTAAAAGCAGAGGAAGAAGCAAAAGCTGCAGCTGAGGTTAAGGCCATTGAAGACCCTCAACAAGAGGAACATGATGCTGAACCTAAACCCGAACTGGATGAAGCAACTGCCAATTCTATAAATGACTTGAATGAGTCCGCAGAAGCGTCAAAAGAAGTCCAAAAGGTATTGATTGATAGATTGACTGAAAAAGTAGCTATTAAACAAAAGGACCTGGATGACCTAAAAGAAGAAAATGATTTAAGTGAGCAGGGCATTTATGTGGAACCAAAACCATTCAAAAGCGTATCGGCAGAAAATGCAGAAATTGAGACATTGAAGGAAGAGCTTGATAAAGTCATTGAAGAGCAAAGAATCAGGATTGAAGAGCTAGAAGCGGTTTATATCATTAGAAAACGTAAGGTACGTGATGATAGAGACCCGTTAAATGCTGCCTATTTGAAAGCTATTGAAGCACTTAAAGCACAACAGCTAAGGACCATTAGGGCTAAAGCTGACCTGGAAGCTTCTTTAGAAACCATTAACGTGGCTACCGAAGTAGAGCGTAAACGTAGAATTAAGCGTGCTGCGTACGATAACCAACAAGATAGATACGAGAAAGACAGTGCGTCATTAGCGTTTATTAAAAAGTATACGGACCCAAGTGTTAAGACTTTAACTGAAGCTGACTTTGATTTTGGTGAAGAGCCAAGTAACAATATTCAAATCATTAAAAATGTAAGTCACTCAGAAAGTGGTTATTACATGGTCATTGCAGTACATGATGATGAAGCAAAACGAGATGAATTCTTGACAAAAGTAGTAGCTTCCGGAAGAAAGGATATCAATTTCTTCTTTGATGTGAATACGAATAAATACTTCATTTACTACAATAAGTTTGATACTATTGAAGAAGCGCAACGTATATTACAATCTAAAGGAAATGAACCTTATAACGCCAATATGTCCATAGTGAAGATTGAAAATTAATCATAAACATCGTTTTTAAATACCTTTTAAAAATCGGATAATTGGCTATCCGATTTTTTTTATGTCCATACAATAATTAGGATTTCGTTTGGTATGGCTGATTTAGAAATAATTTTGTGCTTAATTTACTACATTAATTTCGATGAACTGTGTTTAAAAGTAAATATTTATCGATGAAATGCATAAAAAAGTGATCTTTGACTTCTTTGTTATAAAAAAAATCCCGATATTTACCTCGTTTAAAAGTATTTTTAGAAGCTGAATAACATATTTAGTAAAAATATACATACAAAGAATAGATTTGGTTAAAGCAATAGCAAAGCATATTTCTTTTTAATGCCCCTTAAATAGAAATACCAAAATAACCGCCTATGAAAAAAACTACTTATGTAACTTATGGTATTGTTGTTATACTTCTTTTGTTAGGTACGCAATTGTTTGCCCAAAATCTGGTTCCTTTTGTTCCCAGGTATGATGAGGCCATTAAAGGTGATATGCTCTTAATTGGTAACAGTAATGTAGGGTTACATCCTACAAATCCTTATAATGGAAATGACACCAATGATAGAATAGACGCTGCTGTTTATGTTGATGTGGATAGTGACCCAACAACGTTTAACTCAAGTACGGCCGATTTAGATGTACCAAGTGACACCAATTGTTACCAAATTGTATATGCCGGTTTATACTGGAGTGCAGTGGTTAATGGTTCGGACCCAATTTCAAATATTAAATTCAGAATGCCGGGGAGTACCTCTTATGTAGATATTACCGGTACAGAGATATATTTTCAAAATGCTTCAAATAATAATAATTCCAATACCTATGTGTATTATCATGATGTAACCAGTATGCTTACGGCACTTCCGGACCCGGAAGGGACCTATGGTGTTGCGAATATTTCGTCTTTGATTGGTCCAAAACCAAACTCTGAGGGATTATCGGCCGGTTGGTCGCTTTTTGTTATTTATGAGGATCCCTTGTTACCAAGTAAGTACATTACATCATTTGATGGGTTTACAAAAATCACCAGTGTCATAAACGAAACTTTTCCTATTTCCGGATTCCAAACCATTCCGGTAGGTCCGGTACGTGCCAAATATGCATTTAGTACTATTGAAGGCGACAGAAGATATAGAGGCGATTATTTAAGGCTTAACGGATTTACCATTGATGCTACCAATAATGCTGGTACCGTTATTCGTCCCGGGAACAATTTCTTTAATAGTACGGTATCCATTATAGATCCGGCTACAAACACCCCGGAACTGTTCTTTGATAGAGATCCGGATGGGACCAATACTTTAGGTTTTGATGCAGGTATCATCAATATTCCTAACGCAGGAAATACTATTATTGGAAATGGAGACACCAATGCTACCATTAGCCTGGGTAGTAATTTGGATATTTATTACTTCTACTTTAGTGCTTTTGCCATTGAAATTATTGCGCCAAATATTGTACTGACCAAGATTGTTCTTGATGAAAATGATAATAATATTGAAGGGCAATTGGTTGGCCTGGGTGATCAACTAACGTATGTCATCGGATTTCAAAATACCGGAAATGATGATGCTACCAATTTAACTATCAGGGATATTCTCCCGATAAATATTGTATTTAATTATCCGGCTGATATTGAATATTTACCTCCCGGAGTTACGGTTCAAAGTTATGATCCTGCCACCAGAGAGATTATTTTTGCAGTAGACAGGTCGGTTGTTGAAGAAAATGATCCCCGTTTGGATATCAGGTTTAACGTAAGGGTTGTAGAATCCTGTAGTTTATTAGACGATGCTTGTTCTAATATTGTAGATAACCAGGCTTATGCCACGTATCAGGGAACTATCAATCCAACATTTACAATTTCAGATGATCCCAGTTACAACAGTAATACAGGGTGTTTAATTACACCAAGAGCAACCAATTTTATAGCTGATCTGGATTGTGAATTTAGAGAAGAAGTCATTCTTTGTGGTGACAGTGTGGAGTTAACTGCCGGAGATGGTTACGATTCTTATACCTGGTCAACGAGTCCGACAGGAACTCCGGTTATAGGAACTACGCAATCCATTACGGTAACTCAGATTGGAACCTATTATGTTCATAATGCAGCTACAGCACCTTGTCAATCTATCGATCAGATTTTTGATGTTGTTACCTATGGAGCCGGTGTACCTAATCCGGTTATCCCGTTTGCAGATCAGGTTGTTATCTGTCCGAATGATGGTAAAGAATTGCCCAATTTCTTTTTATGTGGTGCTAACGACTCAAGATTCATTCAAACAGGAATTACAGATACCTCGTCCATGATCTGGGAACGGTTGGACGAAGCCAGTTGTCCGGCAGTTACAAATCAGGATTGTGCAAACGAAGATGCAGCCTGTACATGGAATCAGGTGGCTACCGGGCCGGATTATACTATAGATACGGCCGGTCAATACAGATTAACACTGAATTATACTGGGGGATGTTTCAATCAGTATTATTTCAATGTTTATGAGAATTTATTGGTTCCAACAGTTACGTCCAGAGATATTATTTGTACAACTCCTGGAGAGATTGTTGTTGGAGGTGTACCCAGTGGGTACGAATATAGTATTGATGGCACCAACTATCAGGCCAGTAATACCTTTGTTGTAAATACAGCCGGTATTTATTCGGTTTATGTAAGACAAGTAGGTGTAAGCCCCAATCCTTGTATTTTTGAAGTGCCTGATGTTCAAATCAGAGAACGGGATTTTACGGTTTCAACTACCGTCACACAGCCCCTATGTCATGGTGAGTTGGGTAGTATTGTTTTAGCGGCTAACGATGTTAGACCACAATATTTTTTCTCTATTTATGACGGCCCCGTATTAGTAAATAGCGTAGGCCCCATTACAGATAACAATTATACATTCGATAATTTAAACCCCGGCACCTATACGGTTAATGTGTCCACCGAAGATGGCTGTACATATACCGGAACCGTAGACATTATTGAACCGCCTTTATTGACGGCTACGGCAGCACTTACACAACCGTTAACCTGTACTAACGGGGAGATCACCGTATACCCACAAGGAGGCACACCGCCCTATTACTATTTTGTAAATAGTACCACGGTTTTCCAAAGTACCCCCATTATAGATGTACCAACAGCCGGAACTTATAATATTACAGTTGTAGATTCTAACAACTGTTCGACTGATGTTTCCATTGATGTGGATGCCGTTGATCCACCTGATTTCAATGTGACATCTACCAATATTTTATGTGCTGATGCCCCTGACAGTGGTGGTATCACGGTTAATGTGACCAACCCTAATGGCAATACACTCAGATACAGTATAGATAATGGTGCTACATACGCCAATTCAAATGTGTTTACGGGGCTTACAGCCGGAACCTATGATGTTATAGTTGAATACACTTTTGGAACCGATGTTTGTACTACCGTACCACAATCTGTTACCATTACAGCTGCTCCTGCATTAGACGGCACAGCAACTGTTACCACTCCTTATACCTGTACTACCAATGGTGTAGTGACCGTTTCCGGTGTTACCGGAGGCACATCACCTTATATGTATAGTATTGACGGTATCAACTATCAATCAGGTACAACGTTTACCGGCTTAACAGACGGTACTTATACGGTCTCCATCAGAGATGCCAGTAATTGTACTTTTATCACTGTTCCTGTGACCATTGATCCGTTAGATCCTCCAACAGATCTGGACTTTAGCCATACCACATTGAGTTGTCCGGCCAATACAACCACAGTTACAGTAAATGCTACCGGAGGCATAGCGCCTTTGGAATATCAAATTATTGCACCCGCAAGTGCGGTAACCCCGTATCAAGCGGCCAACACATTTACCGGATTAACTCCGGGAACCTATACCTTCCAGGTAAGAGATGCCAATAATTGTGAATATGCTGGATCTTATACGGTAGCTCCAATACCACCGGTTACTGTAAACATAGTACTTACAAAAGACCTGGATTGTACGGCTTCACCGGATGCCATTATTAGCGGAACAGTTGGAGGTGGCACAGCACCTTATACGTACGCTGTTTCGTTTAACGGTGGTGCTTTTGGATCATCAGTTGCTATAACAGGAACCTCATTTACCTACACAACGCCAAATGACGGGACTTATGAATTTGAAGTTACAGATTCCAGAGGATGTACGGTACAGTCAGGAGTCACTACCATAAATACGATTTCTTATCCTGAAATTACTTCAGTAGTGCAAACACAGGACATTCTTTGTAATGGCGATAATACCGCAGCTATTGATATCACTATCAACAGTTCAGTTGGAACACCGCCATTTACAATCAACGTAAATAATGACACTACCGGCACTGATTATGGTACGCAAACATCCGGTTTACCTGCCGGAACATATACGATCACTTTAACTGATGCAAAGTCATGTACAGATACGGAAACAATTACTATTTCAGAGCCAACACCAATTGTGGTAACACATCACTCCGTTGATATTACCTGTAGTCCAAGTGGTGTTTCAAAAGGTTCCGTTATTATCGACGGTGTAACGGGAGGGACAGCTCCATATAATTACTTCGTAACAGGAACAAACGGGTATTCGGCTTCAGAGTTGAATGCTTCCGGAACTACGTCTACAACATTTGATGTGGTTGATTTTGGTTTGTATCAAATTAATGTGGTGGATAGTAATGGTTGTTCTGTATTAGTACAAGATGTTTTGGTAGCATCGCCACCAAATGATTTGGATATTGCTATAGATACTGTAGTGGATTGTACAACAGGAGGGGAAGCTACGGTCAGCGTGAGCACCGCTTTGGCTAGTGCAGGTCCATTCTATTTCGATATTTACCGCGGTGTAATTCCACCCGCTCCTCCGGGAGGTACATGGGTCTTACAAGATAGTCCTGTTGTGGGTACGCCCAGAACGACTTTTACTGGCTTAACACCGGGAATTACTTATACCTTTATTGTATACGACAGTTCAACGGGTTGTAGTTACTTTGAAACGGCAACATCATCAGTCCCTACTAATTCAACCCTGACAACAACTGCTTTAACATCTAATAATATTACTTGTGTTGGCAGTGCGGATGGTAACGTATCATTTACTATCAATAGTATTTATGTAGCATCAGTTGATGTAACTTATGAAATATTCGACTCCTTATCGTTAGTTTCAACAGGAGTTAGTGGTACTGGAACAGTACCTGCCGGATCATCATTGTCAGTGTCAAATTTAGGGTCGTTGCCTTTTGGAACCTATTTCGTTTCAGTAACTGAAACAACTGGTCCGAATGCCGGTTGTGGTGTTATCACAACACCTTTCAATATCAATGAATCGGCTATTGATTTAAGTATAACGGCTTCTGTTGACAGAAATGCTAATTGTAATCCGGCTTCAGGTCTGATTAGTGCTGTGGCACGAGACGGTACGGCTCCCTATGTATATCAAATTACGACAGTGGCCACACCACCGGCAGCAAATGATCCTTCATGGGCATCTGCCAATACATTTAATGTTGACGCCAACACATATTATGTGCATGTAAAAGATGCTTATGACTGTATAAAAACAACATCAGCAATAGTCTTGCCTGCCGATCCGGAACCGGTAATAGCAGCGTCGGTAACCAATCAATGTACGGTGACCGAAGGTAATTTTGAAATAGATGTCGTTTTAACAACACCCGGAATTGCACCTTATAGTTATAGTGTTGATGGTGGAGCCTTTCAAACCAGGACTGCTCCGTTTACTTTAACGAATTTATCATCTGGCACACATACTATAGAAATACAGGACGCCAATGGCTGCGGTAATTTAGTTACTGTTGATATTGAAGCCCCTGTTAATTTAATTCCGGATGTTACCGCATTGCCAACATGTAATGATGATGATGGCGAAATAACGATTACAGGTTCAGGTGGTTCCGGAACATATACGTACAGTATTAGTCCAAATCCGGCCTCCATAAGTTTAACGGGCAATGTGTTTAGTGGTGTACCATCAGGAACCTATACGGTTACTATTACAGATGCTATAACAACCTGTACGGCTGATGTATCTGTTTTTGTACCGGAAGCCATTCCATTGTCATTTACAACCAATGCAACTGCGATAACCTGTTTTGGTGATAATGACGGAGCCATCGAAATAAATATTACCGGTTATTCCGGACCGTATAACTATGAAGTATTTGACAGCTCAAGTAATTCCGTATTTGGTGTGCTTTCAGGAAATACAAGTACAAATCCGCAAGTCATTACAGGGTTATTATCCGATAATTATACTGTGGTAGTAACAGAGACTGCCAGTCCGTTTTGTTCAACGTCGTCAGGAACTATTTCGGTTCCAACACCGTCTGTTCCGTTAGCACTCACTGCATCAGAGACATCTAATGTTACCTGTGATGATGATAAAGGCACTATCACTGCTGTAGCCAGTGGTGGTTGGGGCTCTTATGAATATGAATTAACCGGAGCAGCCAGCGTAGCCTATTCATCCAATGCCACATTCACTGATTTATCAGCCGGAGCCTATACGGTTAATGTCAGGGATGCCGGTGGCTGTGTGGCCTCTTATAATATTACATTGAATTTACCAACCCCTATAGATGCTAACATTATGGCTACCCCATCACTGTTATCCTGTTTTGATGATGCTAATGCTACTATTACCGTTAGTGGTGTTACCGGAGGGCAGGGTAGTAATTATACCTATACATTGAATATGGTGTCGCCTACAGTAAGTTCTTCAGGACCGCAGACGTCCACCGTGTTTACGGATTTAGGTATTGGTACTTATAATGTTACCGTAACAGACGGTTACAACTGTGAATTCACCACGGCGGATGTAGTTATTACACAACCTACACCGGTAGAAGCCAGTTTAGTGAAGGCCACTTCCGGGACCTGTACTACAGATGCTACACTTACGTTGAGTGCAACAGGCGGTACCGGAACTTATGAATATAGTACTACGGCCAATTTTTCAACGATTATTGGAACATTTGCCACCTCAATAACATTTTCTGTAACCCCGGGAGATTACATGTATTATGTAAGAGATGCCAATGGTTGTATTTCTGCGGTTTCCAATCAAATCACCATTGACCCGCTACCACCGTTGACTTTAGAATTAGATGTTACCAATGCAAAAGTTAATTGTGCCGGAGATGCTACAGGTGTTATTGTAGCGACTGCACAGGGAGGATTAGGTAGTTATGTTTATACGTTGCAAGACACATCTGGAAATGCTATTCCGGCTACTCAAAACAGTCCGGGCGTATTTACAGACTTACCAATTGGAGACTACCAGGTGCGAGTTGATAGTGGTGATTGCTTATTCACATCGTCAACTATAACTATTACAGAGCCTAATTTGCCACTTCAGGTTAATTTCACCGTTTCCGATGTTACTTGTAGCGGGGAGAATAACGGTATTTTAGAGATTGTTGCTACAGGAGGTACGGGCATTATAAAATATGCCATTTCTCCGCAAATGAATCAATTCTTTGATGAACCTATTTTTGAAGACTTAGCTCCGGGTAATTACCAGGCCATTGCCCAGGATGAATTAGGATGCTATGTGTTATTCGATTTTACAGTTAATGAACCAACGCCGGTTGTTCTTACTATTGTACCCAATTCTATTTTACCGGAAGTGTGTGATGGTGATTTAAATGGTGAGTTCAGTATTGATATTTCCGGAGGGACCCTGCCATACAGTGTTGCTTTAGATGATATTAACGGTACTTACACTACAGGTGGCGCCACTCAAACTATATTTGATTTTACAGGATTAAACGGAGGCGACCATATTGTTTATGTACGTGATGCCGAAGGCTGTACATCCGAATGGAATATCACCTTCCCGGAATCCGTGTTGTTAGATCCTCAGGTAAGTGTTGAATACTGTACAGATGTAGCTGATGCTTCCAGTAATGCTGTTACCGTAACGGTTGACAGCAGTGTAGACCCTGCAGATGTGGATTACTCGTTGGATGGTGTTAATTTCCAAACCAGCAATGTGTTTGTTGATGTACCTGCCGGCTTGAATCAATCCGTTACCGTAAGACACTCCAACGGCTGCGAACAAGTAGTATTCTTCGATATTAATCAATACGCCCCACTTGAAATTGCTTTAAGTGACGGCGGCATCAATGAGATAGAAGCTCAGGCCAGTGGTGGTTCCGGAGGGTATCAATACGCTATCCAGCGTGTTAATACCGTTGATTTTGAACCCTACGGAGACACCGGAACGTTCATTATATATGAGTCTGGTGTGTATACCGTAACCGTAACCGATAGCAACGGCTGTGTTGCCACGGCATCGCGATATTTTGAATTTATAGATGTGTGTATCACAAATTATTTCACACCAAATGGTGATGGTAATTTAGATACCTGGGGTCCCGGATGTACCTCACAATATAAAGATTTAACCTTTGATATTTTTGATAGATATGGCCGTAAAGTGGTGACTTTAGGCGTTAACGAAAAATGGGATGGCAGATATAACGGAAGAGATTTGCCAACCGGAGATTATTGGTATGTAGTTAACCTTAATGATTCAAGAGATAAACGCAGTTTTGTTGGGCATTTCACGCTTTACAGGTAGTAAAAAAGAATTGACATGCGAAAATTATTAATACTCTGTTTCTTTGTTGTAGCTCATGGCTTTAGCCAGGAGCTGAACCTGCCTGTATTTACCCAGTATTTAGCCGACAATAATTTTGTGATCTCCCCAACTTATGCCGGTATAGGTGATAATGTAAAAATCAGAGCTAACGGGCTCACACAATGGGTTGGTATTCAGGGGGCTCCCGATAATCAATCCATATACGGTGATATTAGAATAGCAGACAGATCGGGGGTAGGCTTATCGTTTTATAACGATAGAAATGGTAATACTATTCAAACAGGGGCGAAGTTTTCGTTTGCACACCATCTTATCCTGGATTATTACGCAAAAATGTATTTGTCCCTGGGACTTTCATATAACATCAACAATTTCAGAATTGATATCAACAATTTTAACACCACCTATGAAAACCCTACAATAGATCCCTTTGTGACAGACGACAGGAGAACCACCAATCATAATTTTGATATTGGCGCTTTATTCAGAATGAAAGGCTTTTTCTTTAGTTTGAATGTCAACAATCTTTTAGACAAAGATTTTGATTCATTTGAACGTGTATTTGAGCCGAATCTGCTTTTAAACTACCAGGTATACTCCGGTTATACATTCAGGGGCCCCAAAAAGAGCGGTTTGGAGTTTGAACCCTCTATATTCTATCAAATGTTTACAAGTGATAAACGTTCTGCTACCGATTTAAACTTCAAATTCAGGAAGTACAACAGAAATGAAGACTATTATTGGGCAGGTATATCATATCGTTTTTTAAATGACCAATTACTGAAACCTTTAAATATTGGTCCTATGGTTGGTTTTAAAAAATCGATCTTTTACTTCGGATATGCTTACCAGCTTACTACGAACGATTTAGCGGCATACAACTCAGGGACCCATGTGGTTACTATTGGTATTGACTTTTTACAGGGAATCAGTAACTGTCCTTGTACTCAGGATCCTGTACACCATTAATTGCCATTTCAATATAATTCTACCGGTTTTTTAAAGGAAATTTAAAGTAAGACGATTCATTTTTCTACTTAAATAGAATATATTTGTTAGGAAATTAATCCTGACACTATGATTGCTACTGAAACTGTTAAAAACACTTATATAAACAGAGAAATAAGTTGGTTACAATTTAATGCTCGCGTTTTACAAGAAGCTTCAGATGAACAAGTACCCTTAATTGAAAGGCTGCGTTTTTTAGGCATTTTTTCAAACAATCTGGATGAATTTTTTAAAGTTAGATATGCAACCGTTAAGCGTATTGTTGAAGCGGGTAGAGGTGGTAAAAACCAACTTGGAGGGATAAAAGCAAAGGAATTACTGGATATTATTACCCAAATTGTTATTGAACAACAAGCTGAAAGCATCAGGGTTTTAGAGGAGATTGACGATAAGTTGAAGGAGGAAAATATCTATGTGATTGATGAAACTCAGGTGGATAGTAGTCAGCACGATTATATAAAAAAGTATTTCTTTCAAAATGTAAGCCAGGCCTTGGTTACCATCATTTTAAATGATTTGGTCCAACTTCCAAACTTAAAAGATAGTGCAGCCTATTTAACAGTTAAAATGCAGATGAAAGATGGGTCTAAACAATTTGCTTTAATTGAAATACCAAAGGGTGTTAATAGATTTATAGAGTTACCCAAACAAAATGGTCATAGTTATATAATCATGTATGACGATCTTTTAAGGTATTGCTTGAGCGATATTTTTAACATCTTTGATTATGAAACTATTTCTGCCCACATGATTAAAATTACCAGGGATGCCGAACTTGATTTTGATGGTGATTTGAGTAAGAGTTTTATAGATAAATTGTCAGATAGTGTCAAACATCGTGAAATTGGAGATCCGGTTCGCTTTGTGTATGATAAAACCATAGAAGATGATACATTAAAGTATCTCATGGAGAAAATGGGAATAGATAATACCGATAGTATCATTCCCGGGGGGCGTTATCACAATAAGCGTGATTATATGAGTTTTCCAAGTTTGGGAAGGCGGGATTTAATGTATGACAAAATAGAAGCCTTACGGGTAAAAGGGTTAAGCCTGGAAAAAAGCCTTTTTAAATCTATAAGAGAAAAGGATTATTTGATTCACGCTCCTTATCAAACATTTTCTTATATAGTAAAGTTTCTAAGGGAAGCTGCTTTAGACCCAAAAGTAAAGACCATAAAAATTACTATTTACAGGTTGGCTCAAATTTCGCATGTGGCCAGTTCGTTAATTAATGCGGCTATTAATGGTAAAACGGTGACTGTTTCCATAGAATTGCGTGCCCGGTTTGATGAAGAAGCCAATATTCACTATGCTGAGCAGATGAAAAAAGAGGGGGTTAACCTCCATTTTGGTGTTCCTGGATTAAAAGTTCATAGTAAAATGTGCGTTATTGAGCGTGAAGAAGGTAAAAAGCTCAAGCGGTACGGTTTTATCAGTACTGGAAATTTTAACGAATCTACGGCAAAAATTTATACCGATTATACCTTGTTTACATATAATCAGCCCATTTTAAAGGAGCTAAATAAAATATTTAACTTCTTTGAGACCAATTACCGGGTGTATTCCTATAAACACCTAATAGTGTCTCCTCATTATACGGAAAAACGGTTTTTTAGATTAATTGATGAACAAATAGAGGAAAGCAAGAAAGGGAATGAAGGCTATATTAGAGTTAAGATGAATAGTTTATCCAATTATGCCATGGTTGATAAACTATATGAGGCCAGTAATGCCGGTGTAAAAATAGATATGATAATTCGCGGCATATGTTGCCTAATACCCGGTGTAAAAGGCATGAGTGAGAACATTAAAGTCATTAGTATAGTAGATAAATTTTTAGAACACCCGAGAGTTTATATCTTTGGGAAAGATGAAGATGCCCAGATATTTATATCTTCGGCAGATTGGATGACCAGAAATATACACAATAGGGTGGAAGTGAGTTGTCCTATTTATGAACCGGACATAAAACAAGAAATAATAGATACATTCAATATTTGTTGGAATGACAATGTAAAAGCCCGATTGATCAATACGTCCAACGAAAATGAATACAGAATAGATGATAATCCTAAAGTGAGATCACAAGTCGCTATTTATGATTATTATGTAGACAAGCTTAAAGATTAATATGCTCTCAATTAAAAAATATGCAGCAATCGATATCGGTTCGAATGCTGTAAGATTATTAATTTCTAACATCATAGAAGAAACGGGGAAACCCGTAAAGTTTAAGAAAAATTCACTGGTTAGGGTGCCTATTCGTTTGGGAGCCGATGTGTTTTTAAATCAAAGAATTTCCGAAGAAAACAAAGAACGCATGGTTGATACCATGTTGGCCTTCAGGCTGTTAATGAAGTCTCATAAAGTGGCCAAATATAAGGCTTGTGCCACCTCCGCCATGCGTGAATCTGACAACGGAGGAGAAGTTGTTGATCTGATATTGAAACAGGCAGGTATCAAAATTGATATTATTGGAGGTAAAGAAGAAGCCGAAATTATAGCAGCAACCGATCTGAACAAATTTATAAACCCAAATAAGACCTATTTATATGTGGATGTCGGTGGAGGTAGCACGGAGTTTACTGTTATAAGCAATGGTAAACAAAGGGCGTCCAAATCGTTTAAAATAGGAACGGTACGTCTCTTAAACGATATGGTTAAGGATGAAGCCTGGGAAAAATTAGAAAATTGGATTAAAACACACACGTCAGACTATGATAAGGTCAGTGTTTTGGGCTCCGGTGGTAACATCAATAAAATATTCAAGGTATCCGGTAAAGCCATTGGGAAACCATTAACTTACTTTTACTTAACCAATTACTACAAAACACTTCAAAGCTACTCATATGAAGAGCGTATCACCGAATTAGAGCTAAATCAAGACAGGGCAGATGTTATTATTCCAGCCATGAGAATTTATCTTTCCGCCATGAAGTGGAGCAACTCAAAGCACATTTATGTACCAAAAATTGGTCTGTCTGATGGTATCATAAAAAGCATATATTATGATACGGTTTCGAGTAATACACAGTAAAATTTTGCACTTTACCCTGTAAAATATAGGTTTTTAATTATAAAACATATATTCGTAGCGTATAATTACTAAAATTATAGGCCCAAATTTATTACTTATGAAAAAAATATTACTATTTGCAGTACTACTTGTATTTTCTGTTTATGGATTTTCCCAGGAAGAGCGTATGCCTGAAACCAGTAAAGATTCTACTGACGTAAAATCGGGAAGCTTTGTATTTCAAGGTGTTAAGTATGGAGTAAGAGCCGGTTATAATATTTCGAACCTGGATTTTGATGGCACGCCTAATATGACAAATAAACACAGAAATAGTTTTTATTTCGGGTGTTTTGCCAATATTGGTTTATCAAGAACCATTTCCCTGGTTCCTGAACTGCAGTTTTCTGCCGAAGGCGCAAACGATGAAAAATTGCATCTGGACTACATTCAGGCTCCTGTGCTTTTAAGATTCAGGTTAAGTGAAAAACTTCACATTGCTGCTGGCCCGCAGGCCGGGTTAAAAGTTCATAAATTCGAAGATGGTATCAATAACATGGCTTATTCTGCCGTAGGAGGAGTTGAATATAAGATCAGTTATATGTTATTTGCCGATGCCAGATATACTTACGGTTTTAGAAATATATTTGACGATGCCTCTGGGGTAAGCGCTAAGAATACTAATATTCAGATAGGCATTGGTTATAAGTTTTAACCGTGTACGGTCTCTTTTTTTCCTAGATCAGACATAATTTTAGCTTCATATTCAAGAAGTTGCTGCCATTTGGTATCAACTTCTTTTTTATTGCCATACTTCCTGGCAAACCCTAAAAACATAGTATAATGGTTAGCTTCACTTACCATAAGGTTTCTGTAAAAGTCTGCCAGTTCTTTATCCTGCAATTCCTCAGAAAGCAACCTGAAACGTTCACAACTTCTGGCTTCAATTAAAGCGGCATATAAAAGCCTGTGAACCAATTGGGTGGTTCTGCTACCACCTTTCGGAAAGAATTTCACCAATTGTACCACATAATCATCTTTTCTATCTCTGCCGAGAACCCAGCCACGCGCCAAGATCTTATCATGTACCATTTTAAAGTGACTGATCTCTTCTTTTACTAAAGCCACCATTTCCTGGACCAGTTCAGTATATTCCGGGAAACTTACAATTAAAGAAATAGCAGTACTGGTCGCTTTTTGCTCACAAAAAGCATGATCTGTTAGTATTTCTTCAATATTTTTTTCAACTATGTTAACCCATCTCGGGTCTGTTGGTAATTTAAGTCCTAGCATAACTCTTAATAATTAAATCGGATAACTTTTCGATGTATGCATATTATAATGTCCTTTTTTATCAATATGAAGATTGATACGAACATCTAATTCGTGGTTAGGGTTATAAGCTCTTATTTTAAAAAATATTTTATCCGCTTTTGGACTTAAAAGGCTTTTCGGGTCCAACCTTAAGTCACTTATAATTAAATCGGCGTCCTTTATTTCTTCCACTAAACCTGAATAATTATTTAAGAAAGTGGAATCTATAGTAGCATCAAAAATTAATTTGTTCTCTGAGAACACTTGCAATTTAACAATACTTTTTCGGTAGTGGTATTTTTTTATTACCGTATCCGTGGCTACTTCTTTTATAATAGCGTGGTTCATGTCAACTGAAGAAGAGATTTTATATCTAAAACCTGTAGTCAGGATAGTGTCCGTTTCTGTAACTCTATTTTCCTCAGGAATGTATTTTACTATTACAATAGGTTCAATAGAGTCTTTGTATTTTGTAATGGATTCCCGTAATAAATCGTTTTTAGATTTCCTGCTATCACAGCTACAGAAAGCAATAGTCAATAGTAAAAATAAAAGCGGTAATTTATTTAATAAAGCCTTATACATCCAGATTGAAGGTTTTCTTTAGTAACTCAATATTAGGGTTTTTTTCTTTTAGTTTTTCAAATTTCTCAATGGGTGTGTAAGCGTATTGCTTTTCCATGACTTCATTAACAGTAATGGACAGATCAATATCAAAATTATTGAGAGCCTTTCTAACAAATGCTAATAAATCGTATTGATTTCGCTCTACTTCAACTTTATTAGTAGCATTGGGAAACTCCAAATACACTGTAGTGTCTTTAACTTTTGGTGTGTCAATGGATAAGATAGAAGCTAAATTGCGCTTTCCTGCTTTTTGCAGGTTTTGAATGTATGTATTCCAAACTTTAATAAGTTCACTTTCCGTAAATGGTTCTTTGGGCAGATCTTCTTCATCAATAATAACATTCATTTGTTTTATTTGATGTTCTTTTTTTGCTTTTAAACTACTCAAAGAAAGCCCGGAAGTACGTTTGGTTTCTTGTTTTAATATAATTTTTGGAGGTTCTTTGACCTGGAATGCCCCCACAGTACTGTTACTATAGGCTTTTTCGGTAACCAAAGCCTCTTTTTCTGTTTCTTCCGAAACGTCATTACTTTCCGCCTGTTTAGGAATAGCTACAGGAATAGGGGTGATGCCCTTATTTTTAAAATAAGAAGCCGGAATTATGTAATGTTTGCTATTTTTTTTTTCTCCATCAAAAGTGATAGAGGCAAGCTGCATAAGGCATAGTTCAACCAATAAGCGTTGGTTTTTGCTACTTTTATACTTGAGGTCACAGTCGTTTGCCAAGTCAATGCCCTTTATTAAAAACTCCCGGGAGACTTTTCTGGACTGTTCCAAATACTTTTCCTTAGTTTGATCACCAACTTCCAAAAGATCAATAGTGTTTTCGGTCTTGCTAACCAATAGATCTCTGAAATGAGAAGCTAAACCGGCAATGTAATGATGCCCGTCAAATCCTTTGGAAAGCGTGTCGTTAAAAAGTAATAAGAGCTCCGGTATTTTATTTTCAAGAATCAGATCAGTGCTCTTAAAATACGTTTCGTAATCCAGGACATTTAAATTCTCCGTTACGGCCTGCCTGGTAAGGTTTTTACCGGAAAAACTTACCACGCGATCAAAAATGGAAAGGGCGTCACGCATGGCACCATCTGCTTTTTGCGCTATGATATGTAAGGCATCGTCTTCAGCTTCAATACCTTGTTCTTCGGCAATATATTTTAAATATTCTTTGGCATCTTTGACGGTAATTCGTTTAAAGTCGAAAATCTGGCAACGCGATAAAATAGTTGGTATTATTTTATGCTTCTCTGTAGTAGCTAAAATAAAAATGCAATGCTTGGGAGGTTCTTCTAACGTTTTGAGAAAGGCATTAAAAGCGGCCTGAGACAACATATGTACCTCATCAATGATATACACTTTGTATTTACCTACTTGAGGAGGAATTCTAACCTGGTCGGTCAGGTTTCTGATATCATCAACCGAATTATTTGAAGCGGCATCTAATTCAAAAATATTAAAAGCGAAATCTTCTTCGGTTTCGGTACCGTCACTATTGATCATTTTAGCCAGTATCCGGGCGCAGGTAGTTTTTCCAACACCTCTCGGACCTGTAAAAAGTAATGCCTGTGCTAAATGATTATTTTCTATGGCATTTAAAAGGGTATTGGTAATAGCCTGTTGGCCCACAACATCCTTAAAGGATTGCGGTCTGTATTTTCGGGCCGATACTACAAAGTGTTCCATAGAAATTTACGTCAGTTTGTGTGATTTTCGATAGAAAATAGTACTTCGACTCTGCTTAGCAGTACTATCAAAAACAAGTCAAATTTCGTCTTAAAACTTTCTCGATATATCCCGAAACAAGTTCGGGACACTCGAAATGACAGTTTGATAATAACAAAGTTAAAAATTCGACTTAGATTTTTGAGTTTTCAACTTAGAATTTGGCAGGAGTTATTAACAGGTATTTGACATTGGATATACTTGATTTAAAAAAATCAATATCCCGGCGCAAGAAAATTTTAAAAATAGCATCTAAGTTATATATGAAAACTATTTTATTAGCAAGTGTATAACATAACTTAAAGTATTCATGAACAAAAAATCTATCCTACTAGCAATGGTATTATTTGTTTTTGCCCTAAATTCTTGCGAAAAAGACGATAAACCCCAAGTTGAATCAAGCAGTAATTTACCGGACATTTCCGGTTATCCAATTGTAAGTTCAAGCCAAACAAATTCTTATAACAATAATACCATCATAGCTTTGCCCACTTCAGGGCAGGATTTTTATGGTCAAAACTCCAATTATATTGGTACAAGTCACAATTATGTAGATAATGGCGATGGTACCATAACAGATATGGTAACAGGCTTAATGTGGACGCAAAGCCCAGATTGGAATAATGATGGCTTTATTAACTATAGTGATAAACAAACACTAGCTGATGCAGAAAGCGACGCCGAAACGAGCACCTTTGCCGGGTATGATGATTGGCGATTGCCCAGTATAAAGGAATTGTATTCTTTGGTAATGTTTCATGGTGCCGAACCTAGTCCAACAGCAACATCACAAGGCACTGCAGTACCATTTATCAATACCAATTATTTTGAATTCGGATATGGAGATCTGAGTGCGGGGGAGCGTCTTATCGATGCGCAATATGCAACAACCACCATTTACGTTAGTACAACCATGAATGGCGATAGAACCATGTTCGGATATAATTTTGCAGATGGTAGAATTAAAGGGTATCCAACAGATATTAATCCGGGAATGCAATCTAATGAAGCAAACCGGTTTTATGTGCTCTACGTTAGAGGGAATTCAGAATACGGCCAAAATGACTTTTTGGATAATGGTAATGAAACCATAACCGACAATGCAACTGGCTTGATGTGGACGCAAAACGATTCAGGAATGGCCATGCTTTGGAAAGATGCTCTGGCATATGCCGAGAATTATGAGTTCGCAGGTTATTCCGATTGGAGATTACCTGACCCAAAAGAATTACACAGTATAGTTGATTATAGCCGTTCACCAGCTACTACAAATACTGCTGCAATTGACCCCATTTTCAATGCCTCTCTAATAACAAATGAAGCAGGAGCTATTGATTATCCTTATTATTGGACAAACACTACGTTTTGCTCCCAATCTCACAGCCAGGGAAGTCAGGCTGTCTATTTTAGTTTTGGCAGATCTTTGGGATATATAAATGGAAACTGGATAGATGTACACGGAGCAGGAGCTCAACGCAGTGATCCAAAAACCGGAGATCCCACAAGTGCAACTTATTCACAAGGTTTTGGACCACAAAATGATGCCGTTCGTATCAGTAATTTTGTTCGATTAGTTAGAAATGTAGAATAAAGATAACGAACTGTACAGAATTAAGTTCAGGATAAATGGAACATCAAAAAAGCAATACAAATTAGAATTACTATCGTACCTTTGCACCTAAGTAGATTGCCTTATCACCACGCCTTAGGCGTGGAGGAAAGTCCGAACACCGTAGTGCAATATAGTGGTTAACGGCCACCGGTTGTGAGACCAGGAAAAGTGCAACAGAAAGTATGTACAGGTCATGCTGTAGTGAAATCAGGTAAACTCTATGTGGTGCAATGTCACGTAAACCAACGTTTGAGGGTAGCACGCCCGATGTTGGAGGGTAGGCAGCTAAAGTGTATTGGCAACAATGCATTCAGATAAATGATAAGGGCTCTTTTGAGTACAGAATTCGGCTTATATATCTGCTTAAAACATAATAAACCCTTCTTAGTTTTTAAGAAGGGTTTATAGTTAAAAATGGTTGGCTACGGGGTTATTCTTTTTTAGGAGCGTAAGATAAGTCACGTCTTATTTCTCCGGTCATATCTTCCACTTTTGAAGCGTAATCCATAACTTTCTTAAAGGTGTCATAGCGCTCAGGCCCTAACAATTCTTCATTTGCTTTTTGCTTGGTAGCCGAATCAATAGCGTCTTTACTGGACATGGCTACCATATAATAGCTGTCTACGTTGCCAAATCCGGTTCTGTACATTCTATAATAACTTTTTGAACCCTTAGTTGCAAACATTTCTTTTACAGCTTTCATACCTTCTCTTAGTTTCTTTTCATTTTTTGGTTTAAAATGAATAAAGAAGTAATCCCTGTAGTCCTGACCTTCTTGAGTTTGGGAAATCCCGTCAGGCATATAGGTTAATTCCTCATCCAGTAGGATTATATAGTCGCCATGTGAATCATAACACTGATCAAAACGATCAAACATGTCTCCAAATTTGTCACCCATGGCTTTGGCCATATCAGCAAAAGGACGTTTGTCTAAATCTGCAAAATTCTCAATGGGCGTCACATATAAATAGCGCATGTCATCCATGGTAGCACAAAGCCAGGAAGCTTGAAGATTGTGCTCTACGCAGGCTTCGTGAAATTCTTTGGCTACTTTTTCATAATCCCAAATTTTAGAAGGCTTTACATTGTCCTGATGTACTTGATACGCCTGTTGCCAGGCATGTAAATAAGTTATACTTAGCAATAAGGTTAGGGTTGCCAGTAAAGTTGTTTTAATTGTTTTCATAATCTTGGTTGTTTATTTGATTTAGTCACTTAATTTTATTCTAGTTTTCTGAGGTTTCGCTTTCTTCAGCAGCCTGAGCTGCAGCTATGGCTGCAAACTCTGCATTCATTGATGTGCCATCAAAATAGATGTGTTCTTCCACTATTTTTCCATTGACAAACTGTACAGCTAAATGCACCGGTATAGCTAATTCTTTATTTGTTGCAGCAAAGGTGCCTTTATGCGTAGCCCAGTAATACACCCAGGTCTCATCTTCTTTATCTAGCACCATTTCAATATATTCTTTCTCGTGGTCAAAACCATAAGAAGACATGGCACTGGTCATGCCTTTAAGTACTTCAGCTCTTTCTTCCAAACCAACAGGCTTTATAGAGTTTACATAGATTTTTGCGGTATCGACAAAATGAGATTTCCAGGCATCCCAGTCACCGGATTCATAAGCCTTTATTCCGGCTTTCAATGTTTCGGTTTCGGCAGATTCGGCAAAATAACGTTGGGGTTTGTTTTGGCAGGCTACAAACAGAGAGAGTGCAAGCCCGATTAAAAAAAGTTGTTTCATTTCATTTATGGTTTTAAGGTTGGTAATTCAATGTAACCATAAACATATATGCAGAAAAAGAATGCCTTTTCCGAAATTGAGAGAGAAGCACTAATAGAGCCCGGGACTCTTAGGGAGAACTCTAAGATACTGAAAAAAAGACAATTATTAAAAAGGAGTTATTAACTTTGAGTTAATTCAAAAAAACTAAACACACTGCCTCCGTAACTTTTTGAATAGTTAAAGTGAGGTGAATCTGATAAATCTGTGTGTTTGGAATGCTCAATAATCAACACCCCATTTTGCTGTAACAAGTCATTATTGAAAACTAATTCTAAAATAGTAGAAAATTGATCCAAAGTGAAGCTATACGGTGGGTCGGCGAAAATGATATCTGATTTAATTTGCGTTTTTTCCAGAAACTTAAAGACATCACTTTTAATGGTTTGGATGAGCATACCAAAGGCTTCAGCCGTTTTATTTATAAACTTTACACAGTGAAAGTTTTGATCCACTGAGACTATTTGTTCTGTTCCTCTGGAGGCAAATTCATAGCTAATGTTTCCGGTTCCGGCAAACAGATCTAAAACTGAAATATCCTCAAAATAATACAGGTTATTCAGGATGTTAAACAAAGATTCTTTGGCCATATCCGTCGTAGGCCGGACAGGAAGGTTTTTAGGCGCTGTTATCTTTCGTCTTTTGTATGTGCCTGATATAATACGCATTAAAAACTTTTAATTAAAGCGAAGTTTGAATACGTTGACTTGGGGGAATCCGAAAACCTGAATGCATCGTTTCTACTTCCAAAGTCTACATGTCTTACATACCTGTAAGCAATCTTATAAAACTCATCATCCTTGTCTATGTCACCAATAAAAACTAAGTTGAATACTTCCGGATTAAGATTTAATTGTTCTGCGGTATATAAAATATAGTAGATGAAATCTTCCTTTGTAGTATACTCAAAAGTATTGTAAAACAAGAGTTTTGCATTTTCTATAATAATCAGTTCAAAATGATCGGCACTTACGTTTACATATACTTTAGTAGTTTCTGCATTCTTTTCTAATTGAAGGATCGATTCAATTAGTACAGTAGATATATGTTTAAATGTGAAAGCTCCAAACTTGTCGATTAAATAATTGTTAATGTTTATATAGGGTACATAAACACAAACACTCTCACTAAGTAAGACCTCATCATGTGTGATATAATCAGATTTAAGGATCTTAGAGTTAAATTTTAAGTAATCTGCTAACGTATCCTCTTTGAATAATGGCCTGGGGACAAGCGTAGACAGTTCATTATCATGTATAACACAAACAATATCAAAATTATTTTGAAGCAGTGCTTCCGAATGGAATATCCCTTTTAGCTTATCTAAAAGCTCCAGGGGATTTAGCTTTCTTTCAAATTCAATCTGCTTTAAAGCAGTGATCGTATTTGTATCCTTTTGTAAAATACAAAAAGAAAGTCCATTCAAACTAAGTTGAATGGACAGTTGTTGATTAGTTAGTTTGTTTTCAGTATTACTATTCGTTATCGCCATATGTTTTTGGCCAGTTTCCAATAGTTTTAACTTCTTCCATGGATCCTACTTTTAAGGCGTTACCATTTACACCATCCACAGAAACCACCTGGTTTTCCTGAACCAGCAAGTCCCTGTTTTGGTCGTGTAAAATAACATTCTTTAATACAGACGCTTCAAAAACGGGAATATTAATACCATTTTGCTCTAAGAATCCGGCTTCCAATTTAAACGTTTCACCGGTTTTACCAACCGGAACGTTCATCATGGTTTTATACCTATCGGAGTTTTTAAATAAAGAATCCTTAACAGGCTCAAATCCTAAAGTGTCAATTATAACAATGTCCTTAAACATGTCTACTTGATAACGTTTTGTCATTTCTTCATCAAGAACACTGGAGTCTCTACGTTGTGTAATAGTGAACTCTGCCGTATCTATAAATTTAATTAAACCGTCAAAGTCCTTAGCAAACTTCCCTGTAACGGTTTTATGAGCTAATTGTGCATCTCTTATATCCTTTAAACTCTCAATGACTTGTGCATAACGCTTTTTCTTTAACTTATTAAACTGAATTGGTTCATAAATAGATTGGTAAGTCTCGTATCCAAAATACGCTATTAACGCCCAAAGAACTATGGTTAATATCGGTTTTGCTTTGGAAGGTAAAAGTTTATCTACTACTTTAACTAACACGAAAGCTAACACAATAGCACCAACTGCAATAAGAATAAATTTTAACATTGTTGTTTTTAATTAAAAAGTTATCAAAGGTCTTTCGCAAATCTACAATTTTTTTTTAATCGTTAAAACCTCCAGTGAATAAAAATCATTTCTATATTTGAATAATTTAATTTTTAATGACGTCTTCAGAATTTTATTCACTTATAAAACAGCAATTTCCGTTTCAACCCACATCTAAGCAAGAGGTTGTACTGCAACAGTTATCTGATTTTATTTTCAACAAAGCATCCAATGCATTATATGTTTTAAAAGGATATGCGGGTACCGGGAAAACTACTATTATAGGAACTATTGTAACCAATTTATGGAAGGCTAAAAAAAGTGCGGTTTTAATGGCTCCAACCGGAAGAGCAGCTAAAGTGATCTCTAATTACTCAAAAAAAGAAGCGTTCACTATTCATAAGAAGATTTATTTTCCTAAGAAGGAAAAGGGCGGAGGCGTTAAATTTGTCTTACAGCCAAACAAGCATAAAAACACCATTTTTATTGTAGATGAAGCTTCTATGATCCCGGATACTCCTGGAGAATCCAAACTTTTTGAAAACGGGTCTTTGTTAGACGATCTGATGCAATACGTGTATTCCGGCCATCAATGCAAATTGCTTTTAATAGGTGACACGGCCCAATTGCCACCTGTGAAATTGGATTTAAGCCCGGCGTTAAACGAAAATTCATTGCGTTTGAATTATAACAAAGATGTTAGTAAAATGGAGCTTGATGAAGTGGTAAGACAAGAATACGATTCCGGTATTTTAGCTAATGCCACTGTTTTAAGGGAAGCGTTATCTAATAGTATTCATGACTATTTTAAATTTGATTTGAACGGCTTTAAAGACATTGTCAGGCTTATTGATGGCCATGACATTATGGATGCGATCAATGGAGCCTACAGTGATTTGGGAAACGAAGAAACGGCCATCATAGTTAGAAGTAATAAACGGGCTAATCTTTATAACCAACAAATACGCAGTAGAATCCTTTTCAATGAGAACGAATTGACCGCTGGTGATTATTTAATGGTGGTTAAGAATAATTATTTTTGGATCAAACCGACCACCGAAGCCGGCTTTATTGCCAATGGCGATATTATTGAAGTTTTGGAGATCTTTAAGATTGAAGCATTATATGGTTTCAGATTTGCCACTGTAAAAATCAGAATGGTGGATTATCCCAGAATGCGACCGTTTGAAACCGTCTTGCTTTTAGATACGATACATGCTGAGACCCCTTCGTTATCTTATGAAGATTCAAATCGTTTATACCAGGAAGTGGCCAAAGATTTTGAAAATGAAAGCAGCAATTACCGAAGGTTTTTAAAGATTAAGGGCAGTAAACATTTTAATGCCCTGCAGGTTAAATTCTCATATGCCATAACCTGTCATAAATCCCAGGGAGGGCAATGGCATACCGTTTTTGTAGAACAACCTTATTTACCAAACGGCATAGATAAAGACTATTTACGTTGGCTTTATACAGCAGTTACAAGAGCCAAAGAAAAATTGTACCTTATTGGCTTTAAAGATGATTTTTTTGAAGATGTATAACCTATGACACCGGAAACCGTCATTAGTATTTGTTTGGGAATTGGGCTCTCTGCTTCCGTTGGCTTCAGAGTGTTTTTACCTTTATTTGCTTTGAGTTTAGCCGCTTATTTTGATATTTGGCAGCTCAATGCATCCTGGCAATGGGTAGGCAGTACATCCGCATTAATAACTTTAGGTGTAGCAACACTGGTTGAAATTTGCGCCTATTTTATTCCATATATAGATAATCTTTTAGATAGTATTGCGGTTCCGCTGGCAGGCATTGCAGGTACTGTAATCATGCTTTCAACCGTTGCTGATCTGGATCCGGTAACCACATGGTCTTTGGCTATAATTGCCGGTGGTGGTACTGCGGCTGCCATTGCCGGAACATCAAGCACCACCAGGCTGGCTTCCACGGCTACTACGGCAGGTATCGCAAATCCTGTGGTTTCTACAATCGAAACAGGGACTTCTTTGGTGATGTCCGTAGTATCTATTTTTATGCCAATTTTGGCAGTTGTATTGGTTTTTATACTATTTTTTATGATTCTCAAATTGTATAAAAAGCTTAGGAAATCCAAGAACTGAAACCCAAAATAGCCATTGTGTTTTTCCTTGGCAAAACCTGAATATCGTCTCAACGAACACAAAATTTTGTCCTAGCTCTACAAGTACTAGTTGAGTCCATGAAATTTTTTCATTTGGGTTTTTAAAAATTTCTAAATGAAAAAAATCATGTACTTTTGATACAGAATTGACTAATTGGTTTATGAAGATAATTTCAATGATTCCTGCACGTTATAGTGCCTCTCGCTTTCCCGGAAAACTAATGCAAGATCTTAATGGTAAGTCGGTGATTTTAAGAACTTACGAGGCAACTGTAGCAACTAATTTATTTGATGATGTCTTTGTGGTGACCGATAGTGATATTATTTACGATGAGATAGTGAATAATGGCGGCAAAGCCATCATGAGCATTAAAGAACATGATTGTGGCAGTGACAGAATAGCCGAAGCCGTCGAAAATATGGAGGTTGATGTTGTAATTAATGTCCAGGGAGACGAACCTTTCACAGATAAGGAATCGCTTTCAAAACTAATCAATGTGTTTAAGGAAGATGACACAAAGGCGGTTGATTTAGCATCATTAATGGTTCATATTACGGATGTTGATGAAATCAACAACCCCAATACGGTAAAGGTTATAATAGATAAGTTTGATTTTGCATTGTACTTTTCGCGAAGCCCAATCCCGTATCCTCGTGATAAAAGTGTGGCTGTAAAGTATTATAAGCATAAAGGTGTCTATGCCTTTAGAAAACAAGCTATTTTGGATTTCTATCATTTACCCATGCTGACCTTGGAAGCCTCGGAAAAGTTGGAGCAATTACGGTATTTGGAATATGGTAAAAGAATAAAAATGGTAGAAACTGATGTGCAGGGTATTGAAATTGACACCCCTGAAGACCTGGAACGTGCCAAAAAAGCTTGGCAATAACTAATGCTGAACCTGTTTCAGTAACGCTTAATAAAGTTTAGATCAATGAACGATTACAAAAACATAAAAGTTATTGGTTTTGATGCCGATGATACACTTTGGGTAAACGAAACCTATTTTAGGGAAGCGGAAGAGGCGTTTGGCAGATTGTTATCAGATTATGAGACGCCTAACAAAATAGATCAGGAGTTATTCAAAACGGAAATGGATAACCTGGAACTTTATGGCTATGGGGTAAAAGCATTTGTATTATCAATGGTACAATCGGCATTGGAACTTTCCAATTATAATGTGTCTCATAAAACTATTGAAAGTATATTAAACATTGGTAAAAACATGCTTAATAAACCTGTGGAGTTACTGGATGGGGTAGAAGAGGTTTTAAAAGCATTGTCAAAAAAATACAAATTGATTTTAGCTACCAAAGGCGATCTGCTAGACCAGGAACGAAAATTGGAAAAGTCCGGATTAACTGATTATTTCCACCATATAGAAGTGTTAAGCGATAAAAAAGAAGCTAATTACTCTAAATTATTAGGGCATTTGGATGTTGAGCCTTCAGAATTTTTAATGATAGGAAATTCGCTTAAATCTGATGTGTTGCCATTGGTCAATCTAAAAGCTAATGCCATTCACGTACCGTTTCATACAACCTGGGCACATGAACAGGTTAGTGAAAGTGAAACGAACGGAAAATCATATAAGACTATTGGTTCTTTAAGAGAGTTATTAAATATTTTAGATTAGTGAAGGTTATTGATATAAATTCCTGGAACAGAAAAGCACATTACGAGCATTTTTGCAGTTTAAAAGACCCGTATTTCGCCATTACAATACCTTTTGATGTAACTAAAGCCTATAATTTCTCTAAAAAAAATGGTGTCAGTTTTTTTGCAAAGTATTTACACAACTGTATGCAAGCCATCAATGCAGTGGAAAACCTAAAATATAGAATTGAGAACAATAATGTGGTTGAATACGAGGTTATTCATGCGTCGGCAACTATCATGAGAGAAGATAACACCTATGGGTTTTCGTTTATAGATTTTGATGAAGACCTGAATGTATTTATTAAAAATATAGAAGCAGAAAAGAAACGAATTCAAAATTCGGTTGATTTATTTCCTCCTAAAAACGGATTGGATTGCATTCATTGTTCGGCCATGCCCTGGTTACATTATACAGGACATAAAGAGCCGGTTTCAGGCGTGATGGATTCCGTTCCTAAACTGTCTTTTAGTAAAGCTGCTAAAATAGGAGATGAATTAAGTATGAATGTTTCTATCAGTGTGAACCATGCTTTGGTTGACGGATACCATATAGGATTATTTTCTAAGAAATTTCAACAATATTTAAACCGGTAAGATTTAAAATAGTATTATTTTTACACTTCGAAAAAGAAAACATAATACATGAGTTATAAAAACTTTCCCATGGTGCCAAGGGTTATTTTTGGCAGAGGTAGTTTCAATCAGTTAAGCGATATTTTAGCCCCAAAACGCTTGAGTATAAATGCTCCGTTTATATTTTTAGTAGATGATGTTTTTAAAGCTAATTCGTGGTTAACGCCAAGAATTCCAATATCTTATGACGATAAAATTATATATGTGTCAGCCGATGAAGAACCTAAAACAGAGCAGGTTGACGCTTTAGTAGAGGATATTATATTAAATGCCAAGGAAAGGCCATCTGGTATTATAGGCATTGGAGGCGGCACCTTGTTAGATTTGGCAAAGGCGGTTTCGATCATGCTGACCAATGATGGTCAAGCCAAAGACTATCAAGGTTGGGATTTAGTTAAAAATGCAGGGGTGTACCATGTAGGTATTCCAACAATTTCAGGTACCGGTGCTGAAGTCTCAAGAACTACAGTGCTTACAGGTCCTAGTAGAAAACTGGGGATAAATTCGGATTTCACACCCTTTGATCAGGTTATTTTAGATTCGGAACTCACAAAAAATGTTCCTAAAGACCAGTGGTTTTATACAGGAATGGATTGCTATATTCATTGCATTGAGTCGTTAAACGGAACCTATTTAAATGCGTTCAGTCAGAGTTATGGTGACATGGCACTATCCCTTTGCAAAGAAGTTTTCTTTGAAGGCAGGTTATCAAAAGCCCAATCACAGGAAAAGCTGATGATGGCCTCCTGGCACGGAGGCATGAGTATTGTTTACTCTCAGGTAGGTATTGCCCATGCTATGAGCTATGGCCTGTCGTATTTACTTGGTACTAAACATGGGATAGGTAATTGTATTGTTTTTGATCATTTAGAAGCGTTTTATCCGGAAGGGGTAAAGCTTTTTAAAGCCATGAAAGAAAAACACAATATTGTTTTACCTGCCGGCATTTGTGCCGATTTAAGTGACAAAGAGTTCGATATCATGATAGATGTTGCTTTAGACCTGGTCCCACTTTGGGAAAATGCATTGGGGAAAAACTGGGAAAAAATAATGACTCGAAAAAAACTAAAAGAGCTATACCAAAAAATGTAATATGCGATGGTTAGCCAAATTTATCTATTTTAAACTGCTTGGATGGAAAGTTACCGGTAACGTAAATTTATCTAAAGACGAGATCAAAAAGGCGGTCATTATTGCCGTTCCTCATACCAGTTGGCACGACTTTTACATTGGTGTCTTATTACGTGCCGTTTTAGGGGTTAGAACAAATTTTGTTGGTAAAAAAAGTTTATTCAGGTTTCCTTATGGATGGTTCTTTAGGGCTTTGGGAGGTGCCCCGGTAAACAGATTTTCAAATGAAAATAAGGTAAAGGCTATTGCAAAAATATTTAACGAACGAGAAGAATTCAGAATGGCTATGGCTCCTGAAGGCACAAGAAGAAAGGTAAAAAACTGGAGAACAGGGTTTTATTATATCGCCAAAGAAGCGAAAGTACCTATTATTATGTTCACACTGGATTTTGAAAACAAACAAAATAAGATCTCAGAGCCGTTTTACCCTACGGATGATGTGAAAACCGATTTTGAATTTATGCGTAATTTTTACAAAGGTGTCAAAGGAAGAATTCCCGAATATTCTTAAAATATTTTCCTTCCGTGTAAAGAATGGCACAGAAATTGAATATATAATTAGTGTACTAGTACATGAAACATAAAGTAAACAAGTTTTGTCACTAAAAAGAAACATCGACTAATACACTAAAAGCAAAAAAGCTATTTCAATGAAATAGCTTTTTTTTATGCTGTTATATTATGGCTGCTTTATTTTATTTCCGTTAAAGCATTGTCTATCAAAGTTCTTAAATGTTGCTTATGTGCCCTGGAGGCTGTATTGCCGGACGGGCCAGCCATGGTTCTGATGCGCTTTAAATTATACAAGGCCATAGATTTTGAATTATAGGTAAACCTGTCTTTTTGTTTACCGGTTAGCATACCAATTAGCCTGTTGGTATACTCAAGCTGTAAATTTTGTCTGAACGAATTAACATTACCATAAATATCCGTATTAAAAACAGCAGCATTTAGATCACTCATGAACTGGGATAGTTTATATTGGTTTCCATAAAGTTCAGAATCAGTAATACGTTGTAAAGTATTTGGATGCAGCAAGTGACTTAAAACATTCTTTTGATAGGATAACACCTGGTTATGGATTTTTGGATCTTCAGGCTCTCTGCCAAAATCAAAACCACGTCTTTGCATGGCTAAATAATTATACAGCTCTTTTGGCGCGTTAAAGGCATTGGGGGCAAACACATAATCCTTCAAGGCTTTCATGGCTCGCTTTTGATCACTCAAACTAACCGGAGTGTAAGGTTGTGTGCCACCTTTTTGTCCCGCCATAGCCCTGTCTACGTATACACCGCCTATATACCTGGAGATTATGTTAGCTGCACCACCTCTTTGACTACTCAATAGGCCATAAATACGTCTTAATTCTTCATAAGATTTACCGTCTTCAATAAATTTTTCTTTAGCTGTTTTCATCAAATTATTGGCCAGTTCAATTCGGTCAACAGCATATTGTATTGCATCACTTGACTGGTCGTGTACCATGACTCTTGGGTCTATGGCTTTACCGGGAGAACGCATATCATCAGCATCATTTCCAAAGATCAATTCAGGTTCTGTAGATCTGTTCAATAGGGTTTCTTTTTCGTCATCAGACTTAAATGGCGTGTATCCAAACTGAATGGCCCAAACATCATAAGGCCCAACAGCTACATCGTCATATTGCCCTTGTTTACTTCTGTCTTTGGTAATATTTAAAGTGGCATAATCCATAACCGATCCGGTAAGACATTTTCCTTCAATAAATTCAGGATTGGCAAGTTCTTCAGGTGAAAACAACTGACTGGCTTTCATATTGTGGTTTAAACCTAGTGTATGCCCAATTTCATGCATGATTAAAGCGGTCATGGATTCTTTTTTAATACGCTTCATTTCAAGGTCTGAAGCACCTGTTGCGAAAGCTACTGCACTTGCGAACATCATGTCCTGATGTACCGCGTTTCCAAAAGAACAGAAGTTATGAGCATGATCCTCATGCGCCTTTCCATTTTCAAAAGGCTCCTGAACATCGGCCAGATTATAAACTTTATCATATAGAACTCTGTTAGTGAAGTGAACGTATTCCAACATGATATCGGCCCCTAAGATCTGTCCCGTCCTTGGGTTCACAAAACTAGGACCATAGCCACCAAATGGCGGTTGAGGCGAGGAGGTCCAGCGTAACACATTATAACGAATATCACCTGCATCCCAATTGGCATCATCCGGTTGTTGCTTAACCACCATGGCATTTTTAAAACCGGCTTTTTCAAACGCCTTGTTCCATTGTAAAACACCGGCTTTTATGGTTTCTCTCCATTCATGAGGAGTAGAGTTTTCCATCCACCAGATTATGGGTTCAACAGGTTCTGAAATAGCAGCATCAGGGTCTTTCTTTTTTAAGTTCCAACGGTGCACTAAATCTCTGTAAGGTGTTGATGATGTAGACGTCTGATCATCTACCTGAGTGGTAAAAAAACCAACTCTCGGGTCGTCATACCTCGGCTCATAATCGTTATCCGGCATAGCTATTAAACTGTGAAACACCTTAATACTGACGTTTCTGGCATCAGCCAAAGCATTAGAGCCACGACTTAAAACAGAAGGGTTTGAAAATACATATTCAATTTTTAGATTGGTGTTTTCCGGGTAGTTCTTTATACTGTTAATTTTTGTTTTATTTTTATCCAAACCACCAAGTTTGAAGGACGTGGGAGAACTTCCGGGCCTTGAAGGCGGCTTAATTCTGGAAAATGTTTCCTTTAAGAACAAATCGTTGGCTTTGATAAGGTACAATCCTTTCTTGGCATCATGAGCTTCAACTTTTATACTGGCCATATTCCCCTGACTTATGTTAGCATTTTCAGATTTTGAAATAGGGTTGTCCGGATCGTAATAAAACGACGTATTTTGTGTTACAAACTCAATTTTATCAAAGTATCTTTCAATCTTAAAGATTTTAGAGCCCCGGTAAGAGCCCCGGTTTGTTCTTCCTGCATCCATAACGCCGTCAGCTATCTGACTAAAATGAATGTACTCTTTACCAATCTGATCTTCCGAAATAAGCATTTGAAGTGAGCCGTTTACAGTATCCTGATAAATGGTAAAAAGGCCCTCTAGTTTTTTACTTGTTTTTACAAGATCTGCTATGGTTTTTTCCTTAGGAGTTTTTGGTTTTGGAGCTACAGCAGTCAGGTCATCTTTCTTCTTTTTATTTTTTCTTTGTGCGGTCATGTTTTGAGGCGCAAAGAAAACCACCAGCATTAAAGCAGATAAAATGAATTTAACTGATTTTTTTAATGTGAGATTCATAAGATTTAAGTTAATTTTAAATAAGAATTAATCATTTTTTTAAAAAATGATAGCTAAATTAAATAAACCTTATTAAAATTGTTACAATAAAATGTTAAAGTGCAGTTTTTTATAACTCCAAACTATAGTTTTCCTAAAATTTTATCCATGACCCAATTAGTATGCAGGGCAGATGCTCCGGTAGAAGGGTGTGTATAGTTTTTATAAATGAGCTCATCCCGCATACCTTCAACATGATACTGTTGAATATGCTTGGGGTTTTCAATCAGGATAGATTCATTTTTAGTTTCAGTATTAAGCATTAGAGGTTTATCATGAAAAACAGCAAATTCAATATGTCCTTTATTACCGTAAATAGTTACCTCATCTAAATGGTTATCCGATCCAAAATTCCAGGTACCGGAACCGGTGATGCCGTTTTCATGGATCCAACTGGCGGTTACGGCATCCATAGCGCTGTACAAACCTTGTTGGTTGATGCAAAACCCTTTAGCATCTTTAATATCGCCTAATAAATAAGAAAACAGATCCAATCCGTGGCTTGCCAGATCATCAAAATAGCCTCCCGGAGCTACATGGGCATCAGTTCTCCAATTGTAAGCTTTTGATTTGTCTAAATCACTGGCGGGTTTACTCAGATGCCAACTGATGTGTCGAACCGCTCCAATAAGGCCATCGTCCAACCAGGTTTTGACCTTTTTAAAGCGTGTTAAAGAGCGCCTGTAATATGCTACAAATAGCGGAAGCTCTTTTTCTTTAAACGTTTTATAGATTGCTAAGCTATCGTCATACGAAGAGGTCATTGGTTTTTCAATACAACAAATTTTTCCGGCTTCTGCCACTTTTAAAGCGTAGTATTTATGGCTGTCCGGAGGGGTGGTAATATATATGGCATCTACTTCAGGATCATTGATTAATGCATCTGCATCCGTGTAGTGTTTTTTAATCTGGTGGCGTTCTGCATAGTTTCTGACTTTAGCTTCATCACGTCTCATGACAGCCACTAATTCAAAACCTTCAGTTAGTTTGTATGCCGGCCCACTTTTTACTTCGGTAACATTACCACATCCGATAATGCCCCATTTAATTGTTTTATTTGTTTTAGAGGCGTTGGACATTTCTGAAAGATTAAATTAAAGAGGATTGCTATTCGGTAAGTTCTTGCATGGTATGATATACATTCTGTACATCATCATCTTCCTCAAGCTTCTCTAAAAGCTTTTCAACATCGGCAGCTTGCTCAGGGTTTAGTTGTTTGGTAACCTGAGGAATACGTTCAAAGCCTGATGACAAAATTTCAACGTCCCTGGATTCTAATTCGGCCTGAATAGCTCCAAAGCTTTCAAACGGCGCATAAATTAAAATACCGTCATCATCAACAAAAACTTCTTCAGCGCCGTAATCTATAAATTCAAGTTCGATTTCTTCCGGATCCAATCCTTCACCATTGATTCTAAAGTTACAAGTATGATCAAACATAAAGACCACAGAACCGGAAGTGCCTAAACTACCATCACATTTATTAAAATAACTACGCACATTGGCCACAGTACGTGTATTATTATCGGTAGCCGTTTCAACTAAAATGGCAATGCCGTGAGGTGCATAGCCTTCAAAAATAACTTCTTTATAATCCCCCTGACTTTTATCAGAAGCACGTTTTATGGCACGCTCAATATTGTCCTTAGGCATATTTACGGACTTGGCGTTCTGTATAACCGCTCTTAAACGGGAATTGCTATCCGGATCGGGACCACCTTCTTTTACAGCCATTACAATATCTTTACCAATACGTGTAAAGGCTTTACTCATGGCCGACCAACGTTTCATTTTTCTTGCTTTTCTAAACTCAAAAGCTCTTCCCATAATTTATAAAGTTATTTGTTGTTATTTGAAAATATAAACGCAAAAATATAAAAAGTAAGCAGATATGAAAGTTCCTGAAAAAGTTACAGGTATAACTTTCAATAACCACCATTTAATAGTTTTGGCTATGACAATCTGCTATTTGTTACTCTATGGGCTCTACTATAGTTTCAATAGCATCTACCAGTTCGAAGTCTTTGTCGGTAACGCCTCCGGCATCATGCGTTGAAAGCGAAATAGTAAGTATATTATAAACATTACTCCAGTTTGGATGATGATTAAGTGCTTCGCATTCAAAGGCAATTCTACTCATGGCACTAAAGCAATCCCTGAAATTGTCAAATTCAAATTCGGCATGAATAGCGTTATCAAAGTATTCCCAATCCGGGTAGTGCAATAATTTTTTCTCAATATCCTGTTCTGATAATTTGCTCATTTTGGTATCGTGTTTTTTAAGATTAACAGTAATTAAAAATAACGAATATTACCCTATGAATCAATTAATTTTTAACGCTTCCAGAATATTGGTACTTACAACTTGTAAATGTTTGGGAAGCTTATTGGTTTTAGGTAATACGGCCAGATAGCGTTCATCATTTGTAGTGTAAACCCGCTTATATATAGCTTTTTCATTAGTGAGTTCTGTAACAATTTCTTTGATAAAGTCATCGTGATGGACTAAATCATTACTACCCAAATGAAAAATACCCCATTTATTTCTATTGATAATATAATGGATCTGCTGTGTTAGTTTATCATCATTAGTAACATTCATTACCAGGTTTGGGAACACTTCCACAGGTTCTTTATCCTTTATATTTTTAAGAATTTCCTGTACTCTTGGGGATTGTGACCCAAACACCATAGGCAATCTTAAAATGGCCACCTGCTTTTTAGGTAACCTCAGTAAGGTGTTTTCTATTTTTATTTTAAAGTGACCGTAAATGCTGTTACTTAGGGTTTTGTCATCTTCATAACTCGGGTATTTACTATAAGCGTCAAAGACATTGGCGGATGATAAAAAGATAAGTTTGATCTTTTTTGAAAATATGTATTCCGCCAAATGTTGATGTAACATGACCTGTTTTGAAAAATCACCCCGGAGTGCGGAAACAATAATAGTGGGCTTTACGATGTCCAAAATTTCATAAACATCATCCTCTTCAAAATCATAATGAAAAAAGTTATTATTCTTTTCAAATTGTTTGCAGGGTGTCCTGTAGGTGCCAAACGTTTTGAAGTAGGAGCAAAGCTCTCTGTATATAGCATTCCCCAGGAATCCGCTGGCGCCCAGTATTAATATTCTATGCTTGCTTTCTCGTTTTATCATACCTCACCTAAGCTAGAATACACCTAGAAAATTGAAAGTTGGGTTTTGGTGGTAAACTGTTCCAGGGCCAGCATACCTAATTTAGAATTTCCTTTTTTATTAAGTCCTGGTGCCCAGGTGGTAATGACATAATTATCTGGTAAAAGCGCCACAATACCACCCCCAACACCACTTTTTCCGGGAAGTCCGACCTCAAAAGCAAATTCGCCCGCTTCATCATAAAAACCACAGGTTAGCATAATAGCATTGATACGTTTTACTTGTTGTTCTGTTAACCGAACTTTTTCTAACAGGCATTTTCCTTTATTGGCAAACATATGAAATGACCTGGTAATTTGAGTACAGGTCATTTCCAATGCACATTGCATAAAATAGCATTCCAGGACATCATCAACAGGATTATTAAGATTACCAAAGGATTTTAGCAGGTTAGCTGCCGCATAGTTTCTAAACCCTGTTTCTTTTTCAGAACGGGCTATATCCATGTTGTAATTTATATTGTCATCACCGGCCAGATCTCTAACATAATTTAAAAAATGTTCTTTGGGGTTGTCAAATAGCGATACCAAAACGTCTGCAACCACAATGGCTCCTGAATTTATAAACGGGTTTCTGGGAATACCGTTTTCAATTTCTAAAAGTGCTAATTGATTAAAAGGGTGTCCGGAAGGTTCAACTCCTAATCTGTTCAAAATGCTACTTCCTTCTTTTGAAGCTGCCAGGGCAAGGGCTAAAACCTTAGAAATACTTTGAATAGAAAAAGGTGTATTGTAATGTCCAACACCATACTCTTGCTCGTCTTTTGTTCTTAAATGCAGGCCAAAATTATTGATATTTACATGCGCCAATTCCGGGATATAGGAAGCCACGGTTCCTTTGTCTTCAACAGAAACCACATGATCATGTATATCATTTAAAATGGACTGATAGTTCATTGTTACCCCTTATAAAATGGTAATTTTACTACTGTTGCAGGAATTGTTTTTTTTCTGATTTGAATATTTATCTTGCTGCCGATTTCTGAAAAAATTATGGGAATATACCCTAAACCTATACCTTTACCAAGGCTGGGGGACATGGTGCCGGAGGTTATATGGCCTATTTTGGTGCCATTGCTATCAACAATATCATAACCTTGTCTTGGAATACCACGCTCGTCCAGTTCAAATGCAACAAGCTTGCGTTCCGGTCCGCGATGTTTTTCATCCTCCAGGGCCTGAGAATTTGTAAATGCTTTAGTGAATTTAGTGATCCAACCTAAACCGGCTTCAATAGGTGATGTGGTATCATCAATATCGTTGCCATATAAACAGTACCCCATTTCTAAACGCAAGGTGTCACGAGCGGCCAATCCAATGGGTTTAATGCCAAAATCGGCTCCAGCTTCAAAAACCTTATCCCAAATTTGTTTTACTTCACTGTTCTTACAGTAAATTTCAAAGCCTCCGCTTCCGGTATAACCTGTTGCTGAAATGATGACATGTTCAATACCTGCAAAATCACCAACAATAAAATTGTAAAACTTAATAGCGGCCAAATCATGACTACTCAGACTTTGCATGGCTTCAACAGCTTTAGGCCCTTGAACGGCAAGTAAGGAATAATCATCACTTAAATCCCGTATGGTAGCACCCACATCATTTTTTGATTGAATCCAGTTCCAATCCTTTTCAATATTACTGGCGTTAACCACTAATAAATAGGTTTGTTCTTTAACCCGATAAATGATCAAATCATCAATAATACCACCGGTTTCATTAGGCATGCAACTATATTGCGCTTTACCGATAGTTAATTTAGACGCATCATTGCTACTTACTTTCTGAATTAAATCCAAAGCATGTTCCCCTTCAATTAAAAACTCCCCCATATGGGATACATCAAATACGCCCACTGCGTTTCTAACAGTTTCGTGTTCCACATTTACACCTTCATATTGTACCGGCATATTAAAGCCTGCAAAAGGCACCATTTTAGCCCCTAATGCTTCATGAGTTGCAGATAAAGCGGTATTTTTCATATTTACTTATTGAATTTTAAATTTTGCGGAACAAAAGTACATAAATTCGTAAGATTCCTTTTGAAGAAGTTATATTAAATATTCAACAATTAAATTAGACCTGTTAGAAACTAAAAACGTGGAAAATCTTTCTATTTTAGTGGAAAAAATAAAATGGGACCGATAGTACATCATGTGTTTTTCTGGTTAAAACAGCCAGACTCCTTAGAAGACAGACAACAACTAATAGATGGTATTAAAACCTTGGGGGCTATTGAACAGGTAAATGATATACATGTTGGTGTTCCGGCGTCAACAGAAGAAAGAGGCGTAGTGGACAGTAGTTTTTCAGTGACAGAAATGTTAATATTTGCCAATGAAGAAAATGAAGCCATTTATCAAAATCATCCTATTCATTTGGAATTTGTTAAAAACCATGAACATTTATGGAATAAGGTTTTAGTATATGACAGTAAAAGTGTTTTGTAGGCTAATAAAAAAAGCCCTTACACCGTAAACGACTCAAGGGATTAAAATTATAGTTGAATCTTTTAGTTCAGTAAAAATGATTTCAGATCCTCATAAGTAGAAATAACAACCGATACCTTTTCTTTACCCATGACTTCCTGAATTTGCTCCGGTAACGGCTGTTCTTTTTTGATAACTTCTTCAACCACATCTAAAAACTTGGTGGGGTGAGCCGTTTCTAAAAACACGCAATGAGCCTCCGGGTTTTCTTTTAGATATTCCTGGCTTCCCAAATAGCCAACAGCACCATGTGGGTCCGCTACATAGTTAAATTCATTATGCATCTCTAACATAGCTTCTTTGGTCTCATCGTCTGTAAAGCTGTATGAAGACACATTTTTCTTTAGATTGTCGAATTGATTCTTGTAAATCTCCTGGATACGAATAAAGTTACTGGGAGCGCCTACATCCATAGCATTACTTATAGTTTGAATAGATGGCTTTGGTTCGTATAATTGAGACTGCAAATAACGTGTTACCACGTTGTTTACATTGTTTGAAGCCACAAAATGCTTTATAGGCAAGCCCAATTGTTGCGCCATCATTCCGGCACAAATGTTTCCAAAGTTTCCACTTGGCACGGAGAAAACTATATTATCGTACTTTTTATGAAGTTGCTTGTAAGCAAACATAAAGTAGAACAATTGCGGTAACCATCGTGCCACATTGATAGAGTTGGCAGACGTTAACTGCATTTGGTTAGTCAGGTCTTCATCCAAAAAAGTGGTTTTGACCATGGCCTGACAATCGTCAAAAGTACCATTAACCTCTAAGGCCTTAATATTTTGTCCTAATGTAGTTAACTGCTTTTCCTGAATATCACTCACTTTTCCGCTAGGGTAGAGTATAACCACGTTTACGCCTTTTACTCCTAGAAATCCATTCGCAACCGCACCGCCGGTATCTCCGGAGGTAGCAACTAATACGGTGACTTCATTGTCGTTATCCTTGTTGAAATACCCTAAACAGCGCGCCATGAAACGAGCTCCTACGTCTTTAAAAGCCATCGTTGGCCCATGAAACAGTTCTAAAGTCGAAATGTTTTCATTAAGTTGTACTACAGGAAAATCAAATGACAGCGTTTCTTCAACAATGGTCTTTAAAACCGCTTCGGGAATTTCTGGAGACACAAATTGTTTAATGGCTTCAAAAGCGATTTCGGTGTTTGATAAACTATCAATATTCTTAAAGAAATCTGCATTTAAAGGTGTAATACTTTCCGGAAAGTACAAGCCTTTATCCGGGGCTAATCCTTTTACAACAGCATTCTCAAACGTTGAATCCGGGGCTTGTTTGTTTAGAGAGTAGTAATTCATTGGTTTTATTTTATGACCATTGACCGAGGACCGAAGACCAAAGAAGGAACATAGCCCAATGGTTTTATAATTGTTATTTTATGTTTTTTCTAAATCATGTTCATTAGACTAAAAGACTCATTGTAAAATCTGAAAAACTCGTCTTTAGATATATAGTTTCTTTTTTGTGCTTTGAATAGACAGGTTACAACTTCGGCTAATGAACGGATGGCATACCCTATAAATTTCTTTTGCTCAGGGTTCGATTGGCCAATTGAGCCTTCAGATATATTTAGAGCGACGGAATCAGAAGCTTTCCTTATTTGACTGGATAAATTGAACTTTTCCTTATCGGGGAAAGAATCTGCCATTTTATCAATCTCCTCTCCAAAGTCCATCGCTTTTTGCCAAATTGTGAGTTTCTCAAACTTAAACTTTCCAATTTTATCATTTTGGTCTTTGGTCATAGGTCTTTGGTCCTTTAAAGAATTTTAATTCCTTGAGTATTAATTTTTGATACATGCATATCGAATTCAATACCAGTCTTAGAATATATTTTTTCTATAGCATCTTTCACATCTATAGCAGTTTCTTCTCCTTTACTTAATGAAAAAATTGAAGGTCCCGAGCCTGAAATTCCGGAACCTAAGGCACCGGCATCAATAGCAGCTTTGGTTACGTCATCAAAGTACGGAATTAACCTGCTTCTATGGGGTTCTACTATTACATCATGCAAAGACTTTTTAATAACTTCAAAATCACCGGTATGCAAGCCATGGACTAAACTTCCAAAATTGGCCCATTGGGTAATAGCATCTTCAAGTGCTACTTCTTTTGGTAAAAGGGCTCTTGATTCAGCGGTTTTTATTTCGATCTGAGGATGAATAATCGTAGCATATAAATCATCAGGAGCAGGGATTTCTAAAATCTCCAACGGTGAGACGCTTTTTACCAATGCAAAACCTCCAAAGATAGCCGGGGCCAAATTATCGGCATGTTCACATTTACTGGCTAAAGCCTCACCTTTAATAGCAAATTCTGTTAATTGGGTTTTGGTAAAGGGCCTGCCTAAAAGCTCATTCATACCAAAAACACTGCCAACGGCACTGGCTGCACTACTACCAATACCACTGCCCGGTTTAATCTTTTTATAGATCTCAATCTCGAAACCAAAATCCACGTCAATAGCATCATACATGGCTAAAGCCGATACTCCGGAAACATTTTTTTCGGTTTCATATGGCAAATCAAAACCTTCAATATGAGTGATACGAATCCCTTTTTTATCGGTCTTTCTAATCACCATCTCATCTCCAACACTATCGAGGCAAAACCCCATAACGTCAAATCCGCAGGATACATTGGCGACGGTAGCCGGAGAAAATAGTCTTATTTCGTTCATTTTTTCTATTAAATAGTTCTCGGCCGCACTAGAGCAAAAACAAGAACTTTCTTCGTGTAATTCCATTTTTTCATAGAAAAAAGAAAATAGATAAAAGAGAAAAGACTTTTTGGTGGCCGTCTTTATTCTTGTTTCTATATTCTTGTGTCTTTTTAATCATTTCCTAATCTAATAATATCTGCAAACAATCCAGAAGCAGTTACATCAGCACCCGCTCCGGCACCTTTTATAATCATAGGTTGTTCCGGATAACGATCCGTATAGAACATCACAATATTGTCTTTTCCTTCCAGGTTATAGAACGGATGGCCAACCGGTATTTCCTGTAAACCTACACTGGCCTTGCCATTATCAAATTTGGCTACATACTTCAACTGACACTCTTTGGATTTTGCTGAAGCATATAAATTTTGATAGTGCGCTTCATCTTCAACTAAGGTTTGGTAAAAATCATCAACAGAGTCACTTTTCAATCCTGAATCGGAAAGGAAGGAGGTATTTTCAATATCTTCCAAATTCATTTCCACACCACTTTCCCTGGCCAAGATCAATATTTTTCTGGCTACATCCACACCACTAAGGTCAATTCTTGGATCCGGCTCCGTATAGCCTTCAGCAGCAGCTTGTTTCACAATATCGTAAAACTTGGTTGAATCGTTGAAGTTATTAAAAACAAAGTTTAGACTTCCTGATAATACAGCTTGAATTGAATTCACCTTATCGCCTGAGGCAATTAAGTTACTCAAAGTGTCTATTACCGGTAAACCGGCTCCTACATTGGTTTCAAATAAGAAAGGGGCATTGTATTTAAGAGATAAACGCTTTAACTCTTTATAATCGATATAATCACTTGAGCAGGCTATTTTGTTACATGCTACTACCGATATACTTTCACGCAAATATTGCGGGTACAAGTCGGCTACCTCTTTATTAGCTGTTACATCTATAAAAATACTGTTGCGTAAATTCAATGCTTTAGCATTCTCAAAAAAGCCCTGCAAAGAAGCCTGTTCACCATCCGCTAACCGGTCTTTCCATGATTTCAGATCAATACCATTTTCATCAAAAACCATTTTTCTGGAATTTGATAATCCAATAACACGTAAATTGATCTTAAGGTTCTCCTTTAAATATTTGCGTTGTTGCTTTATTTGCTCAACTAAACGCTCCCCAACATTACCAACTCCTGTAATAAACACATTGAGTTGCTTGGTCTTTGATTCAAAAAACTGCTCATGCAATACGTTTAATGCCTTCTTAACATCATTTTCAGCTATAACAACTGAGATGTTCTTTTCAGAAGCGCCTTGTGCTATAGCTCTCACGTTCACGTTATTTTTTCCCAGAGCACTAAACAGTTTACCGCTAATACCCTGATGGTTTTTCATATTGTCGCCAACAAGCGCTACTATGGATAACTTGTCCTCAACAATGATCGGGTCAATTTTATTAAGAGCAATTTCGTTTTCAAAAGTAGCATCAATAGCTTCTTTAGCGGCTTCGGCATCTTTAGCGTCAATACCCAAACAAATAGAATGCTCTGATGATGCCTGCGTGATCAAAATGATGTTGATCTTCTCCTGGGATAGCGTTTCAAATAATCGTTTTGAAAATCCGGGAATACCTATCATGCCACTACCTTCCAGTGTCAATAAAGCAATATTTCCGATATTACTGATACCCTTTACGGGTTTGTTTGAGTTTACAGCATCATTGGAAATGATCGTTCCTACAGCTTCCGGTTCCAGTGTGTTTTTAATATGAATAGGGATTTCAAGATCTAAAACCGGTTGCACTGTTGGAGGGTACAATACTTTGGCTCCAAAATGGGACAATTCCATAGCTTCCTGATACGAAATCGCTTTTATAGGATAGGCATGTTTTACTATTTTTGGATTGGTAGTGAACATACCGCTTACATCTGTCCAGATCTGTAATTGCTCCACTTTTAAAGCCGCTGCTATGATGGCAGCCGTGAAATCAGAACCACCACGACCTAAAGTGGTTTGTTCACCGTTCACAGAGGTTGACACAAACCCGGGAAGGATAGTGATTTGCTGATTGGCAGCCTTAAAATAGTCTTTTATATTCTTATTGGTAATGTTGTAATTTACTTCTGCTTTTGTGAAATTAGAGTTTGTTATAACAAGCTCCTGGGAGTTTTTGCGTTCTGCGGACATCCCCCTGTTCTTCATGGTTTCTGCGATGATAAATGAGGATAATAACTCTCCAAAGCCTACTAATTTATCAGATGTTTTAGGTGATAGTTCGTTTATTAAATAAATCCCATCCAATAAGCTTTTTAGTTCGTCTAATCGTTTGTTAACAAAGTCGATAACAGTTTCGTTATTGCCCGGGATTAGTTCGTTGACAATATTTAAATGAATATCTTTTATAGTATTAAAAACCTCTAAAAACTCCGAATCTTTATTTTGGGCTAATTTTCCCGCCAGGAGCAATTTATCTGTAATGCCTCCAACGGCAGAAACTACGCAGATCACAGCGTCGTTTTTAGAATAATCTTCTAAGATATTTATGACGTTATTTATATTTTTTGAAGAACCTACGGAAGTTCCTCCAAATTTTAAAACTTGCATTGTTTAATGAATTGATAATTGAAAATATATTTTTTGAGTTGTGATCCTTTTCTAAAATCACAAAGATAGCCTGAAGTATATATAATTAACAACCCCAAAGGGTAGTAGTTGTAGTAGTACCAATAAAAGAAGTTGCTCCTTTAGTTAAAAGAGCCTGTGTAAATCTTCTATTTTGGTCTAAATGGTTCATAAAAGCTATGATAATACAAGCCAAAAGTATTACATTTAGACTAATAAAAAAACTAAAACTATTTTTTTGTAATATTCTTAAGCAGAACCCATTTTCTTTTAAGAAATGCAACGTATTTACAGAAGAATTAGAAATTCAATAATCAGATAATTTAATGAAGATATTTTCAAGAGAACAGGTTTATGAAGGCGACAGATTAACCGCAGAACGGCAAAAAATCACTTCAACCGATTTAATGGAGCGTGCAGCTACCCAGATCTTTAATTGGATGCATATGCGTATGCAGGGGGCGCAGGTGCCGGTACATGTGTTTTGCGGTATTGGTAATAACGGAGGTGATGGTTTGGTTTTGTCAAGACATTTAATTATTCATGGCTATAATGTAAACACTTACGTGGTTAATTATAGTGATAAGCGTTCCAAAGATTTTTTAATTAATTACGATAGAATAAAAACCGTTACAAAAGAGTGGCCCATACTTCTGACCGGTGAAGCGGATTTTCCTGAAATTCATCCGGACGATATTATTGTTGATGCCATTTTTGGTATTGGTTTAAACAGGCCGGTTGTAGATTGGGTTAAAAAACTTTTTAAACATTTTAGAAATACCAAAGCCTTTACGCTTTCGGTTGATATCCCTTCCGGGTTAAGCACGGATAAAGTACCGGAACATGAGGATGACGTGGTTTGGGCCGGTTACACCTTGAGTTTTGCTTCCCCCAAGATGGTATTCTTTTTGCCGGAAACAGCTAAATACACTGTACAATGGGAAGTTTTGGATATTGGTTTGGACCAGGCGTTTTTACACACTACAGAAACCGATGTTGAATTAATAGGAAAGTTTGAAGTTTTACCGGTTTACATCCCCAGGGATAAATTTTCACATAAAGGGCAGTTTGGTCATAGTTTAATTATTGGTGGTAGTTATGGCAAAATAGGCGCTTTGACTTTGGCGAGTAAAGGTGCGCTGTCTGCCGGAGCGGGTTTAGTATCTGTATTCACCCCTAAATGTGGATATAATGTGCTTCAATCCGCTTTTCCAGAAGCTATGGTGATGACTGATACCAACGAGGAGCTTATTACTGATATTAATTTTGATTTGGAACCAACGGTAATTGGCATTGGCGTGGGTATTGGAACAGATGCTAAAACCATAAGTGCTTTTGAATCGTTTTTAAAACGGAACAAAGCACCATTGGTTATTGATGCCGATGGGATAAACATACTCGCCAAAAAGAAAACCTTATTAAAACTATTGCCTGAAAATGCCGTTTTGACCCCACATCCAAAGGAATTAGAACGTTTGATAGGAAGTTGGAGTGATGATTTTGACAAGTTAAAAAAGGTAAAGGCTTTTTCAAAAAAACATAAAGTCATTGTAGTTATTAAAGGCGCCAATACTATTACGGTTTTAGAGGATAAGCTTTATGTGAATACAACCGGAAACCCGGGCTTATCTACAGCCGGAAGCGGCGATGTTTTAACAGGCATTATTACCGGTTTAATATCGCAAGGTTACAATCCGTTGGTAGCTTCTATTTTCGGGGTTTATTTACATGGAAAATCGGCTGACATTGCTGTTGAAGATTTTGGATACCAAAGTTTGATAGCCAGTCATGTGATTGAGTATTTGGGAAAAGCTTTTTTGGATCTATTTAAGCAACCGGAGCAACCGCCACAGCAGGAAAACGAGGAAGAAGAACAAAGGTAAGGCTGTCACCCTGAACTTGTTTCAGGGTCTAAAGATTCTTATTTTATATTGAATTGCAAAGGAACTTCCTGCACCCTCAGCATGTCTTTCCATTCTATCATCTAAGCCACACTGGTTTGCCTATGTTTAAAACACTGTTAGGCTTATTGGATTGCTATTTCCATTTAATTAATGTAAATAGAGATGCTGAAACTAGTTCAGCATGACAAAACAATTTGGAATATAAAGTTTTACTTTTAAATTTTCAACTCCTCAAATAACTCAATAAGCTTAGGACTTGAAGGTCTTGGGGCATTGGCATCAACAACATTTCCTTCCGGGTCAATTAAAATAAACCTTGGGATTCCCATAATCTTATAGCCCTGAACAAAATCAGATTGCCAGGCTTTATCGGAAAGTAACTGAATACCACCCATATCTCTTTCGGCAATCATTTTTTTCCAGCCTTCTTTAGAAGCAGCTTTTTTAGCTTCCGGAGTATCGCCTTTAAAACCTCTGCCTTCATCAACAGAGATACTTACAAATTCAATATTTTTCCCATGGTATTTTGCTTCAACTTCTTTTAAAAACGGGATCTCTCTTTTACATGGTCCACACCAGGTAGCCCAAACATCAATATAAACATATTTTCCCTTTAAATCACTCAAAGATGTTGTTCCTCCCTTGTAGTTTTCATAATTCACAAAAGTAGGAGAGGGCTTTCCAACCAGGTCATCATATTGACTGGCCATGGCTTTTTGTTGTTTGTACATATTTAATAGCCCTTCTTGCATTTTACTAAAGCTTTCTTTTTCTTTTGCAGCCACAGTAGAGTCCAAATTCTTAGTACTTTCAAATAATTCGGTAAAACTTTGATGCACACCGGCTACTTTCGCTTTAAAGGCCTCTTCATCTAAATCCAATAGATCCGGAGTTAACCCCTTTTCCTGAATTAAAGCTTTTTTAGCCAAATAAGTACTGGTTTCAGAACCTTTACCTGTAAAAGTGATCGTTTCATCAAACTCCTTTGCGTCCAGGGTCAAGTTAATATCAACATCATCTTTCAGGAATAAATAAGTGGATTCAACACCATCAAAAAGGTTGTAAACACCTGCTTCCACTTTTAGTGTATCACTAAAAGTGCCATCTTCATTTACTTTAATAGTTTTGGTATATGTTCTGCTTCTAACCATTAAGGAATCACTATTCTTATTGATTATTGTCCCCGAAAATGTTGCATAATCTTTTGGGGCTTCTTTACAAGCTACCAAAGCTATTGCTAAGGTTATAAAAAGTAATTTTTTCATGTGTGTTTTAACTTTTAGAGGTCATACTTTAGCTGTGCTCAGCACAGGCATGTAACCTTTTTTTAAATTTCAATTATCTGCCAAAAATAAACATTTGAATAGCTTTTCAATCAATTTTGGATTATTATTAACATTTCAAAACGTGACTACTAGTATGTAATTTTTCCGATTTAAAACTGTATTTTTATATTAAAAGATACTTATGAAAGAGATGTCCTTACTTATGAAGACAATATGCTTACTGATTATTGTGCTCCTAACAGATTGCAGCAAGCGTGAAAATTCAAGCAATTCTGAACCTGTAGAAGCGGATGATAAATTGATATTTTCTGATGAATTTGATGTTGATGGGGCTTTAGATACCGGTAAATGGAAGTTAGAGACCATTCCTCCCAATAATGGCAGTTGGTGGAATGGAGAAAAACAACATTATACAGACAGACCAGATAATGTTTACATAAGCAATGGTACTTTGAAGATCGTAGCAAAGAAAGAAAGCTATACGTTTCAAGGATCTACTAAAAGTTATACCTCTGCCCGCTTAAATTCAAAATTCTCTTTTACATATGGTCGTGTGGATGTTAGAGCAAAACTCCCTTCAGGTGAGGGAACATGGCCCGCCATATGGACTCTTGGATCCAATATAACAGATGTTGGCTGGCCGAAATGTGGAGAGATTGACATCATGGAGCATTGGGGACATGACCCTACTATTGTGTCCAGTGCAACCCATAATCCCGCTTGTTTTGGTGGTTGTCCTGATGTAACGGTAGGCAAAACTATAATTGATGATTTTGACACTGAGTTCCATGTATATTCCATAATATGGAATGAAAATGAAATTCGTTTTTTAATAGATGATATTCATAAATACACCTACAGTCCAACCGTTAAAAATGCTGATAACTGGCCTTATACAGCAGATCAGTTTATCCTATTGAATGTGGCTATGGGAGGCAGTTGGTTTTCTATTGATCCTAATTTCCAAAAAGCCCAAATGGAAATAGATTACGTAAGAGTTTATAAAAATTAAAGCCTGTTTAAATGGCAAGTGTTAACTGATCATAATCTACAATTTCCGGGATAATATTAAGATTATAAAGCTCTTTCTGAACTTTGGAGATAGTTTCTTTATCAATAATGTCTTGAGACCATTCCGTAAGCCCCAACCATTCCTGAACATCTTCTAATTTTTGTTGGTATCTATTGGCAATGGTCCTGTCAATACTGGGAATGTTCTTAAAGTCAATTGTAGTATTATTGATAATTTCCAAAATGGTTTTTAAAGTTTCCTTTTCCGAATCAATGAAATCTTCTCTCACGGCAATGACAAAACAGGGCCAGGGTGACGGGCAATTACCAATACTCCTAAACGTACCGTCATCAACTAAAGGTTTGGTCGTGAATTTTTCCCAAAGAAAATAATCTGCATTACCATTTGTTAAGCCTTCAACGGCTCCGTCAAGATTCTTAATAACTTCAAAGTCCAGATCCTTTTCTAAATCCCAATGGTTATTCTCGGCATTAATGTAAGCCATTAAATGCGAACCGGAACCATATCTGCTAATAGCAGCCTTGGTGCCTTTTAAATCTTCAACAGTTTTGTATTTTGACCGGGCAGCAACATGGATTCCCCATATCAATGGTGTTTGCACAAAAGTTTGAACTATTTTACTGGGGTTACCGGCAATAATATCTTTGATGATACCTTCTGTGAGGATAACAGCTATATCAATGTCTTTGTCACGGAGGGCTTTACACATAGCACCTGTGCCACCATAGTAATCATGCCATCTTAAGTTAATGCCTTCTTCTTTATATTCGCCATTTTTAAGCGTTAAATACCAGGCTAAATTAAAATGCTCCGGAACACCGCCTATGTTAACCTGCTTCATCAATCGGTCTATTCAACAATTTTATTTAGAGTGTAAATGATAAGCTCTTCAACAGTTTTAGCAGGATTTTCACTAAAGTTACCTGTGGCTCTGTTGGCAATAATAGCATTCAGTGACACCGCATGATGCCCTAAGAGTTTTGACAATCCAAAAATGGCAGATGTTTCCATTTCAAGATTGGTAACTCGTAAACCATTAAAATTGAAGGTATCCATATTATGATTGAGCTGAGGGTCCTGAACCGGTAGCCTTAAAACACGTCCTTGTGGTCCATAAAATCCACCTGCTGTGGCGGTCATACCTTTAAAAGTTTTACTGCTTTCCAGTTTTTTCTCTAACGAGGGACTGTTTTGAATCACTATGGGTGTAGCTTTATCAGAACTCCAATTGGTTTTCTCAATAAATGCCTGTTCAATGCCTGGGTTTTTAATGTCCTCTATTTGATAACAATGTAGCATACCATTAAGATCCAAACCATATTGACTTAAAACAAAGGCATCAACGGGAATATCCTTTTGAAGAGAGCCTGAAGTTCCAACCCTGATAATATTCAGGCTTGTGAGCGTTTCTTTCGGCTTTCTGGTGCTTAAATCAATATTTACCAGGGCATCTAATTCGTTTAAAACAATGTCTATATTGTCAGGCCCAATACCTGTGGATAATACCGAAATCCGCTTACCCTTGTAATGACCCGTATGTGTTTTAAATTCTCGCTTTTGCGTTTCAAACTCAATAGTATCGAAATGTTTTGATATTTTGTCTACTCGGTTTTGATCGCCGACAAAGATAATGGTGTCAGCTATATCTTCAGGTTTTAAATTTAGATGATAGACACTACCATCCGGATTTAAAATGAGTTCAGATTCTTTAATGGGCATTTATAACTGTTTTTACAAGCTTATTTTCTTGTTTGTTAAATTGGAAATCTAATTTTTTTACACCACCAAATACAGTGGTGTCGTTTATTTCAGAAGAAAAATTGTGCTGCCCTAATAAGGCTTCATGTCCTTTTCTGTTGAGTTTGATTTGGTTTTCACTTTCTGTGTAAAAAATAGACAATTGATCTATAATCCTGCCTAATTGCATGTCACCAAAACCATAAAATCCCTGATAATTCAAGGCATAGCCTAACAAATGATGTTTAGACTTTATAGTGTTTTTCTCGAGGATCTCTAAAATATTGCTTTCTATGGTACTCAACCCGCTTTTACTATCTGGAAAGCGTTTTAAATGCGCCTTTAAACAATTACTTAAATAATCAAAAGAGGAGCTTTGAACAATAAAAGGCTTGAACAAATTATGGTCTTTACCATTATAAATTTGCCAAAGTGTTTCTGCCAGTTCAATATCTTCTTGTTTTAATTTAACTCTGTTTGTGTAATGAACCGTTAATTCTTCCGAACTTAATTCGGATAAGCCTTTTAAGTTTTTACTACCGTGAACCCGACCGCTACAAACCAGATACATGGGGAGCTTTATCTTTTTCTGCCGAATCAAACTTATGACGGCTATCAGATTGATGTGGCAGAACAAATCATATTCAAACCAAAGGACTATTTCTGAATAATTATCGGCGCTATCCAGTTTGCTTATTTCTGTTTTAAAAGCTTCAACATCCAGGTAAACATTATAAGTGTCACTAAAGAAATTGGTCCTTGCCTGAAAAAACGCTTCAGACAAGATGTTAACATGCGTAGGGCCTTCACACAGCATTTCGTGCCATGTAATGATATCACCTTTATAACCGGAATCATTAAGATAATTGGTTAACGCACCGCCATTGGTAATATGTAATTGTTTTCTATCCATTAGCCACCCACTCGTTTTACCCTAAAGCCTTTATCTTTAAGAATGTCCATTATTTTATCTCTATAATCACCCTGAATAATGATCTTATCATCTTTAAAACTACCTCCAACGCTTAATCTGGTCTTTAAATCTTTGGCTAATGATTTAAAGTCTTCAGTAGCACCGGTATAGCCCTCAAGAATGGTAACAGGCTTTCCTTTTCGCTTCTCGTATTTACAAATGATCGGGTCGTCCTGGATCCAAAGATCATCACCTTCATCTTGTGTTTCTTTCGAAACATCTTCCGATACATGATCCGGGAATAAATTTTTAAGTTGATCCTGTAAATCCATATTTACTCAGTATTCAGTATTCAGTTGGCAGTACGCAGTTCAGTAACGATAATGACTGAAAACTGAGTACAGTTGACCGCTTACTTCTTTATTAACCCTAATTCTACCAGTCGTTCATTTAAAAATTCGCCGGCTGTGATATCTTCAAATTGCCTGGGGTTATCTTCATCAACACAACTTTCCAATACATTCAGCTTCATATCGCTGATAGGATGCATAAAGAACGGAATAGAATAGCGTGACGTTCCCCAAAGTTCTTTTGGTGGATTGACCACACGGTGAATGGTAGATTTTAGTTTGTTGTTGGAATGTCTGGATAACATATCTCCAACATTAATCATCAATTCATCCGGTTGCGCAATGGCATCAATCCATTCCCCTTTATGATTTTGTACCTGCAACCCTTTACCTTGCGCCCCCATTAAAAGTGTAATTAAATTGATATCACCATGGGCCGCAGCTCTAACCGCTTCTTTTGGTTCTTCTGTGATTGGCGGGTAATGAATAGGCCTTAAAATGGAATTTCCATTATGAATATATTCATCAAAATACGTTTCTTCCAGACCCAGGTGCAGTGCTAAAGCCCTAAGGACATATTTAGCTGTTTTTTCTAACATTCTATAGGTCTCTTTACCCACTTTGTTGAACTCCGGAAGCTCCTCTACAAGGACATTATCCGGGTATTCGGCCTTTAACTTTTCGTCATTCTCAACATACTGCCCAAAGTGCCAAAACTCTTTTAAATCACCTTCCTTTTTGCCTTTGGCACTTTCTTTTCCAAAAGACACATAGCCGCGTTGTCCGCCAATGTCCGGAATTTCATATTTATGCTTGGTTTCCAATGGCAGATTAAAAAAGTTCTTAACTTCGCTATAAAGCCTTTCTACCAAAGCATCATCTAAAAAATGCCCTTTAAGTGCCACAAAACCAATATCCTCATAGGCTTTGCCAATAGCATCAACAAAGCTTTGTTTTCTGCCGGGGTCATCAGAAAGAAAATCTTTTAAATTAACACTGGGTATACTATTCATGAGGTGTGTGTTTATAAGTGAGTAATACAAAAGTACATGATTTTTTTTCATTTGAAAATGCAAAAAGCTAAATGAAAAAAAATCATGTACTAACGTAGGGGTTACTGAAGTAAAACTAAATTTTTTCATTTGGTATTTATGAATCCATAAACGAAAAAATTCATGTACATTTGATTAGCTCGATATTTAACTATGGATAACAATTTTTCTTCAGACAATTTAAGTTTCGATATCGGTGATTTTAAGAGAAAATTACTGATCAGGCTTTATAAAGGCATGTTAAAACCCAGGCTGATAGAGGAGAAGATGCTGGTGTTGCTTCGCCAGGGAAAAATAAGCAAATGGTTCTCTGGTATTGGACAGGAAGCTATTGCCGTTGGTGTCACTATGGCCTTAAAAAATGATGAATACATTTTACCTATGCACCGGAATTTAGGTGTTTTTACTACCAGGGGCATTCCGTTATACAGACTATTTAGTCAGTGGCAGGGAAAAGCATCAGGTTTTACTAATGGGCGTGACAGATCATTTCACTTTGGAACACAGCAGTATAACATTGTTGGCATGATATCGCATTTAGGGCCGCAGCTTGGTGTTGCCGATGGCATTGCGCTCGCCAGTAAATTAAAACAAACGGATCAGGTTACAGCTGTTTTTACAGGCGAGGGCGGTACCAGTGAAGGCGATTTTCATGAAGCTTTAAACGTGGCTTCGGTATGGCAATTACCGGTTATATTTTGTGTTGAAAATAATGGTTATGGCCTTTCAACACCAACCAATGAGCAATACCGTTGCAACAATATAGCCGACAGAGGTGCAGGCTATGGCATGGAATCGCATATAGTGGATGGAAATAATATTATTGAAGTTTATAAAACCGTTAAAAAAGTGGCTGATAGTATTCGTAAAGATCCACATCCGGTTTTGTTGGAATTCAAAACATTTAGAATGCGAGGCCATGAAGAGGCGAGTGGCACCAAATATGTACCTGCGGAATTATTAGAAGCATGGGCTAAAAAAGACCCTGTGGAGAACTATCTGAGTTTCCTGAGATCTGAGCATATTATTGATGACGCTTTTGATGCCAAATTAAAAGAAGACATTAATGCTGAAATCAATGAACATCTGGAGGTAGTTTTCAACGAGGAAGCTATTATTTCAGATGAAACTAATGAATTAAATGATGTTTTTGAACCATTTGTATATCAGGAAGTTAAAAACGAATCAAGTTTAAAAGAGATTCGATTGGTTGATGCTGTTTCCGAGGCCTTAAAACAAAGCATGGAGCGCTATGATGACCTTGTTATTATGGGGCAGGATATTGCGGCGTACGGAGGTGTTTTTAAAATCACGGAGGGCTTTGTAGCTCAGTTTGGAAAAGAACGGGTACGTAACACACCCATTTGTGAATCGGCCATTATTGAAACGGCCATGGGATTGTCTATTGCCGGTATAAAAAGCGTTGTGGAATTGCAATTTGCAGATTTTATTAGTTCCGGATTTAATCCGGTGGTTAACTATTTAGCCAAATCTCATTACAGATGGGAGCAAAATGCTGATGTGGTTTTGCGCATGCCTTGCGGAGGCGATGTTGGAGCAGGGCCATTCCACTCACAAACTAACGAAGCGTGGTTTACCAAAACCCCGGGTTTAAAAGTGGTGTATCCGGCATTTCCCTACGATGCAAAGGGCTTATTGGCAACTGCCATAAATGACCCTAATCCGGTATTATTTTTTGAACACAAAGCTTTATACAGAAGCATCCGCCAGGAAGTACCAACAGATTATTATACACTGCCTTTTGGAAAGGCTTCGGTTTTAAAAGAAGGAAACGATATTACTGTCATTTCTTATGGTGCTGCAGTACATTGGGCACTGGAAACATTAGAAAAGTACCCTGATATGTCAGTTGATATGATCGATTTGAGAACCCTTCAGCCTTTAGATACCGAAACTATTTTTAATTCGGTAAAAAGAACCGGTAAAGCTATTATATTGCAGGAAGACACCTTGTTTGGAGGGGTTGCCAGTGATATTTCAGCTTTAATCACTGAGCATTGTTTTGAGTATTTAGATGCCCCGGTGAAGCGTGTTGCCAGTTTAGAAACGCCCGTTCCGTTTGCTAAACCATTAGAAAGTCAGTTTTTACCGAAAGACAGGTTTGAAACCGCTTTAAAAGCATTGCTGGCATATTAACTTAACTTAAAAAGCATTTTAAGAACATATTTATGAAGCGTAAAACATTCATAAAAAATACTTTTTTGGGAATTGCCGCCTCCATGGTTGGTGCTGAGATTGTTTTTTCCGAATCTATTCCTGAGCATTACAGACCATTAATTTTAGAAGAACCGGATCCATACAAGTTGTTTAATAAATCTAAAGAGATGACGGTTTTAAACAACAGGCCATGGAATATGGAGGCTAAGGCCCATTTACTGGATGATAAGATTACGCCTAATAAGTATATGTTTATTAGAAATAATGGACTGATTCCAAAAGATCCGGATGCTTCAAACTGGAAACTGGTGATTGACGGGGAATCTGTTATAAAGCCTAAAACTTTCACGCTTAATGAGCTAAAATCAAAATTCAAACAGTATACGTATCAACTAACTTTGGAATGTGGCGGTAACGGACGAAGCGAATTTAATCCGCCTGCAAAAGGAAATCAATGGACGGTTGGGGCCGTATCCTGTGCACAATGGACCGGTGTTAGATTACGGGATGTCTTAGATGATGTGGGCCTTAAAAATGATGCCGTCTATATTGGGTATCATGCCGCTGATACGCATTTAAGCGGAGACACAAGTAAGGCACCCATCTCCAGAGGAGTTCCCATGTATAAAGCATTACAGGAAGAAACACTTATAGCATTTAAAATGAATGGCGAAGCTATTCCTTTGGCACATGGATATCCGTTGCGATTGGTCGCCGGAGGTTGGCCGGCATCTGCTTCGGGAAAATGGATCAACAAGATAAGTGTTAGAAATAAAGTACATGACGGCACTAAAATGAAAGCGCCTTCGTATTGTGTTCCCTGTAAGCCTGTTGCACCGGGAGAAAAGGTGAAAGCGGAGGACATGTGCATAATTGAAAGCATGCCGGTTAAGTCATTAATCACCTATCCAAAAACGGGAGCCATGATACAAGAAGCCAGGGTATTGGAAATTAGAGGGCATGCCTGGGCGGGCGAACTGGAAGTTAAGAGCGTTGCCTATTCTATAGATTTTGGAGCTACATGGCACACGTGTTCTTTAGAATCTCCGGTAAATCGTTTAGCATGGCAACATTTTAGTGCCAGGATCAAGTTTCCTCAAAAAGGATATTATGAAGTTTGGGCCAAAGCCACGGATAGTGAGGGCGTAAGTCAGCCTATGTTGTTACCCGGCTGGAACCCTAAAGGATACTTAAATAATGCCTGTCATAGGATTGCAGTAAAGGTCAAGTAGTGGATAGTAAGGAGTTCAGAAATAAAATTAGAAGGATCTATGCCGCGCTATTTGCGTTCTTTGGATTATTATTGCTAGTATCTGGAGTGTTGGTATATGCGGTATTGAATCCGTCATTTCTCAAATTTGAGAATACCGACTACGTAGAGACTGAAGCTATTAATAATGGCATTGAGAATGGCATACATACAGAGACCGGGTTCATTTATGATGAGGGCATGCAAACCGTCATAACAAGTTGTACGTCTTGCCATTCTGCTAAGTTGGTCACTCAAAACAGGGCCACAAAGGAAGGTTGGATCGGTATTATCAGGTGGATGCAGGATACGCAAAACCTTTGGGATCTTGGTGAGAACGAAGCTGTCATCGTAAATTATTTAGCAAAAAATTATGCGCCCGAAGCCAGGGGCAGGCGTGATAATCTGGAAGCTGTTGAATGGTACGATCTGGTTGAATAATTAGTGTTTGCTATCTGAAGACATGAAATATTTTGATGCATTTAAAGACGCCCTTACAGGATCGGTTGACTGGACCTGGAATTCCATACTGTTCCATGTGCCCTGGCAGCATAATTTCTTTTGGGGTCTGATGGTGATTTCTATAGCGGTTTGGCTGCTGGAAATTGCATTTCCGTGGCGAAAAGAACAAGCCGTTTTCAGAAAAGACTTTTGGCTGGATGCGTTTTATATGTTCTTCAATTTCTTTATTTTCACTATCGTAATCAGTGGGTTTTATAAAGTTTTGGAGCTTTTATTTTCAGAAATCGGATTGAGTATGTCGTCAATGGCATTAATAGACCTTTCAAACTTACCAATATGGACTGAACTGCTCATTTTCTTTTTGATCCTTGATTTTGTACAGTGGTTTACTCACGTTTTACTACACCGATTTGAATTTTTATGGCGGTTTCACAAAGTGCACCATTCTGTAAAGGAAATGGGCTTTGCCGCTCATTTGCGTTACCACTGGATGGAAAATATCTTATACAAGCCCTTAAAAGTGTTTGCTGTTATGCTAATAGGAGGTTTTGAACCGGAACAAGCGTTTATCATTCATTTTGTAGCTATTTCCATTGGGCACTTAAATCATGCCAACATCAAGCTTACTTATGGTCCGTTAAAATATATTTTCAATAATCCGGTCATGCATTTGTATCACCATGCTTACACCTTGCCGAAAGTGCGTAAGCACGGTGTTAATTTTGGAATAAGCCTCAGTTTATGGGATTATATTTTTAAGACCTATTACGTCCCTGAGAGTAGTGGCAGTATAGAATTAGGTTACCCGGGTGATTCCAAAATGCCCAAAAACTTTTTTGCACAACTTCTCTATGGTTTTAGAAAAAAGCATTGATTTGTCATTCTGACACTGAGGTCTCGAAGTGGAAGAATCTCAATCTCATTGCGAAAAGAGATGTTTCGACTGCGCTCAACATGACAAACAACTGGCATTCTGAGGGAAACGAAGAATCTTATCTGATAGATTACTCACTATATTCAGAATGACATTATTTAGTTTCTGCTTCCGATAAAATAAAAGGATAGGCCTCTCTTACCTGTTTTAACTCACCTTTAGTCAGCTTATCAGCAGACTTATTCATTACATTAAGTGAATATGCATTTCTCAGCTCATAATACGCTTTAGTCAGTTCGTTTTGAACTGCTATGTATTGCCTGTAACTGGTTTGCTTCATATTTTGTAACGAAATAACAGCTTTTTTGGGATTATCAGAGGAAGCGGAATCCCCATTACCGCTGCAATAAGTACAGGAACCATCACCATTGTTGTCCAGAAAATCTTTGGCAATGTCTTTTAATGCTTCAAGTGAAATCAATTCGTTGTCTACCATGATCTCATCATTATTGTTGATCATGACCCGTAAAATGTTCTTGTCGTTAATAGGTGTTGAGCAATCCATACCCGGAGGGCACTCTTTAGGAAGTAACCTGTTAATACCTTCATCTGTTGAAATGGTTGCTGTTACCAGGAAAAAGATCAGTAGTAAAAAAGCAATGTCTGCCATGGACCCGGCGTTGATCTCAGGTCTGAATTTTGAACGTCTCATAAATTATAGTTTAAATGCCCGCCTGACGGCCGGCAGGTTAATGTGAATCCTGGTCACAAAAACAATACCATAACCAATTGACTTAGATTCCCATTTTCATGGGAATGACAATTTTAAAGGAAGCCCGACGCAAAACGTCGGGAAATTCTTTTCGAATTAATGGGCGTATCGCTTAGATCCTTTCCAAACAATATCATTTGAAGATTTAAAACTGATATAGCGCCTGGAAGGCAGGAAGTGTTCTTGAGTGATGCTGTTTAAGTGGTTCGATATTTTAATAACTGTTCGCATTTTGATTTTTTGATTATTGATGAAAGTCTAAAAGACGTTACTTATCTGTAACGTCTTTTACTGTTCCAATGGTTACTTTTAGTGTTACTTAAAGTTCCTGAAATTTGATTGTTGTCTAAAGTTCTCATAATTGTTTGTTTTTTTATTGATTTATACTAGATAGACGACCACGAATCAAAAATGTTACAGTACTATGCATAACAAAGTAGTAATTTAACAATTTTTAACTTTTTTTACCGGTTTTAAGCAGGGTAGAAGGTTATTTAGATCATTATTTAACAGGTTAGGAACAGTTTTTGTGTTAAATGAATACAAATATTTATTAGTTTAGTAAGAGAAAGAAATATCTTTGACCTGTGATTGCCAAATCATGATCATTGCTATGATACCGAAACAGTTTAAAACATATCTAACGGTTTTTATTATACTTATTTTTTCCGGATTGATGCATGCGCAAATTGATTCTAAGAAAAAATCGGTAGCCATTCCTGCTGTGGAAAATGAAAATGATACTTTAGATGCTTCGCCATTAACACCTTCAAAGCCCATTGACAGTGATAATTCAAGCGGGTTAAATACGCCTAAAGCAGCACAGAAGCTTAAAATACCTAAAAAGGAATTTTCCATGTTTGGCGAAAAATTCGGGAATCCCGGTGAATTGTACACAGACCGGTTAAAAAAACATGAGAGTAACATAAAACAGGGTGAAGGCTTGGGAACAAAGGGCAGTAAAATAGATGTGTTTTTTGGAAATCACAGAACCAAATCCAAGTTTGTACGTGTTTTATACAGGGATTATGGTCTGGAAGATGGTGATTTGGTCAGGGTTTCTGTCAATGATGAAGTCATTAGCTACAGGGTGGTATTGACCAATGCCTTTAAAGGTTTTAAAATTGAACTAAAAGAAGGCATAAACACCATTGAGTTCCTGGCATTAAATGAAGGCTATGCGCTTCCAAATACTGCACACTTTAGAATTGTTGATGAAAACGATAAAATTATTGCTGCCGACCTTTGGGCTCTTTCAGTAAATGTAAAGGGATCGGTCAATATAATTAAGGATCCATAAAATATATGAAGTTTTGCCATTATATTTTCTTATCCGCAATTCTTACTTTTACTTTTGAAAGCTGTAAAACCGAATCTAAAGAACACGATTATTCCCCTGAAAAGCTGGCTATTTTTAAGCAATTAGAATCTTACCCAGATAGCATTCAAATAGGAGGCATTAATTTTCAATACGGTTTTAAAAACCAAATGTTAGCACATTTGAAAGGTAATTATGATTCAACATTAATTACTGAAAAATTCCATAAACCGAATCAATATTTATTTGATTCTTGTTTTAATTTTTTTCCTGACAAAATCTACACTTTACCTGAAGTCATTAAGTGGAATAAAACGTATTTGATAGATAATGATAGTATTGTTTGGAAGCAAATAAAGTTCTTGTTAGAAAAAAATATTGACAGCCTTATTAGAAGTCATGCGAAAGGTGTCCAGGATTTAACTGGTATTGTAAGTGATGCAAAATTTTTATTGTATTTACCACCTTATGGCTTTGGTATTTCTGGTGGTTGCAATACTATGTCAATGTCTTTCGATATGATGTATAAGATAGAAGACGAAAAATATATTCAACAAGTTATACCGCATGAAGTTGAGCATACAGTTTACGAGAACATGATGGGTGATGACCCCTATTTTTCTACAGGAATAGGAGTGATTATAGATGAAGGGCTTGCATCATTTTTTGAGCACAAATATTTGAATATTTCTGCTTTTGATGTATTGAATGAACATGAATGGTTTATGGAAAATGAAAAAGAAATTTTTGAAAAGCTTTCTCCTTATTTTTTAAAACCAAACACTGAAGACAACAGGATTTTATATCATGTAAATAGGAATAACAATTTAGAACCATTGATTGATAACGCGCCATCAAAATTAGCAGTTCAGAATTTAGGATATAATTTGGGCTTTCGAATAGTTGAATCTTATGAAAAAATCAATGGAACTGACTCTTGGAAAGATGTTTATATGTTATCTCCAAAAGAATTCTTAGAAAAAAGTGGTTATGAGGATTATATTAAAAGTTTATAAATATTCTAACCAACTATCCCATCAATCAACTGTAATTCTTCTTCAGAAAAATCAAGATTATCTAAGGCCTTTAAATTTTCTTTTAACTGATTGGCAGAACTGGCACCTAAAAGTACTGATGCCACAGCCGGTTGTCTAAGAATCCACGCCACAGCCATTTGCGATAATTTCTGTCCGCGTTCCTGCGCTATAGTGTTTAATTTCTGAATCTTTACGAGATTACTATTTACGGTATCCGTATTAAGATAAGACATGTTCTTAGCCGCCCTGGAGCCTTCCGGAATACCTTTTAAGTATTTATCGGTCAACATCCCTTGAGCCAATGGTGAAAACGCAATACAACCAACGCCATTTTGTTCCAAAGTCTCTAAAAGCCCGTTTTCAACCCAACGGTCAAACATGGAGTACCGTGCCTGGTGCAAAATAAACGGTACATTTAAATCTTTAAGAAGGTTAGCGGCCTGTTGTGTTTCTTCCGGTTTATAATTAGAAATACCTACATATAAAGCTTTTCCCTGCCTCACTATATCGGCTAAAGCCCCCATGGTTTCTTCCAAAGGGGTTTCAGGATCCGGTCTGTGGTGGTAAAAAATATCAACATAATCCAATCCCATGCGTTTTAAACTTTGGTCTAAGCTGGAGATTAAATATTTTCTCGACCCTAAATTACCATAAGGCCCGGGCCACATGTCAAAACCAGCTTTGGTAGCCATAAACAACTCGTCTCTGTAGTTCTTAAAATCCTGTTTTAAAATGGTCCCGAAGTTTTCTTCAGCAGAGCCGTATGGAGGCCCGTAATTGTTTGCTAAATCAAAGTGTGTAATGCCTAAATCGAAGGCACATCGAATGATGTCCCGTCCGTTTTGAAGACTGTCTACAAAACCAAAATTATGCCATAACCCAAGTGAAATAGCCGGTAATAGCACACCGCTTTTACCAGTGCGGTTATAGGTCATGGTATTATAGCGTTCCTGAGACGCTTTGTATTCTGTAACTCCTGATTTATCGTTGATTTGCATAACTTGTATTTTGAGACGGTAAAAGTATTAATTTTTGTTTTAAAACGACTATAAAAAAAAGCCTTTAGAGATTAAATCTAAAGGCCTTATTATTTTTTAAGCAACTAGAAGGTCAATCTTTCAATGGCTGCTTTATTTCTTTCTTTAAATGTTTAGCATAAAAGCCCATCATTGACTTATACAACGCAATTCGGTTTTCTTCTTTACCAAAACCGTGACCCTCATCGTATTTTACCATATAAGGTACGTCAACCCCTTTGGCACGTAAGGCACTAACAATCTGATCTGACTCATCAATGTTAACCCTGGGATCATTGGCGCCCTGAACAACAAATAAAGGCTTTTTTATTTTATCTATATGATAAGCCGGAGATACTTCTTCCATGATAGCTTTTTCTTCCGGTACGTCTTCATCATACCAGATCTCCTTGATAATTTTTAAATAGGGTTTCCAATACGGCGGAATGGTTTTCATAAAGGTGAACAGGTTTGAAACTCCAACATAGTCAACCCCACAAGCGTAGAGGTCCGGTGTTTTTGTTAAGCCTCTTAAAACGGCATAGCCACCATGGCTACCACCATAAATAGCTGCATTGTCTTTATCTACCCATCCCTGGTCTATAACGTATTGAAGTCCGTCTTCAACATCATCCATGGCTTTTCTTCCTATTTGTTTAAACCCGGATTCCAGAAAGGCTCTACCGTATCCTCCGGAAATCCTAAAATTAACCTGTAGTGTTGCATAACCTCTGCTGGCAAACAATTGGGCTTCCGGGTTAAATCCCCAGGAGTCTCTGATCCCTTGCGGACCGCCATGTGGATTTACAATTACCGGAACTCTTTGACCTTCCAAAGCTTCTTTTGGCAATGTAATGTAGCCGTGGATGGTTATGCCGTCCCTGCTTTTAAATTTAATGGGACGCATTTCTGCCATATCACTTTCTATAAGATTAGGCATTAAATTGTATAATAATTCAAATTTATCTTTTACGGGATCATAAGAATAATAGGTGCCATATAATCTATCACTTTGAATAAATATTAAATATTTGCTTTCATCATCGGTAGCATCAGCCACAGAGATGTTGTATCCGGGGAATTTAGAGGTTAATCTTTTGTGCATCTTTTTTGCATAATCACTAACCGGTACAATAACCCTTTTTTGGCCTTCATAAGAGAAATAATCCAGTTCATAGCCCCGGTGCCTTGATAGACCAAGCCCTGAAACATCATATTCATCATGTGAAAACAGCTTTTTAATGACTTTGTCTTCTTTTAAATCATATAAGAAAATCTGCGTTTTATCGGTCTCCAGGTTCGAAGTAACATAGGCTTCATGAGGATTATCGGAAGCATAGTTAAAGGATGAAATACTGAAATTATCCTTCCAGCTCAACTCCTTTTTTAATTCAAAGTTTTCACCATCAATAGTGTAATAAAAATCTAAATTCACACCATCTCTTAATCTGAAAAATCCACGTAAATTGCCATCCTTATCAAAAACGTAGCTATTAATAGGATTGGCAGCATCGTCGTTTTTATACAACTGTTTAATGTCTCCGGAAACAATATTAATTTTATAAGGCTCGAAAATTTGAGGATTGTTCTGATTCATTGAAATGATCATGTGGTCTTTATCGTCTTTCAAACCATTAAGGATATTAACTTTAACGCCGTCAAAAGGTGTTAGCTCTTTTTGATTAGAACCATCCAGGTTTACTGCAAACAGGTGGTAGTCTTCATTTCCGCCTTTATCCATAACATAGACCAACCGGGTGTCGTTTGCCCAACCAAATCCTCTGATCAGTTCTTCTTTTTCTTCAATAACTCTTTTAACATCACCTGTTTTCAGGTTCTTTACATAGACATGATTTTTAGCGTTCTCATCTTTCTCTCTGTAAGACATATAATCGCCATTAGGTGATAAATTAAATGATCTTGCTTTTGGCCTGGCAAAATAATCTTCAACGGAATACTTGTAATTCGTAGGATTCCAGTTTGCTAATTGTTCCAAATCTGCATCTGAAGTGGGCAATGCCGTGTTACCTGGAAGCGTTTTTTCAGTTTTCGCAAGTGTTAAAGGCAATTCCATACCACCTTGATAAAACGTACCGTTAAGAGCGGATTCGTTCAATGTTGCCACATATTTGATGCCGGCTTTACTGAATTTTATCGTCAGGGTATCGTTGGCAAATGTAGTTACATCCATGGGGATACCGGTAGCTCCTTGTGACGGACTGTCCATTGTAGAAGTATAGCCGTCGTCACTGGTTTTGATGTCAAAAACCAATGGCACTTCGGTTCCCTGAACCGATAACTTTCCTTTCCAGGACCCTGTTATGTCCTGTGCTTTTACCTGAGTAGCCATACATAGAAAAAGCGTAATGGCCACGCTTAATTTAGAAATTGTAAGTTTCATTTTATTGATTGAAGTTTAAGTAATTAATGCGCTTTATATTTTAGTATAAAACACATCATAACACGATGTTATTTTAAGTTAGAAGACAAAAAATGGGTTTCGTTACAAAACCCATTGAAATTTTAACATCTATTTAAGATTCTAATTTAAAAGCGCATTCAATTTAGAAACCAAAGCGTCCTTCATATCACTATTGGAAGTGCTTAAAGGCAATTGGTTTGGATGCAGTAAATTGGGGGTTTCCAAAGGGTTGTCAGATAGGCCATATAAAGCTTCAGAGCCATCGCCGAATAGCATGTACTTGTGAGTAGCATTTCTAATGGTGACATCCGAAGTTCCGTCAGTATTTCCAACTTCGGTATAAACATAATCCCGTTTAACAGCATTGGCATCCGAAAATAAGGGTTTAAAGCTTTTACTATCATTTATCTCGGTAGTTCCTGTTTCGGCAATATCAGCCACAGTGGCAAAAATATCGGTGGTATTAATTAAAGCATCTTCAACTGCATTCATTCTATTTACCCCTTTTCCGGCAATTACCATGGGCACATTAATACCGCCCTGATAGACACTTCCTTTAGCTCTTCTTGAATCGTGAACCTGAACTACCTGGTTTGGGGTCCCGTTATCGCCAATGAATATGATGATGGTATTTTCCTTTTCTTCCGGAGACCAGGTGCTGATAAGTCTTCCCAATTCCGTGTCCATTGCTTCAATAGCTGCTAAATAGTAGGGGAGTGGATTCGCATCAATACTAGCTTGGTCTGTGGGTAAAACGCCCTGCGAGTGCAAATTATTTGGTGGTAAATGAAACGGGGTATGTGGCGCATTGTATGACAGCCATAAAAACCAGGGCTGCGTTTGATTTCCTATCCAATCAATAGCCAAATTGGTTAGTTTGGTAGTAACGTATTCAGAAGATGCTGATGTTGTTCCGTTTGTGTTTAAAGTCCAGCTGGTATAGGAGGGAATCCCACCACCGGTTATTCCTGCAAAATAATTTACGCCCATGGTATTGGGGTGACTGGCATTTCTGCTCAGATGCCATTTACCTATAACGGCATGATTGTATGTACGGCCGGTATGATCATCTAAAAACTTTTGAATGGAGGTTTCCGATGTGGATAACGGGTCATCTACTTTAGTAACGCCGGTTCTAAAACCATATTTACCGGTAAGTATCCCGGCTCTGGTAGGTGTACAGGTAGGATTGGACCATACATTGTTAAACCGAATCCCGTTATTGATCAAATTTTGAAGATTAGGCATATTGGGTTTTGTAGTTCCGATGGTATATCCCGGACAGGCGTCCAGTCCCATATCATCCGCTATAACTAATAAAATATTTGGTCTAGTTTGTATTGGAGTTGGCGTAGGAGTTTCTTCTAAAGGGGTATTATTATCGTCATTAAGGTCTTCTGCATTAGAACTGCAAGCAACCAGACATGCAAAAAAGTAAAGGCATAAGAAAAAGGGTCTCATAGGTCGTTTTTTTGATTTAGGACTTCGTTTTTTACGGATGGTTTAAAACTTCGTTAATATTTTTAGGAAAAACATTCGTTTTAAACCTAATAAAGATGCTATTTTTGCTGGGTCAAAATTATTTGCATGTCTGTTGTATCTCAAATCGAATTAGAAGAAAGGAAAACCGGTAAGGACCTTTATAGTTACCAAAAAGGAGCCATCAACAAAATCTTTAAAAGCTTTGATGAATCGCCATCAGATTATCACCTATTGTACCAGCTGCCAACCGGAGGCGGGAAAACGGTCATCTTCTCCGAAATTGTCAGGCAATACCTAAAAAATCACCAAAAGAAGGTACTCGTCATGACACATCGTATCGAGTTGTGTAAACAGACTTCTAACATGCTTACGGAATTTGGTGTGGTTAATAAAGTAGTTGATAGTAAAGCAGATCTAAGTGATCAGGCCGAATATAGCTGCTTTGTGGCTATGGTAGAAACGTTGAATAACAGGTTGCATGATGACAAATTGGATATATCGGACATTGGCTTAGTCATTATCGACGAGGCCCATTATAACTCATTCACTAAATTATTTAAGTTTTTTAGTCAGTCCTTTATTTTAGGTGTTACGGCCACCCCTTTAAGTTCCAGTATTGAATTACCCATGACCGACAATTATGACGAACTAATTGTTGGTGAAAGTATTGAGTCCTTAATTGAAAACGGCTTTTTGGCCCGGGCCGAAATGTTTAGTTATAACGTAGGCCTAACATCGTTAGTTGTTGGAGCTAACGGTGATTATACCGTGAAATCATCGGAAGACCTGTATACTGATGATAACATGCTTTCAAAGCTAATAAGAGCTTATGAAGAACGTTCCAAAGGCAAGAAGACCCTGATCTTTAATAACGGTATTAACACCTCATTACACGTTTACGATACCTTTAGAAGAGCAGGTTACCCCATAGCGCATTTAGATAATACGCACTCTAAAAAAGAGCGAGCCTATATTTTAAAATGGTTCAAAGAAACACCGGATGCTATTTTAACGTCGGTGAGTATTTTAACAACCGGTTTTGATGAACCAACGGTAGAGAGTATCATTTTGAACAGAGCCACCAAATCACTTACACTTTATTATCAAATGATTGGTAGAGGGTCGCGGGTTTTAGAGCATAAAAAATCGTTTTTAGTAATTGATCTGGGAAATAATTTCCACCGATTCGGCCCCTGGGGCGATAACCTGGATTGGCAACGTATTTTCAGGTCGCCAAACTATTACCTGGATTCGCTGTTGAGTGATGAAGAATTAGAAAGTAATTTCAGGTATGAAATGCCGGATGAATTAAGGGCAGAATTTGGTAATTCCGAAGATGTGCATTTCGATATTCAAAAAACTTATGTAGACTCTATCAGGGCAGGTGAATCGTCTAAGGTTGTATTAGAGCGTTCTATTGCACAACATGCTAAAATATGTATTGAAAACAGTGAGGATGTTTATGATGCACTCACTTTAGCAAGAAAGTTGGGTGATGATATAGATTTCAGGATCAATCGCTATACCAAATGCATCAGTAAGAGTACCTTTAATTTTGTAGAGTGGTTAAAAGGCGAATATCGTAAAAAGCTTAATTCGTATATACGGGTAAACTTTGATGAAGTTTTTGAAACGGTTCACGGATACCCTCCGGAGGACTAAAACACCGCTACTACATAAACACTAACTTTTGGATATAAAAAAAGCTTTAAAATTTATGCTTATCAGTACATTGTCTTTTGCATGTATGAATAGCATTGTAAAGCATTTAGCCCATATTAGTGCCTACCAGATAGTATTTTTCAGGGCTATCTCTACTTTAATTTTTACCATGGTATTTCTTTTAAAACATCAGGTCCCTATCTTGGGTAATAATAAGAAGTTATTGATTATAAGAGGCCTGGTGGGTGTTACGTCCATGACTTTCTTTTTTATGTCAACCAAGTATTTACCTATAGGAACGGCCGTTTCTTTAAGATACCTGGCGCCCATTTTTGCAGCCATTTTTGCCATTTTTCTTTTGAAGGAGCACGTTAAGCCCATACAATGGTTCTTTTTCTGTATGGCATTTAGCGGCGTTGTTATTCTAAAAGGGTTTGATATGCAGCTGAATAGTTACGGGCTTTTACTTATTTTAATATCAGCGGTTTTTAGTGGATTGGTATACGTAATATTAAGCAAGATCGGAAAAAGTGAACATCCGGTGGTGGTTGTTAATTATTTTATGGTTATTTCTGTTATTACCGGTGGTCTGTTGTCTATTGGCAATTGGGTTAACCCCATAGGTTTTGAATGGGTTATGCTGCTTGGTTTGGGAGTTTTTGGGTATTTTGGACAAGTATATATGACCAAAGCCTTTCAAACAGCCTCTTCAACAAGTCAAATAGCGCCGTTAAAATATTTGGAAACCATTTTTACAGTACTGTTCGGTGTGTTTATATTTGCCGAAGTATATACATTTTGGAGCTTATTGGGAATAGGGTTGATCATTATCGGATTGATCCTAAATGCCCGGTTTAAAGAAAAAAGTAAGGTATAGTATGAGTTTTAAAGACCGAATTAACGGAATCAGAAGAAAACTAATGGGTCGTCTGACAAAGGGTGTTGGCCGTTCTTATTCCATGCCCAAGGAAGGGGATCTAAAAATAGAGGACGTTAAAAATGTGCTGATCATACGCCCAAATCACCGTTTGGGGAATCAATTGTTGTTAACACCAATAGTGCAGGAGGTTCTGAATACATTTCCAAATTGTACTGTAGACTTATTTGTTAAAGGTGGTGTGGCACATCCCGTTTTTGAAAATTACGAAAGAGTTGACAGGATTATTAAACTACCCAGAAAACCTTTTAACAACCTGTTTAAATACCTTAGAAGCTGGATATCCGTAAAAGGCAAGTCCTATGATTTGGTTATTAATGGTGATAAAAGCTCGTCCTCGGGCAGATTATTGACGCAACACGCCAAGGCAAAATTCAAAATTTTCGGAGAGGTCACTGGTGACATCGAAAATAAATATTCTGATTACAGGCATATCTCAAAATACCCGGTTTATAATTTGAGACGTTATTTAGAGCTATTAGGATTTGATAACCATGAAACAGACATGCCTCTACTCGATATAAAACTAAATGCCCCTGAAATTGCCAATGGTAAAAAGATATTGGACGATTTAGTTAAGAACGCTAAAAAAACTATTTGCATTTATACCAATGCCACAGGAGATAAGTGCTATTCCGAAGCCTGGTGGGAAACATTTTATGAGCGCTTAAAAAAGGAATTTCCGGATTATAATATCATAGAGATGCTGCCAATTGAAAACATTTCCAAAATTAACTTTAAGGCACCCCATTTTTACAGTAAAGATATCAGAGAAATGGGAGGTGTTCTAAGGAACGTCTCTATATTTATTGCTGCCGATAATGGTGTGATGCATTTGGCAAGTGCCTCCTTAGTGCCTACGGTTGGTTTCTTTTCCATAACCAAAGAGGCCGTTTACGGGCCTTATGGGAATGGAAGTCTGGCATTTAATACCAATCACACCAATATTGAGGATTGGATAGCCGGAATTAAGAATATTCTGAATTAGGCACCTTAAGTTGATAAAAATTTGTTAATCTACGCCTGAAATACATTATTGTATTGTAACTTTATAGTATGTTTAATTGTTTCAATATGAAAGGCTTAGGTTTTTGTTTTGGCATTGTTCTTTGTGGATGGCTGTTTGCTTGCGGTGGCTCAAAGTCTTCGACAAAACAGGCTGAAAAAGAGGCCTTGAAAACACTTATCAATGAAAGGCATTTTACGGTAGAATACGATTGGGCATATCCATTCCCCAGGGCTGCCGTGCAACAGATATCGGGATTGTTAAGGCCGGGAGATACACCAAATTCAATTAATTTAATTGGAAACAGCAACTTTTTGACCATTTCCGGCGATAGTATCAAGTCTCATTTGCCTTTTTACGGGGAACGTTTTTTCAATGCGGGTTATAGTGATACGGATGGCCCCATTACCTTTAACGGGCTCATTAGTGATTATCAGCTAAAGGAAAACAAGAACGGTAGTTATGATATGTCCTTTGATGCCAAAAACTCAGATGAAAATTTTAATGTGGTTATAACTCTTTTTCCAGGATTAAGGTCCCATTTGCTTTTAAGAGGAAATACCAGGGCTCAGATCAGATATTCGGGTAGGGCACAGGCTATTAAAGATGAGACCCCGGAATAATTAATTACCCTTCAATAACTTCCCCGTTTTCTTCAATAACGGTCATACCCCAATTGGCAATGGAATTTAACACCGGCGTTAAGCTTTCACCAAAAGGCGTTAATGCATATTCAACCTTAAGTGGTGGTTTTTTTGTATATACTTTCCGGCTAATTAATCCGTCCTTTTCCAATTGTTTCAGTTGAAGACTTAAAGTGCGTTCCGTGATGGTAGAGATCAATTTACGCAATTCACTATAGCGCTTACTGCCGTCAACCAGATAAATAAGAATGACACTTTTCCATTTACCTCCAATTAATTCCATAGCTACACTGGTAGCACAGGAAAAGAGCTTGTCATTATATTTTATCAACCGTCTTTTATGTTCAACTTCCATGTCAATGTATTATTTATACAAAAGTAATAAAACTATATTAAATAATGTCACTATAAAAAATATAGTATAATTTTTATATTTTAATTATTTGATTATCAGGTTTTTAAATAAAAAATGTGCTACTATCATTTTTGACCGTTATTGTACAGTACAAATACTATACATAATTTTGTCACTATAAAAATGATAGTATAATAAAATGAAACCCTTAATTTTTAAAATTATAATAATTGCAGGCCTATGTTTCCTTACCGCTTGCCAAAAAGGTAATAAAGAAAGGGATCTGACAAAAGGGCCGTCAGTAAATAATACTATTCCGGACTCCATCCATAATTCAAGTGTGAAAATTGTTTTAGCCTCAGAGGTAGATTGGACATATCTTAACCCCAAAAGAAAGGACAAAGCTCCTATGGCAGGTACGCTTTGGGGGGACAGAACGGCTAGTGGGCCTACCGGATTTCTACTTAAGCCAAAAGATAGTTTTTCGTCACCACCACATATCCATAATGTGTCCTACAGAGGCCTGGTAATTAGCGGGCTTATTCACAATGATGATCCCAATGCTGAAAACATGTGGATGCCATCGGGTTCCTTTTGGACACAGCCGAAAGGCCACGTGCATATTACTTCCGCTAAGGGTGTAAATACCATGGCTTATATAGAAATTGAAGAAGGCCCCTATTTGGTGCTTCCCAAGGAAGACGCTTTTGATAGTGGAGAGCGCCCGGTAAATCAGGATAAATCCAATATGGTTTGGTTGGATGCCTCTGAAATAAGCTGGTCTGAAGTTAATGGTTCTCAAATGGCTTTTCTTTGGAAAGAGCATCAATTACACGGAACACTTTTAAAGCTACCTGAAGGTTTTAAAGGACACCTTTACACGAAGGCTTCAACTTTTGGGGCTGTGGTAATTAAGGGACAACCAAAGTATGCAGGAGAGGAAACAACGATTCTGGAAACAGGGAGTTTTTTCAGTTCTAAAGGGGAAGTTTTACATCGAATTTCAACAAAAAACGAAACTATTCTTTATATAAGAACCAGTGACAAATACAAAGTAATTTTAAATAAATAAACGTAAAAAACTATGAAAGCAATGACTATTAACAAATATGGCGAAGAGGCCGTATTTGAAGCAAAAGAAGTAGAAACGCCTGTATTAAAGAGCGGGGAGGTGTTAGTTAAAATTGCGGCATCCAGTGTTAATACGGTGGATACCATGATAAGAAAAATGGGGAAGGATTTACCATTATCGCCTGATACCCCGGCTATTTTAGGGATGGATTTTGCCGGAATCGTAGAAGCTGTGGCCGATGATGTAAAGGCGTACACTGTTGGTGATGAAGTTTATGGATGCGCCGGTGGGTTAGCGGATTTACCCGGAACTTTAGCCGAGTATATTGCGGCTGACAGTAAGTTAATTGCACATAAACCTAAAAACCTATCCATGAAAGAAGCTGCAGCCATTCCATTGGTTGGTATAACGGCCTACGAAGGTTTAGAGCGCGCCGGTATTACATCCGGACAAAAAGTTTTGGTTCATGGAGGATCCGGAGGTGTTGGTCATATAGCTTTACAGCTGGCGAAGCATTTTGGTGCCGAGGTGTATGCTACCGGTGGTGGCGAAAGACAATTAGCACTTATAGAAGAACTGGGCGCTAAAGCCATTAATTATAAAACCGAAACTGTGGAAGACTATGTTCAAAAACATACCAACGGAGCCGGTTTTGACATTGTATACGATTCTGTAGGCGCCAAAAATCTTATTAATTCGTTTAATGCAGCGGCCCTTAACGGGCATGTAGCAACTACGGTGTCTATGGTTGAGTTAGATCTTTCAGTGGCACATTTTAAAGGTTTGTCGCTTCATGTTGTGTTTATGTTGATCCCAATGCTATATAATCACAAACGAGAAGATCACGGCGAAATTCTTAGAAATATTGCCAATGTTGTTGAAGCAGGCGCTTTAAAACCAATTTTAGATGAACAACAATTTTCACTTGATGAAGCCGGTAAAGCCCATGCGCGTTTGGAAAGTGGTCGGGCTATGGGAAAAGTTGTTATCGAGAATTAATATTAGACAAAAGAGCAACATGAAGTCATTTGAATCGATCAATAAAGCCTATAATTCAGTATTTCAACCTGATAAGTTGAGTATCGGACTGGTAGTGCCTATTGAAAACTATAGTTTGGGGCCCATTCCTACTATGGAAGATCACTTAAAGCGTGTTCAGCAAATAGAACAATTGGGGTTTAAGGCCTTATGGATCAGGGATATTCCGTTTCACGTACCCTCATTTGGAGATGCCGGACAACTGTTCGACCCTTTTACCTATTTGGGATATCTGGCCGGGCAAACTTCTGAGATTGCGTTGGGAATAGCCAGTATTGCATTGCCGCTACACCATCCGGTACATGTGGCTAAAAGTGCTGCGTCTATTGATCAATTGTCTAACGGACGACTTATTCTGGGCGTAGCTTCAGGTGACAGGCCGGACGAATATCCGGCAATGGGTATCGATTATGAAAAACGAGGGGTGTTGTTTCGGGAATCTTTTGATTATATCCGAAAAGTGCAAAGCAGTTTTCCAACTTTAGAAACCAACAATTATGGCCAGTTAAAAGGGCATATGAATATGTTGCCCAAAGCCAGTGGTCCTAAAATCCCCATGCTTATTACCGGCAATAGCCGCCAGACTATAGATTGGAATGTAGCACATGCCGACGGTTGGATGTCCTATCCAAAGGATCTGTACAATCAAAAACAGACCATTGACAAATGGCGAAAGCTGATTCATGAGTCACAAACTTATGACAAACCGTTTATGCAACCTTTATACCTGGATTTACAGGAGGAAGATGATTTCAAGCCACAGCCTATTCCATTAGGTTTTAAAATAGGGGTCAATTTCTTAGTGGACTATTTTAAAAGACTGGAAGACATTGGGGTTAACCATGTAGCTTTAAACTTAAGATTTAATGCTGCGAACATGGATGACACTTTAAATCGATTGGCAACAAACGTATTGCCTCATTTTCATTCAACAAAAAAAGAAACCGTTACAATATGAACAAGACCGTATTAATTACAGGAAGTACTGATGGTATAGGGAAATTAGCCGCTATTAAGTTAGCTAAAGAGGGGCATCAGGTTTATATTCATGGGAGACATCAGGAGAAACTGAAAACCGTTATTGATGACATAAAAAAGGCATCAAACAATGATTTGGTAAACGGATTCATTGCTGATTTTTCAGATTTGAAAACCGTCAAAATACTTGCTGATACAATTAAAAATGAATTGCCAAAGCTTGATGTACTGATAAACAATGCCGGTGTTTATAAAAGCAGAATAAATACAACACCTGAAGGGTTGGACATACGATTCGTTGTAAATTATTTAGCACCGTTTGTTTTTACTAATGCTCTCATACCGCTATTAAAAAAAGGAGATCACCCCAGGGTTATTAATTTGAGCTCTGCAGCCCAATCGTCTTTTTCATTGGATGAGTTATCCGGAAAACAGGATGTACTCCCAAATGAAGCTTATGCAAAAAGCAAACTGGCTTTAACTATGTGGAGTTTTGATCTGGCTAAAAATCAAAAAAATATTCAGGTCATTGCTGTAAACCCGGGCTCCCTTTTAAATACCAATATGGTAAAAGAAGCGTTCGGGCACCATTGGTCGTCAGCAGATAAAGGGGCTTCTATTCTATATGAATTAGCTGTTTCCGAAGCGTTTAATGGTGTTAGCGGACAGTATTTTGATAACGACCGGGGCGGTTTTGGAAATGCCCATGCCAATGCATATAATGAAGTCAAAATAAATGAGCTTATTAGTGCAACCCATCAGATCTGTGATAGCTCATATTGAGGTTTTAGCAGTATATTACCAATCTCTTCCCAGTTAGAAACACGTTTATAACCGGTTTCAGTACTATTATGTGGATTTGTGAACAAAAGGGTGTCGCCTTTAAATTTTTCAAGGTTGTAAGTTCTGTCGTCTATGAGCAGATCACCTCTTAAAATAAACTTGTGCCCGCACATAATCTGATGTTGCCAATCAATAAAAGGAAAATATTTGGCTAACCATATACTCTTTTCTTTTAAAGAATTAGGAAACTGGGTTGCAGCGGTAGCAACATACACCTCATGCCTATGGTAGAGGGCTTCCATGACTTCAATACTGCCGGGTAAAGGCTCTAATTCAGTGAAAAACCCTGGAGTCCAGGCATGCTGTCGAACGCTTTCTTTATGGGCTTCAGGGACATTGTCATAAACTTCTCCTGAAATGATATCGTCTCGTTTTAAATTTTGATTGAAGTCTCTGTTATACCATGCAATGTGTTTACCAAAAGTGTCGGCCAGCACATCATCCATATCAACAAATATTGTCATAAAAAAGTTTTAATCTAAGTACGCTATTTTTTTTATATTAAAAAAATATTGGACGCAAGATTTAATGGTTTTATAAAGTTAATTTAAACGCTTCGTGACATTGAAAATAACGGTTTTTAATCGATGATTTTTGCAAAAAAGAACAATTCATCGTTTTATTTTAAAGTTCATATAGTATTTATGCGAACTATGATGTAAAACCCTAATTTTAAATAAATTAAAAGCCCAAGCCCCATGAAATATTTAAAAGCCCTTTTTAGTATCACCTTTTTACTGGCCACCTGTTTTACAGTCGTTGCCCAGGAACCTGCTGATGTTTTAGCTGATATCCCTCAGGATTATAAAAAACGAAGCCCTATTTATGATTTTTCAGAAAAGAACTTAAATAGCGTAGATACCATTCCCGATTTTGCTTCCAAAAAGAACAAATTAAAGATTACCGGAACCATTTATGAAAGTGATGGTGTAACTCCGGCAAAAAATGTATTGTTATTCATTCACCAAACCGATGAAAACGGTGATTTTGAATTGAAAAGACATAACAAAAAGCGTTATGTACACCACAGAGGCTGGGTGAGAACCGATGCCGATGGTAAATACACCCTGTATACTTTTGTGCCCGGAAGCTATATTTACGGAAATGAATTAAAGCAAATTTACCCCATAGTTAAAGAACCTAACAAACCGGAATATAAAATTGAGACCTTCCTTTTTGACGACGATCCTTTATTAACCGATAAATGTCGTACCAAAGTAGAACAAACCGACCCTCAGAGAATCCTAAAGTTAGATAAAAAAGAAGGTTTGTGGGTGGCCACCAGAGACATTGTTCTAGGTAAAGAAATAGACTCTTATTAGTGGATACCGTTCACATTCCGGTCGTTTTAAGAATTAAAAAGTTCAGGATTTAACAATCCTGGACTTTTTCTTTTTTTGGGGCAGCACTTCTTCAGGAAACGGAAACAGGATGGTAGAATTCTTCTCTGCGGCAATGTTAGACAAAGTCTGGTATAAACGTAATTTAATAGCTGATGGCGACTGGTCAATCAGTTTACCTGCTTCCAAAAGCTTAGAGGCAGCCTGCTCTTCTGCAAGGGCCAGAATGATCCGGGCCCTCCTGGAACGTTCCGCTTCTGCCTGATTGGCCATCATTCTACGCATATTCTCGGGTAACTGGATGTCTTTTATTTTAACGTCAATGATCTCAATACCCCATTCCTTGGTTTCCTGTTCTACAATACCTTTAATATTCTTACCCATTTCCTCACGTTTTGAAAGTATGGTATCTAATTCTACCTTACCGCAAACATCTCTAAGGGCTGCCTGGGCCAACTGTGTGATGGCAAATTTATATTCTTCTACTTCCAAAACCGCCCTTTCCGGGTCGTTAATTTTAAAGAACACCACGCCGTCTATACTGCAGGGCACATTATCTTCGGTCATTACTTCCTGGGAATCTATATTAAAGGTGATCACCCGGATATCTACTATTTGTATGGTTTCAATGATCGGGATGATCCATCTGAATCCCGGGTTAAGTGTTTTAACAAATTTTCCAAATCTAAATTTAATGGCTCTTTTATATTCAAAAACGATTCGGATACCGGCCAGTAACAGGATTCCAATCAGAACTAAAATTATGGTTGATGCATGCATGATACAATGTATTTAAGTTTGTACGGTTATATTATAAGAAAAGGCCATGAACCGAAGTGTAAAATAAGGTTCGATGCCTCAAGTGCTACTTGGTCGTAACGTATGATACGATGTTAAGGTTCCTTATAAATTTACGAATTTTTAATAAGAAAAACCAGTAATCCAGCCAGTACACTATAAACCTGATTAGCAAATAATTATGCATATCAATGAAACGCATTATAATAATTTGTAACTTACTGTTTTATAAAATATTACAATGAAGTATTATGCTGTTTTTGTCTTTATGGTTTTAACTCAATTTATGTGTGGTGAACCCCTTAATGCACAGGTTAATCCCTCTGTTGATGAGTTACATCGCTTCTTTAATAATCAACAACTACTTATTACGTATAGGGAAGGCGAGGTGCTGTACGGTACTTATTATTTCCTGGAGGTTCATTATTGCCCCAACGGATATTACGGCTTATACGGGAATACGGTAAAGCGCACGGTACTTGGAAATGAACAAAAAAGCAATTGGCAGGAATACGGTTCCTGGAAAATCACAACCCAAAATGGGGTCAATGGTATTTTTTATGCTGCTACCAACGGAAACAGGCAGTTTTATCCGTTATATAAGCTTGCCAATGGCGATCTTTTTATCAGAGAAGGCGTAACCATTGTAAAGAAAGGTACAGCCATTTGTCAATAGTTTTGGAGTAGCCACTATTTCTCAATCAATAACTTCTGGCCAATTCTGATAACTGCGTTTCGTCTTATATGATTGACCTCACAAATAGAGGCAATAGTAACATTATTGTTTCTGGATATTCTGGATAGCGTATCACCGGGCCTTACTATATAAATGGAACGCTGTTTTATCAAGCTTGCCAACGCTTCTTCCTCTGTCAACAAGGGTTTTATATTGCTTTGCCTCCTGGAATTGTGAAAGGCCGGCTGGGTCCATTTTTTAGTGACCCAAAGTTCTTTGGCTCTGATGGTATTATTGTCATTAAATTTAAATAAATACTCCGGGTTTATAGACACACCTTTGTAATTCACAGCTAAGTGCAAATGGCTGCCACGTGCATTACCGGATACACCACCTTTGCCTAGATAAGCCCCTTTGGGTACCGTGTCGTTTTCTTTAACTCCATATCTCGATAAATGGGCGTAGACTGTTTCCAAACCGTTATAATGTCTTACCACGACTGTTCTTCCGTGTCCACTGGTGTACCTGGCCATTCTAACCACACCGTCAAACATGGCAAAAATACTATCACCGGTTATTAGGTCAATATCAATACCTCTGTGTGGCCGTCCCCATCTCCAGCCATAACGGGATGTTACTACCTTATGTTTGCCTATAGGCGAAAAATAGGTAGAATCCTTAAATTGTATTTGTAATGGAAATTGAAGTTTCAGTTCCTTATAAGGGTTATAAACGGTTTGGTCCCAATATTCTGCCTTTATATCCGGTCTGACAGAAACCTCGGGTAGGGTATCCGACACTATAGAATCTTTAACAATTAACTCTATAGCTTTGGAAGCCTTTAAGATATCATTTAATCGCCCCTGACTAAACGTACTTATAGAAACAAGAAATAAGAAGCCCGTAATTAAAAATTTCATCCCAGAAACCTAACCTATATAATTTTTCAGATTTGCGAATATAATTATTAGTAACGTCAGTTTTATGTTGGTATTGCCTGAGTTATTAACAGACGGGTGTTTTTAACATAATTTATAAATAACCTCCTAACAGCCTGAAAGAGAATGTGATTAATACTGAATTATAAATAATTGGAATTTTAACAATTTCACTTACATATTTTTCTGTTTTACCACAAAATATATTCATTTTTTGATTTTTGTGGTTAAACCACAATATAAAATGAAAGGCTATTTATAATTTGTGCGAATTAAATGACTAATTCAAATTATTAAATTATGATGAAAAAAATTTTAACAAGATCTGCCCTGATGTTATCTATGAGTTTACTAACGTTTTGTGCTTCACCTGAAGACACCGAAGTCCGGGACACCGTATCTGAACTGGAAAATTTAGAAGTGAAATTGGACAATGTTTATAAAACCAGTTCAACACCCATCCAAGGACAATACATTGTTGTTTTAAATGATGGTGTTTTACCAAATCCTAAAGATTTAAGCTTCACTAACAAAGGAAGCCAAAAGCAAGCCTATTTTCAGCAAATTGACGCGGCAAAAGCAAGTATGGTAGCTACAGCTAAAGGGCCGGAGCCTTTTGCTTTTGATGTTAAAAAAATTAAATCGGTCTACACCTTTGCCTTAGATGGTTTTGTGGCAAACCTGACTGATGATGAAGTTGAAATGCTTAGAAAAGATCCCAGAGTAAAAAGTATAGACCAGGACCGCCTGGTTACTTTGAAAAAGCCTCGTGGGGGAGGTGGAGGAGGATCTGCTACTCAGCAAATACCTTATGGCATTACAAGAGTTGGTGGTGCCGGTGACGGTACCGGAAAAACGGCCTGGGTACTGGATACCGGTATTGACTTAGATCATGAGGACCTGAATGTTGACGTTGCCAGAAGTGTATCTTTTACCGGAGACAATAACCCTAATGACGTAGATGGCCATGGAACACATGTTGCGGGTACCATTGCGGCTATAGACAATAACATTGGTGTTGTTGGTGTGGCTGCCGGTGCTTCTGTGGTAGCATGTAAAGTTCTGGGAGATGACGGAACCGGTGCTTTTTCATGGACCGTCCAGGCTTTGGATTATGTCAGGGCCGTAGGAAGTAATGGGGATGTGGCCAATATGAGCTTAGGACCACAATCCAGATTCATTGATTCTGCAACCGATAATGCTACTGCCGCGTTAGGTGCAAGTGGTATTAAAGTGGCTATTGCTGCAGGTAATAGCTATGATGATTGTTCTTTCTACTCGCCCGCAAGAACAAATCAGGCTAATGTATTTACCATTTCCGGTATTGGAGAAGGGGATGTGGTTTACTGGTTTTCAAACTATGGAAGCCCTGTAGATTACGCAGCACCAGGCGTTAATGTGCTTTCTACCACTCCCGGTAATACCTATGCATCTTTTAGTGGTACCTCTATGGCCAGCCCGCATGCTGCCGGTGTATTGCTTTTGGGAAGTTATACAACAGATGGCGTGAGATTGGGGGGCTATTTTCAAGTTAGAGGAAACTATATTCTTTTAAATAATTATTCTGCTACGGATGACTTTAACAGAAGTGTTTATAGAGAAGATCCGGATGGTGTTGACGATCCTATCATTGTTAGGAATTAATTAGTACTTAGTTTTTTGTTATTAAGAAGGCCCATGTTATTGGGTCTTTTTTTATAAGGTTAAGAAATTACCACCTTCGGAAGGGGGGGCTTGGCATTGCTAATTACTTAAAAACCGCTTTCATCTGTCGGTTATTCTTTTTATCAAGGATTAAATGTAGTTGCTGTTGTTGGTCAATAAAAGCTATACCCGTCATACTTTTGTCATCATTATAAACCTGGTAGGAGGTATCGGTTTCTTTTTTCCAGTTTAGTTTATGGATGTGATAGGATGGCACGGAATCTAATTTGGAATATTCGCAGTGATAAGATAACATGATATGATCATCCCTGACATCCAAATAGTCTTCGCTGGTACAGCTATCCAGAGCCACCGGTTCATCATTGAATTGTAATGCAGTGATGGACCAAAATCTTACAATAGGATCTTTATCGCTACTTTGGTTGCAAGCTAAGCCTAAACCAAATACTAACACTAGAACTATGAATCTCATAACTAAATGAATTATACGTTACTGCAAGTTATCATTTTAAAAGGTTTCCACAAATGCAGATATATTATAATGTGAAGTATTTCCGGTAATGCCGGTGTAAACTTAATAATAGTCATTTATGGCCGTTTGAGGATGTAACAAATGAGTAACTATATTGAAATATTTTTCTTATATTTACGTAATCACTTTATTTTAGTGATCACTCTCCCTATTTAATTAAAGATAAAAACACAACTGTAATCGCCATTTGTTTGGTGTGTTACGGCAGATAACTTTGTTTTAAGTTCACCTGTATAATTAAACCATACTACTATGAAAAAAACGGCATTTGTTTTACTAACCAGTTTGTTAATAGCTTCTTGTTCAAGCTTTCATGAAGTACACTATTTTAAGGACTCTCTAAAACCTACAGCAAACTATTATAAAGTGGAAGTGCAGGGTTACGCCCTTCTTTCAAGTTCCAGATATGTTTCCGGTTACTACGATAGAGGTGCTGTACAAGCCTATTTTGGTGAGATCACGCAACCTGCCAAAGGTACTTTTGTACCCTTACTTGCAGATGACCCCAAAAAAACAGGGCATAAGGAACTGGTATTGTTGTTGTCTACTAATTCGGATGCTATTTCTACCAGTATTGGGAATTTGGCCAAAAGCCGAACAGTGATCAATTCGCTATCACTTATTGCGAATAAGGATAAATTGGAAGAAGCCAAAACCGTTGCTTCCGAATTATCAGGGCTTGAAACGGATATCCAATTATTTATTTCCGAAGCGGATACCTACCTCGATATGGATACGACTTCTGATACTTTTAATGAACAAACATCAAAAGCACAATTACAACAATTTTTGAAATTGGAATTATTGGGCCTGTCGAAGGACGTTTCCCCTAAAACATTCGCCGAACTTCAAACCTGGTATTTACAAAATAATTAAGACTATGAAACAGTTAATTACATTCTTCATAATCGTCATTAGTTTAAGCTCCTTTCATAGTTGTGCCCGCATGGTAGTTAATGTGAGTACCGCCGATAGCGATCGTGTACAGGAAGAAGGGGAGAAGTATATTGACCGTATGAAAGCCTATGCTTTTGTAGAAATTAAACCTTTGGTCTTTGCTTGCGATCTTTTCGATTCGGATAAAATGAATACCTATATCTCTAAGGATATCAAAGAAGGTATTGCCGTGGGAACCATAGCCAGTGATGATGAAGCAATTCTGAAGACCAACATCAAGTCTTTTACGGATGCAGCAATAAAAGTTATTCAAAACACCTATAAACAAGCAACTGCACTAACCGAACAGAAAAAATACAGTGAAGCCGTTGACAGATTTTGGGACTCCTATAACCTGGTGGAACAGTTGAAAAAAGACATTAAACATGAACTGGATAATTCTGATGCGGCCAACTCCATAGAAGCCATTGAATGTTTTAGTGTTTTATATGCCGAAGCGGCCAGTGGAGACCGCTTTAATCTATTAGGTGATCCGATGGTGTCTTATATCACCAAGGAAGAGAATCTGCCGCTTTGGGAAAGCACGTATAACCGTACTAAATCTTCCACCTTTTTTGGCAATGCCGATATTGCCGTCGTATTACAGGAAGACCCTGAAAGTTACAATAATAACTATGCCATAAAAGGGGTTAGGGTAGATGCCGATAAACTCATACAATCCAGCTTTGATGTATTGGCTCAGTCTATTAATGTAGTAGCTTCTTCACAGGGCATTGCATTGCCGGATAAAGGAGAACAAAATTATTTCTATCCTGATGTCATTCCTGAAATACAAAATCTTGCTACAGAGAAAAATAAGTTAGCAGACAAGCGCAAGGAATATGAAGCCTATAGAAAATTACTGATAGTAAATATTCTTAACAAGAACCTAGATAATAAATCCGGAGAAGAATTAAAAACAGCCATTGATGAAATAAAAGCACTTTGGGCTACTTATAAAGCAAAAATGGCCTCTAATTAATTATCATATCATGAAATATTCAATAGGAGATTGTGTAAAAAACACAAGAGTTAAAAAGTACAGTAATGGAGATATTATTGCTTTAGGCACCCCGGGTGATGTTCGGAAGGTGTATAAAGCCAGTAAAAGCTATTCTATTATGTTTCAGGGCGCACAGGCCGTACACCGTGTACTGGAAAAGGATTTAGAGGCTTGCTGATATTTCTTTGCGATGGTTAATGCAACACGCTTTTACGAAGTGACGCTAAGAGCGTAGTGGCATGTATGCGGAATGCCATACTGATTTTTACAATTATTAACATGTATAATTTATTTCTTGTTAAATTTTTAGTGTATTACCTGATCACTTAATAATAAGTGATTTTTATTCTTCCCCTGAAAAATTTCAATAGCAAAAGTTTTTACTAATTACCCGGTATCGGGTATGTTTTGGCTTTGAGTGAAGTTATAATATTGTTTAGTGTAGAACTAATTTTAAAAAAATCAATTATGAAATACGAAATTTTATCACATGGTAGCAGGAGCCAGTTAGAAAATGTAGTAAGAAGCTATTTAAGAAATGGGTGGTTACTACAAGGTGGTGTGGCAGTTGCTGTTAAAGATGGTGTTGAAGCCTATTTTCAAGTAGTAATTAAGAGTTAGTTTGATCTCATAAAGTTTTGGTCAAAACAATAGAATGTGGAGGTTTTACAATTCATATGTATAAAGATAATGAACGATTTTTTAACAGTGAGTTGATTCAAAAACAAACTGGTACAACAGGCACATCCGGGAGATGTTTGTTTCAGCGTAAAAAAATACTAAGAAATTTGTCAAATGTTATCTCTGGTTTGTCTTTACCAATAAGCAACTAATACTTTAAATATTTAATTATGAAAAAAAACATCTTATTTTTTTTAGTCCCCATTTTAATTTTTTCTTGTAAATCTTCTGAAAATTCAAATGCGCAGAAATTGGAGTATCTCCTTGATCAGTATGGTAATTTTAACGATATTCAAAACATAGATAGTGTTTTTCAAAATGACATACTCGATTTGAGAGCAACTGCTATGGAAAAAGATGATGATGCCGTAGTAACTAAAATAGATTCTATTTTACTGGAAGGTGAATCCGCCTCAAAATTTATGCAAAGTGGCGAACCGCCTATTAATCCTTCTGATTCTGATAATGTAGGGGGCAGAAAATGCAGGACTGTAGATAATGCTCCGGCTAATGTTGTAAGAGTAAAGAGTAATTCATTGAGATTACCAAAGCAACCTATAGAAGTTAATGTAGCGTTTCATGTAATAAAGTTTGATAATAATATTGGCGCAATTGAAGATTCAGTTCTTCAGAAGCAGCTTAAAGTTCTAAATGATAATTTTTCAAATACTCTATTCTCATTTAAGCTGGAAACCATTACACGCACCGTTAACAAGGATTGGTATTATAAAGTTGATATGGAAACAAAAGAAGAAAAGGAAATGCACAGAGCATTAGCTGTTGATCCCAAAACTACTTTAAATGTGTATTTTGTGGGTAATAATAGTTATCTGGGCTATGCCCAATTTCCATGGGAAGATAAAAGTAACTTTGATGGAGTGGTCATTTATAATGGTTCTATCCCAGGAGGAGTTTCCACCAACTATAATGAAGGTAAAACTTTAACCCATGAAGCTGGCCATTATTTAGGTTTATGGCATACATTTCATAAAGGCTGTTCTGTAGGTGATAATGTTGCCGATACTCCTGCTCAGGCGTTAAGTACTGAAGGGTGTCCGCAAGGCAAAGACACATGTCCTAATCTACCGGGATTGGATCCAATCCATAATTATATGGATTATTCATACGATAGCTGTATGCGAGAGTTTACAGCCGGTCAAAACAACAGAATGAACTGGGCAGTTAGAAAGTTTAGAAAAGAGCTAATTATAAATCCAACATAATGTTCATTGTGAAGTGTTCATACTATCATAGAACAAATGCTATTCTTTTTAGTTTGGTCACCTTTTTAGTGCTTAGCTGTAATGCTCAGAGAACTAAACAAAGTAAGCAAAAAACGTTAGATAATACTGCATGGATAATTGTTGATTCTAGAGATGCAGCTGAATACGATTCTATAAAGGCTTCTGATGTAGCAGGTACAAAAACAATCCTATTTAGTAATGATACGATCAAAGAGTTTTTTGGCACTTCTCAACAAAACCCAGCCAGACAATTATTATATACAACAAAAGGTGATAAGTTGCAACTACAAAAAGATAACAGAATTTTTGCACAGTACACTTTTAAAATACATTCAGACACGCTTATCATTTTCAGACAAGGCAGACATGGAATTGTTCAGGATATATATACTTTGTTAAAGAATTAGTATTTGTATTATAATACGATTGTACGTATACTGCCTGCCCTGAACGAATTCGAAAAGTAACTTGAACTTTATTCGCATGATCTCTATTTTATATTCCGGAACACTACTTATATCTCAAATAGGAGCGGAGTAGGCAACCACGCTTTTACCCTAAGCAACGATAGGAGTAGCAAAAGGTGCTTAATGCCTAAATTCACCTCTGTTTTTACATGACTAATGTCATGAAAAATGGCAGCATTCTTTTTTAACTTTAGGTCATTCTAAAGTTACATTAATCATGAAAAATTCAAATCATTCAGTCGCTAAAACTATATGCTATTATTTATTTATTCTTGGTTTTTTATTTTTATTAACAGCCTGTAAGGACGGGGCTTCAAAAGATAAAACAACTCAAACCGAAACGGCCGACGTTGCAACATTTGAGAACATTTTGTGGAATGTTAAAGCCATCCATCCAAATGGACAAAGCCTGGATATTAAAATATTTGATAATGCCGGAAAACCTTTCGATATAAAGGCCATTCAAAACTCCGATCAGGATAACTTATTAGACGTTAAGGCCATTGTAAATGGAGAGCAGTTACCCGTTAAGATATTAGTGAGTAAAAATCAGTTTGCTCCGGTTGTAGCCATTACTCCTTCAGGCAGTGCCTACAAACTCAGAGCCATAACTCAGGAAGGGGAGAAAATAGATGTCATAGGCGTTGTCAGGTATGGAAATATTGTCATTATGAAAGCCGTTACCAAAAAGGGGAAGTTCTATGGTGTAAAAGCCATCTCACCTACAGGAAAGCTTAATGATATTAAAGGCATAAAAATTAATTTTCAGGATAGAGAGATGAGTTTAAAAGGCCATAGCATCTATGCACATGTCAAAGCCATGCATCCGTCTCCCAATGAAGATAACTTTGTAATGCCAAAGAAAAATATAGCAAAAGGCCTTTATACAAGTAATTTTAATAAAATTACCTGGAATATTAAAGCCGTAACGCCCGATGGTAAAAACCTGGATGTAAAAGCTATTGATGCCGAAGGCAATGCATTTGACGTAAAAGCTATGCAGGATTCTAAACAACATAGCTTTATGAACATTAAGGCCTTTGTAGAGGGCACGGAATTACCCGTTAAAATAATGCAACGTTCAGAATCAGAAGACTATGCACCTATTAAGGCTATTGGAACAGACGGTGCTATTTACGACATTAAAGCAATAACGGAAGATGGTGTCAAACTGGACGTAAAAGGCATTGATAGATTGGGTAACATTATAAATGTAAAAGCCGTTAATGAAAATGGTGATCTCTATGGTGTTAAAGCGTTTGCTCCGGATGGGAAACTGAATGCGGTAAAAGGTATCAAGATCTTTGACAGAGAAGTAGAGATGCGGGTACAGGGAAATCCGGTACATGCGCATTTAAAGGCTATTAGTCAATGATCTGCTTCACATAAAGAAAAATGCATTTGTGCTAAAACGAGGACCTAATAAGTCCTCGTTTTTATTTTTCTAAATACGCGGTATAAAATTGGGATGGTGCCCCTGTATTGTATAACCGAAAAGGGGAGAGGCTCCATAGGAATTATTCCCATGTTAAGAGATTATGGTTTTAAATGTATAGATGACATCAAAATCTTCTATTTTTCCACTGCTACCAAAACCGTTTACGCCTTTATAATAAGCCATTCTGAAACCTGAGATTTGGGAATCTCAATGAAATAATTGCCGGAATAAACCGGACATATGACACAGTCATCAAAATAAAATTTTATAGAAGTTTTATCTATCACAAAGTTATTCTTGTACGCTTCAAAAGTACTTGGTGTTAATTGAGAACATTCTTCATATTTTGGTTCCGCATTTACTTTTTTCTCCAGTAACCGATTCAATTGTTTTAACACAGACCATTCCGAACCTGGTTTGAAGACCGAGTCATATGACAGAAACTGACCCTTTTCCATATCAAAATTAAGCGTTTTAAACAAATAGGAGTTCTGCTTCTTGTCTGTATAGTGGTTTGCCTTGTACATGAGTATACTAAGCATATGATCATCTATGGTGTAAATTTTATAGTCAACCACTCTTTTCATACGCTCAAGTTTGTCATAACCAACATGACATGGTAATTCCGTTTCATTCAAAATATTTCTTACGGAATTATCCAGGTCTAAATACTCGTTCCTAATGAAGTCATTGAATACTTTAAATGACGGATTAAACTTTGGATCCAGGAAAGGATATCTGTAGAAGATCTCGTAATTGCCCTCTTCCTTCTGGAATAATTTTGTTTGAATAAACCGAGACGTGTTTTCCTTGTCCACGGCCATGGTTTTATTATTTTCCTCATATATTGAAGTGGTATTTTGACCGGTCAAATCTTCGTTAGGTTTGGTTTCAGAAGACATCAGCATAAAAACTAATAGAGTTCCTAGTATTGGTAGTAACAAACTGCTTTTCTTTTTCATAATTGTGATTTTTAAAAGTTTATGACACAAAATTCCATATTATTTTTCATTTATTTTTATTTATAATTTTTATATTAAACATAAATATATCTAATACTTAATTAAAATATGCTTTTGAAGGCAATTAAGTTATCAGATTTCATAAACAGAATGTATAGCCAAAATAATTAAGACCGAATATTGTAAAAACACTAATAAAATAATGGATTAAGGGGGTATTTTCTTTGGTTGTTGTCCTAATGATAGGATAGCTGTTCGATGGTATTTTTGATAAGGAACTTATATTTGCTTTACTTAATCATAAAAATAATTTATAATAATCATCATTAATATAAATGAAAATATATGATATGGTTTTTGTAATTTTATGAAAGAAAAGAAAGTATAAAACCAAACTATTAATACAAAGTTCGTGGGTTTATATTAAGAATTTAAAAAAAATTGCTATGAAAATGATTTTTAAACATGAAGAGACCAAAAAAAGCGACTACCTAAGGCAGTATGCCATTGGTAAATTACAGGCTTTAACAAGAAGGTATCCTTTCGCGATCAAGGCCGCGGTAACTTTGAAAAAGGTACCTAAAGACTATGATAAAGGTAATATTTGTGGTATAAAATTAAGTCTTCCGGGACCTGAAATTTATGCGTCATCAAATGAAAACAACTTTATACGTGCCATAAACAATACTGTAAAAAATTTAGGAGTTTTGTTAGAAAAACGAAAATTGATCCTGGTCCATAAATGAATTAAGCCATGTTAAAACCGGAATACTTAATAAAAACCAATGAGGAATACTACCAATGGGTTACCAAAGGAGATACCTTTTTTAAGTACTCCTTATTCTCATTTAACAATGCCGTTTTATGGCGATACCTGGATAAATTGGGTATAAAAGAATGTAAAAGTCATGAGTCATAGGATGACTAAAGGCATTAAATCAAGCATGGTTTAGCTCATTAAGCCAAAATACTTTCATGGCCGGAATCCTTAACAAATAAGCAGCTACTATTGGTTTTAGCGGTCATATTACTAATAAAATTATAAGGCAGGGTGTCCTGCATACCAAAAATATTCAGATCTGCGGCAGGTGCCTGTGTGACGAAGTCATTAAAAACACCAACGTACACTTCGGTTAAGGTGTTCGGTAATCTGGCTAGACCGGTCAATCGCTTCAGGAAATCTTTGGCATTTGCTTCTTCATTAGGATCCTCAACAACAATGATCAACCGGATACGGGCTTTCCAGTTCATTTTCAGTTTGTAGGCTATTAAAATGGATAGATCCAAATTCCCTATATCCCAGCCACCAAGTTCCCAGTTCCCGCTCCGGTCGCTTACCCAGACATTAATAGTATTACGCTGTCCTAATAAAGCAGTGGTATGGAGGTTAAAGAGCAAAATACCAATTTCCAACCGTATGGACTCTTTCATAACGGGCTTGATCTCATTATTATAATCATCATGGTCCTGTAAATTCAGAAACAGGATATTGGGTTTAAAAAAAGCGCCCTGCAATGCCTGGCTTGCGTAGTTAATGCCATTGGCAAATTGTTCGGTATGAATGACCGTAGACGATGAAAACACCCCTTTTTCCCTAAAGGACGTGGAAATGTTTTCCAGTTGTATGGCTAATTTACTATGCTCCGTAAATGGCTCAATACCTAACAATTTAATAGATCCCTTAGGGCGCGCAATATTCCTGAGAAACTCAAAAGTCCCTTTTAAACCGTTTACATCCCTAACAGGTACCATAAGATTAGCTTTCCAGGCACGTTGCTGCATTTTTTTCATGCCCCAGGTGTGTTTCGCTGCCCATTCGGCAAATGATACAAAAAGCCCGGAACGTACATCTTCAAAAGGTGTTTTAAGATTTTGACGGGACAAGTACCAATAGACCATCAATACAATGGAAAAAGAGATCAAACTTACTGACGGATTAATAATGAACATGGCGAAAATGGAAGAGATAAGCCCTAACCATGGGACCCATTTATGGATCTTAAACACAGGGCGATAACTTATCAGCCCCAAACGCTGTTCAATGATCACCACAATATTGATCATGGCATAGGTAATGAGGAAAAACAGTGTTACCAAAGGGGCCACGGCATTAATGTTGCGTAATAATAAGGTCAGGAAGATCAATATGCCGGTAACCATCATAGCATTACGTGGCTGACCGCTATCACTTGTTCCGGCCAGTATTTTAGAGTAGGGCAGTACCCGATGTTGGCCCATAGCAAACAAAATACGGGAAGACCCCACAATGGAAGCCAAAGCAGAGGAAAAGGTAGCCCCTAAAATACCGGCAATAATTAAAGGCCCAAAGTAAGCTTTGTCTACCATAACGTAATAGTTGGTTAGAAGTTCTTCCTCAGAAGCACTTCTTGAGATCCAAAAGGCCAGTAACATATAGATCACAAAACTCACGCCGATGGCCCAAAGGGTTCCTGTTGGAATGCTTTTCTTTGGATCTTTTAATTCTCCGGACATGTTTGCTCCGGCCATAATACCGGTAGCAGCCGGAAAAAAGACTGCAAAAACAATCCAGAAACTACTGCCTTTAAAGCCATTTTCAACTGACCCTTTAAAAGCTCCCCAACTTAAAGAATCACTTAAAGGCAATTGCATAGAGCCATTATAAGCAGCAATGATTATGGAAATAAATGATGCCAGGATCACTCCCATAATGATATATTGGGTTTTAATAGCCAGATTGGCGCTTATATAGGCTATTATAAAAAGCGAGGCGAACACAATAATATCTACCAAAAATGCATTATGCTCCGGAAAAATAGCGATCCAGCCTTCCCTGAAACCAAAAATATACATGGTAACGGCTAGCCCCTGCGATATATATCGGGGAATACCCAAACTGCCACCAACTTCTAAGCCTAAAGCCTGAGATACAAGAGCGTAAGCACCACCGGCACCAATACGTATATTGGTGGTTATGGCAGACATGGACAGGGCCGTACATAAGGTGATTAAAAAGGAAACTAAAATGATTAACCAGGCGCCCAATAAACCTGCGTTACCAACAACCCAGCCTAAACGTAAATACATAATGACCCCAAGAATGGTTAGGAAGGTTGGTGTAAAAACACCGCCAAAAGTTCCAAATTTTTTAATTTTTTTAGGAGTCTCTCCGTTCATAAATGTTGCCTGGGAAATATGGGAGTAATTTACTAATAATCCGTAAATTTTGAATAGGGAATGGATTCTTTTTGTTGGACTTGTATGGCATCCATATACTTTCTAGGTTTTCATGTCAATTATTATAAAAATTCTTTTTAAATGCTTTTTTAAAAAATGTAATGAAACCCGAAGGGTTCACAAGTACCTCTTCCTCAAAATAGGAGAGGAGCGTAAGAAATGTGTGTGGAATGAAATCCTGGGCTTTTTTGCAATTATTTTACATTGGTATTTAATTTCATATTAAATTTTTGATATATTTACTAATCCCTTCCTTACAATTATTTAATAGTATTTTTTGAAATTAAATTTACCTGATACTGGGTATTTTATGATATTACTTTACCAACTATTATTGATTTATTAAAAATCATTGGTAAGGCATTTAGATCATATAAACCAATAGGATTATAAATATTAATAAATAAAAATATATTAAAATGGAAGACCAACCCACCAACCTCACAGACAACAATCCAACTTCTGATACCCAACAGACTACGGCATCGGATAAATTTTATCAATCTTCTAGGTTTTGGCTAGCTGTGGTACTTATTGCCATTTATCTGGGCTTTGTGATTTTTTTAATGAAAAAAGTAGATTTATTCGAGCTTACTAAAGATACTTTGAAAAATTCTTCAGATAATTTGAAATGGGCAAGATATCTATTTCTTTTTACTGGTATTGAAGCAATTGTATTTACAGCAGTTGGATATGTCTTTGGAAGAGACGTAAGTCGTAAATCAGAACAAAAGGCTGAGCAAAGGGCTGAAGAAGAGAAAAATGAAAAGCAGAAGGCTCAACAAGAAAAGGATGAAGTCCAGAAAGAGGCTCAAAAGAACAAAGAGAACCTTATCAAACTTCAAGAGGCTGTAATAGGGGAAGCAAGTAAAAGTAATCCTAATAGTTTTAATCTCTTTAAGGGATATAAAGCTCAAGTTGATGCTGATGACGGTGAAAGAGCAGATTTTACTAAATCAGATTCATTTATTGTTGAAAGTAGAGCCTTTGAATTAGCCAAGACATTAGAAGCCGGTTTCAATTCTGTAACCTATGTCAAAATGAACTACGAAGTTAAAGCCAGCGGTTTTATTAAAGTAGTTATTGATGGGAAATTACAACATTCGGCAAAAGGGTATCTTCCCAAGGTAGCATCTACAAGTTCAGGAATACCTGTCACCGTTCACTGGGATGGTAAAGGTCAATGGGAATTTATAGCGAGTAATATCAGAAACCTCGAAACTGGTAATTCTATGCAGATGTCACCAAATCCATTGAAAAGTAACGGAAACACATCATCATTCAAAGTTGTTTAAAATGGTAAAAAAATATTCCTTTTTAGTTTGCTTGTTTAGTACATACTTCAGTTTTGGACAATCCTTGGGTCAAGATAGTGATGGTTTTAGTTCCATACTATTACCTTCAACAAGCATTAATATCGATAGTAAAAATAACGTAACAAATTTATCGTTCTACAAACTCACAAGGCTTACAGAATTTACTTCCCTCGATGACGTAAGTTTTGGTGAAAGTTTTGATCCTGATACATATAACAATATTACTTTTAATTTGCCTAATATAGTGAGTAGAATAGAAAGTGTACAGGATGATGTTGAATCAGCAAGCAGAGATAGTCGTTTATTATTAGGACTTGAGATCACTGGATCTTCGAAGAACGGACTTGCCCTGATATTTGGTGAAGGTACACTATCTAACAGCGCAAATGTAAATGCAGTTATCGGATGGCACAAAAGTAAGTTAAGATACAATCGCAACGATAATAATTCTTATGTATACAACGTCATGAAAATGGATACCATAAACCGAGCGATATCAGAAATTGAAGCTGAGATCAATGAAGAGGTACAACTTCTCATTTCCCCTGAAACTGTTACATCTGGAATAGCATTTTTATTAACTGACCCATTGAATCAAAAGACAACTAAGGACAAGATTGCAGATGCGGAAGAATTACTAAATAGGCTGGATGACGGTAATAAACTGGCCAGGAAATCAGAACGTTTAACAGAGCTCAGAGACTATATTTCCGAATTGGACGATATAATTGACCAAATCGATATCGTAACATCTATTCCTGATAGAAAATTTCCACTTTACAAAAAAGCTAGTGAGGATGATATGAAAAAGGTTCACAAAGCAAGAAATTCTGTCAAATATGAAGTATTTGAATTTAATGAATTACGAAAGAAAGCTAAATACGAAGTACTTGAAGAGTTAAAGGTGGATTTAGACAATTTATTCGAAAAAGATACATGGAAAACTGCTGAAACAGAATTAGTTAAAAAAATGGCAGAGATTAAAGCAAAGAAAAATCGAGTTGTAGATTTGGATGATGACTTAAGTAGTGATTTCGACGATTTGAAAACGAAATATCAGTCGTATATTAATATACTATATGACCTAAAATATGTCGAAGAAGATATAGAGGGTATAGAAAAGAAAAATGTTGACTTTAATACTCATGTTATATATGGTAAAGCCGGATTTATAGGTAAATCGTTCCTCTACGATTTAGAGAATGATTCAAATATAAAAGATGAAAGAATCGTAAAGCGAGATTTTCAAGGAACTCGATTTGAAATTGGATGGACTCATCAATTTTTGACTAATAATGTATTTGGAATTAATTTTTCCAGAAGTTACACCGATAATTCCAGCAGGCTGGATTCAGAAGATTATACCTTCAAAGTTATTGACGATACGGTTACACCCAATTTAGAATCATCTACTGAATTGAAAGCTTTATCTGGTCCATATGATAAATTCGACAAGTACCAGATAGCCGCTGATTATGTGAGGTTTGTCCCTCTTAAGGATATAAAAAATAAAGATGACTTAAAGAAGCCAGCAGAACTATATTTATTAATAAACCCATATTTCAGGCATAACTTTTACTACGATTCTGAAACCCTCAAACCGAATACTTCATTCGGCCTAGGCTTGTACGCCTTTAATGTCAATAAAGGATCAGTTGCGGGAGGTGTTTTTGCGCAAGCTGATGACGTTTTTAATATAAACAGAGATGAACCAATACCTTTTACACGACAAATTCAAATAGGATTAGTCTTCAAGTATTCTTTAGAATCTTTTAATCCTAAAAAAGATTAGGCCCTTCATTAATAATTAAATGTTTAATAAAATAGTATTGAGATAAACAGCTGTACTGTAATGTTCTCGCGTGTCGCCTGTCCTGAGCATTTCCACTTAACTCAATATAAACTTAGTCGAAGGCTAACTTAAGCTTTATTCCCCAGATTTTTCATGAACCCCAATAACAATACGTTCAACAATTTGTTTTGCGGTAGTCAGGGTTGATAGATCTTGGAAAAGCGCTCCTGTTTGCCCCGAATGATGGCCATGTCCAATGAGCTCCATCAGATAATAGGCTTTCCCGTCTTCCAAATCTATAAAAGCCTCGAATACAACCGATGGTTGCCCCAACTGTCCTGTTCCGCTATGATATACTTCATCATCGGGAAAATCAAACTCAGAATAGAATTCGTTATCGTCAAAAGCTACATTAAGTTCTATTTTTAATCGTAATCTGGTGTTTTTATTAATAGAAGTCCGTAATTTAAAATTACTGGTGATGGTCTCGCCTGTAATCGCATCTGGGAAGTTGTCTGTGGTGGAGGGTACATACATCCCATCGGCATACTGAACCCCGCGCTTATGCGACCATACGGGTAGCGCATTGACCCGCCTGTAGTCCCCAATGGCATCTTTAGAGGCATCAAAGGCCTTGAAGTTCTGCTTAGTACGCCCTCCAAAAAATAGGCCCTTTGCCGTTGCTTTTGAGACAAATAGAGTTTCTAAGTAGTTCTCATGTTCATCTTCGGTCCATATGGCCATTTGCGGATGCCAATAATGTTCAGATTTTAAGAGATCTATGGAAATGGCGACCTCCTTATCAAGGTTCATTTCTATGATTTCGTAGGTAGTCGGGTTAATTTCTTGTTTCCCAGTAGCCTTTAATCCCGCTCCAAAATCCATCATGGAACCAAAGGGCTCTACCTGCAAATAGGCCCCTCCGGCAAACACAAGTACAATCACTGCTATCCATAGGATCAGGTTTCCTTTGCTATACATTTTAAGGGAACGAAAGTTATTCACTATATGACATCCTACGCCCGCAGCTAACAATAAGCCGAACACGGTGTGCAATGTGGCCACAGTCTTGGTGTAAGGGGTACCATAGGACAGAATCCCGGTAACCAATACGATCATGAAGCACAAAGCAATGGACAAGCTTATAACTTTTCTTAGTGTCATGGTATACGTTAGGTGCAGGATTCGTTAAATACGCATCTGTATTCCTTGATATATAGAAACGGTCCAGGTCCGGGCAACACCAGCTATCAGAGCAAGCGCTTTAGGGATTTAATGCGTTCACTCAGGTAAACTACCTGTTTGGCCTTGTTTTCGGGTAGTTTGAAAGCCATTGCCTTGTAGTCTAGCATATCAGCAAAGGCCTTTTCAATAACTCTTAGCTCTCTTACAATAATCTCGATGCTTTCATCGTCCGATGCGCCAATAATACCGCGGACATCATAAGATCGCTGGTCAAACATGGGTTGTTTAGATTGTTCCATATCCGCTTTTAAGGCAATAAGGTCCTGTCGCAACTCAGTAATGACCTTGGCCTCTCCAAATTTGGTTTTGGCACCACGACATTCCGAAGGCGAACACCCGGAAGTAGCTTTTGCCGAAGCCTTGTTACAACAGACTTTGGTGGTTTCACATGATGATTGCGCAACGGCAGCAGTGCTAAGGAGCATGCTACTAGCTAAGCATGCTGAATACAGGATTGATTTTAGATTTGATTTCATAACGTTTCGATTTTAAATTGATTCTGTCATTGTGAGCTCATTAGTGCAAATTAAATTATCAGCTACAAGAAAGTAGGTTATAGGCAGGTTATATCAGGTTAAGACAAGGTTAAATTCCTGTAAACGGACTAAATAATATCTAAATTTGTTCCATGACAGGTAAAAAAGCATACTGGATCATTGGCATTATGTCCGTTTTATTGGTCGGCCTTTTGATCAATCAGATCATCTATGTTTATGATGCGGCCATTGCACAGGAGTCCCATTTTAAAAGCAAGGCCCAAATGGCTTTAGGCGCTATTGTCAATGAGGTGTCCAGTGATTATGAGGTATGCAATAGTGTAAAAAGTTGCTTAGACCCTAATGTCGATTATTCCTGTATTATCAATGGCAATAGTCAGTTTAGCCGAGATTTTAAATCGCAAAAGGAATGGCATAGCGTGGACTCTATCATCCAATCGGAATTGCAGGTAGCCGGCATCGATTTAGGGTATAATTTTGACTTTTGTACCCCCGTAGTTAATGATGGCGGCCAAATAAGTAAAAGCACCTTTAGCAAAGCGCTTAACGGGGAACTAACAAAATCCACCATTGTGATGCGTCTGGATTTTCCCTCCAGGTCTAACTATATCTTAAAGCAAATAAGCCCTGCTTTTATGTCCTCAATTTTGATTATCCTGCTTCTTAGTATTGTCTTCGCCGTGCTTTTTGGCTATTATAGAAAAGAGCGCAGCAATGCGGAACGCACGCGTGATTTTTTAAACAACATGACGCATGAGTTTAAGACCCCTATGGCCAATATTGCCTTTGCCAATAATTTTTTAAGGCGTCAATCGGATAACATAACCCCGGATAGCATTAAAAAATATACTGCTATCATAGACTATGAAAACCAAAAGATTATCGATAGTAGCGAAGACATCCTGGAGCTAGCGAAGCATGAATACGATTTTTCAAAACTGGAATTGGAAACGGTAGACCTGCATGCCATGATCTACGAATTACAACAAAGTTTTATGGCATCCCCATTGAAACCAGGTTTAGAGATTTCACTGGCACTGGATGCTGAACACTATACCTTACCTGGAAAAACCTCCTTTCTGCAAAATGCCCTGTCCAATATCATCGATAATGCCATTAAATATTGCAGGGAAACACCAAGGATCCTCATTTCAACGGTTAACCAAAACGGACATCTGATTATCTCTGTAAGGGATAATGGTATTGGTATCCCCAAAAATGAACTAAACGCTGTTTTTGAAAAGTTCTATCGTATTTCTACAGGCGACTTGCACGATGTAAAAGGTTTTGGCCTGGGGCTATCTTATGTAAAAATGGTAGTTGAACAAATGCGTGGCACCATCTCCATTGAGAGCACCTTAGACCAGGGATCTGTTGTTACCATAAAACTTCCGTTGGCCCATGACTAGCAAAAAACGAATTTTACTTGTTGAGGACGATCTAAACCTGGGGTTTATGTTATTGACCTATCTGGAAGATCATGGCTTTGAGGTTAAATTATATCGGGATGGGGAATCCGGGTATAAAGCTTATACCAACGGACACTATGATTTTTGCATACTGGATTTAATGCTCCCAAAGATGGATGGGTTTACCCTGGCCCGGAACATAAGGAAAAACAAAGCCAGGACGCCCATTTTAATGCTTACCGCCAGGGCTATGGACGAAGACAAGCTAAAAGGATTTAAGCTTGGTATAGATGACTATGTTACCAAGCCATTTAATGAAGAGGAACTGGTTTATCGGATCAACGCCATACTCAATAGGGCAGAACCTACTAAACCAAGGGTTTCAAGGGAGTACCGCATAGGGAAGTATGTGTTTAACAGCAGCACCCTAAGCCTTAGCGGCTTTAACGAATCCAAGCGATTAACAAAAAAAGAAGCTGAAATACTTTTACAATTATCAGGTTCCATAAATGAGATTGTACACCGGTCTGATATCCTTCAGGCCGTATGGGGCGAAGATGACTATTTTACCGGCCGGAGCCTGGATGTGTTTATAAGCAAACTTCGAAAATATTTAAAAAAAGACGCAGCGGTCTCCATTAAGGCTATCCCGAATGTTGGACTGATGCTTAAGGTTGATTGAGATTAGGCTTAAGCCAAACGCATTTAAGATTCACGAGCACCTGTTTATCAATTATTAAATAGCGAGCAAATACGCTTTACCCGGAGCGACGAACAGCATTGGCTAAATCGTAGGCGAGGAGTGTAGGGGAATGTGTATGGAATAGGATGTTTGTAGCCATATTTGTGGTTTTCCGCAATTTATTTCTTGTTAAAACTTACTATATTTAGGTTCTCAGTTTTTCCTAATCATTGGAAGAATATTATTTTTATTTAACATCTTATATCTCAGACTATTTATGAGAAAACTAACATTTCGTGATTTAGCCATTAAAGTTCTAGAAAAATCGAATATTCCGCTAACAGCAGAAGGAATATGGGAATATGCTGTGGCAAACAATATGGATATTTTAAAACAAAGCATTGGAAAAACACCTTGGCGGACAATTAAGTCCAGAATTTATGTTGATATTAAAAACAATCCCGATACACCATTCATCAAAATTGATTCTAAGCCTAAAACATTTTATCTAAAAAAATTGGCAGGTGATATAGAACTTAAAGATTTAGAGAAAAAGGCTATTGAAATCATTGAAAAGCCAAAACAAAAAAAATACAGCGAACGAGAGGTTCATCCATTCTTGGTATATTTTGCAAATACATATCTTGATGCAAATTGTAAAACCATTAAGCATGAAAGATCTAGTAAAAAAAGATATACCAAATGGTTACACCCTGACATTGTAGGGGTTAATTTTCCAATTGAAGACTGGAGTAAAGAAGTTTTAGATTTTGGTTTGGTCGCTGGGAGAGGAAATTTAATCACACTTTTTTCTTTTGAATTAAAATTAGAACTAAATTTTTCCAATCTTAGGGAAAGCTATTTTCAGGCAGTTTCAAATTCTTCTTGGTCGAATTATGGCTTTCTAGTAGCCACTAAGGTATTGCGAGATGATGAATTTGAGTATGAACTTGCTAGACTTAGTACTGCATTTGGTATAGGAATAATTAAGCTAGATATTGACGATCCCGATTCATCAGAAGTACTTTTCGACGCAAGATTAAAAGAAGATTTGGATTGGGAAACTATAAATAAGTTAGCACAAGAAAATAGAGATTTTAAGGAGTTTATTGTCAGAGTTAAAAATGACTTAACAACAAAAGAAATAAGAAAGGAAAGTTATGATAAAGTACTTGAAATAGAAGCATTGGAGAAAATAATTAAAAAATAAGTTAGTATGTGTAAAATGATTATTAATATTATAGTTTTTTATATGCCAAAAAAAATGAAAACTTAATAAATATACATGACAGCAGAAACGCACCGCCAAATGGCGACATTCATATGGGACATTTGCAACCTCCTTCGTGGTCCGTACAAAAGAAACGAATACAGAAAAGTCATACTACCGTTAACTGTACTAAGAAGATTTGATTGTATTCTTGCACCAACGAAAGAGCTGGCAATTGAAGAATATAACAAGGTTAAAGGGAAGCCTGAAAGTATTGTTAAGGCTAGGATGGAACAAGTTACACAAGTAAAGTTTTACAACTTGTCTAAGCTAGATTTTAAACGTCTTTTGGATGATGCTAACCAAGTAGCACCTAATTTAAATAGCTATATTAATAACTTCTCAACTAATATCAGAGATATATTTGACCGTTTTAAGTTTGAGGATGAAATACGGACAATGTCAGAAAAGAATATTCTCTATCAAGTCATTAAGAAGTTTGCCTCGGTTGACTTATCTCCTGAGCGCATAGATAACCTACAAATGGGCTACATCTTTGAAGAACTGATTAGAATAGGAGCAGAACAGTCCAATGAGGAAGCTGGTGAGCACTTTACACCAAGGGAAGTTATTAAGCTAATGGTTGACTTGTTACTATCTCCTGAAGATGACCTAGCAGATAGTTTCAAGGTTAAAATGATATATGATCCTGCTTGTGGTACAGGAGGAATGTTATCTGAAGCAGAACAATATCTTAAAGAACTTAATGAAGATTCACAGCCTTATTTGTTTGGTCAAGACTGGAATGATGAGGCTTGGGCAATCTGTCGTTCTGATATGTTGATTAAAGGGCATGATGAGGATAAAATAGCATTGGGTGATAGTTTTACAAAAGATGCCTTCAAAGATCAAAAGTTTGACTACATGCTTGCTAATCCTCCATTTGGAGTTTCTTGGAAACAACAGCAAATGTATATTAAACGTGAGGCCGACCTTGGCTACAATGGCCGTTTTGGCGCAGGATTACCAAGGGTAAATGATGGAGCATTATTGTTTCTACAACACATGATTTCAAAAATGCGACCTGTAGAAGAAGATGGAAGTCGTTTAGGTATAGTGTTTAATGGCTCTCCATTGTTTACTGGTGATGCAGGTGGAGGTGAGTCCGAAATTAGAAGATGGATTATTGAAAATGACTGGTTAGAGGCGATTGTTGCACTACCAGATCAACTGTTTTACAATACAGGAATCTCCACTTATATCTGGGTGGTAACAAATAAGAAGAAAAGCTCACGCAAAGGAAAAGTACAACTAATAGATGCTCGTAATTTCTGGTTGCAAATGAAAAAAAGCCTGGGGAATAAACGTAAGCAGATTGGAGATGGCAAAGATGGACGTCCGAATCATATCTCAGATATTATTGCAATATACGATAATAACAAGAATGACGAGAAAAGGACTTTTTCAATAGATGGAAAAAATAAAGAGCTGATTGTAAGTAAGGTATTTGATAATGAAGACTTCGGTTATCATAAAATAACGGTTGAAAGACCTTTACGATTAAATTTCCAAGCAAATGAAGAGAGAATTGCTCTCTTGGATGGTGTAAGTTCCTTTAAAAATATTGCATCCAGTAAAAAGAAGAATGAGAGCATTCGTTTGCAAGAAATAGAAGCTGGAGAAAAACGACAGGAACAAATCAAAGAACTTCTTAGAGATTTGCACAAAGCCAATAGAGGCAAATTATACAAGGATAGAAGGGCGTTTTTACGAGAACTTCGAGAAGTGGATATTGGAAAAAGAGCTAAACTGACAGCTTCAGAGCTCAAGGCAATTATGGAAGCGATTGGAGAGCGTGATGAGACAGCAGAAATTTGTAGAAATAGAAAAGGTGAACCGGAACCAGACACTACACTTCGTGATTATGAAATCATTCCTTTGAAACAAAACATTGAAGATTATTTTAAACGAGAAGTTTTACCTCATGTGTCTGATGCATGGATTGATTATTCAAAAATAAAAGTTGGGTATGAAATTCCTCTGAATAAGTATTTCTATAAATATGAACCCCCAAGAGATTTGCAAGTTATTGAAGAAGAACTTAAAGAATTGGAACATGAAATAGTTAGTCTTTTAAATGAAGTTACTAAATCCGACAAAGTATAAGATATGAGTTATTCGGAATATAAAAATAATGGTGTTGAATGGTTAGGAGAAATTCCGTCTCATTGGCAACCAAAACGATTGAAATTTGTTACTTCACGAATCGTTGATGGTACGCATTTTACCCCAGATTATATAGAACAAGGAGTTCCTTTTTTAAGAGTTACCGATATAACTAAAGGCCAGAATATTGACTTTGAAAAGGTCAAAAGAATCAGTGAAGATGAACATCTGGAGTTGAATTTAAGATGCAATCCAAAAAAGGGAGACTTGCTTCTGTCAAAGAATGGTACAATTGGTATTCCGAGAGTTGTCGATTGGGATGAGCCATTTAGCATCTTTGTTAGTCTTTGTTTAATAAAACCAAAGGAAGAAATAGATGTGAACTTTTTGAAGCATATTTTTCTCAGCAAGGGTATTGAAGAGCAGATAAATGCAGGTGGTAAAACAAATACCATTACTAATCTACATTTGGATAAAATAAGAGAGTTCTACTTATCTCTTCCTCCGATTGAAGAGCAAAAGCAAATTGCTAAATTTCTTGATAAAGAAGTATCTCGAATTGATTTATTAATTCACAAGAAAAAGCAATTTATTGATTGTTTAAAAGAAAAAAAATTAGCTATTATTTCTAATGCTGTGACAAAGGGGCTAAATCCTGATGTAAAAATGAAAAAAAATGAAGTTGAATGGATGGAAAATGTACCAGAGCATTGGGAAGTTTGGAAAATTTCTCATGGCTTTAAGGTTATTGGCAGTGGAACTACTCCAAATACAGAGGATATAGAATACTATGAAGGAGATATTAATTGGGTTACGACCTCAGAACTTCGTGAAAACGATATAGAAAGCTCTAAGAAAAAAATTACTGAAAAGGCTCTTCAAGAGCTTTCAGCATTAAAACTATATCCCCCCGGGACGTTGTTAATTGCTATGTATGGCGCAACAATTGGCAGGTTGGGAATATTGACTTGTAATGCTAGTGTGAACCAGGCTTGTTGTGCCTTGTCAGAACCAATAGCGTTTGATATTAAGTTTGTTTTCTATTGGTTTATTATGGCTAAACCAGTATTGTTGTCACTTTCTGCAGGTGGAGGCCAGCCCAATTTAAGTCAAGAAATAATTAAGAATACTAGGATTCCTGTACCAGATATTGTCGAGCAAACAGAAATTGTAAAATACATCGATGATGAGATAAAGAAAATTGAAGAAGTAATTAAAACGGGGGAATCTGCACTAGATAAATTAAATGAATATAGAACGGCCTTGATATCTTCAACGGTTACAGGAAAAATCAAAGTAATTGACTGAATATGAGCGCAAATTATAGAATATCGTCATTTGAAAATTATTTAGAGGTCATCAAGGATGAAATCAAAATAAAAAGACCGTACTATAGGGGGCAATCTAAACGAACATCCGAAGGGTATACGCTTATGCCGTCCATTGGCCGATTTAAGCAATTGGAAAAGAAACATCCAGCAGATTTCTATGATTTTGAGTGTAGTGTATTAGACACTTTTGCGAATCATGTTGTGGGTCAGGTAAATCACCTTCCTAGAAATGATTGGGAATATTTAGCACTGGCACAACACCACGGATTACCCACTAGATTTATGGACTGGACAACAAATCCATTGGTCGCATTGTATTTTGCCTGCAGAAATGCAAAAAAGGACACAGATAGTGCTGTTTATGTATTAACTACCGCCATTGAAAAATATGGCGATATTCTCCGTTCGGATGATAACAAACACCGAGATGTACAACCAGAAGGGGATTCTTTCACAGAAAAAGTATCAGATGAAGATGACCCTTATTCTGACTATGGCTTAGATGAAGATGAAAATGATACCGACGTCTTTGAGGAAGATAGCCCGAGTTACGAACTTCCAAAAACATCTTCAATGAAAAAAGAAGATGTTGAATCTCCATTTGACATCAGTGAGAACATTATTTATGACCCTGCCCATGTATCTCCTAGAATACGAGCACAAGATGGCGTTCTATTGGCTTGTCAGCAACCCTTAAAGCCTATAGATGAAACAGAGTATATTGAAATTATTATTGAGCACAGGAATAACAATCATTTTAAAATATGCCAGCAGTTAGAACAATATGGTGTCTTTGACAAGCAACTTTTTCCAGATTTAGATGGAATGGCTAAATGGTTACGATATAAAGAATTTGAAAATGGTCATTAGTAAATGAAAGCAACTACTGAACAAGCGTTTGAAGCATATATTGAGGAAACTCTTTTGACGAAAGGAGGGTGGTATCAAGGCACCAATAGAGAGTGGGATAAAAAAGTGGGGGTTTTCCCAGAAAGAGTGCTTTCCTTTATTAAGGAAACTCAGAAGGAGCTCTACTCCAAAATGGCAGAATTGCATGGAAAAGAATTAGATGATAAAATCATTGAGACCTTACTTAAAGAACGAAATACTAAAGGTACTATACACATACTACGTCATGGTTTTCGATTCTTTGGCAAGACCTTCAATATGGCTTACTTTAAACCTGCGCATGGGCTAAACCCTGAGATAATTGAGCTATATGAGAAAAACCAATTGACTGTAACGAGACAAGTTCAGTGCCATATTACCAATTACGATACTGTAGATTTGGTATTCTCAATCAATGGTTTACCCATCGCCACCTGCGAGTTAAAGAACCCTGCAACAGGTCAAAACTGGAAAAATGCCATAGCCCAATATAGAAAAGATCGCGACTGGAGAATGCCCTTATTCAAGTTTAAAACGGCTGCACTTGTACATTTTGCTGCTGACCCTGATGAGATACACATGACCACTCACCTAAGAGGGAATAAGACCTTTTTTCTACCATTTAATAGAGGAAGTCATCCAGGAGAAGTACAATGTGGAGCAGGAAACCCACAACATTCTTCTGGACATAGAACAGGTTATTTCTGGGAGGAGATACTTCAAAAAGATAGTTTCCTCGAAATTGTAGGTAGCTTCATTTTCATAGAAACCAAGGAAGAAATTATTACAAATGAATGGGGAAAGAAAAAGCAGTACAACAAGGAAACCGTAATTTTTCCTCGCTACCATCAATTAGATGCAGTTAGAGAATTACTCAAAATATCAAAACAGGAGCGTACAGGACATAATTACTTAATTCAACATTCTGCGGGTAGTGGAAAGACTAATAGTATTTCATGGCTTTCTCACAGGCTTGCCAGCTTACATACAAATCAAGATGAAAAAATATTTGACTGTATTGTTGTAATTACGGATAGAAAAGTACTTGACAAACAACTTCAAGATGCTATTTATCAAATTGAGCATGCACAAGGAGTGGTTAAAGCGATTGATCAAGATGCTAAACAACTGGCAGAGGCATTGATTGATGGAACTAAAATTGTTATTACAACCCTCCAAAAGTTTCCTTTTGTATTAAAGGGGCTACTAAAAATTGCAGGGGCGGAAAACACAGATAAGGCCACAGAGGAACAAGTGGAAGCCTCTAAGAATTGGCAGGATGAAATTGCTAAACGTAATTACGCTATTATAGTAGATGAAGCACATTCAAGTCAAACTGGGGAAACAGCAAGAGAACTAAAGGAAATTCTAGGGACTGGAATAGACTTAGATATTGATAATGGTGATGCTGACTGGGAAGATAGATTGAATCAGGTTATGGAGTCTAGGGGGAAGCAAAAAAATATTAGTTTTTTTGCCTTTACAGCTACGCCTAAAGGCAAGACACTTCAATTGTTTGGTAGGAATAATGAATCGTTTCATGTTTACTCAATGCGTCAAGCGATACAAGAAGGATTTATTCTCAATGTTTTGGAAAACTACACAGTGTATGAGACTTTCTACAAACTCATTAAATCCGTTGAAGATGATCCTGAGTTACCACAAAGACAGGCGACCAAGGCTTTAGGGAGGTTTATGAGTCTTCACCCTGTAAATGTTGAACAACGCACTCAAATTATGGTAGAACATTATCGTAGTTCTGTAAAGCACCGAATTAATGGAAAAGCAAAAGCTATGCTTGTAACAAGTTCAAGGCTTCACGCAGTTAAATATATGCTAGCATTTGAGCGTTACATTGAAAAGCGAGGATATACGGACATTAAACCGCTTGTGGCATTTAGCGGTAAAGTACAAGACCCGGATACTGGTTTAGAATATACCGAACCCCAAATGAATACTGATGTAAATACTGGTAAGCCCATAAGCGAATCTCAGTTATCCGAAAAGTTTGACACAGATGACTACCAAATACTTTTAGTTGCTAATAAGTATCAGACTGGTTTTGATCAGCCTTTACTGCATACAATGTATGTCGACAAGCCTTTGGACGGTGTTCAGGCAGTACAAACATTGTCGAGGTTAAACAGAATTAGTCCTGGTAAGGAAACACCCTTTGTCCTTGATTTTGTAAATAGTTCGGAAAGTATATACAAGGCGTTCAAACCTTATTACGATCAGACTTCGCTTCAGGAAGATACTGACCCACAGCTTTTGGAAACCCTGAAACATGAACTGAATGCAATTCAGGTATATTATTGGTCAGAGGTGGAAGCATTTGCCCAAGTTTTCTACAAAGCATTAACTAAGCAGAACCCAACTGATCATGCAAGAATGCAAAAACATATCCAGCCAGCTGTTGATAGATATAAAACATTAGACGAGAAATTAGCACTGATTTTCAAGCATAAACTCTCAGCATTTATTAAATCATACGCCTTCCTAAGTCAAATTATTCCATATAATGATTCCGAAATGGAAATACTATATAGTTTTTGTCGTTTCTTGCAACCCCATTTGCCAAGAGAACGTGATTACGAAATAATTAGACCTGAAGATGAGGTAAGTCTTCAATATTATAGGATTGAACGTGTTTCAAGTGGTTCAATCGTACTAGAAGAGGGAGAGCCTTATGGGGTAAAAGGAATCACAGAAGCAGGAACTGGTGGTGGCAAAGAACCAAAGAAACCACTATCCGAGATAATTGAAGTACTTAACAGTAAATTTGGCACCGAATTTAGTGAAGAGGATCGACTGTTTTTTGAACAAATTAGAGAGAAAGCAGTTAAGGATAAAAAAATCATACAGACTGCAGAGGCAAACCCACTGGATAAATTTCAATTGGGAATCAAAAAAATAATTGAAAATTTGATGATTCAAAGGATGTCTGAAAATGATGATATTGTATCAAGATATATGGAGGACTTAGAGTTCCAAAATGATGCTTACAAGATACTTGCAAAGGAGATTTATGAGAAGATAATAAACAGGTATTAGTTTACAGAACTTTTACTAATAAAGGAACTTAACTACAACTTCTTAATATCCCACTTAGTTAGGCCAGTGTATTTCTTGATAATATCAATATCAACACCGTCTTGAACCATTTTCTTAGCAATATCAATTTTAATGGCATGCTCTTTTTCCGTTTTTATACGCCATTCTTCAAATTCTTTCTTTTGCTTATCAATAATTTCAAATGCTCCAGACTTTTGTAATTCAGCTATAATACCCTTATCAGCAAAACTTGTATACTTTTCTTCTGAAATAATTAAATGGTCAATAACTTCTATATTAATGAGTTTCCCAACTTTTAATATTTTATCAGTAAAATCCTTGTCAGTTTTTGAAGGCTCAATATTACCACTAGGATGATTATGAACAAGAATCAGTCTTACAGCCAACTTGTATATGCCCATTCTAAATATATCCGGTGGATTAGCATTTACTCTGTTTACTGCACCTAAACCAATAAGTTCAATAAACAGAACCTTGTTGCTGTTATCTAAACCAACTACCCAAAAATGTTCTTGATTACGTCTTATTTTATTCTCACGAAGTAATACCTGCTGCATTACTTTATAAATATCAGACGAGTTTAGTATTTTGATTTTTTGTTCTTTAGATAATCTTACATTCATAACGTAAATATACAAATCAAGGTCAGAATTAACCGATAAAAGATTAATTTTAATACCTCTAAATTACATAGAAAAACTAAATCTTAGTTTTTTAACATTATGTCAAATAGAAACCATATGTTTCTACCCAGATGGGGCGCAGGCAAAATGGCCTCAGAAAACATACGCGGGTATATATGAATCTCACAAGCGCTGTTTACATATTAGAATACTAAATGCTAATCCCTGAGAATCGCTTAAAAAATAAATTCTTGATCATTATATGGAATATTCAAATTATCCGGTTAAAAAAGAGAATCTAAAAGCATTGCCACTGAGGTCTGGAAGGCCTAATTATTCACGATATAAAAGATTTAATAAATTATAGGCGCAAATTAACTTTTACATAATTACTACCGATATAAAACACTAACGTGTTATTACATCTGCAATTATGTAAAATGCAAGCATACGTCAATTTGCTTTAAATGTACTATAATGTTCCTGCGTTATGTAACTTGAGCTTTGGATAAAAGCTCAAATCCTTACCACAATTTCTTGAAAAATTTATTCCCAAAAGTTTCTTTACGATGTTAATGGAACACTTATTATGCGACGACGTAGGAGGGAAGCGTAATGTGTGTGGAATGATATTTAAATTATATTTTTTGATAAATAGCAAGAATCGGATTTTTTGAATCAGTATATATTATCATTTTTGTATCAAACAATTAAGAAATGATAAAGCTCGATTTAGATAGAAATCAAAGAAAAGCATTATTTGAGCAAGTTATAAATAAGGTTGATTCTTATTATTCAAACACAAAATCTTATTCAACAACCCCTAGTTTAGAGATTAATCAAATTAGAGATTATATTAATACGCAGAATTTACAGACGTCTGTAAACTATAAAAACGCAATTAATCACGTTCTAAATGGATTGGAAAACTATTCTGTACACACACCACATCCAAAATATTTTGGATTATTTAATCCAAGAGCAAATTTTTCTGGAATATTAGCAGATTTAATTACTGCAACATATAATCCGCAACTTGCCGCCTGGAGTCACGCTCCTTTTGCGGTAGAAGTAGAGGCGAAGCTTATTAAAGAATTTGGAGAAAAGTTCGGTTATAAGTCAGAATCTATAGATGGTGTATTTACTACAGGTGGTGCCGAAGCAAACCTTTCTGCTCTACTCTGCGCATTAAATCATTCATTTCCTGAATTTGCTAAAAATGGAGTGTTTGGGATGTTAAAACGCCCTATTATTTATTGTTCTCAAGAAGCACATCATTCTATACACAAATCAGCCAAAACAGTTGGTTTAGGATATTCTTCAGTACAAAGCATTCCTACCGATGATGCATTAAAAATCGATTTAAAGAAATTGAGAAATCAAATACAAGAAGACATTGCCTCTAACAATTTTCCGACTATGATAATTGGAACGGCTGGTACAACTGGAGCTGGTACAATTGATGATTTAGTTGCATTAAGAACTATTGCGGATGAATTCGGTCTTTGGTTTCACATAGATGCAGCTTATGGTGGAGCTGCGGTTATAAATAAAGAAATTAAACCAAATTTAAAAGGCATTGAAACTTCCGATTCTATTACTTTTGATGCTCATAAATGGATGTCGGTTCCTATGGGAACAAGTATATTTTTAACTTCACATAACGAAATACTTTCAAAAACATTTAGGATTTCCACAGAATATATGCCTAAAGAAGCTGACTCATTAGATATCGTTGAGCCATTTTCTCATTCAATTCAATGGAGTAGAAGGTTTATAGGATTAAAAGTCTATTTGTCTCTTTTATTTTTTGGTTGGGATGGTTATGAGCAAATTATTGGTCATCAAAAGAAAATGGGAGATTTATTTAGAAAAAAATTACTAAAAAATAATTGGAGTATTAAAAACAAAACGCCACTTCCAATAATTTGTTTTACTGATGATTCAATATTGAATAATAAACAGTTTTCTCAAAAAATTCTTGATACTATTCTTAAAGAAGGAAAGTCTTGGTTATCCACGTACCCAATTGGACAGTTAAACACCTTTAGAGTTTGTATTATCAATTATAATACCTCTGAAAAGGAATTAGATGAACTAATAGAAGAGTTAAATGAACTGCGAAAGCAGTACTTAAATAATATATAGTAATTTCGTGTAAATATGAAAGTTGAAAAATCATATCATTATAGTAAAATAGAAGAGGCTATAGAGTTTTTAGATACAAACTTCAAAGAGCAACCCTCTTTGGATGATGTTGCAAATCATGTCCATTTAAGTCCCTTTCATTTTCAAAAATTATTTAAAGAATGGGTAGGTATTAGTCCAAAAAAATATTTACAATATTTAAGTTCAAATTTCGCAAAAGGTTTACTTTATAATAAACAAAATTCACTTTTCAATACAGCTTATGAAACTGGGTTATCAGGCACAAGTAGATTACACGATTTATTTATAAATATTGAAGGAATGACTCCTGCAGAGTATAAAAATGGTGGAAAAAAGTTAACCATAAAATATAGTTTTGCAGAAAGCCCATTTGGGAATTTAATTGTGGCTTCTACTTCGAAAGGAATATGCTATATGGCTTTTGTAGAAGATAAGGAAAATGGTTTTTTAGATTTGAAAAAGGAGTTTCCAAATGCTCAATATGAACAAGTTTTAGATAAGGTTCAACAGGATGCTCTTTTTATTTTTCAAAATGATTGGAGCAAATTGAGTGAAATAAAACTACATTTAAAAGGTAGTGATTTCCAATTGAAAGTATGGGAAGCTTTATTGCAAATTCCTCAAGGAGATTTGAGTACATATGGAGAAATTGCAGAACAAATTAAAAACCCAAAAGCCTCAAGAGCAGTAGGAACAGCTATTGGAAAAAATCCTATTGCATTTTTAATACCTTGTCATCGTGTAATACAAACTTCTGGTCATTTTGGTGGCTACAGATGGAATCCGATTCGAAAAAAAGCTATTATTGGTTGGGAAATGGCAAAAATGTCTCAATTTTAATTGGCCTCAGAAGACTTTGGCTAAAACAATAGGTGAAATGAGCGGCCATATTTTAGAGGGCCAACCATACATATTATAAATACTATAAAAGTTTCAATACAATTCCTAAACAGTCTTAAGACGTTCCTAGATTTTCTAAAATATAGCGATTGAGCCGTATATTGTTTCCAAAGGGTTCTGCAGCCTTGATTTTTTTGTTTCTTTTTGTATCAAGACAAAAAGATATGCAAACCCTTGAAAGTTTAAAACAAATGCCGAATAAAGCAAGTGTATAGAAATTTTAAAGCATGGATTTGAGCAGAGGGAAATTTTATACTCTTGCGGCAGTTAGCCGAGAAATGCGCAGCATTCACGAACACAAAAATTTAAAATAGAAATGCGTGAGTAATCCTTAAAATTTTTTTTGACGTACATTTTCCCGTTTACGAGAATTATAATAGGTAGCCAAAACGAAGCTTTTATTATGCGCTGGCAAGCGTTGGCAAATTGTGGTTAAAATAAATTGCCATAAAGCAATTTGATTTTATTTAGCAATATAGCGCTTGGGAGCGGATATTTTACATAACGGCAAATTATAGTACATACCGACGAAATTTTCACTTTATAACCAAAACCAAAAAGCCGAATGTTTAATGACCCCCAGACGAAAGTTTTTTGTATAGACTACATATTCTGGGGATATTTTACATAATGTAGAATTATAGATACAGTGGGCGGAGTGTTGGCGCAAATTAACTTTTACATAATTACTAACGGTATAAAACACTAGCGTGTCATTATATCTGCAATTATGTAAAATGCACGCATACGTTAATTTGCTATAAATGTACTATAATTTATATTATGTCAAATAAAAATTTATAGCTATATAATCCATACTTCCCTGCTTCTAATTGTTAAATAATTAATAAACACTCTGGTTTTCTTTTTGGTTATAAAAAAAGAAAGTACTTTCGCCAACCTTATATGATCATGAATTAAATGAAACCCAAACCCAAAACAAAAACCTATAAATCCCGTATACGTTTATTACATCAATATTACAGCTATACCGGCTTTTACAGTTTTGTAGGTAAAAGTACTTTAAAAGCATTGCCCTATATTATTTTGGCTGTTGGCGGTATTTATGTGGTCAACCGGTTTTTTAATATAAACGATGCCCTGGCCGGCATTACGGAAACCTTACCGGTATTTGGTGTTTTGGTGTTCTTTTTTGTCTCGGAAACCTTATTGGGGCTTGTCCCGCCGGAGCTTTTTATTGCCTGGTCCGGAAAACTTTCCAATCCCTGGGGCTACCTGACGTTATTAGCCTTTTTATCGTATTCAGGTGGTTTGTTAAGTTACCATATGGGACGTATTATTACCAAAATACCCAAGGTACACCGCTATTTGGAAGGCAAAATGCAAAAACAGCTAAAAAACGCCAAAAAATGGGGCGGCTTTTTGATCATTGTCGGGGCCCTGTTACCACTGCCCTTTTCCATTTCCTGCTTAGCGGCCGGTATCATTAACTATCCGTTTAAAGGGGTTATATCTTACGGGAGTTTGCGGTTGCTTCGTTTTGTGATCTACGGACTGGTGATCTTTAATGTGGTTTAACCTGAATTGTCACTCTGAACTCGTTTCAGAGTCTTAACTTAAATATGATTTTGACTTGTAGAGATGCTTCGATACTTCGACTGGGCTCAGCACAGGCAAGCTCAGCATGACAAGGACCTTTTTTGGTACTACATGTTGTTCTGTCATTCTGAGTGAAGTATAACGAAACGAAGAATCTCAAACTTTAAAATGAATAAGATGCTTCGCAGCGCTCGGCATGACACTGCCGCTCAGAGTTATGAGATGCTGAATCAAGTTCAGCATGACACAAAAAAGTAAAATCCTAATAATCCGATTGCTGTATGGCTTTGATATGCGCAAAGACCTCAATGCCATGAATGGTAGTTTCAACTTCCTCGGTACTCATTTTTAAGCCCTTAACCACATTGGCTTTGCCCTTTGGTGAAATGGCCAGCACGTTATAAAACACCGTATCATTATAAATGGCCCTGATATGTACAATATTTCCGGATTTACTAACCCCTTTAACCGGCAGAATTTTACCATCCTCAGTAATGGCCTTAATATTTAAAATGGTACCGTCTTCGGCAATGGCCTTAACCGGATAGTATTTATCGCCTTTGATCACCAGCATTTTAACCGGTAGCGTCTTCCCTTTTACAATGGCTTTGACATCCAGCAAGCTGGTTTGATCGGAGTTCTGTATGGCCTTCACATCATATTTTCGGCCCCTGGCATCAAATGCTTTGATCCTTAGGAACTTGGCATCCGGTTTAAAGGCTTTGACATGCCAGATGATGTCTTTGGTTTTTTCTTGTGTAACTCCTTTATAGCTGAATGATACTGCTATAATTAACGTGATGATTGGTATTAGTTTAGTTTTCATAATAGTATTGTTAGTGTTTACATATCCGTTCTCGGTCATTATGAGATGCTGAAACAAGTTCAGCATGACAGGAAGGGCGAAAAACGAACATTTAATTAATGTTAATTCAATGTAAACTTAATGTTATCTAAACTTAAATACTATGATAAAAATCAAGAAAAAATACTTAGGTTCTCCAAGCACTTCGACTGCGCTCAGTGTGACATACAGGCCAGGCATTTTGACATTAATCCAAAAAAAAAGCCGGAACCTTTAACAAGGTCCCGGCTTTTGTGAGATAGTTTTATTTATTATAACCACTCTCTGAAATAGTCCATCATTTCTTCTTTTAAATCATAATGCATTTTAATATAAGTACGCATATCATCTTTCAGTGTGTGTTGCTCATTTTGTAAGCGACCATCAATATTCTCATTAAAATCGGCCTGGTTAATATTAGCCACCTTATTTCTTATCCTGTGTTTTAACTTAGAAATAGCATCCTTTTCAATCATGATCCTGTTCTGAAAATTCTCTAACGGAATAGTAGCTTTTTTACCAAATTCGCGTCTTGCTATTTCTTCTAATTTTTCTTCAAACGTATCCATTTCATCAAAATGGAAACGCAACTCACGCTTCCAGGTGTCTAAATTAAATTTGAGATCACTTAAATAATTTGCTTTTGTTATCATGTTTCTATCACTTTATAATTATACTTCTTCTTTTACTAATTGTTTTTGAATGTTATTGGGTACCGGCTGGTACGATGAAAATTTAGAACTGAATGTGGCCTTCCCCTGCGTTAACGACCGAAGATCTGTGGAATAGCCAAACAGTTCCGCCGCCGGAATGGTACATTTCAGTATCTGGTAATGGTCCAGGTTGTCAAAGCCCTGAATGACGGAACGCCTGGATTGCAGATCGGTCATCACATTCCCTACCATATCTTCGGGCACTTTTACGGTCAGTTCGTTTGTAGGCTCCAGTAACTTCGGATTCGCATTTAAAAAGGCTTCCTTAAACGCATGGGCTCCGGCAATTTTAAAGGAAATATCATTGGAATCCACCGAATGCATTTTACCGTCGTACACCATCACTCTTACATCCCTGATATAGGACCCTGTTAACGGCCCCTCCTCCATCACTTCTAAAACGCCTTTCATCACCGATGGTATATAGCGCGCATCTATCACACCTCCTACAATACAGTTATAGAAGACCAGCTTGCCACCCCAGGGCAGATCCACTTCTTCCCTACCTCTAATATTAAACCCTTCGGGTTCCGGCATACCTTCAAACCAGGGCTCAATCTTAAGATGCACCTGGGCAAATTGCCCGGATCCACCCGATTGCTTTTTATGTCGGTAATTGGCCGTTGAGGATCGCTGTATGGTCTCTCTGTACTTGATCTTTGGTTTCTTATAGTTGACACTAAGTTTATAATCATGTTTTAAGGTCCAGTCAATAATGGCTAAATGCAACTCCCCCTGGCAACTCAATATCTGCTCTTTCGATTCTTTGGAATAGTTGATCACTACGGTGGGGTCCTGCTTATGGATCTTACGCAAGGCATCCGTTAACTTTTCATCATCGGCTTTATTGGTAACACTCACCGATTTATTAATCCTTGGATCCGGATATTGAATAGGTTTTATGGTAATGGGCTTACTGCCACTATAAAGCGTGTCATTGGTCTCAGTAGCTTTCAGTTTTAAAGAAGCTCCAATATCACCCGTAGTTAATTTGTTAACAGGCTCCCGTTTTTTACCGTCCATAATAAACAGTTGATTGATAACCTCTACCTCACCTGTTCTGGAATTGGTAAGCCGGTCATTGACCTTGATCTCACCCGATTTTACCTTAAAGAAGGTGATCTGGCCCAAATTAGGCTGATACAAGGTTTTAAATACGAAAAGCGATGTTGGTGCCTCCGGTTTAGGAATGATCTCCTCACCTTCCATACTTTGTTCCCCTTTCAAATCGGCTGCTGCCGGGGCTACATTATCAATGAATCCCATGAGTCGGCCACTGCCCATATCCTGCAAGGCCGATACACAGAACACCGGAAATAAATCATGATTCAACATACCGGCTTTGATGCCCTGGCGCATTTCATCTTCGTTAAGGGTACCCTTGTCAAAGTAGAGCTCCATTAATTCCTCATCATTTTCAGCTGCTTTTTCAACTAATTCATTGTGCAAATACTCGGCTTTATCTTTTTCGTTATCAGGAATAGGTACTTTTTCAGGCTTCCCCCCTTCGGGCCCGAACTTGTAGCATTTCATTTTTAACACATCAATGATACATTGGGCACCGTCCAATTTTATAGGATATTGAATTTGAACCGCATTATTGCCTACCAGACCTTTTATGCTTTTATAAGCCTCATCAAAATTACAATCGGGATGATCAATTTGATTTATAATAAATAAGGTTGGCTTGTTGTATTTATCTATATAATTCCAGATAATTTCAGTGCCAACCTCTACGCCGTGTTTTCCATTGATCACGGTAGCGATGGTGTCGCCCACCCTGATCGATGAAATGATTTCGCCTATAAAATCGTCTAAACCGGGGGTGTCAATAATATTGATCTTGTAATTCCGCCATTCGGTATGAATAGGTGTTGCGAACACCGACGCCTGTCGCTCGTGTTCAATGTTATGGTAGTCTGATACGGTATTCTTATCTTCTATGGTACCGCGCCTTTTAAGAAGTCCTGCCTCAAACAACATGGTTTCGGCCAGGGTGGTCTTACCACTATTGTGGGCACCCACAAACACTACATTTTTAATGTGTTTATCATCAAATACTTTCATATTATGCCTTATTTGGTTTATAATTTAAATTGGAATATTTCTTTTTTATCATGAAAAGAAAATCTTTAGGTTTTAAAGATGATATAAAGCTACCCTCAATATTTATAAAAAAATATGATTATTATCAGCTAGTTAGGTAGTATCCAATGACAAATTTGGCGAGTTCCATAAAGTTACAATAAAATTGTTATGTTCCGAGTATTTTTTCATTTCACTGCCGTATTTTTGCTAAAAATTCTGAACATGCTGTCGTTTGTCAATTTATTTAGAGTGATTGCCTTCCTGGAAGGCGTGTCATACATCCTGTTACTTTTTATAGCCACACCCATAAAACATTTTGCCGATGACCCGCAATATGTGAAGCTTTTGGGCATGCCACACGGGATCTTGTTTATGTTATACGTGGTGCTGGCGTTTGTATTAAAATCGGATTATAACTGGGATGCCAAACAATTCAGAGGGGTACTTTTGGCAGCTATTATTCCGTTCGGCACCTTTTTTATTGAAAGAAAATATTTGAAAACCGTAAACTGATATGGATTCTGTAAAACATATATTATACGATTATTTAATAGCCCAGGGTATAGCTGAAAATACCGCCAAGTACTTGAACATGCTGGCGCTTTTACTGGCCTTGCTGATCGTTGTTTTTTTAGTTGATTTTTTAATCAGAAAGATCTTATTGCAAATGTTTACCCGGTTTGCAAAAGCGTCCAAATCCAATTTTGATGACCTGCTGGTTGCCAATAAAGTCCCCAGAAACATAGCGCATATTATCCCGCTTTTAATAGCCATAGAATTTGTCCCCGATATATTTTCAGATTTTCCTGATGTTGAAATTATGATCGAAAAGGGATTAAAAGTATTCGCTATCATTTTAACGCTTTGGATCGTTAGAAGTTTACTCCATACGGTAAAGGATTTTTTAAAGACCTTACCGAGTTTAAGGGACAAACCGGTTGAAAGCTATATCCAGGTTTTCATGATATTTGCATGGATAGCGGGCCTCATGTCTGCCATTGCTGTGGTCACCGGGATCCCGTTCTTAACATTCCTGACTGGATTAGGAGCAGCTTCGGCCGTTATTATATTAGTGTTTAGGGATACTATTTTAGGCTTTGTAGCCAGTATCCAGGTGTCTATAAACGATATGGTGCGTATCGGGGATTGGGTTACTTTTGAAAAATTCGGTGCCGACGGGGATGTGATTGAAATAACATTGGCTACAGTAAAGGTCCAGAACTGGGATAAAACCATTACCACCATTCCAACCTATGCTTTGATTTCGGAATCATTTAAAAACTGGCGCGGGATGACCAGTTCCGGCGGACGAAGAATTAAACGTTCCCTTAGTATTAAAATGGAAAGCATTAAATATTTAACGCCGGAAGCTGTAGAAAAGTTAAAAGGCATCCATTTGATTGAATCTTATTTAAATGAGCGTCAAAAGGTTATAGAAACCTATAATACCGATAATAATATAGATAAGTCCTTAGCATTAAACGGCCGGAATCTGACCAATGTTGGCGTGTTTAGAAAGTATGTACAGGAATATATTCAAAGACATTCTGCCATAAACAAGGATATGACCATTATGGTACGCCAGTTGGCACCGTCGTCACAAGGCTTGCCTATTGAGATCTACGCCTTTAGCAGTGACAAACGCTGGGAAAACTACGAATATATTATGGCTGATATTTTTGACCATGTTATTGCCGCTACATCTTATTTTGATTTGGAAGTGTTTGAATTACCCAGTGGTAGCGGGTTTACGGTTGAGCATTAGCTTGTCATTATAAAGTAAGCATGTATTTTTTTTGCTCTCCTCTTAATTTAAGAGGAGAATGAATTTCAGTTTCAAAAAGAAACTGGAAGAAAGAGGAGTTTTATAACCCTCCGAATCCCGATAATAATCGGGATCCACCTCCCTTTTTAAAAGGGAGGAGCTATAACTTTACTTTTTTTTTGCTTGATAGTTCCCTACTTCGATATAGAAATATTTGATTTTATGGTAACCTTAATTTTTTATAAAGCAGCTAATCAAAGATAAAATATTCCACTTATCGATATAATTTTATTTAACACGAAAAATACTATATATTTGAGTACTTCCCTCAAGTAAGTGCCTGTAAATAAGGCACTAAGTTTTCACGATAAATAATATGTTGTTATGAAATATTTATGTTTTATAATTGTGTTAGTATCCATGTGCTTTCCATTAAATGCACAAAACACAGCATTCGTTTTTAACAAGGAGTTAAACAATCTAATAGCCTTAAAAGAAGGGGGATCGCCTTATGTTTATGAGGTATCGTCAGATAGCCATACCACAACTATAAAAAAGCCTTCAACAAAAAGAATATCGGGGTTTTACAAAAAGGCTTTGGCATATGCTGATAAAGCTAAGAAAGACAGTGAAAAGATTGCTCAATTAAAAAGAGAGTCAAAGTACACGCCTCAAATAGCAAAGGAACTTAATGAGGCCGAAGTAAAAAATCGTTTAAGAGCTGCTAAAAGAGTCTTAAAAAACACCAGGAAATACGAAATAGTACCAAGTAAAATTATAGTTGAAAAACATGAAGACTTAAGAATGCGACGAAGCATTTTTAAGCCACAGAATATAGTGGTTGGAAAATTTAAATATTTGGGATCCTATTATGTCTCTAAAGGGTTTGACGGTTACAGTGAACGAAGTTTAATTTCGGTTGCTGATGCCAAAAAAGATAAATTAACAAAGGAACATTTTCTTTTAGACAATGTATTTCACGTAATTCAAAATGTCAGAACAAATGATATATATATGGTCCACCCTGATTTTTTGGAAAACTACCCAATTAATAAAGTGGCCTCCCAAAATAAATATAAAGGAAAAATAAGCTTATCCAACGCCTATACTAATGAGATTGATAAAAAGTTAGATAAATTAATTATAGAGTATAATAAAAGCCGATTAAATTAAAACCGGAAGCTAACCCTCCGAATCCCGATTATTATCGGGATTCACCTCCCTTTAGAAAAAGGGAGGAGTTACTAAAAATAGGAGTGCAAGGCTTTATTCAATGACCAGTTTAGTTGCCTTTTGGTCATTAACCTGCAGTAAATAAATACCGGATTTATAATTTTTAAGCTCAATATCCGTACTGCTCAGGCCATTAAAACTTTGATCTAATAATTGCTGACCCTGCAACGTGTAAAGCCGTATTCTGTTAATGCTATTAGCGCTAACCCTCAGGTTTTGTATGGAAGGGTCAAGCGGATTAGGACTAACAGATGTTTCTAACCCTGAAATATCATCGGTAGATAAGGAGCTTCCTAAATTACTGCTCAAGGCAATGACCAGGGTTGTTCCTTTATTAAAATCGATAGAATTACCGGCAGCATCTATTTGATTAGAATCATTGGTCGCATTGGGTGCCATAAAAGACATGAATAAATATTTGTAATCCGGTGTAAAGGTTATACCTGTTGGTTCGGCATCATGTGGCGTAATTCCAAATAATTCCACATCCGGGCTGGCCTGTGTATGCCCGCTTTTAACTACCCAAATATAAAACTGTTTACTTCCGGAATTATCATCCTGAAGTACCCAAAGATTGCCATCGCCATCAAATGCCAAATTATCATTGCCGCCTCCCCAGGCAACAGAGGTCGTGCTGGAGCCATCATTGATATCATAACTCATACCGCCTACAAAGGTTTCCATAGTGACCGTAGAAGCCCCTGTTTCTAATGGGTCTGAATCAGTAAACCGGTAAACTCTTTCGTCCGGACTTCCTTTTACGGCAAAGTATATCCAACCACCAGGTCCAATTTCGACATCCTCTATTCCCTCAAATTCAGTGGCCCCTGCCGCAAGACTTAAGGCATTAGTATTGTTTTGATGCGCAGGTAATTGATGTGTAGGATCTGAACTATCATTAATAAGGATCCAGGAACCCGTTCCGCTTTTCGAACCTGAGAATACATACAAATCTCCTGCACTTAAATCCTGAGCACTGCTAGCGACAAACTTGTATAAAAAGCCATGTCCGACGGTGTCATCTGCACCTTGATAAACGGTTCGGTCATTAGAATGAATAGCTACATTTTCATGTTTAAAATTGCCCATGGCCCAATGTTTTCCTAAAACGGTTTTAGTAGCCGGGTTTATCTCAATATTCCAGCCAACATCATTATAACCATCAAAATTAAAATCGATTAATCCCGTGCCCAATTCATTAAAAGCAACTTCTTCACAAGAAATTACTGTTCCCCAGGATGTAACAGTTCCCGAACAGTTAGCAGCAGTACCGCCAAAAGCAGCAAAATTTAAATCTTCAGAAGCGGTTGTTTCCCATAATTTGGTAGTGGCATTAAAGTTTATATCTAAAATTTGTACACCACCACCTCCATCAGTTAGCGGACTACCTTCAGAATTGACGCTTAAGTAACCATTAGTGCTACTGCCTCCAATAGGGACATAAGCTGTAAAATCCGGTTTTACTTTAAAAGTTCCTCCTTCGGTTAAAGCGTCACCGGTTTCGATAATTTTTTGAAACTTATGAGAAGACGGAATTACAAATTGGTCGGTTTGTGAAGCAGGGGTCACAGATGTAAAATCTCCAATGTTTTGTCCTTGAGAGATCATTGAAAAGCAGCAGATAAGGGACAGTAAAGTAATTTTTGATAGTTTCATAATGCCTATTTTTAAATTGATACTGTCTTAGGGAGTGCTATAATCTATCCTCTATAAAGTTAGTAAATCATTTTTAAATTTCATATTACTCTAAACCATTAAACAAAAAAAAACTCGTCTGGTTTTAAAACCTGACAGGTCTAATAAAATATTATTTACATTTTTTAGATATTACTGCTAACCAGTCTCCTACTTTACTGGTACCATAATCTTTTCCACCATCCAAAGGAACATGAATTTCAGTTTTCAAAAGAAACTGGAAGAAAGCCAAGATTTTTATCTATTAACCCTCCGAATCCCGATAATAATCGGGATCCACCTCCCTTTAAAAAAAGGGAGGAGCTATTATTTTGTTTTTCCTTACTATGCTTGATTTATATTATTAAAATACTCACAATAAACGGAATGCTATGAGATGCTTCACTTCACTTTGTTCGTTCAGAATGACAACAAAAAAAAGACCTATCAATTTTGACAGGCCTTTTTCAGTTTTAGTTAGTTATATATAGTTAATTTAGATATTAGCTGCTAACCAGTCTCCTACTTCGCTTGTACCATAAGCTTTTCCGCCATCCGAAAGATCTTCGGTAACCATACCTTCATCTAACGCTTTGTTTACGGCCTCTCTTATGACTTTACCTTCTTCGGCTAAACCGAAGTTCTCAAACATCATAGCAGCCGATAACACGGTCGCCATTGGGTTGGCTATATTCTTTCCTGCTGCCTGCGGATAGGACCCGTGAATAGGCTCAAATAAGCCGATTTCAGACCCTAAAGAAGCTGATGGCATTAATCCCATAGATCCTGAAATTACAGAGGCTTCATCGGTTAATATATCACCAAATAAGTTTTCAGTGATCAAAACATCGTAATCCGACGGCCATTGTACCAAACGCATGGCAACGGCATCCACAAATTCATAAGAAACTGTTACTTCAGGGTATTCAGCTTCCAGCCCTTGAACCGTTTCTCTCCATAAACGCGAGGTTTCCAATACATTGGCTTTATCCACACAGCATAAACGTTTTGAACGTTGCATGGCTAATTCAAACCCTTTACGTGCCAAACGTGTTACTTCTTCTTTAGTGTACACACAGTTATCATAAGCTGTATTTCTATCGTCTCTTCTCCCCTTTTCCCCAAAATAAATACCTCCGGTCAACTCACGTAAGAACACTAAGTCGGTCCCTTCTATACGTTCTTTCTTTAAAGGTGATTTGTCTAACAAAGAAGGAAATACAAAAGTAGGGCGTACATTTGCAAATAAGCCTAATGCCTTACGCATCTTTAATAAGCCTTGCTCCGGACGTACAGGTGCTGACGGATCATTATCATATTTAGGATCACCGATGGCACCAAACAATACGGCATCAGATGATTTACAGATGTCATGGGTTTCATCAGGATAAGGCTCCCCAACAGCATCGATAGCCGTTGCTCCGGTTAGTGCCGGTTTCCATGTGATCTCATGGCCAAATTTCTCAGCTACCGCATCACTTACTTTTACAGCCTGGTCTATAACTTCAGGTCCTATACCGTCTCCGGCTAAAAGCGCTATGTTTAATTTCATTTTATATTTCTTAATTATTAATAATGTTTAGCATTTTTTCTGTGGCTTTGATAGCCGATACTGTTTGATCTGAATCCAGTCCCCTGGTTTTAAACTCGGTGTCCTTATTTTTCCAGGTGATTATGGTTTCGCATAAAGCATCGGACCGACTTCCCGGCGGTATTCTTACAGCGTAATCGGTCAGATCGGGTAAAATCATTTTTTTTCTTTTGAAGATGTTTCGAATGGCATTCATAAACGCATCAAACTGCCCGTCGCCCTGGGCATTTTCTTCAAACGATTCACCTTCAATAGTAAGCGCCACCGTAGTGGATGGTTTTAGCCCTTTGGAATGCGTTAATACATAGGAATTGACCTTGATCTTTTCTTCATAGGATCCGCTATTCAGAACATCAGAGATGATATAGGGTAAATCCTCCCTGGTAACCACCTGTTTTCTATCACCCAATTCAATAATACGCTGAGTGACCTTCTTCAGGTCTTCATCATTTAGCTGAAGCCCTAATTCCTGTAAATTCTTTTGAATATTAGCCTTCCCGGAAGCTTTCCCTAAGGCATATTGCCTGGTTCTGCCAAAACGTTCCGGTAATAATTCACTGAAATACAGGTTCTTTTTATTATCTCCATCAGCATGAATACCAGCTGTTTGGGTAAACACATTAGCACCAATAACCGGTTTGTTAGCCGGGATCATAATCCCGGAAAACGTTTCAACCAATTTACTGACTGTGTAAAGTACTTTTTCATTGACGCCAATTTCCACTTCCGGCATAAAATCATTGATCACGGCTATGGTACTGGCCATAGGCGCATTTCCGGCACGTTCTCCCATACCGTTTACGGTAAGATGTAAGCCATCAGCACCTGCCTTCAAAGCTTCCATAGCATTGGAAACTCCTAAATCATAATCGTTATGGGCATGAAAATCGAAATGCAGATCCGGGTATTTTGATTTGATCTCTAAAACAAAATCATAAGATTCTTTAGGTGTTAGTACACCCAATGTATCCGGTAACATAATACGCTTTACCGGTTGGGTTGCTAAGAACGCTAAAAACTCAAACACATAATCCTTAGAATTACGCATGCCATTACTCCAATCTTCCAAATACACATTAGTAGCGATACCGTGTTCTGCAGCTAAAGAAATGGCTTTTTCTATTTCTTTAAAGTGCTGATCAGGAGTCTTTTTAAGCTGGTGAGTTAAATGATTTAATGATCCCTTGGTAAGCAGGTTTTGAACCCTGGCTCCCGCTTTAACGATCCAATCAATCGAGGTGCCATTGTCTACAAACGACAGTACTTCAACGGCATTTAAATAGCCATATTCCCTGGCCCATTCGGTGATATCTTTCACTGCCTGGAACTCGCCTTCGGATACTCTGGCAGATGCAATTTCAATGCGATCTACCTTTAATTCTTCCAGTAAAAGCTTGGCAATGGTTAGTTTTTCAGAAGCAGAAAACGACACACTCGAGGTTTGTTCACCATCGCGTAATGTCGTATCCATGATTTCGATCTTCTTCATTTAAAAATGAAAAGCTTATGTTGAATTATTTTATTTAGAAAGGCCTGGTCTCAGCAAAATCACTAATCTCCTCCTTCATGTTTTGTAAATAGTCTATATCATCAAAACCATTCAGCATATTTCCTTTTTTATAACCGTTGATCTGGAATGATTCAGATTCACCGGTAGCTAATAAGGTTACTGTTTGATTTGGTAAGTCTACTTTTATTTCGGTTTTGGGATCAGCCTCAATAGCATCAAATAATTTCTGAGCAAACTCAGCCGACACCTGTACCGGCAACACACCAATATTCAAGCAGTTGTTTCTGAAGATATCTGCAAAGAATGACGAGATCACACAACGTAAACCAAAGTCATACACAGACCAGGCGGCATGTTCTCTTGAAGATCCTGAGCCAAAGTTCTTACCTCCTACTAATATTTTAGAGCCGGCATATTTAGCATCGTTCAAAGGAAAATCAGCAATAGGATTGCCTTCAGAATCATATCGCCAGTCACGGAAAAAATTATCTCCAAATCCTTTGCGCTCTGTCGCTTTCAGGAAACGTGCCGGAATGATTTGATCGGTATCCACATTCTCAATTGGTAACGGATACGCTGTACTGGTTAATACTTCAAATTTATCGTAAGCCATATTATTTCGTATTCAATCTGCCAGTTATCAGTAGGCAGTGTTTATTGTTTATATAATTTCTTGGTTATTGTACTGCAAATCGTTTACTGTACACTACTAACTTCCAATATTGTTCTTGGATCCGTCACTACGCCAGCAATTGCTGTTGCTGCTGCCACTAATGGCGAAGCTAACAAGGTTCTTGATCCCGGGCCCTGACGCCCCTCAAAATTACGGTTAGATGTTGATACGGCTAATTTACCGGCAGGAACTTTATCATCATTCATTGCTAAACAGGCAGAACATCCGGGTTCTCTTAAGACAAAACCTGCTTCTTCAAGTATTTTATCTAAACCTTCCTCTTTAATCTGATCTACTACTTTATGTGAACCCGGTACTAACCAGGCCGTAATATTATCTGCTTTTTGATGCCCTTCAATAATGGAACAGAAAGCTCTGAAGTCTTCAATACGTCCATTTGTACAGGAGCCTAAGAATACATAGTCTACTTCTTTACCGATCATGGCATCTCCTTCGTTAAACTGCATGTATCCAAGCGACTTTCTATACGTTTCTACACCACCTTCAACATCTTCGGCATTCGGGATAGATTGCGTCACTCCAATACCCATTCCCGGATTGGTTCCGTAAGTGATCATAGGCTCTATATCGGCTGCATCATAAGTGAATTCCGCATCAAATTCGGCATCATCTTCAGTATATAAAGTTTGCCAGTATTCCATGGCTTTATCCCAATCAGCTCCTTTAGGTGTATGCTTGCGTCCTTTAATATAGTCAAAGGTTTTTTCGTCCGGTGCGATCATACCGCCACGGGCTCCCATTTCAATTGACAGGTTACATACGGTCATACGGCCTTCCATAGACATGTCTTCGAAAACTTCTCCGGCATACTCTACAAAATATCCTGTAGCTCCCGAAGTGGTTTGCTGCGAAATGATATATAAAGCAACGTCTTTAGGCGTTACTCCAAAACCTAATTTGCCATTCACGTTGATACGCATCTTTTTTGGCTTTGGCTGCATAATGCACTGTGCAGACAATACCATTTCAACCTCAGAGGTACCAATACCAAAGGCAATAGCTCCAAATGCGCCATGCGTAGAGGTGTGTGAATCACCACAAACAATAGTAGAACCCGGTAATGTAATACCGTTTTCAGGGCCGACAATGTGTACAATACCATTGTTTCTGTGCCCTAATCCCCAGTGCGAAATACCGTATTCCGCAGCGTTATTAGCCAATGCTTCCAACTGGTTAGCAGATAATGGATCTGCTACCGGCAAATGCTGGTTCCAGGTGGGTGTGTTATGATCGGCAGTTGCAAATGTTTTTTCCGGATACATAACACCAATACCTCTACTCTTTAATCCAACAAAAGCAACCGGACTGGTAACTTCATGGATAAAATGACGGTCTATAAAAAACACATCCGGTCCGTCTTCAATCTTTCTGACCACATGCGAATCCCATACTTTGTCAAATAATGTCTTGCTCATAAAATATCTTTATTAATTGTATAAAATCTGCTTTACGCTAAATAAAATCCAGCTTTTGGAGCTATAAAGGTTGACAAAGTTAAAACATTAATGCAGTTTTTTAAAGCTTTGCCATGCTTTGTTATATACTTTTTATAAAATTGATAAAGGAGGTATTATAAAATGAATTTTATTCAATATAATGCTAAAATCACTTATAATTTTTAAATGAAGAAAACAGAAAACCTAGAGCAACTTTTGCTGGTGGTCTTCATTTGGTATTTTTAATGAGCAACCTAACGTTCCGTTTAGCTTTTTAATGAAATATGCTGATAATAAAGGAGACTCTTTTTCTATATTCTGATGAATGAAAAAATCTATTTCTTTAACGCCCTGTTCCTGCCATAATTTAAGGCGGTCTACCCAATCATCCAATCTTGTATAATCGGTGTCATGATTAGCACCCACATAACGCACAAAAGCTGTTGGATTGGTCAACCGCATATGCATCAGATCCCGTCTTCCGGCCGTATCTACAAGGACGTTTGAAATATTATTAGTTTCCAAAAGCTCGTACAATTCTTTTGCAATAGTTTCATCATTGTACCAATTGGTATGCCTGAATTCTACAGCCAAAGGCACTTCTTTGGGCCAGCGCTCAACAAAGGCCACTACCCTGTCAAAGTCTTTTGGCGCAAAATTATTGTGCATTTGTAAAAAAATGGTGCCTAGTTTCTCTTTTAAATTTGAAGCATTGTATAGGTAATGCTCTACCACTTCTTTGGTGTCGTTTAAACGCTTCCAGTGACTGATCTCCTGGTTTAACTTTGGAAAAAATCTAAATCCGCTTGGTGTTTTGTCATACCAGATAGCAAATTGTTCCGCTGGAAAAATACGGTAAAACGTAGCATTCAATTCTATGGAATTAAACTGTTTGGAATAGTATCCCAATTCATCTTTGGTACCTCTCGGGTAAAACCCTTTCAGGTCTGCCCTGTTCCATTTGGCACAGCCCACATAGATTTCAGGAACATTATCATCTTTAACCTTATTTAGTACGTTTTTGGTTCTTGGGTGGTCTTCAGGTAAGGTAAAATCTATATCCTGGGGGTTATCTACACTTCCGAATTTCATATAATTTGCTTTACCCAAATGTAGGTATTTCGTTTTTTATTTTCATCATTTTTAAAGAATAACAAAATTTTAACATTGTAGTATCATATAAATTTTTATTTTTGAAACGATCATTTCAAATAAAAATGCCAAAAGTAGAAACATTCGATAAAAGTTTAGTGATTGAGCAAGTGACCGATGTCTTTCATGATAAAGGTTTTAATGCCACATCTATGCAGGATATCGTGGACGCTACAGGTCTTAACAGGTCAAGTATCTATAATTCATTTGAAAACAAACACAATTTATTTCTTGAATGTTTAATAGCCTATCAAGACAAAAATAGAAACAGATTATCTGAAAGGGTATTAAAGGCCGGTAGTTCAATAGAGGCTATTAATATGATTTTTAAAATATACCTGGAGGAGATAACTAAACATGAAAATGACAAAGGTTGCTTGATAGTAAACTGTGCTTCTGAAATGGCCAATCACAACGAGGTTATTACGAGATTTTTACAAAATAATAAAGATGAAATGATCAAATTATTTGAAGATTTGGTTCAGGACGGACAGGTAAACGGGCTAATAAATAAAAGAAAATCAGCCAATGAGTATGGCCTATACCTCTACTCTAGCTTATTAGGTTTTAGAATGACAGGTATTTTAATATCGGATAGAACCGCCTTGGAAAGCATAACAAAAACAATTACACAAACATTAACATAATTTTTTTTAATCTTATTTGAAACGATTGTTTCAAATAAAAATTTTAACATCATGAGTAAACTTAAAAACAAAGTAGCCGTTATTACAGGAGCTAATAGCGGTATTGGATTGGCAACGGCAAAATTATATCTAAAAGAAGGAGCCAAAGTAGTACTGTCCGGACGTAGACAAGAAGCTTTAGACGAAGTAACCAAAGAGTTAGAAGGTGATTTTATTACAGTTTTAGCTGATGCAGGAAAGCCCGAGGACAATAAAAAACTTATTGAAGCAGCCGTATCTCACTACGGGAACATTGATGTTCTATTCTTAAATGCTGGTATTGCTCCGGTTACACCAGCTGCCGACGTCACTGAAGAACATTATGACAATGTTTTCAATATTAATGTTAAGGGCCCCATCTTAACAGTAAAAGAAGCCTTACCTTCAATGAATGACGGAGGTTCTATTCTTTTTACAACATCTATTGTACACAAAAAAGGGTTTGACGGATTAGGTGTGTATTCGGCCAGCAAAGGCGCACTTAGAGCATATTCAAGAGTACTTACATCTGAGGTGAAACCAAGAGGCATTCGAGTTAATTCAATTGCTCCCGGACCAATTGAAACACCGCTTTATGGTAAAATGGGCTTTCCAGAAGAAAACTTAGACGAAATAAGCAAAGGGTTTGCTTCTGCTGTGCCCTTAGGTCGTTTTGGTAAATCTGAAGAGATCGCGAATGCTGCCTTATTTTTAGCTTCAGATGAAGGCTCCTATGTTAATGGTGCCGAATTGGAAATTGATGGTGGAATAAGTCAAATTTAGTTTGATTATTGATTGATTTTTAAAAGGCTGAAAATGAGAATTTTCAGCCTTTTTGTTAATAACCCGGTTAACAACTATACAAATACCGTCATTTTTCCGGCATTTATATTCTATACTTTTAGTAAAACCTAAAGTCATGAGCCCAAGACAAACTAACCTAAAGGACATCCGTCCGGAGATTTCTTCAACAACCATTAACGACCATATGAGTAGCGACGAACGCTTTCAGAATCAAGTGTTGCGTCCTGTGATCAAGTTGCAAAACGAATTGTTGATTGCCGTATTTAAAAATTATATTGTTAAGCACAAATCCGTATTTTTCGATTTGACTTTGGAAAAGCGCATTGACTATATTGAAAATGCCATTCATAAGGACATGAAGTTCCGTAACTCAGTTAAAGGCATGGTCATTGGTCTGTTTACTGTTGAAGAGTACAGCATGTATACACAGAATTCTTCCGCTTTAAACAAGCGTATGATGAACCTGGTTAAGGAGCGTTTACTGAGTCAAATTCAATTGTTTGAAAAACCGGAATTACTGGCGGCAGTTTAGTACGTCTTTGCGAGCACAGCGAAGCAATCTCAGACATGAGCAAATTTTTCATTGCACCTCCTTTAATGACTTTTACTTGTCATTGCGAGTGAAACGAAGTAATTTCATAATTAAGGAGGAGATTACTTCAGTCATTCTTCCTTCGTAATGACGAAAGTTGGTCATTGCGAACGCAGTGCAGCAATCTGTTGGATATGTTTCTTTTATTAAAAAGATTACCTCGTCGCTCACTCCTCGTAAAGACGTTAGTCAAAATAAAATAACCAACCGTCTGACAAGTCATTCCAATCAGGATTATTTGCGTTTATTAAATCTTCTTTTCGTTTTCTGTTACCCGCTTTTAATTGTTTTTCTCTTGCGATTGCTTCATTAATATCGGAGAACTCTTCAAAATAGACTAATTTGTCACAATTGTATTTAGCCGTAAACCCTTTGTAAGCTTTCGTTTTGTGTTGATAAACTCTTTTAAGCAAATCACTGGTCACACCAATATAAATAACTGTATTGTTTTTATTGGTTAAAAAGTACACATAAGATTTTTTCACAAGTAAATAGTGATTATAAAGTAAATAGTGATTATAAAATAGAAGATTACTTCGGTCATTCTTCCCTCGTAATGACGTCGAATTTGTCATTGCGAGAGTAGCGAAGCAATCTGTTATTTTTTTCATTTTATTAAAGAAGGTTACTTGGTCGTTAGCTCCTTGTAATGATGACGAGTTGGTTAATCAATAAGAGATACACCATTCAAATCCGTTGTAAGCACATCACTCATATAATCAAAATAAGGGCGAATGGCTTTAAACGACGCATTGACATCGTCTAAAAAGTCATTGGCCAGAACTTCTTTGTCGGTATACTTTTTAATGAAGATGTATTGCTTTTTCTTAATCAGATCAATGGCTTTATGGTCTTTGCTAAATCCTTTTGGCGCTGTTTTTACTTCATCACCAACAAAGGTGTCGCCCCAGACACTATTAAATTCTTTATTAGCCAAAATCTCCCGGATCTCACTATCGTCCATTTCAAATTCTTTTCTAATACGTAATAGATCTGCCGGTGCAGGTTCCCAAAATCCAGTAGCAATAAAACTTTCGTTATTGGGTTGAATGTGTAAATAATACCCACCTCTTAACTTAGGTTTTGTTCTGTGAAAGGAGCCTCCAAAATGGGTTTTATACGGTAATTTGTTTTTTGAAAAACGCACATCGCGATAAATACGGAACATTTTCATTTTATCGATGTCATCATGCGTATTAAGCGTATCGTAAATAGAATTATAAACCTGTTTTACCTCCGCTTCAATGGCCTTAAATTCCTTTTTAAGTTCATTAAACCAGTCACGGTTATTGTTTTTTTCTAATTGTTTGAAGAAATCCAGGGCAGCTTTTGGTACGGAAACACTCATTTTTAATTCGTTTTTTGAAGATTAGTTAATTCGGAAATGTAATAGTCCACATTGTGAGTTGAAAATTACAAAAAGTACTGGTAAATTAAGTAGGTCTCGATACAAAATTCTTTCAGAATTCCACTCGACCTGACGAACGAAGCATTCGGGTTATTCAAATTCAATACTGTTAAGAATTAACCCGGAAGCCGGGGCGATGTATTCCATTTTTACAAAAACATCAGGTTTTAAGCTGTGTTCAATGTCATTTAAGGTCAGTTTGCCTTTCCCCAAGTCAATCAGTGTTCCCATCATTAATCGTATTTGATTCCGCATAAACCCTTTACCCCTAACCCGTAATAGGTATGATGTCTTAGGAAAATAATTGGCAGTGTATATATTGTTTTCAACTAACTCACATAATTCAATGGTTCTATTATATATACCGTTATCCGTTGGTTTAAAACAATAGGATTTGAAATAATGTGCTCCTTCAAATAATTTAGCCCCCTGCTTCATTAAGTCAATATCCAGATCGTCTAAAATGGTGGTCATAATGGGGGCGCAAAACGGGTGGCATTTTCCTCCATAAGTAAATAAATAGAGATATTCCTTGGTTTTAGGGTGATTAATGATATTGAATTTTTCATCAACTTCTTTAATTGTCAAAGCTCTGATATCCTGAGGAAGATTATAATTAAACAGTTCTAAAAAAGCATCCAAATCCTCAAGAGGTTCCTGTAAAAACAATTCAAAAGCTGCCATTTCAGCGGACACCATGGCATCGGTTCTTCCGGAACTCAGGCTTTTAAAAGGTTTGCCTTCCAGGATAAAATTCAACGTTCTGTCCACCATCAGATGCAGGGTTTTAACATCCGGTTGCTTTTGCCATCCGTGAAACCGGTACCCTAAATATTGAATGGTGATGACATAAAAATACTTCTTCATGATTCCATTTTAACACCACCGAAAAGTACAGCCTTTTATTAATTGTGGCAAAATTTTTATAAATTGTAGTATTATTAACTAACTAAAAACTAATTTTTATGTCAGATTCAGCAACAAACAAACCACCTATTTGGTTTTGGATTGTGAGTGTTATTGCTCTTATTTGGAACGGTTTGGGAGTAGAAGCCTACTTACAACAAGCGTATGATACTGAGAAGTATAGAAACATGTATTCAGAAGAACAACTTGAAATTGCAGCCAACATGCCTGCGTGGGTTACGGGGCTTTTTGCCATTGCCGTTTTTGGTGGCGCTTTAGCTGCTATAGGGCTTCTGGTAAGAAAAAAGTGGGCCACTAAATTATGGCTATTATCTTTAATTGCCGTAATTATCCAAATGGCCTATATATTAATTAATGGCTATGCTTCCAGCGTAGGAATGACCATTATGATCATTGTTTTAGCCATAGTATTTTATTGGTTTTCAAAAATGTCAGGATCAAAAGGTTGGCTTAAATAGTATATAACCGCCAAATTCATGTGAAGGCATTAGACTTAAACCGGCTAATGCCTTCTTTTATTTATGGCGCCCCTTTAATTCTGCTTCAATATCTTTCAAGGTGAATCCTTTGGCTTGAAGCAACATTAAGTAATGGAATAAAAGGTCTGCGGACTCATAAAGGAATAACTCGTCATTATTATCCATAGCTTCAATAACAGTTTCTATGGCCTCCTCGCCTACTTTTTGGGCGACTTTATTAATCCCTTTCGAAAATAGGCTTGCTACATACGATTTGGCCGTGTCTTTATTGGCGACGCGTTCAGCAATGACATCTTCTAAAGTTGAAAAGAATCCGTAGATGGGCGTGTTCTCTTCTCCCCAGCAGTTCCCGGTGCCTTTATGGCACGTTGGTCCAGTCGGGTTCACCCGGATCAATAAGGTGTCATGGTCACAATCGTTTTTAATGTCAACCAAATTCAGGAAATTACCACTTTCTTCTCCTTTAGTCCATAGACGCTGCTTGCTTCTACTGAAAAACGTGACTTGTTTGGTTTCAATAGTCTTTTGATAGGCTTCCTCATTCATATAGCCTAACATTAACACGTTTTTTGTAGTGGCATCCTGAATGATAGCAGGTACTAATCCGTTTGAATCGTATTTAATAATCATAATTTTTGTCATTCCTGCGAAGGCAGGAATCTATTTTATTAGTTCAATTTATGTGGGTTCCGCATCATACTTCGACAAGCTCAGCACAAGAGTGCGGAATGACAGAACGCAACTAGTTTAAATGCGCACTTCTATATTATTTTCTTTTAATTCTTTTTTTAGCACCGGAATTGGAATTTCACCAAAGTGAAATACACTGGCTGCCAAGGCCGCATCCGACTTTCCTTTGGTAAAGGTATCTATAAAATGTTGTACATTCCCAGCACCTCCGGAGGCAATGATCGGAATGTTCAACTCGTCCGATAATCTGGCAAGGGCTTCGTTCGCAAACCCATTTTTTGTACCATCGTGGTTCATTGAGGTGAACAATATTTCTCCTGCGCCACGCTCTTCAACCTCTTTGGCCCATTCAAACAAATCAATCTCCGTTGGAATGGTGCCTCCTGCCAGGTGTACTTTCCATTCACCATCCACCTGCTTAGCATCAATAGCCACCACCACACACTGACTGCCAAACTTATCTGCTAATTCATTCACCAATTCAGGACGTTTTACTGCTGATGAATTAATAGATACTTTATCTGCCCCATTTTTTAATAAAGCATCCACATGTTCCACGGAAGAGATCCCACCGCCGACTGTAAACGGTATATTCACCTGTTCCGCTACATGCAACACCATTTCCAAAGTGGTAGCCCGAGCTTCAAGGGTTGCAGTGATATCTAAAAAAACCAATTCATCTGCACCGTAATCAGCGTATTGTTTTGCCAACTCCACAGGGTCTCCTGCATCGCGTAAGTCAACAAAATTTACACCTTTTACGGTACGTCCGTTTTTTATGTCCAAACAAGGTATGATTCTCTTTGTGAGCATTGTTAATCTTCGTTTTTAATATTTAAATCAATCCCTGAATAAAACCCCAGGTCTTTATTTTTTAGTGTTTTAGTTAAATAGGCTATCTGTCCTGTATGATATGAGTAATGTTCTGTTACATGAATAACAATGCCAATACCCGAAAAATTAAACCCCTGTACATGTCTCTTTCTTAAATACTCCGCTTCCGAGAGGTCTGCAATAATGGCTTTTACTTCCCGGACCGTTTCTTTTAGCTTTTCCAATAGTTCAGTTTTATTATACCCTCCTTTTATGGAAAACTCTTCATCCCTATTTCGTATATCCTCCATTTTCCCCTGGGAAGCTATGACATATTGGGTCATATTACCGCAAAGATGAATTATTAAATTACCGATACTATTTGTAGACATATTTGTTTTTGTCCAAATATCATCTTCTGACAGCTGTTCTAAACTCAAAGAAACCATCCTCGTACTTTCATCAAGCCGATATATAATCTGTTCTTTAAATTCACTTAAAAGCGCCATTGTCTAATTATTAACTATGAAGTCTTCTAATTGCTTAAGACTTATTTTGTTTTCATAAATAGCCTTTCCAATGATGGTGCCTTCACAACCTATTTCAGCAAGTTTGGGTAATTCATCAAATTCCGAAATGCCTCCGGAAGCTATTAATTTTAGAGATTCTTCCACTTCAAGTGCCTCAGTGTCAGAATGACATTGGGCTATCATTTTTTCGTACAAATCAAATGACGGGCCTTGTAACATGCCGTCTTTGGCAATATCTGTACAGATCACATAAGACACGCCTTCTTTCATGTAATTCTTTACAAACGGTATCAATTCTTCATCAGATTCTTCCAACCATCCGCTAATAGCTATCTTTTCGTTATTGGCATCAGCTCCTAAAATGATCTTGTCACTTCCATATTGAGATAACCAATTTTTGAAAACTTCCGGTTTTTTAACGGCGATACTGCCACCCGTAATCTGGCCGGCCCCGGATTCAAAAGCTATTTTTAAATCTTCATCTGTTTTTAGCCCGCCACCAAAATCAATTTTTAAATTGGTTTTAGTCGCAATAGTTTCCAATACTTTATAATTGACTATATGACTTGCTTTGGCACCGTCCAAATCCACTAAATGCAAATACTCAATGCCATGTGCTTCGTATTGTTTAGCGATTTCCAACGGATTTTCATTATATACTTTCTTGGTGTTATAATCCCCTTTGGATAATCTAACACATTTGCCTTGAATAATATCTATGGCCGGTATGATTCGCATGCTTTTATATTCAATATTAAATATTAGAAGTATAACTTCTACCTCTTTCTGTTTTTGTTCTTCCTTTCAATGAAACCCTTCGACTGCGCTCAGGGTGGCAATGATAATTTATTCTGGATTTGTCTATTATATTTTAAAGGCCTTTAACGATCTCTCGAATCTTATCAATTAAGAAATTGGTTTCTTCAAGATGATGCTTTTCTAAATTCTTATAGCGTGCTTCCCAGGATAAACTTTCATCATCAATATACCGCTTTACTTTAATCCATTTATAAGTCTCAAGAATGGTCTTTTTTTCTTGTTCGTCCATAACTAACAATTGTTATTTTCATTCATCAAGCGCTTTCTTAAGATTCTGAAACAAGTTCAGAATGACACTAAAGCTCTAAAAAGTTTTGCAAAATTTTAGCGCCCTCATTGCCACTTTTTTCCGGGTGAAATTGAGTGCCGTAAAAATTTTCATGTTGCAAGGCCGAAGCATAATTAATTTCATAATCCGTTGCCGCAATGGTTTCATCGCAATGCTCCGCATAATAACTATGTACCAGATACATATATTCATTCTCCCTGATACCTTTGAACAAATCGGATTTCAACTCCTTAATCACATTCCACCCCATTTGAGGTACTTTAACACCATTGGAAAAACGCCTGACGTTGGTTTGAAAAATGCCTAAACCCGGTGTATCGCCTTCTTCGGTGTGCAAGCACATTAACTGCATGCCTAAACAAATTCCTAACACAGGTTGTTTAAGCTTGGGAATTAGTGCATCTAAACCACTTTCTTTAAGCATTTTCATGGCAGAACTTGCTTCGCCTACACCGGGAAATATGACTTTATCCGCTGCCATGATCTCTTCAGGGTCTTTTGATAACACCGCATCATACCCCAAACGGTTAAAAGCGAACTGAATGCTCTTAATATTTCCTGCTCCGTAATCTATTATTACTAATTTCATTTCTTTCTGTATTGTATGGATTCCTGTCTTCACAGGAATGACAAACCCTGCTTTACAAAAGCCCTTTTGTGCTAGGTAAAAACATCTTATTGGCATCTCGCTTTACAGCCATTTTCATCGCTTTGGCAAAGGCCTTGAAAATACCCTCAATTTTGTGATGTTCGTTGACTCCTTCGGCTTTTACGTTTAAATTACATTTGGCCCCATCTGTAAACGACTTGAATAAGTGAAAGAACATTTCTGTTGGCATATCCCCTATTTTTTCACGTTTAAATTCAGCATCCCATTCTAACCAGTTCCTGCCTCCAAAATCAACCGCGACCTGTGCCAGACAATCATCCATTGGCAAACAAAATCCGTAACGTTCTATTCCTAATTTATTACCTAAAGCCTTGTTGAACAATTCCCCCAAAGCTATCATGGTATCTTCAATGGTATGGTGCTCATCAACTTCTAAATCACCATTTACTTTAATGGTTAAATCCATAGCGCCATGACGACCGATTTGATCCAGCATATGGTCAAAAAACGACAGCCCCGTGTCAATATCATTCTTACCTGAACCATCCAGATTTAATTTGATATAGATTTGAGTTTCATTGGTGTTACGTGTGATCTCCTCTACCCTATCTTCAAGTTTTAAAAACTCGTATATATCTTTCCAATCCGTGCTTGTTAATGCGATACAATTCAAAATCTCCTGTTTGGAAGCTTCGGTTTCATCAGTCCATAAATCGGAATTCTCGGAAAGAAATATGCCCTTGGCTCCTAAGTTCTTAGCTAATTCCATGTCGGTGATTCTATCACCTAAAACAAAAGAATTGGCTAAATCATACTCTTCGGAGAAATACTGCTGCAATAAGCCTGTCCTGGGTTTTCTGGTAGGCGCATTTTCATAAGGAAACGTTTTGTCTATATGAATGGCTGAAAACACAATGCCTTCTTTGGCAAAAGCATCTATAATCTTGTTTTGAGCCGGCCAGAATGTGTCTTCGGGAAAGGAATCAGTCCCCAAGCCGTCCTGATTGGTTACCATGACCAATTCATAATCCAATTCACCGGCAATTTTAGCCATGTATTGAAATACCTTCGGATAAAACTCCAGCTTTTCTAAACTATCTAACTGATAGTCTACCGGTGGCTCTAAAACCAACGTGCCGTCTCTGTCTATGAATAGTACTTTTTTCATGTTTCAGCCCCTCCTAACCTCCCCCATGGGGAGGAACTCTTACTCGGGTTTAGCAAGTGTATTTGTTATATTATTTATTCTTAAAACCTACAAGGTTTTAGAAACCTTGCAGGTCTGTTAATGCCTTTATCAATATCCCATTCTCCTCCTTAGTGCCAACTGTAAATCGCAAACAATTTTCACAACCCGGTTGGGTGGTCCGATTTCTAATAACAATCCCTTTTTCAATTAACTGGTTGTAACGCTTCGTAGCATCGTCAACCTTGGCCAACACAAAATTGGCGTCTGACGGATATATTTTTGACACAAACGGAACCGTCTTTAACTCAGATATTAAGACCTTTCTTTCTTCTAATATGGACTGCACCTGACGTTTGGTTAGTTCATAATTGTTCAATTGCTCTATAGCCCGCTGCTGTGTCAACTCATTGACGTTATACGGTGGTTTAATGTTATTTAAAACCGAAATAATGTCCTTAGACGCATAACAAATCCCTAAACGAATCCCCGCCATACCATAAGCTTTTGACAAGGTTTGTGTGACGACTAAATTAGGGAATTCATCCAACCTTGTTATCCAACTGGGTTCTGATGTGAAATCGATATAAGCTTCATCAATTACCACAACGCCCTTAAAGTCTTTCAGTAATCTCTCAATAGATTCTTGAGAGAAACTATTGCCCGTTGGGTTATTTGGGGAACATAGGAATAGCAACTTGCTATTGGCATCTGAAACATCTAAAATCTTATCAACTTGTGGTTGAAAATCATCGGACAATTGCACCTTCCTTATTTCAACCGCATTTATATTGGCCAATACGCTATACATCCCGTACGTTGGCGGTAATATGATGATATTATCCGTATTAGGCTCACAGAACGCTCTATAAATTAAATCAAGAACTTCGTCGCTGCCATTTCCTAAAAGGATATTTTCAACAGGCATATCCTTAATCTCAGAAAGTAACACCTTTACATTACTTTGCTTAGGATCCGGATAACGGTTCACTCCATTTTCAAAAGGATTTTCATTGGCATCTAAGAACACCATATCATCTGCCATGCCCTGAAACTCATCTCTTGCAGACGAGTAAGGTTTTAATGCCTTTATGCTTGGTCTTATTAAATCTAAAACGTTCATTTTGTTGTCACACTGAATTTATTTCAGTGTCTACTATTAAAATTTTTACAATCCTGAAAACCCTTCGACTGCGCTCAGGGTGACATTTTGCACTTTAATTTATTTTTTCAAATCCTTTAATCGGATGCTTACCGCATTTTTGTGTGCCTGTAAGCCTTCCGCTTCTGCCATTAACTCTATGGTTTCTCCAATATTTAAAATGCCTTCCTTTGAAATTTTCTGGAAGGTCATACTCTTTAAAAAGCTATCTAAGTTCACACCTGAATAGGCTTTACTAAACCCATTTGTCGGTAATGTGTGATTGGTACCAGACGCATAATCACCGGCACTTTCCGGTGTATAATCTCCAATAAATACCGAGCCTGCATTTCTGATACCACCCACATAAAAACCTTCATTTTGTGTACAGATAATGAAGTGTTCCGGTCCGTATTGATTAATGATTGCTAAAGCCGTTTTATCATTTTCAACATAAATTAGTTTAGAGTTTTCAACGGCTTTTTCCGCTATATCACGTCTTGGTAAAACCTTTAATTGGTCTTTGACTTCTTCTGAGACCTTGTCAATCATATCCTTTGAAATAGATACCAAGATTACCTGGCTATCCGTACCATGTTCTGCCTGACTTAGTAAATCGGACGCTACATATGCAGGATTAGCACTATCATCTGCTACTACCAGCAATTCACTCGGTCCTGCCGGCATATCAATAGCAACCCCATATTTTGTTGCCAACTGTTTTGCAACCGTTACAAACTGATTTCCGGGACCAAAGATCTTATAAACCCGAGGAATTGTTTCGGTTCCAAAGGTCAATGCTGCTATGGCCTGAATACCTCCAACCTTAAAAATTTTAGTAACACCGCAAAGTTTGGCTGCATACAGAATTTCAGCAGCTAATTTGCCTTCTTCATTTGGTGGTGAACACAATACAATTTCTTCACAACCCGCTATTTGAGCCGGTGCCGCCAACATTAAAACTGTTGAAAATAAAGGCGCCGTTCCTCCGGGAATATACAGGCCTACACTTTCAATAGGACGTTTTTCCTGCCAGCATTGTACCCCGGTAGTGGTCTCTATATTTACCTTGGAGGTTTTTTGAGCTGCGTGAAACGCTTCAATATTCTGTTTAGCATTTTTAATAGCCGCTTTTAGCGCTTCAGGAATACTTGCAATGGCTACTTCTATTTCATCCGCAGACACTAAATTGTTTTCAAGGGTGACCTTATCAAAACGCTCCGTATATTGCTGAATGGCTTGATCTCCATTTTGTCGAATCTCAGCAAATACCTCACTAACAATACCTTCAATGTCATCAACGGTTTGCGTGGGTCGCCTTAAGATATCTGACCAGATTTCTTTATTTGGATTTTCTATTATTTGCATTAAAAACTTCTTTTTCTTCATTTCCACGAAAGTGGAAATCTTTTAAATTTAATTGTCCTGAGGCTTATAGATTCCCGCCTTCGCGGGAATGACAAAAATGAATTATAATACCATTTTTTCAATCGGACATACTAAAATCCCCTGGGCACCATTGGCTTTAAGCTCATCTATGACATCCCAAAATTCATTTTTACTGATCACCGAGTGCACCGAGCTCCAGCCTGCTTCAGCTAATGGTAAAACCGTTGGGCTTTTCATTCCAGGTAGTAAGCTTACTATTTTATCCAGCTTATCATTAGGCGCGTTTAAAAGCACATATTTTGAGTTCTTCCCTTTTAAAACAGATTTGATCCTGAATAAAAGAGTATCTAAAATCTTTAGTTTATCTTCAGACAATTCCGGTGTTGACGTTAGAACGGCCTCACTTTTAAAAAGCACTTCAACCTCTTTTAAATTATTTTTAAATAAGGTACTTCCACTGGAAACAATATCAACAATAGCATTAGCCAGGCCAATATTTGGTGCAATTTCTACCGATCCGTTTATAATGTGGATATCCGCTTTTTCTCCTTTCTTTTCAAAATATTGATTTACGGTATTTGGATAAGACGTCGCTATTTTTTTACCTCGCAAATCCTCTATTGAGTTGTAATCTACATGTTTAGGAACGGCTACGGAAACTTTACATTTAGAAAAACCTAAACGCTCAATTATTGGTAAATCATTCCCTTTTTCTATTAAAGTATTTTCACCTAATATGGCGATATCTACCACACCATCACGTAAATACTGAGGAATATCCCCATTACGTAAATACAAAACTTCCATTGGAAAGTTTCTGGCTTCTGCTTTTAATTGATCTTTACCATTATCAATAGAAATACCACAATTCTTTAATAATTCTAATGATTCCTGGTTTAGCCTTCCTGATTTTTGAACTGCAATTTTTAACTTACTCATTTTGTTTTTGTTATGAGTTTGAAACAATCTAGTTGATTTTAGAAATGAAAAACCCGCTTGATTGTCTCAAACGGGTTTAAATATGTTGATTTTATTCAATACATCTTCACTTCGCTTGAGAGCAAATATGAAAATGATGATGTGTTTGAATAAAAGTCATGTCTTTCTTTGTTTCTGCAAATATCTGTAATAATAGTTTAAAAATCCAAATATTAAACTCAATTTTTAAAACAATTCATTATTCTACAATTAAGTCCATATATTGTTAGTTAATGTTTAAAATAATATTCTAAAAACTGAATTATTTTATTTATTGATTTCCCAGAATAATAGGTAGTCCGCTATCTCCGGAACCAATGACTATCACTTTACTATTTTGTGATTCTGCTAATTTGGTCGTAGCCTCAATACCTTTATCCTGTAAGATTTTGTCATTTAAAGAGGCACTTAATATTTTGTTAGCATCCGCTTTACCTTGTGCTTCAATGCGTTGCCTTTCTGCTTCCTTTTGTGCACTCACCAATCTGAACTCGTATTCCAATGCCTCCTGTTCCTGCTTTAATTTACGTTCAATAGCTTCTTTAATTGTTGATGGCAAAGTAACGTCTCTAACCAATATTTCATCCAGAATAATATATTGATCACTGACAATTTTTTTAGTTTCTTCAAAGATCTCAGCCTGTATGGCGTCTCTTTTACTTGAGTATAATTGCTCCGGTGTATATCTACCAACAACACTTCTGGCAGCAGATCTGATTGTTGGAAGTAAAATACGGTTCAGGTAGTTCTCCCCAATTTCCTGGTGTAATTTACCTAACTCATCATATTTAGGTTTGTACCAGGCAGAAGCATCAAGTTGTATGTCCAATCCGTTTGAGGACAATACCTTCATTTTTTCAAAAATTTCCTGTCTTCTTACCTCGTAAACATAGACTTTATTCCACGGTGCTACTATATGAAACCCTTCACCTAACGGTGGTTTATCGGTTACAACACCACCTCCAAAAGTTTTGTAAAGCACTCCGGCCTGACCAGATCCAATGGTGACTGCAGATTTGGCAATAACTATGATAAGTATTATTAAGCCAACTATTATTGGTAGTCCAATTTTTGGTAATTTTTCCATTATGTTTTAATTTAAATTAATCCGTTATATTTTCTCAGAAACCATTCGGCAGACAAGCTAAAAGCCATGATTGCCAATAAGAATTTCCAATCTATCAAAGGTATGATATTTTTGTTGCTTTTCTGAATAGAAACGTACCTATTATCGTTGATCAAATCGTCCATTAAAGCTTCTGTATTTTCAATAAAATAACTTTTGCCGTCACTGTTAGTAGCTAACTGTTGCAGCTTTGTTACATTGGCATTTAAAAATTGTTGCTCCACGTTATATTCTAAAATAGTGAAGCTACCGGATTTGCTAATGTTTTCTTTCGTAGCGCTCACAGTAAAGCTGTATTCCGAAGGTGGTAAACTGCTCAAATCTACTTGGTAATTATTGTTCTTAAGTACGAAAGGAAATTCAATATCATTATCCGAAAACTTATCCTTTACCCTTATATTCAGTGTTTCCCGGTCGTCAAACACATAGTTTTTATCAAAGAATTGCGCATTAATGGTTATACCGCTATTCCCTATGTAAAACGATTCATAATCCAGGTTAAGCCTGCTTCTAAGTTTAGCGGAAGCCAAGTATTGAACAAGCTTGCCAATAAAATTATCAAAATCATGAAACGATTTGGAATTTAAATAACTTTGTGCCCGCCATTTCCAAATGTTTTCCCCAAATAACACCGCTTCTCTTCTTCCGTTTGTTTCAAAAGTGGCTAACAAAGGCACATTAATTGAAACATTACCCACTCGTTTATTTAATAAAGATTGATAGGGCACGTTGAATGTTAAGGCGCCATAATTAGAATTTAATGGCGGAAACGATTCAAAATCAATATCATCTATTAAAAAAGGTGAAAAGTTTGCATTGAAATCCGCCTGATATTCTTCGGTTTGTAAAACAATTTCATGGGAATAGCTTTTGTTTATTTCATTAATGAACGTTAAATCTGTTTTTGGACCGACAATAACAAATCTATTCTTATTTAGTTTGTCCAATACCTCAAAAAGCAGCTTAAACTTATTAGTTGGTTGATTAACAATAATCAATTGAAAATCATTTATTTGATTTAAAATTTCATTTGAATTTAAAATAGTTACAGAACGCTGCTCATTACTTTCTATACTCTTCTTAAATGCACCTATGTCCGGATGCAACATATCGGTTACAAAAGCTATTTTAGTTTTTTGATCAATGACTTCAACTGCAAAATTCTTAGTGTTATTGATCATGTTTTTTTCATTCTCAAGAGGTACTAAATTCACTTTATAGCTATTGGTTCCAATAGTATTAGCCGGAAGTGTAAAGTTGATGATTTTAGAGTTATTGCTTTTAGAGAAGTTTATAGGTAGGGAATAGACCGTAGCATTGCCTTTGGTCACTTCTAACCTAGAATTTACATTGTCATTTCCGTTATAAACCAAAATAGCCTCCACAGGAAACCTGTTTTTTAAATACGCATATTTATTTACGTTTAGTTGCTGAATTCTCAGATCGGTATACGTTACCGTATCCCCCAGGATTATTGGATAAATGGGCTGTTTATAAGTGTTGTGAGCAAACTGGTAATCATTTCCAAAGGTCTGATTTCCATCGGTTAGCAATATGGTTGGGGACACTGAAGCTTTATAAACTTGTGAAAGTTGATTAAAAGCTGCATTTATATTGGTTTCTCTTTCATTAAAGGTTAAAGAATCTGAAGCATTCAGTGAACTTCCAAAAGTGTAGGCGGAAACATTAAACTTATTGTTTAAGTCTTTATTATCTATAAGTTCATTCACTAAACTACTTGCCGAAGCTTCCCGGTTCAAATGTTTGATTGAACTGGAATTATCTACCACAAGTACCAGGTTTGGTTTTTCCGTAAAAACCTTAATCTGTTCAAACTTTGGATTTACTATGAGCAGTAAAATGGAGAAGACGGTTATAAACCTTAAAAAGGCAAATAAGGCATTTAGTTTAAAATGCTTTACTTTTGATTTATACCTATACTGAAAAAGCGCTATAAATAGCGCTAATATTCCAGATAGTATAATATAAATTAAGGTTTCAGCGGACATTACAGATTTTAGGTTAGCATTCCGCCATCAACGTTTAAGGTTTGCCCAGTTACATAGGCACTCATATCACTTGCTAAAAACACACACGCATTAGCTACATCTTCAGGCGTTCCACCTCGTTTTAAAGGAATTCCGGCACGCCATCCTTTAACTACTTCTTCATCCAGTTTAGCGGTCATTTCTGTTTCTATAAAACCGGGAGCAATCACATTACTACGTATGTTTCTTGAGCCTAACTCCAAAGCAACTGATTTTGAGAATCCAATAATACCGGCTTTAGAGGCTGCATAATTGGTTTGTCCGGCATTGCCTTTTACACCCACCACCGAACTCATGTTAATGATAGAGCCTTTACGCTGTTTCAGCATAGTACGCTGCACAGCTTTAGTCATATTGAAAACCGATTTCAAATTCACTTCAATAACGGCGTCAAAATCTTCTTCACTGATACGCATTAACAGGTTATCTTTTGTAATTCCGGCGTTATTAACTAAAACATCAATACTCCCGAATTCTTTTACTACGTCATCGGCTAGCTTTTGTGCTTCTTCAAAACTAGCAGCATTACTTTGATAACCTTTTGCTTTAACGCCTAAAGCATTTAACTCATCTTCCAGTGCTTTTGCCGCATCAACCGACGAACTATATGTAAAGGCTACATTAGCACCTTGTTCAGCGAACACTTGTGCAATACCTTTTCCAATACCTCTACTGGCTCCTGTAATGATAGCCGTTTTTCCTTCTAATAGTTTCATATGTTATTTATCTAATTTCTTAAAATAGTTTATGTTCAAATATACTAATTACATGTTGTTTCAAATATAAAAACCTCACAAGATTTTCGTGATTATATTATTTGGTATTAGGTGGGATCCTCTTATTTTTTCTACCTAAAAAAATAACCCCTGTTAAAACTGCAAGAAACACCAATCCTATTACCCAATACCATATGGGATCCATACCAAAATCAATGGGAGCCTTATCCCCTACCAGGTAAAAACCTCCCCAGTAAAACGGGGCGGCTTTATAAATATCGGCCTGCTCTAAATATTGCAATTTAGCCTGTTGCAGTGCTTTTGATTTATTCATACCGCTTTTAAGATTCGTGTAAAAATACTTCATAAGTTCAGGGGTAGTCTCATCCGGCACCTCCCAACTGCTTAACAGTAAACTTTTAGTGCCTGCATATTGAAAGGCATGTCCTAAACTCATAATACCTTCACCTTTAGCTATTTTCCCGGTTCCTGTATTACAGGCACTTAATACTGTTAACTCTGTTGGAATGTTTAAAGCAAACAATTCATGGCCGTATAGATAACTATCTTCAATGGTGTCCTTGCTTTTGGTAAAATAGAGTTTGGAATTCTCCGGTCGTTCATTATCAACATCGCCATGTAAAGCTAAGTGAAGGACTTTATATCGACCAGCATTTTTCTTAAAGTTGGCTTCATCAGCATCGGAGCCAAAATAGTATTGCCCGTCAATAATATCCGCTATGGCTTTGATTTCTTTACGTGTTCCGGGAAGATCTTCTGCGGTATCTCGTAATGCTGCCAGACGTATCGGTTTAGCCTCTACAACACTTGTAGAATCTGAAAACGAAAAGGCTAAACACCCTTCTTGTTGTGCTTTCTGTTTTTTGTCCTGAAACGGCTTTAAAAGCAGTGTTGCCGAATTGGCATAAGAAATGGCATAGTCTCTTAATAAATATGGCAAATCACTTGGTGCTTCCGAAGTGTCTTCTTTAGTTAATAACAAATCAAAATTAAGATGCCACAGGGATCCATCCGGAATAATGATAAGTTCATTACCTACCAGCGTTTCTTTTAAAGGATGGATGAGTGTATTATATAATTCATTTCCTAGCTGTTTATAGGACACCAGGTCTTTAGACGTTATGGCTTTTCGAAACACTTCAATTTTATCATCAAGTTCAAGGGTTTGCAATTCTTTAAATGCAAGCTTGTTTTTTGAAATACCAAAAGCATAGGTGGTGCTATCTGTTGTGAAAAATTCTAACAGGGTGGTGTTTTTATCAAGCCTTTCTTGAATTTCTGAAACCGTAATAACTTTATTATCGTGCTTCAACTGGAAGTATTTAGGATACTCTTGTTCCAACACTTGAGTTAAAGAGTCCTGTCTGCGATTTACATCAAAAAGCTTGTCTTCATATTCCTGCACGGTTGCCACACCAACAGAATCTTTTGTTTGCTCTGCTGTAATACATGATTGATAGTAGGCGCTATTGGATTTTAAAGCACTTTCCAGTTTTAATAGTTCCTCGGGCAATTCTGAGAAATTTTTAGCACTATGATCCAGAAGCAGGTTTTTCAGGGTATTGGATTTACTTCTCTCCGCATAGTAGCGTACTTTTTCAAGCAAAGCATAATCCTTAGTAGCTCTATACTTTAATAGTTGAGCAGTAATAGCATATGTATACATTACCTTTACTTGTCTTGCCAGGTTTACTTTATCCTTATAACTCAGATACGATTGTCTTATATAATCCGTTAACCTATCTAAATTTCGATATAAAAAAATACTCTTGTCAAGATCTTCTGAGTTCTTACCAATCTTATAATGTTCTTGTAATGTTTTGGCCTTCCATGCAAGAGTTCTAAATAATTCTTTTAAATTATGATAATGATCAGGATCAAATTTGTTTTTATAAATTTTAATGTATCTTTTCTTTGTGTTACACTCAATAGCTTTGTTAAAAAAAATCAAGGCTTCTTGAAATTTGTACAATTTGATATATGCTTTTCCAAAACTTATATAGAGAGAAATTAATATGTCTACATCGCTTGACGTATTTTGTATAATTTGTAAACTTTTTTGATAATACTTCAACGCTGTATCATAATCCTCTTGTTCCGTATAAAGTAACCCTAAACTCATATAAGTTCTGGCTACTCTTGAACTATTATCCCCAAAAATGTTTCGGTTTATTTTTAAAGATTTATTAAAATATATCAATGCCTTTTTATATTCTTTTTTTTTCATTAAAACTCCTGCAGTCAAAGCATAACAAGTCGATACCCGATAATAATTTTCTCCAAATATTCTTTTGAAAACTTCTAATGCCTTCGCGTTATAGTATAATGACTTTTCGTAATCTTTTTGATAATAATACACATACCCAATATATTCATAAACGGTACCTAAATGATGATATCTATCACCCATATCCATACTCTTTTCTATATCCAGACTTTTTCTAAAATATTGTAATGATTTGTTATATTCACCTTTATTAATATATAGATACCCTATTCTCATATATATTCCGTATAGTTCTTCAATTTTGTTTTCTCTTTTAAAAATGGACAATGCTTTTTCTAATTGTTCCAAAGCTAAATCCAATCGTTTTGTTTCTGTATAAAGTACGCCTATATTCATATAAGCATGAGCAATATTTATATTCTTTTTATTTTTGATTGCGCCTGCCAAAAACTTATTGTAATATTTAAGAGCAATATTATGTTTTTCCATATCCAGATAAGTGGCTCCTATCCAACCATATAAACTACTCGTACTATAGTGTTCAACTCCATAAATTTTTATTGAAATTTCCAAGGCTTTTTCATAATAAGTAATTGCTTGCTCTAGCTTTTTTATTTTCTTATACATAAAAGCAACATCCGAATACGATTTTAAAACCCTTTTATCATATTCAGGTAATATTTTTTTGCGTATTGATAATGCTCTTTGAAGATAAGAAAGACAAATATTATAGTTTACATTATAATAATTAATAGCACCTAAATTCTCATATGCATTTGCTTCCTCCGCATTACTCTCTAAAAAAAAAGTATCACAAATACTTAAAGCCTTGTTTGCATTTTGTACTGATTTTTCTAATTCGTGAATTCTCCGTTGGTTTTCCGAAAGTTTATTATAACAACTCGCTACTCGTTCCCATACTTTTGCTTTTTGGTAAACAGGCAAGGCTTTTTCAAAAAGAGCAATGGATTCATCAAATTTTTTAACCGTTAATAAGGAGTCTGCTTTTTGATAGTATTGAAAAGCAATCAGGGTGTCTTTTTCTGTTTGACCAAAACATATATCAGCTGTTATTAAAGCCAATACAAACAAAAGCTTAGTAAAGGGTTTCATATAATAAAATGTGAGTGTTATAGGGTATTACTTATTTCTTTTTAGGGCTTTTATTAATTCTGAGGCTTTACCAGTATATAAATTGTTATAAGCATTTAATTCTTTAAGAACAGGGATTGCTTTATTTACTTTATTCATTTTTACATAGGTAAGGGCTAAAAACCACCGGGCATCATCATAAAACGCACTTTCTTCATCAATAGACTGAAATACTTTGATGGCCTTGTCTTCCTTATTTACGTTAAGGTAACTATTCCCCAGGTATAATTTTAATTGATCACTTGCCGCTGTTTCCGCTTTATTTTCAAGTATCTTAATTACTTTTTCATAGTCCTCATTCTTATAGTTCAGTGCCAATTTATTGAATGATGCATGGCTGGATATTTCTTCACCACGGGTAAGATCTTCCATAGGATATGGTACATAGTAACTTGCGAATAGATCATTTTTACCTGAACTAAGATTCTGAAAATACACCAATGATATTAAACTGATTAAAATGACAAAAACAGCTGCACTCTTCCAATTTATCCGGGGTATATTGAACGTGAGCTTTTTGTTAGCGGATTCATTTTTAAGCTCGGAATCAATATTCTGTAATTTTTTTCTAAAGGCAATCCCCTCTTTATCTTTTAAAGCAGTCTGTACCAGTCTATATTTTTCTACTTCTGACCGAAGTGCCTCATCCACCTTTAAAGCCTCCTGAAAAGATTTTAAATGGTACCCTTCGAGCTTTCCATTCAGGTAAGCATCAATTTTTTCAAATAGTTCCTGAGTTCTTTCCATGATTTACTTGTTATAAAAGAACTTCCCTAAACTCCTTAAACCTAGGGTCCTTCTCCGTTAATTCGATCAATTTCTTTTGGCATAAAAATTTTCGTTTTCTGGTATATCCTTCGGAAAGGTCTTTTTGCTTAGCAATCTCTTTCAGGCTATACCCTCCGAAAAACATCAATAAAATTTCCTGACAGCCCTCCCCCAGTTTCAGCAAATATTTATGTACAAGTGATTTTCTTTCTGACTTCACAATAATGTCCAAAGCATCATCTGTCGGGTCCTGTAGTTTCAGGAAGTCAGCATCAAATGCTTCCATTTTCCCCATACTTTTCAGCCTGTTTAACCAAAGGTATTTACAAATACCGTAGACATAGGTTCCTAAAGCACAATCAATGTGTAAACGGTTGTTCTTTATTTTTTTAAACACAATAACCAAGGCATCCTGAAAAATGTCCCTGGCATCATCTAAATTTCCGGAATTTTTGAGAATGTAACGCGTAATACGTGGCAAATGTGTCTTGTAAAACGCTTTAATGATAACATGATCTCCATTTTTAATGCCTTCTATAATGCTATCATTGTTGTTTTCATAAAATTTCATTAGTTACTTAGAGAGAGGGGTTGCTATTAATTTGTAATTATTCTTTTGAGAAAAATGTTATCTAAGACATTAATGTTTAAAAACAGCATATCCTATTAACATAAAAAATCCGTTGACTATGTCAACGGATTGTAAAATAAATATAATTTCTTATTTAAGCAAGTACCTACAATACCTCGGCAACTTTTTTGCCAATTTCTGCAGGAGAATCCACTACATGAATACCACAGGCCCTCATGATTTTTTTCTTCGCCTGAGCGGTATCATCACTTCCTCCTACAATGGCTCCGGCATGTCCCATGGTACGTCCTGCAGGCGCTGTTTCTCCGGCAATAAATCCTACAACAGGTTTCTTGCTACCACTTTCTTTATACCAATTGGCTGCATCTGCTTCTAACTGACCTCCAATCTCACCAATCATAACGACAGCTTCTGTTTCAGGGTCATTGATCAATAACTCCACGGCTTCTTTGGTAGTGGTTCCAATAATGGGGTCACCACCAATACCAATGGCTGTAGTAATTCCCAACCCTTGTTTCACTACCTGATCTGCAGCTTCATAGGTTAGGGTCCCTGATTTTGAAACAATTCCTACTTTACCTTTTTTGAATACAAAACCAGGCATAATTCCAACTTTGGCTTCTTCCGGCGTAATAACACCAGGGCAGTTAGGGCCTATTAGACGACAATCTTTTTCCTTTATATAATCTGATGCCTTAATCATGTCAGCAACGGGAATACCTTCGGTAATTGTGATAATGACTTTAATTCCGGCATCAGCAGCTTCCATAATAGCATCGGCAGCAAATGCCGGTGGTACAAAAATTATTGAAGTATCCGCACCAACTTCTTTTACAGCATCTTCAACCGTATTGAATACCGGTTTATCTAAGTGTGTTTGACCGCCTTTGCCTGGCGTCACACCACCCACAACATTGGTACCATATTCTATCATTTGACCAGCGTGAAACGTACCTTCACTACCGGTAAACCCCTGTACTATGATCTTTGAATCCTTATTTACTAAAACGCTCATACGTGTTTATTTTATTATGTATAAAATTGAAAAGCAAATGTAATTTTTTTGCAGCAATTTTTTAAGGCATTATGCCATTTATTTTAATGAAAATCTGCTAATTTTTTTGTTGATTTTTTAACATATCTAAAATTTCAGGAATCTTTTTGATAGCAGCTATTTCCTTGTATTTAGATCTGAAGTCATCAGCCGGTATCCCAAAGTAACTTTTACCGCCTTCCAGGGACTTGCTCACTCCGGATTTAGCCGATATAACAGCTTTTGATCCAATAGTAATACCACTGGTGATTCCTACCTGACCCCAAATAGTCACTTCGTCTCCAATTATTACACAACCGGCTACGCCAACCTGAGCGGCAATTAAACATTTTTTCCCAATAACCGTATCATGACCTACCTGGACAAAATTATCAATTTTAGTGCCTTCCTTGATCCTGGTATCACCAGTAACTCCCCTGTCAATAGTGCAAGCTGCTCCCAAATCAACATTGTCTTCCAGAACAACTCTACCACAGGACAATAGCCTGTCAAAACCTTCCGGGCGCTTTTTATAATAAAAGGCATTGGCCCCTAAAACAGTTCCGGCATGAATGGTAACGTTGTCTCCTATAATGGCATCATCATAAATGCTCACATTGGAGTGAATCACACAATACTTACCAATAGTTACATTATGACCAATAAAACAATTGGGTTGGATTATAGTACCTTCACCGATTACAGCAGAGTCTGAAATTTGACTATTGGCCGATTTAAAAGGCTTAAAATGATTGGAAAGCTTGTTGAAATCTCTAAAAGGATCATCACTAATCAATAATGCTTTTCCTTCCGGGCACGCCACTTCTTTATTAATTAAAACTATAGTTGCTGCTGAATTTAAAGCTTTATCGTAATACTTGGGATGGTCCACAAAAACAATATCTCCCGGTTCAACTACATGAATTTCATTCATGCCCAAAACGGGAAAATCATCGTTGCCTACATAGTCGCAATTAATAAGTTGTGCTATGTCCTTTAAAGTGTGCTGCTTTGGAAACTTCATCTAGAAAAGGGTATTTTGAAAATACTTCGACTACGCTCAGTGTGACATCTTATTAAACAATACAACTATTCTTTAATACGCTCCTTGTAAGTGCCTTTTTCGGTTTCAACCTTAATTTTATCACCTTCATTAATAAATAACGGTACGTTCACAATGGCACCCGTTTCAACAGTCGCAGGCTTAGTTGCGTTGGTGGCAGTATTTCCTTTAACTCCCGGTTCCGTATGAGTAACTTCCAGAATAACATTGGCCGGCATTTCTACAGAAAGTGGCAGGCCATCTTCAGAATTAATAAGAACGGTAACCACTTCGCCTTCTTTCATTAATCCCGGATTGTCAAGTGTGTTCTTTTGTAATTCAATTTGAGAATAATCCTCAGTATTCATAAAGTGATACGTTTCCCCCTCATTGTATAAGTACTGAAATTTGTGTGTTTCCACTCGAACATCATCCAGCTTGTGTCCAGCAGAAAACGTGTTATCAATAACCTTTCCTGTGGTCACACTTTTAAGTTTTGTTCTTACGAACGCAGGACCTTTACCCGGTTTTACATGTAAAAACTCAACAATTTTATAAATATCGTGATTATATCTTATGCATAATCCGTTTCTAATATCACTTGTAGTAGCCATATAATTAATTTGATTTAAAATATCCTTTCATAATACCCCGATGCGAATTCTTAATAAATTGAAGAATTTCATCGCGTTCCGGCGTTGCTTCCATTTCGGCTTCAATAATTTCCGAAGCCTGGGTATTGTTATAATGCTTTTGATACAGGATTCTATATATATTCTGAATTTCCCTGATCTTTTCAGAAGTAAATCCACGTCTTCTTAATCCAACCGAATTAATCCCTACATAAGATAAAGGTTCACGGGCCGCTTTAACATACGGAGGTACATCTTTTCTAACTAAAGACCCTCCCGTTACAAATGCGTGATTTCCAACGGATACAAATTGATGAACCGCTGTCATACCGGCCAGCACCACATAATCACCAATAGTTATATGGCCTGCCAATGTACTGTTATTTGAAAAAATACAGTTATTACCAACAACACAATCGTGAGCAATATGGCAATAGGCCATAATCAAACAGTTGTTACCAATAACCGTTTTCATTTTGTCGGCAGTACCTCTATTAATAGTAACACATTCCCTAATAGTGACATTATCACCAATTTCAACCGTGGTATCTTCTCCCTGATATTTTAAATCCTGAGGAATCGCTGAAATAACAGATCCCGGGAAAATACTACAGTTTTTTCCAATACGGGCCCCTTCCATAATGGTCACGTTACTACCTATCCAGGTACCTTCTCCGATGACCACATTATTATCAATGGTTGCAAAAGGTTCTATGACTACGTTTTTAGCAATTTTAGCGCCAGGGTGAACGTATGCAAGTGGTTGGTTCATAATTATTTAACTTTTGTGATTTGGGCCATTAGTTCTGCTTCTGCACAAAGTTTGCCATTGGCATAGGCATACCCTTGCATGTGGCAAATACCACGACGTATAGGTGTGATTAACGTACATTTGAATATTAAAGTATCACCCGGAACTACTTTCTGTTTGAACTTAACATTATCCATTTTCATAAAAAATGTCAAATAGTTCTCAGGGTCAGGCACGGTGCTTAAAACCAATATACCTCCTGTTTGAGCCATGGCTTCAACAATTAAAACACCCGGCATTACCGGAGCTCCCGGAAAGTGCCCTTTAAAAAACTCTTCGTTCATGGAGACATTCTTTATAGCTGTAACATGATTGTCACTGAGCTCAAAAACCTTGTCAATTAGCAAGAACGGTTGTCTATGTGGCAACATCGCCATGATTTGAGTAATATCCATTAAAGGGGCTTGATTCAAATCAATATTTGGCACGTTATTACGACGTTCATTCTTAATTATTTTTGAAAGCTTTTTGGCAAACTGCGTATTAACAAAATGGCCCGGTTTATTAGCAATTACTTTCCCTTTGATCCTCGTTTTTACTAATGCCAGATCTCCTAAAACATCAAGTAGTTTATGTCTTGCTGCTTCATTAGGGTAATGCAAAGTCAAATTGTCTAAAATGCCATTCGGTTTAACCGCTATAGAATCCTTTTTAAAAGCTACTCTTAGTTTTTCCATGGTCTCGGGAGATAACGCTTTATCTACATAAACAATAGCGTTATTCAAGTCACCTCCTTTTATAAGACCATGCTCCAAAAGCATTTCTATTTCATGCAGGAAACTGAACGTCCGTGAGTTGGCTATATCTTTCTTGAAATTGGAAATATCATTTAATGTGGCGTTTTGGGTCCCTAAAACCTTAGTGCCAAAATCAACCATGGTAGTGATCTGGTATTCCTTTGCCGGCATCACCAATATCTCGCTTCCTGTTTCCTCATCGGTATAGGAGACAATGTCTGTTACTTCAAATTCTTCTCTGAAAGCATCAAGCTCAACCACATCAGCCTTTTCAATAGCTTCGACAAAGAATTTGGAAGACCCGTCCATAATCGGAGGCTCCGAGGCATTTAATTCTATAACCACATTATCTACATCCATCCCTACCAAAGCAGCAAGCACATGCTCAGACGTTTGAATGGTCACTCCGTTCTTTTCCAGACAAGTACCGCGTTGTGTATTGGTTACATAATTGGCATCGGCTTCAATTATCGGGGCTCCTTCTAAATCTACGCGCTTAAAGGCTAAACCAAAGTTTGCTGGAGCTGGGGCAAATGTTAAAGTAACATCTTTACCGGTGTGCAATCCCACACCGGTCAAAGAAATTTCCTTTCCAATGGTTTTTTGTTTTACATCTGTATTTATTATTCCCATTTATTTTTTTCTAAATCATTAATATCTTTAACAATCTTAGGTAGGTTTTTAAAATGAACATACGATTTATTGTAATCCGAATAAGGTAAAGCCGGTGATCCCTGAAGCACTTCATTATCTTTTACATTTCTTATAATACCGGATTGTGCCTGTATCCTAACGTTATTTCCAATGGTAATATGCCCAACAATACCAACCTGGCCTCCTATTTGACAATTCTCACCTATTTTAGTAGATCCGGCGATTCCGGTTTGTGCAGCTATGACGGTGTTTTTGCCAATCTCAACATTATGGGCAATTTGAATTTGATTATCTAACTTAACGCCTTTACGAATAATAGTTGAGCCCAATGTGGCTCTATCGATGGTAGTAGCAGCACCAATGTCAACAAAATCTTCTAAAATAACATTTCCTATTTGCGGCACTTTGTTGTACTCCCCTGCTTCATTAGGCGTAAAACCAAAACCATCGGCTCCAATGATAGCACCTGAATTAACAACACAATAGTTACCAATAACAGTTTCCGAATATATTTTAGCTCCAGAAAAGATCACCGAGTTATCTCCTATGGTAACGTTATCACCGATATACACATCCGGAAATATCTTGACGTTATGCCCTATGGATACATTATTACCTAAATAGGAAAACGCTCCTATATAAATATTGTCGCCATAGTTTGCGGTATCTGCTATAAAATTTGGTTCTTCAATACCAACCTTATTGTTTTTTACCTGGTTGTAGTATTCCAATAATTTTGAAAATGACTTATAGGCATCATCCACTTTAATTAATGTGGTGTCAATGTCATTTTCAGGAATAAAGTTCTTATTTACAATGGCCACAGAGGCTTTTGTAGTATAAATATGCGATGTATATTTAGGATTCGCCAAAAAGGTCAAAGAACCTTCTGTTCCTTCTTCAATTTTAGATAGCCTGGATACTTCTGCTTCTGGATTACCCACTACATCGCCTTCTAATATCCCTGCTATTTGTTGTGCTGTAAATTTCACACTAAGATAAAGTTTGTAGTTTTTCAGTTTAGTAGCGCAAAAATAGGAAAAATGTACTAAAGTTTTTCATACACCCTACCCTTATTGCTTTTTATTTAAAAGGAGGTTAAAAACTAGTCGTTTAATTGTAAAAGCTCTTTTGGATAACATATGTAATACTTAGTGACCGGTTTTGATAATGCTTTTAAATTAAGATGGTCTGAAGCTTTAACAATGTCGGCAATTTTCCCTGACTTAAACAGGATGTTAATGCGTTTCTGTTTTAACTGGTATGCCTGATTGGATATATTACCTGTAAATACGAAATACGCCGCTTCCTCCCTTTCTATATTATAGGAAGCCATCAACACCTTAATATAACTTTCCAACTTATCATCTTTTATTTTTTTCTTTTTGACTTTTATTTTAAGTAAATTTCTATTAACTATCATATTACTTAATTTACTCAAAACAAAATCATCGTCGTGTTGCCAGTGTTTCATGGCTGAAATGATATCATAGTCATCCAACTCTGAAAAAACTTCTAAAGTCTCTTTTGTAAAATTCTCTATGGATATTTTATGATCTAAAAAATAGAGCAGCCCTTTACTGGCGTATAATTTGCGACCTTTTTCGTGTAGTTCTTTAGCGCGTTTTAATACCCTGATCAATAATTGTTCTGCGACCAAACCGGTTTTATGCAAATACACCTGCCAATACATTAAACGCCTGGCAACAATGAATTTCTCCACACTGTAAATGCCTTTTTCTTCAACAACCAATTCGTCATCTACCACATTTAACATGGTGATTAAACGTTCACTATTTATATTACCTTCCGCAACACCTGTATAGAAACTGTCTCTTTTTAAATAGTCGGCCCTATCCATATCTAACTGACCAGAAATTAGCTGGCACAAAAAATTTCTGTGATACTCCCCCTTAAATATTTTGATGGCAAGCGTTAAATTTGAGTTAAATTCTTCATTCAAACGCTCCATGAAAAGCAAGGAGATCTCTTCGTGGGACACATTGTCTACAATACTATGTTCCATGGCATGGGAGAATGGCCCATGGCCAATATCATGCAACAAAATAGCAGCATAAAGAGCATTTTCTTCTTCATCGGAAATTGTAACTCCCTTAAAACGAAGTACATTAACCGCTTGCTGCATTAAATGCACACAACCTATGGCATGGTGAAACCTGGTGTGATGTGCTCCCGGATATACTAAATAAGACATGCCCATTTGAGTAATTCGCCTCAATCTTTGGAAGTACCGATGTTGAATTAAATCGAAAATGAGGGAATTTGGAATCGTAATAAATCCGTAAATTGGGTCGTTTAATATTTTAAGTTTGTTCAAACTTTAAAAGTTGTGGTTATCTACCCACAAATATAAGATTAACATTTAATAAAACGCCTTAATGAATACGATACAAATACTTTGGGTTGATGACGAAATAGACTTACTGAAACCCCATATTTTATTTTTAGAACAGCGCAATTATAAAGTCACCACCTGCCGAAGTGGCAGTGATGCCATTGATATACTTGACGATACTAATTTTGATATTGTATTTTTAGATGAAAACATGCCCGGGTTAACCGGCCTGGAAACTTTGAATGAGATCAAAGAAAAGCAGGACACCCTACCTGTCGTCATGATTACCAAAAGTGAAGAGGAATATATCATGGAAGAAGCTATTGGCAACAAAATAGCGGATTATTTAATTAAGCCCGTAAATCCGAATCAGATATTATTAAGTTTAAAAAAGAACCTGGACCATTCCAGGTTGGTATCTGAAAAAACCACGTCTAACTACCAGCAGGAGTTCAGAAAAATTGCCATGGATATGGCTATGGTGAACTCATATGAAGCCTGGGTAGACCTATATCAAAAACTGATTTACTGGGAAATTCAGCTGGAAGACATTGAAGACACCGGTATGTTTGAGATATTGGAATCTCAGAAAACGGAGGCTAACATTCAATTTGGTAAGTTTATTGAAAAGAACTATCCAAACTGGTTTAAACCGCATACTGATGCTCCCATTATGTCTCACACACTTTTTAAAGAGCGCGTGGTTCCGGAAATAAGTAAGGAGCAACCAACTGTTTTGGTGGTCATTGATAATTTGCGCTATGACCAGTGGAAAGTTTTTGAACCGGTCATTAATAACTATTACAAAAAGGAAAAAGAAGAAGCTTTTTACAGCATTCTTCCTTCGGCTACTCAATATGCCAGGAATGCTATTTTTTCAGGGTTAATGCCAGGTGACATGCAGAAGTTGTATCCGCAATATTGGAAGAACGATACGGATGAAGGCGGGAAAAACCTCCATGAAGCCGATTTTCTGGACGCTCAAATGAAACGATTGGGATTAAATAATTTAAAATACGAATATCACAAAATAACCAACTTAAGGAACGGTAAAAAACTAGCGGATAACTTTAAGACACTTAAAAAGAATGATCTAACGGTTATTGTCTATAATTTTGTTGATATGCTGTCGCATGCCAAAACCGAAATGGAAGTTGTAAAAGAGCTGGCCTCCAATGATAAAGCTTACAGGTCTTTAACCCTGAGCTGGTTTAAAAACTCACCGCTTTTAGAGATGATCCAGCACGCGCAACAATTAGGATTTAAACTAATTTTAACAACAGACCACGGTACCATTAATGTAAAGAATCCATCAAAAGTTATAGGAGACAGGGACACCAGTTTGAATTTAAGATACAAAACGGGACGCAGCCTGACCTACGATTCTAAAGATGTTTTAGAAGCCAGAAACCCTAAAGAACTGCATTTACCGTCTATAACTATGAGTAGTTCTTATATATTCGCGAAAGGCGATCTGTTTTTTGCCTACCCCAATAACTACAATCATTATGTTAGTTATTATAGAAATACCTATCAGCACGGTGGTGTGTCTTTAGAAGAAATGATCATTCCCTATGTGGTTTTTAGTCCTAAGTAGGATGCTGGTATATATAATTTATAGCTCTCCTCTTAAAATTCAAGAGGGTAATGTGAGTCGGTTTCCAAAAGAAACACTGGAAGAAAGCAGCGTTTTATTTATTTAACCCTCCGAATCCCGATTGACATCGGGATCCACCTCCCTTTAAAAAAAGGGAGGAGCAGCTAAAAAGTTAATTATTGCGACAAAAAATAGCCATTAAAGAGGATTTAGAATGACAATTTCAGAACCTTTAAACAGTTTATAGTCAGACTAAATAATCTATGTAACGCAAAAAACATCGATGAAATACACTTTTTTCTAGGTTTTTCAAAAATATATTCATAATATTGCACTAAATATTGTTCAGTTTGGAAAAAAACTATTCATTAGATCATGTAGATGCCGTTGCAAAAGAGATCGTTGAGAGCGTGACTAGCAAAACCATTTTCCTTTACGGAGTCATGGGTGTTGGTAAAACCACCTTAATTAAATCTCTTGTTAAATGCCTGGGAAGTACCGATGAAGTTAGCAGTCCTACGTTTTCTATTGTTAATGAATATGAGGCCGGCGAGCAATTGATCTACCATTTTGATTTGTATAGGATCAACGATTTGGAAGAAGCATTTAACTTCGGAATTGAAGATTATTTATACACTGATAATTGGGTAATTGTAGAATGGCCGGAACTGATTGAACAAATAGCCCCTGAACGATTCGACCGAATTGACATTGCCTTAAATGATGACAATTCCAGAACGTTAAAATTGAATTTTAAACCAGAATTAACCTAAAAAAAGCCCGCTGAAAATAATGCTAAAAACCACTTAAAAGCTCACTGTTTTTGAAGTTTTACGGGAAAACCACATTGCAAAATTGACGAAACAGTTCTTTTTAACATTTCTTTAACATTTCGCTGAATAGTACACCCTAGCCTTTAGTTAAATTTGGGTAATTAATTAATTAAATCCCTTATAAAATGAAAACTAAAAAGTACTTAATTGCGATAGCATTACTAGGAGGAATGTTATTTTTAGCACAGGCAGCTGACGCATTCAATCAAAATGGAGAACAAACCGCAAAAATTGACAAAAGAAAGGTTAAGATTCCAGGACAGCACCAATAAGAAAAACCTTGTTCAAGGTAGTATTATAGCTACTTTTATTGCTATAACACCTTATTTATTTACATTATGGAAAAGTGTTCCAGATCAAGCGACCTGGGACACTTTTTTTGGTTCAATAACTAGTAATTATTATGAAAGTGTTCAAGTTTTGGTCTGGACCTTAATGGGACAACTTATACCATTGGTTCTGTTGTTTGTTTGGGTTTTTACTAATAGACATTGGTGGTATCATGTTATTTTTGTGCCTATAGCCATGTATGTCTACCATATAATTGAGATATTAAATGATGAAATTCTTTTTACCGAAACGAATCAAATATTATATCTATTACCTGTAATGGCGGTTATTATACCTTCCATTTACTTAATAAGAGCCAGAATTTTTAACAAAATAAATGAAGCCAGTAAGACTATGGAAGAATTAGAAGAGGAGTTCAAACTATCTCCAAAAAACTTTTGGGCAAAAGTTAAAGATTATTTTTAGTTTTCTCCGCTTCTTTCTAATCTATCTCGTTCTCTTAGATCAATAGTTTTGTTCTTAGTTTTCAATTTAGTATTCCCAAACTTATAATTAAAACCAATTGTAAAAAGCCTGTTTTCCATTCTAGATCTCATAAAAATATCCTGATTAAGATATTTGGTAGCTTGATTAAAGTTTTGAGTATTAAAAACATCTGTAACACCAATACTCAATGAGGCTTTATTATTCCAAAAACTCTTGCGCAAATTGATATCTAAACCCAACCTGTCACTAATAATAGAAGGGCCGTCTGCTATAGGAGATATATACAACAATGATACATCTGCATTTAAGCTTTTATCTTTTAACAAAGAAAAGTAATTATTAATTTGAGTATATACAGACCATTTATCAGTAGTATTCAATTGATTGTTGCTTTCTAGACTTACATATCTATTATCATAATAAAACAAAGAGGATAACACATATAGATCCCAATCTTTGGCTATGGAACTGTATGTTGTAAAGTCAAACCCATACGAAATACTCCTGTCTATGTTGGTATTTACATATTTCAAAAGGTTGTCATCATTATCCTGAAACACTATTTCAATAGCGGGATCATTTTCATAACGGTAATATAGTTCAAATGTATAGGTATTATTTAATGTATAGCCTAGTGTAAATACATTATCTATCTGTGGTACTAATTTAGGATCACCAGTTATAAAAGAATTATCGTTTAAAAAGAACTTAAAGGGGTTCAACTGACTGTATCGAGGCCTGAAAATCCTCTTGCTATAATTGAAATAAACCTCATTATTATCATTGATCCTGTTTGTTATATAAACAGAAGGGAACAGTTTTAAATAATCATTATTATTCACCTCATTTGCTGAAAGGGAGTTGCCTTTAATATCTGTATATTCGGCTCGTAACCCGGCTTTTAAACTCCATTCGTTCCAATCTTTAGAATAACTCATATAAGCGGCATAATTGGTTTCATCATATAGAAAGGTATCTGAATTTTGCAAATCCTCAACCCTGGTATCGCCTTCAAACGTATATTGTGTTAAAACACTCTCCGAATCGATATTGGATACCTTGGCTCCTGCTTCAAATACTGAAACGTCATCAATAGGCAACTCGTAATCTATCTGTCCTGCATTAAGCTTAATTACCTGGCTTGAAAAGGTTTGAAACCGGTTGTCCCTGATCAAACTTTGATCCGGAAATAAGTAATCCGTATCCACATTTTGAAAATCAGAATAATCATAATTGGTATGATGCATACTTATAGATAACTGCTCCCCTGCCCTTTTAAATTTGTGAATATAGTCTAAAGTAAACGCCATGTTAAAAGATTCTAATACGGAACTATTAGCCGTATTGAAGGTAGAATCTAAAACTTTATCGGCACCAAATACTTCCGTTATAGAGTTGACATCCGTTTGAGAATGCTTTCGGGGTGCTATTAACATGTTGGTGGTAAACCCTATACTATTTCTGGCATCAAATTCATAGTCAATATTAGCATTGATAGCGTTGTACCTGGACTCTATGGTTTTCCCATAATCCGTTTCCCAACTGCTAGTGTTTGAGCCATTATCAATAAAATTTACAAACTCATCTTTTTCCCTGAAATCTTTCCTGGGACTTACGTTATAATTTATATAGGTGCTAAGCTTTTTTGTTTTAAAAAAATGGCTGGTACCCAAAGCATATTTTGGGTACTCAAATCCCTGTTTGTAATTACCAAACACACTGCCATTATAACCGGCAATGATATTTTTACTGGTAACTATATTTAAAACAGCACCACCTTCAGCATCATATTTGGCCGGTGGACTGGTGATCACCTCTACAGCTTTAATATTGTTTGCAGGGGTTGCTTCCAATAATTGTTGTACTTCTTCGGCGGATAAATACACCCGCCTGTCATTTAAATAAACCATGGGCGTAGCGTTCTTAACAGTTATACTACCATCATATACTAACACGCCCGGGGTGTGTTTTAAAACATCCAGCACATTATTATTAGATAACGTAGAGTTCTCCACATTAAACACCAATCGGTCTACCATACGTGTTACAGTCGGTTTTTTGGCTACTACAGTGACGCCCTTAAGTGTTTCGACATTTTCTTTAAGAATGATGTTTTGAAGTTTGACGTTTGCCTTTATATCAAGGGGCATTTCAATGGGTTCATAGCCTAAAAAAGTAACTTTAAGGATGTAATTAGACGCACTTAAGCCTTCTATTGTAAAACTACCGGAGTCATCAGTTGTTGTACCTGTGATAAGTACATCATTATCGAGCAATACCACGTTTGCAAAGGCCACAGGGTTGTTCTTTTCATCAAAAACACGGCCTTCTAAAACGAAATCTTGAGCAAAACAAGTTATAGAAAAGAATAAAAATGAGAGCGTTAATAATCTTTTAAACATACAATAGTTTGTATATACAAACATAACATAATTTAATTAAAAAGCCCTATGGAAAAACCTCAGGGAATTTAATTAAAATTCCCACAGCCAAACATTTTCTACCAGATAACCAAATCAATTATTTTTTGGTTTTTATCAACATTAGAAAATTTATTTGTAATTTGATTTTTATTAGTGAAACTCTATTTTGAAAAGTTGCGAAGCAATACATTCAAAATGGCTAGTTAAACTAATCCCGTTGAAAAACGGGATCTCAGATAAATTAGCTCAAAGCTCGCATTTTAAGCTTGTTGAGAAAATCATTAACTGAACCATTATGTCTAAACAACTTTCTCCGTTCTCTAAACAGGAGCTTTTACCTCAAGAAGAAACCCTTGAAATATTTAAGAAAAAAGGCGAGTTATTTATTGGTATTCCAAAAGAAACCGATTTTCAGGAACAACGAATTTGTTTAACGCCGGATGCCGTTTTTGCATTGGTTAATAACGGGCACAAAGTTTTACTTGAGTCCGGTGCCGGTGAAGGTGCCAGCTTCAGTGATAAAGATTACAGCGAAGCCGGTGCGGAGATCACTAAAGATACGGCCAAGGTCTTTGCCTGTCCCATGATCCTCAAGGTCGAACCGCCTACCCTGGAGCAAATAAAGCTTATTAATCCACAAGCTATTTTAATTTCGGCATTGCAGTTAAAAACACAAACTAAAAAATATTTTGAGGCCTTAGCTTCCAAACGCATTACAGCCTTAGCGTTTGAGTTTATCAGAGATGCAGACGGCACTTATCCGGCAGTTAGGTCGTTAAGTGAACTGGCCGGAACCGCATCGGTTTTAATAGCCTCAGAATTGCTATCGGATACCAAAAACGGCAACGGGTTGATGTTTGGGAACATTAGTGGTGTACCGCCTTTGGAAGTGGTTATTTTAGGTGCTGGGACCGTAGGAGAATTTGCCGCCAGAGGTTCCATGGGATTGGGAGCCAATGTCAAGGTTTTTGATAATTCCATTACCAAGCTAAGATGCATTCAAACCAATTTGGGAAGGCCCTTCTTTACATCCACCATACAACCCAAAAACCTCACCAAGGCCCTGAAACGATGTGATGTGGTTATTGGCGCTGTACGAGGAAAAAACAGGTCCCCCATAGTCGTATCAGAAGCCATGGTACAATCCATGAAAAAAGGGTCCATTATTATTGATGTTAGTATAGATATGGGAGGCTGCTTTGAAACCAGTGAAGTCACCTCACATAAACAACCCACTTTTGTAAAGCACGGTGTTATTCACTATTGTGTCCCCAACATTCCTGCAAGATACCCCAGAACCGCCTCAGTTTCAATCAGTAATATTTTTACGCCGTATTTAATGCAAATTGCCGAAGACGGTGGCATTGAAAATTCGTTAAGATTTGATAGAGGTTTAAGAAATGGGTTGTATTTTTACCACGGCATTTTAACCAGTAAACCTGTAGGAGAATGGTTTGATCTGAGCTATAGTGACGCCAACTTGCTCATTTTCTAATTAATCTCTGCAAAACAATTCAAATGAAATTTATTCAACGTTTGGGCTACTATTTAGGTGGCCTCTCTATAGGGCTTATCATTTTGGCATTCTTCTTAAACGGTAAAAAAGTCTCCTGTGATTATGGCCCGGAAGCCAGAGTTTTAAAGAACATAAACTCGAAACAGCTGTATTACACCAATGCATTTATAAAGGATTCCGCAGTTATAAATCATATTTTAAAATTCGGGGATGTTAATTTTTCGGAAAGCCATCCCAGGCAGGAACCTTGCGGCATTTATAAGGTTGAAGGACTTTATAATGATGATACAGCTATTTTAAGTGTTGAAAATTGCGATAGTATTGCCAAAATATTAGACCTTAAAATAGAGAAATAACAATGCTTAAGAGAGGTTTTGATGTTGTTTTTTCCATAATAGGCCTGATAGTTTTATTCCCTGTTCTGCTGCTGATTTCCATTTTAATTAAGCTAGACTCCAAAGGTCCTGTTCTATTTATTCAAGGTCGCGTGGGCAAAAACAATAAGGATTTCAACATTTATAAGTTCAGGACCATGCGTATGCTTTCTGAAAAAAAGGGTTTGTTAACCTTGGGAAATAACGACTCAAGGGTCACGAAAGTTGGCTATTTTCTAAGGCGTTATAAAATTGATGAGTTCCCGCAATTAATAAATATTTTAAAAGGCGACATGAGTTTTGTCGGCCCCAGGCCGGAACTTAGATATTACGTGAATTATTATAGTGAAGATGATATGGAGATCTTCTGTGTAAGGCCGGGAATAACCGGACTTGCCTCATTAAAATACAGAAACGAAGTAGAACTTTTGAAAGCGGCTGACGACCCTGAAGATTTTTTTATTAATACTGTGATCCCGGATAAACTTAGATATAACAAAATGTATATTCAAAAGCAGAATTTCTTTTTTGATCTCAAGTTAATAGCTCTGACTTTTGTTAAAGTGATCACTAAATAGTTCATTTACAGGCACTTTTTTGACATCGTAATTTGGCTTTAAGGCTATTTATTCATATTTTGCAAATGTATTTCAACCCCAAAAACAAACTTTTCAACGATGCAGCCTACTGGGATAGATCAAAAATCGGTACAGCAAATCCAAGAATTAATAGATGGTTCTGATTTATTTCCCGGGAATTCCAGTTCAAAATTACCCCTAGATTTTAATTTTAAAGACGATACCATTCTCATTACCGGAGCAGCAGGGTCTATAGGCAGTGAAGTTACTAGTCAGTTATTAGGTACCAGGTTCAAAAAACTGGTGTTGATTGACAATGCGGAATCACCTCTTTACAATTTGGTCAAGCAACTGGAACTGGATGCCCGTGAAAATGTAGAATTTGTTTTAATAGACATCAGAGACCAGGAGGCCATGCGATGGCTTTTCAATACTTATGCTTTTACGGTCATTTTTCATACTGCGGCCTATAAACATGTGCCCTTGATGGAGGAAAATGCCTATGAGGCGGTAAGGCTAAATATTTTTGCCACAAAAATCATAGCTGACCTATCCATGGAATACAACGTTAAAAAATTTGTTTTTATATCGACCGATAAGGCAGTAAAACCTATTAATGTAATGGGTATGACCAAACGTATAGCCGAATCCTATTTAAATTACCTTAACTCTTATGGCAAAACAAATTTTAAATCGGCCAGATTTGGTAATGTTTTTGGTTCAAGCGGATCTGTAGTTCCCATTTTCTTAAAACAAATACATTTAGGCAGGCCTGTTTCTTTAACCAGCTATGATACTACAAGATATTTTATAAGTAAAGTAAAAGCCGGTTATTTGATACTAAAAATGGCTGCCCTTGATGAAAACGATGGGTGTTTATTTACTTTTAATATGGGAAACCCCATTAAAATAATAGATTTAGCTAAAATCCTAATAAAGCATGTTACAGGAGATAACCCTCATAAAATTGAAATAATAGGATTAAGGCCCGGTGAGAAGATACATGAAGATCTTTTTTCTGAAAATGAGCATTTAGAACTTACTAAGCATACTGACATTTTAAAAGTTAGGCCTCATCATGATTATTCCGAAGAGAAAGTATCTTTCAACCTATTATCAACAGTGAACTCCGAAATGAAAAATACAGAGGTCAAAGCCATTTTAGAAGATTGTATCTATCAGCTACAAAATTCGCCTTCGCTTCTTTTCGCTATTTAATAATTTAAGTTCTCTTCCTGTTTGTCCGGCAACAGAGGTATTCTCTTCCGCCCTTCTGATTAAATAGGGCATAACATCTCTAACAGGGCCAAAAGGAATATACTTGGCTACATTATAGCCCAAATTAGCAAGATTAAAACTTATATGGTCACTCATACCGTACAATTGCCCAAACCAAACCCGGGGATCGTTATTTTTTAATCCTTTGGCTTCCATAAGTTCCATAAGTAAATAAGAACTTTCTTCATTATGGGTTCCTGAAAAAATCGATATACCATCTAAATGATCAATGACATAGCGTAACCCATTATTAAAGCTTTCATCTGTAGCCAGTTTATTTTTACATATAGGCGATTCATAACCTAGCTCTTCCGCCCTTTCATTTTCTTTTTCCATATAAGCCCCCCTTACAAGCTTGCAACCAAGAAAATAACCTTCATCCATAGCTTTTTTGTGCTCTTTTTTTAAGAACTCTAATCTATCATGTCTATACATTTGAAGCGTATTAAATACTATAGGTTTCTCAGTATTATATTTTTTCATCATTTGGGTCACCAGATCATCAGCGGCATCCTGCATCCAGCTTTCTTCGGCATCAATTAAAACAGCTACGTCATTTTCTTTCGCCCTTCTACATACTATATCAAACCTTTCAACTACTTTTTGCCACTCGCTTTGCTCTTTATTTGTTAGGGCTATACCGCTTCCTACTTTTTCATATAAATCAAACCTGCCAAAACCGGTCGGTTTAAATACAGCAATGGGAATAGCATCGATGTTTTTAGCAAAATCAATTATTTTAAGGACCTTTCTGGCGGCAGCATCAAATTCCCCTTCCTCTTCCTTACCCTCAACAGAATAGTCTAAAACAGAACTCACCCCCTTTTTGAACATTTTATCTATAACCGGCAAACAGTCATCCTCATTAACGCCTCCGCAAAAATGGTCAAATACCGTAGAACGAATCAAACCCTCTATTGGTAGTCTGGCTTTAATGGCAAAATTAGTAGCCGCTGTACCAATCCTAACCAGGGGCTCAATAGAAATCATTTTAAATAAAAAATAGGCTCTTTCCAGTTCAGAATCGTTTTTTAACGAAAAAGCAATTTCGGTATTATCAAAAATTCGCTCGTTTTTTTGCATTATCTTTAAAATTTAGTGCAAATATAATTAACCATATGTTATCATTTTATATAAAATCTCCTTAATTTCACAGCCTTAAAAAATGCTATTATTTTATGGATTCTATTACTTATAAAGATTGTACAATTCATTTTAATAACGACTGCTATTTAGCTATTAATAAACATCTTAAGAAGCATAATTTTTCAAAGATATTTATTTTGGTTGATGAAAACACACATCAACATTGCTTGCCTATTTTCTTAGAAAAACTTGAGGCAAACGCAGAAATTGAGATTATTGAAATAGAATCCGGCGAAGAAAATAAAAACATTGACACTTGTGTTGGGGTTTGGAATACACTTTCTGACCTTGACGCGGACAGAAAAAGTTTGGTAATCAATATTGGTGGTGGGGTTATAACCGATTTGGGCGGATTTGTAGCCTGTACTTTTAAGAGAGGTATTGCCTATATAAATGTGCCTACAACACTTCTTTCTATGGTTGATGCATCTGTAGGTGGTAAAACGGGGGTTGACCTGGGGCATTTAAAAAACCAAATTGGTGTTATCAGTGATCCGGACCTGGTGCTTATAGATTCTTATTTTTTAAATACTCTTCCGGCAAATCAAATGCGGTCCGGTCTGGCAGAAATGCTAAAACACGGTTTAATAAGTGATGAAGCTTACTGGAATAGGTTTCAGGATCTATCAGCACTTAATCTGGCTGATTTGGACGAATTAATTCACCAATCTGTCATTATTAAAAAGGACGTAGTTGAAGCCGACCCATTTGAAGATGGCTTGCGCAAAACTTTAAATTTCGGACATACATTAGGCCATGCCATAGAGTCCTACTTTTTGAGCAACCCTAATAAATACACGTTATTACATGGAGAAGCCATCATAGTAGGCATGATATTAGCTTGTTACATTTCTTCGGAATTATCAGGTTTTCCAAAAGAAGCTACGAATAGCATCAAGGCCTTATTCCTTGGGTATTATGGTAAGGTGACCATTGACAAAGAGGAATATGGACCAATAATTGAATTGCTTAAATACGACAAGAAGAATAATCACGGTAACATCAATTTTGTATTGCTTGAAGCTATAGGAAAGCCAAAAATTGATTGTAAAGTAGATGACGATATCATAATTGATGCTTTTGAATTTTATGCTAGTTAATGGTAGTTATTAATGTTTCATTTTTTCTCTAAAAAATTATTCTTAAAAGATTTACTTGAAGGTTTTGTAGATATACATAATCATATACTTCCCGGAATTGATGATGGGGCTAAAACAGTTCATGAGTCTATAGACTTAATTCTTAGCCTTAAAGAGTTGGGAGCAAAAGAATTCATCCCAACGCCTCACGTCATGCAGGATTTTTATCCTAACACAGATGAAACTATTGGAGATTCGTATGGAAGACTATTAGAGGCACTAAATAAAACCAAATTGCTTTCTGAGGTCACAATTAATCCTGCAGCCGAATACATGCTTGATGATAATTTTGAAAAATTATTAAAAACCAAAGATTTATATACCCTTAAGAAAAGTTATGTTTTGGTTGAAATATCATATTTCCAGCCACCGCTTAATTTAGAAGACATTATATTTGATATTAAGACCCATGGTTATTTACCTGTTTTAGCGCATCCGGAACGTTATGCTTATTATCATAAGAAATTGGATTATTATAAGAGACTAAAACAATTAGGGTGTTTTTTTCAGCTTAACTTATTGTCGTTAACTAACCATTATGGAAATAATGTAGAAAAAACCGCCAAACGTTTGATTGAAGAAAATTTAATCGACTTTATTGGTTCTGACGTTCACAATAAAAACCACGTAATGAAGCTTTCAAAATCAACAATAAGCAACAATAAGATTTTTGATTCTTTAAAACAGGTAATTAGGAATACTAATACTGTGTTTTCAGTTACTTAAGCCTTAATTCTACCAAAAAGGCCTTTCCTTTTGGAAGCACCATAATATCCATATTTGGCACCATATCCAAAGTTAGACTCTTTCACATCATTTACTATAAGCATCATACCGTTAAGCTTTTCTTCTGTGTGAAGCTCTCTTGCATAGTTAAGGATTCGCTTTTCAGTATATCCGGCTCTTGTTACATAAATAGTATGCCCCGCATATTGACTAATTAATAAGGTATCTGTCACCAGCATAGCCGGAGCAGTATCAACTATAACGTAATCATACTGATCTGAAGCTGCATCAAACAGTGTTTTCATCCTGTCGTTCATCAAAAGTTCCGCTGGGTTTGGAGGTACTTTACCGGAAAGCATAATGTCTATTGATATATCATTTATACTATAAGAATTTATAGCTTCTCCAAGTATAATTGATTTATCAACTAAATATTCTGTTAACCCCACTTTAGATTGATTGGTATCTTTTTTATTCTTGATTGCCGAATATATTTGAGGGTTTCTGATATCTGCTCCAACTAACAACACTCTTTTTCCTGTATTGGCCAAAGTTAATGCTGTATTTAAACTAACAAAAGATTTTCCTTCACTATTAATAGTTGAAGTAACAAATATGACATTGTCATAATTTTTCACATTTCTCCCTCTTTTAACATAATCAAAATTAGTACGTATAATTCTGAAAGACTCGGACATGATAGATCTATCATTTCTTTTAATCAACCCGTTTTCTTTCTTACCAAAATTTGGGATCTCACCTAAAACGGAAATGTTATTGATTTCATTCTGTAAATCTTCCTTATTATGGATTTTTGTATCAAAAAGGTCTTTAATATAAATAACTCCGAAAGGAATAAACAAGCCAATAAATAGTGCCCCAAGATACATGACCATAGGCTTTGGAGAAATTTCGCTTCCTAAACTATAGGCTTCTTCAACTACCTTAACAGTTGGAGAAATTGATGAAATAGATATTGTGGCCTCTTCTCTTTTTTCTAATAAATATATATATAAAGCTTCTTTAATGGATTGGGTTCTTTCAATAGAACGAAGTGTTCTTTCTTGATCCGGTGCAGAGTATAATTTGGAATTAATTCTTCTGGATGAGTTATTGAGAACACCAAGCTGAATATTGAGAGTTTGCTTGGTATTGTCTATACTTTGTCTTAAACTATTTCTAATTTGTGAAAGGGTATTATCAAGCTCTACAACAACCGTATTATTCTCTCCGGCACTTTTTAAATAATTTTCTCTTTGCACCAATAACTCATTGTACCGATTAGCCAAACCACTAATAGCCACATCACCTCCTCCCAAATTTGACGGAATACTTTCAAATGGATTATCTCCCAAAGTTTCATTCATATATTCAAGCATACTAATTTGAGTGGTAACTTCTTGTATAAGTTGTTCGTTTTGTACACTGGAAGAAAAAGCTTGAGTAGCGGTCGATGCAATATCTGCTATTCTATTTCTGGACTTATACCCAACAATACTGTCATCAACACTTTCTAAGTCTGAAGAAATTGATTTAACACGGTCATTAATAAAATTTGCAGTATTAATAGCTTGTTTTCGTTTTTTATCAATTGTAGAGAAGTTATATTCATCAATTAAAGAACTGACAACATCAATAGCCTTTCGCTCTACAGGGTCATCCATTGTAATATTTATAACTTTCGACGACTCTCTTGACGGATACACATCTATGCTCTCCTTTAAGTATTGCGCCATATCTTCTACCGGAGAAATTCTTATTCTGATAGCCTGGTTAATATATCTGCTTATTCTTTTTTCCGAAGGTGTTAGAATGATACCTCCAAAATCAGTTTCTATTTTCTCTCCAAATGATATTTTTTTTCGAACATCATCTTCGTATTCCCAAAAATTGAATTCCGTAGATGAAATAGGCTCAATGTAACAGCTGAAACGGGTCTGGTTAATTACTGAATCAGATTCAATAAAGTTAACCTTTACAGGAGTACGCTTATAGATTTCATGCTCATTGACTCTACCTTGTACAAAAAATTGAACATTTAAATTAAGTTTCTCTACTATATTTGTTAAAAAACCTCTGGACAGTATAACTTGAATCTCATCTTCAATTTCAGCTTCCTGATTCCCTGAAAAAATGGTTAAGTCTTTAATTACTCCCTTGCCTGATTCATTCTCAGTATCATCAAGTATCATTACTTTCGCTTTGGCAGTAAACTCAGGTATAGTGGATCTTAATTTATAATACGCCCCTCCTAAACATATAATTACACACAAAACAAACCATTTCCATTGCTTTAAGTATAAGGATAAGGCCTTCTTAATATCAAAATTTTGAAACCCAGATGTTTTTTGTTCTAAACTTTCCATGGTTACAACAAATTATCTTCTTGTGAAAATCAAAGCTAAACTCACGGCAATACTAGCCAAAGACGAAATTAAACCAATTCTCGAATCTCCCGATGCCGCACTAATGGCTCCGCTATTTGGGTGTACATATACAATATCATTCTGCGTTAAATAGTAAACCGGTGAGTTAAAAACTTCCTTACTGGTAAGATCTATTCTGGTATAAGTCTTAGTGCCGTTAAAATCCCTAATTACAGTAACGTCTTTCCGTTTTCCACTAATTTGTAAATCTCCTGCCATTGCTATTGCCTGTAAAATTGATATACGCTCTCCTGAAATAGGATAAACACCAGCATTGCCAACCCAACCTAATATAGTAACTGTGTAATTCTTAATTCTAATAATTACAACCGGATCTTTCAATAAATTACCTTCTTCAAATTTCTTTTTTAATAGTTGCTTGGCTTCTTCAACAGTCAATCCAAGAAGCTTTACTTTTCCCAGTACAGGATAGTCTATATTACCGTCTGAGTCAATTAAATAATCTATTAATTGTCCACCACCACCTTCGCCACCGGTACCATCAACTATATTATAAGGTTTTGTAACTTCAGGGTTTATTGTAGAAACATAAATACTTAATACATCACCTATTTTAAGTTTTGCCCTAAAGGTGTCTGTATCAACTATGGTTTCAAAATCTTTAGCATCCTGGAAATATACAATATCCTTTTTGGTATAACAGGAAGTTAAAATCAAAAAAGAAACTACCACGTAAGCAGCCTTACTTTTGAAAAAATAGTGGTTCATAGTAAAAATTATTTGGGGAAAGTAATAAAAATTTAATTATTTATTAAAGGTTGCCATAAGTTTTACTGGACTTTTCCTCTGAAATGCCCTTAACTTTCTTGTAAATTTGAACTCTTTTGTCAAAACGTTCATAGTCTGAGTTATTAGACTTATATTCAGGTATTAACTGCTTCATTTTCATCACAATATTATTACTTTGAAAACGATTTGTTATGCAAAGTTCTTCTATTGAAGCTTTAACCTTTTCATAATCAAGATCTCTAGTCTTGCTTATCATAATTTTTTTGTGATAAGTAGATAACGTATTTTCACCATTAGCCAAAAGTTCTTCATAAAGCTTCTCTCCAGGTCTTAATCCGGTAATTCTAATATCAATATCCTCAGGGTAACGTAACCCGGATAATTTGATCATGTTTTTAGCTAAATCATAAATCTTAACACATTCTCCCATATCAAAGATAAATATCTCACCACCCTTACCCATGGTTCCGGCTTCTAAAACCAGTTGTGAAGCTTCAGGGATGGTCATAAAATATCTGGTAATATCTTTATGGGTTAAAGTTAATGGGCCACCTTCCTCGATCTGCTTTTTAAATAATGGTATAACAGATCCATTTGAGCCTAAAACATTTCCAAATCTTGTTGTTATGAACTTGGTTTTACTTTCTTTTTGAAGGCAACTAATATACATTTCTGCCATTCTTTTTGTAGCTCCCATTACACTAGTTGGGTTAACAGCTTTGTCTGTTGAAACGAAAACAAACTTCTTAACATTGTATCTCGATGCTGTATCCGCAAGAAGTTTTGTTCCGTTTACATTAATTTTTATGGCCTCATAGGGAGATTTTTCCATTAAGGGCACATGCTTATAAGCAGCTGCATGAAATACCATGGTTGGTTTGTGATATTGGAAAATGATATCAATTCTTAAACCGTCTCTAATATCAGCAACTATAGCAGTGAAATTATGCTTACCAGAACGCTTTAGGTCTTGTTGAACATCATATAAGGCAGATTCTGCCTGATCAATAAGTATTAAATGCTTAACATCAAATTTAGATAATTGGTTAACTAATTCACTACCTATAGATCCGGCTGCACCAGTTACTACAATGGTTTCTCCTTTAAATTCGTTGATTAGATTTGGATTGTCAATTTCAATAGGCGGACGCCCAAGTAAATCTTCAATCTGAACTTGTTTTATTTGATTAGCACTAAATTCTCCGTCAATCCATTTTTCAATAGGTGGTACTTTTTTCACCTGTACATCCAAATCAATCAAACTATCCACTAACTTTATAAGCCTCTTTGGTTCAATGGTTTGAGAGGCAACAATTATTTCATCAATACGATTGGTTCTTATGAACTTCTCATTGATTTCTTTTGATGAAATAATGTTAATGCCATTAATCAGTTTTCCGCGCTTTTTAATATCATCATCAATAAAGTTGATAATATTGAAACTTTTATCGGTACCATTTAATAAAGCATTGTAAGTTATAATACCAGAATCTCCAGCACCGTATATTAATATATTCTTCGAAGTTTTAAATTTACATTTTAAGTAATTATAACCCAATTTGAATATCAACCTACTACCGGCTAGAGCTACAAAACTCAATAAAGAATGTATTACGATTATGGAAAAAGGAATGGTAAAACTTGGCATCAATGAAGTTGTTCTATTAATAAATACGCCAACCGAAGCTATTGTGGCAATTAATACCACGGATTTAAAAACATTTACCACATCGGTAAAGCCGGTATGTCTAATAACACTTTTGTGGGAGCCAACTACCAAAAAGCTGGTAGCCGCTACAATAGCCATAAACGGTAATTGAACGAAAAATTGCTGAGTATCAAAATTCAATGTAAAATTAAACCTAATTAAATAAGCCGAAAAAAGGGTTATTAGTACAATGGTTAAATCAATACAAAAAACAAGCCACTTAGAGGCGTATCTTTGTGAAAGATTAGAAAAGTAGTCTCTTATCATAGGTAAGGGGATTTTAATATTATATTTAGAATTCGGTCTAAATCGTCTTGACTTAAATTAGATCCACTTGGCAAACAAAGCCCTTTTTCAAAAAGATCTTCTGAAATACCATTAGTGAAATGTAAATAATCTTTAAAAACCGGTTGCATATGCATAGGCTTCCAAAGCGGTCTTGATTCTATATCTTCTTCTGATAAAGCAAGACGTATTTGTTCACGCATATCATATGAACTGGTCTTTATACAAGTTAGCCATCTGTTAGAATAAAAGCCAATTGGTTCTTCTAAGAAACTAATTGAACTGTATTTAGATAGATTAGCCTTATAAAATTCAAAATTCTTTCTTCTGGCCGCTACTCTATCATCTAGCACTTCCATTTGACCACGGCCAATACCAGCAACAACATTACTCATTCTATAGTTAAAGCCTATGGACGAGTGCTGATAATGAGGGGCGTTGTCTCTTGCTTGAGTAGACAAGAAAACAGCTTTGTTCTTTAATTCTACGCTATCTGTAATCAAAGCGCCTCCACCAGAAGTGGTAATTATCTTGTTTCCGTTAAAAGATAGGATAGCCATATCTGATAGTGTTCCACAGGCCTGATTAAAATAGGTACTTCCAAAAGCTTCGGCACTATCTTCAATAACAGGGATTTCATATTTCCTGGCTATATCATTAATTTCGTTTACTTTATACGGCATTCCATACAGATGTACGGCAATTATGGCTTTTGGCTTTCTGTATTTTTCAATTCTATCTTTAATAGCTATTTCGAGTAATTCCGGGGATATATTCCAGGTGTCTTGTTCACTATCTATAAACACCGGTGTGGCTCCCTGGTATATAATTGGATTAGCAGAAGCCGAAAAAGTAAAACTTTGGCATAACACTTCATCTCCGGCTGAAACATTTAATAATTGAAGTGCTAAATGAATAGCGGCAGTACCTGAACTCAAAGCAGCTACATGCTTGTTGCCTCCTAAATATTCCTGTATATCATTTTCAAAGCCATCCACATTAGGTCCTAATGGTGCTATCCAATTTGTATCAAAGGCCTCTTCTACAAACTTTCGCTCCGAACCTCCCATATGAGGTGATGATAAATATATTTTTGTCTTAGTCAACATTTAAATTTTCTTAAATTTAGAGCATACAAATCCATTACAGGTTTTCTACCTATACAACATTATTGAATAAACGTCATGGATTTCCCTCTAAACATCAAAACAAAATCAATTTTCATTATTAGCTTAACAATCAACTTGTATTAAAACTGTTTCTTAAAAACATTTTAATTAATTAATCCTTTTATTTTATTCAGACTAATTAAGAGAGATTTTTAAAGAATAAATTTTCAATAAACCTTTTTAATACAATTAAATCAACTTGCTATTAATCAATTCAATTTTGTATTTTACGGGGTAAATTTAGTAATTGTTTTAAAGCAAAGAGATTAGATTTAGGTTATTTCGCTAAAAGAGTAATAATATTCGGTTAACTACATAAATCATTTTAGTTAAAAGTAAAACTGTGCAGATTATCGATTTATTAGGTTTTATTCGACATATTGGCTGTAATACTACATTAACAAATAGTTAATATTCTATAGTTAAAATGTCTTGTTTATATATTTTAATTTGCGAAACTATCAGGAAAATGTTTTATTCATCGATAATTTTAACACCTTTCTGAATTTCATCGGAAAAAATATAACCTTAATATAAATAGTTAATTGTTTTAAATTAATTTTTTTCATATTTGCCGCTAATAAAACAAGCCCTAATTTACTATGACCGACCAACAGCTTAATATTTTAAAAGGAAAACAGGTCCTTGTTACCGGAGGAGCCGGCTTTATTGGTTCTAACTTGTGCGAAACGCTTCTGGATAACAATATCGACGTTATTTGTTTAGATAACTTTTCTACAGGAAAACGGGAAAACATTACTCCCTTTGTCGACCTTAAAAACTTCAAGTTAATTGAAGGTGATATTAGAAATTTAAATGACTGTAAAAAAGCTTGTGAAAATGCGGATTACGTTTTGCATCAAGCCGCTTTAGGTTCTGTTCCCAGATCTATTAATGACCCCATTACTACCAATGATGTTAATGTCTCAGGGTTTTTAAATATGCTTATTGCATCCAGAGATGCCGGAGTTAATAGATTTGTTTATGCTGCCAGTTCTTCTACTTATGGTGATCATGAAGCATTACCAAAAGTTGAAGATGTTATTGGAAAACCACTATCTCCCTATGCTATTACAAAGTATGTAAATGAATTATATGCTGATATTTTTCATAGCACTTATGGTTTAGATTCTATTGGTTTAAGGTATTTTAATGTTTTTGGAAGAAGGCAGGACCCTGACGGAGCCTATGCCGCAGTAATACCTAAGTTTGTGCAACAATTAATCAAGCGCGAATCCCCGGTAATTAATGGTGATGGAAGCTATTCCAGGGATTTTACATATATTGACAATGTAGTGCAAATGAATATTAACGCACTAACTACTCAAAACGAAAAAGCGCTAAATACGGTATATAATGTGGCTTATGGTGAAAGAACTACATTAAAACAATTGGCCGCTTTGTTAAAAGAAAACTTATCTAAATTTGACCCGCAAATAGGTAATATTGAAATTAAGCACAGAGACAAAAGAGTTGGAGACATTCCGCACTCTTTAGCTTCCATTGACAAGGCAAAAAAATTATTAGATTATAATCCAAAATTTGATATCAGTAAAGGGTTAAGTGAGGCTGTTGACTGGTATTGGAAAAATTTAAAATAAGAATGAACGATATAAAAATAGCAGTTATAGGTTTAGGGTATGTAGGCTTGCCTTTGGCCAGGCTTTTTGCTACTAAATACCCTGTTGTTGGGTTTGATATAAATCAGAACAGGATTGATGAATTAATGAGAGGTATTGATTCTACGCTTGAAGTTGATGAACATGAATTGAAATCCGTTTTAACAGAAACATTAAATAATAGTATTGGATTATTTTGTTCAACAGATATTGAAGCTATCAAAGATTGCAATTACTACATAGTTACCGTCCCTACACCAATAGATAAAAATAACAGACCGGATTTAACCCCTTTATATAAATCAAGTGAGGCGGTAGGGAAAGTCCTTAAAAAAGGGGATATTGTAATTTATGAATCTACTGTTTATCCAGGTGTAACTGAAGACGAATGTGTACCTGTACTTGAAAAGATAAGTGGACTTAAGTTTAATAAAGACTTTTTCGCAGGCTATTCTCCGGAAAGAATAAATCCAGGTGACAAATTACATACAGTAGATAAAATTCTAAAAGTAACGGCAGGTTCAACTCCTGAAATAGGCAAAAAAGTTGATGCGCTGTATGCGAGCGTTATTACTGCTGGCACCCACTTGGCTCCCACTATCAAAGTTGCCGAGGCAGCTAAGGTAATTGAAAATTCACAGCGTGATATTAATATTGCGTTTGTTAACGAACTTGCCAAGATATTTAACAGATTAGAGATTGATACTCATGATGTTTTAGCTGCGGCTGGAACCAAATGGAATTTCTTGCCTTTCAAACCGGGCTTGGTTGGTGGACATTGTATTGGAGTTGACCCCTATTATCTGGCACAAAAAGCTCAGGAAGTTGGCTATCACCCCGAAATTATATTGGCTGGCAGACGAGTTAATGATGGTATGGGACAATATGTTGCATCTGAAATCATCAAACTCATGCTACATAATGATTTAAAGGTAAAAGGGAGTAATATATTAGCATTGGGAATTACTTTTAAGGAAAATTGTCCTGATGTAAGAAATACAAAGGCTGTTGATGTTATTGAAGAAATAAAAAGTTATGGTGCCCATGTTACCATATACGATCCATGGGCCAACCCTGAAGAGGTCGAACATGAATATAATTTGGAAACCGTAAGGGAGCTTCCAAATAAAAAATTTGATGCCATTGTTTTAACCGTAGCTCATAAGGAGTTTTTAAACAAAGAGCTCTCTTCCCTCTTAAATCCCAATGGCATTATATACGACGTTAAGGGGGTCATTGAAGAAAAGGTTGATGGACGCCTTTAAGTATTAAAATTTAGAAGTTTTGAGCCAGCTAAAAAAAGGAGCATTTTTAAATTACACAACAATTTTTCTTACGAATATTGTAGGCTTACTTCTGACTCCTTTCATTTTAAATCATTTGGGAAAGTCAGAATACGGTGTATATATTACCATAGGAGCCTTAGTAGGCACTATTGGCATCTTAGATTTTGGCTTAAATAACACTATCATTAGATTTGTAGCTAAATACAAAGCCGAAAAAGACAGAAGAAGCGAAGAAAATTTTTTGGCAACAGTAATGCTTATCTATTTTGCTATTTCAGTCATAGCCATTATAATTGGAGTAATTTTCTATGGTTATATTGATTCCTACTTCACTAAAATGGATCCGGAGGAAATACGGATAGCCAAGGTTATATTCGCGCTGTTAATACTTAATATGGCAATAGGCTTGCCTGGTGGCACCTTTGTAGGTGTTTGTTATGGTTACGAGTCTTTCGTTTTCCCTAAATCACTAAATATAATTAGATATTGTTTAAGGTCGTTAACGGTTGTTGGAATCTTACTACTTGGCGGAAAGGCAATAGCTCTGGTAGTTATTGATACAATATATAATATTGTTGTAATATCTATTCAAGCCCATTTTGTATTTACAAAATTAGATGTAAGATTTAAATTGCATGAATTAAGTAAACGGTTTATAATAGAAATTTTTAGCTACTCCATCTGGATATTTGTTTTTTCATTGGTTAAGGTCTTTCAGTGGAAAGCCGGCCACTGGGTACTAGGACGATTGGCTACTCCCGAAGTTCTTACCATTTATGGCATTGGTATTACATTGGGAACTTATTACGGAGCCTTTTCAACGGCAATTTCAAGTGTGTTTTTGCCAAGAGCCACCAAAATGACCGTTGGTAATGCCAGTGGGGAAGAATTAACGTCTATGATGATTAAGATCGGAAGAGTGTCTTTTATTGTTTTAATGTACATTTTAGGCGCATTTTATCTATTCGGAAATCAATTTGTAATGATGTGGGTTGGAGGTGAATTGGGTCAAAGCGGAAGCTACGAATCATGGCTCATAGCATTTATCATTATGTTAGCCTATACTTTACCTCTAATTCAAGGTTTTGGAAATTCCATCTTAGAAGCCAAAAATAAACTAAGATTTAAAGCTACGCTATACCTGTCATTTATGATTGTTGGCGCCGGTTTGGGTGCGCTACTGGCCTATTATTATGGTGCCGTAGGAATGATTATAGGTACGGTAACCGGTTGGTTGATTGTACAAAATGTTATGAATTTTTATTATCATCGGGTCATTGGATTAAACATTATCAGATTCTTTAAGGAGTTATTGAACAGAACCATAATTTCTTTTGGCTTAACACTTCTAGTTGGGTATTTCATTAATATGATACCAGGTGTAGGATGGACTAATTTTATCCTTAAAGCCGTTTGTTATTCCATCGTATATTTCTTAACTACCTATTACATTGGAACCATTGAATTTGAGAAAAGATTATTTAAAGACACACTCTCACCAATTTTATCAAAAATTAAAAGTTGATGTTTAAATTACATGACATATCGTTTCAGGAGCATGGCAAAAAAATAGCTTATGACTATACTATTGATGATAAAATCAGAAGTTACTTTAATGTCAACAACCTGTATTATGTCTATTACGATCAGGATGTTAGCACCACCCCAATGAGTCTGGCGGTCATTCCTTTATTAGCCAATATAATGCCACTTTCCTGGTTTATTGGTTTTGATGTTTATATAGATGAAATTGATGAAACTTTCTATAAATCACTACAAATATTGAAAGAACAGTTTATCAAGTTTCATCCCAATAATACCTTAGGAGGTAATTTGCATGTCAATAAAATTGTTAAGAATGAAATAAATGGAAATGGTACCTCACTACTGTTTAGCGGTGGTTTGGATTCCTTTGATTCGCTAACTCGTCAATACAGTAAAAAACCTTTTTTGATTTCTATTCATGGCGCTGATGTTGAGATTAATGATAGAGAGCGCTGGAACGAATTTAAAAAGTTTAATTCTGAAGAAACCATATTGGATCAATCCAGGCTATTCTATATTGAATCTAATCTTAGAGAGTTCTATACATACAAAGTAGACTTATTAGTAGACCACTTAGGTTGGTGGGGAGCTGTACAGCATGGTATGGCACTGATAGGCGTATTAGCTCCGTTAAGTTATAAACATGGTTTTACCAATCTTAATATAGCTGCTTCGGCAACCAACGAAATAAGTTATAGCTGGGGGTCTTCTCCATATATCGATGAAAACATGAAGTGGGCTAACACAACAGTCACACATGAAGGGTATCAATTTAAAAGAACGGATAAGACCGATAATGTAGTCAAATTTGTTAACGATACGGGATATAATATTAAGCTTCGTGTTTGCTATGCAGATGAAAGACAAGGCTACAATTGCAACAGGTGCCATAAATGCCAAAGAACCATTTTGAGTCTGATTTTGGCGGGAGCTAATCCGGAAGACTACGGATTTAAAGTTCCTAATGATTTCTATAAACTCATATTCAGAAACTTTGGTGATGATTGCATAATGACCAAGGGCATCAAATACCAATGGACATGTATCCAGGACAAAGCAGCAAGCGTAGACCGTTTTTTTGTTCTTAATGATGAGCTTACAGAAAGTGATGCCATTAAGAGATTTGCATCCTTAGATTTGGATAAAATAGTAAATAAAAACGAATCAAAAGTTAAACAAAATAAAAAACGTAGGCATATATTAAGAAATAAATTCCCGATACTTTATAAAATTTACCAAAAACTTAAATCATAATCATGAAATACGGACTACTTACATATCAGGAACGCAAAGAAAAATACAATGTTGGAGACTATGTTCAAAGTCTGGCAGCAAAACAGTTTCTTCCCCAGACCGACCTGTTTATGAATAGAGAAAAACTGGGAGAGTATGATAGTGATACTATTAAACTAATAATGAATGGATGGTTTACGCATAATACCCATCATTGGGTGCCATCGGAGTACATTCTGCCTTTATTCGTTTCATTCCATATGAACTCTACTGCTGCTCCTTTTATGTTATCAGAAAAAGGGATTGCGTACCTAAAAGCACATGAACCAATTGGATGTCGCGACAAATTCACTGTGAAATTATTACATGAAAAAGGAATTGATGCTTATTTTTCTGGTTGCTTGACTTTAACTTTAGACAACTATAAGGTAGACGATTCTTTGAGAGGTGATGACATTTACATTGTAGATCCATTTTACAATTATCCTACTACGGATAAACTCTTCTTAACACCAAAGTCCTTTGTTCGTGGCGTTTTAAATGGAGATACTTTCAATCTTGGTAAAATCAAAAAGCAATTAAAGAAAGTAATTGATAAAGACTTATTGGAAAGTGCCAATTATGTGACTCAAGTTTTACCAGTAGGAAAACAGACTGATGAGGAAAAGTTTGCTTATGCCGAAGAATGTTTAAAAAAATATGCCAAGGCCAAACTGGTAATTACTTCTAGAATACATTGTGCTTTACCTTGTCTTGCAATGGGAACTCCCGTTATTTTCCTGAATTCTTTTAACACGTTTGTTGATACCTGTAGGTTTGATGGTATCATTGAATTATTCAATCGAATTGATGTAGCTGATGATGGGAGTTTTACAAACAACTTCGGGCTGGAAGGTAAAATAACTAAAGATACCATGGTCACGAATTTAGGTTTGCATCACAAATTGGCTGAACCTTTAAAGAAAAAATGTAAAGACTTCATACTTTAAAATATACTAACTACTACTAGCGATGAGTAAAAAAATACTGATTTGTTTTGGAACCAGACCGGAAGCAATAAAAATGGGTTCATTGGTTCATGAACTGAAAAAAGAAAAGGCCTATAATGTAAAAATATGTGCTACAGCTCAGCATAGGGAAATGTTGGATCAGGTTCTTAGTTTTTTTGAAATTGTTCCTGATTTTGATCTGGATATTATGAAAGCCAATCAATCACTTAATGAATTAAGCAGTCGTATATTTATAAAAATAGACGCTATACTTTTAGATTTTGAACCAGATTTGGTTCTTGTGCATGGAGACACTACTACTTCAAGTGTGTGTGCCTGGGCAGCTTTTCATAGAGGAATAAAAGTGGGACATGTTGAAGCGGGGTTAAGAACTTTTAATAAACACTCTCCTTTTCCTGAAGAAATTAATAGACAGATAACGGGAAGAATTGCAGATTACCATTTTGCTCCCACAGATATTTCCAGGAACAATTTACTTCAGGAAAAAAATTCATCTGAAAACATTGCTGTTACGGGAAATACGGTTATTGATTCGTTATTATGGACGGTTAACAAATTAAATAATAATTTCACTAATGAATCCATCCTTAATTTAACCTCTAAAATAAATCCTGATAAAAAAATTATTTTGGTTACCGGGCATCGAAGGGAAAATTTTGGTCAGGGTTTCCTAAATATATGTAAATCCTTAATTTCTATTTCAGAGAATACCGATGTTGAAATAGTTTTCCCTGTCCATTTAAATCCTAATGTACAAAAACCAGTTACTGAACTTCTGTCTGATTACGATAATATTCATTTGGTTGCCCCTATGGACTACCCTACATTTGTTTGGATAATGATGAAATCGTATTTAATAATTACAGATTCAGGCGGAGTTCAAGAAGAAGCACCTTCTTTAGGGAAACCAGTTCTGGTAATGAGAGATACTACCGAAAGACCCGAAGCGGTGGATGCCGGAACAGTGAAGCTAGTTGGTACAGATTTCGAAAAAATAACCTCCGAAGCTTTTAGTTTATTAAACAATTCTAAGTTATACGAAAAAATGTCAAAAGCCCATAACCCATATGGGGATGGTAAGGCAAACAAAAGAATAGTAAATTTCATAAATAAGAACTTATGATTCCTAAGATAATACATTATTGTTGGTTTGGTGGTAATCCGCTTCCTGCACTGGCTGTGAAATGCATTGATTCTTGGAAAAAATTTCTTCCGGAATACGAAATTATTGAATGGAATGAAAGCAATTTCCCCATTGAAAGTTTCAGGTTTGCTAAGGAGGCATTAGATCACAAAAAATTCGCGTTTATTTCAGATGTTTGTCGGCTTTATGCTTTAAAGAAACATGGAGGAGTTTATATGGATACGGATGTGGAAGTATTGAAACCTCTTGATGATTTTTTAAATAAAGCAGCGTTTTCAGGTTTTGAAAATGACGATTTTGTTCCTACGGGAATCATGGCTAGTGTAAAAGATGGTATATGGGTTGAGGAGTTGCTTAAATATTACGATAATCGTCCTTTCGTCAAAGAAAATGGTGAATTAGATATTGTTTCTAATACGTATATCATAACTGCTATGATGAAAGAGAAAGGGTTTATTATGAATAATAGTTTTCAGGAAATTGACGGATATGTTACCTTTTATCCTAACGACTATTTTTGCCCTAAAAGTTATAAAACTGGAAAAATTGAATTAACTAAAAACTCGTACTGTATCCATCACTTTTCGAAATCCTGGGTCCCATTAAGAAAAAAATGGAGAAACATTTTGAAAATGAAAATGATGAACCTATTTGGTCATAAGAATGTTCAAAGGTTAATTAATTTAATTGGAAAATAATGAAGGTTATTTATATAACTGAGCAGGTTTACTTGTATGGTGGCGCCGAAAAAATCCTTATACAAAAGCTTAATTATTGGGCTGACATATATGGATATGATGTATTATTGATCACCTCGGAACAAAGGAACAGGGAAGTATGTTATCCGCTATCAAAAAAAGTTTCTCATATCGATTTAGATGTGGGGTATAAAGAAGACGTGAGTTATTTTAAGTGGGTAAATCTAACAAAATTCCCCAAACATTATAAAGCTTTGAAAAAAGCTATAAAGGAATTTAATCCTGATGCCATTTTTCTAATTTCATTATCTTGGATCAGACTAGTTTTACCTTTTTTAACAAAAAAGCCCACTTATAATGAGTACCATACCTCCTATTATGGGTTTCATTTAAAATTACAAAGCAAGTCTTTTGTCGGTAAGCTTAAAAAGAAGCTTTGGGATTTAGTAATCAATGTTGTCGAAAATTATTATACGAACATTGTATTTCTAAATAGTGAAGAATTAAATTTTTATAAAAGAAAGAATGGAGTTATCATTCCCAATTTTTTTGAAAGGGTTGATTTTATAGAAAAAACGGAGAAAAAGAAACAAATCATTTCTTTAGGGAGAATGAGTTATCAAAAAGGTTATGATCTTCTAATAAAGGCATGGGCGAAAATAGATAATAAAATTGAAGGTTGGACTTTGCAGGTTTACGGAGATGGAGAAAATAAAGAAGCCTTGTTAAAAGAACTAAACTCCTATAATTTCAAGAACAAAATGTACTTAAATGATGCCATCCCTGATGTAAATATCAAATTAGCCGAATCTGAATTCTATGTGATGAGTTCTAGATTTGAAACATTTCCTATGGTATTACTTGAAGCGCTTTCGCATGGGTTGCCTATTGTGTCTTTTGATTGTCCAACCGGACCTAGAAGCATTATGATTGAGAACGAGGATGGTATATTAGCCAAGCCTGATGATGTGGAAGATTTGGCTAAAAAAATGTTATTACTAATTACCGATGAAGAGTTACGTGGAAGCATGTCAAAAAAAGCCATAGTCAATATCAATAGGTTTAAACCTGAATATGTTATGGATTTATGGGATAAGTTAATTAAAAAAAACAGTAAAGTAACCCAATGAAAGATTAATAAAATTTTGAATGATTGAGTTTATACCATTAAAACATTATTACGCTGTATATATGTATAGCTGTTTAGCTATTGTCCTGTTTTCAATAATTCATACTTGGGTATTGAAAATGGATGATAGAAAAAATATAGCCTATATTAATGTAGTGGGTGTACTCATATTAACTTTATTCATTTTTTACATTGGACTAAGACCTGTTAGTGGACGCTATTTTACTGATATGCGCACTTATGCAAATCATTTTAACTACTATGCTGCTGGTGGAGAGCTTTTAATGGAAAAAGATGTTGTTTTTCATTTTTTCATGAAAACTTGTTCTAGTTTTTTATCCATAAACGTATTCTTTTTGCTGTGTGCCTTTTTGTACATTTTCCCCATGTATAAAATATCAAAGGCCTTTTTTAAAGACTACTGGTATTATTGTTTTTTGATGTTCATTGTATCATTCTCATTTTGGTCTTATGCTGTTAATGGTATAAGAAATGGCATTGCAACATCAATATTCTTATGGGGTATATCTTATCAAGAAAATAAAGTTAAAATGGCAGTCTTATTATTGCTGTCTACTTTGTTTCATAAATCAATGTTATTACCAATTTTTGCATATGTTATCTCTATGCTATATAATAACCCGAAGTTCTACTTATTATGCTGGTTAAGTGCTATACCTCTTTCAATTGCTCTGGGAGGTGTTTGGGAATCCCTATTTACAGCACTAGGTTTTGGGGGTGACAGGCTAGGAGGCTATTTATCAAGTGGAGGCGGACAAGGGAGTCCTGGATTTAGATTTGACTTTTTGTTTTATAGCAGCTTTGCCGTTTTTGCCGGATGGTATTTTATTTTTAGAAAAAAATTTAAGGATAACATTTACAATCTCCTTTTTAACACTTACCTAATAACCAATGCATTTTGGATTTTGGTTATTAGAGCACACTTTTCAAATAGATTTGCTTATCTATCTTGGTTCATGATGGCAATTGTTATTGTATATCCATTATTAAAAGAAGTACTTTTCAAAAGACAACATGTAAAGCTTGGAAACATCTATTTTGTGTATTTTTCATTTACATTTTTTATGTGGTCTATTTATTATTCTGATTTATTTGGTTCATGATTAAAGTTAGTGTTATTATACCAATGTATAACGTTGCACACTATCTTGATAGATGTGTAAATTCTGTTATAGAACAAAACTTAAAGCCCGATTCGTTTGAGGTTTTAATGATTGATGATGAATCTCCTGACAACAGTCGTGAGGTAGCTAATCAACTTTCAAAGAAGTTTAGTTTTATAAGAGTTTTTTCCCAAAAAAATAAGGGGTTAGGAGGTGCCAGAAATACAGGCATTCAAAATTCCAAAGGAGCATACATTCTATTTTTAGATGCTGATGATTGGTTATTACCGAATAGTTTAAAAGATCTTATTTCTACTTCTGATGAGTATGGATTAGATATTCTTGAGTTTGGAGCGAATCGCGTTGCTGAAAACGGAAATACTATAAATACCCTATCTATAAGTACGAATAGAGTATATAGTGGTATTGAGTATTATAATACTATTAAATATTCTGGATCTGCCTGTAATAAGTTATATTCAAGATTATTTCTTCAATCTAATGGTTTATTGTTTTTAGAAAAAATTTATGGCGAAGATTTTGAATTTAATACCCGCGCTTTATTTCATGCAAAAAAAATATTGGCTATAAAAAATGTCTGTGCAGCTTTTTTGCAGTCTCCAAATTCCATAACCAGAAATAGAGATAAAGTAAAAAAAGACAAATACCTTAATGATTTTGTTATAATACTTTCGAGTATTTCAAATTTTTGGAAAAGTCTTTCTGATGTTCAAAATGATGAGGCTAAGACTGCCTTTTTTAGAGAGCGCTTAACTATGGTGAATATCAATGCTTTCTACCAAATGTTCAAAAACAATTATTCCTATGATGAAATTAACAACTATAGGAAGAAACTAAAGAGTAAAGATTTATTTTATATAAACCATCCGGTTGCAATTAAAAAGAAAGATCTGTTTAGAAAAGTAATGCTTAAAAACTTTTTCCTGTTTAGAATTAGCCAACCTATAAAAAGAGTGATTAAAAAATAGAAATATGGAGGAAAGAAAGATCATCTTTTTTGACGGCGTTTGTAACTTATGTAACGGCTTTATTGATTATGTAATTAATAGAGATAAAAATAAATCTATTTTCTATACCACATTGCAATCAGATTTGGCTAAGGCAAAACTTAAGGATTATAATATTTCATTAGAAACGGAATATACTACTATTTACTACTACGCTAACAATAAGTTGTACAGTAAGTCTTCTGCTATTTTACAAATATTTTTACAGTTGTCTACTTTCCATAAGATAACCTCCAGAATCTTTTGGATAATTCCAAAGTTCATAAGGGATGGTTTTTATAGCTTCATAGCTAAAAACAGATACAGGTTTTTTGGAAAGAAGGAAACTTGTAGATTACCAACCGAACAAGAGAAAAAACAATTTTTATAAAATCAATTAAATATGAAAACAAAGAAAATAGTTATTAGGTATTTTATTCCTTTAGTTATGCTCTTCTTTTTTGTAAGAAACATAGTTCTGGTAGAAACTCATGATTTAGACAGCTGGATGGGAGGAGGCATGCGTATGTTTGGTAAAATAGATAAAATGCTGTATCGCGTATCAGGTTTTAATGTTGAATATAATAATAAGGGTTACTTTGTGAATCTTAGAAACATCAAAGAATTAGAAGATCAATACGTTGAAAGTAAAATTCTTCCAAGCGAAAGTAGATTACAAGAAATTCTGGAAGAAATTAAAGACTATAATTGGTGTTATAATGAATCCACTGATAAGATCACGATTAGCGTAAATGAAGAAACATGTAATCATCCTATTCCATCTGGAAACATTAAAAATATTGAAGTTTACAAGATTCAATATAATGCAGAAAGTAAAGAAGTAACATTAAAATTAATTAATAATGTCAAAAGTTTATAGTACAAAATCAATTTTAGGTCTATTTTCCAAAGTGAAAGAAAATGCTTTATCCTTAAAATCGGACGATTTAACAATTTTAATATTAAAAATGATATTGATAATATTGCTGATCTTAATGAAAGATAACGCTGTATTATCTATATTAATGCCTGTAATTATTGTTCCGGGTTTACTTTTTAAGGCAGTAACATTGAACAAATATTATTGGTTACTATTATCCTTATTTAGTGCTATTCCCTATTTAATACTGGATCTTGTGGGCTATGTCCCAAACCATAAACATATTTTTGCTTATGTGATTTTGGCCGTGACCATAATTTTGTTTTTATCGAAAGAAGAAGATATCCTTGAAAATTTAAGACATCAGTCTAAATATATTATTGGGTTATGTTTCTTATTTGCTGTAGCTGGAAAATTCCTGGCACCGGAATTTATGGATGGAAGATTTTTTGAATTCACGAATACAGCTGATCCCAGATTTTACGGTTTTACTTCATTTATTGCAGATGTTGATCCGTTAGCTTTGAAAGCTAATGAAACTAATATAGAGAACCTAATGAGTACGACAAATCCGAACACAGTTTTCACCTTAAATGGAGCTCAAAACCTTCACTCAATAGGATTAATGATATCTTATTGGACCATTTTTATTGAAGGTATGATCGCTATATCATTTTGTCTTCCAGGTTCATTCTTATTATCGAAATACAGAAATATCTTCTTAATTGCTTTCGTACTGACTACCTACCCTATTGCAACGGTGTATGGTTTTGCAATAATCCTGACTACACTTGGTTTTATCCAGTCCACAACTAAGAAGAACCAATTGACCAAATACTCATTATTCTATTTAATTGTGTTTATTTTTCTACCACTAATTAAAATTCCATTTATTCGTGTTTTAAGCTCTATCTTTTAATTACACTGAATTAACTTAAATAAAAAAGAGATGCTATTAATTTAGCATCTCTTTTTTATTCTAATTATAAATCCTAATAATTAAAAACAATTATTATTGCTGTCAGCTATCTCACTGCTATTTGTTGTTGAATCAATTCTTATACAAGTTTTATTCGAAGCCACATCAATTGCATTATTTGAAATACTAATGTCCGTATTAACCCTTCTTAAATATATACCATCATGGTTTGGAGTAGTAATTTCATTATTATTAAAGGTAATATCATTAGAATCGTATAGTTCAATACCATGATTAAATTTATTGTTTTCAAAAACAAGACCATGGGAATCAATAATTTGAGAGTATCTTGGACCATAGAATTCATTATTCTTTATAAGAACAGTGTTATTAATTGATTCAGATGCTGTATTACATCTATTAATTTTTATAGAGTTTTGCACGGCAGTAATACTGTTTCCTTCTATTGTAACATTATTTAACTCGGTTATATTTATTGCCATACCCTTACTGCTATCTACATCGCTATCAATAGTGTTATTATAAATATCAGAGTTTGTCAATGAAATTGGAACAATTCCAACAACATTATTTAGTATTGTATTGTTAAATACTTGAGTCTCTGTATTCTTAACATTAATACCTACGTTAAAACCAGTTACAGTATTACCTGAAATTTCATTATTTCTTGTAGATTTTGAACTGCTTTTACCTCCATCAATTCCAGTAGTACTATAACTAGAAGGGGTTGAGGTTATAACGTTGTTTATTATTTTTGTTCCTTCAGTATATGAATATCCAATACTGTTTTCTGTTATATTGCTGTCAATAGTTACATTAAAACCTATATGAACCGTTAATCCGCCACGTGCACTTCCTCGTTCAGTATTATTTCGTATTAAAATATTTTCGGCCCTTTCAAGATATACATATCCTCCATTACCATCTGAATTTCTTGTTGATTCAACATCTAATCCGTATCTTGGATTTGTACCTAAAGACTTTTGTGTATCCACTCCAGCATTCAAAAGCAAATTATTTTCAATTGTAATATTCATTCCTCCTGTAATAGAAATATTGTTTCTTCTATTACTATCAAATGTACAATCTCGTACAATAACATTATTTGAAGGTCTGTAATCAACATCATACGTAAAATTTAATGAAGATATTTTAACACCGTCTCCAGCACCATACATCATGCGAACATTAGAAACAGTAGTATTCACAGCTGCTTTTAATTCCATAACATGTCCCCATTCATGCGAGCCTCCACTTGAATAATCATGTTCATCCCGATCTCCAATTAAATTACCTCCTGTAATGGTAACATTTTTAGCATCATAAACGGACATTAGCGAATAACGGTCTCTACTATTTGGAAACACTCTAAGATTTGTATTGTCTGTCATTATTAAATTGAAATCAGAAGGTACATTAATAGCTTCAACCCATGGATAAAAATTTTGATTTGAAGTACCGCTGGTTACTTTGCTTACTTCAAAATAGGCATCTATTTCATCAATAATGAATTCAGTAATTCCTAATTCTTTGATTTCATTCATAATAGACTCAAGAATGTCTCTGTTTCTAAGAGCTATCTCCGAGGTAGTCTCTCCCTGAACAATCTCCCAACGCTCTGGAACAAAATTAAAAGCAGGGTCTTTTAATTGAGGGGTAGATCCTGTTATGGTTAATGCAACATTTAAAAGATCTCCATCTATAACAGATCCTTCAGAAAAATTAAGTGTTCCATTAATAATCTCACCACCTTCATATAGTATAGTTACATTTGCCGGTAAGTTTACCGTTGCACCACCTAAATCCATCACACAATCTATAACGACGGTGGAATTGGGCTCTATATCATTTAAAGAAAATTCACAGGGTAAACTGGGATCAGCAGAAGTTGTAGTATCATCCGGAGTATCAATTTCCTCTTCTTCCTCCACTGGTGTTTCCTCTTCTTCTACTTCAGTAACAGGTTCAACAAATAACTCTTCATTGTTGCAGGATACGACGGTTAGTGTGAATCCTAATAGTAAAAAAAATAGCGTAGCTTTAATTGTCTCTTTCATAATAATAATAATTTGGGGCATTCAATAATTTGTTCAATAGTAATTTTTTTTTTAGTCATAATCGCTATAAAACATTTTTTTTCGATGAAATACGAAAGCTGTTTCCTACTTGATCGATTAAAAGTTGTTTTTTTACGATTAAATGCTTTTTTTAAATATTTATATATACGCTAATTCAATAAATTTAGATTTGCACATACCCATAAAATTTTAAAAGCTGTCAAAAATATATTGAAATAACAAAAATTCAATAAATTGTTAATAACTTTTAATAACTAATTGGTTAAAAACCAATATGTTAAGGTTTTTTTTACAATTACTAAACTTAATAGTAACTTAAGTATTAATACTTTATCTAACATTTGCAATACATTTTATTCCTTGAGCAATTAATGGTTTAAGCAATTGTTAAACGAATTTATGTTCCATATAGCCTATATAACTGAAGTGATTGTAAAAATTTATTATGTTTGCTAACGACAAAAACAGCTTAACCTTTTTATGCAAAAAAAACTTATCCGAATAACAACTGTCCCTAGATCTATGGCAGGGTTATTAAATGGACAGCTCAAGTTCATGACAAATTATTTCAAGGTTATAGGCATCTCATCATCATCTGATGGTTTTCTGGACCAAGTAGCTATATTGCAGGCTATTAAAACCATTCCAGTTGAGATGACCCGTAAAATTACTCCTGTAAAAGATTTGATAGCCGTTTTGAAACTGTTTAGGATTTTTAAAAGAGAACAACCCTTTATTGTACATACGCATACACCCAAGGCCGGAACTCTCGGAATGTTGGCCGCAAGATTAGCAGGTGTTCCAAACAGATTGCATACCATTGCAGGACTGCCTTTAGTAGAGGCAACAGGATTTAAGCGTGCTTTGTTAAATTTTGTAGAAAAAATAACCTATGCATGTGCCACCAAAATATACCCTAATTCATATGGCTTACAAGAAATTATATTGGAAAACAAATTTACAACCAAATCCAAATTAAAAGTTATAGGAAACGGAAGTTCAAACGGTATAGATACCTCCTACTATGATACTAAACTTATTAGTGAATCAGAAAAACTAAAACTCAAAGAAAAGTTAGAAATTGCACCAAACGATTTTGTATTTGTTTTTGCTGGGAGGTTGGTGACGGACAAAGGTATTAATGAACTCATAAGGGCATTCGTTAATATTAATGACGAATTTAATAATACAAAACTTTTATTATTAGGGCCGTATGAAACGGCCATAGATCCGTTAAGTGATACCACATTAGAAATAATAAAACAACATAAAAATATTATAACCACAGGCTGGGTAGATGACATAAGGCCCTTTTTTGCAATATCAAATGCATTAGCGTTTCCAAGTTACCGGGAAGGGTTTCCTAATGTTGTATTACAGGCAGGGGCTATGAAATTGCCATGTATAGCAACGGATATAAACGGCTGTAATGAAATCATTATTAATAATGAAAATGGTATAATTATTCCGGTAAAAAATACTAAGGCTCTATTTGATAGTATGAAAGCAATGTACATGTTACCTAAAAAAGTACAAAGACAAATGGGTGAAAGATCGAGAAAAACAATTGTTTCAAAATTTGAACAGCAATTTGTTTGGGAAGCAATCCTCAAAGAATACGAAACATTATAGATTGTTTAACAAACAATTTAAGCGGAAATTACTTTTTACCCTATCATTAGATAATAAAAAGATATGATTCAAAAAATACATAGTGAATTTGCCATTTTCAGAGATGACAATTATCCTTTTTTGGCAGGTGGAAATAAGGCAAGAAAAATGATGGCTCTTCACAAAACAATAGAAGACAATAAATATAATGCCATAGTAACTACCGGTGGAATACAATCTAATCATTGCCGGGTAACAGCGCTTTATTGCCATAAATATAATTTAGACTGCACGCTTGTTTTGCATGGTGATGAAGAGGCGTTTTTAACAGAATCGGGAAATGCAAAAATAATTAGAAACACTTCTACTAATATTATTTTTTCCGAACCGGATGAAATTTCCTTTAATATGGATAGTGCTATTGATAGCTATAAAACTAGGGGTTTTAACCCATTTTATCTATACGGAGGCGGTCATACTCTTGAAGGCACTAAAGCTTATATCGATGTTATAGAAGAATTACTTGATGAAGATTATGTACCAGATTATATTTTTATTGCCAACGGTACAGGTTCTACGCATGCAGGCCTTTTGTGTGGCCTGGCAAAATTTAAATTAAAAACTAAAGTCATTGGTATTTCTGTTGGCAGAACTAAAAGTAGAGCAGAACAAGTTGTTGAATCATTCTGTGTAGAATTATGTGAAAAATATAACATTACAAATAAAATTGGGAAGATTGAAGTTAATGATACATTTTTATGCGGTGGCTATGGAAAATACAATGATGAGATTGATACCATTTCTAAATATTCCTTAAGCGACCATAATATTTTTCTGGACACAACCTATACCGGCAAAACATTTTATGGAATGAAAAAATATATTGAACAAAATGCAATTAAAGGTAAAATATTATTTTGGTATACAGGGGGTATATATAACTACCTTGCCAGGTAAAATATTTTTAAATTTAACAACACATTATGCTATACAAGAACATATTTAAAAGAGTAATTGACTTTTTTCTCTCAATAATAGGAATGTTGATCCTTTCCCCTGCTTTCTTGGTCATATACCTAGTTCTTTATTTTTCAAATGACAAAAAGGTATTTTTTTACCAGATTAGACCCGGATTAAATGACAAGCTTTTTAAAATAATCAAGTTCAAAACAATGAATGACAAAAAAGATGAAAACGGTATATTATTACCGGATATTAAAAGGGTCACAAAGTTTGGTAAAATTTTAAGAAAAACATCATTAGATGAAATACCTCAGCTAATTAATGTTTTTAGAGGCGATATGAGTTTAGTTGGCCCAAGACCCTTATTACCTCAATACTTGCCTTACTATACAGAACGGGAAAAACTTAGGCATACTGTCCGCCCGGGTATAACAGGCTATTCTCAAGTTAATGGCAGAAATAATCTGCCATGGGATGAGAGATTAGAAATGGATGCGCAATACACCGAAAAAATATCACTGATTTTTGATATTAAAATTTTATTCAAAACTGTTCTTAAAGTTATAAAGAGAAAAGATGTGGTAATTTTGTCAAGCGAATTCAATACAACAACTTTAGATTATTACAGATCACAAAATGAAAATGCTAATTAAATATTTTTCAAAAGAACATATAAATGCCCGTGTTAATTTAATTAATAATCCTTTAGTTAATAACAGTATGTTTTTCAATTTACCGGCTACTATAGAAGAAACTACTAAATGGTTTAACAACAAAAATAATGCTGTAAGAGTAGATTTAACATTTTTAAACAACAACAACGAGATTGTGGCCATGGGGGGAATCACAAATATAAGCCTAACAGACAGGATGGGAGAATTATATGTATTTGTGGACCCTGTTTTTCACGGAAAAGGAATAGGATCAAAAGCAACAAAGTGGATTGTAAATTATGGGTTTTTAAAACTCAACCTAAATAAAATATACTTGTCGACCAACGACGATAATATTGCCGCTTATAAAATTTATGAAAATTTAGGTTTTAAGCTAGAAGGATTACTAAGAAGTCATAAATGGAAAAATAACCGTTTTGTAGACAGAAAATTTTATGGCCTTTTAAAATCCGAATGGGAACATCAAGATTATAAAGAACAAAAAGTAAATTACATTCTCACATAATTTTCAAAATAAACTACTAACCTTAATTAATCATGAATATTTTATTTACTTGTGCAGGAAGACGCAATTATTTAATCAACTACTTTAAAGAAGCTTTAAATGGCGATGGAAAGGTTATAGCTGTAGACCAAAGTACTTTAGCACCTGCATTGGTTGATGCCGATATAGCTATTGAGGTCCCCGATATATATAAGAAAAAATATTTAAAAACAATCCTGAAAATAGCTAAATCAAACTCGGTTGCTGCCATCATATCTTTAAATGATTTAGAATTGCCAATTCTATCAAAAAACAAATCACTTTTTGAAAAGGAAGGCATAAAAGTTATTGTGTCAAATGAAATGGTTATAGATATTGGATTTGACAAGTTAAAGACCTTTAATTATTTTAACAGTTTAGGTTTAAAAACCCCAAAGACTTTTACAAAAATTGAAGAGGCTAAACAAGCGATCAAATCTGGAGCTTTGAAATTTCCTGTAGTTTTAAAACCTCGCTGGGGAAGTGCTTCCATTGGAATTGATTTCCCTGAAACGATTGAGGAGCTTGAGCTATCCTTTAAACTACAAAAAATAAAAATCACTAAATCGATATTGGGATTAGTTAGCAGTGAAGACATTGAAAATTCAATTTTAATTCAAGAAAAAGTTGATGGAAAGGAGTTTGGTTTAGATGTTGTGAATGATTTTGACGGGATGTACTTTGGTACTTTTGCCAGAGAGAAGTTATCCATGCGATCTGGTGAAACAGACAAGGCAATATCAGTTATTGACCCCCGCTTGGAAAAACTTGGAGAGAAACTGGGAAAGGCCTTGAAGCATATAGGAAATATGGATTGTGATGCCTTTGTAACTAAAGATGATGTACATATATTAGAAATAAATCCAAGGTTTGGAGGTGGTTATCCGTTTTCTCATGAGGCAGGAGTGAATTTAGCCTCTATATATTTAGGATGGCTGAGAGGAGAAACAAATGAAAATCTTGCAAAGTTTAATAATTATAAAGAAGGGATAATTTTTTCAAAATGTGACAGGTTAATAGAAATTGGAAAACCTGAGGACTCAACCAAAAACTTAATTGAAGAAATAACCCAAAAAGAAAAATGGGATGAACTGTTAGGAGAAATAGGTAGTTATGATTTTTATCATACCTACGATTATCACATGCTAGCAAGGAAAGACAATGAAATACCGGTAATTCTTAAATATACTGAAAACGATGTTATTATAGCCTTACCCATACTTATTAGAGAAATTCCGGGAACAAAATATAAAGACGCTACCTCCGTTTATGGGTACGCCGGACCAATTAATAAAGGAATTAATGGTAATTTTAATAATAAACACTTTATAAAAAGTTTAATAGGCTATTTTAAAGAAAAAAATATTGTATCTGTTTTTTCAAGATTAAACCCATTTATTTTAGGGCAGGATAAAACCTTAATCAATTTAGGAAATTTAGTAAATCAGGGAAAAGTAGTTAATATTGATCTAAAATTGGATTTAGATGTTCAGAAACAACATATTCAAAAACGTTTAAAAACGAACATCAATAGATTAAGAAAGCTTTGTTCAATTAAAAAGGCTAGTAATCAGGAAGGTCTGAAACAGTTCATTGAGATTTACTATGATAATTTAAATCGCGTAAACGCTACAAGATTTTATTATTTTAATTCGTTGTACTTTCAAAAATTACTATCTACCAATGATTTCAAATCTGAAATATTATTGGCTGTGGATAATGAAACAGGAGAAACAATTGGAGGGTGTTTATTTGTATTCACAAATTCAATTGTCCAATATCATTTATCTGGTGTTAAGAAAGCTTTTTTACATAAAAATCCAACAAAGCTATTAATTGATGAAATGAGAATTATTGCCACAGAGAAAGGGTACAAATACTTTAACCTAGGAGGTGGTTTAGGAGGACGGGATAATGATTCTCTGTTTCGTTTTAAATCATTATTTTCTAGTAATTATAGAGAATTCAAACTTTGGGAACTTATTATAAACCAGGAGGTGTATGACGAATTGGTTAAACAAAACAATATTACCGAAGGCTCCAGTTTTTTTCCACTATACAGGCTTAACGAAAAGAACGCTTAGCCATGCTAATCAACAACCCTTTTACTTCAGGAATTTTTACAAGTGTATGGAGAACACATTTCGCTAAAAGAAAACCTTCTGAGACTTACGGCATTTTTAACGATGTTTCGTTCGTTAAGTATAGCTTATGGCCCATTTTAATAAATACGGGAAAGAACCTAACCAAAGGAATAGCCTACACCATTAATTCAACAGAAACAGAAACAAATACAATTAAAAACAAAGTATTTTTAATTTTAGATGTAGCCTCCTATTTTGATGTACCGCGTATCAATTGGTCTACACCTTTAAGGCAAAAAAGGATTAAGCAATACCCGGGATATCTCATAAATTTAAAAAACTACGAAGATTTTTCGTCATACCTCTCCTCTACATTTAGTAAAAAAAGCATTCAAAAATTCAACAGATACAGGAGAAGGCTGGAACAATGTTTCGATATCACCTATAAAATCTATCATGGCGAGATAGATAAGGCCAACTATGATTTTATCTTTGATAGTTTTAAAAACTTGCTTGTTAAAAGATTTGATGATAAAAGAATAACAAATAACAATCTTAACCCTGAAGAATGGAATTTTTATAAAGATGTTGCCTACCCACTTATTCTTGAAAAGAAAGCATCCCTATTTGTAGTTTACAATGGGGAAACACCTATAGCGGTAAGATTGAACTACTACTCTGACACGGTTATTTTTGACGCAATTACCGTTTTTGACATAGACTACGACAAATTTCATTTAGGTAAAATATCACTCTATAACATGCTAGTTTGGGCCTTTGATACAGACTACAGTATATTTGATTTCTCAAAAGGTTATTTTGATTATAAAGAAAGTTGGAGTGATACCAAGTATGATTTCGAATACCATATAGTTTATAATTCGAAATCCCTTATAGCCAATCTAATTGCTAATGGTGTTTCATCACTTTACAAATTGAAGCAATATTTAAGAGAGAAAGCCATTAACAAAAAAATGCATCGGTTAACATTTATTCTTAAGAAAACACCAAAAAAACAAAAGTTTTCCCGTTTTAAAGCAAGTGAAAACAATGAAGAATTTAACATCAATGTATTAAGCGAAATAAATATTTCCGATCAACATTATGCATTCATAAAAAAGTATGTATACGATTTTTTATATCTTAAAAGCGAGCATTATAAAAATCTGAAAATTTATAAACTTCCTGATTCCAAAAATCGCTCCTTTTTAGTTAAAGGTAGCACTGCCTCAGTAATTTTATCAGAAGTAAATAAATAAAACTTTAGCAAACAATAGGTATCAATAGTCCAAATTAATGAACTAAGGTCAACTTCTACCCAACCAAATTCGCTTACCCTCCACTGTTTTATGACAAGTACAATCTTGTGTTCTATAATAACCACGCATATGCAGCCTATATTCCACAAATTCCTTATAATACGTAAAATCTTTTTTATAGCGCCCAAAGTTACTCACACTGATTGAAGTATCAAGAGACTTTACATAATGCCACCATTTCCGTGGATTATAAAGTGTATCACCGGGTTCCAGTATAACCTTGTAAACAACGGCGTCTCTAAACTTTGGAAATTTAGCTTCATCAAAATTATTGATATCAACCATACTGCCATGAGCATCATAATCATACTTTTTACTCTCGTACATTTTGGAACTGTCCTTTGGTGCAACCAGAAGAACTAATTTGCGTCCTTTAACCTGAGTCAGTATATTGTCAGTTGAATCCCAGTGAAATCCAGTCACTGTTCCCGCAGGACCTATCCATCCTCCAGGTGTATTGTACTTGGTATAATCTGATAAAATGGATAAATCAACATCCTTAAACAACTCCGGGAAATGACCAAAAATATTAAACATTGACAGATAGGGTCTTTCACTTTCTGGTTTCTCCTCGTAATCTTTTAGTTTTTTTAAATAAGTACTGAAGTCAAACCGTTCTACATTAATTTCATTTTGAATCACATTGCCTACTTCAACCCGAACGCTCTCTTCCAGTTTTAAACCTGATAAAAATTCAAAATCCCATTTTTTTAAAGCGGGCCAATTTTTAGCATATCCCTTCAATAAAACCGGTTTTCGTTTCTTGATGAAATTTTTATGAAATAATTTGTGATCAAATTCCTTGCTTTCCTCTAAAGGAATAGCGCTTTTAACGATATCATCTAAAATATCCATAAGTATATAGGTTAGGTAATTAATAGTTGACGACAATATACATATGATATATATATGTTTAAAAAAAAGGCGGTAAAAAAACAGCTTATCACGTTAAATTACATTATCATGGGAATAGCCAAAATTACTCAAATTAATATACTATTTGGTTCAGGGCATCAATCTGTTCGTTTACCAAGAATTACTGGCCTTTTGTCTATTAAAAAAAATAATCGTGCTTAAAATATTTAATTTAGAAGCTGTAAAACCCAAAATCTTTAACTTAAACCTTAACCAAAAGCAATTGAAAACACTTGTTAACGTTGTACATTATAGCTTAAATTTCTTTCAAAAAAGAAGCTTACCAGACATTTACCGGGATATTTCAATTGAATGGAGTCAATACAGGGAATCGGCTGTAAACTTCAAAGCAGAAGATTCAATCAAGAATCGAGGCTTAGTTAGAATTTATCGTATACCACCTTATTTTAAACTAGAGCTAAACAATCAGTATTACAGGAAGTTCGGGTTGAAGGAGATTGATAAAGGTTATTTAATTGATCTTACATCATACAACACAATTGACGACTATACGATTGATCAACTCAGTTCCAGAAAACGCAAACAAATGCGCTCTGCAATTAACAGGTTGGAAAGTTGCCTGGATATCTCATATAAATTCTATTTTGGAAACATCGCTCCTGAAACTTACAATAAACTTATGGATCGGGCTAAGGTATTTGCTTCCGAAAGGTTTAATCAGGTAAACAAAAGGCATCATCATCTTGGTATATGGAAAAATTTAAAACAAAGGTTTTACGATTTGATCCTAGAGAAAAAAGCTTCCATATTTGTGATTTATGATGGCGAGAATCCAATCGACATATGTTTGAATTATCATTTAAAGGGTGTAACCTGTAATATATTTACGAGCTTTGACATTAACTATTCGAAATTTGGTTTAGGCTCTATCGATCTGTACAAACAATTGGAATGGAACATCAATAACAATTATAGCATATTTGATATGTGCATGGGTGAATCCAATTATAAAAAAACCTGGAGTAATACCCCTTACGAACTAAAGCACCATGTTATAATTAAAAAAGGCTCCTGGTTAAGTCATTTAATAGCAATTCCCTTATTAGTTTATTTAAAACTCAGATTTAAACTGTACCGATATTCCTATGAGAATCCAAATAACTGGATTTTAAAACGTCTGGGGTTATCCAGTAGTGATTTGGATAAAACGACAAAATCGATCGAAACTGACAAAGCACCATTTGAATTAATGGAGCATGAGGTTTTTAAGATTAAGCTTGACAGAACACAAGAATTAGATATGACCTCGGATGAAAATCTGTTTTTGAAGAAATCATATTTAGACTATTTACATCGCCAAAAGGTACACAAGAATGGCACTAAAGCTTATCAATCATTGGATAATAAGGACACTTACTACATTAAAAGTGCCAACAATATTTTAGAAATAAATGTAAAACGGTAATTTTAACTATAACATGTCCTATTTAATACATAAAAGGAATATTTATAAAGCACTTTTTGAAGAGCAAGAGCTTCCAACCCATATTCGGAAAGTAGCTTTTAATACCACTGATGTTAGCTTACCTAATTTAAATAGGTACCAAGATAAGATTGGCGTTTTTAATTTATATCCGGATTATTTGAAGTTAACTACCCCGGATGGTTACCATAGTAGTTTTATCTACCAAAAGCCTGGGTTTGCAATTAATCTTAAGCCTTTTGATTCTTTCGAAGGTTTTGTGAAACAACTGAAACCCAACTTTAGAAAAGTTGTAAGAAGATCGGTAAAACGCTTAGAATCATGTTTCAATATTTCCTATCAGATGTATTATGGTGATATAGATAAAACTACCTATAATCTATTAATGGAACGCCTTATTGATATGATAGAACAGCGGTTTTCCCAACGTGAAGGAAGAAATCGTGTTTTGGAGGAATGGGACTACTATCATGGTTTTGCTTATGCTAATATTTTGAACAAAAAAGCCTCATTATTTGTAATTTACAACGAAAATGAACCTATAGAGATATCGCTTAATTTTCATCTGGGAAACATGATGTATAGTTCTATTTCTTCGTACGACCTCGATTATGGAAAATTTAGTCTTGGAAATATTGAGATATTCATGCAATTGGAATGGTGTTTCAATAATGATATTATTTTGTTCGATATGGGTTATGGAGATTTTGATTACAAGAGACGGTGGAGTAATCTAACCTATCAGTTCAAGACACTGATCATCTCAAAAAAGAACAATTTTATTTCCAAGACAGTCTGTTTTTGGAACCTCTTGAAATTTAAGACGATTAACTATTTAATAGCAAAGAAACTAAATAACAGATATAATAGCCTTTTAGGTTTTTTAAAAGGTAAAAAGGAAACGAAAGTAGAGACTGAGTATACCCTGAGCCCTATTGATGAGCTTCCGGAAGATGTCCGCCCAATAGATTTTAAAAGCTTTGAAAATCCGTCGTTAAAAAAGCCGATCTACGACTTTTTATATAGTAATTCTGAATTTGTCGACAAGGTAAAAGCCTATTCGATTCTTAGTGATACCAATAGCTTCATCATTGAAGGCAGTAAGATTAACTCAAAAATAACATTTGAAAATGCCTCAAATTAAACGTTATCAATTTTTATGGAATTATTTTAAAAGAAGCCAGGGCATTATCCCTGATTGCTATGCTAATCTCTATTTTAATGATAAGACCTTTTCAAACAAGCGTTCCAGGAATCAATTGGATGCTGTAAACTATATTAGCCTGTTCCCCAATTTTTTCCGGGCTGAATTGACCAAAGAAGCGTATAAACTTATCAAGGTTCCCCATTATGGTATGGATGGCTTAGGGATTTTACTTAATAAAGACTACACTTACGATAGTTATAAAAATGAACATATTAAGAAGTCGTTTTTAAAGGGGTTTAGACGCTCTCTAAGAAGGCTTGAAACCTGTTTAAATATTAGATACGAATATAATTATGGTAGTATTTCTGAAGAGAAATTAAAGCTTATTCTAAGTCACCTATATACAATGCTGAATGTCAGGTTTAAGGAAAAAGACACGAACAGTGTTTTTATGGACGAATGGGATATAAACACAGAAAATCTTAAGCAATTAATTGAACAAAAAAGATCGTCTTTATTTGTTGTCTACCATAATGATGATCCTATTAGCATATCTATTAACAGGCATGTTAATAATGATATTTTTCTTAGTGAATGTCATGCTTATGATACAGATTTCAGTAAGTTCGGTTTAGGGCATATCGATAATTATATGCTACTGAATTGGAGTATAGACAACAAGGTATATTTTTTAGATCTAGGCCTGGGAAGCGCAAGTTACAAAAACAAATGGTGCAATTTTGACTATAATTTAGAGTATCAAATCTATTATAAGAAAGGCATGATTTCGGCCAGGCTCGTGGCCAATTTTGAAGCCCTTAAAATCCATATTAAAAATAGGATAAAAAAGCTAAAACTTGATGAAGCCGCTTCCAGGTTAAAAAAAAGAAGTCCTAATGACAAGCCAGTTGCTTACACAACAGAGGCTATCAGCCTTGATGAAGCAGTCCGTAAAACTAAGAGCTTAAATTGTCTTAACAATTATGAGTCCGGCAAACTTACCAGAAGAATGGTAGTAGATTTTGTTTATACCTATGAAGAACATTTAGACAAGGTTTCCGCATTTAAAGTACATGAAAATTTATTTGTAATTAAAGGAGAAAAAAAGGCCATAGAGATTAAATTTTGATATGAACAGACGTAACGGGTTATTTACTTTAGATTTTTATGGTTCTTTTTTTCTTAAAAATGCCATTCCTCCTATCTATGAGTCTATAGATTATACCCATAATAATAAGCCTTTTTACGAAAAACCGGAAAAAAATAGTCAGGAAAAAGAAAGCCTGGTATATTACAACAAATTGTTCCCTAAATACATTAATCCTACAAAAATATCTGATGATTATAAACTCAAAAAGCTGGAGCAATCCAAATTAGACGGTTTTGGAATCAATATCACAGGGACCGATAGCATTGAAACCTATTTAACCAATAACATTAAACCCAGTTCCAGATCTCCAATAAAAAGAAAAATTAAGAGGTTGGAATTATGTTTTAAAATTCGGAGCGAATTCTATTTTGGAAAGAATTTATCTAAAGAAACATTCAACAATGTTATACCGGAATTAAAGCGACTGTTGGAACGCAGATTTGCCCAAAGAAACGACAGAAATGAGGCTTTGGAAAACTGGGATAATTATGTTTCGGAAACGTATCAAAGGATTCGCAATAAAGAAGCAATGCTTTATGTAATGTATGCCAATGATACCGTTATTGGCATATCGCTCAATTTTAGCATTAAAGCTATTTTAATAGGGCACATTATTGCCTATGATATCGATTATGCCAAATTTGGCCTGGGTAATACCATAGTTTATAAAATATTGGAATGGTGCATTGCTAACAATTATAGCATACTAGATATGGGTAACGGAGAGATGGAATATAAATCTATCTGGTGTAATGCCATCTATCAATACGACTATCATTTTGTTTATAAAAAAAAATCACTCCCGGCCTATATAATCGCATATATCCAAATAGTAAAAATGAAGTTTAAAAACTTCTTAAAAGTTATCAAGTTCGACCTGGTGTTCAAAACAATTAAAAACAAAATCCAGGGAAGGAAACCACCAGTCTATGCAGTAGCACAACAATTCAAACTAGAGAAAATACCGCCTGATACTAAAGTCCCGGAAAAGTCCGTTAAGTTAGATTTTTTCCATGCTGACACTAATCACATAAGAAAATGGATTGTCGATTTTGTATTTCTGTCAAAAGAATCTTTGGAGTATATTGGTGTCTACAAACTTTCTGAAAGCCATTTTTTGATCAAAGGGCGGAACAATGCCGGACAAATAACGCTTGAGCATTAAATATGAATTGGAATGGTAGATAAACTTGATTTCTATAATACGCTCACCGAAAGGCATAAAGTACTTAGTCTTTACAGCAAACTAGAACTAAATACCTCTGCAAGATGTTTAAGTTTTGAACGAAACGAAGAAGTAGAATTCAGCAAAAATAAAGCTGTTTCTGTAAAGTTATTTCCTTCTTACTTATCTCCTGCTTTTAAGAACGAACCTGAACTAAACATCCTTAAAATACCTCAAAGTAAGATTAACGGATATGCTGTGGTTATTAATGAGAAAACTGATATTCAGAGTTTTTTAAAGGACCAATACAGCAAAAGCTTCAAGCAAAATATTAACCGGTTTGTAAACAGATTGGAAAGCTGCTTTAATATTCAGTACAAAATGTACTATGGCAGTATTACTTCAGATGATTATCAAAAATACATGTTGATGCTACACGACATGCTGGTAACTCGATTTAAGCAACGTAATGAAAAGAATGATATACTGGAAAACTGGCCTTTTTATCTCGATAGCACTTACGATTTAATTAATTCTAAAAAAGCGTCCCTGTTTGTTATTTACAGTGATAACACCCCTATTCATATATGTGTTAACCACCATTTCGACAAACTTTTTTTTGTGTCAATCCCCTCGTTTGATTTAGATTACACCAAATTTGCCCTCGGTAATATTTCTATATATAAACTATTGGAGTGGGCTCTTGATAATGACTATAATCTGTTAGATATGGCCTATGGTGATTTGGAATACAAACGGCGTTGGAGCACTTTAATTTACAAGTTTGATCATCATATTGTCTATCCGAAAAATATTTTTAAAGTAGGTGTTTTGGCTAAAATTGAGTATAACATCATAGCCTTTAAAAATGTCTTAAAAAAATATAGGGTGGATAAAAAAGTGAAGCAATTAAAATCCTTGGTTCGGGGAAAAAAGGCGCAATTAAGACTATCAACCTATTCTACAATAGACAATATAGATTTAAGCCAATTGAAACAATTAACCCCTGTGGATATGAATTCCGAAGAAGGATGTATGCTTAAAAGGCCCTTATTTGATTTCCTTTTTAAACAGAAGGAACATATTTCGAACATCAACCTATTCAAGAATGAATCTGATAATGAATACGTTATAATTGGAAAAAATGCCAATCAAAAAATCAGTATTCAAAACACCTAAAACCTAAAAACTTACGATTTATCGATTTTAATATCTTAAAAAGAAAATTTACAGGATATTTATAGTCCAAATTTAAAACCTTGCTTAAATGGATATTTTAAACGACATATTAGAGCGTAGTAAAGCCATTGAAGAACTTAACGATATTGATCCCAAGATCTTTAAATCTAAATATTTTAACAAAAAGCCTGTAGTTTTAAGAGGTTTTGCCAAAGATTGGGGAGCCACCAAGAAATGGGATTTTGATTTCTTGTTAAATCTGGAATCTGATAAAGATATCGATCTGTTATCCGGTAATTTTATTCAGGATGATAACCGATATAAAAAATCTTCGTTTAAAGATTATATACAGAAACTAAAAGATGCTGAGATTAACAAAGATAATTTCAAAGACTACCTGACAACCTTAGATATCTTTAAAACTTATCCTCACCTTAAAGAGGATATCGATTTTTCCATATTTGAAGGCCTTAATGCAGTTAATGATGTTACCGCGTGGATAGGTCCCGCAGGAACAATTTCGGGTTTTCATGCCGATACCGGAAAAAATATGTATGCTCAGGTCAAAGGACGAAAGATGTTTATTTTGGCCTCTACCAAATTCAACAGTAAAATGTATCCCAGCAGCAAATATATAAATGGTGCTGTTGCCAGTAAGGTAAATATCAACGACATTATTCCGGAGGACTTTCCAAAGTTAAACGATGTTGAGTTTATTAAGGTCATTTTGGAACCCGGCGATGTACTTCATGTACCGTCAAAATGGTGGCATTATGTGCAATCTCTTGATACATCAATTAGTATTAGCGATTTCGGTTTTTCAAAATTTGAAATGTTCAGTATAAAAGCAATAGATTATCTGCATCGTAGAGGCTATTATAAATCTAAAAATTGCTTCTGCTGTAATTAAACCATCCCCCTAAATCCAAGACAAAATGAACCTCCTGAAAAAGTGGTATAAACATCTTATTGTTTTTGTTGTTCTGGCTCCCAACCTATTCGTTGTGGCGTTTGGTATTGAAAGCTTTCCGTTTACTTGTGCTCCTATGTTTGGTCATTATATTGACAACAATACCAATTTGTATATATTTAAATTTGAAGGTGTCAGGAAGGGGATCAAAACGGATCTATCTAATTATTATAACAAGCCTGAGGATTGCTTTATAAGGCACTTTTTTAGTAAAGTGTATGGTTCTGCAGAGGCTATCTCTCCTTTCACACACAAATTAACCGAAAGCCCCGAGGCCTTCAACCAAAGAATGAATGCCTTTTTTGAGGACTATACAGCGTTCCTTAAAAAAGAACACCAAATGACTTTCGACAGAATTGACATTTCAGTTAAGTCTGTTGATCAGAACAGAAACGTTTTAATGGATTATAAAATCTTAGGGAGTTTTATAAGTTCTAACAGCAGTTATGTGTCAGTCTATAAGCCTAAAAATAAATAATAGTGGTAGCTTTAACAAATAAACTAATACAATTAATTAGATACGTCCTTAGCTATCCCTTAAGCCTTATTAGGATTACTCTGCCGGTTTTTATAGGTAAAAAGGTTTATGGGAGTTCAAGTTATGAGTTTTATTTAGAGTTTAATTCAAGCTATATTAATGGCAAAACCTGGTTTCTGGAAATGTTACCAGACTTTGTTTTTAATTTAGATTATAGTCAATTCATTTTTTTCAAATACTTCCTAATTATTGTCATATTATGCTCAAGTATTGGTTTATTAGGAAGGCTAAATTTGTTGATTCTGGCAGGTTATTCATATTTGCTTTTTGGTATAGGAGAAGGTTATGGTATTTTTGACCACCACACTTCGCTACCTGCCCAGGTACTTTTTGCCTTAGCCCTGGTACCGGGATCAATGAAATTATCCGTAGATAATATCTTAGTGACTTTTATTAGGAAAAGAAAAAACCTATTTTCCTATAATCCCACTCCAAAATGGGGGTTTAACCTGGTATTAGCTTTAGTAGCAGTAACCTATTTTACAGCAGGTCTGTCAAAAATCCGATATGGCGGATTAAAATGGATGGATGGTTCTACGTTAAGTTTCTATTTAAAAGAACGTACGGATAACTATGCAAAGCAAGGTGAGGCGCAATTGGTTATTGGAGATGCCACTATGCCTTCTAATAAAAAATGGAAGGATCCTTTTGGTTTTGTTGCCCACACCTATGGTAATTATCAAACTGTTAAAAGCAAAAATGCCATGGCAGACTATGTTGCTAATAACGGGTTCCTGGTTGCACTTTTATCTATTGGTAGTTTATTATTTGAACTATTGGCTTTCATTGTCTTCATTAATTCCAGATATAGAAACATGTTCTTGATTACAGCAATTCTGTTTCATCTATCAATTGGCGAACTTATGGGTATATCGTTTAGGCAGTATAGATTAATTTGTTTATTTTTAATAGACTGGAAACTAATTTTTGATACTGTTATTGGCATAGCGCAACAGAAAAAATTAAAATTGATCAGGGTTAGGTCGAACTAACTAATTAAGTACAATGAAAAAATTAATTGTCAAGTCTATTATTTACAGTGTTTTGATTCTGTTAGCTTTAGAATTAATGGTTCGGGCTTTTCATCTATACCAACAGTACCCTCCCTATATTATAGACGATAAAAATGTTGAAGTAAATGCACCTAATCAAAACGGGTATTACGTAACCGGAAACCGGCGAATGAATTTTGCCGAATACTATATCAATAAATCCGGGTTTAATTCTTATCGTGAATTTGAGCCCACTGCCGATGGTATTGAGGTTGCTTTAATTGGCGATTCGTTTATTGAAGGGTTTCACCAAAACTATTATAACTCTACGGGAAGAAAAATTGAGAACCTACTGGAAGAAAAAGTCCAGGTCTATGAATATGGTTACTCCGGATATGACTTTGCTGACCAGGTGCATTTAATATCTGCTTATAAAGAACAATTTGAGCTAATTGATCATGTTATTATTTATTTAAAATTTTATATGGATCTTGAAAGAGGCACTTATGAACCAAATCATTATAGGGTTGATCTACAGAATTCATTAAGCTTTAGACTACAGGATAATATTAAACTAATTGCTTATGCAAAAGGCATCGGTGTTTTGCGTCCGTTTAGAAACTTAAAGGATAGAATTCTGGGTACTCAAAGAGTACATCGGGAATATATTGATGATCACGCTTCTGAAGAAGACACCAAAAAGTATTTGGACAATTTTAAAACACTTGTAAAAACATATAATATTGATAAAACCAAAACAACATTCTTGTTAGATGGTAAAAAAACAAGTCCCCTGTTTCTGGACTATTGCAATTCTAATGGATATAAGTATGTGGATTACGGACCAACTTTAGACAATTCCAAAACGCCTACAACACTTATTTATGATCAGCATTGGAATAATCATGGCAGGAATTTAATAGCTGAAGTTCTGGCAAAATATATTCGAAATCATTTATCAATTCAATAATTTCAATAGCAATCCCTTCAAATTATTTACCCTTTAACGCTTCTTGCTCTTTAACATAATTGGCTATTACTGTTGCTACCAGCGTTCTTCCTAAATTGTTCCAATGTCTGTCATATATTAAATCTGTGGGTCTGGTAGCTTTTTCAAAAGATTCACCAAAGTCTAAATATTTGTATCCCATTTCATCACAATGATCTAAAAAGAGTTTATTAGTCTTTCTTTTGTCAAACAAAAAAATAGTTTTTTCTTTATCAAATCCATAAGTCTTAACTAAACTTTTAAAGTTTTCCATATATTTAAGCTCTAGTTTTTTCTTGTCAACTTCAGGAGCCTTATAATTATGGTTTCCTTGAGTTAGTCTGCTTCTTATATCTCTAAAACCATCAAAAAGTCCAATGGCATTAGCATATTTGAGCACCCTTATATACCTCTTAATTTGAAATTTGAACGTATGTTTTAAGTTTACTAAATCATGATCCGGTTTTATTTTAGTTCTTCTTAAATCATTCTTAAACTTCATATAAATAAATATGTAGTCTATGAGTTCAAATTGTTCTTTATAAGAATTTATTATGTGAAGCTGATCCGCCATATCATATCCTCCTCTTCCATATTCATAAACCTCTACTTCGTTATTTAGGATAACTTCAATTTTTTTGCCGGTTGAGTCGTAATAATGCTGATTAAAGCCTTCAATATAAGAATCTCCAATTAGTGCTACCTCAATTTTATCTGCTGAAGGAGTAAATTCTCTATAAGAGTTATAACCAAAACTATTTATATTAAACTCTGCAAAGTTTTGTCTTCTGTTACCTGTTACAGAAAATCCTCTTTGTCCCGGTTCAGTTTTTTGTATATCATATTCATCAATAAACAACAGTAAGGGAACATCGTTATATAAATGAAACATGCGTACTAAAATTTCCAATGCTAGTACAATTAGAAAAAAATATATGATGATATTTAAGAAGAACTTCTTCAATTTGACATATTAAAATTGGAAATAGATAAATGATCGATCCACACCATCATCATAGAAAAGCATCATCAATAGGATAATTATAGTATAAGCAACAAATCTTACCCCTTTAGACTTGAATTTAAAAGGAGCACGCGGGTCTTTTCGCATTCTATATTCGTATAACACAAATAATACCAAAAGCAAATAATAATCTATCATTCTATAGCCCATGGGATGATAATAAGTTTCAAATGAAAAATTATTAATCATGTTGCTAATAAAGCCAAAAGCATCTGTGATAGATTCTGATCTAAAAAATATCCTTGAAAATGTAACTATACCAAACGTAAGCAGCATTTGACCAATTTCAATAAATGAAGGAAATATAGAGTTCTCCCCTACCACACTATTCTTATAAATGGTATTTCTTCCCATTAAAAAAACAGGAATAAATGCTAGTGCATGAAATGCGCCCCAGAAAATAAAAGTCCAGTTAGCACCATGCCAAAACCCACTAACCAAAAATATTATGATAATATTTCGTACTGATTTTAGTTTGCTAACTCGGGATCCACCTAAAGGTATATAAACATAATGTCTAAACCATGTTGAAAGTGATACATGCCATCGTTGCCAATATTCAGCCACATTTCGCGAGAAAACTGGAAATTTAAAGTTAGACATTAGTTCAATACCAAATAATTTTGCCGTACCAATAGCTATATCCGAATATCCGCTAAAATCTCCATAAACTTGAAAACTAAACAATGTAACTCCTAAAATAAGTGTTGAAGCCGGATAGGTTGAATAATTAGCAAAAATATCATCAACCATAGGAGCCAAAGCATCTGCAATAACAACCTTTTTAAATAGCCCCCATAAAATTAATTTCAATCCACTCACAGATTGTTCGTAGCTAAAACTTCTTTTATTTAAAATTTGGGAAAGCAGATTAGAAGCCCGTTCAATAGGACCGGCAACCAATTGAGGAAAAAAGCTAACAAAAGTAGCAAATGATAAAAAATCTTTGGTTGGCTGTAGTCGTTTATAATATATATCAAACGAGTAAGACATGGTTTGAAAAGTATAAAACGAAATACCCACCGGCAAAATAATCCTCAATGTCCAGGTACTCTTAATGTCATACCCCAAGACAGAAACCATATCAATCCAGGAATCGACAAAGAAATTATAATACTTAAAAAAGCCTAATAAGCCTACATTAAAAATAACACTTACCCAAAGCCATAATTTCCGAGTTGATTTTTTCTCATTAGAATAAATCCTCTGTCCAACAAAAAAATCAACTAGAGTACTTAAAAAGATTAAAGAAAGGAATCTCCAATCCCAACAACCATAAAAAAAGTAACTGGCAATAAGGATTAAGACATTTTGAGATTTTGCACTTTTTTTAAAGACAAACCAATAAAAAACAAATACTATTGGAAGAAATATAAAAAAATCAAGGGAATTAAATACCATATTTAGAGTTGTCTAGATCTTATTTTATTTACATTCAGTTCTTTAATACTTGCTATAATCCCTTCATCTGTTCACCTAACAAAGCTAAAATCTTAATGGGGCATTCCACTATATTGTCGTTAATTTTTAAATTTTGTGGATTTGTATTTCACAATGAATCACACAAGATGCTCCTCAACCAAATGGCTCTTTAGTGGTATAAAAATGAGAATGCTTACAGTTTTGACAAAAATTATTCCTTGAATTACCATAATAATCTATTATAGGCAAAACCCATACGCATTAAAGGCAAAATTATCTGATTAGTAAGAAAAAACCCGAACAATTATAGGGTTACTCTTATTGGCTCCCATGAATCGGGTAATTAAATTTAGATCCATAAATTACTGCAATACCTCTAAAAATATAAGATTTAACTATTCATCCAACAGAAAGCCATCCGAATCTCGCAAAAAGAAATGCTATTTGAGTACTTAAAATGAATAAAGTTATATTTCATCGAAAAAAAGAAAGTCAAAACAAAAAAGACTTCTATTTTTATGGCCATATTTCATTTTTATGATAAAAAGCCTCAAATCATTAAAAAGTAAAATCCCCTATCAAATTAGATCTTTTTTAAAAAAAGCATTATTGTTTTTTTTAGTTTGGAAAGTACTATACACCTTTTTTTTATTCAACTCTAATCTTGTTGACCGGCCATTAACAGCACATGTAGGAAACGCTTCGGCATTTGTTCTCAATTTTTTAGGGAACACCAAAGACTTTAGGGCTGAAACTATGACTGTTAAAGATTATCATGAAGGAAACATAACTTACCTGGAAGCATCGGTTATTTATCATCACGATAATATTATTTTAAATATAGCGAATGTTTGCAACGGCCTTGAATTAATTATTCTATATATAGGCTTTATTGTTTGTATGCCTTCAAGCTTTTGGCGAAAAGTAAAGTATCTTGTTTTAGGTACGCTTATTATAGATTTTATCAATATTTTAAGATGCGTAGGACTCATATATTTACGTGAATATTACGAGTTGTACTTTGATTTTGCGCACCATTACTTATTTAAGGCTATAGTTTATTCAACAACATTTTTAATGTGGTATGTTTATTCTAGGAAAATTCAGTTAAAAAATGAAACTATATAAATCTGATAAATTACGCTTTATTCTTGGATTAGTTTTTATAATAATTATTTACAGCTGCTATTATGTGTTTTTTGTAGAAAATAGAATTTCAGCATCTTTATCAAAAAGACTCGTACATTTCATAAAGTTTGCAATCACTGTTCTGGTCTATATAATTGGATCAATTCATTTAGGAAAACTAAAAGATCAATGGTTATCAACACTTTGGCATTTTGTACACATATCCGGGTTACTTATAATAACTTCAATTGGGTTGTTTGATTGGTTTATTGCAGACACTAGTTTAAAAGTCAAGTTATTTGCCCGTAGTGTTCAGGAAATGTTAATATCTCCTATTTTATATGTAGGCATGGGATTATTAAATAGAAGCCTTAATAAAGCGTCTAACAAAAATAACGATAGTTTTTCCGGAAAATAAAGTAATAAAAAAGCCCTTATTTAAAGGGCTTAATAACGTTTTACTGTAAACTTTAGTTCATATCATTAAAAATGGAATGCATCAAACGCTTTTTGTCATTAATGCTTTCTTCTAACGAAATCATGGTTTCCGTCCTGTAAACCCCCTCTATATCATCTAAAAGGAATATAACCTCCTTTGCATGCTCCGTGCTTCTTGCCCTGATCTTGCAGAAAATATTGAACTTTCCGGTTGTAATATGTGCAACTGTTACATAAGGAATTTCATTGATCCGTTCTAATACAAACTTTGTTTGAGAGGTATTGTTTAAATATACACCAACATAAGCAATGAAAGAATATCCCAGTTTTTTATAATCCAGCATTAAAGAGGACCCTTTAATGATTCCTGATTCTTCCATTTTTTTTACACGTACATGAACCGTACCTGCAGATATTAATAACTTTTTTGCTATGTCAGTAAAAGGAATTCTTGTGTTATCAATTAACATATCAAGAATTTGATGGTCGATTTCGTCTAATTTAATTTTTCCCATAATTAGCTTTTCTTAGATAAAAGCCAAAAATAATACATTTTTATTAATAATTACGCATAATCAATACGTTTTATTTTGGAATTAATGCGATTTTTTCATTTTTCAATATTACGAAAACGTTTTCGTTATTAATTGTTAGCCTTTTGGCGCCTTCAGCTAACACTTTTTCTCCTTTTGCATCAATTTCACGATGACCATAAACCCCATCCAGCTTCTCAATTTTTTCCACAATTGGGACAAATTCAATATGGTTTTCCACTAATGTTTCTTTAAATTGAATACCTATATCTACCAGGCTATCCTTTGCATAGCCGCTGACATTACGAATGATTATATCTAAAAAACACTTTTCATTTTCAGGGATATCAAAATACGGATCGCTGTTAACACCATCTACATCAACCTTAGCCACATAATCTAGTGATCGCACATACGATATAAAAATGAGTTCCCTTGTATATTCTCTGTCATAATCATGAACGAAATGACCAGCTTCAAATAGTATTGTTGGTGCGTTTTCACTTTGAAACGTATCCCCTACACAGTTTATATTAAATGCATCGTCATAAACACCTACCTGGTTGGGAATTACCTTTTGCAAAGTAGTATTCATAACCCCAATTACTTCCATAGCCACCCTTCTGTTTGGAGTGACAGTACATGCTTTATCCTGGGCAGGAGCTAAAAATGATACAGTGGCCGGCATATTTGTTTTGCCAGCACTGAAAATAGTGCGTTGTCCGTGCAAATTATAACAAAATTGAGGTCTAAACGCTTCAAATGTTTTGCGAAGCACTAAACTCTCAGGTTGTGTTAAATTTTGAGCATCTCTGTTTAAATCCACTTCATTAGCGTTAATCCTTGTATAAGCTTCTGCACCGTCCGGGTTCAAAATAGGGATAATATACAAAGTACAGGCCTCCAAAATATGCTTCAGACTACTTTTATCATCCGAAAAAGAATTTAAGAGATCAAATAAAGCCTTTGTCGTGGTTGATTCATTTCCATGCATCTGAGACCACATCAAAATTCTTTTGTTACCGGTTCCCAATTTTATACCATAAATCGGATTGTTTAAAACCGAATATCCAATAGTTTCAACACTAAAAAAATTACTTAGATTTTTAAGCAAAGGGTCAATATGATTATTGGTAATATACCGACCAAAAAGCGACTTCTCCTTGTAACTTGAAAAGAGCGACTTTATATCTTCAATTTGCATACTTTTTATTTTGGCTACAAATGTAAACATTTACAATTTTACAATTGTAAACACTGTTTTTGATCATTTATCGTTACATTTGTATACAGGAATTGCCCGAAATAACTCAATATTGATGGTGAATTCAATTTTAAATATATAATATTTTTAATTTCAGATAGTTACGATTATTTATATAAAGTTATAAGTTACATAAAATTCAACTTTGTTACTATATATCAGGCATCATATAGTTTTATTTGCTACATTTGTAACACCAAATCACAATACTACTCTATTTACAATGGTAAACACTAAAGAATTTGCAGATAGGTTAAAAAAAGTAATGGATTACTACGGTGAATCCGCCTCTTCTTTTGCTGAAAAAATCAGTGTACAGCGCTCCAGTATTTCACATATATTATCCGGAAGAAATAAGCCGAGTTTAGAATTTGTTTTAAAAATACTTTCCTCCTTTCCCGAAGTTGAATTGTATTGGTTATTAAACGGCAAAGGAACATTCCCTGCTTCTCAAAGAACTTTAGATTTAAAAAATGAAACACAACAAGTTATTCCTGACGAAAAAACAGAAACAAAAATTAATTCTGAATTAGATGACAACAAAACCATAGAGCGTATTGTTATATTTTATTCTGACGGAACTTTCAAAAACTTTCAGAATTAACCCATTCTTTAGTAGTTTTGCCTGAAACTACCTTTTATGCGCTTTCAGTACCTCTTATTTTTTATCCTTTTATTTAATTGTTACCATACAGAACGAAACTGTAATGACTTTAAAACCGGAAAATTTTACAGCGAAGTTACCATCAACGGCGTTGTTTTTAAATCTGAATTCAAAAGAACCGAAAACCTTCAGGTAGAAGTTTATGATAACAAAGTAGATTCCTCCCAATTACGCTGGATAAATGATTGTGAAGTGATTTTTAGAACCATCAACCCGAAAAACATGGCAGAACAAAAGGATGTTCATTTAAAAATACTAACAACTACCGATAGCTCTTATACTTTTGAATATTCCTATGTGGGTGAAACCAAAAAACAAAAAGGGATTGCTTATACTGCTAAATAATTCAGTATAAGGGATAAAGAAAAGATTCTACTAATTTGAATTTTAGTTCTTTATCATCTGTAATTTCATAAGTTAAAAAGATCTCACCCCAAAATTCACCATCTGAAAAATCGGCTATGATCCACTTATGATTTAACATTTTTATAGTGTTAATCATCATTTTGCGCCCTTCACTGGAGTCATAAGGCACTAAGGGATGTTCGCCTTTTGCTTCATTCAACTTATACAATTCGTCTTTTATAAAAGGAATTAATTCGTCTACTTTATAACCGTCTCTTTCAAAATAACTTATAGCATCTTCATTTCTGTCTAAATTGAAATGTGATACATCTAAAAAGGCATCTTCCAATACATCTAAAGAATCTTTATACGCTTTGATCTTTGATTCGTTTTTCTCCAGCTTACTATTTAAATCCTCAAAAACACGTTTGGAATTTACATATTGAAACAGCACCAAAAGTGTTGAAAAAATAAACAGATACATAAAAATTCTTTGTTTCATTTCTATAAAATTTCAAAAACCATTGCTAATCTAATTCGTATTATTTCGATTGGCAATGGCTTTAGTTTGCCAAATGCCCATTGTGGGCTTAAATTGTTATTTGTAATTCATCATATGCCAAAAATACATTTTCCGGCAATGTTTTTTCTACTTCGTCATGAAAACCCAATAAATGACTAATATGCGTTAAATACGCTTTTTCAGGGTTTACTTTCTTTATGAACTCCAGAGCTTCCTCTAAATTAAAATGAGAACGATGCGGATCTATACGTAAAGCATTAACTACTAAAACCTTTACATTTTTAATCTTTTCAACCTCTTTGTCTTTAACGGTTTTCATATCAGTTAAGTATGCAAAATCATTAAACTTAAATCCAAAAACCTGCAACCTATCGTGTTTTCCGTTTACAGGTATAACCTTTAATCCGCTTATTTCAAAAGGCTCATTTTTAATCCTGTTTAAAATAACGGAGGGAGCTCCGGCATATTTGTTTTTTGTTTTAAAAACATAATCGAATCGCTTCTTCAGCGAATTTAAAACACGCTTATGCCCATAAACCGGGATATCTCCTTGTCTGAAATAAAATGGCCTGATATCATCTAAACCCAAAACATGGTCGGCATGTTCATGGGTAAACAAAATACCGTTTATTTTTTCAACACCGGCCCTAAGCATTTGATATCTGAAATCCGGACCACAGTCAACAACATAAGTATACGCATCCCATTCAACCAAAACAGAGACGCGTAATCTTCTATCTTTAGGATTGTTGCTTAAGCAGACAGGGTGTTTGCTTCCAATTATCGGAATACCTTGTGATGTACCGGTACCTAAAAAAGTAACTTTCAATTGCGTTAAGATTTGCACAAAAATAACGTTATTTTTTTGTTTGCTATACTTATTTAATACCTTTGCATATAACGCATACAACCTAGAAATGATATGGAAATAACCATAAAAGGAGATAGAGAATTTGATGATGTTCCCTCAATAAAGTCGAAAGCACTTCGCATAAATTTAAATAAGAATATTTACGGGACTTTTGCCGAAATTGGTGCTGGACAAGAAACCTGCAGGCAGTTTTTCAGAGCTGGTGGTGCTTCCGGAACCATTGCCAAGGCCATGTCGGCTTACGACAAAGATTTTAGTGATGCCATTTACGGTGCTGAAGACGACGGCAGATATGTAACACAATCCCGTTTACGCAAAATGCTTACTCATGAGATGAATCTTATGGAAAAGCGTATTACGCGTGACAAACACCCGGATAAGATTTTCTTTTGTTATGCAAACACGGTTGCCACAATAGATTTTGCAAAACAGTTTAAAGGCCATGGTTGGGTAGGGATTAAATATCAGGTTGAAGCAGACCAGGACTATAATGAAATTATCCTTCACTTAAGGTTTAAAGAAACCGATGCAAGATTGCAACAGGAAACGCTTGGTACCCTGGGAACCAATCTGATTTATGGTGCTTTTTATAAATATAATGAGCCTAAAAAATTACTAAGGTATTTATATGACCACTTAGATAAAGATCAGCTGGAAATTGATACCATTAACTTCTCCGGTCCTGTATTTAAAAATGTGGATAATCGTTTAATGAGTTTACAACTTGTTAAAAATGAAATGACCGATGCCGTAGTTTTTGGTCCGGACGGCACCAACGTATTACCGGCCAGAGTGTTCTATAAGAAAAATATTTTAGCACTTCGTGGTAGCTTCAGACCTGTTACCAAGGTAAATATGGCCATGTACGAAAAGTCTTATGAAATGTTTACAAACGAAAGGAAGGTTGACTCTAACAACACCATGGTGGTGTTTGAAATTACGCTTTCTAATTTACGTGCCGAAGGTGAGATTGACGAACAGGATTTTATTGATAGAGCTGATTTATTGTGCGCTCTGGGGCATTCGGTAATGATCTCCAATTTCCAGGAATATTACAAAGTTGTTGAATACTTCTCTAATTATACCAAGGCCAGAATGGGATTAGCCATGGGCGTTAGTAACCTGGTTGATATTTTTGACGAGAAATATTACAGACACATCAGTGGTGGTATTTTAGAAGCCTTTGGTAAGCTTTTCTTTAAAGATTTAAAAGTATATCTGTACCCAATGCTCGATCCGGAAACAGGAGAGCTTATCAATAGTGAAAATTTAAAGGTGTATCCCCGTATGAAAGAGCTTTACAAGTTCTTCAAATACAATGGTAAAGTGGTTGATATAAAAGATTATGATGAAAGCATCATGAATATTTTCTCAAGAAAAGCGCTGGATATGATTGATAATGGAGAACCCGGTTGGGAAAATATGCTGCCTGAAGGAACAGCCGATCTAATAAAAGACTATCGTTTATTCGGTTATACCAGAAAACCATTAAAACCCTTGACAATAAAGCGTAGAGCAGCTGCCAAATAATAAAAAAAAGCCTATTTAAAGGCTTTTTTTTATTCCAATATTTGTTTAGCGTGTTCTTTGGCCTTTACTTTATCAATAACCTTTTCAATAATACCTGCTTCATTAATAACAAAGGTTATTCTGTGAATACCGTCAAAAGTACGTCCCATAAACTTTTTTGGCCCCCAAACCTCAAAGGCTTCGATCATAGTTCTGTCAACATCAGCGATTAACGGATATGGAAACCCAAATTTATTTTTAAAATTTGATTGTTTTCTTTGCGTATCGGCACTAACGCCTAATATCTCGTATCCGGCGTCTTTTAAAACTTTATAATTATCACTTAAATTGCAAGCCTCAACGGTACAAGTTGGTGTATTTGCCTTTGGATAAAAGAACACTACCAGTTTTTTTCCTTTAAAATCTGATAGTTTCACGGTATTTCCCTGTTCGTCTAGAACTTCAAAATTCGGAGCCTGATCCCCTGCTTTTAATGTGGTCATATTTTATAACTTTGTTTCTGCAAAAATACAATCCTATGACCAAACAAGAAAGCGTAAACTTTGTTATTAATACACTTTATAAGCTTTATCCCGAAATACCAATTCCGTTAGATCATAAAGACCCGTATACTTTACTGATAGCAGTATTGATGTCGGCTCAAAGTACGGATGTCAGAGTCAATCAAATAACACCCTTATTATTTGAGAAAGCTGATAATCCGTATGATATGGTGAAGTTAACCGTTGAAGAGATCAGAGATATTATAAAGCCGGTTGGGTTGTCGCCAATGAAAAGCAAAGGCATTCACGGCTTATCTAAAATTCTTATCGAAAAGCATGATGGCAAAGTACCACAAAGTTTTGAAGCTTTGGAAGCCCTACCGGCTGTAGGGCATAAAACAGCCAGTGTAGTTATGTCCCAGGCTTTTGGGGTACCGGCATTTCCTGTAGATACGCATATTCATAGATTAATGTACAGATGGAATTTAAGTAACGGTAAAAATGTGGCTCAAACCGAAAAAGATGCCAAACGATTATTTCCAAAGGAATTATGGAACGATTTACACTTACAAATTATTTGGTATGGTAGACAATACTCACCCGCACGAGGCTGGGATTTAGAAAAAGATATTATAACTAAAACTATTGGAAGAAAATCAGTTATACAGCAGTATTATAAAACAAAAAAGCCCTGAAAATCAGGGCCTTTAACAAGTTTAATTCAGAAGCGTTTCAAACTTCAATTTATTACAATTTATAACACTTAAAGCCTTAGAGTAATCTAGAAGAAACTTAACCGTTTCTTCTTTCGGTTCCAATTCGTTTTTAGTAAAATTTTTCTCAGTGTAAAGTTTTGCCATTTTTATAATTTAAGGGTTTATCTTAAATCAATAACGTAGCAAAATTTACTTTATTGTATCAATTGGTTAAAACAATGTTATGTTTATCTATAATCTTACGTAAATTAATGAGTGCATAGCGCATTCTACCCAGTGCCGTATTAATGCTAACACCTGTCCTTTCCGATATTTCCTTAAAGCTCATATCGTTATACATACGCATTAACAATACTTCTTTTTGATCATTTGGCAACTCATCTACAAGACGTCTTACATCATTTTCAACCTGTTCCTTAATGATTGTTTTTTCTGCATTTAAGGATGAATCGCTTAAAACGGAAAAAATGCTGAATTCTCCCGTATTATCAAACTTGGGCATGCGGTTATTTTTCCTGAAGAAATCAATAACCAAATTGTGTGCAATACGCATGACCCAGGGCAAAAACTTACCTTCTTCGTTATAAGAACCTGCTTTTAACGTTCTGATAACTTTTATAAACGTATCCTGAAAAATATCTTCCGCAATGTCTTTATCGTAGACTTTGGAATAAATAAAACTGTAGATTTTTTGTTTGTGCCTGTAAATAAGTGTTTCTAAAGCACATTCGTCTCCTTTAATGTAATTGCTAACAAGTGTAGCATCTGAAATAAGTTCGTATTGCATAATCATTACTTTTAATGCAAGAAGGGAGGGCTTCTTTGCTTGGGGTTAAAATGTTTAAAAGTAATGCTCTGCTATAGGCGAAAGTTGATTTATGTTAATTGATTGATATTTCAAATATAACAACAATCATTCCTAAAAAACAAAATTTAGGAGTTTTTTTTCACATTTTTATACAGTTCATCGATACTTTCTAAGTTCAAATACTTATAGTATCTTTGCAAGATTATTGCCTTTAAAAGCCTATGAACACTAATATTTCAGAAGTAAACCCTAAAGAAAACATCATTATAAAAGGTGCTAAATTGCATAATTTAAAAAATATTGATGTTGTTATACCAAGGAACGAATTAGTGGTTATCACCGGTTTATCAGGCTCCGGAAAGTCAAGTTTGGCTTTTGATACTCTTTATGCCGAAGGCCAAAGGCGCTATGTTGAAAGCTTATCCAGTTATGCACGTCAGTTTTTAGGCAGGCTTAACAAACCAAAGGTAGATTACATTAAAGGTATTGCACCGGCCATTGCCATTGAGCAAAAGGTGAATTCAACCAATCCGCGTTCTACGGTTGGAACAACTACTGAAATCTATGATTACCTAAAATTACTTTTTGCAAGAATTGGCAGAACCTACTCTCCGGTTTCGGGCAACGAAGTAAAAAAGGACACTGTTACTGATGTCCTGAACTATATAAAATCCTTTGACGAAGGTGAAAAGCTATTGCTCCTGGCTCCTATTCATTTAGAAGAAGGGCGTGCTATTGAAGATAAACTTAAAGCCTTGCAGCAGCAAGGATATGCCAGAATAAAGGTAAATGAAAGTGTGTTGAGAATTGATGACGCTAAAGTTTCAGACGAGACGCATATTCAATTAGTTGTTGACAGGGTTATCACAAAGTATGAGGAAGACTTTTATAATCGGTTAGCCGATGCCATACAAACTGCCTTTTTTGAAGGTAAAGGCGAATGTGCCATAGAGACCTTAAAAGATAGCAAACAGCGCGTTTTTAGTAATAGATTTGAGCTGGATGGCATCACTTTTTTAGAACCTAATGTGCACCTTTTTAGTTTTAACAATCCATATGGTGCCTGTCCTAAATGTGAAGGTTATGGCGATATTATCGGTATTGATGAAGATTTGGTAATTCCTAATACGGGGCTATCAGTTTACGAAAATGCTATTTTTCCCTGGCGCGGTGAAAGCATGAGTTGGTATAAAGATCAATTGGTAAATAATTCCCATAAATTTAATTTCCCTGTTCACAAGCCTTATTTTGAATTAAGTGAAGCACAAAAGCAGCTTATTTGGACCGGAAATAGCTATTTTGAAGGCTTGAATTCCTTTTTCGCTGAGTTAGAATCCAAAGCCTATAAAATTCAAAACCGCGTCATGTTATCGCGTTATCGGGGAAAAACCAAATGTAAAACCTGTAATGGTAAACGCTTGAGAATTGAAGCTAACTACGTTAAAGTTGGAGGAACCACTATTACAGATTTGGTTGAAATGCCTCTTAGCAAATTGTCTAACTTCTTTAAACAACTGGAATTAAATGATTACGACACTCAAATTGCTTCCAGGCTGTTAAAAGAAATCAATAGTCGTCTATCATTTTTGTCCAATGTCGGATTAGACTATTTAACTTTGAACAGAAGATCTAACACGTTGTCAGGTGGTGAAAGCCAAAGAATCAATTTAGCTACATCCCTGGGAAGCAGTTTAGTGGGATCCATGTATATTCTTGATGAGCCCAGTATTGGCCTACACCCCAAAGATACGGAGCGCCTTGTGTCTGTTTTAAAATCGTTAAGGGATTTAGGTAACACAGTAATTGTTGTTGAGCATGATGAGGATATCATGAAAGCTGCCGATAATATTATTGATATTGGGCCGGAAGCAGGAACTTTTGGAGGAAACGTTGTTGCAGAAGGTACTTATAAGGACATTCTGAAATCAAAATCTTTAACAGCTCAGTATTTAAATGAAACGCTAAAAATTGAAGTTCCTGAAACCAGGAGAACTTCAAAATATCATGTTGATATTGTCGGAGCCAGAGAAAACAACCTTAAAAATATAGATGTTACATTTCCTCTGGGTATGCTAACGGTTGTTACCGGCGTTTCCGGAAGCGGTAAAAGTACATTGGTAAAAAAAATTCTATACCCGGCTTTGCAAAAAAGGCTAACCGATTTTAGTGACAGGCCGGGGCAATTTACTGCCTTGGAAGGCAATTTTAGTAATATTAAAGCTATTGAATTTGTAGACCAGAATCCTATTGGGCGCTCATCACGTTCAAATCCGGTCACCTATATCAAAGCTTATGATGATATTCGCGCTTTGTTTTCCAATCAAAAACTTAGCAAAATAAGAAATTATCAGGCTAAACATTTTTCATTTAATGTAGATGGCGGACGATGTGAAACCTGTAAAGGCGAAGGCGAAGTTACCATAGAAATGCAGTTTATGGCAGATGTTCATTTGGAATGTGAAACCTGCAAGGGCAAACGTTTTAAAAAAGAAGTTTTAGAAGTAACATTCGCCAATAAAAATATCGACGACATTTTAAACTTTACTATAGATGATGCCATTTCATTTTTTGAAAAGGAAAATCAGGCCAAAATAAAGAACAAGCTGCAACCTTTGCAAAATGTTGGATTAGGGTATGTAACCTTAGGACAAAGCTCTTCGACCCTTTCAGGCGGTGAGGCACAACGCATTAAATTGGCATCATTTTTAGGCAAAGGAAACAACAAAGACAAAGCGCTTTTTATTTTTGATGAGCCTACAACCGGTTTACATTTCCATGACATTCAAAAACTATTAAAATCGTTTAATGCATTAATTGATAATGGGCACTCCATCATTGTAGTTGAACATAATATTGAACTTATCAAATGTGCCGACCATATAATTGACCTGGGGCCGGAAGGTGGCGAAAATGGTGGAAATTTAGTGGCATCCGGGACACCTGAAGAAATAATAACAATAAAAGCTTCTGAAACCGGAAAGTATCTGAAAGATAAACTCTAATAGAACAAAAACCCAACAATAAATAAAATTCCGAGGGCAATTGGGATGACAAATGTGAGATATAAAAATGAAATTATATTGGTTTTTATAAAGCTTAATAACCACCCGTTGCCATAAAATCGTTTGATAGCTATAAACAGGTAAAAGAAGGTTGAGACAACAACCAAAAAGTCTACCCACCAGGGAATATTTATGAAATAGTTTACTACAAGAATTAAGCTAAACACTGTAAACAAAAAAGCAAAAAAGTAAAAGCTAAATACCAAATGGTGTGCGTAAGTGCCTTTTTTGTAGAAGAATAATTTCAATATTAAAGCAAAGATTGGCAATAAAATAAATAAGGAAATGGGGATGGTATCATACACTGCCTGGATTATTTGCCCCCCGTTTCGTTGTTTATGAAATTTTAAAGTTTGGGTGTAAAACTTTCGGGTTAAATAACCCGCATCATCATCCATTCCCATAGCCTTAAAAATTTCTTTTTCAGGAGCATCTATAGCTATTAATGAATCCACCCTTTTAGTATCATAACCAAAATCTAATTGTGTGTTTGGGCCGTCGTCTGCTTTTGTCTTTATTAAAGAATCTATGGTTTTTACTTGTTCCGTGTCCAGCCCCTTAATACCCTTGTCTGCTAAAGGCATTAAAATACTATCTATTTTAACAGAGTCCAATACTTTTACTGCTTCGGTCTTTAAACTATCAGGAACAAAGGGCTTAATTCTGGCATTTTTAAAAGCTTTATCAATATTCTGAACGTTTTCTCTAACCACCAGTGCGGTCATTAAAAAGAAAAATACCACCGATATAAATAAGTACAATTGAGCCGGATGTAAATAGAGGAGCCTTTTACCTTCTATAAACTTTTTGGCCAAATAACCCGGCCTGAACATTAATGGCAGGAAGCTCTTAAAAAAACGGGCATCAAAAGAAAAATAGTTGCTAATGGTATTATAAAATAAAACACCAACAGTCAGATCGTCTTTAGCTTGTTGCCCGCAATGAGGGCAAAACTTAAAACCCTGATCAAATTCGTGTTCGCAATTTTTGCAAACATTAGATACCATTCAAACTAATATTTTAATTAAAACCTGTTAATAACCTCCCCATCAACAACCATATGACATGTACAATTATTTTTACTTCTATAATAACCTCTGCAATGAAGACTATGTTTTATTATCTCTTTAGGTTTCGTAAAAATAATATCGCTTAAAAGAGCTCCGAAATTATTAACACTAATAGAAGTGTCAACAGATTTAACATAATGCCACCACTTCTTGGGTATAAACAAAACGTCACCAGGTTTCAATACAACACTTAAAAATTCTACATCTTTGAAATTTGGGTAAGACTCCTCGTTAAAATTATTTACATCCACTTCACTGGAAACTGCTCCAAGATCATACTTCTTACTGATATACATCTTCTTATTGTGTTTTGGCGAGACAAGAACTACTAACTTCTCTCCCATAACCTGTGCCAATAAATTATTCAAAGTATCATAATGAAACCCTGTAACCGTATCTTTAGGGCCTACCCATGCATAAATATCATTTACCTTAGTGTATTTTGTAAATATCGAAAAATCTACATCCTCTTTTAAATGGGGAAAAAGACGAAATATCTCAAATAATGTTAAGTACGCCGGGGGTTTTCCATTGTCATGTCTATTTTGTTTTACACTTTCAATAAACGCTTTCAACTTTTGGTGAGTAAAACTAGTATCACTTTGATTATTAGAACCAATTTCTAAAATAACATCGTCTTTGACTTCCAGTTCGGAAAGAAAGTCTAAGTTCCACTTTTTTGTAGCATTCCAATTATTTGCATATCCCTTTAAGAGTACAGGCTTTTTCTTATTCAAATAAGACTTTTTAAAAATACCTGAATCAAAATCAGTTGTTTCCGAAATTGGTTGACTTTTTGATAAAATATGCTCTAAGACATCCATAAAATGATGATTACAATAGTCCTTAAAATTAAGCACATTTTTATTCAATAACAAATACTGCTTGTTCAAAATTTATGGCCTTATTTACTCATAATTTTCAATAAAAACATAATTAAATATTTTTTTTTGGCACGCAAGTTGAAAACGAAACTACATAGCGTATGCCGAAAAGCTAAAGAGTAGGCACAACCCAAAATCCTATGACTATGAAAAAATTAGTACTATTACTTGCAAGTTTGTTAATGGGTTTAACAACTGTAACAGCCTCAGAATTCCATCACGGTAAAAAGAGAAAACATTTAAATAAAACGAAACACTATCGTTATGTACAGCCTATTGTGTTTATAGAACGTGGTGTAGAGTTTTTGATTTTCCCGGATGGAAGCTTTGACTTTAATACCAATATTAATGATAATTATTACAGGTATAATAATTATAACCGAAGAAACAATGTTAATGTCACCTTTGGAGCACCCAACAGGTATTTCAGATATAATAACTACGGGAACAGAGGCATGTCTATCTCCCATGACAGGGATGGCAGAGTAAGACGTATTGGAAATGTGTATTTGAATTATGACAGGTATGGAAAAATTAAACGTGCCGGAACCGTTTATATGAACTACAACCGTGGCAACGGACGTTTAAATCAGGTAGGTGGTTTATCTGTAGATTATAATCGTTGGGGAGAAATTGTCAGAACCCATGGGCGCGTAAACAGGTTTAATGATTATCAAGGAATTTATTCCAGGGATATGGACCATCCTTTTAAGAAGCATAAACACCGTTATGATGATGACTGTGATGAAGATGATGATTGGTATGACGATGATGATATCTATTATAATGATGACCAGTACTACTATTACAAGCAAAATGGAAAGGTGAAAAAACACCTAAAGAGAAAGTAGGTTGAATATAAGAAAAGGGCACCAAAATGGTGCCCTTTTCAAACTAATTAAATATAATGGTTTACTTTACAAACTTTAAAGTACCATAGGCTGTTGATAGTATATATAACCCGGATTTTAAGGTTTCAACACTAATTTCATCAGTAATGTCTCCTTCCAAAACCTCTTGTCCCATTAAGTTATATATTGAAAAACCGCCATCAAGTCTATCTTTTATAACAACAGCATCTCTTTCTGTACTGTAAAAAGAATTTAATTTACTTTTATTGAAGTCTTTTGTTGATAATAAAGCATCAACTTCTGCTTGACTACGAATATAAACTAACGTAGGATCACTAGCTCCTGTACCGCCATATATAGTAGATCCCCCATCTGGTGTATAAGCTAAATATGTCAAAATTCTGTATGTTAAATTTGCATCGGCCGAGTTTAAAATAATGTCATTTGGGATTGTTATACTAGCTGTAGTGATGCCTCCAGAACCAGCGCCAGGGTATTTATAAGTTGTATTAGCTACGGTCTCATTTGCCCAAGTTCCATTTAGAACATCAACATTAGCTACTGCTTCGTCTTGTAGTCCAGCTAAAATAAAATTAAAGGCATCATCAACTGCGTTTGTAGATCCCATAGTATAAGTCATTTCAATAGAAATAACATCTCCTGGTTTGAAAGTCACAGCTTCTTCTCCATTAATCTGATAGTTTGATTTATTAGACCAGCTAAAAGTTGGATCGACCCTTTGTGAAAAAGCACTAGTCGCCAATAAAGTTAGAATTAAAGTAAAAGTAATTTTTTTCATAATGCCATAATTTTGGTTAATAGTTTGCAACAAATTTAAATAGCACTTCTAATCTTTGCATTAAATTTAACTTGACAAGAACTTGACAAAACATAAAAACCCATAAAAAAAGGACACTTTAACAAGTGTCCTTTTCAATATTATTACAATAATGCCTTACTTAACGAACTTTAAAGTGCCATACTCGGTTGATAAAATATATAAACCGGATTTTAAAGTTTCTACACTAATTTCATTTGCTATGTCTCCTTCTAAAACTTCTTGTCCCATTAAATTGTATATGGAAAAACCACCATTAATTTGATCTTTTATTACAATTGCATCAATATCTGCATTATAAAAAGAATTTAAGCTTTTGGTATTAAATTCTGTAGTAGACAAAACAGAGGCATTGCTTTGTTTAATATCATCGATCCACTGTGTTGCGTTATTATTCTGTTGTGTTCCGTAATCCTGCCAAAGATCTAACCTGTTTTGAGTAGCAGTAATACCTGTGCCATCTTCATCTACATCAGGCGTTGAATCCAAATCAAATTCTAATGTGATCCAGGTATTAGCCGGCACTGCATTGTAAGAGGCCACCCAAACCGTCTTGGAACCTCCACTAGTTCTAAATTGTATTGCAAACTGACCAGTAGCTTCTCCCGGCAATAACTTCAAACTAATATAACGACCATCCGCTCTGCTCATACTTCCTTTTGAAATAAACGGATAATGAAAACTTGCACTTGAGCCATTCTCAACAACCTTCATAGCCCTTGAGCTTGAATTCCCGGTAGTACCACCCGGGATTGCCTCTACTGTAGTAGTCACTGTTTCAGAACCACTATCCTGATCTGCAAAATTTGTGTATTCAGTAACCCCTGTCCAGTCGGCTCCCGGTTCAGTGCTTTCCACTAATACTGCCATTCCCTCTTCAAACGTTATATCTATTTGGGCAAAGGAAAAAGAAACTGCGAAAAACGCAATAAAAAGTAAAGTAATTTTTTTCATAATAGTAATATATTTAATTAGTTATACAACAAAATTAAGTGGCACCTACGCTTTACCAATTGTTCATTTGACCTAAACAGCAGAACAAATGTTCGATAGTGACACTTGTTTTAAATAAAAAAACACTATAACGGGGTTTGTGAAAAATTGTACAAAACAAAATGCTATAAAAAACAGCTCAAAGTTTATACCTCTTCATAATTACACTACAACACTCTCATTTACAGTAACATAAAAACACTTCTGAATATTCTTTCTTTTTTTGGCACGCTGTTTGGTAATATCAAAATGTATTCACATTTAAACTTTGCAATTATGAAAAAATTAATATTTATACTGGCAGGAATAATCCTTGGAGGATTTACTGTTAACGCGTCAACCACCAATTCAAATAGCTTAGTGGCTTCCACTTATATTGGAGGTTATGGCAATTCTTTCATATTTGTAGAAAATGGTATTGAATTTTCTGTCTTTCCTGATGGTCAATTCGATTTTAACATTGTACGTGGTAATTCCCGTTTTAATGCATCATTTAACTCGCCTCATGTAAGTATCAGCTTTAATTCAGGATATAACTACAATGCTTATGTTCAGTATGATGAATACGGTGCTATCATTCAAATTGAAAACACCCCTATTTATTATGATTACTATGGACGCATTATTCAGGCTGGAAACGTGAATATTCATTATAACAACTTTGGTTATGTAACCCGAGTGGGTGGATTGTACATACACTATAACAGATACAACAGATTCTCCCACTGTACCGGTTTTATAAACGTTTATAACAGACATTATATTTACAGGCCATGGCACAGGTATTATGTTATTCCTTCCGTTAACTATTGCGTGGTTTATAACAGACCATACAGAAGATATTATAATCCGGTTCGTTACGTTTATTCAAGACCGTTTTACAATAACTACAGACCCGTTACTTCGGTTTACAGCAGACGTGGCAATACCATTGTTAGAAACAGGAATTATGCCACTGTGAACAGGAGCTCGAGGAATGTCACAAGAGTTAACAGAAATGCCACTTCAAGAAGAGATTTTGCAAAAGGCGGTTCTTCAAGATATACAAACTCTAAAAGGAACACTGTTGCCAATAGAAGTTCAAGAAATAGTAACTCGGAATCTTTTAGAAGAAGTACGTCAGGAAGAAATAATAACAATAAGGTAAACAGGTCTAATAACAGAGTGAATTCTCATATGAACAATACTAAAAGAACCAGAGAAAGCGTTAATAGAAAAACCAGACCGTCAACAAGCACAAACAGGTCCAAAACTATAACAAGAGAAAGAAGTTATTCCACTGTAAGAAAACCGGAAAGTTCAAAATCTCGTAATTATAGTAGTAGCAATTCTAGAAGAACACCTCAGGTTGCTAACAGATCTTCAAGATCTTCACAAAAAGTGACTTCTAGACCAAGCGTACAAAGGAAATCTAGTACACCGCAAAGATCAACGGTGTCCAGATCATCAAAAAGTTACAAATCTAGAGCTTCTCAAAACAGAAGTTCCTCTAGTAAAAATACAAGATCTACTCAGTCACGAAGAAGGTCTTAACCGTTTTGGTTGGTTAGTTGGAAAGCCCTGCGACATGTTTGCCTCAAAGCAAAATCGTGGGGTTTTCTCTTTTATCTAATTCTTTTTACTACTTTCTGAATGGCCTCTGTAATATCATTTGACAAATTAAACCTGAAAACAATAAAGAGGTAAAGAACACTAATTAATACCGACTTTAAAGCTATACTCATAACAGGATGAAAAGAGAAGTCCCAAAAATAGAAAAGCAAGGCTCCTATTAAAATTAAACCACCCGTTTTTAAGGTATTAACTGTAAAAGGAAGTATTTTAAAATATTTATATACAAAATATAGCTTACCTGTATTATAAAAGAAAATTGCTAAAAAAGTTGCCAGGGCTGCTCCGTTAATACCAAACAACGGAATAAATATCATATTCAAAACTATCATCAAAACAACCAGTATTATCCCAAGAATTAATACCACCCTGTAATAATCGCTATTAAATAAAATCGCATTGTTACTGCCTAAAAGGGAATCGTAAAGTTTTGCTACGCTAATCAACAAAACCACATAGAGGCCAACGCTAAATTCATCTGCGATGAGAAGATATAATTGATTGATATTCAATATAATTAGTAAAAATATTAATCCACTAACAACAAACAGGTTAAGAGAACTCTTTTTATACAGGTCTTCCAGCGCATCAAAATCTTTTTCATTTAAAAATTTAGCCGATAGCGGTAACAGAATTTGATGCATAGATCGTTGGGGAACTATAATAACCGTAGCAATGAAAATAGCAACATTATAATACGCAATTTGCTCAATTGGAATATATTTTCCCAACATCACCTTGTCAACATCTAATAAAATAGTTGCTACAGAACCTGCAATAACTATTAAAGCCGAATACTTTAAAATACGTTTAAAGTTGCTTAGTCGTTTAAATGTGATAACTGGTAGCTTAATGCTAAAAGCAAATATTTTTATGATAAACGTTCTAACAAGGTAAACGCCTACTAAACCTATCATAAACTGCTCTACATCTATAACACTGAAATGAAGCAAAAACAGTAAAACCATAGTCCCAGCTCTATGGAAAACTTCTTTCATAAAGTTTCCAAAAACTGTTTTCAAATGTACTTTGGCCCAGGCAAAAAACACTTCAAAATAGGCTAATGCAATGGCTGTAACAATGGTATGCCATATATAATCTTTTATTATGGCATTCTCTGTTGAAAGAAATCCTCCTATGCTCTCATAGCATATATAACCAATGAAACTTAAAGGAATAACAATGGCCAGGGGTAGTAACACCATAAGTGTTAAAAAACTATTTAAAGATACCCGGGTTTTAAATGACGAATAAAACTTAACCAAAGTATTGTTCACCCCAAAGGCCATCAAAGGCATCATAACATAAGCTGCTGATAGCATAAAGCCTACCATACCGTAATACGCATCACTAAGGAATTCGGTATAAAGAAATAGCGTATTAATAGCACCAATTAAAAATCCCAGGTAGGTGGAGATCATATTTTTAAAAGATTGTGACGCTACAATGCCCATTATATTAGTTTAGATAATGTTTCTGTTAGTTTTTTTCTACTATACTTCTGTAAACCTATTGGAAATGACTCAAGTGAATTGGCTTTATAAGCCTTATAATGATCCATTATTGTAGTTTTTAATGAATCGTAATCGCTGTAGTAAAAGTAGTTACCCGTATTGGTCTCTTTAATGAGTTTTTCAACATCAGAACCTTTCGGACCCATAGCCATTATGGGTCTGTTTGAAACCATATATTCAAAAAGTTTCCCGGGAATGATGCTTCTTGTGTCTTCCGAATCTATTTCTATCAACAATAACACCTGTGATTTTCTTTGAAACTTAACTGCTTCTTTATGTGATATATAGCCTATATCATTTACAAAACTACTTAAATTATAGTTTTCCAAAGATTGCATCACTTCACCACTTACCGCACCAACAAAATTCAATTGAAAGTTGCTTGAAAAACCCGGTACTTCATTAACTAAATCACTTAAAACGCTCCATAAGATCTCAGGGTTTCTTTTTGATAATAAAGACCCTATATGTGCCAGTGAAAACTTAGCATCTAAATCGACTGCTTCTACGGGTTCATAATCATAACCATTAGTGATCACCTCAATTGGTTTCGGGGTCATTTCCGAAAATACATCTTTAGTAACAAAACTCGTAACAATGACCTGGTCGGCACTATTTAAAACGCTACGCTCTAAAAATGAATGTTTTTTTTGCGAACGCCTGGTTAATTTTAATTTTTTATGATACCCTATGGTAGTCCAGGGATCCCTAAAATCTGCAATCCACTTCACTCCCAACCTGTCTTTAAGTTGCATACCAATTAAATGCAAGCTATGTGGCGGCCCTGTGGTAATGATGGTTTCAATGGTCTCTTTTGAAATATAATCTGAAAGAAACTTAACCGACGGTGTTACCCAATTTTTCCTGGCATCAGGAATAAAAAAGTTTCCCCGAACATAAAGCATGATCTTTTCAATCAGGCTTTGATTTCTTTCTTCTGAAATAATGCCCTTACTAATGGTATTTGACTTTTTTTTTGAAAAAAACCTGGCTAGTTTATACGGTTCTTTTATAGGGAATTTTAAAATGGTTACACCATCAGGCACTTCATCAACTAAACTGTCGTCTCTTAAAGCATAATTGGGGTTTTCAGGTATAAAAACTACGGGATCAATATTAAATTCAGGCAGATACTTAACAAATTTTAGCCACCGCTGTACTCCCGGTCCTCCGGCAGGAGGCCAATAATAAGTTATTATGAGTGCCTTTTTACGCACTTTCTTTTTTGTTTTTCTTGAACTCGTAGAACAATCCTCCTAAAAGAAGTAAACCCAGTAGTACCGAACTTCCTAAAGCAATACTACTACCTGTTTTAACCACACCGGGGTCAAATTTAAACTCGATAGTGTGATTCCCCCTGGGAACCTCCATACCACGTAGTGTATAGTTCACGCGAATATGATCAATTTCTTCTCCGTCAATATAAGTCTTCCAGCCGTTGCCATAATAAATCTCTGAAAACACCACAAAACCATCATTTGAATTGTTAGACTCATATTTTAAATAGTTCGGCTTTACCTCCTTAAGCGTTATAGATGCCAAGGAATCTAATTGGTATTGGATCAACGATTCCGTAGGAGCACGTTTATAAAAGCTATCGGGTTTGTTAAAGGTATAGACAGCCTTATTCTTAGTATCTAAACTATCTAAAGCCAAAATCTCTTCATTTGCTGATTCCTTTCTCTCAAGCGTTTCAACAAACCAGGCATTGCCATTAGCTTCATCATTTACATACGGCACAACACCTGCTTCTGTATCAGCAATAATATATTTGGTGTTTAACATATTTAAGACGTTGATGTTATTCTTGGCAACATAAAAGTCAAACACTTCCCGGTATCGCTTTAATTCTGCAGCGTTATAACCATTTAATGAATTATGGTAGTACGATGCCTTAGTTCTGTTTTGTAAGCCTTCATTAGAAATATCAAACACTCTAAAATGCCCTTTATCCTTCAAAATCTCTTTATCTGCGGCATTACTTGTAAACGGTTTATTTACTTTTATAGAGGACACAAAATCATCGTTATTCACATAACGCCTGTTAACCCCAACCAAATCAAAAAGAATAAGTGCTCCAAAGGCTACAATGACCCATTTCTCTTTTAGTTTTTCTTTTAAAAACAACCATATGGTTCCGGCAGAAAGTAATACTAATACCAGTGTTCTTAACGTGTCATGTGTAAAAATGGTTTTTCTGTCTTCTTTTAAGGCGTTAACGAACTCCTGTCCGTAACTTTGGATATAGTAACCATCATTAGCCCCTGAAAAATTAAATAAAGACGATTTAAATAACAAGAAAACCAAAGCCAGTCCACCGGTAATCATAGTGGTGCTTTTCAAAGCTTTTAACTTCTCGTCTTTCTTTTCAAAATCATTTAATAATCTAACTAAACCGAAAATGGCCAAAACCGGAATGCACAACTCTAAAATAACCTGAATAGAACTAACCGCCCTGAACTTGTTATACAATGGTATGTAATCAATAAAGAAATCTGTTAAAAAACTTAAATTCTTTCCATAGGAGAGCAATAAAGACAGTATGGTACCCCCAACAAGCCACCATTTTAATCGTCCTTTTACCAAAAACAAGGCCAGTACAAACAAAAACAATACAACCGCCCCAATATAAGCCGGTGCTTCCACTATGGGCTGTTTTCCCCAATAGGTTGGTGCTTCTTCAGAACGAAATCTTTTATAGATTTCGGAGTTCTTTCCAACGTGCTCAAAATTCCCCCCCCCCATAAACCGTGGTATATACAGGTTAAAGGTCTCCGTCAAACCATAGCTGAATTGTGTAATATAATCCCTGTCTAATCCGGAAGTCACTTCCTTTGGCGAGCCGTCAGAATTAATGGTTAATTCGCTTTTACCCCTGGTGCTTTCCTTTACATATTCCTGAGTAGCTAAAACACCGGTAGCGTTGAGTCCGATGGACAATATCACCGCCAGGATTAAAATTCCAACCGATTTAAAATAATGCGGTAAAACCTGCTTTTTATAAGCATCGATTAGATATACCAAACCTAAAACAACAACCAGCAATAGCAAATAATAGGTCATTTGAAAGTGGTTCGATACAATTTCTAACCCCATAGCTACGGTTGTCAATAAAAATCCAGCAATATATTTTCGCTGAAATGTGAGTACAATACCGCTTAAAACAAGTGGCATGTAAGCAATAGCATGTGCTTTACTATTGTGTCCCACTCCAAGAATAATGATTAAATAGGTTGAAAACCCAAAGGCCAAAGCACCGATTGCAGCTAACCTATAATTCACCTTTAAAACTATAAGCAAAATATAAAAGCTCAATAAATACAGAAATAAATAGTCTGCAGGTCTTGGAAGGAACCGAAGTGTTAAATCCAACTTTTTAATATAGTTATGCGGATATATGGCTCCTAATTGATAGGTAGGCATCCCTCCAAAAGCACTGTTTGTCCAATAAGTTTCCTCACCGGTTTCTGCTCTAAAATCCTTTTGCTGCTTAGACATCCCGATATATTGCTTGATGTCGTTTTGGAAAATGGCTTTTCCTTGCAAAACCGGACTAAAATACGCTAATGAAATAACAACAAACCCAATTAAAACTAGTAAATGAGGCAGGAATTTTTTAAGTGAAAATTGCATGAAAGTGCTTTAAAAACGATGCTGGTGAAATTAATCAATTTCTTCGAAATCTACATAATCACCCACATCTTTATTTGAGGCCTTTTGTTCCGGTATTTTGTCTATGGTAACCTCGCCTTCTTTTTGCGGTTTCTGTTTTTGTTGCTGCTTTTGAAATTGCCCGAATTGACCGCCAAAACGCTGCTCTGCTTTCTTTATGACAAATCTGGCTAAAAAAGGAGATAACAAACGTGCCAGTATTTTTACTCCAAAGTAAATTAACAGAATGATGAGTATCATTCTCACTAAACCCGTTGCCGATGCAAATTGTAGCATAAAAAATATTTTTAACAAAAATACAATTCTACTTGCTTAAAAAGTGTTCAAAAATGATAAAAAAAGCATAAAATAGCTATATTTCTTCCATATGATTTAAATTTCATCTTACAATAAAAAATGTAAAATTTAGTTTCTCATAAGTACCTCGGCATTAGCCTATGATATTTTTCATTTGGTATTTGTAATTTATAAATAAAAAAAATTCATGTACTTTTGAGAACACGTTAATAAATAAATTATTACATGTGTCATGAAATTTTATGCTACCTATAACATAAAAACCCAATTATGAAGCCTATCAAATCTACTTTCGTTATTGCCTTTTGTTTAATCACAACCTACGCCTTTAGCCAGTATACAGATGTTATCAACTCCAACAGACCGGGAGCGTCCAGAAGTGCCTTCTCTGTGGGTAAAAATGTAGTACAACTTGAAGTGGGACCTTATTTTGTTAAAGAGAAACGTACACCGGCCACTACTTATGAAGTTTCTGGATTTGGTGCTGATTTTGCTGCCAGATATGGATTTTTGTACGAACAACTGGAAATCAATATTGAAGGAAATTATCAAAGTGACACGAAAACATACACGTACCATGAGGATGCCGAAGATGAGCGTGCTAATTTTAAACACCTTACTTTAGGTGTCAAATATCTGGTATTCGATCCTTATAAAGACGAAGAAGCTAATAAGCCAAACTTATACAGCTGGAAAGCAAACCATAGCTTTAAGTGGCGCCATTTAATTCCTGCAGTATCAGTTTATTTGGGAGGAAATTATGACACAAAGAACAACCCGTATACAGCTCCCGGCATTGAAGGTTTTAGCCCGAAAGTAATGGTAGCTACCCAAAACAATTTTGCAGGTGGTTGGGTATTTGTAATGAACTTAATTAAAGACAGGATTGGTACAGATCAATCAGATTTTCAATATATATTGACGCTTACACATTCATTCAATCCTAAATGGGTTATTTTTGGAGAAGTACAAGGCATTAAAAGTGATTTTTACGCCGATAACCTTTTTAGGGTTGGAGGCGCTCGATTATTAGGGAAAAATTTTCAGTTAGACGCAGCCTTAACGTTTAATACTAAAGACACACCCTCCGTTTTTAATGCCGGTATTGGCGCTTCCTACCGATTGGATTTTCATAAAGATCCACTGATGGATAATGGCACCAATGTGAATGATGAAGGAAAACGAAGAGATAGAAGAAACAACTCAAAAGTTAAAAGAAAGAAGAAAAAAGGCGATGATTCTGATGACAATAAAATAAGAAAACAAAAAAAGAAAGCGATAGATTTTGACGACAACTAACAACCAAAGGCGTTAACTGCATATGATTACTATTAAAGAAGTCAGCTCTAAAAAAGATTTAAAGACTTTTGTAAAATTTCCATTCAAACTGTACAAGGATTCCAAATTTTGGACTCCCCCCATTATTAATCAGGAATTAAAAACATTTGATAAAAACGAAAATCCAGTGTTTAAGGATGCCGAAGCCAGGTTATTTTTAGCATATAAAGACAATGGTGTTGTAGGAAGGGTGGCCGCCATTATTAACTGGCTTGAAGTAAAAGACCAGGACCAACAAAAAATGCGTTTTGGATGGTTTGATTTTATTGATGATTTAGAAGTCTCTCAAGCTTTGTTTAATAAGGTTGAAGATATTGGAAAAGCTCATAATCTGCAATATACAGAAGGTCCGGTAGGCTTTTCAAACCTGGACAAAGTGGGTGTTATGACCGAAGGTTTTGATTCTATAGCACCTATGATTACCTGGTACAATCACCCTTATTACGTGAAACATTATGAAGCGGCGGGTTACAAGGTAGAAAAAGCGTATTCCGAAAGTAAATTCCTATTTAGCAATGTAAACCCGGAGACCTTTACTAAAGCCCAGGCTCTAATAAAGAGACGCTATCAGCTTAAAGCTCTGACATTCACAAAAACCGAAGAGGTCATGCCCTATACGGATAAAATGTTCGACCTTTTTAATAAGTCATATGCTTCATTGGCTTCTTTTGTAGAGATCACAGATATTCAAAAAGCATATTTTAAAGAGAAGTTTATAAGCTTTGTAAACCCGGAATACATCAAATTTGTTGTTGATAAAGATGATGAACTTATTGGTTTTGCTATTGTTATGCCTGCCTTTGCCAGAGCTTTGCAAAAAGCTAATGGTAAACTGTTCCCGTTTGGGTTTTCACATATTTTAAAAGCTAAAAAGCACAGTAAAGATGTGATCTTTTATTTGATAGGTATTCATCCTGATTATCAAAATAAAGGTGTTCATGCTGTAATTTTTAACGAGTACTATAAGACTTTTACAGAGAAAGGCATCATAAATTGCTTTAGAACTCCGGAATTAGAAGATAACATTGCTATCCATCAAATTTGGAAGCATTTTAACCCGGTAGTATACAAACGTAGAAAAACCTATAGAAAGAGTTTAGTATAAAAAAGTCCGATTTATAATCGGACTTTTCGTTTACTCTATATTTATTTTCTATCACTATTCTCCCATAGCCGCCATAACTGCAGCTGATAAGCGTTTATAAGTTCCATTTTGAAGTCTGTCCCTAATACCTTCAAAAGCAGCCAGTGTTTCGTTTACATCCTCTAAAGTATGCGTTGCCGTAGGTATTAAGCGTAATAATATCAATCCTTTTGGGATCACCGGATACACTACAATGGAGCAAAAAATACCATAATTTTCACGCAAATCTTTAACTAAAGCCATGGCTTCCGGAATACTTCCCTTTAAATAAACGGGTGTCACACAACTTTGCGTGGTTCCGATATCAAAACCTCTTTCTTTTAAACCGGATTGTAAAGCATTTACATTCTCCCATAGTTTAGCCTTTAATTCAGGCATGGTTTTAAGCATTTCCAAACGCTTAAGTGCTCCAACTACTAATTGCATTTGAAGCGATTTAGCAAACATTTGAGAACGAAGGTTATATTTTAAGTAATCTATAATTTCCTGATCACCTGCAATAAAAGCACCTGTACTTGCCAGGGATTTGGCAAATGTCGCGAAATATACATCGATACCATCCTGAACACCTTGCTCCTCGCCTGCTCCTGCACCTGTTGCTCCTAAAGTTCCAAAACCATGAGCATCATCAACAAATAATCTGAAATTAAATTTTTTCTTTAAAGCTACAATTTCTTTTAAGCGCCCCTGTTCACCACGCATTCCAAAAACACCTTCTGAAATAACCAAAATACCGCCTCCGGTTTGTTCAGCCATTTTAGTGGCACGCTCTAAGTTCTTTTCTAAACTGTTAACATCGTTATGTTTGTATGTAAAACGTTTACCCATATGCAAACGTACCCCATCAATAATACAAGCATGGGCATCAACATCATAAACAATAATATCATCTTTAGCAACCAGTGCATCAATAGTTGATACCATCCCCTGATATCCGAAATTTAAAAGATAGGCTGCTTCTTTTTTAACAAATGACGCTAATTCATCCTGAAGTTTTTCATGTAAATCCGTGTGCCCGGACATCATTCTGGCGCCCATTGGATAAGCAGAGCCGTATTGGGCAGCAGCTTCAGCATCAACTTTTCTAACTTCGGGATGGTTTGCTAATCCTAAATAATCATTAATACTCCATGTAATAACGTCTTTTCCCTGAAATTTCATTCTATTTGAAATTTCTCCTTCTAATTTAGGAAATACAAAATACCCTTCTGCCTGAGCCGCCCATTTTCCTAATGGTCCTTTATCCTTATAAATCTTTTCAAATAAATCTTTCATTTATTATAATCTTATCGCTATTAAATTTTAAGATGAACTAATTAGGTAAGTGCAATAACAAATTAACTAAATAACATTATTTAGATAGAAATCTTTATTAGTTTAGGCCCTAGTTAGTTCGTGCAAAATTAAATATTTTAATGATTTGAACATAATTTTTAGCGTTCAATTATTTACAAAATAAAAAAAGAGATTAAATTCTGTTTTTATAACAAAACGTAATCTCTTTTTTAAACAATTATGTTGTTACTTTATGTATTGAACTTTTTCGGCAGATTCCTCATGAATACTGTCAAAAAAGCCTTGATCATTCATCCATTTATCACTGTAAACTTTGCTCATGTACCGGGAACCGTGATCCGGGAAAATAACCACAACTTTATCTCCTTCTTTAAATGCTCCTGCTTCATCAAGTTGTTTTAACGCCTGAACAACTGCTCCGGACGTATATCCCACAAACATGCCCTCTGTTTTAGCTACTTCTCTGGCAGTATGTGCACTATCTTCATCTGTTACTTTAACAAATTCATCAATGGTGTCAAAATCAGTAGCTGCAGGAATTAAGTTTTTGCCTAAACCTTCTATTCTATAAGGATAAATCTCCTTTTCGTCAAATTCTCTGGTTTCATGGTACTTTTTGATAATAGAACCGTAAGCATCTACACCAATGATTTTGATATTCGGGTTTTGTTCTTTTAAATACTTGGCAGTTCCGGAAATAGTTCCTCCGGTTCCGCTACAAGCAACAAGATGCGTTATTGCCCCTTCAGTTTGATTCCAGATTTCCGGGCCTGTAGAGTGATAATGTGCATCTATATTAAGTTGGTTAAAATATTGATTTATATAAACGGAACCTTTTCTTTCCGCATGCAAACGTTTTGCCACTTCATAATAAGACCTTGGGTCATCAGCACTTACGTGTGCCGGACATACATACACTTTAGCACCCATAGTCTTAAGCATATCTATTTTATCTGGCGACGACTTGGAACTCACCGCTAAAACACATTCGTAACCTTTGATAATACTTACCATAGCCAAACTAAACCCCGTATTACCTGAGGTTGTTTCTATAATAGTATCGCCTGGTTTAAGAATACCTTTCTTTTCGGCTTGTTCAATGATGTAAAGTGCTATTCTGTCTTTTGAAGAATGTCCCGGATTAAAGGATTCGATCTTTGCGTAAAAATCACCTTTAAATTTTGAGGTTATTTTATTAAGCTTAACAAGTGGTGTATTGCCTATTAAATCTAATAAACTATTAAAAACCTTAGTATCTTGTTTCATTAAATGAATTTTATAAGCCTTATAATATTACTAAAATGAGACTTAAAACCTGACAAAAATAATATATTTTTTTTTATTATGCATCAATACCTTCCAAATCTAATAAAAATGCATATTCCATGGCAATCTCTTTCAGACTTTCAAATCTGCCGGACGCACCGCCATGACCTGAATCCATATCCGTATAAAGTAATAACAGATTAGAGTCGGTCTTTAGATCCCTTAATTTAGCTACCCATTTCGCAGGTTCCCAATATTGCACCTGTGAATCATGTAAACCCGTTGTAACCATCATATTGGGGTATGCTTTAGCCTCAATATTATCATACGGAGAATACGATTTCATATAGTTATAATACTCCTGGTTATTCGGGTTTCCCCATTCATCATATTCACCTGTGGTCAATGGTATCGTATCATCTAACATGGTTGTTACCACGTCTACAAATGGAACCGCTGCCAAAATACCGTTATACAATTCCGGATTCATATTGATAATGGCTCCCATAAGCAACCCTCCTGCCGAACCGCCATACGCATACAAATGTTCCTCGGAAGTGTATTTTTGCTCAATTAAATATTTCGAGCAATCAATGAAATCATGAAACGTGTTTTTCTTGGTCAATAGCTTACCGTTCTCGTACCAATCCCTTCCTAAATACTCTCCGCCTCTAATATGAGCAATGGCATAAATGAATCCTCTGTCCAGCAAACTCAACCTAATGGTTGAAAAAGACGGGTCTATAGTGGAACCGTATGATCCATATGCATATTGTAACAAAGGATTAGTACCGTCAAGGCTGATTCCTTTTTTGTAGACCAAAGAGATCGGTATTTTCACACCATCCCTGGCCGTTGCCCAGATTCTGGTCGAATCATAATTATTTTTATCGAATTTCCCACCTAAAACCTCTTGCTCTTTTTTAACTTCACTTTGTTTGGTTTTTAAATCATAATCAATGACCGAACTGGGGGTGGTAAGTGAATTATAAACATAACGTAATGTATGGCTATTAAAATCCGGATTGTTACCAATATAAGTTGTGTAAGTTTCGGAGTTAAATGACACATAATAATCCTCTTTTCCATCCCAACTGATAATCCTGAGTTTATTCAAGCCGTTTTCCCGTTCATTAACCACCAGATAATCTTTAAAAATCTCTATATCTTCCAATAAAACGTCCTCTCTGTGAGGAATAACATCTACCCAATTGTTAATACCTGTATGATGTTCGTCCGTTTTCGATAGCTTAAAATTGGTGGCGCCATCTGAATTGGACATTATATAAAAATAGCCATTGTAATGTGCAATACTGTATTCCAGATCTTTTTGGCGCTCTTGAAATACCTGGAACTCACCGTCAGGATCATCAGCACTTAGAACCCGGTATTCAGTAGATAATGTACTTGAAGAACCAATTACAATATATTTACGTGACTTAGATTTGTAAACAAAAGTATTATAAGTATCATCTGTTTCATGAAATACCTCTACATCTTCTTCAGCACCAGTTCCTAATATATGTTTAAAAATTTTGTGTGACCTGAGCGTCACGTCATCTTTTATAGCATAAAACAAGGTTTTATTATCATTGGCCCATGTAACACTTCCTGTAGTATTCATAATTTTATCATCCAAAACCTCACCGGTTACCAGATTTTTTATCTGGATGGTATATTGACGTCTGCTTACCGTATCGGTAGTGAATGCGGCTAATTTATTGTCCGGACTTATGGCAATACCTCCTAACTTAAAATAAGTATGATCCGCTGCCATTTTATTGCAATCAAATAAGATCTCCTCTTCTGCCTCTATGGTTTCTTTGGTTCTGACATAAACAGGATAGTCCTTGTCTTTTTCATAACGTGTTTTATACCAATAGCCATTCAGCTTATAAGGAACGGTAGTATCATCTTGTTTAATTCTGGATTTCATCTCTTCAAATAAAGTATTTTGAAAAGATTCTGTATGATTCATTACTTGTTTGGTATATGCATTCTCTGCATTTAAATAATCAATAACTTCCTGGTTTTCCCTTTGGTTTAACCAATAATAATTATCAATTCTAGTATCATCATGAATACTAAGTTTTTTAGGTTCTTTTTTTGCAACAGGAGGGGTCTCAAGAATGTTCTTCTCTGTCATTTTGGTTTCTTTTTTACAGGAAAGCGCAAAAATAAGGCTTAAGAATAAAATAAAGCATCCATTTTTCATATTAAAATTTCTTTGAGATAAATTTACCTATTAAATTTGCATCTTTACTATTAAATCAGAGATTTATGTTTGGAGATATGATGAATATGATGGGGAAACTCAAGGAAACCCAGAAAAAAGTTGAAGAGACCAAAAAACGCTTGGATACTGTTTTAGTTGATGAACAAAGTTCCGATAATAAACTAAGTGTGACCCTTACTGCTAACAGGGAAATTAAGTCTATTACCATTGATGATGAACTGCTTCAGGATAAAGAACAACTTGAAGATTACCTGATTTTAACCTTAAACAAAGCTATTGAAAAGGCTACAAAGGTCAATGAATCAGAATTAGCTGCTGTGGCTAAAGAAGGCTTGCCGAACATTCCGGGAATGGATATGTTCAAATAAGATGGTAGACAAAACTACATATCCTTTAAATAGCTTAGTATTATGTCGTGCATAGCATCCGTGTAATCCAAATGCGTCACCATTCTTAATTTATTGCTTCCCATACTGATGATGTGAATGTTTTTATCTGCTAATTTTTGAACGAATACATTTTCGTTTATATCATTATTCAGTTCAAAAATCACGATATTGGTTTCAATGGGCTCCACGGTTTTTATAATTGAAAGTTGAGATAACACCTCGCCTATTTCTTTTGCTTTTTTATGATCCTCTGCCAGTCGCTCTATATGATTGTCCAGTGCATAAAGTCCGGCTGCAGCTAAATAACCGGCTTGACGCATATTACCGCCAAAGACTTTTCTAATTCTTAAAGCGTTTTTCATCAGATCCTCATCGCCTACCAAAACAGAGCCAACGGGACATCCTAGTCCTTTACTTAAACACACAGAAATCGTATTAAAAATGGCACCGTATTGACTTGCAGGTTCATTTTTAGCTACTAAAGCATTCCATAATCTGGCACCATCTAAGTGAAGACCTAAATAGCTATCATTACAAACATTTCTAATTTTAAGTAACTCATCAAAATTCCAACAAGCACCACCGCCTTTATTAGTAGTATTTTCTACAGCTACTAAACTTGATGGAGCATACCAATAGTCACCCGGGTTAATAGCTTCTTTAACCTGTTCCGCCGTAAACATCCCGCTATTCCCATCAATCAATTTACAGGAAGCTCCACTGTTAAAGGCAACACCTCCAGATTCGTAATTATAAATATGGGCATACTTATCGCAAATAACTTGTTCTCCCGGACTGGTATGCAATTTTAGAGCCGTTTGATTGGCCATAGTGCCACTTGGAAAAAACAATGCCTTTGGTTTTCCAAACATTTTGGCAACTCGCTGCTCCAGTTTATTAACTGTTTCATCTTCTCTAAAAACATCATCACCAACTTTGGCATGCATCATGGCTTCCAACATGCCTTTTGTAGGCTTGGTGACGGTATCGCTTCTTAAGTCTATTAACATGGTGTTAAAAATAAGCTAAGTAATTCATATTTTTTTATCTTTAATAAGTAATTTCTTCAACTTAATTCAAAATGAAAAAAAACATTATTCTTTTTACAGTCTGTATTATTTTTTGCTCATTTTCAATTTATACTAGAAATAATTTTTCTCAACTAGTTGATGAAAGTCTCAATGACTATAGTCTAAATGCTCCTGAAAAGATTTATGTACATACTGATAAACCTTACTATTCCTTGGATGAAAACATATGGTTTACAAGCTATTTAGTTGATGGTATCACGCATGAAAAAAGTACAAAAAGTTGGGTGATTCATGTAGAGTTAATTGATGAAAAGGACAGTATTGTTTCAAAGAAGAAGCTTTTTACAAATAATATTTCCGCTGCCGGTGATTTTAGAATTGGCAAAGATTGGAAATCAGGTAAATACCTTTTAAGAGCTTATACGAATTATATGAGAAACTATAGTTCAGACTATTTCTTTAAAAAGGAAATAAATATTTTATCATTAGAAAAAAAGGACAGTATTGAGGGCATACCACAAGCTAAAAACAAGGATATCAAAACAATTGATGATTTTAAACAGATAAAACCCGATTTGCATTTTTATCCCGAAGGTGGAGACCTTGTAAAAGGTATTAGAAGTAGAGTTGCCATTAAAGTTAAAAATATCGGGACCAATGATATTAATCTCTCCGGAGAAATATACAACAGCAATAACGAAGTAGTTTCAGAATTTAAAACAACAACGTTTGGTTTGGGAATATTTACCTTAAAGCCTGAACCTAACCAAGCCTACCATGCAAAATTAATTTTTAATGGTGTGGAGTATGAATACCCCATACCCAATGCCATTCCTGATGGTCATACCCTGGAAGTTGCAAACTCAGAAGGAGAACTTTTAGTTGATGTGAGATCAAACAGGCATAATGGACTTTACAATACATATTTGGTTTTGCACCAAAGAGGTAAACTGGTTTTTAGCAAATTTCAACATCGTGTAGAAGCCAACTACACATTAAAAATACCAACCAATGATCTAAAAGATGGTGTGGCTCATTTAACACTTTTTGATGCCTCTGGGAACCCTACCTGCGAACGCCTGGTTTTTGTATCTAATGATAACAATAAAGGAACTATTGAGATTAATGAAAGTAAAAAATCTTTAGGCAACAGGCAAAAGCAGACCCTAAACATACTTACTAAAGCCCATAATGGGGATGTCTTACCCAGCCGCTTGTCTATGAGTATAAGGGATTTAAACGCTTTCCCTTATAGTAAATACCATAAAAACATAAAAACCTATCTGTTATTAAATTCTGATTTAAGAGGCGCGATTGAAAACCCCGGCTACTTTTTTAACGGGAAAGATGAACTCAAAAAATTGCATTTATTAGATTTAACAATGCTCACAAACGGTTGGAGACGTTTTACCTGGAAAGATATACTTTACAATAAAGAATGGCACCAATTTGAACCAGAAAAAGGCATTTATATCTCCGGGAAAATTAGAAAGTTACAATCCCCTTATAATCCTGTACCGGCGGCTTCTACCAGGTTAACGTTTTACAATGAAAATATAGCGCAAGAACCTATTAAGAAAACAGATGCCATGGGGAATTTTGAATATGGACCGTTTATTTTTTTCGACTCGGTACAGACCATTGTAGAATCCAGGACCTCTCATTTTAAATCTAAAGATGATATCCATCGGAATTTACATATCACTATTAGCCATAATGATAACAGCCCTGAAATCAGTAGAACTAATATTTTTAAGGATAACCAGAATGAAGGTATACAACTAGAAAACTTTCTTAAGATCAACAAATATATTAGAAAGCTCAATTTTGAAATAAATAAGAAACGGGAACGATTAGAAGAAGTTATGGTCATCGCACAATTGGAAAGTGAAGCAGAAAAACGAACCGAAGAACTGAATAACCGCACCAATCATGGTATAACCACACATAGATTAGACTTTGAAGTTGATTTTTTTGATAGCGGACAAAACCTTATAGAAGCTATAGGGTCGGGTGCTATACCCGGAGTAAACGCTTACGAATCACCAAATGGCACTACAGTTGTAAGTATAAGAGGTAACTCTGTGCCTCCTTTGGTTCTTTTAGATCAAATACCCATTAACATAGGGATTCTGAGCAAAATGCATACAACAGAAGTTTCTTTTATAGATATTTTAAAGGGAGCTGATGCTACATTTTACCCCAGAAGCTCAGGTGGCGTCATAGCCATATATACTAAAACTGGTGAAAGGACTACAAATGAACTTCTTAGGATGGCAAAAAGAAAGCCCGGTATTATAGACTTTGCGGCACAAGGCTTTTACACGGCAAAAGAATTTTATGCTCCTGACCATATTAACGGTTTTGATGAATTTGCTGAAGAAGATGTAAGAACCACATTGCATTGGGAGCCAAAAATTGTTGTTAACTCAGACTTTGGGAAAGATATTTCCTTTTTCACCTCAGATACGGACAGTGACTATCTTATAGAAATACAAGGGGTTTCAGAATCTGGTATCCCATTACATGCTATTACCACTTTTTCAGTTGAATAAACAATAAAACTATTAGCAATTAATGGTTTAATGAATCTATACTATTTTATAGAAAACATCTTTTTTTATTAATTCAGACGGTTAAATTTCAAATATAAAACTTATGACCAGCCAACATAAACTAATCATGATTAAGTATACCGGTTAGATTATTAATTATTCGTGCAGTATATGTTTTAAGTGCTTCGTACAATATTCCATAAGCAAAATTTACCGCAGATCAGGTTAAAATAAACAACCCCTTTTATTGGAGTTTTTCAAATTTGGATATTCTACTATGTATGATTAGTTGTTAACAATGTTTGTTTTTTGTGGGAATTATACTTTACCATATCAATAGAAAACCTCTTTTATTAGTATGAGATATTTTTTTATTTTACACTAATAATCAAGGATTTATAACCTGCCCAAAATGTTTCATAAAGCCCTTTGGCAATGCTCAAAATAGCCATTTAACGATAATGCATGTGTTTCATCGTTAATTCAACATTTAACTTCTAATTAAATTTAATTTATATAATAGTTAATAATTTATCATGAATATACAACTAAGTGCGAAAAGCATATTAAAATTCCTTTTAGTAATAATTGCATTGCTATTCCTTTTAAACGTGGTGGATATCTTTTTACGGGTTTATCTTGAACTTGATAACCCTATAATAAATAAATTAACCACATTTTTCAATTTCAATTATGAAAATAGTGTCCCAACGGCATACTCAGCCGTAGCCATCTTATTATGTTCCATTCTGCTATTTATAATTTCTACTGATAATAACCTTAGTAAAAGTAATTCCAGAAAGTGGTTATTTTTATCATTAGTATTTTTATTTCTCTTTTTTGATGAAATCATAGAATTTCATGAAACTATTGATTATTATGTGCAGAGCAGGCTTAACACTACTGGAATGTTATTTTTTGCCTGGGTAATACCATATTCATTATTCGTAGCAGTTTTAGGTTTAGTTTATATCAGGTTTCTTTGGAATCTTAAAAAAAACATCAGGACATTATTCATAGTCTCAGGAATAATTTATGTAGGAGGAGCCATTGGAATGGAACTATTTCAAGCACAGATTATCTATACTACCAGAGAACATAATATTATATACTACATATTTACAAGTATTGAGGAACTCATGGAAATGCTTGGAATTGCAATTTTTATTTACGCCCTTGTATTATATATAGAAACCGAATTTGAATTTTTCCAATTAAAAATTTAAACTTAATATAGGCAAGTTTGTATTTAACCCTGAAAGTATTTAATTGGCTACAATTTAGAACCGTTTGGTTGGTCATAATACCATAAACATTTTAGTAACTTCCAGCTGCCGTTTATTAACTGTTTAGTTTTCTATAAAAGCATCTTCACCAACTTTGGTTTGCATTATAGCTTTCAACATGTCTTTTGTTGGTTTAGTAACAGTATCACTTCTTAAGTCAATCATTTTTTGTTTTATAAACCTACATTATTTGTAGGAAAAGGTTTTTTTGTTAATTTAGGCGCTGATATTTGAAATATAAAACTTATGACCAACAAATATAAGGTTATCGTACTTACTTATGCTGCTACTTTATTAATAATTTGTACTGTTTATGTTTTAGGTACTTTATATAATATTACATATGCAAAATTTACAGCTGATCCTGCAAAAATATATAACGCAAGCCCTTTTACCGGAGTACTCTCAAACCTGGGTGTTCTAATGTGGTGTGTGGCGAGTAGTGTTTGTTTTTTTTCAGGAATTCTATTGTATCGTACCAATAGAAAATCAGCCTTATTTTTATTAGTGTCAGGTATCTTTTCTTCTATACTTCTCTTAGATGACTTGTTTATGATACATGACTATGCTATATATTTAATTATGCCATTTGAGCATGCCCAAAATATTGTTTTAATACTTTACATACTACTCACTTTTTGGTATTTATTCAGGTTTTATAAAATACTTTTGAGTGTGCATTATTACATATTCATTACGGCCTGCTTTTTTTTAGGAATGTCCTTAATTATTGATATGGTTTTTGAAAATAGCGGGTTAGAATACTTTATTGAGGATAGTTTTAAGTTTTTAGGAATTACCAGTTGGATGCTATTTTTCACCTGTGCTTCACATCAATTTTTATCGAAAAAAATTACGACTAAAAATTAACCGGGTAATAAACTTCTTATTTTATCTCTTATAAGATTCAGAAATGGTAAAGGGTCTTTTAAGTAGTATTTTATGGGCGTATTGCGCAATAAAAACTTAATCTTAAATAAAAACAACTTATTGTTTCTAAATGTTTTTCCAATACCCCTTAAGTCCATAAACTTAATATTTCTGTATTCAGGCTTACCAAATGCTATGTCCAAACGCTCAAGGCAATATAAATATGGAAAATTTACTCCTGCTATTTCAGATGCTTCGGTTGTTTCCCAAAACCTGGGATTAATTTCGATAACTTTAAATGTTTTGTCATTAACATCATAACGCATATCAATATGTGCTATGCCGGACCAATTAAGTGATTTAACTAATTTTTTAACAACTATATATAGTTCTTTTTCATGCAAAAACTCCAGTCCAATATTTGGTTCAAATTCACTGTCACCCTGCAAAATCCCCTTTTGAATCGTAAAAGCCAAAATTTTGCCATTTTTGCATAAAACACTGCAATCTATATCATACCCTTGAATATAACTTTGAATTAAAAAAGGGAATTCTACCTTATTTGATGAAAAAAAGTTTTTAACAGATAAACTATCCTTTAATAAAATAATCCCTTTACCTCCACCGCCACCTTCAAAAGGTTTCATCAAAACAGGGAACTCAAGAGGCAGGGTACTTAGATCATCAGTGGTATTATATAATATTGTTTTTGGTGCAGGAATTTGAAAAGACTGCAAGTGCTTTGACAACAGTCCTTTATTGTTTGCCGTATTAAAAGTATTTAGTTCCGGTAAAAGGACCAACTTACTATTCTGAAGTAAAATCGACTTGTTTTTTATCAAAGTTAATATCCCATATTCATCTATGGGCATTATAACATCTATTTCAAATTTTTTAAGTTCTTCATTTAAATTCGAAACCCATTCTGTCTCATTAGCTGCTTTAGGGTAATATGAAAAGTTTTTTACTTTTCTGGACTTTCTAACAAAATCGTTTTTATTATTGGAAAGGGCATAGATTTTTACACCCTTAATTTCAGACAAGCAATTTACAACATATGTTAGCAAATTTGATTCCCCCCCAGGAATCATAACAGAAAAGTTTTTTAAGCTTTTTCGCATATAAATCAGTCTACTATTTCTTTTAATTCCGTTTGAAAATAGAGCAAAATAAATAATTACAAAAATATTTTTTTTTAAAGCGTTCAGATTATCTTTCAAATGCAAAACCTCAACCATAATAAAACACATGAAAATAATAGTTACAGTATCACAATAAATTCTATTTTTGTTCCAAACAAATGTTACTATGATTACATCAGATCAAATTAAAGATCTTAATACCCGCCTTGACAAACTAAGGCACTATCTTTGACATAGATAGAAAGCTTATTGAAATTCAAAACGAAGAAGAACAAACCTTCGATCCCAATTTTTGGGATGACCCTAAAGCTGCTGAAGTGGTTATGAAATCGCTCCGGGTTAAAAAGAAATGGGTTGAAGATTACAGCACAATTAAATCGCAAATAGAAGATTTAGAAGTGTTGTATGAGTTTTATAAGGAGGGTGAAACCTCTGCTGAAGAAGTAGAAGCTCATTTTGAAAAATCTGCCACTATCCTTGAAGATATAGAGTTTAGAAACATGCTTTCGGATGAAGGCGATAGTTTAAGCGCAGTTCTTCAAATCACCGCCGGTGCTGGAGGTACCGAAAGTTGTGACTGGGCCAGTATGTTGATGCGTATGTATTTAATGTATGCTGAAAAAAATGGCTATAAAGTAAAAGAATTAAACTATCAGGAAGGTGATGTTGCCGGCATTAAAACGGTGACCTTAGAGATTGAAGGGGATTTTGCTTTTGGCTGGTTGAAAGGTGAAAATGGCGTACACAGATTGGTGAGAATTTCTCCGTTTGACAGCAATGCTAAACGTCATACCAGTTTTGCATCGGTTTACGTGTATCCGTTAGTGGATGATACTATTGAAATAGAAATCAATCCGGCTGATATTGAAATTACTACAGCCAGATCCAGTGGTGCCGGTGGACAAAATGTAAATAAAGTTGAGACCAAGGTGCAACTGGTCCATAAACCGACAGGCATACAAATTTCATGTTCTGAAACCCGTTCGCAGCATGATAACAGAGAACGGGCCATGCAAATGTTACGCTCTCAGTTATATGAAATAGAGCTTGAAAAACAACGTGCCCAAAGAGATGATATTGAAGCCGGTAAAATGAAAATTGAATGGGGCAGTCAAATTCGTAATTACGTGATGCATCCCTATAAATTGGTTAAGGATGTTAGAACGTCGCATGAAACAGGTAATGTAGACGCCGTAATGAACGGTGACATAGATCCGTTCCTGAAATCATACTTAATGATGATGGGACAAAAACAAGAAGAAACAGACCAGTTATGAACAAAATAGATACTTTTATTTTCGACCTTGGAGGCGTTCTGATCGATTGGAATCCGGAATATGTTTTCTTAGATGAATTTAACGGCGACCGGGAAAAAATGCAATGGTTTTTTGATACTATCTGCACCAGTGATTGGAATGAAAACCAGGATGCCGGTTACCCTATGGCAAAAGCAACTGAAGAGCGTGTAGCTATGTTTCCTGAACATGAAAAGCTTATTAGAATGTTTTACGGCAGATGGATAGAAATGTTAGGCGATGCTATTTCAGGTACAGTCGCGATTTTAAAAAAACTTATTGATTCAAATAACTTCAAAGTGGTGGCTTTGACTAACTGGAGCGCCGAAACCTTCCCTATTGCATTAGACAGGTTTGAGTTTTTACAATGGTTTGAAGGTATCATCGTTTCGGGTGAAGAAAAAACCAGGAAGCCTTTTGATGACATTTACCACTTAACCCTAAATCGATTTGATATAAAAGCTGAAAATGCCATTTTTATAGATGATAATGCCAGAAACATTGAGGCTGCTAATAACTTAGGGATCAATGGCATTCGTTTTAAAAGTCCGGAACAACTAATTGTAGATTTAAAAAAATTTAACATCCATATATAATGATCAAAATATATCATAACAATCGCTGTAGCAAATCCCGCTTAGGGTTAGGTGTTTTAGAAGCTTCAGGCAAAGATTTTGAAATTATAAAATATTTAGAAGCCGTTCCTTCCAAAGAAGAATTACAGGAAATCATTAATCTTTTAGGAATTAAACCAATTGAGCTGGTTAGAAAGAACGAAGCCATTTGGAAAGAAAAATTTAAAGGAAAGGATCTAAGTGATTCCGATCTTATAGAAGCTATGGCAGAACATCCAAAACTTATTGAAAGACCCATTGTTATAAATGGTGATAAAGCAGTTATTGGAAGACCTACAGAAAAGATATTAGAAATAATTTAATCCGGGTACTTCTTCATTGTGCTTCTTTTTAGCATGTCATTACTTGCTAAACATTGTATATACTTAGTATAGACTAATTTAACATTCTTAAATTCTATTAACAGAATTTTAACCAATTCTAACTAAACCATAGGTTACATTTGCGGTCTAAAGCATTAAACGTTTTTGATGAAAAGACTTCTGGCCATCTGCCTTTTATTTGCATTATTTGCATCTACTGCAACCGCACAACCTAAAGCCAAGGAAACCTCAAATGCTGAGTTTTCCGGTATAAAAGATGCCATTATAACCGGAAAGATCATTGATAAAGAAACTAAAGACCCTTTAGAATATGCCACCATTTCTTTTTTCAGTAAAAAAGAAAATAAAATTGTTGCAGGTGGCATCACGGATACAAAAGGTAACTTCAGCATTCCGGTAGCGAAAGGTGTCTATGATATTTCTATTGAATACATTTCGTTTAAAACCATAAAGATCTCAAACCGGCAGATTACAAAAAGTGAAAACATAGGGGTTTTTGAATTGGAAATTGATGTGGAGTCTTTGGGAGAAGTTGAGGTCATTGCGGAAAGAACAACGGTTGAAATCAAGCTTGACAAAAAGATCTATAACGTTGGTAAAGACCTTACTGTTAGTGGCGGTACTGTGAGTGATGTTTTGGATAACGTACCATCGGTTTCTGTAGATGCCGAAGGAAGTATTGCTTTAAGAGGAAACGACAATGTCAGGATATTAATTAATGGAAAACCATCGAGTTTGGTGGGCCTAAACTCAGCGGAGGCTTTACAACAATTACCTGCCGAAGCTATTGAAAAAGTTGAGGTTATCACGTCACCCTCTGCCAGATATGAAGCCGAAGGCACTGCGGGTATCTTAAATATTATTTTGAGACGAAGCAAATTACAAGGCCTAAACGGTTCTATGACTGCCAACGTAGGGTATCCTGAAAGCCGGGGAATTTCAGGAAATATAAACTACAGAACCGGTGATGTAAACTTTTTTAACACCTCATCCTATAGATACAATGATTCTCCCGGATATTGGTATAATGATGTGGAATATTTTGATATCAACACCCCAGATTTGGATGAAAAAAGAGACTGGAACAGAATTAGTGAAGGTATAACAACCAATGCCGGTATTGAGTGGTATATCAATGAAACAGCTTCGTTAACTGCTGCGGTTGTTTACAGGGATAGTGATAATGAATGGAACTCCTTCAATAGAATGATCCAGTTCGATAAAATAAATAACACCACTACAACAAATATTAGATTAGATCCTGAACTCGGAAAGAATAATACGATCCAATATTCGTTGAATTTCACCAAAAATTTTGATAAGACGGACCACATTTTAACATTGGATTTTCAATTTGAGGATTCTGACAATAGCGAATTTTCGTTGATCAATTTTAATGGCATAGATACAGACATAGTTGATCAAGTTGAAACAGATTCCAAAATCTTTTTAAGATCTGATTATGTTGTTCCAATAGGTGAGAACAGTCAGTTTGAAATAGGGTATCGAGGTGATTTTAACGATAGGACTAACGATTATCGAGTTGAGTTATTAGATGAGAACACCAATGCATTTGTAGTGAATGATATGCTTTCAAATGTCTTTAATTTTAAGCAATACATAAATGCTTTTTATGCTCAATTTGGTAGTAGAACAGGTAAATTATCATATTTATTTGGGTTGAGAATGGAAGATACCCGTACCACTCTGGATCAGCCTACAACAGGAGATTTTAATAGAAAAAGCATTGCCGGGTTATTTCCCACAGTAAATATTAATTTAGAGCTTAGTGAAGATGAAAGTATCATGTTTGGTTACAATCGAAGGTTAAGAAGACCGCGTGGATTTATGATGAATCCATTCCCATCAAGGTCAAGTATTACGAACGTATTTCAAGGAAATCCCGATTTGGATCCAACATTCACAGGAAGATTTGAATTAGGTTATTTAAATCGGTTTGGACATTTTACCTTAAGTTCTGCTGTATATTACGGACACTCTACAAATGTAATTGCTTTTGTAAGTACCAAAACGGGAGAGACTGCTATTGTTGGCGGTGAAGAATTTCCCGTAATTCAACGTAGCCCTGTGAATATAGCTACCGACGACCGTTATGGTTTGGAATTTAACTTAAACTATAGCCCTAATAGAAAATGGCGTATTAACTCAGATTTTAATTTATATCAATTTAAAAGAGAAGGGTTTTTTGAAGGTGTTGATCTTGGAGCAGATAGCTTTTCCTGGGAAGGGCGTCTAACGAATAAATTAACATTGCCTTTTAAGATTGACTGGCAAACAACAGCCAGCTATAGAGGCCCTAGAGACGATAACCAAAATAACAGACAAGGCACCTTTACATTAAATCAGGCTTTCAGTAAAGATCTGTTTAAAGAAAAAGCTTCTATTGCCTTTAATGTTAGAGACGTTTTTAATAGTGGGATTTACAGAAACAAAATTACTTCTGATACATTTACCGCGCATCAGGAGATTCGGTTTAGAGGAGTCAGAAGCTATAACCTGTCCTTTACTTATAGATTCAATCAGAAGAAAAAGAGAGAACGCTCTAACGGTAATGGCTTTGACGGTGGCGGTATGGACATGTAAAACCAACCTAACAGCATAAAAAAAGGAAGCTAAATTAGCTTCCTTTTTAATTATATCTTTTTTAATTCCTATGCTTCCTGACGCTTAGCTTTTTTCGCTTCTCTAATTTCTTTCATTCTTTCAATAAAAGAACCTCCAATCCAATAAGGAATAACAAAGGTTAATAAAAATATCATTAACCAGAACCCAATGGTCAAAATGGTTAAAAATGCTAAAAATCCTAAATATTGGTCAAATTCAAACATAATAGTAAGCTATCTTTTATAAATCTTGCGCAAAGATAATGTAAAGCTATTTGTTATACAATATGAAATTAAAAATTATTAACAGAGTTTTTCACTAATTCAAATTAGGTTGCGGTGTCATACGTAAATAAGGTTTAACCTCCTTAAATCCTTTTGGGAATATCGCATCTATATCTTCAGTAGCAATAGAAGGCACTACCACGCAATCATCACCGTTATTCCAATTGGCAGGTGTTGCAACTTTATGATAAGCTGTTAATTGTAGCGAATCTATGACACGCAATAGTTCGTCAAAATTTCGTCCTGTAGAAGCCGGATACGTAATTGTTAATTTCACGGTCTTGTCCGAACCTATTACAAATACAGATCGCACTGTGGCATTACTATCGGCATTCGGGTGGATCATATCGTAAAGTTCGGATACTTTTTTGTCTTCATCGGCAATGATAGGAAAATTAACCGTGGTATTCTGGGTTTCATTTATGTCATTTACCCAGCCATTATGCGAGTCAAGACCGTCTACACTTAATGCGACCACCTTGACGTTTCGTTTTTCAAACTCCGCTTTATATTTAGCCACAGTACCTAATTCTGTTGTACAAACAGGCGTGTAATCTGCCGGGTGAGAAAACAAAACTCCCCAACTATCTCCTAGCCAGTCGTGAAAATTAATGGTGCCCTCGGTTGATAAAGCACTAAAATCCGGGGCTACATCCCCTAGTCTAATTGTTGCCATTTTTATTGTCTTTAATATTAGTAATTGTTCAATAAATACCCTTTGCAAGGTATAAATCATATCTCTATAAAAATAATTCATTTTTTTGAGCCGACTCTTATTTTTTTGTTAAAAACAAGCCGTAAAAACTAACAAAAATCATATCAATAAACATTTAAAAAAAAGTAACTTTGTGGCTCATTATTAATAAATAAGACAATGAGTTTCAGAATAGAAAAAGATACCATGGGCGAAGTTAAGGTTCCTGCTGATAAACTTTGGGGAGCCCAAACCGAGCGATCCAGAAATAACTTTAAAATTGGTCCGTCTGCATCCATGCCGTTAGAGATTGTTTATGGCTTTGCATACTTAAAAAAAGCAGCGGCTTACACCAATTGTGAGCTTGGCGTTTTACCCATTGAAAAGCGCGACTTAATTGCTCAGGTTTGCGACGAGATTTTAGAAGGTAAGCATGATGATCAGTTTCCATTAGTGGTTTGGCAAACCGGTTCCGGTACACAAAGCAATATGAATGTGAATGAGGTGGTTGCCAACAGGGCTCATCAAATAGCCGGTAAAGTCATTGGTGAAGGAGAAAAAACCATTCAACCGAATGATGATGTTAATAAATCACAATCGTCTAATGACACCTTCCCTACCGGTATGCACATTGCGGCCTATAAAAAAATAGTGGAAGTTACTATTCCCGGTGTTGAACAACTCAGAGATACTTTAAAAGAAAAATCGAATGCATTTAAAGATGTGGTTAAAATTGGCAGAACCCATCTAATGGATGCCACACCTTTAACACTTGGACAGGAACTTTCCGGATATGTGGCTCAATTAGACCATGGCTTAAAAGCTTTAGAAAACACGTTATCACATTTAAGTGAATTGGCTTTAGGTGGTACTGCCGTAGGAACAGGCCTTAATACGCCTAAAGGATACGATAAGCGTGTAGCAGAATATATTGCCGAGTTTACCAATTTACCATTTGTTACAGCACCTAATAAGTTTGAAGCTTTGGCAGCTCATGATGCCTTAGTTGAAACTCATGGCGCTTTAAAACAGTTGGCCGTTTCATTAAATAAAATAGCTAATGATATCAGAATGATGGCATCCGGACCCAGAAGTGGTATTGGAGAGATCATTATTCCTGCTAATGAGCCCGGAAGTTCTATTATGCCGGGAAAAGTAAATCCAACGCAATGTGAAGCGCTGACCATGGTTTGTGCTCAGGTAATTGGTAATGATGTAACAGTATCTGTTGGCGGTACGCAAGGCCACTATGAGCTAAATGTATTTAAACCCGTAATGGCAGCCAATGTGCTTCAATCTGCCCAACTAATTGGCGATGCATGTGTAAGTTTTGATGTTAATTGTGCTGTGGGCATTGAGCCTAATCATGCAGTTATTAAGGAATTATTAAACAATTCTTTAATGCTGGTTACTGCACTGAACACAAAAATTGGTTACTATAAAGCAGCAGAAATTGCAAATACTGCTCATAAAAACGGAACTACTCTAAAAGAAGAAGCTATCAATTTAGGGTATGTTACTGCCGAAGAATATGATGATTGGGTTAAGCCGGAAGATATGGTTGGTAGTTTGAAATAGTATCTTCTGTTCAAATAATTGAAAACAAAAAAACAGGTAAGACATTACCTGTTTTTTTTGGTTGGTTAGCTATCAATCCTTTATACATTTTACATTTGCGAAAGGAAATCAAGCCAAAGATATTATTTAACACGTTGTTAATTATTAACAAATGTTAATAACTGTCCATTTTTTTTCTAATTCTGCTTAATTGCACAGCGGTAATACCTAAATAAGAGGCTATTTGATATTGGGGGATGATGTCATCAACATTGGGGATTTGCTCTTTTAAAGCTAAATACCGGTCTTTGGCATCCAGTGACATTAATTCTACCAAACGCCTTTCATATTTAATGTAAACAAATTCCAAAACCTTAGAATACAAATTGTTAATAGCTCTGTCCCTTTGCGAAAGCGCCATTAATTCTCTGTAATCAATTTCATAAATTTTACAGTCGGAGAGTGTTTCAAAAACCATTTGAGAAGGTTTGTTTTTTAATAAGGCCGTAAGGGAAGCTACAAAACTTGTGGGCAGGTAAAAACTTTTGTTGTATTCTTTACCGTCTTCTGTGGTAAGATAACACCTTATAATACCTGAAACCAGCATGTATATTTTTGAAGGAACTTCATTTAACTTAACCAATTGAGTTCCTGCTTTTATCCTTTTAAATTCGGTAATTTTTTCTAATTCCAAGAAGGTTTCCTCAGAAACATTGAGAAATGAGTTTAAGAATGAAAAGTTACGGTTCATTAATAATCAAAGAAATTATGTTAGAGATCTGGACGCTCTAAAAATAATATGTTTAACCCGCAATCAACCAATTTTTCTACAATTTACCAATATACTTGTTCAGCTGTAAAATAATAGTAATATAAAAAAGGTCCCGGGCAAATTTACCCGGGACCTTGTTTTTAAGTGTTATATATATTTACTTTAAAGTAAACTCTGAGGTTGAAACTAAATCTTTTTCATTAAACACATTAACTATATAACGTCCTTTTTCAAAATCATCCTGTCCTTTGGCGGTTACAAACTCGCAGATGTTCAGGTTTGCGTTTTCGTAGTTAAACTTACTTATAATACTGTAGTTTAACGTTTTTTCCTCAAACTGCACTTGCTCATTTAGTCCTAAGGTGTTGTTTTTAGGGTCAATAACCTGAACATATAATTCGTGATCTCCGGCTTGTACCAAGCTATTTTTAGCAACGGTAAAACAAACTCTGATCTTGTCTGTTCTACTGGCTCTTTCTGTTGGAATTAGTTTACCAGAAGTCCTTTCAATAACTCCAAAACCTTTTAAACCAACTGTGCCAAGTATAGAAGCGTTCTCAACAACTTCGGCTAAAGCAGTATTTTGAACTAATAAAGAATCGGTAAACATGGTGCGTTCTTCTAACTTAACTCTTGTACTGTCTAAAGAAGTTGCTAAATAAGAGTTCTCCACTCGTAAGGAATCGTTTTGCGCTAATAAAACATCCATTTCTTTTTGAAGCGATAAGTATTTCTTTTTATATCTCCATAAGCTTCTTACATTAGTTTCAGAGATCTTTAAAGAATCAATCAATCCTTGAATTCTTTCTCTGGCTTCAACTAAATCTTTACTAACAGCTTCATTTTCACCTATAGCCTCGTCATATTGTTTAGCCATAGCATTTAAATCGTTCATTACCAGCTGCTTTTCTGCTTTTAAATCGTTCTCATTTTTTTTACTGTCACTATAAAGATTCATAGTGTAAAACCCTACCCCTAAAAATAAAGCCAATGCAATCCCTAATGCAATTTTTAGCCTCATGTTACTTTTGTTTCCTTCCATAATTACTGTTTTTAATGTTAGTATTAATTCTTAAGTTTAATTTTACTTTTGCAATGCTATAAATAATTATTGATGTATTTTTATTCAAAATAACTACCTAATGGACAAACTGGTTATATTTAATAATGCGTCTAGAAATAAACTATTAAATAAACGTGTTGGCGAATCCAAATTTGGTCAACATGTTAAATTATTAACTCGCATTTCTAACATATACGAACAACTTAAAAATTTAGATGTCACCCATGTAATTTTTGGTATTCCCGAAGATGTTGGTGTTTTTGCAAACCATGGAAAAACGGGAACAGCAAAGGCCTGGGAAGCTTCCCTTAAGGTTTTACTAAATATACAGAGTAATAAATATACTAAGGCAAAAAGCGTTTTAATACTGGGATATTTAGATTTTAGTGACGAAATGAAGCAAATTTCTAACTTCAGTGTTACCAGTAAAAGAAACTTAAAAAAAGCCCGCGATTTGGTAAACACTATAGATGCACATGTCACCTATTTGGTAAATCAAATTGTCGCTGCCGGAAAAAAACCCATCATCATAGGTGGTGGCCATAACAATGCTTATGGCAATATTAAAGGTACTTCATTGGCTTTAAACACACCTGTTAGTGCTGTTAATTTTGATGCGCATTCAGATTTTAGGCCCGAAGAAGGGCGCCATAGCGGAAACGGCTTTAGCTACGCTTTCGCAGAAGGCTTTTTGAATAAATATTTTATTTTCGGATTGCATGAAAATTACACCTCGGATAAAACGCTTACAACACTAAATAAAGTTAAAGCTGTTAAATACAATACCTTTGAAAGTATTGAAATCAGAAATGATCTGGAATTTGATACCCAAATGGAACGCGCATTAAAACACGTTTCCAAGGATCCTTTCGGCATTGAAATTGATTGTGATGCCATTGAAAATATGCCTAGTAGTGCCATGACCCCCAGCGGATTTAACGTCAATAAAGCCAGAAAATTTGTCAGCTTTTTTGGTAGCCATGAAAACGCCCAATACTTACATATTTGTGAAGCGGCTCCTAAAAGAAAAACTGAAACTCAAGTGGGTAAGCTTATCGCCTACCTGGTAACGGACTTTATTAAAGCCTAAGCTATTTTTAATCTTTATTGAAAATTTTATATATTTGCATAAGTGTTTATATAAATAAATATATTATTAATAATGGATGCATTGCGAGGTTATGGAGAATTAGGTTTAGGTTCCAGGTTAAAAAGATTGAGTGAGTTCGTTTTAAGGGAAGCTCAGTTGGTTTATCGTTATTATAACATTGATTTTGATTCTCACTTGTTCCCCATTTTCAAAATAATAAGCAACAAAAACGGGGTTACAAATTCTGAAATACAAACGTCTTTAGAATATACGCAACCTGCCATAACACAAGCAATTAATAAGCTAAATGCAAAAGGATATATCATTTACAAGTCTGATAAACTGGATAAAAGAAAGAAAATAATCTTTCTATCCGATAAGGGGCAAAACATTCTTGAAAGGTTAAAACCAATCTGGAAAAGTATTGATACTGTAGTAAAGGAATATACTTCAGAACATTCAAGCTCATTAATTGAGCATTTAAATAATCTTGAAAACAAGTTAAAAGCTAAAAGCTTAAGTGGAACCATAATAAATCACATTAAAATGAATACTACCGACATACAATCCATAGAAATTGATTTTTACAAAGACCAATACGCCAAAGCATTTTATGAACTAAACAGGGAATGGTTACAGACTTATTTTTATGTAGAACCTTATGATGAAGAAGTCTTAAGCAAACCCAATAAATACATTATCGATAAAGGCGGACATATTTTCTTTGCCAAAATAGAGGGTAACGTAGTTGGTACGGTTGCCCTTATGCCTATTGACGAAAACGGCTTGTTTGAATTAACCAAAATGGCCGTATCACCAGAGTACAGAGGGCAAAAAATCGGACAACACCTTTTAGAGTATTGCATTGATTATGCTAAAAATATCATGGGATTACCCAAACTTATTCTGTATTCCAGCACCAAACTGGAAAATGCTATTTACATTTATAGAAAGTTTGGGTTTATAGAAATTCCTGTGGAATCGAATAGCAGATATGAACGCAGTGATATTAAAATGGAATTGGTGTTTTAATTTTCTTTGGATAAAAAAACCGGAGAATTACAATTCTCCGGCTGCTATTAATCTGGTTTTAAAGCATTATTCATCTTCTAATTTCCAGGTTCTGACCCAATCAACCCGCATGGTGTTTATAGCGTTATCACCTAAATCGGATTTTGGTGGTAACCCTCCTAACCAATTGGCTTCATTGGTCCATAAATCAAAAATAATCTCTAAGTCTCTTGTAAACTCCCGGTCATAAGTCTGCCCGTCAAGGTGCTCTCCTACTACAACACTTCCTGCCGGTTCGCCATTAAGGTAAAACTGAATGTTCTTAGAATCTTTCCACCAGACACCGTAGGTATGGTAATCTTCATTCCAGCCAACATTTTTTAAAGGGTTTACCTCAGACAAATCAGACCTTAAGAAATTACCATGTTTTCTTACCGTTTGAGGTGTTTTACTGGCATCGGCCTGGAAATACTGGGAATTCATTTGATTGGGAAAATCCGGTTGACAACCACATGAGGGCTTGGAATTATTTTCAATAATATCAATTTCATCTCTGTTATTGATATCTCCGTTATTCAACCAATAGGTGTTGTATGCTGAAATATGTGCCGTCTTAATTCTGGCTTCGGTATACATGGGATAGCTGGTTTCCTCTTTAGAATGAATCCTGGCCGTTTGAAACCACCTGCCTTCCGGATTACTTTCATTAAGCGTGGCTTTAATCCATAATTTTCCATCAGCTACACCGGAGTTCGTATTGGAATTCGACATAAATACCGGTACACCGTAGTTCCATGTTGATTTGAACCATTTATTAGAGTCCCAGGTATCAAATTCATCGGACATAGCTTCTAACTTCACCCATTTTTTCCCTTCAGGCGTAGTGTCATCTATGGAAACAAAGGATGGTAAATTTGGATCTATATTGTTGAAGTCTTCAGCTGTTGGCCCTTCCGGCACATCATTAACCGTAATATTCACGGTTGCTGTATCTGTATCCCCGTCCTTATCTGTAATCGTGTAGGTAAAACTATCGGAACCGTGATAATCAGCCTTGGGAATATACTCAAACACACCATCACTAACTTCTGTTACCGAACCATTAGTGGCATTGGTCGCCAGACTGTAATTATCGGTATCACCTCCATCATCACCAATATCATCATTCTTTGATACATCTATCTGGTTTGCAGTTCCGGAACTACTATCTTCATCAACTGTTAAGGTATCATCAGAAGCTGTTGGGCTATCATCAACAATCACAGGGCCATTATCTGACTCTGGCTTGCCGGAGCTACTACTACAGCTTGCAATAGCTAAAATTAAAGTGAAAAATAATATGAAACAGGTGTTTTTATTAGAAAACATGGTTATATCGTTTAAGTTTGTTTTGACACAAAATTAAGCCGATATTAAACCTGCCTGCACAACGTATGGTTGAACCATGAGAACAAATGTTTTTGAGCCTTTGAATATTAACTTGACAAAAACTTGACATTTAATCCTATATAGGAAAAACGGGCTTCAAAATAGACTAAAAACTAATTGATAAAGTAGTAGAACGACATGAACAGGATTAAAAAAATGACAATGTATAATAAGTAGTCATTAAAATTATTCCTTTCAATCTTTGCTTTTATATCTGCTTTCAACCTTTTAAGTTCTTTAGGGCTTAATTTTGGAAAGTTAAATTTCGGGGGTTCACCAGTAACCTCAGACAGATGTTTTCGTTTATCAAACCTACCTTCTGCTTTTTGTTTTCTGGCCTTACGTCTTTGCAAAAGTGCTTTAAAATGCCCTATACTACCATGCATATTTTAATTACTTGACTTCAAAGAATCAATCTGTTTCTGTAGTGCTTCAATTTGAATTTCTTTTTCCGTTTTTATAGCGGTGGAATCTGTAGATTGTTCAACAACATCAATGTCTTTGGTTTCTTCAACATAATAATAGCCTATACCTTCACTGGCTCTCCAGGCTTCGTTTAACTGGTCGTAAACCGTTTTATCCCACTGACTGGGGTGCTTTACATCAATCCATACCACATCTCTATATTCACTATCTATCAAAACCAGATCGGGTGTAGCAGAGCCATCAAATTGCTGGGCATTTTCATCACTGATAGAGGATACCGTACCCATAAAAAACATCCGTTTTCTACCGGCTATGTCTTTAATATAAGGCCTGAACTCTACCGGAGTATTAGCGTTCCAGTCATATTCTTTTCTGGATTCCTGTACTTTTAATACCATAGCGGAGACACCGGCGTACCCTTGTTTTTTAGCGGCGTGATTGTAATAGTACAACCTGTCTGTACCGTCTGCCGGTATAAAAACACTGAAACTTAAACTGGTACGCTCATCACCAACCGGTTCTAGACCAAACCAATGGTATAAACCGCTGTAAGCATCAGAATCCGTATCTGAAAAATCAAAATCGGTGACATAGGGCTGTTGATTTTGGTCTTTGGTCATTTCCGGAGTTTTAACTGCTGTTTCCATATTCCAGGGCAACGGATCACTAAAACCTCCTAAAAACTTAAGGGATTCGGCCTGCAACTGTGATACTTTCTCTGACAGGGTATTTTGCCTTGTTAAATAATCGTGATTTTTCATATTTTCGGGACTGATATAGGTACCCTTTCCTATTAGAATACGCTCTAAATAATCTTTAAAATCATGTTCGCCATTGTCTACTACCATCACGCCTCCAAAGGTTGGATACGGGAATAAAAAACCTTTCCATTTTATTAAACTCACTACCTGAACCCATTGTCCAGTATCATTTTTCATGTAATAGGTATCACTTGGTTCCATAGTGAACAACTGAAAGACATTAAATCGTTGTACCACGGCATTATAGGTGTTTCTACTAAACTTTAACGACTCTCCTATTGAAAAGGTGACCGGAATTCTATTTTCACTGGAGAACCTGGGAAACGGGGTGGTACTGGATACTGAAAACACTTCCTCAGTATTATCTGTAATCCCTTGCCAAACATATTTCTCTGTGGGTTGAATGGCCATGGTCCATTTATTCTCATCATCAACCCTGACCAAATGTGGCAAAGATACATCCTTGGTCTCCCCTACACTTTCGTTTGCCATGGAAAAGATATTGCGCAACGGTTGAATACGTTCATTTTGTGTTAAAGGCAATTCGTTTATTTCAACACGATTTAAATTATTGAAAACATTATAGGTTTTCATATAATCGTACATTTTAAAATGCCATCCTACCATATACAAAACGCCAAAAAACAGTAACAAAATCCCAAGAATTCCCAGCCTGCCACCGGTACTGGCTGTCTTTCTGAATTTTCTCAAACCGAAAAAAAGAACCAGTCCGCTTAGCAGGATGATGAAAATAAATTTTCTGAGAAATAGTAAAGCCGGTTGATAATCGTCTCTTAAAACGAATAACAGGATCAGTAAAATGAATCCAAGGATAATGGTTGTGCGTTTTTGCTTTTTACCTCTGTTCCAGTAAGATTTTATCATAATTTTTTTGTCATTCTGAACTTGTTTCAGAATCTTATTTTATTAATTAATTTTTTTCTCTGAGATCCCGAAACAAGTTCGGGATGACAAAAAGCTTTTACTTCAAATAACCTTTATCTTTCAAGCGTTCTCTGGCACTTTTACCTTCCTTTTTAGTAGTTTCTTCTTTAATCTCTTCCTCAGTTACCTCTTCAGCATCTTTGGTTTTGATATCTTCAATAATATGCTTTCCTTTCTCAATGGTATCCTGAACCATATCACCCAAAGAATCGCTCTTTTCTTCTATAACCTTACCGGATTTCAGTACAAAATTTGCCAGATAGGTCCCAATCAACGTTCCAACGGTAATAGATGAAAATGCCGAAATACCATTGTAACTCGTAAAAATTTCAAAAGGCGATAAAAACTGAATGACTAGACCCGCAACCAAAAACAAGCCGACAACATAAACCAATCTGGGCAAAAAAGCCTGTTTGTACACAAAACCTTTTTTGTCTTCAGGTTTCATTTGCAGTTCTTTACTATTAAATAGCTTATTAAAAAAACGGTATAGTCTGTTATGCTGAGATTCTCTCCAATAAATGAAAATCCCAAATAAAATGGCTGTTATAAAAATTACTAATTCTAGTCCCATAGTCGTTAAGTTTGAAGTCCGAAGCACGGAGCTCGGAGTTTTAGTCCTTTATTTTATTTCTAAATGCAATAGTCATATTCATTAAATCAAAACAGTCTTTGTAATATTTCAAAAAAACTGATTCAACTACATAATTTCGCCTTTTAGCTTTGTGTAAACAAGTTACAACCTCAGCTATTGATCGAATAGAGTAACCTAAAAACTTCCTGTATTCAGCTCCGGATTGTAATATTGAACCTTCCGAAATATTAAGCGCTATTGAATCTGAAGCTCTTCTTAACTGAGAAGACAAATTGTAGAGTTCTTCTTTAGGAAACTTAGAAGCCAAGGCGTTCATTTCCTCACCTAAATCCATTCCCTTTTGCCAAATAATTAAATCTTCGAACTTAAATTTCATATTCATCTATTATCAATTTACTTCTAACTTCGTGCTTCCGGCTACTAACCTATTAGTACATGTTTTTCATATATTGTTACTAATAACCTCTACAACCCATTCCTTTAATGATTCGTCCCAATGTTCGAAGTTATTATAAAAATCTTCCTTATCATACCAGTACCAATACAAAACATCTTTAGGGGCAATATTTACCAACAACTTCCAGATTAGGTCCTGGTGCCTTCCTTCCAATGATGAATGCGGTTTATGTAAGGCCTCAAAAAGCTTTGGATCAACAATATCAGCAATTTTATATTGATTACTGATTTCCAGTTTTTCCAAATAACGCTCCACACTCATTACTTTTTTCCTGGATTCAATATCCAGCTTATTCAAATAGCTCTTATATAAAATAGGATCTCTTAAAATATCTCTGATAGGATGCTTCGGCTTTTGTAAATATTGAGACATTTCAAACTTCTTGATACGCTCATAGCGATCTGTTTTTACAGATGTTTCAAGATTATATTCAATGATCACATGGTCTCGTAACTTAGCCATTAACTCCTTTTGTTGAATATGATAGATAAGGACGTCATAATTCGTGTCTTTTATAGCTTCCTTATGCCATGTTTCATCTTCAAATACCACGATAGGCGATATAAAATCACGTAAGACATACACACCTCCAAAGGCCCTAGTATAAAAAGAGCTTACGGAAAAATCTATAGCGGGCAGCTCTAAATTTCTGGATCGCAAATCACCATATGCTTTAGCCGAGTTTAATAATTCTGCATGAATATCTTCATCTATAAAATTATGATCCTGCTTAAACTTTTCTATGATATGGAGTTGTTCTTTTTGCTGATGATACAGATTATTCATTAAATGAAAATTAATGTGTATCGTATGGTACTTCAGCACATCCAAAGGTTCATAAAAAGCATCTATCTTTTGATCAAAATCAATACAAATAGCTGAATCCCTTGTAATATCATTGATTTGGTCACCATAGATCTTAAAGATCTGTTGCATCATGTCCCTATCAAAGGTATGAAAGGGCAAATACACGGGTTTCCCCTTTTGCAATGGCGTTATAATGATGCCATGTGGGTTTGCCTCACCGTTATTTAGGTAATGTAAATCTTTTTTTTCCTCAGCAATTTCAGGGCTCCATCCAATACCATCGATCAAAAAGGTTTTTAATTTAGTTGGTGTAAATCCAAGTTTTACCAGGCATTTATTATAACGCTCCACCAGCTTACCGCTTACGGGTATTAATTCACTTCTATATAAATTGGCCTCTATCAGTTTTTGCATATCTGTCATTCCCGCCTTCGCAGGAACTATTTTATTTATTATAAACCGCTAATTATGGATTCCTGCCTTCACTTCGACAAGCTCAGTGTGACACGCAGGAATGACAAACTTATTCTATTAACTTATGAATGATCGCATATTGTAACAGCACAATGGTTCGTGTATCCACTATATCTCCATTATTCAGCATATCTACAGCTTTGTCAAACGGTATTTCCAACACTTCAATATCTTCATGCTCGTTATCCAAACCGCCACCATCGTTTACTTTCATAGCATCGGTGTATTCTCCAATAAAAAAATGCATTTTTTCGGTCATCACCCCCGGCGATGAATAGCCTTCATACACTTTCTTTACTTCTTTTAAACGATATCCGGTTTCTTCTTCCGTTTCCCTGATAATACAGGCTTCCGGATTATCTTTGTCCAACATACCGGCTGCAATTTCAACTATAAAACCATCCTCATTGCCATTTAAAAATGTTGGCATTCTAAATTGCCTGGTTAAGATCACCGTTTTCTTTTCTTTATTATAAAGCAGAATACCGGCACCATCACCCCGGTCATACACCTCACGCATTTGATTCACCCATCTGCCATCTTTCATCAAATAATCAAAATGGACCTTATTAAGGATATAATAGTTATCCGAAAGCAATGTTTTTTCTATATTCTTGACTTGTTTATCAATCATCTTCAAAGGTTTTTCTGGCTTCCATTTCAATATTTAACTGGTTCACTCTGGCATCTACTTTACGTTTAAAATCCGTATCTGCAATGGTTGCTACATTGTCCAGATAACGAACAACTTCCTGGCGCCTTATTTCTGAGAAATCCAGGCCTTTCATATTGTCACGCATTAATTCCTGTAGCATACCAAATTTGGTATCATAATCCTGTTTAAAGTAGATCTCGGGATTGTCAAACCAATCATCTTCCAAATCAAAATCAGTTAAACGCAATGACACGGCACTTTGAATATTCCTGACATCTCTTGATGAAAAGAACGGAAATTCCTTTTGCATGTTTTTATATAAGTTAGCATAGAACAAGTGCTCATTGGTTTTATAATGCTTTTCTACGTCATCATAGATCTCATGCACACGTTCTTCGGTAGGTTTTTCAATGGAGCTTAATATCTCCCCCATATTTTTAGCTAACCCCTGGTCCTGAAGGTATTTATAATTACTAGGATCCTGCATGTTTACAAAATCCGGCAAGGTATCATCCAACTTTCGCCACCACAGGTAATCCTGGTCTAAAAAGTCATGTTCAGTTCGTGCACCATCAATTTTAAATCTACCCTGAACACGTGAGATCACCGCTTTATCCAGCATTTCCGGCAGGTTTGTAAATAAGCCGATAGAACTATTGCCGTAATTAACCGCATAAGCGCCTTCGGTATATCTTAAGAACACGCCTATCACCTCTTTAACACCAGCCGAAACCCCTTGTGCTGTACGTTCCTGTAAATTATTTTCGGCATCATCAATAGGTGCAAAGATCAATTTTGAAGGGTCTTGTAAAGGTTTCATCCACTCCACCATTTTTTCAGCGGATCCCCCCTGAAAGGTGCTTATAAGTGTATCCGGCATGGGGTGAAATAAAAACGGAATGTCTAATTCATCACAATGTTCTTTAAGTCTTGTTGCTATAGCGGCAATCAGCATACTTTTTCCGGTTCCCGGAATACCATAGCCCATAAAAACCGGCATGAAACCACCCAATTCCTGGAACGGATTCTTTTTAGCGATAAAATCGTAGCTCAATAAACGTTCGGTTAAACGACGGGCAAAATGTTTAGCGTCGCGGTTACCGACAATTTGCTCAAACTGAATTTTGTTGAACTCCACACTTTTGGCTGTTCCTGCAAATACATTGCTCCACCCGGAAACAGCAAACTCGGAATTTTCTAATTTATAGGTTCTGTCTTCAATGGTTTCGGTATATTCCAAACTGCTTTTACGTAATTGGATCTCGTCAATCAAGGCTTCAAAATACACCACAGTAAAATCGATAACATCCTTATCCGATTTTATGATATCCGGATGTCCCAAATACTTATCATAATAGAACAAACTACAGGAAACCCCTTTTATAGGCGATAACAGAGATACCTCAGGAATACCTGCAAACTTCTGTTTCATGACACTTAGGTCGTCCGAAGCATGTGGCTTAAGATCGTGCAATATTTTATAAGCGGTTGAAAACAACATAAAGGCCGTAGCCGTATGCATTTTACTTTCAAACTCGCGTTTTCCACTGGAATCCAGAGCCGACTTATTTTCGCTTAGACTCGATAAACCGGAAGCATCATAATAACTATCTTTTACCCAAATACCTAAAGTAATCCCTTCCTGAACGGCGAACAGTGTTTGATTCAAATAAATAGGAATAGCAACAGAATCAGGTAACAGACGCTTTTTTAATGCTAATATGGTTTTGGAGACCGAAGTGATCTCAGTAGCACTGCGACCGTTATTAGCTCTTGAGAGGTATAACAGAATAGAATCATCTTTGGCATCTTTATCACGGTTTTTGGCGCGGGCACCTTGCTCCCACTGGATGCTTTTTAAATAGGACGTTGCTTCATCGCGAAGCATATCCAGTTCTGTTTGTTTTATAGGGAATGTTGAGTTGTGTTCCATTTTAGTCTTCAGTTTGCAGTCTCCAGTTTGCAGTCATAAATACTCCAAAACAAATGCACTTTATTAATTTATTTAAATTTATCAGGGTTATTCATCATATAATTAAGAAGTTTACCTACTTCTTCACTTTTACTTAATAAATCTGACCTTTGCTCATCAGAAATATAATCACAAGCTAATGCAAAGTCTAACCATAATTGCGTTTCGGTATTTTCACTATCAGCATCAGACAACTTACTTTTAAAATGTTTTTCGTATTGCCTTTTCCTATAACCCTCAGCTATATTGGAACAAACAGATCTACTTGAGCGAACAATTTGAGATGTCAACCCAAATACTTCTGCCTGCGGAAAATCCTTTGTTAAATGGAAAAGTTCCATTGCCAAAGCAAATCCTTTCTGATAAGCCAACAGTGTTCTAAAACTCATTGTTCATTAACTTTAATACCAACAGCATACTGCCCACTGGATACTGCATACTGCCAACTGATTTCTGCTTACTTTTTAATTTTGTCTATCTTTAAATTGGCCATTTCAATGGGCGGTTTTGCCAGTTTATTCATGAGCTCCGGGGTTTTATTGTACAGCAACTGAATGATCCTGTGTGGCGCAAAGACATACTTTTGCCTGAAAACGGCATCCCATCGTTGTAATATCTGCTTATTAAAAAAACTCCCTTCTTTAAACTCACTTTTCGATCGTACTTCATCTATTTTAAGCGATAGTGCATAAGCCTCTACAGGAATTTCTTTTTTACTGATACCTTTTAAAATAGCATGTGTTAAGTCGTTTTCATCTTTGGCAAACATGTTATGCAATGGGCCCAGATCAATACGTTTTATAAGCTTTGGTGATACTTTTTCCAGCTTTCTGTCAATACCATAGGCCATGGTATCTAAATTCATTTTCCTGTCAGCCGTATGTTTTAAGACCTCATATATATCATTCTTATAATCGTTTATTCTACTACCATCATAGTTGAAATACATAAAACATACAAACGGGCGATTACTTGCCACATCATAAAAACTCCAGCTGGTTAGCAGGTCTGCATCAACATCTTCCGGGGCATTGACTATCTTGCCCTGTACAAACCGATTGAATATATACTGCTTATTTACCGAAGAATAATACACTATGGACGCCGCCTGAAATAGTTTACTACGCTTAATAGGTTCCTTTTTTCGCATTAAAGTGTCCAGAAACTCTTCCTGTAGCACACTTACCGGAGTCAGTTTTCCCAAATAGTCATCACGCAATTCCAAATCGTTGAACAAATACCGAAACTCCAGATAGTTTGGAAATCCGGACTCTGTTAAGTCCACCTTCATATTATCCTCTTCATCATACATGTATTTAACACGCATGGCCTCAATGGAATACAATAACAAATCGCAATATTGCTTAAACATATTGAGCTCCTGATTATTAATAATCTTTTGCCTTTGTACTGCCACAATGAGCTCTTTGAATACAAAATCTACCATCTTATGATAAAAAATGTAATGCTCTTTAGAGTCTAAAATGGCTGAGTCTAATGGTGTGGTAATATGATTAATTGACATTAATTAAATGTTCAGTTACAGTGTTATGTATGTAGTTTGTTACTAATACACAAATGTTTTTTTATTTTGGCGTTCCCCTAACACCTACAAGGTTAGCAAAACCTTGCAGGATCGGGTCAGGCTTTCGGCAGTCGCTTCCCAATGGGTATTGGGAGAGCTTCAACAAATACCTCAATCCTTAACGCAGATGGATTGTCACGGCAGTGCGGTTATTAACTTAAAAGATCGTCTTCTCCGGCATCCGGTTTTGGCTCCCCTTCAGGGGCATCACCTTCGCCAGAAGGTTTACTGGCATCTGCTTTATAATAATCTTCAAACAGTTCTTTCATATCAATGCCATAACGTTCTGCAAAATTCTTCTGGATGTCAATATCTTTGGCCCGAATTTCCTGTAAGGCCTCGGCATAACTGCTGTATACGCCTTGCATAACTTTTTCATGGACCGGAATATTGTCCATCATATCCTGACGTGCCTTGGCACTGGCCGTATGCATAGCAGCAAGGGTTTCTCCAATATGCTCATCGGTCTTAACTCCCAAATGTTCCAGAATAGCAGCAAACTCCTGATCTGTACGGGCTTTTAAAGCCACTACGTAACCATCATAGTATTTCAATCTTTCTTCGGTATCAGACTTTAATTTAGCACGATGTGTTTGTAAATTGCTGCGTAACGAGGTCAATACTTTTATGGTTAGGTTATGCTTATGCACGAAACTGTCTTTACTGGCAGCAAGTGTAGTATAGGCATTCTTAAGTCCTTCCAGTTCTTCAACCTTTTGTTCCAGTTCCGTAACCTTACCAATGGCTTGTGCATAGTCTGCCGACTGCTTATCGGCAATATCTTCCAATTCTTGTCTGGCTTGCTTTAATAAGGCATATTGCTCTTCAAGCCTGGCCTCTACTTCTTTCTTTTTCTCTAAGGCCTTAGTATGATTCTTGGTAGCTTCTACAATAGCATCTTGCAACTTATCCTCTACTTCTTTGATCTCAAGTTCACGGTTTTTTAAACGCGTTACCGCCGCCTGGCTTTTATAAGATAATTCACTTAATAAGGTTTGTACATCGGCGCTCTCAATACGTGCCTGGAACATAGCTTTCGCCTTGTTATCTGCAGCTGCTCTGACTTTTTCGGCTGCTTTTAGCTCGTCTTGCGCTTTTTTGATCTTGCTTTTACGCCCCCAAAGGTTGTTCCACCAGGTATCCGTTTTACTTTCGGCATCTTCAAGTTCAACTCTGGCACGTTCCAACGCTTTTTGAGCATCATCAATAACTTTTTGCTCAGTAGCATTTAATGAAGAAAATTTTTCGAATAAAATACCAACTTCGTCCTGATAATCGGTTAAATCTTTAATAGCATCCAGAAGTGTGGTTCTGTCCTTTTCAGCCATATTTACTACATCATCTAATGTAGCATTTAATATCTTTTGGCGTACTTCAGGGTCGTCCTCCTGAGCTAGTTTAGATTTCATAGTGTCAATGGCTTTTCCCCAATTAACATCTACTTTTTCGGTTTTCTCATTTGAATTGGTTTCTAATAAATCGAAATCATCAGACATAGTCGGTTTAGTATTTAAGTTGAACAATTTTACGGACAAGCAATTTCGTTAAAAAAGATGACTTTTAAAATATAAATCGCTTCAATTTATCTGTATTTAATATTATCAAATTGTTACACTTTCGAATATTTTCGACGAAATGCATATCAGACTGGTAAGATTTTACTTTCCTTTCAATGAACTAAAACCACTGAATTTAAAGAAATTATAGATTCTTTTGATGGAATTTTTTAACAAAATTTGTTCATATCCTTTTCATTTTTAATTGTTTAGTCCTTTAATTAGTGCTATATTTGGTAAGCTATTAACCCGATTAAGCTTATTATGTCACTTAACCTGTCATATTTTCTTCTAACCAGTGAATACACCATACTCACCGTTCTAATTGTAGTGGTTATTTTTTTCGCGCTACTTTTAATTTTGGGTATTAGAAAATCATATAAGCTTAAAAAGGAAAATGAACGCCTGAATAAAATAAGCGAGGAAATGGCCAAGAAAAAAGAGGAATACAAAGACTTTACGGAAGGCCATATGTATCAATAAAAAAATGCTCATTTAAATGAGCATTTTCTTTTTAACATTTTATCTAACAAGCTTTTTATATTTTATTCGTTTCGGCATGATATCACCACCAAGGCGTTTCTTTTTGTTTTCTTCGTATTCCGTAAAACTACCTTCAAAGAAATAAACCTGCGAGTCCCCTTCAAAAGCTAAAATGTGGGTACAGATCCTATCTAAAAACCATCGGTCGTGACTAATGACCACCGCACACCCCGCAAAGTTTTCCAAACCTTCCTCAAGTGCTCTTAACGTATTGACATCAAGGTCGTTAGTGGGCTCATCTAAAAGTAACACATTACCTTCTTCCTTTAGTGTCATGGCTAAATGCAAACGGTTTCTTTCACCTCCTGAAAGCAGGTTTACTTTTTTATTTTGTTCGCTGCCGGAAAAATTAAATCGGCTTAAATAAGCACGGGAATTTACCTGCTTTCCACCCATCATGACCAACTCTTGTTCATCACTAAAATTCTGCCAAATGGTTTTTTCCGGATCTATATTTGAATGACTCTGATCCACATAGGCAATTTTGGCGGTATCACCTACCTTAAACTCACCTTTATCCGGAGTTTCTTCACCCATTATCATTCTGAATATGGTAGTTTTACCGGCTCCGTTAGGCCCGATAACACCAACTATTCCGGCTTGTGGCAAATTGAAGCTTAGAGCTTCATACAGCAACTTATCATCATAGCCCTTACTTACGCCAACTGCTTCTATGACATTAGTGCCTAATCGCGGACCGTTTGGAATATAAATCTCTAGTTTTTCATCCAGTTGCTTCTGATCCTGACTTAATAGCCTGTCGTAGTTCTTTAAACGTGCTTTTTGCTTGGTTTGACGTCCTTTAGCGCCTTGTCGCACCCATTCCAACTCACGTTCCAACGTTTTTTGGCGCTTTGAAGCCGCTTTGCCTTCCTGGGCGAGGCGTTTAGACTTCTGATCTAACCAGGACGAATAATTTCCTTTCCAGGGAATGCCTTCCCCCCTGTCTAACTCTAATATCCATCCGGCCACATTATCTAAGAAGTATCTATCGTGCGTAACAGCTATGACAGTTCCTTTATATTGTGCCAAATGATGTTCTAACCAATGTACGGATTCTGCATCTAAATGGTTGGTAGGCTCATCTAATAACAATACATCCGGCTCCTGAAGTAATAATCTGCACAGAGCCACACGACGCCGTTCACCTCCGGAAAGCACCCCAATTTTCTTATCGCCATCAGGGGTTCTTAAAGCATCCATGGCAATTTCAAGTTTGGTATCCAATTCCCAGGCATTAGCAGCATCAATCTGGTCCTGAAGTTCGGCCTGCCGGTTCATAAGCTTCTCCATTTTGTCCGGATCACTATACACTTCCTCCAAACCAAACATGTCGTTTATCTTATTGTACTCATCAAGAATGGCAACCGTTTCGGCTGCGCCTTCCCGGACCACTTCCATAACCGTTTTTTCATCGTCTAACAAGGGCTCCTGTTCCAAATACCCCACGGAATAATCAGAAGAAAACACCACATCACCCTGATAGTTTTTATCAACTCCGGCAATTATTTTTAACAACGTGGACTTACCGGAACCATTCAGACCTAAAATCCCTATTTTGGCCCCGTAGAAAAAACTGAGATATATATTTTTTAAAACCGGCGTATTAGCGCTTTGAAACGTTTTGGTAACACCGGACATTGAGAAGATTATTTTTTTATCGTCGCTCATTTTTAAGTTTATTGGTGGTTAAGGCACTCTAAACCACATATGGTTAAAGGTGACCTCGAGAACACTCGATGCTTCGACTAAGCTCAGCACAGGCAAGCTCAGTGTGGCACCTTAGTCACCGGAATTTGTTATTTATACCCTTCCTTTTAATGCATTGAATACCCAGGCAATGGCAAAAAAACCAATACCTACAGAGGCAAATCCGTAACCAGCCACTTCTTCATATTTAAATGCACCCAATGCAATCAAACCAATCCCTACCAAAATCATTATCCACGTTGCCCAGGCTAACACCGTATTTTTATTCATTGCCATAATCAGTACTATTAATCATTAATAAGAAAAGCAAATATCGGAGTTTTAAATAAAAAAGCACCTAATTGCAGGTGCTTTTTCATTAATAACCTTTCTAACCGGACTAAACCATGGGAACTTCAATAATTATAACTTCGGCATGCGCATTAGCCAAAATTTCTATACTATCTGTGTCCCAGACACCTATGGCATCACGACTTTCTATTATATTCTTTGAAACTTCAAGGTTACCATCAACCGCAAATACGTAGAACCCATTGTTACTGTCCTTTTGAGCTAAAGAGACCGAATTACCGGCATCCAAAGTTGTTCTATAGATATAAGCTTGCTGACTGATCGGTAAGGCATCACCCTCTAATTTATCTTTGGGGGCTACAATAGTTTGCAATTTGTTTTTCTTATTTTCTGAATCAAACTTACGTTGCTCATAGTTTGGATCTACCCCTGTTTTTTCCGGAATGATCCATAACTGCAAAAAGTTTACCTCCTCTGTTCTACTATCATTGAATTCCGAATGTGTCAAACCCGTACCGGCACTCATAACCTGTACTTCGCCTACTTCAATGGCGCGTTTATTCCCCATACTGTCCTTATGTGAAAGGGCTCCTTTCAAAGGAATGGAAATGATCTCCATATTCTGGTGCGGATGCGTTCCAAATCCCATCCCGGGCTGTACCACATCATCATTTAGCACACGTAACATACCAAAATTCATACGTTCCGGATCTTGATATCCCGCAAAACTAAACGTATGATGCGATTTCAACCAGCCATGATCTGCAAATCCTCTGGTTTCTGCTTTGTGAATTATTGTTTTCATAGGCCTCCCTAAATCCCTCCAAAGGAGGGACTTCTTTTAATTAAACTTTGTTTTAATATTTTAATCTTATTGACTATTTACTTAATTTCCTCTCTTGTATGCTTTACAAGATTTTAAAAACCTTGAAGGATACTGAGTTCCCCCTTTGGGGGTTAGGGGGCTAAAAACCCCATTTTGCCCATCTGGTAATCTCTCATGGCTTCCAATAGTTCGGTTTGTGTATTCATTACATAAGGGCCATAAGTAGCGATAGGCTCATTAAACGGTTCCCCTGACAGGAATAGTAACTTACTGTCCTGATTGCCTTTAAGGCTAAAGCCGTCACCGTCCTGGTTGAACTGAATGAGTTGATTTTTATCGAGTTCCAAAACGTCCGAATCATTTATGGCAGTGCTACCATTTAAAAGATAAATAAGGGATTGATGCGATTTGGGAACTTCTACCTGAAACGCGCCACCTGCCTTTATATCAATCATAAAAGCATTGACAGGGGTTTGTGTTTTAATACGCCCGAATACGCCTTCAAGTGCTCCGGCTATAACACGAATTTCTACCTTATTGTCGGCCGATGTAACCACTCTGAAATCCTCGTGTTTCTCATGCTGGTAGTTAGCTTCCATCATCTTCTTCGCTGCCGGCAAATTCAACCATAACTGAATCCCCTCTAAAGTGCCACCTTTTTCAACAAATTCCTTTCTGGGGCCTTCGGCATGGATAATACCCCTTCCGGCTGTTGTCCATTGCACATCACCAGCTGTAACCACACTTTCATTCCCTAACGAATCCCGATGTAATTGTTCGCCCTGGATTAGAAATGTTATAGGCTCAAAACCCCGGTGTGGATGTGGTCCCAAATCAAACGGATTGCTATCCGCAGAAATCTCATAAGGTCCGTAATGGTGTAATAAGATAAACGGATCTATATTATCAATAGTTTTTGTTGGAATGGGCTGCCGCAACAAAATGGGCCCCATATTGACGAAATCACTTCGCCCTACTGTTTTTACTGTATTTAGGTTCATTTTAATTACATTTGCAATAGTTTCCATGGAAACTATTTGGTTAAAATTTTTATCTGATCTTGTCCAATAAATTAGATAACTGTTTCGCCTCGTCATCGGTAAGGTTTTCCAACAAATCGTCTTTAAAGTCTTTGTCAATAGCATCTAATAACTGTAAGCCTTTATCTGTGATCTCAATATGTACCACGCGCCTGTCTCCGGGACAAGGTAGCCTGTTGATCAGCTCTTTAGCACATAATTTATCCATCAATCGTGTCGCATTAGGCGCCCGTTCAATCATGCGTTCTTTAATGGTTTGCACCTTTATGGGTTCCCCCGCACCACGTAATATGCGTAAAATATTAAATTGTTGAGGTGATATGCCGAAAGGTTTAAAAAACTCATTCTGATGGCTATTGATCCAGTTTGCCGTATAAATAATATTTATTAAAGCTTTTACTTTATTATTTATGAAGGTTGAGTTTATGTCTTTTGAAATATCTCCCATCTTATCAGTGTTCAGTAAGCAGTCTTTAGCTCTTTTGTGATGCAATTACCCAATAATACAACTTTTTCTATCTTAATTATCCTTAATAACTGCCTACTGCTACTGTATACTGCTTACTTATTACAGTGCTTTTTGAAAAACTTCTATTTGTTCCAGTAATTTAGCATTTAATGCTTCATCACTGAGCTTTCCATCTGAAAAATTAGTTCCGAAGAACGGTAAACTGAACTCTGATACAATATTACCGCCCATATAAGGAAAACGATTCTTAGCAATTTCTAAAACACTGGCACCTCCCCTGCCTCCAGGCGATGCGGCCATAAGCAACATAGGTTTTTCTGCCCAAAGTTTTCCATTTATCCTGGACATCCAGTCAAAAATATTTTTAAACGCCGTTGAATAAGCACCATTATGTTCTGCCAGAGATAATACCACGCCATCAGCTGATTGAATCGCTTCCAAAAACCTGTTGGCATTCTCTGGAATACCATGTTCAACCTCATAATCGATACCGTATAAAGGCAATTCGTAATCATTTAAATCTAAAACGGTCAGATCCGTACCTTCAACTAATCCGGCAGCATAGGTCGCTAACTGTTTATTAATACTCTCTTTACTATTGCTTCCCGCAAAGGCTATAATTTTCTTCATTTATTTATTAATTCTTTTATTAAAAATATAGGATATGATTAAAAGGATAAAAGCCAGTAGTGCACCGCCCTGTTCACCATCTCCAATCATAAAGTGAGCAAAAAAGGCCAGAACAAACGCAAAAAAGAAACCGGCATAGGCCCATTCTTTTATGGCTTTGAAATTAGGATTCCAGATAGCAAATACCCCTAACAATTTAGCCACAGCATAAGGATAAATGATGTAAGTTGGATATCCAAAATTAGTAAACATGGCAGCAACATCCTCATGTTTAAAAAAGTACATGCTTACCGAAAACAACATTAATAAACTTAATAGTCCTGTTGCCACATAAAATATAATCTTATCTCTTTTCATCTTTTTACATTTTGATAGTACAAATATATAACAAATAAATTTATTTTCCAAGGAATATATTTCCATGTTATATAATTTTATGATTTTATTAAGAATCTCACTTCTGTTTTTAAAGAAATAACAACTTTTGTACTTTAGCATGAAACAATGACTACATGGATATAGACTTCAATAAAAACGAAGATTACAATAAACTTTTACTTTCAGAATTAAACCAAAGGCTTGCAAAAGTTAAACTGGGTGGTGGAAAATCCCGCATCGAAAAGCATCATGCCAAAGGCAAAATGACGGCCAGAGAACGTATTGATTATTTATTGGATGACACCTTGAAATCTATTGAAATTGCTGCTTTTGCCGGTGAAGACATGTATCCTGAACATGGCGGTTGTCCGTCCGGTGGTGTGGTAGTAAAAATGGGATATATTAAAGGTAAACAATGTATCGTAGTGGCTAATGATGCCACCGTTAAAGCAGGTGCCTGGTTTCCCATCACTGGAAAAAAGAATTTAAGGGCCCAGGAAATTGCTATTGAAAACAGATTGCCTATTATCTATTTAGTTGATTCGGCGGGTGTTTATTTGCCAATGCAGGATGAGATTTTCCCGGATAAGGAGCATTTCGGGCGTATCTTTAGAAACAATGCTGTGATGAGCAGTATGGGCATTACCCAAATAGCTGCGGTCATGGGGAGTTGTGTGGCAGGCGGAGCTTACTTACCCATTATGAGTGATGAAGCCCTCATTGTAGATAAAACCGGAAGTATCTTTTTAGCAGGAAGCTACCTGGTGAAAGCCGCTATAGGCGAAACTATCGATAACGAAACTTTAGGCGGTGCCACGACGCATTGTGAAATTTCCGGGGTAACCGATTATAAAGCCAAAGACGATAAAGATGCTTTGGATACTATTAAAAACATTATTGATAAGATTGGCGATTACGATAAAGCCGGATTCAATAGAGTTGAAGCAAAAAAGCCTAAAGAAAATCCCGAAGATATTTACGGTATTTTACCAAAGAGCCGAGCCGACCAGTACGACATGTATGAGATCATTAAACGCCTGGTTGACAACTCTGAATTTGATGAGTATAAAGCCGGCTACGGGCAAACCATTATCACGGCTTATGCACGCATAGACGGTTGGGCCGTTGGTATTGTCGCCAATCAACGGCAGATCGTAAAAACCAAAGGCGCCAAAACAAAACCCAGTGAAATGCAATTTGGTGGTGTTATTTATAATGACAGTGCCGATAAAGCTACTCGGTTTATAGCCAATTGCAATCAAAAGAAAATTCCACTCCTCTTTTTACAGGATGTCACCGGGTTTATGGTAGGTAGTAAAAGTGAGCATGGCGGTATTATAAAGGATGGTGCTAAAATGGTAAATGCAGTAAGTAACTCTGTTGTGCCAAAATTCACAGTAGTCATAGGAAACAGCTATGGTGCCGGCAATTATGCCATGTGCGGTAAAGCCTATGATCCCAGGTTGATCGTATCCTGGCCCAGTGCAGAACTAGCCGTTATGAGTGGAAATTCTGCTGCCAAAGTGTTACTGCAAATAGAAAAAGCGTCATTGGAAAAACAGGGTGAAAAAATTACCAAAGAAAAAGAAGAAGCCCTTTATAAAAAGATCAAGGATCGCTATGATAATCAGGTATCACCGTACTATGCAGCTGCCAGGATCTGGACCGATGCTATCATAGATCCATTAGACACCAGAAAATGGGTTAGTATGGGTATTGAAGCGGCTGATCATGCTCCTATTGAGAAACCGTTTAACCTGGGCGTCTTGCAGGTTTAGTTTCCGGTTCTTTTTATTTTTTCGTATCTTATGACTAGAAATCATCAACTTACAAGTCATGGGAACAATAAAAGTATTAAACAAATGGGCAAATAGGCATACCTATTTACCTCTTGATATTGTACGCATAGCCCTGGGCGTATTCCTTTTTATAAAGGGAATAGACTTTATGGGAAATAGCGCAATGCTGGCAGAACTTTTTAAGCCAATTCAGAATATGGCAGGCGGTATGATCATGATCCATTATGTAGCACCGGCACATTTTATAGGAGGCATGCTCATAGCCACCGGCTTATTAACCCGATGGGCTATTTTAGCGCAATTACCTATACTTATCGGCGCCATTGTTATAAATTTTGTTGGAGAAATGCATAGCACTAACCTAACCTTAGCCATTGTTACCTTATTAGTTTGTGGCTTTTTCCTGGTTTATGGTTCGGGAAAACGTTCGCTGGATTATTATTTTAAAATGCAGAAATAATAGTCAATATTGTTCTTCTTTTAGCTGGAAATTTCATGCTTTAGAAGTATCTTTGTGGTACTTCAAAAGCATGTTATAATGGATAACCTGGATGCAGCCAGACTGCAAATGGCTTTTACACTTATTTTCCACATCGTATTTGCCTGTATTGGTATGGTAATGCCCTTTTTTATGGTAGTCGCTCATAAAAAATGGCTCAATACAAAAAACCCCGTTTATTTAACATTAACAAAATCATGGCAAAAAGGTGTTGCCATTTTTTTTGTTACCGGTGCCGTATCGGGTACGGCCCTATCGTTTGAATTAGGATTGCTCTGGCCGGAATTTATGAAACACGCCGGCCCCATCATAGGTATGCCTTTTTCACTGGAAGGTGCTGCTTTTTTTGTTGAAGCCATAGCCCTGGGCTTTTATTTATACGGATGGAAAAAATTACCGGAGCAGTTTCATTGGTTTACCGGGGTGATCGTAGGTATAGCGGGTGTGGCATCCGGGATCTTAGTGGTTTCTGCCAATGGCTGGATGAATGCGCCTTCGGGGTTTGATTATGCCAATGGCGTGTTTACAAATATTGACCCTATTAAAGCCTTGCTAAATCCTGCATGGTTTACCCAGGCTTTGCATATGACATTAGCAGCCTTTACGGCTACCGGCTTTGCCGTAGCCGGGATCCATGCCTTTCAAATCTATAAAAAAAGGCAGGTGGAATTACATAAGAAAGCGTTTAAAATAGCCATAACATTCGGTGCTGTTGCGGCTATTTTACAGCCTATAAGTGGTGACCTTTCTGCTAAAGATATAGCCAAAAGACAACCTGTTAAACTGGCGGCTATGGAAGCCCATTATCATACAACAAAAGGAACACCATTATATATAGGTGGCATTGTTGATAATGATAAACAGGAAGTTACCCATAAAATTGAAATACCAAAAGCACTGTCGTTTTTAGCTTTTGGAGATTTTAACGCCGAAGTAAAAGGTTTAAACGATTTTCCCGATGATGTAAAACCTAAAAATATAGCCATGGTGCATTATGCGTTTCAGGTCATGGTAGGACTCGGTACATTACTCATGGTTGCAGGCATCCTGTTTTTTATCAGTTTGAAAAAGCGGTCATGGTGGACCCATAAGCGCTATTGGTTGTTCTTCTTTTTACTGGCGCCTTTAGGCTTTGTGGCGTTGGAAGCCGGCTGGATAGTTACCGAAGTTGGCAGGCAGCCCTGGATCATTCATAACGTAATGAAAACCAAAGATGCCGTGACGCCTATGCCCGGTATTGTTTATAGTTTTTATATGTATTTAGTCCTGTATGGCACCTTGTCTATTGCCGTTACCTGGTTGATGATTAGACAAATAAAGTTCCTGAATAACTCCAATATCCATTAAATATGCTCTACGTTGTTTTATTCTTTTTAGCATTTTCATTATTACTTTATGTACTGTTGGCCGGAGCTGATTTTGGAGCAGGGATCGTTGAGCTTCTGTCCTCCAAACAAAACAGGACTGTTACCAAAAAAACGGTTTACAGAGTGATCGGCCCTGTTTGGGAAGCCAACCACATATGGATCATCATTGTGGTGGTTATTCTATGGGTAGGCTTTCCGGGGTTTTATAACATTCTTGTTGTGTATCTACACATTCCGTTAACGTTGATTTTATTAGGGATCACCTTAAGAGGTGTGGCTTTTGTTTTCAGGCATTACGACGTTTATAAAGACAAAACACAAGTGCTATATGATTGGATGTTTAGAGTTTCCAGCTTATTAACACCCATATTTTTAGGAATCACTTTTAGCGGCTTGATTTCGGGGAAATTAAGGGTAACCGAAAATTTAGAAACAGCCAGTTTTTATACGGCTTATATAGGGTCCTGGTTTAACGTATTTTCATTGAGTATCGGACTCTTTTTTGCTGGGATTTGTGCTTTTTTAGCCAGTATTCTATTGATTGGAGAGGCCGATAAAGAAGAAAGAAAACGGTATGTCAAAAAAGCAAGGATCACCACTATTACAGTGATACTATTAGGTTTTATGGTACTTTCCATTGGCTATTTACAGGAAAAAACCTTTGTATTGAACTTCGTTAAAAGCCCATACAGTATCGTATTAATTGTGCTTTCTGCTTTAATCATCCTGCCTCTTTTAAGAAGTATTAAGAATCAAAGCAGCATTAAAACCAGGACCCTGGCAGGTATACAGGTAGTTTTGATTTTACTGGCCGCTTTTGTGTCCCAATTTCCGGATTTAATAATTACGTCAGATAAAACCTTGAGTATACTGGATGCAGTTGCAACAAAGGAAGTCATTAAAGTGTTGGGAATAGCCCTGATCATTGGAGGTACCATAATACTCCCTGGCCTGTTTCACCTGTTAAAATCGTTTAAAATGATAAAGATTTTGGAATAAATAGCCACTACCAAAATGGTGGCTTTGATTAAACTCTAAAAGCATTTATAGTTTTGACTATTGTCTGCTTTTTGTTTTTCTTCCCTTTCCTGGTGACAAACATATCTTTTGATCATATCTTCATCTATACCTAAAGTATATGTATGAAATATTCTCGTTATCTGATATATTAATTGATAAGGAAACAATACCTGTAAACCCTTCCATGCCCTAATTCCCCCCAACGATTTATTAATGTCTTGTTAAACAAGGTTTAAGACATGTTCTATTTGTCAGTGATGCATACCTATAATGAAAAACAGCAGCCAACATTTCTGTTAACCACTGTTTTTCAAGTATTTAATTATAATTTTTGGGTTATGTCCTAATTTGGGACACTACCAACGCTTGGAACTTATCTCTGAACTATCAGATGAGAACAGGGCGTTTATATTTAATATGATTGATATGGCTTTAAGGGATTTTAAAACCAAAAAAGTCTATGCATAAAAAACCACTCCGAAGAGTGGATTGTTTTAAAGATGACACTGTCATTGAATTTGTGATACTCCTTAATCGTTAGATGTACTAATTAGTTTTTTTCTTATCACATATATAATTCCAATCATTGACACTATAATAAATAGCCAATACTTCCAATCAAATCCCATAAATTCTATTAAAGTCATATAATTATAATAGTATATCCCAACAATAAGAATGATTAAGTTATAACATCCGTGCAATAAAATGACTCCTTCTAATCGGTATTTCGTATAAAATATAGCCAAAACAATACCCAAAATGAATGCTTTTATGAACGGACCATAATTTATTTCAAGTGGATTAATATGACCTATTGCAAACAACAGACTCGAAAGAATAATTGAGATGATTAAATTGACGCGAGACTTTAAAATCCTAAAAATCAACCCTCTAAAAACTAACTCTTCAAGAACAGGAACAAGAATAATTGATGATACAGTATTGCTCCAAAATTTAATATTTATTGGAACTTCTCTTTTGGTATAGCTAAAATCTTTCTTAGAAAATATGTATTCAAAGTTTATAATAAAGTCGTTAAAAACTCTCAATAGTAAAGCTAACAGGATTACTAATAGAATATCTCTCAAATTAATTTTTATGTCATAAAGCTTTATTTTAATGCTTATAACCTTGTATGTTATCAAAGCCAATATTATCATTATTAGATAAGATATTGGCTTTGTTATTATTAATAGATTATAGTTTTCCTCAGGTAGCTTATTTATAGCTAATTTAATCAGACCAAAACTTAAGTAATATAAAATCAAATAATATATAATGGCTATTATTATGGATAATATTATTCCTTTACTTGATTTTTGCATTCATTACAACGTTTTGGATATTAATTTTGTCGTTTTTTAATTTCTCGTTTAATAGAATCAATACTCCTATTGGCTTTATTTTTTTTGTCAACAACGCACTTTGTTTCTCTTTCCAACGCATAAGTAATCCAGGTAACATTACCTTTATTACCTGTAAAAGTCCAAAGTTCATCCACTTCAAATTTACAGCCCAACTT
>NZ_JANQJQ010000006.1 GCF_028281565.1 Seonamhaeicola sp.
CTGCATTATTTGCTGCATAATCTTAAGAGACCAAAAAAAGGTACAGTTGTAACGGTTGGTTGCAGCTGTACTTTTCTAAAAATTAATTAAGATATAATACTATATATATTATGGAGAAGTTATTAGGAGAATTTTCAATCGGATTGTTTTTTTGGCAAACAGTATTATTCCTTGCGCTTTTATTCTTACTTAGAAAATTTGCGTGGAAACCAATATTAAATGCAGTAAACGAAAGAGAAGATGGTATTAGAACAGCTCTTGAATCAGCAGAGAATGCTAAAAAAGAGATGGAAAACCTTCAAGCTGATAACGAAAAGCTATTAAAAGAAGCCAGGGCTGAAAGAGAAGCAATGCTAAAAGAAGCTCGTGAGATCAAAAATAAAATGATTGACGATGCGAAAGAAGAAGCAAAAGAAGAAGCTGGAAAATTAATAGCAGCGGCTCAAGCCTCTATTGAAACCGAAAAGAAAGCGGCTATTGCTGAGCTTAAATCTCAAGTAGCAAACTTATCTATAGAGATTGCTGAAAAAGTAGTACGTGACGAACTGTCTAACAAAGAAAAGCAAGTTAAACTTGTAGAGTCTATGTTAGGTGAGGCAACCTTAAATTAAGCTAATAATGGCAGGAACAAGAGCAGCAATACGTTACGCAAAGGCAGCACTTAGTTTAGCAAGTGATCAAAATACAGCAGAAACTGTAAATAAAGATATGATCGCTATCGCCAACACTATTGCTGAAAGTGAAGAACTAGATCAAGTACTTAAAAGTTCAGTGGTAAAAACTGAAGTTAAAAAAGCAGTACTGGATAAAATATTTCCTGGGCTTAACAAGATTAGTTCAGATTTGTTTGACGTATTAATCGCAAATAAAAGAATAGATATTCTAGGTGCTGTAGCGACAAAATATACGGTATTGTTTGATGAACTTAGTGGCAAGGAAGTAGCACAAGTTACTACAGCTATTCCAATGACAGAAGATTTAGAGATCAAGGTTTTGGCAAAAGTTAAAGAACTTACCAGTAAATCTGTAGAACTAGAAAACATTGTAGACGAAAGTATTTTAGGAGGCTTTATTCTACGTATTGGTGATAAGCAATACAATGCAAGTGTTGCCAATAAATTAAATAAGTTAAAAAGAGAATTTTCATTAAATTAAAAACAGTTAGAGTAGGTGGCTAACATCTAATATCTAACATCTAATATCTAAATAAAGATGGCAGAAGTAAAACCAGCTGAAGTATCAGCGATTCTAAAACAACAACTAGCAGGATTTGAAGCTACTGCTTCATTAGATGAAGTAGGAACGGTGTTAACTGTTGGTGATGGTATTGCACGTGTTTATGGATTATCTAATGCGCAATATGGAGAATTAGTTGAATTTGAAAACGGCCTTGAAGGTATTGTACTAAACCTTGAAGAAGATAATGTTGGTGTGGTATTATTAGGTCCTTCAAAGGAAATTAAAGAAGGAGCTACAGTAAAGCGTACCGAGCGTATTGCTTCTATTAAGGTAGGAGAAGAAATGGTTGGACGTGTTGTTGATACACTTGGTAACCCAATTGATGGTAAAGGGCCTATTGGAGGCGACCTTTACGAAATGCCTTTAGAGCGTAAAGCGCCTGGGGTTATTTTCCGTCAACCGGTAAATGAGCCATTACAAACAGGTATTAAATCTGTTGATGCCATGATCCCGATCGGGCGTGGACAACGTGAGTTGGTAATTGGTGACCGTCAGACAGGTAAAACAACGGTTTGTATTGATACCATCTTAAATCAAAAAGAGTTTTACGATGCAGGTGAGCCTGTATTCTGCATCTATGTGGCTGTTGGGCAAAAAGCTTCAACAGTAGCAAACATTGCTAAAACCTTAGAAGATAAAGGAGCCTTAGCTTATACTGTAATTGTAGCTGCAAACGCATCTGACCCTGCACCAATGCAGGTATATGCACCATTCGCAGGAGCTGCTATCGGTGAATACTTTAGAGATACGGGTCGTCCGGCTTTAATTATCTATGATGATTTATCAAAACAAGCGGTAGCTTACCGTGAGGTATCCTTATTATTACGTCGTCCACCGGGACGTGAGGCGTATCCTGGAGACGTTTTCTACTTACACTCAAGATTATTAGAGCGTGCTGCAAAAGTGATTGATGACGACAGTATTGCACAAAACATGAACGACCTTCCTGAACCTTTAAAACCAATGGTAAAAGGAGGCGGTTCATTAACAGCTTTACCAATTATTGAAACACAGGCGGGTGACGTATCAGCCTATATTCCAACAAACGTAATTTCGATTACAGACGGACAGATATTCTTGGAGTCAGATTTATTTAACTCAGGTGTACGTCCTGCAATTAACGTAGGTATCTCAGTATCTCGTGTAGGTGGTTCGGCTCAGATCAAATCCATGAAGAAAGTAGCCGGTACATTAAAATTAGACCAGGCACAGTTCCGTGAGTTAGAAGCATTCGCTAAGTTTGGATCAGACCTTGACGCGGCTACATTGAACGTAATTGAAAAAGGTAAACGTAACGTTGAGATCTTAAAACAAGCTCAAAACGATCCATATACCGTAGAAGATCAAGTCGCAATCATCTATGCCGGTTCTAAAAACTTGTTAAGAGATGTTCCTGTTGATAAAGTAAAAGAATTCGAAAGAGATTTTATCGAGTTTTTAAATGCGAAACACAGAGGTGTTTTAGACACATTAAAAGCAGGTAAATTAACTGACGAGGTTACGGACACTTTAACAAGCGTTTGTAAAGATTTGGCAGGAAAGTATAAAGCTTAGTCAAAGCAGTGTCATCCTGAACTTGTTTCAGGATCTCATAATTTAGTTCAAAATAGATTCTGAAATAAATTCAGAATGACAAAAAGAGATTATGGCGAATCTTAAAGAAATACGTAACAGAATATCATCGGTATCTTCTACCATGCAGATTACCAGTGCCATGAAAATGGTATCGGCTGCAAAATTAAAGAAGGCACAGGATGCTATCACTGCCATGCGTCCTTATGCGGATAAATTAACAGAGCTTTTACAAGGTTTAAGTGCCACTTTAGATGCTGATTCCGGAAGTAAATATGCAGCACAACGCGAAGTCAATAAAGTACTTATTGTTGCTATAACGTCTAACAGAGGATTATGTGGTGCGTTTAACTCTAACATTGTTAAGGAAGTTACCAGGTTAACAAATGAAACATATGCTGATCAGGAAGTATCCTACCTTGCCATTGGAAAAAAAGCAAATGATGCATTCAAAAAATCTGAAAAAGTAATTGCTAATCACAGTGAGGTTTTTGATGATTTAACCTTTGATAATGTTGCTGAAATAGCACAGTACCTAATGGATAAATTTGTTGAAGGTGAGTTTGATAAAATTGAATTGGTTTACAACAGGTTTAAAAATGCGGCTACGCAAATAGTCACTACGGAGCAATTTTTACCAATTGTCCCTGTTGAAGGTGAAGCCAATACGAATGCCGACTATATTTTTGAACCTTCAAAAGCAGAGATCGTTGAGCAATTAATTCCTAAGTCTTTAAAAACGCAGTTATATAAAGGTGTAAGAGATTCTTTTGCCAGTGAACATGGGGCGCGTATGACTGCCATGCACAAAGCAACTGATAACGCAACCGAGCTAAGGGATCAATTGAAATTAACTTACAACAAAGCACGTCAGGCAGCTATTACCAATGAGATCCTTGAGATTGTTGGTGGTGCGGAAGCATTGAATAACTAATTGCCATGCTGAACTTTTTTCAGCATCTCAAATATATAAGCCTTACCATTTTGGTAAGGTTTTTTTATGCAATCAATCTATACTTTAAACCGTTTGTTTTACGTTAGCTAAAAACGTATTTTTAGCCTTATTAACAGTTGGTCATTGAGTGCACTCAAAACATTATTCAAGCAAACATTTATTTATGGTTTAGCTACAGTGCTTCCAAGAATGTTAAGCTTTTTATTAGTGCCTTTATATACTTCAGAAGGCGTGCTTTCTTCCGTTGCCGAATATGGTGAAGTCTCTGTTATCTTTTCTTATTTTGTTCTGTTCAACGTGATTCTTGCCTATGGCATGGAAACGGCCTTTTTCAGGTTCTTTAATAAAGAAGATGATAAAAATCGTGTTATAGGCACATCGACTATTTCTTTGGTACTGTCATCTGTTGCGTTTTTTATCATCGCTTTACTATGTCAGGAGCATATAGCCTCACTAATCAATATTCATGTAAAATATATTAATCTGGTCATCTGGATTTTATTGTTAGATGCCCTGGTTATCATTCCTTTTGCCTGGTTAAGAGCTACACAAAGACCCATTCAATATGCGGTTATCAAAATTTTAAATGTTGCTATTAACCTGGGACTGAATCTGTTCTTCCTTCTGGCTTTAAAGGGCTTAGCCGCAAAGTCATCTGTTTTCGAAAGTATTTACAAACCGGACTTTGAGATCAACTATATTTTTATTTCAAATTTAGTGGCCAGTGCTGTTACGTTGGCATTAATGCTGCCATTCTATTTTAAAGTCAATTACAGGTTTAACCGCGATTTATGGAAACGCATGATGCAATATGCTTTACCGGTGCTCATTGCGGGTATAGCATTTTCAATTAATGAAACTTTCGATAGGATTTTGTTAGATTATCTTTTACCCCAAGACATTGCTAAGACCCATATCGGTATGTATTCCGCTTGTTATAAATTAGCCTTGTTTATGACCTTATTTGCAACGGCTTACAGGCTGGGGATAGAGCCTTTCTTTTTTAGTCATGCCAATAGTGAGAACCCACAAAAGAATTACGCCCGGATATTAGAGTTTTTTGTAGCCTTGGGGGCTGTTATTTTGTTAAGTGTAGTAGTATTTGCAGATATTTTAAAACCGATCATTGTTAGGAGTGAAGCCTATTGGGAAGCTATGTGGGTGGTTCCAATAATTCTTTTAGCTAATTTCTGTTTGGGGATTTATCACAACCTGTCAGTTTGGTATAAAATAACCGATAGAACCAGGTTTGGAGCTTATATTTCAATAATTGGTGCGGTAGTTACGCTCATTATTAACTTTGCGTTTATAAAGATGTATAGCTATAAAGCTTCGGCTATTGCTACATTAGTTGCATACGCTTCCATGATGTTATTATCTTACTATTTCGGAAGGAAGCACTACCCTATTCCCTATAACTTAAAAAAGATTGGATTATACCTACTATTATCAATAGCGTTCTCAGGACTTTCGTTCTACCAATTTAGAGGGAATTATATTATTGGAATTTCCATGTTAATTGTATTTTTGGGCGTTATTTCGTTTTCCGAAAAGCATCAGATCAAACAATTATTAAAAAGATAACATGCAGATAAAAATCATTAATAGATCAAGTCATAATTTGCCACACTATGAAACCATAGCTTCAGCGGGAATGGATCTCAGGGCAAACATTGAGGAACCCGTAACATTAAAACCGTTAGAAAGGACCGTAGTAAAAACAGGTTTGTTCATTGAGCTGCCTATTGGATGCGAAGCTCAGGTGCGCCCCAGGAGTGGTTTGGCAGCCAAAAAAGGGATTACAGTGTTAAATGCTCCCGGAACAGTAGATGCCGATTATAGAGGCGAAATAGGTGTGATTTTAGTAAACCTTTCTAATGAGGATTTTACAATTGAAAATGGCGAACGTATAGCCCAATTAGTCATTGCAAAACACGAACGAGCTGAATGGGATGATGTGGAAGTGTTGTCTGAAACCTCCAGAGGTGCTGGCGGTTTTGGAAGTACCGGTACGAAATAAAATTCCTGTGAAAACAGGAATCTCTTTGTAGAAAGTATGAAACATTGGTATGTCTACATTATGACAAATAAACCCAACGGCGTTTTATACATTGGGGTAACTGATAATATTGAAGAAAGAGTAAAAGAGCACAAGTTAAAAGTATATCCGAAATCTTTTACTGCAAAATATAATTGTGACAAGCTTGTTTATTTTGAAGAATTTGAAAACGGGAATGACGCAGAAATAAGAGAAAGGCAATTTAAAAAGTGGAAAAAAGATTGGAAGATTCAATTGATTGAAGATATGAACCCTGGTTGGGTTGATTTATCAGAAAATTGGAATTTAAATTATAGTAAATTAAGAAAGTAAAGTTTAACTTTAAAAGATACCCGCTTTCGCGGGCTGTATATGAAAATAATAGTACCTATGGCGGGACGTGGTTCCCGTTTAAGACCGCACAGTTTAACTGTACCAAAACCTTTAATTCCGGTAGCAGGACAACCTATTGTACATCGTTTGGTAAAAGATATTGCCAAAGTTTTGAAACAACCTGTTGATGAGGTAGCCTTTGTATTAGGAGATCCGGCATGGTTTGGAGATGATGTGGTTAAAAGTTTAGAAGCACTGGCCGAAAGTTTAGGTGCCAAAGCCTCTATTTATCGTCAGGATAAACCACTTGGAACGGGGCATGCTATCATGTGTGCAAAACCATCATTGTCAGGGCCGGCAGTAATTGCATATGCAGATACGTTAATACGGGCTGAATTTGATCTGGACCCTATAGCGGATAGTGTTATATGGACCAAGCAAGTTAACAACCCTGAAGCTTACGGCGTTGTAAAACTAAATGGAAATAATGACATAGTGGAGTTGGTTGAAAAACCACAAACTTTTGTCAGTGATCAGGCAGTAATTGGTATTTACTATTTTAAAGATGTTACTGTTTTAAAAGACAAATTACAGGAAGTCCTTGATGAAAACGTTATGAATGGTGGTGAATACCAAATTAATGATGGTATTAAACGTATGATGGCTGAAGGCAAAGTGTTTAAAACCGGTACTGTGGATGAATGGATGGATTGCGGTAATAAAGCCATTACGGTGGAAACCAATGGCAAGATGCTCGACTTTTTAAAAGCAGACGGAGATGAACAGCTAGTAGCATCATCGGTAACGTTGGATAACTCTAAAATTATTGAACCGTGTTTTGTGGGCGAAAACGTCACGCTCAGAAATACAACTATTGGCCCGCATGTATCTATTGGTAATGGCACTATTATTGAAGATTCAACTGTTAAAAACAGCTTAATTCAAACCAATACATCAATTAAAAATGCTAATTTAGAGAATGCTATGATTGGTAATAATGTTAAATACGATGGTAATTTTACAAGTATCAGTATTGGCGATTACTCTGTTTTAGAATAAAATGTGATACATATATGTATATTGTAATGTACTCTTTTAAAGTAAAACCTGAGCAAGAGGGAACTTTTTTAGAGTCCTGGAGAGCGTTAACTAAATTAATTTATAAATACGAAGGGAGTTTAGGCTCAAGACTACATAAGAAAGAGTCACTACATTATATAGCTTATGCACAGTGGCCTGATAAATTAAGTTTTGATAATTCGGGCAGCGAATTACCGCTTGAAGCAAATAAATATAGAGACTTAATGAGATCTTCATGCGAAGACACTAAAGTCATACATAAGTTTGAAGTTGTAGAAGATTTGTTAATGCAAAAACAGCATGATTTATAACCTGGTTCGTAACTATATCTGCTTTATAATTGTTCTTTTCGGAATAGTATTTATTCCTAAGGCTACTTATGCCCAGGTGGATTTTAACAAAACCCCGGAAGATGATCTGGGGATTGTTGAGGATAAATTCCAGGAGCATTTTTATGAAGCTTTAAAGCAAAAAGGCATTGAGAACTACGAAAGAGCCGTAGAAGCCTTTTTAAAGTGTATAGCATTAGATGAATCGGTTCCCGTTTTATATTTTGAATTAGGTAAAAGCTATGACAAGCTTAAAAATTTTGGAGCCGCGGAAGACGCTTTTAAGAAAGCTATCAATAAAGACCCGGATAATGAGTGGTTTTTAGACGAATTGTACGGGTTTTATGTTTCGCAAAAGGATTATGACAAAGCCATAAAAACGGTTAAACAATTAGTTGAATACCATCCGGATTACAAAGAAGATCTGGCATCGCTTTATGTGAGAATGAAAAAGTATAATGATGCCTTAAAGATTTTGGATGCGTTAGATGCAGAACATGGTATTTCAATGTCAAGAGATTTAATGCGCAATAGAATTTATGAGCTTACCGGAAAGAAAAAGGATCAGATTAAAAACCTTGAAAAGCGTGTTGATGATAACCCCGAAAAAGAATCAAATTACTTAGCACTTATTTATAGATACAGTGAGAATAATCAAAAAAAGAAAGCTTTCGAAACGGCTAAGGAACTTTTAAAGATCAACCCCACCTCACATAAAGTTCATTTAGCACTCTATAAGTTTTATTTGGATGACAATGCTACAGAAAAGGCTATCGAGTCTATGAAAATTGTAGTAAAGAGCAGTCAAATAAAACCGGAGGCTAAACTTAAAGTGCTTACGGATTTTGTAAAGTTTGTTGGTGAAAATCCGCAGTACGAAACAGATCTGGTGGAAGCAACGGCTTTGGTTGAAGGTACCAATAACAGTAAAACACTTATTGAATTAGGGCAATATTATCTGGCTAAAAATAATAAAGCTAAAGCTTTGGAAAATTTTGAAGCAGCCTTAAAAATGGAACCTGATAATTTTGGCGTTTTAAAAAATGTCATGCTTCTGTATTTGGATTTAAAACAGTTTGATCTGGCTAATGAAAAAAGTTCTAAAGCATTGGAAAATTACCCATCGCAACCATTGCTGTATTTAATAAATGGTGTTTCGTTTAACGAATTAAATCAACCACAAAAAGCGGTTGATGTTTTAGAAATTGGTTTGGATTATATCATTGACGACACAAAAATGGAATCGGATTTTTACAGCCAATTAAGTAAGGCCTATTCGCTTTTAGGCAATACAACTAAGGCTAAAACGTTTAGTGATAAGGCAAAACAATTACAAAATACAAATTAATGCAAGTTCGTACCCAGATCTTAATAGTGTCACTTATCCTCGTACTGTTTAGTTGTAGATCAGCAAAAACAGTTACCGGTGGTGAGGCTAATTATAATTTATCTTCAAGGCAATTGATCAAGGAAAACTCAAAAAAAAGCCCTAATTATAAGACACTAAAATCCACACTTAAAATAACCTATGACGATGGTAAAAACTCACAAAGTCATTCTGTAAGTTTCAGGGCAAAAAAGGATGAAACTTTATGGATGAGCGCTACTTTTTCAGTGGTTAAAGCTTTAGTGACACCGGATAAAGTGAGTTTTTATAATAAGTTGGATAACACTTATTTTGAAGGTGATTATGATTATTTAAGCGATTTGTTAGGTACTGAGTTAGACTTTCAAAAGGTTCAGAATTTGTTGTTGGGAGACGCCATTTTCGATTTAAAAGAGGATCATTATAAAGTTTCTGTTGATGATGGTTCCTATATCCTTCAACCTAAAAAACAACGAGACCTTTTTGAAATTTTCTTTTTGTTAGATCCTTCACTTTTTAAAGTTAAATCGCAACAAATATCACAGCCAAAAGAATTAAGGCATTTGCAAATAGATTATTTATCACACCAGGAAGTTGACGAACAAATTCTCCCGGAAAAAGTAAAAGTAATAGCTGTGGAGGCCAATGAAGAACTCATTATTGGCTTAGAGTTTAAAAACGTAACGCTAAATGAAGAGTTGAGATTTCCGTTTAAAATTCCATCAGGTTTTAAAGAGATAAAGCTTTAATGACTTTAAAGATTACTTCATATAAAATAATACTTCTAATTACCCTTTTGTTTAGTGGTTCTTTGGCATTTTCACAAAGCAATAAGCAGAAAGAATTAGAAACCAGGAGGCAGGAACTTAGGCGTGAAATACAGAAAATAAGCCAGTTAAGAGCTCAGGATAGATCGAAAGAACGATCGGAATTAACCTTAATTGAAGAGTATAATTACAAAATTAGTGTGTTGGATAATCTGATTAAGGTTACCAATCAACAAGCCAATTATCTAAACAGGGAAATCAATTCGAATCAAAAGAAAATAACCGATTTAAGAAACGAATTAAAACAGCTTAAAGAGGATTACGCCGCTATGGTTGTGAAGTCCTATAAAAGTAAAAATCAGCATAGCAGGATTATGTTTTTGCTCTCCTCTACAGATTTTAAACAGGCCTATAAGAGGTTGCAGTATATAAAGCAATATTCAAACCATCAACGCCAGCAAGGAGAAACTATCAAAGCTAAAACCCTTGAATTGCAAGAACTCAATAAAGGCTTATTAAAACAACAGGAAGAAAAAAAGAAGCTTATCGCTGAAAACAGGGTGACTCAAAGGTCATTGGAAGCCGAGCGCAAACAGCATGAAAGTTTGATGGCGTCTATAAGAAAGAACTTGTCAAAATACACTTCCCAAATAAAACAAAAACAACGGGAAGCTGCCCGGATAGACAGAGAGATAGATAGAATTATTAAAGCAGCTATTGCAGAATCTAATAAAAATGTTGGTAAACCTGCTTCCTCAACAACTTTTGCTTTAACACCGGCTGAAAAGGTATTAGCCTCTAATTTTGTGGCCAATAAAGGCAGATTACCCTGGCCGGTTGAACGCGGTAGGGTTAGTTTAAGGTACGGGCGTCAGCCATCACAAATAGACAGAACATTAACCATTAACAGCAGCGGTGTTCGCATATCTACTAACAAAGGCGCCAAAGCATTTGCCGTATTTAATGGTGAAGTCAGCGGGATTGTTAAAATGAGAAACCTGCCACCTATGGTTATGATTCGTCATGGTAACTACATTACAATATACAAGAACCTATCTAAGATCTATGTTAAAAAAGGCGATAAGGTAACTACCAGACAAGCCATTGGAGAAGTTTTCACAAATTCGTCAAATGGCGAAACTGTTTTAGGGTTTGTAATTTCAAAAGGGGTAAACAAGGAAAATCCGGCTAACTGGATCGATAAAATGTGACACACCGTGTCATCCTGAATTCATTTCAGGATCTCATCAATTTTCAGGTATTGTGTTGTCTATAATTACACTCTAACCACAACAAAACCTCTTCTGGTCTTTTTGTAGTGTTTTCCATTCCAGAAATAATAACGTTTTCCTTTTACTGTTACAATTTTGTAATGTCTTGGTGGTGTTTCTACAACGGTAACCTTGGCAACAGGCCTTCTGGTCACATGCGTTGCACAAGATGATAAGTTAAATAATAGAAAGGCTGAAATTAAAATAATAAAAGGTCTCATAGCAATATAAATTTGGGTTTATAACGCTATTAAGACTTTAAAAGAAACAAAAGGTTTAAATGCGGTTGTCATTCTGTATGGTAAGAACGGAATGAAAAATCTCAAATTCATTTACAAGGAGAGATTCTTCGCAATGCTCAGAATGACAAAGAATTACTCAAACAATGCTTTTAATTCGGTAGCTTCATCGGGCTTAATTTTTCCTGCCAACAGTAAACTTAGTTGTTTTCGTCTTAAAGCGGCATCAAAGCGTTCTTTTTCAAGATCGGTCTCGGGAATAATTTCAGGGATGCCAATGGGGCGTCCGGTTTCATCAACAGCCACAAAGGTGTAAATAGCTTCGTTAGCCTTCGTTTTTTCCCCGGACTCGCGGTCTTCTATCCATACGTCAATAAACACTTCCATGGAGGTTCTAAAAGCTCTTGAGACTTTAGCTTCAACGGTAACCACACTTCCTAACGGAACAGCCCTGGTAAAGGCCACATGGTTAACAGAAGCGGTTACAACAATCCGTCTGCTATGACGTCTGGCAGCAATACTGGCGGCTCTGTCCATTCTTGCCAAAAGTTCACCACCAAATAAATTATTAAGCGGATTGGTTTCACCAGGTAAAACCATATCGGTGAGTATCGTTTTAGATTGCTCCGGTGTTTTTGCTTTCATTACGGATGATTTAATGACTGCAAAGGTACTATGCTTTTAAGGATTTAAGAAAGAAAATGAATTGAATATATTAGTTGAAAAAGATTAATTCTCAACTTTTACAACAGCCATTTTAAGGTTATAGGATAGGTTCTTTTCTGTAGACAACGACCTTTTTGCTACTTCCAGATCATTGAACCTTTCATGATAGATATAGTATTTACCACTATTAGTGTCAAAAAAATACCCTGCTTTATTCATGCCTTTAGAGGCTAAATACGTTAAAAAAGCATCTCTTTGTTCTATGGTTGGATAAGCCGCCAAAACAGAATAATAACCACTTTCAATGGTCTTAACATCATTGATGATTTGAATGATATTAGGACTTTCATTAAAATTGAATTCGTTAGCAGCTAAAAGGTCGCCAATTCCCGAAATGGTAGTTTCTTTTATTTCAGAAGCTTTAATTTGATTTTCCGGATTTTTCTTTGAAAGCGATGTTACTGTTTTTTTAAAAGAGCCAGTTCCGGATTCGACTTTTAACCAGGCATCTTTATTATGCGTTTTTTTGACAGTTCTTAGGGCCTGCAGTGCTTCTATTCTATCTTCGTAGCTACCGTATACCACTTCATGCAAACCGTATTTGTTAACACCCAATTTCCTGGCTTTAAAACCTTCTGCTTTAAGCTGTTTTATTTTTTTGGTGCAATTTTCTTCCACCCTGAATGCTCCGGCAACCACATGATATTTACCGGTCTGTTTGGTAACATTTAAAGTAATAGCCGGTAACGGATTAAGATTAAATGTAGCCTGTTGTATTTGACTTTCTAATTGTTGTGTGGCTTCTTCCTGGGCTAATTGATTATGGGTTTTAATATTGTTGACATGGTACTTGGAAGCTGCAAAACCACCTAAAGTAAGCGCTATTAAGGCAACAGCAGCATATCTTAAATAAGGTCTGGCCTTGCGCTTTTCGGTAGTAATAGCAATAGGAACCACTTTTTCTATGTCTTCAACTTCTTTCTTGTAAACCTCTCTGTTAACAGAAGGCGATACAAACTGAGACAACCCAAACGAGTCAGTTAAATAGTTAAGGTGGTAGGTAGGCTCAAACAAAATTTTACCTTCATTGTTTAAAACAATGTCTCCAATATTTTTAAACGTCAGGGTTTCGCCCTGAGTCAAATAAGATTTCAATATTTTAACCCGCTTAGCCACTTTTTTATTAGCTACTTCAAAGGGAATTTTCTCAATATCAGCAATATAATGCGCCAACAATCCGTCATTTTTTTGAATTTGCTCATTAAAAGACACGCTTTTACTTGGGGCATAAAATGTGTTGGTTGCATTGTCAATGGAGGCCGATACGCGCTGGGTTAAAAAAGCCCCAAACTCAGGTATAGTAACGCATTCGTATCGGTATAGTAAGTCGCTTATATAGGTTTCAAGTTGCATAAAAACAAAGTTAAAAAAATATGTTTCTCATGAAAATTTCGACTTAACTATTTATTAACAAACGAGCTTGCCTCAATTATTCAGGTTTAAACTATGTTTTTAGGTATCTTCTGAAGTTTAAATTATCAATTATGGATTAAAAATGCTTTTTTTGTAGTTTAAAACTGACTTTATAGAATGACCGAAAATGATTTGCTTTATACTTTAGCGTTACAACATGTATCGAATATTGGCGATATTACTGCTAAAAGACTCATTTCTTTTTGTGGTTCCGCAGAAGCGGTTTTAAAAGAGAAAAGACGAAACTTAATTAAAATTGATGGCATTGGGCAAATCATTTTAGAGGATATTCATAACCCTAAACATTTAAAAGCAGCCGAAGCGGAAATTCATTTCATAAAAAAGCACGCCATTAGAGTCTCTTATTTTAAAAGTGAAAGCTATCCGGAGAAATTGAAACATTGCATTGACGGTCCTATTTTGTTGTTCCAGTCGGGGAATATAAATTTAAAGGATCAGAGAATAATCAGTATTGTAGGAGCCCGAAAAATTACCACCAATGGTATTGCTTTTTGCAATAGTTTAGTAGAGCAACTGACACCCTACAACCCGGTAATTGTTTCCGGTTTTGCTTACGGAACCGATATTACTGCACATAAAGCAGCATTAAAAAATAGCCTCCAAACCATTGGGTGCTTAGCGCATGGACTGAATCAAATTTATCCGAAAGCACACAAAAGATATATGGCAGACGTTGAAAAAAAAGGCGGGTTTTTCTCCGATTTTTGGAGTACCGATGTTTTTGATAGAAATAATTTCTTAAAACGAAATAGAATCATTGCAGGTTTAAGTGAGGCTACCATTGTTATTGAATCAGCCGAAAAAGGGGGAAGTTTGGTAACTGCGGACATTGCTAATTCTTATAATAGAGAAGTTTTTGCGGTTCCCGGTCGCATTACCGACAGCCAGAGTGTAGGATGTAATAACTTAATAAAACATCAAAAGGCGTTCATGCTTTCCAACCCTTTGGATGTTCCGTATATATTAGATTGGAAATTGGAGGAAGAAAACAAACCTGCCATTCAAAAACAGTTATTTGTTGAACTGGATACCACCGAAAAACAGATTTATAGTTACCTTAAGGAAAACAGCAAACAACAACTGGATGTTATTGCCATTAATTGCAACTTACCAATATTTAAAGTGTCAAGTGCCTTATTAAATATGGAACTAAAGGGCGTAGTAAGACCTTTGCCGGGAAAGCTGTTTGAGTTAGTTTAAAACTAATGATAACTACAATTAGTAAAAAAATAACTGATCTACATAAAGTTTTTCCTTTTTAAAAGGGATCGCAATAATTTTATAAAACCTGTATTCGGCTTTGGGAATTTTAACAACAACGCTTCTATAGCTGCCTTCTTTTTCTTTATTGATTTTTCGGTAAGTCCTTTTTACTTGTTTAATTAATTTTAAACTGTCTTTATGATATCCTGCCCATACCTCTAATGACTCCAGAGGCTCTTTCTTTTGCCAATAGTTAATACCATAGCTAAAAACAATTTCTTTAATTTTTGGAGAGCTTTCCTCAAAATAAGCGGTAGCATTTAAAGGCTTTTGTTTATTGAAAGTAGCCCAATATGCGGATGACCTAATATCATTGCTATTACCAATATTATTATCTGTTAAAATGATTCCAGCCTCTCCAATAAATTCACTTTGGATACCTTGATAAACCAGTTCAAACTTTTCCGGCAAATACCCTTTGTCAAAAAATTTATAAGTCTTTACTGGACTTGGGAGCCAATTCTTTTTTAAGGCTATGGTTTTTATTGGTAACTTACTTTTTAAATCGATTTTTATCGGATTTTTATAGAGAAGAGAGGAGTCATTCGGTTCAGTACCGTCTGTAGTATATCGTATTTCTACTTCGGGCATTTTGTGACCTAACACGATATAGTCGTCCTTGGAAATAACCGTACTTTTGCTCAGTAATCTGGGGGGAGTTAATGTTAGTTTGTTTTCGGAGTCCTGAAATCCGGTTTCAAAATAAATCTCGGGAAATGTCGTTTTTAATACTTTAATTTCTTCTTCATTAATGGTCGTATTCCATATGAATGCACGACTAAGCTTTGGCAAAACTTTAATTATATCGCTTATATTGGAATCGACTTGAGTACCCGACAAAGATAGCGTTCGCAAATTGGAACAGGTCTTTAAACTTTCCAAATCCTCAGTTTTCAGATCTGTAAAATTTAAAATTAATTCCTCCAGGTTTGTCATAGTACCTATAAACTCCATAGAACCCTTATCAATAGGTAAAAAGGACAGGTTTAATGAGACTATTTGTTTTTTTATTTTGGACAGGTCAGTAAGTAACTCTGGTGCATATGTTTGTTTTCCATGAATAACGACCTCTATAGCTGGAGATGAAGGCGATTTTTGAATCACCGTTCTATAAGGATTTTTTAATGCATCAACATCTTTTTTACGGGCAAAATCAAAATTATAGGCTAGTGTTTTCTTTTGTGTTTTTCTTTCCAAGTGTTTTGATACTTCCAATCCCAAGGTGTCATTTTCCGGTAGTTGAACCAGACTTATGTTTTCGTTGGCGCCATTTTTAATCCATAAACTTAGCAGCCTGATTTCTTCTTTAGTCAGTTGTTTTTTCCCTTCTGGAGGCATATGCTCTTTATGCTCCAGCGGTAAATGTACACGTCTTAATAAAGCACTTTCTTCCGTTGAGCCGGCAGTCCAGAGAGCTCCATGCTTTCCTCCGGACACCATAGTATTAAAGGAGGTCATATCCAGTTCCCCCTTTTGTTTTTCGGGATTGTGACAGCCTACACATTTTGCATCAAGAATGGGTTTAACAAATCCCAGAAATATTGGAGTTTCCTGAGTTATCTCAACAACTTTTACTTTTTTTAAAGGTTCGGTTATAAAGTTGGTTCCATGAGTTAATCCCGCACCATAATGCCCGGCAAAAATGACTCCAATAAAACCAATATAAAGCACAGTTTTAAAAACGCGCTCTTTTTTGATAAATACCAACCCATAGATAAAAAAGCTTATAGCAACGCCTATCCATTTGTGTAGCGTCATTAAATTGGTAGCATCTCCTTCCATGGAAAGAAATAAACCCATAATGCAAGCCAGAACAGTGGTAAAGGCAGTAAATAAAACTAAAAACCGATTTATCTTTTCGAACGAATTTGAGTCCATCTGATTTTTAAGAAAATTCAGGACAACCAGCAATACAATAAAAGCAATGGGAAAATGTAAAATAAGAGGATGCATTCTTCCCAACGGTTGCAACCAAAATGGAATCGAGATTTGACTTTCAAAAATCAACAGCACTACTAAAAAGGAGTGCATAAAAAATAGGAGGTTTAATATCCAGTATTCTAATTTCTTCATATACTACGCCAAAATATCTTTAACTACATGCCCGTGAACGTCGGTTAACCTAAATCGTCTCCCCAGGTATTTATAAGTTAATTTTTCATGATCGAGACCCATTAAATGCATTATGGTGGCTTGCAGATCATGAATATGCACAGGGTTTTTTACTATATTATATCCAAATTCATCTGTTTCTCCATAAGAAATGCCTCCTTTAACACCACCGCCAGCCATAAAAATACTGAAGCTTCTGGGGTGATGGTCTCTTCCATAATTGTCTTTCGTTAATTTCCCTTGACAATAGTTAGTTCTTCCAAATTCGCCACCCCATATAACCAGGGTTTCATCCAGGAGCCCTCTTTGTTTCAGATCTGTAATTAATGCAGCCGATGCTTTATCTACGTCCAAAGCTTGTTTAGGCATTTCATTAGGTAAATTACCATGTTGGTCCCAACCCTGATGATACAATTGGACAAACCTAACACCAGCTTCAGAGAGTTTTCTTGCCAACAGGCAATTTGAGGCATAAGTTCCGGGTATCATAGAATCTGCCCCGTACATTTTAGTGATATGGTCGGGTTCTTTAGATAAATCTGTTATTTCGGGAACAGCCGTTTGCATTCTGAATGCCATTTCATACTGTCTAATTTTAGAATGGATTTCCGGATCTCCAAATTCAGCATGCCCCAGATTGTTTAGTTCCGCTAAATGGTCCAACATTTTTCTACGCTGAGCCTTGTCCATACCCTCTGGGTTGTTCAAATACAAAATTGGGTCTTCACTGGCACTCAATTGCACACCTTGATGGGTGCTATCCAGGAAACCATTGGACCATAGTTTTGAATATACTCCTTGACCATTTCCCGATCCTTTTGACAATAGAACACAGAAAGCGGGTAGGTTTTTATTCTCACTACCTAAACCGTAGCTGAACCAGGACCCCATACTAGGTCTGTTACCTTGTTGTGCACCGGTTTGTAAGAATGTTAAGGCTGGATCATGATTAATGGCATCGGTGTGCATACTTTTAATGACACAGATATCATCTGTGATTTTTGCAATATTTGGAAACAGGTCGCTTACCCATGTTCCCGACTTTCCATATTGTTTGAAGTCGAATTTGGAACCAACCAGAGGAAAACTCTTTTGATTGGCGGTCATTCCTGTTAATCTTTGGCCTTGCCTGATAGAGTCCGGCAAATCCTGACCAAACATCTCATTCAGTTTTGGTTTGTAGTCAAAACTTTCCAATTGTGATGGTGCTCCATTTTGCGTAAGCATGATAATTCGCTTTGCTTTTGTGGCAAAATGTTTTATTCCAAGAGGCAATTGGTCTTCAGATGCACCAGAACCTTTAAATAAATTAGGAATCAGCAAAGATCCAAGAGCGGCACCGCCAACTCCCATGGCCATTTTGCCCAAAAAATGCCTGCGATTTATGTTTAATCGATGTTCAAAGAATTCTTTATCCATTTGCTTTTTAGCTTTTCATTATTGTTTCTTCCATGTTGTACAGGGTATGTATGATTTGCATTAAAGAAGCAATCTCAATATCATTTCTTCCCTTAGAAATTGGGTATTCACCTACATCAATAAATGATCTGGCATTTTCAGTTTCGGATTTAAATAGTTCCTTTTGTTCATTGTAATAATTTACTAGTATCGTTTTTTCTTCTGGTTTGATTTTACGACAGATAATTAACTGAAAAGCTTTTTCAATTTTTTCTTCTACGGATAGATTCTGGTTATTTAAACGCTCAGATAATACTCTGGAAGACTCCAAAACAGTTGGACTATTTAACATAATTAATGCCTGTAAAGGTGTAGAGGTGCTATGCCTTTTTACCTCACATTGATCTCTGGATGCTGCATCAAAAGTTGTTTGTACCGGAGGTAAAACGGTTCTTTTAATAAAGGTGTATATGCCACGGCGATAAAGTTTGTTTCCGTGATCTTGAACATATTGTGTTAGAAACCCCCGATTTGAGCTGGCAGAAGCCCAAAGATTATCTGGTTGATAGGGTTTTACACTGGAACCTCCAATTTCCATATTTAACAACCCGCTGCTTTTTAATACATGATCTCTTATCATTTCAGCATTCAGACGTGTTCTGGGCATTCTGGATAAATATATATTTTCGGGATCTATGTCTAATTTTTTAGAATCAACTATGGCAGATTGCCTATAGGTAGCAGAAGTAACCATTTGTTTTATAAGTCTTTTTATATCCCAGCCATGTTCCCGAAAATCTATGGACAGCCAATTAAGCAATTCTAAATGAGACGGTAGGTCGCCTTGCATTCCAAAATCACCTGAGGTATTTACAATACCACGTCCAAAAATATCCTGCCAAACCCGGTTTACATAAACCCTTGAGGTTAACGGATTCTTTGGATCGAATAACCATTTAGCCAGACCTAATCGGTTTGATTTAAATTTACTTTTATCAAATTCTAAAATAGCCGCAGGTGTATCAAAATCTACGATTTCGCCTTTTCCGTCATAAACCCCCCGTTCAAGTACATGAGTTGTTCTTATACCAACGGAGTCTTTCATGACCATAACACGAATGGTATCTATAGATTTTTTGTTGATAAAGGGGAGGCTGTCATTAATTAACTCTGTTGAGAGTTCTATAAATGGGGGGTCTGCAAAAACACCTACTGCTGTGGCGTACAAGCCTTTTTCTGGTACTTTATCAAAAAAGGCAAAGGTTTTAAAATAGTCTTGTTGAGATATAGGATCGTACTTGTGATCATGACATTTTGCACACTCGTAAGTTAAACCCAAAAATGCTTTTCCAAAGGTATTTGTTCGATCGGTAACATACTCAATACGGTATTCTTCATCAATAACACCACCTTCCTGTGTTATTTTATGATTTCTATTAAATCCTGTGGCGAGGACGGTTTCAATGTTTTTATCCGGTAAGAGGTCTCCTGCCAACTGCCAGGTGACAAATTTGTTGTAAGGGTAGTTTTCATTATAGGCATGAATGACCCAATCCCGCCAGGGCCACATAGTCCTTCCATCGTCATCTTGATAACCATGAGAATCAGCATATCGCGCTACATCAAGCCAAGGGACTGCCATTTTTTCCCCGTAATGCTTACTGGCTAAAAGTTTATCTACAATATGTTCGTAGGCATTACTTGAGGTATCGTTCAAAAACTCGTTTTGTAATTCAATCGATGGAGGCAAGCCGGTTAAGTCAAATGCCACCCGTTTTAAAAGACGTTCTTTTTTCGCCCCGGGGTTTGGTTGTAAACCATTGCTTTCAATCTTATTCAATATGAAATAGTCTATTTCATTAATAGTCCAGACCTCGTTGTTTACTTTTGGAAGTTCCGGTTTATTAGGAGGTGTAAAAGCCCAATGTGATTGATATTTTGCGCCCTGCTTGATCCATTTTTTTATAATTTTGATTTCGTACTCTGATAGCTTTAGGTTGGAGTCTGTAGGAGGCATTATTTTGGATGTGTCTTCTGAGGAAATCCTTAAAAAAACTTCCGACTCCAGAGGTTTGCCACTTACTATAACATGCTTGTTGATATCATCTTTTAAAGCTTTAAAAGCACCTTCTTCTGTGTCCAATCGCAGTTCGGCAGCTCTTTTATTAGCATCGGGACCATGGCAATTAAAACATTTGTCCGAAAGAATAGGTCTAACGTCAAAATTGTAATCAACAATTTTAGGGATTTCTTTTTTAGGAATATTTGTATATGCGCGATGGTCTTTACAGGAAGACACTATTATTAACCCAATTAATATAAATCTCAGATTCATTTATACTCTTTCTAATTTTATAGGATATGATTTGTTGGCATTCCATTGGCAGATGTAAAGATTTTTATCTTCATCTACACAAACATCATGACAATGGTGGAATATAGGAGTACTTTGAAGCATAAGTTGAAGTTCTGTGTCTTCATATTTTGGTTCTGTACCACCGGGGTTAGAAATTACTTTATCATTTTTATCTAAAATGGTAACAAAACCAGAGTTAGGAACACGTTCTAAATATTTCATTCTGGACCAACAAACACCTGAATAAATATTTTCCTCATCTATTACAGGTCTGCAAACGTAGGCTCCTGGCAGAAAAATAGTAGATATATATTTACCATCAAGCGTAAATCTTTTAAACGAATTATGCCCTCTGGATGTACATAAAAGGGTTATGTTATTGGGGTCTCTATCATCAATAGCAACTCCATGAGCATTGTTTAACTGTTCATCGTTATGTCCTCTTCCTCCAAATTTTCTAATGAATTCTCCATCTTTATTAAACTGTAAAATCCAATCAGAGCCATAGCCATCAGAAACATAAATGTCACCATTAGGAGCAATGGCTGTTTCTGTCGGTTTATAGTTCATGTTTTTACTATATACTCCAATGTCTTGAGGTTTGGGTAACTCCATTAGAACTTTTCCGTCTACGGTAGTTTTTACAACTTTACCTTCCGGATCTGTAATAAACAGCATGTCTTCATTACCTTCCTTAAATAGGGTCAATCCATGTCCGGATTTGTATTCATGCCCCCAGGTTGAAATTAATTTACCGGACTTATCATAAATAATGATATTGTTTTTGGTTTCATCGGTAATCATAATTAAACGACCTCTTGAATCCAAAACCATTTCATGGCAATTCTTTATAGGTGTGCTGTTAGGGTCTAAGTTTCCCCAGGATTTATGGACACGATAGGTATGATCTCCATGTCCTATAATGTCATCATGTAATTCAGGTTTCTTTAATATTGTAAAGGCATAAGTAGGTACTGATAAAGCCGTACTTGCTAATGTTGTTTTTTTTACAAAGTCTCTTCGTGAGTTTGCCATGGTATTTTAGTGTTTTATATTTATTGAAAGGAGAAATCCTGAAAAACAAAACCAAAAGATTTTATTAATCAAAAGAATGCTTTCAAAATTAACCTGAAACCTAAAAAGCAAAGGTGGACTTTTTGTATAAAATGTTGCAAATATTGAACAAAGAGCTCCTATACGGACTTCCTGGGAAGATAGTGAGACGGCGGATTACCAAATTCTTTTTTAAACGAGCGACTAAAATATCGGTTATCGTTATAACCTGTTTTATAGGCTATTTCTTTTAATGTATGGTGCCCCTCTTTAATAAGTTGCATTGCAATGGAAAGCCTGTAAGAATTGATATATTCAATAATGGATTTTCCAGTAAGCGCTTGAATTTTTCTGTAGAGTTGAGATCTTCCAATGCCTAGTTCAGAGCAAAGTTTATCAATGGAAAGCTCCGAATTTTCAAGATGTTCATTTAGCTTTAGATTGATTTTTTCCAGATATTTATCGGTAGTTTCTATATTTGAACTATTAGCCTTTGCACTAGTTTGTTTTTCGAAGTTTTTAAGCAATTGATATCTGCTATCCAGTATGTTTTTAATTTTAAGCTTGATTTCGGAAATGTTGAAAGGCTTTTGAATGTAATCTTCGGCACCTGTGGTCAACCCCTTAATTTTGTTATCAACTCCTGTTTTTGCGGTTAAAAATAAAACTGGAATATGGGAAGTCAGGTCATTACTTTTTAATTGATTGGCCAGTTGAATGCCATCAGACTCAGGCATCATAATATCGCTAATAATAACATCTGGTAATGTTGCTATGGCAATTTGTAAACCTTCTTTGCCATTTTCTGCTCCAATGACCTGATAACGCTCTTTTAATTCATCTGAAATGTAGTTTCGAATATCGTTATTGTCTTCTACTATTAAAACCAAGGTTTTATCGGAGTCAATTTCTGCAAGTTTGAGATTTTTGGCAACATTTTCATCGGGATAATCTTCATAACCTATAGGAATCTCAACCTTAAAGTGGCATCCTTCTTTGGTGTCGGTTTTTAGCTCAATTTTTCCCCTATGAAGTTCAACCAGTTCGGCTGTAAGCGATAACCCTATGCCACTACTGTATCCAAAGTCCGGGTCTTTATCCAGGCGATAAAAACGTTCAAATACCTTTTCCCTATATTTCATGGGTATTCCTGAGCCATTATCAATAACATGAATTTCCATAGTACCACTGGAAACCTTATTATCTTGATTTAGTTCAATATCCTTGAGACGCACCAATAACTCAACTTGTCCACCATTTGGGGTATACTTAAAAGCATTAGAAATAAGATTAGTTACTATTTTTTTCAGGACATCAGAATCAAAATACAGTTCGACCATTTTGGTTGGAAGTTCATTAATATACCTGATACCTTTTTCCTTAGACAGGTATAAGGATGATGCGTTGATATTATTAAAAACCGAAAAATCCTTTTGTGCCGTAATTATGAGTTTTCGATCACTTTCTAATTTTCTGAAATCCAGAATTTGATTAACCAGTTCTAACAGTCTTGAACTGTTACGATGCATCATTTCCAAAACCTTATTATTTGGTTTTATATTTTCCTGAACGAACTTATCTAAAGGTGAGGTGAGTAAGGTTAGAGGTGTGCGTAATTCGTGAGATATATTTGTAAAAAACTTAAGTTTCATTTTAGCGACTTCTTCAAACCGCTTTACACGTTCTTTTTCAATTTCAAATTTGGAACGATTTCGTTCTTTTCTAATCACCAGCCAAAGGACCAGAGCAAAAGCTCCCGAGATAAGGCAAACGCCTAAAATTTTAACCCATAAACGCTCCCAGAAAGGAGGATGCACATAAACACTCACCTCTTTTAAATCTTCACCCCAAACACCATGTTCATTGGTGGCTTTTACCATGAAAGTATAATTCCCGGAAGGAATATTGGTATACGTTGCTTTTTGATTATTATGGGCTTGAACCCAGGACTCGTCATAGCCATCTAATTTGTAAGCGAACTTGCAACGACCATTATTATTGTAATTGATAACCTGAAACTCAAATTCAAACTTTTTGTCACTGTAGCTTAAGTTAACGCTATTTTCAATCTCTATATTTTTGGTAATGTAACTGCTATTTGGAGATACAATTTCATTATTTACCCACAACCGTGAAATATATAATTTGGGACTCTCATCATTTTCTTTAACCTCTTTGGGGTCAAAAATCATAAGCTCCTTATCCGTATTAAAAACGAGTTCGCCGGTTTCTAAATGCAAACTGGATCTTCCTATTCTATGGGAAGGCAAGCCATCTTGTTCAATTAAAATACGGACTTTATCATGCTTATAGTCATATTTTATAAGTCCGTTAAGAGTTCCAATCCAAAAATTATTTTCGGAATCCTGTTCAATTGAATTAACAATTTTGTCCTTTATTATAGGATTATCACATTGTGTAAAAGTTCCGGTTATCTCATCCAGTTTACATAATCCAGCCCTGGTTCCTATCCAAAGTTGATGTTCATTGTCTTCGAATATGTCATTGACAAAATTGTTGTTCAAAGTTGTTTTGTCTCCAATTTTGTGTCTGTAATGAAGAAACTCCTGTGATTCCGGAAGATATTTTTTTAATCCATCGCCTTCGGTTCCGATCCAAATCTCACCTTTGCTATCTTCAAATATGGCTATCGCATGATGAAAATACCCAATGCCATTAGGTTCATTCCAATCACATTCGAAGTGTGTGATTTGTTTTGATACCATGTCATATTTGGAAACACCAAGGATCTCACCAACCCATAGTTGTTTGTTTTTGGTTTGAATTGCTGCATAAGGTCTGGGGTTCTTAGAGGTTTGAGGTAATTGCTGAATCAAATCTCCTTCAAATGTAAATTCATAATAGAAACTGTTATCTACCACCCAGACATTGTTGTTTTCGTTCGTAGCAATGAATGGTCTCCCATGAAACTCTATTTTTAGTTTTTGAAGTTCCTTAGACGACTTGTCAAGTATATAAATACCGTTGGCTTCAGAAACCCAATAATTGGAATTAGTTTTAGCTATAACTCCTTTAAAACTTTCTTTGAAAAAAGGTTTAAAAAATGTCGTTGTTCTTTCTATATGGAAAAAACTGCCTGAATGATCTAATACCCAGGAAGTATTCTTTTTAATATTATGGAATATTCTTGCCAGTGAAAATCCCGTTTCAGAGTCAAACAATGTATTTAATCTAATCTCTTGCTTGAGGTTCAAATTCTGATCGGTAATAAACATCGTGTCTCCACTTAAAAACCAACAGTTGTCGTCATCTTCTTTTTCCATTCCATGGGCATACCCATTGGTAAGGTCTATTTCCGAGAATTTATTTTTGGGATTGTAAATTAAAAACCGTTCAGATGCCGTAATCAATTTTCCATTAAAGTATTCCAGTTTGCTATGAAATTGAGATGTTGTTTCAGGTGTTTTGAAAATACGTTCAAATGTTTGTGTTTTGGGATTGAATATATTGAGTCCTTTCCAGGTGGCCACTACCAACTTTCCATTTGAGATTTCTTCAATATCAATAACGTTGTCATGACTAATACTGGAGGTATCATTCAAGTCAAATTTGAATGATTTAAAGGTATTGGTTTTGCGATTCATTAAATTTAAGCCGCCACCGTCCGTACCTATATAAAAATGATTGTCTTTTGTTTCGAATATGGTTTGTATTTCATTGAAACTGAGGCTTTCCGGGTTTTCTTCGTTATGGGTAAATCGCTGAAAGCAATCACAATTTCTATTGTATTTTAGTAGCCCTCCTCCATATGTTCCAATCCATAATGTGTTTTGCTTATCTTCATAGAGGGAACTAATATTGTTATCTGTAATACTGGTTTTATCGGTTTCGTCTTTTAAATAATTTTTGAAGTTTTTGCCATCATATCGCCATAACCCATTAGTCGAACCTATCCATAGAAAACCATAGGAATCTTCTAAAATAGCATTGGCTCTTGTTTCGATTGGTAGTTTAAACTGAGTAATCTTAAAACGGTCTATAAATTTTTGCGCATAAAGATTTTGAGCAAAGAATAATAGAAGGGCAGATAAGAAAAATATATATTTTATATTCTTACTCGGAGACATGAATAAACCGCTTTTAATTTAGTTTCTAAATATACATAAAGTGACTGTTGTTTAGAAATTTAGCATTAATAGCAGTCTTGTAAAAAAGCTTAATTAATTTGAAATTATACCTTAATACCCAACCTTTTCTCTCACTCTGTTTAGAACCTCATTGGCTACCAATTTCGCTTTTTCAGCACCTTTAGCAAGCGCTTTATCAAGTTCATCAAGGTTGTTCATGTAATAGTTGTATGTTTCTCTTTCTGAAGCAAATGTTTCAACAATTAACTCAAATAAAGCCTGTTTGGCGTGCCCGTAACCGTAGCCGCCGTTTTCATAATTTGCTTTCATGGTTTCCTTCTGCTGGTCATTGGCTAAAAGGCTGTAGATGGCAAAACAGTTACAGGTTTTCCAATCTTTGGGATCTTCCAAAGGCGTGCTATCGGTTTTGATAGTCATGATCTGCTTTCGAAGTTTTTTATCGTCTAAAAAGATATTAATGATATTCCCTTTACTTTTACTCATCTTTTCTCCATCAGTCCCCGGAATAAGCATAGTCTCTTTTTGAATATCGGCTTTAGGCAGCACAAATGTTTCTCCTACTTTAGAGTGGAAACGCGAAGCCACGTCTCGTGTCATTTCAATATGTTGCTCCTGGTCTTTTCCTACCGGAATAATTTCGGCATCGTACATTAAAATATCGGCGGCCATGAGCATAGGATATGTAAATAATCCGGAATTTACATCTTCCAATCTATCGGCTTTATCCTTAAAACTATGGGCTAATGTTAAACGTTGGTAAGGGAAGAAGCAGTTTAAGTACCAGGTTAATTCGGTTACTTGCGGCACATCACTTTGCCTGTAAAACACACTTTTTTCAATATCTAAGCCAAATGCTAACCAGGCAGCAGCAGTTGAATATGTATTCTCTCTTAGGGTTTTGGCATCTTTGATCTGTGTTAAAGAATGCAGGTTTGCAATAAACAAATAAGAATCATTGTCAGGTTTTTCAGCCATTTTAATTGCCGGAATTATAGCGCCTAAAATATTTCCTAAATGAGGTGTTCCTGTACTTTGTATGCCCGTGAGTATTCTTGCCATGATGTGAAATAAACCGCAAATTTAAAGATAAGTTATGCAATAAAAAAAGTGGCAAACGCCACTTTTATATATTTTTTATAGAAAATCTATTTTTTAAACAGTCCGGCTACAAACAGAATGACGCAAGCGCCTATGGCTCCGGTTAAAATATCACCGATAACACCGCCTAATAAATTAATATTTAGCACCCCGAACAGCCAGTTTCCAACAAACCCGCCAATAATACCAATAACAATATTTAAAAGTACTCCAAAACCACCCCCCTTCATTAATTTTCCCGCTAACCATCCGGCAATAGCACCAACCAATAAAGCATATAATAAACTCATAATAGAATATTTTTTAAATTAATATGTTTTAAAGATACTAAATATTAATAGTACTTTTGAAGTTGATGAATATCTTCAAATACATTTTTTGGATCCTTTACCGTATTTGGTTTTACATTCTTGTGGCGGTACCCATCATTATCATGTTTCCCATTCTTTTAATTTCAATTTCTAAAGAATCGTGGTATCCGTTCTTCTTTAAATTGGCTCGTATCTGGGCTAAATTTATTTTAAAAGGGATGGGTTTTAGATATACTTTTAAAAGAGATCAGATTCCGGAAAAAGGTAAGAGCTATATGTTTATAGCGAACCATACTTCTATGACTGATATTATGTTAATGTTGGCAGCGGTTAAAAATCCATTTGTTTTTGTTGGAAAGAAAGAACTGGCTAAAATTCCTTTGTTCGGGTTTTTCTACAAACGTACCTGTATTTTGGTTGACAGAAGTTCGGCAAAAAGCAGGCAGGCCGTTTTTTTAAGAGCACAAAGACGATTACAATCGGGCCTCAGTATTTGTATTTTTCCTGAAGGGGGCGTACCGGAAGAACATGTTGAGTTAGACGAATTTAAAGATGGGGCTTTTAGGTTGGCAATTAATCATCAAATACCCATAGTGCCTTTAACATTTGCCGACAATAAAAAACGATTTTCTTACACATTCTTTAGTGGTGGCCCCGGACCTATGCGGGTTAAAATTCACAAGTTTTTATCAACTCAAGGCTTAACAATTGGCGATACTAAAAGCCTGAATGAACAAGCCAGAACCGTTATTTTAAAGCAATTGAGAATATTTAACAAATAAAAAACTGCCTCGGGGAAGAAGCAGTTTTTTTGATAATGGTTTTCGAGCTTAATTGAAAACACATTACCCAGATCTAACCAAAAACCTAGAATTTAATGACGAATCCGGTATAGACCCCTATCATGAAGGGTTGAAAATTACCGGAAGTATTGTTAAATGTATTTATTTGATATTTGAACATAGGTTCTAAATTCAAGTCTAATTTTTCAGATATATTATAGTTAAAGCCCAAACCAAAGTTAGCACTGTAACTTACTTTATTTAAGTTGCTGGCCTCACCTAAAAAGGTTCTGGGGCCGTTTTCTGCTTCAGAAAATATTTTGTTACTGTTTAAAAAGAAAGAACTAAATCCGCCAATAACATTAACACCCAGTTTTTTATCAGATAAAGCATATTGAACTTCCAACGGTACTTCAATATAACCAAAGGTTTGATTAAGGGTGGTGTTAGTAGAATTAAATACCAGAGGGACATCATTGAAATTTGATTCGCTAGCGATGGAAATGTTATCAGATGCTATATTACTACCGGCGCCTTCCCTAACATTTCGTAAAGAACTTTGCACCCCTACTCCCGCTGTTTGAAAAATAACGACATCATTGGTATTGTATCCTAAATTAACCCTATTGATACCCGAACGAATACTTATTTTATCGCTTACAGCATAACTGGCAGAAATACCGTAACTCATATTAACTTCACCGCTTTTTGAGTTGCCATTGAATTGAGGGTCTATGGATGACCCCTGACCTAATGTGTTGAAATAAACAGGTGCAGCATTTGGAGCAATGGCCCATCGGCTTGTTTTTTTGGATTCTTCTAAAAGTTCGTTATGCTCTTCTAAGGCCTCTTCAATAGTAAGGCTTTTTTCTTCTTTTTTGTTTTCGGCTACGGTTTCCTTTTTATTGTCCGTTAATTCATTTTTGGTTTGATCAGTCTCATAAGTATCGGCCACAGGATTAGTGTTTGTGGATTGATTTTGAAGTAAATCGTTTTTGTCTTCTTCTGAATTAACATGAGCTACCGCATTATTCTTTACGTTATTTTGAGCTTCTTTGGTGCTATTGATGTCTTCAGTGTTTTTAGCAATAGCATTATTCCCTTGAGTTTTGTTAAGGTTAGTCTTAGATGTTTTATCAACGCGACTTTCGTTTTTGTCTTTTCCTCCTGAAGTCTCGGCAATTGAGGTTTCTTTTTGTGATACAGTGTTATCAGAAGGAGTATTAGTATTTTCAACATTTTCAGGGGTTACACCTTCATCACCCGAACTGGAAACAACAGTATTTTCGTCGTTTAAATCGTTTTGAGTTTTTGCTTCCGGATCGTTAGGGTTCATGGTTTCATCTACTACTTCAATGGGTGTCGTGTTGTCATTATCACTAAAATAAATAACACCTATAGTAAGCAACAGTAAAAGTAAAGCAGCAACACCGGCATAACGCCACCAAATAGGAATCACGCGCCTTTTCTTTTTCTTTTTTAGGTTAGCTTCAATGTTTTTCCAAACGGCATCGCTTGGCGTAGCTTCAAAATCTTTAAAGCTTTCCTGAAATAACCTGTCAATATGTTTCTTCTCACTCATTTATAATGATTGTAAACTTTGGGACAATTTATAATCTTGAATGTTTTGTTTCAAAATCTGTCTGGCTCGTGCCAGGTTTGATTTTGAAGTTCCTACATTTATATCTAGCATGTCTGCTATATCTTTATGCGAATACCCGTCAAGTACATACAGGTTAAAAACCAACCTGTACCTGTCTGGTAATTCCTGAATGATCTGTAAAAGAAAATCCAATGAAAAGGTTTCATCATCAATTTCAACGGCATCATCTTCAATGCTATTTTCATTTACAATATCAAACACTTTTTCGTTTCTGTAACGCTGTAAAACAGTATTTACAGTAACGCGTTTTAACCAACCTTCAAAAGAACCTTTATGCTTATATTGTTCTATTTTATGAAAAATTGTAAGAAATGCGTCTTGCAAATTATCTTCGGCTTCGGCATAGTTACGCGAATACTTCAAGCAAACAGAGAATAACTTACTTGAAAAAAGTTTGTATAATTCTCCCTGAGCTTTAGTATCATTAATTTTACAATTTTCTATGAGTTGGTTTAAACTCAAATTTAAACATGTATTAATTAATACTTATTCTTTTACTCAACCACGGGCACTTCGATAGTTAAGAACTGACTTTCCCCGTTGTTATCTTCGCCTTGCCAAAATTTAAAAATATAAGAACCGGTATTGGTAACTATAAAATTAAATGTAGCTTCCACCAAGGCGTCATTAAGGTTTTCACAATCATTACGTTCAAAAACATAATTTATGGGTGCCACCGTTCGCTCATTTAGTTCTTTCAAATAATAAAAATCTCTAAACGCGTAACATGTTGAGGGTCTAAAATAAGAAATAGTAACAGGATATGTTTCTCCTAATACAAATTCTGTAGGCATGTCTACACTCTCAACGGGCAAAACTTCAAAACTAAAATTAGTACCATCATCGTCAACACTACAGGATGCAAAAAGCATAAGTGTTAAACATAGCAAAATAACTCTTTTCATAGCAAATAGTTTTAGGGTTAAATACATGTTTACACCTAATAGATGCTATGGAGGTTGAATGGTTGCGTATGAAAATAAAAAAATCCCAATGATTTTGGGACTTTTTAACAGGTTATGAAGTTACGATGTCTCTAACTTTAGCTTCAAGCTCATCCATGAGTTCTGGGTTATCTTTTATCAATGCTTTTACAGCATCTCTGCCTTGGCCCAGTTTGGTGTCTTGATAACTAAACCAGGAACCACTTTTTTTAATGATCTCATTGTCAACAGCAATATCCAGGATTTCACCTACTTTAGAAACCCCTTCACCATACATAATATCAAACTCTGCCGTTTTAAACGGCGGAGCTACTTTATTTTTAACCACTTTCACCCTGGTTTTATTACCGGCAACACTGCCATCCGTATGTTTTATTTGTGTAGAGCGCCTGATGTCTAATCTTACCGATGCATAAAATTTTAAGGCATTACCACCGGTTGTGGTCTCCGGATTACCAAACATAACCCCAATTTTTTCACGTAACTGGTTGATGAAAATGACCGTACAATTGGTTTTACTGATGGAAGCCGTTAGCTTTCTTAAGGCTTGAGACATTAAACGTGCATGGAGCCCCATTTTAGAGTCCCCCATTTCGCCTTCAATTTCACTTTTTGGGGTCAGCGCAGCCACCGAGTCCACTACTACAATATCAATGGCGCCTGAACGAATTAAATTATCAGCAATTTCCAAAGCCTGTTCTCCGTTATCAGGTTGAGAAATGATCAGATTATCAATATCAACGCCTAATTTTTCGGCATAAAACCTGTCAAAAGCATGCTCCGCATCAATAAAAGCAGCAATACCACCGGTCTTTTGAGCTTCGGCTATGGCATGTAAGGTTAAAGTGGTCTTTCCTGAAGATTCCGGGCCATAGATCTCAATAACACGGCCACGCGGATAACCACCAACACCTAAGGCAATATCCAATCCTAAAGATCCTGATGAAATGGCATCTACATCTTCAACAGCGGCATCGCTCATTTTCATTACCGTACCTTTTCCGTAGGCTTTATCTAATTTATCTAATGTAAGTTTTAATGCTTTTAATTTTGCTTCTTTTTCGCTACTCATGTATCTGTTTTTTTCTGAAGTTATGCTTGCTAAAATACTATAACTTTTTTCACAATACAATTTTATGACGCAACCTTTTTCCACAATTTGTATCTAGTATAAAAGTGGGAAAAACTTTGCTGTGAAAAATACCTGCTTCGTTATAACTAAAACTAACTCAATTCTGACTGAAAAGCACTTTATGCCCCTAAAGTGCTTTTTTTATTTTGTAAATAGCTGATTCTGTGTAAAAGGTGTACCTTTGCGGCTCAAAATATTTCTTTAATCTTAAAACATTGGTATAGCATGCAACTGTACAATAAATTAAGTGCAAAAGAAAGAGCAGCGTTAATTGAGAAAGCAGGGAAAGATCGATTAACACTTTCTTTTTATCAATATGCCAACATTGGCAATCCGCAAGAATTCAGAGACCAACTTTTTATTGTTTGGGATAAACTGGATGTTTTAGGCAGAATTTATATAGCTACCGAAGGCATTAACGGGCAACTGTCATTACCTGCAGACCGTTTTAACGAATTCAAGGCACACCTGGACACCATAGACTTTTTAAAAGATATCAGGCTAAATATTGCAATTGAGCAGGATAATATGTCGTTCTTAAAACTTAAAGTTAAGGTACGCCATAAAATTGTAGCTGACGGATTAAATGACGACACCTTTGATGTAACCGATAAGGGTGTTCATGTTGGAGCGCAAAAATTCAATGATCTAATAGAAGACAGGGATACCATTCTTGTAGATATGCGTAACCATTACGAAAGTGAAATAGGCCATTTTAAAAATGCCATAACACCGGATGTTGACACCTTTAGAGAATCGTTGGATATTATTGAAGATGATTTAAAAGAACACAAAGAAGACAAAAACCTGGTGATGTATTGTACTGGTGGTATCCGTTGCGAAAAAGCCAGTGCTTATTTTAAACATAAAGGCTTTAAAAATGTCTTTCAGCTGGAAGGCGGTATTATAGAATATACGCGTCAGGTAAAAGAGCAGGAATTGGAAAACAAATTCATTGGTAAAAACTTTGTGTTTGATGAACGCAGGGCTGAAAAAATCAGCGATGATGTCATTGCTCAATGTCATCAGTGTGGTAAACCGGCCGATGTACATACCAATTGTGCCAATGATGCCTGTCACCTGTTATTCATTCAATGTGACGAATGCAAAGAAGCCATGAACAATTGCTGTTCTACAAACTGTAAAGAGATACACGCCTTACCTTATGAAGAACAAAAAGCTTTAAGAAAAGGGCAAGGGAATAGTAATGATATCTTTAAAAAAGGAAGAGCTGACCACTTACCTTTTAAAAAAGACTTAAGAAACATACACGAAACTCTAAAAGCAGATAAAAAATAAAGCTATGCAACAGATTGAATTAATGGCACCGGCCGGAAACTTTGAATCGCTACAGGCTGCTTTGGATAATGGCGCCGATTCTGTGTATTTTGGCGTGGAGCAATTGAATATGCGGGCCAGAGCCTCCATCAACTTTACTTTGGATGACCTGGAAGAAATATCCCAAAGATGTAAAGCCAAAAATGTTCGTACTTACCTTACCTTAAATACGATTATTTACGATCATGACCTGTCTATTGTAAAGACCCTGATAAAAAAAGCTAAGGAAGCCGATATTACAGCGGTTATAGCTATGGATCAGGCTGTGATTGGTATGGCAAGAGAGCAGGGTATGGAAGTGCATATTTCAACTCAAATAAACATTACTAATATTGAAACGGTTAAGTTTTATGCCATGTTTGCCGATACCATGGTGTTGAGTAGAGAGTTGAGTTTGCGCCAGGTAAAGAAGATCACCGAGCAAATAGAAAAAGAGCAAATAAAGGGACCTTCCGGTAGATTGGTGGAGATTGAAATTTTCGGACACGGTGCGCTTTGTATGGCGGTTTCAGGGAAATGCTATATGAGTTTGCATTCGTATAACTCTTCTGCAAACAGAGGTGCCTGTAAGCAAAACTGCAGAAAAAAATACACGGTTATCGATCAGGAAACCGGTTTTGAAATGGAACTGGACAATGAGTACATCATGTCGCCTAAAGATCTGTGTACTATTGATTTCTTAGACCAGGTTGCTGATGCCGGCATTAAAGTTTTGAAGATTGAAGGACGTGGCAGGGCCCCTGAATATGTAGCGAAAGTAATTAAATGCTATCGCGAAGCTATAGATAGTATAGCCGATGGGACTTATAATAAAGATGAAGTCATTTCCTGGATGCAAACTTTGGAAACAGTTTACAACAGGGGGTTTTGGAGTGGATATTATTTAGGTCAGAAGTTAGGTGAATGGAGTAAAGGGTCCGGTTCACATGCCACGCAAAAGAAGGTTTATATAGGCAAGGGGATGCACTATTTCCCAAAACCTGAAATTGGAGAATTTAAGATTGAGGCTTTCGATTTAAGTATAGGCGATACGATTTTAATCACCGGACCAACAACCGGTGTGAAGGAATTAAAAGTTGAAGACATGCTGGTTAATGACGAAAAATTAACTTCAGCTTCAAAAGGAGATTCCGTTACCATTCCGTTAGGGTTTAGAATCAGGCCTTCCGACAAGCTTTATAAAATTGTTGAAAACAAAGTAGAGGCTTAATGGTAGTAGTCACCTTGCAGCGCGATAAGTGCATAGGTTGTAACTATTGCGTGGAATTGGCGCCAAACCAGTTTCAAATGTCAAAAAAGGATGGAAAAAGTGTGTTATTGCGTTCCCAAGAAAAGAAAGGATTCTATACAGTGAAATCACCGGATGATTTTATCTTTGAGGACTGTGATAAAGCTGCTAAAGCATGTCCTGTAAAGATTATTAGTGTAAAAAACGTTTAGTTTTTTGAGTAGCTTTTCAGGTAACCATAATAATCTTATCTTTACAGATCGAATTTAATATGAACCGTCATTCGTAATAATTTAATTATTAGCGAATTCAATATATAAATCTATGGCTTGTACAAGCTGTTCTACTAAAGATGGCCAACCAAAAGGCTGTAAAAATAATGGTACTTGCGGGTCTGACAGTTGTAATAAACTAACCGTTTTTGATTGGTTGTCAAACATGTCACTTCCTAATGTGGAAAAACCCTATAACTGGGTTGAAGTCCGTTATAAAAATGGCAGGAAAGAGTACTATCATAACCCCGATAATATTTCACTGAGTATTGGCGACATTGTGGCTACACAGGCTAAAGCAGGTCATGATATTGGTATGATCACCCTGGCCGGAGAATTGGTGCGTGTTCAAATGAAGCGTAAAAATATCTCCGACAATATAGACGAAGGCCTTAAAATTTACCGAAAGGCGTCTCAAAAAGATATTGATATCTGGACTAAGTCGCGTGACAGGGAAGAACCCATGAAGGTGAAAGCACGTCAGTTTGCCATTGATCTGAGTTTGGAAATGAAGATTTCAGATATTGAATTTCAAGGTGATGGTAGTAAAGCCACGTTCTATTACACCGCAGAAGAACGCGTGGATTTCAGAGAACTTATTAAAGTGTTTGCCCGTGAGTTCAGAACGCGTATAGAAATGAAACAGGTTGGTTTCCGTCAGGAAGCCTCAAGGCTTGGAGGTATTGGTTCTTGCGGACGTGAACTGTGTTGCTCTACCTGGTTAACAGATTTCCGTTCGGTGAGTACCTCAGCGGCTCGTTATCAGCAATTATCATTAAATCCTCAAAAATTGGCAGGTCAATGTGGTAAGTTAAAGTGCTGTTTGAACTATGAGCTGGATACGTATCTGGATGCTTTGAAAGACTTTCCTAAAACAGATGCAAAACTTCAGACTGAAAAGGGAATTGCCGTATGCCAAAAAACCGATATTTTTAAAAGGCATCTGTGGTACGCCTACGAAGGTGAGTGGAACAATTGGCATAAATTAACCACAGATCAGGTTAATGAGATCATAGATTTAAATAAGAAAAAACAAAAGGTTGCCAGTCTTGAGGAGTATGCTGCAGACCTTGTTGAAGATACTAAAACGGAGTTTGAGAACGTTGTAGGTCAAGATAGTTTAACACGTTTTGATAATCCAAAATCAAAAAGACGACGTAAAAATAATAGGAACAGAAAGAATAATCGAAACAGAAACAAAAGAAAACCTCAAAACAGTAAAAATGCGGCAAAATAACCTTTCGACTGCGCTCAAGACAAGTATTTGGTCATTCGTTGTTATGCTTTCTTTTGTATGGGTTTCCTGTGATTCAAACCGCGTGTTTGACACCTATAAATCTATTCCCAATACTTGGCATAAAGATTCTATTGTAAGCTTTAAAGTAACACCGCCGGATTCAACAAATGCCTACAATTTATTTGTTAATTTAAGAAATACCAATGCGTATAAGTACAACAATTTGTTTTTGATTGTTGAAATGGTCTTCCCGCACGGGAAAACTGTTAAAGATACGCTGGAATACAGAATGGCGGACCCTGGTGGTAAGCTCTTAGGAACCGGATATACCGATGTTAAAGAAAATAAACTTTGGTATAAAGAACAGGTTGTTTTTCAGGAAGCCGGAGAATATACCGTTAAAATTCAACAAGCCATGAGAGAGAACGGAAAGGTTCATGGCGTTGTTGAACTTGAAGGAATTACCGATGTAGGCTTTAGAATTGAAAAGCCGGACACAAAATAACAATCATAACTTTAAATACTTAAGACACCTAGAACTTAAGGCACTTAAATGATGACAACAAAAAAGAAAAAAACCGCTGCCCCAGATTTTTCAAAATACATTCGTTGGTTTTGGATGTTTTTTTCTGGTGCGATATTATCAGTAGGACTTATTTTTTTAGCAGCTTCCTGGGGCTGGTTAGGTGAAATGCCTGATCATACGCAATTGGAAAATCTGAAATCTAACCTGGCCACCGAAATCATATCTTCTGATGGACAAACCTTAGGGAAATTCTATTTCAATGATAACAGAACACCAGTTGGTTTTGATGATTTACCTCAGCATTTGGTGGATGCGTTAATTGCTACTGAAGATGCTCGTTTTCGTAACCATTCCGGAGTTGATGCCAGAGGGACACTGAGAGCCGCTGTTTTTCTAGGTGGAAGAGGAGGTGCCAGTACCATATCTCAACAATTAGCTAAATTATTTTTCACTAAAAAAGCTTCCGGTAATATTGTTAAGAGAATGATTCAAAAGGTGAAGGAATGGGTTATTGCTACTCGTTTAGAGCGTCAATACACTAAAGAAGAAATTATTGTTCAGTATTTTAATAAATACGATTTTTTAAATAATGCAGATGGCATTAGAAGTGCGGCTCGGATTTATTTCGGGAAAGAACCGAAAGAATTGTCTTTAAAGGAGTCCGCCATGTTGGTAGGAATGTTCAAAAATTCAGCATTGTATAATCCATTGAGAAACCCTATTGGAGTTAAAAACAGACGTAATGTGGTTTTGGGTCAAATGTATAAGTATGAGTACATAACTGAAGCTGTTAAGGATTCACTTCAGGAAACAGAGTTAGATGTAAAATATACCCCGGAATCACACAGAGAAGGATTAGCAACCTATTTTAGGGAATATTTAAGAAGTTTTATGAAAGATTGGGCTGAAAAAGAAGAAAACAGAAAGCCTGATGGTTCAAAATATAATATTAATAGTGATGGACTTAAGGTTTATACTACCATTGATTCACGGATGCAAAAATATGCTGAAGAGGCTGTTCAACAGCATATGCCCAGGTTGCAGGCTGAGTTTTTTCATCAAAACACCCCAAAACGAAATCCTACAGCACCGTTTTTAGAATTAACACGAGGAGCTATTGATACTTTGATGCGTAATTCTATGCGACAATCAGAACGCTGGAGGCATATGAAGTATGATTTGAAAAAATCTGATAAAGAGATAAAAGAATCGTTTCAAAAGCCCACAAAAATGACTGTTTTTGAATGGAAAGATGGCGTTGCCAGCGAAGTTGATACAGTGATGAAACCGTGGGACTCCATGCGCTATTATAAATCGTTTTTACGTACAGGTATGATGTCAATGGATCCTCATACGGGGCATGTAAAAGCCTGGGTGGGTGGGATGAACTACAGACATTTCCAGTATGATATGGTGAAGCAGGGGAAGCGTCAAATAGGATCCACTTTTAAGCCATTAGTCTATACTGCGGCTATAGATCAGTTACATTATTCACCCTGTGATGAATTTCCGGACACACCTTATTGCATAGAAAAAATGAAGCATGGTAATATGGAGGAATGGTGTCCCAGAAATTCCGGAGGGGAAGATGATTATGGAGGAACAAGAACCTTACAAAATGCCTTGGCTAATTCTGTAAACACCATTACTGCCAGATTAATCGATAAAGTAGGACCACAGCCGGTGGTTGATTTAGCCAGAAAATTGGGTATAGAATCCGATATGCTCGCAACTCCAGCTATTGCTTTGGGAACAGCTGATATTAGTGTTTATGAGATGGTAGGTGCTTATTCAACTTTTGCCAATAAGGGTGTTTATACAAAACCTGTTATGGTAACTACTATTGAAGACAAGAATGGAACCGTTTTATATCAGTTTAAGCCAGAAACCCGGGATGTTTTAAGCGAGGAAACCGCTTATGTAACGGTAAAGCTTATGGAGGGTGTTACTCAATATGGTTCAGGTGCTCGATTAAGGGGAAAAGGCAGGGATGCTTACAGAGTTGACTACAGAGAAGTGGTAACCGGTTACCCCTATGAATTTGAAAACCCTATTGCCGGGAAAACAGGGACGACTCAAAACCAAAGTGATGGTTGGTTTATGGGTATGGTCCCTAACTTGGTTACAGGTGTTTGGGTGGGCGCTGAAGATAGGGCAGCCCATTTTAAAGATATAACTTACGGACAAGGGGCAGCCATGGCCTTACCCATCTGGGGCTTGTATATGAAAAGCTGCTATGCCGATGAAACCCTTAATGTGTCTAAGGAAGAATTCGAGGAGCCTGAAGAATTATCAATAGAGGTTGATTGTTCTAAAATCAAAAAAGAGGCTACAATTGAAGATGAACTGGAGGAAGAAACCCCGGATTTAGACTTTGGTTAAACCTATATTGTTTCAGCAAACTCTATAAAAAACCGGACAGATTCCGGGTTGCGCATAGCATCTATGTTTATAGATTTTTCTATTGGCATTTTAAGCAAGATCTTTTTAACAGGAGCTTCCATTTTCTTACCACTAATGGTATAAGGAATATCGTCAACCACAATAATGTCATCCGGTACATGGCGTGGCGAATAATCACTTTTTAACTGACTATTAATGTCTTGTTTAATGTCCTCGGTTAAAGAAACGCCATCTTTTAGCTTGACAAACAAAGGCATATAGTGCTTACCGCCTTCCAGTTCAAGATTGATTATTAAAGCATCTTCTACAGCCTTTATTTTATTAACGGCTCTGTATATTTCACTGGTACCAATTCTAATACCATGCCTGTTGAGCGTAGCATCCGAGCGACCATAAATCACGAGCCCCCTGGTTTTAGAATTGATCTTTATAAAATCACCATGCCGCCATTTTCCGGGATAATCTTCAAAATAACTCGCTTTATACCGGGCCTGGTCTGTATCGTTCCAAAAGTAAATGGGCATGGAAGGCATGGGTTTATCAATCACCATTTCGCCTAAATCATCTTCAACAGGATTACCCATATCATCTAATGCAAATAAAGATACGCCTAAAGCACGACACTGTATTTCCCCGGAATGTACGGCGTATAACGGTGTGCCACCTACAAAAGCAGTACAAACATCCGTTCCACCGGCCATAGAGCAAAGCCAAACATCCGTTTTTATGTTATTATAAACATAATCAAAAGCTTCGGCAGGCAGCGGTGCACCGGTAGAGCTTATAGATCTTACAGATGATAAATTATGTTGTACTTTAATATTGAGTTGTTTTTTCATATTGGCTACCAAATAGGGTGCACTTGTCCCAAAATGATTAATACCCAGATCATCTGAAAAACTCCAAAGCGAATCAAATTTCGGATAGGTTGGACTTCCGTCATATAATACAATAGAAGCGCCCATAAGTAAAGCTGATTGCAAAAAGTTCCACATCATCCAACCGGTTGTTGTGAACCAAAAATAGCGTTCACCTTCATGGGTATCATTGTGGAAAGCCATGTACTTATAGTGTTCCAATAAAATACCACCATGCGAATGGACAATCGCTTTAGGCAACCCTGTGGTTCCAGACGAATACAATACCCATATAGGATGGTTAAAATCTACAGGTTGAAATTGTAACTTATCGGCATCCATATTGAAAATGGCATTGATATCTATATATTCATCTGAAAGGCTATCAATGGCTTTATCATTTAAATATGGCAATACAATAACCTGTTCTAAGGTAGGCAGTGAGCTAACGATTTGTTTTACAGTTTCTGTTTTGTCGTAAGGCTTTCCGTTATAGCTATACCCGTCTACAGCAATTAAAACTTTAGGCTTTATTTGAGCAAATCTATTGACTACACTTTCAGTACCAAAGTCAGGTGAGGTGCTGGACCAAATAGCGCCTAATGCATTGGCTGCCAAAAATGCTATGGTTGCTTCCGGAACATTAGGCAAATATGCCACTACGCAATCTCCTTTAGCAACTCCAAGCGATTTAAAATAAGTAGCCATAGAGGCCACCTTTTTTTCAAGTTCCTCCCATGAGATTTCCAGTTGTTTTCCGGATTCATTACTAAAGAAAATAGCGGTTTCTCCAGGTTTGGATTGCCTGAAAATATGTTCCGCATAATTTAAAGTAGCACCTTCAAACCACTTGCAACCGGGCATATTATATGAGGATAAAACCCGGGTATAAGGCGCATAGGACTTTACTTCAAAATAGTTCCAAATGCTTTCCCAAAACGGCTCTGTGTTGTCAATGGACCATGCCCATAAGTCCTGGTAATCATCAAATTGTAAGCCATGGTGTTCTTTAAGCCAATTACAATAGGTTTTTAAATGGCTGTTTTGTTTGAATGCGTTTGAACCTTCCCAAAGTTTTTTCATTGAATAAAGCTGTTTTTCTGTTATCAAATATAAAGATTTAAATGCAGGTTGAATAGTGATGATTTTCAATTAATCTCAATTAAAACTGTATTACTATACTTACTTAGTGTTAAAATAAAATGTATTTCATCGATTTTTATGACTTTTAATCTGATTAATTGAAAAAATGTTATGATATTAGCTATCCCCAAATTAACCAAACCAAATAATAGATTTTTCCAAATCTACCTTGAACTTAACCTACAGAATTATGGAACCAAATATTCCTGAACTACCCACAATTGAGACTTGCCAAGAAGAGCAGGTACCATTGGATGAAAATAAATTGAAAGAAACGCTTCAAGAAAACATTCGTTTTTTTAAAAGTTTGTTTTACTTAACTAAGAAGATATTTATGCTATAAAATGCCTTTTGGTATGGCATCAATTAATTTTTTGGTATAGGCTTTCCTGGGTGTGTTGTAAATGATGTCAGCTTCATCCAGTTCTTCAATTTGACCCTGGTTCATTACCAATAATTGGTCAGACATATATTTAACCACAGCTAAATCGTGCGAAATAAATATATAGGTAAATCCAAAAGCTTCTTTTAGGTCGTTAAGTAAGTTTAGTACTTGTGCTTGTACAGAGATGTCCAGTGCCGAAACGGATTCGTCACAAACAATTAATTTAGGTTGTAGTGCTATAGTTCTTGCTATACCGATACGTTGTCTTTGTCCGCCGGAAAACTCGTGTGGATAGCGATTAAAATGATCTTCAGACAGTCCAACGCTGTTTAGTATCTCAATTACATTTTCTTTGCGTTCTTTATCAGAATGGAACAGTTTGTGAACCCGCATGGGTTCCATTATGGCCTCGCCAACGGGAATTCTGGGGTTTAACGATGAATAGGGGTCCTGGAAAATGATTTGAATGTCTTTCCGAAGTTTTTTAACCTCTGATTTGGAAAGTTTGGTAATATCGGTCCCGTTGTATAGAATTTGTCCTGCCGTAGCTTTATCCAGTTGAAGAATGGCATTTCCCAAAGTAGATTTCCCGCAACCGGATTCACCAACCAACCCTAAAGTTTCACCTTCATAAAGTTTAAAACTTACTTTATTGACGGCTTTAAAGGCTTTGGGTTTTGAAAACCAACCGGATTTGGAAATATATGTTTTCTCAACATTTATAACTTCCAGTAATGGTGGATTACTATATAGTTTTTCATGTTGAAGTTTACGCTGTTCACTTGTTATTATTTCTTTTGAAATAGAATCGTCTAAATAATCCTGAATGGTTGGCAATACTTTTAGCCTTGTGTTTAAAGAGGGTCGGGAGTTAATAAGTGCCTTCGTATAATTGTGCTGAGGTGCCTTGAATATTTTTGAAACCGCTCCCTCTTCAACAATGCTACCCTGGTACATGACCAAAACCCTGTCCGCTATTTCTGAAATTAAAGCCAGGTCATGTGTGATAAAAATAACACTCATCCTGGTTTCGGTTTGAAGCGTTTTCAGCAGCTTAATAATATCTTTTTGTACGGTTACATCTAAGGCAGTTGTGGGCTCGTCAGCAATTAAAATATCCGGTTTACAGGCAATAGCCATAGCAATCATAACCCGTTGCTTTTGACCACCGGAAATTTCATGTGGATACGCCTTAAAAAGGCGTTTCGGGTCAGGTAATTTTACTTTTTTAAACAGTGAAATGACTTCGTTTTTTGCATCAGATTTTGATAAAGCGGTATGCTTCAATAGGATTTCCAGCACTTGTTTCCCACAAGTCATTGACGGATTTAAAGAACTCATAGGTTCCTGGAATATCATGGCAATTTTATTACCGCGAATACCCTGAAATGCTTCCGGGGGCAGTGTTGTTAAATCCCCTTCATGGTAAATAATATTGCCCGATGTGATCTTCGAAATGTTTTTGGGAAGCAGCCCTAAAATAGCTAAAGAAGAAACCGATTTACCGGAACCGGATTCACCAACAATGCCTAAAATTTCGTTTTCCTTTAGGTCATAAGAAATATTATGAATTACTTCATTGTCACCAAATGAAATGGAAAGGTCTTTAACGGATAAAACGGGTTGTTTTTGCATTTGTGTGTTTTATGTTCACCAGACCTACCAGGTTTTAAAAACCTGGTAGGTCTATAGCAATATTGTTTTTTTTTGGTAGATAAGACTAAATATGAATAATTTCATGGTCAGTTAAAATGTCATCGCCTCGTAACCTTAATAGAATTTGGGCTACAGCAATGGTGTCTTTTTCACAATATGTTATAATCCTGTCAATATTATTTTCTTCATAATACACACTGTAAACTTCACTGCCATCAATATCATCTTTAGGCGATGGAATGCCTAAAACATTGGTCAATAATTTTAACGATGTATAGGTTTTGTAGTCGCCAAACTTCCATAGCTCTAAAGTATCCAGGTGAGGCACTTCCCAGGGTTTTTTACCGAACAGGTTTAGCTTATAAGGCAGTTCAATATCATTGATGATCATTCTGCGTGCTATATACGGAAAGTCAAATTCTTTACCGTTATGGGCACAGAGTAAATGTTTGGTTTGACTAAAATGCGATATCAATAAGTTTTTAAAATTTTTTAAAATGTCTATTTCATCACCGTAAAACGAAGTTACCCTAAACTTTCTAAGGGCTCCCTGAAAATTGAAGTAACCAACAGAGATACAAATAATTTTCCCAAATTCAGCCCAAATGCCGGCGCGTTCATAAAATTCTTCAGCCGTAAAATCATCCTTTCTTTGGTACAGTGATTTGCTTTCCCAAAGGGCCTGTTTGTCTTCATCTAAATCAGAGAAATACGGGTGCTCCGGAACCGTTTCTATATCCAGGAATAATATGTTTTCCAAATGTAGTTTTGAAATCATGTTTTCTCATTTAAAATTAAGGCACACTGCTTACCAAACATCCCGGCAATTCCTGCAGCAATACCTCCAATGAGTCCTGTTACCAGCATAAGGACATAAGGATTGCCTCCAAGAGGGAATAACACGGCAATCTTTTTAGCAAGTGTAAAGTCATTACCGGAGCTTAACAAAAAGGTATAAACCATCCAGAAAAGTGCTATGGCTAAAAATGGAATAAAAAAAACCGCTCCTTTTTTCAACCTCAAGATTATGGAGGTTATAAAAGCGGCAACCATGACAGACCACCACGGTAAAAATTGGGATAAAACCAATGCCAGAATTATGGTTACTATGAAGTTTAAAAGGTTTCTGTTCATGGTGTTAAATTTTGAGTCACTATAATACCGTCCGTATTATTTTGGTCTTGTATAAAGTTTAGGTTCAGGTAGTTGCCGGCAGCCCAATCGTCAATAAAATTGTCGTAAAATTTGCTTCCAGGATTTCCGGATTGCCCGCCCGGATAAATCCCTAGCGCTTTGGGAGGAGAACTCATTTCTACTATCATGCGCCAGGACGGACCGTGATTTACGTCCGAAGCATTGACTGTGTTTCTGTCTCCGCCAATGGGAATATTAAATCTTGAAAATGCCGGTAGAGCCTGCAATAAGTGCCCCACATAGGGTTGTTTATAGTTCGCCCAATTATAGTCTCCGTTTTCAGCTTTCCAGTCGGTAAGTGTTTTAGCTGCTTCTTTAAAGCTTATTAAAAACAGATCATGAGAAGTTTCTTTTTTTTCAGGGGTATCAACTATATCCATTAAATCATCATCAGGATAGTTTTTTAAAAGATTAATCGTGTGATAAGTAAATGTTCTCACTGTATTTCCGTCTTCAATTTTTGTGTGATCCCAGGTTAAATCAAATAGTATGCGCCACCAGGCATCCCAAATACTTGGTGCTGTCTGATCTATGTTACTGTTAAAATCCCAGTCCTGAACCATATTGAAAAGTTTCTTTTCTTCATCAGAAAGTGATGAGGTATCTGTATTTTCAAGCATATAAGGTAATAACTCAGATGCTTTAAGATTGAAGTTGTTGTTTTGAAGGTCTTTAAAATCCTGAATAGTGAATGTCTCCTTCGATCTGAAAAAATCATTGATCACCCGATTTCTATAAGCTTCATAACCATCATTAAATACATAGAAAGAATAGGATACATCTACAGGGTGTTGATTTGCAGAACTGACAAAACCACGTTCAGGGTTTTTGGTATGCGCATTATATTTTCTGGGAATAAAACTTTGCCAGTCATGGTCCGGGTTGCTGCCATCTAATAAGAATTTCCCCTGACCTTTCCATTTATTTGGAAATAAACCCTGGATCCAAAGTGCTATATCACCTTCGGTGGATGCAAATACAAAGTTTTGAGCCGGTGCCACATGATTGGATAAAGCTTTTAAATAGTCGTCATAATTTTTTCCTGAGTTTAAGTCTAGAAAAAGCCTGGTAAAATCATGCCCGATATGCCCGGTCCATTTCATAGCGTAACCCACTTTCTTTTTGCCGTTACCTTTAAAGTTTTGGTCATAACTTACAGGGCCGTGATGTGTGTAAATAACGGAATCTAAAAACGTTTCCCGGCCTTTTATTTTAATTTCTTCAACCCTGACAGAAGTGTCTTTCCAAGTATCACCATGCTTGTATTTGGTTCTGCTTTCGTCTTGAAATTCAATCTTATACCAGTCTTTTACATCCCTGGTGGCATTGGTTTCACCCCAGGCAATATGATTATTAAATCCCGAAATAACACCCAAAGCACCTGGTAATGTTGCCCCGAAAGAATTGTGTTCGGGCGTAGCCAGTTGCATAATGTACCAAATGGAAGGCAGGTTAAGGCCCAGGTGTGGATCATTAGCCAAAATAGGATTCCCGGAATACGATTTTTCAGGCCCTACAGCCCAATTATTACTGCCGTTATTAGGATGTGGTTTGGCCATGACTTCAGTAATGGTATCTAGCGGTAATTCACTTTGTGGAACCTCAGTTATTGGGGTATCAATAAAACTCCAGTCGGTTTCCTTTGGAATTACAGGGTCATTAACCTCAAAAAAATCAGGATACAAAAAATCAAAACGCTCTTTTCCCAGTTTTCTTAATGCGTTAGTATACTCTAAATCCGTGTCACGACCACATAACATATCGGTCATGTACATGAGTAAATACATGGTTTTTTCAACAGACCATGGTTCCGGGCTATAATTCAAAAGTTTATATTCAACCGGATAATCTTTAGGTTTAAGTTGCTTAATATAACTATTCACACCATCACTATAAGCTTGAAGCGATGCTAAAGATTCCGGATCTTCTTTAATTTTATCAAGGCCGTTTTCGGCACCAAAACCCAGTCCTTTTCGGCGTTGTTCTCTATCGTAGTTTAGTGCTATTTCACCAATAATTTCAGATAATCTTCCGGCGGCGGCGTGGGTTTGAAATTCCATTTGCCACAACCTGTTTTTAGCCGTAACGTAACCCTGGGCTTTATATAAGTCCAGGTTGTTTTGAGCAAAAATATGCGGGATCAGGTGTTCGTCATAATGTACGGTAACCTTATCACTTAAGCCTTCAATTTTAACATCGGTTACATCAAAATCGTCTTGTTCATTTTGCCATATACCTTCAGCCGGATTTAAAAATTTGCCTATCGGAGGTATAGCACCTATTTGATTATTGAAACAATAAAAAACTGCAACGGAGAGCGAAGCAGAAAGAATAAACTTAAGAAGTTTCATTTAAATGAATTTATTGTAGAAACTAAAGATAATAAAATTCTATGCTATTAAAAACAGAAGTAAAATGATTAATTGCCAGCCGCTTTTTGTTTGCGCTTTTCTTTGTAAAAGTCCTTACTGGCAACATAAAGCGTTTTAGTAAGCTCTGCAATAACAACCTTTTTATGAGTTACAATATGGAGCGTTTTAACAATATCTATTTCTTTAGATTTGGTAACATCCGCTTTAATTTTCGTTACTTCTTCTTCAGTAAAAATAAACTCTGCAAATACATCTTCTCTTGCCGGGCGCTTATATTTTATGTTAGCTTCCTTATCCCAAACAATATAATCATCCCCTAAAATATTAAGGAGTTGGATCATGTAAATGGGGTCTGTTGCCGATAGTAAACTGCCACCAAAAATAGTGCCCACATAATTCCTGTTTCTGAAACTGATTGGGATCTTTATTTTAACCCGATGCAGATCATCTGAAACCTCAACAATTTTACCGGTAGTACGCCTGTACATAGAAGACCAATTAAAACCGTACTTGTAAATCTGGGCATCGGTAAAAAATCGCTTTAGTATTTTAAGAAGTGTTTGATACATGATCAAAAAAGCGATTGCTGTTTAAACGGGCTTTCATGATTTAGTAACCATTGTTTTCGATGTAAGCCTCCGGCATAGCCTGTTAAACTGCCATCGGTGCCAATTACGCGGTGGCATGGTATGATAATCCAAAGTGGATTTTTACCATTGGCATTAGCAACAGCTCTGATAGCTTTTGCATCCCCTAATTGTTTTGAAAGCTCTAAATATGATATTGATTTTCCATATGGAATTTGCTCTAATTGCTTCCATACTTTTTTTTGAAAATCAGTGCCTTGTGGATTGAGTTTTAAGCTGAATTGTTTACGAGTGCCTTCAAAATATTCGTTTAGCTGGATCACACAATCTTCTAAAACTTCCGGGATAATATCAGTGACCTTTTCTTCGGAATTCAATACGGTAACCGAGCAAACGCCGTCTGCGTCTCCGAGAATTTTAGTATAGCCTAAGGGCGAATTAATGATGCACGCTTCCATTAGTCCTCATCTTTAAGAATACCCAATTTTTTAGCTCTGGCTTCCCAATTCTTTCGGGCTTGCACCTGAAGGTCTGATACATTATCGCTTTCATCCATAATTTCTAGACCCAGTAAGGTTTCAATAACGTCTTCCATAGTTACCAAACCACTTACGGTCCCGTACTCATCAACCACTAAAGCCATGTGATTTCTGGTCTGAACCAAATGTTCGAATAGTTTTGGGATGACCATGTTGCGATTGACTATGATAATGTCTCGTTTAATGTCGGAAAGCTTTTTATCACCATTGCTTAGTGCCATTTCTTTAAAGACATCGTCTTTTAGAACCAGGCCTTTGATGTTGTCTTCATTGTCTGCATAAACGGGAATCCGTGAGAAACGCAGGTTGAGGTTTTTATTGAAGAATTCTTCAACTGTTGTGGTTTCATTTTCGGTTTTCATCACCGTTCGTGGTGTCATAACATCTTTGGCCTTGACCTCTTTAAAAGTTAAAAGGTTTTTTATCACTTTGCTTTCTGATTCCTGAAAAACACCTTCTTCCTCAGCCATATCTGTCATGGCATGAAAATCTTCCCTGCTTAAAACACTGCCGTGATGGCCTTTCCCGCCAATGAGTTTTGTGGTAAGTTGTAATAGCCAAAGAACGCCTGTCCATTGTAGTGGAAAAATGAGAATCTTTAAGGCTTTTGCAGTGAAATTTGCCAAACTTTTCCAATAGGTGGCACCGATGGTTTTAGGAATAATTTCGGAAGCAATTAAGATCAAAATTGTCATCACCGAAGAAACCACACCAACCATGATATCTTCTGTAAACTCCATACCTAAAAAACTTCTGGTTTGAGAGCCGTACATTTCTGCATAAGCAACTTTGGCCTGAACACCTACCAAAATGGCACCAACAGTATGTGCTATAGTATTTAATGTTAAAATGGCAATTAACGGACGGTCCACATCTTTTTTCAACGCTTCCAGTTCTAAAGCATAGGCTTTGTTCTCACTCTTTTTAACGTTGATAAAGGTTGGGGTTACACTTAATAGAACAGCCTCAAGAATAGAACATAAAAAGGAAAAGAAAATGGAAATAATGCCGTAGAAAATAAGTAAGCCCATGGTGTCTGTTTCTGAATTCTAAAGTACTAATTATTTAACAATTTTGAAGTACCTAAATGCTTGTTGTAAAAGATTTGTTGTAGAGCAGGCCGAATGTTTAAATTGTATATATTTCTATGTGCTCTGGTTGGATAGACGCGATTAGATAAAAAGATAAAAACTAATGCTTCTTCAGGATCCGCCCAAACAAAAGTACCGGTAAACCCGGAATGACCAAAACTTTTGGTGCTCGCCTGGGGAGCGGGATAGGAATCTTTAATATTCAAAGTGTCATTGCCTATTAGAGGTTTATCAAACCCTAATCCACGTCTGTTATTGTTTTCGAGATATTGAATCCTTGTAAACTCTTTAACCGTGGAAGGCTTGAAGAACTGCTTACCGTTATAGGAGCCTTCTTGAATTAGCATTTGCATGAATTTTGCCAGGTCTATTGCCGAACTAAATAGTCCGGCGTTACCGGAAATGCCTCCAAAAAGTGCAGCGTTTTCATCATGTACCCAGCCTTTAATTAGATCTTTTCTAATAAGGGTGTCAATTTCCGTAGGTACAATATTGTTCTTAAGGTTTTTGTATACAGGGAGGTAACCAAGAGTAGAACAACCAAGAGGGGTATAGAAGTTTTTTTGAATATATGATTGGTATTTTACTCCCGTAATATTTTCTATGACTTGCGGATAGATTAGAGAGGCAATTCCTGAATACAGATATTCTTTTTTACCATCTGCTTTAACTCTTTTAAGTTGCCTGTATACTTTATTTTTAAAACGGTTTTTAACGTAAAGGTTTTTATAGAATTCATTTGAAAACCGTTTACTTTTTTTAGTTCTGAGAAATCGTTTTTTTAGTTTCCCTTTTTTTTGAACTTCATTTAAAAAAGCGATGTAAGGCTTAATGCCAGATTGATGTGCCAAAAGTTCTCTTAATGTAATGTTTTGTTTATCCTTTTGGTGCCTCCAGTCTTTCCAATAGTTGCTAAAAGGTATGTCTAAATCAATGTTTCCTTCCTCGTATAGTTTCATTAAGGCTGGAAGCGGCCCTATTATTTTAGTAACAGAGGCTACGTCATAAACATCATTTAATCCTACCTTTTGAATACTGTCGTAAGTATGGTATCCGTAGGCCTGATGGAATATTATTTTACCTTTTTTAGCAACTAGTAATTGAGCGCCCGGAAAAGCTTTTTGATGGATGCCAAGGGTCATTAACGAATCTACTTTTGCCTGAATGTGGTTCGAATTTAAACCAAAGGATTCCGGAATGTCATAGGATAACTGCGCGCTTAAGTTTTGAAAACAAAAAACAAAATTGAAAACAAATAAAATTCTGATGCACCTCATTAATTGAATAACTTTCGCTTTAAAAGTTACTTAAGCAATTTCACAACATCCTTAGCGAAATAAGAAGCAATGATGTCGGCTCCTGCACGTTTAAAGGCCATGGTGGTTTCCATCATGATCTGGTCGTGGTCCAGCCAACCTTTTTCTGCGGCTGCTTTTATCATGGCATACTCTCCTGATACTTGATACACCGCAACGGGCACATCCACATCATTTTTGATTTCTCTAACAATATCTAAATACGAAATTCCCGGTTTAACCATGACGATATCGGCGCCTTCGTCAATATCCATTTCGGTTTCCCTGATGGCTTCGAACCTATTGGCGAAATCCATTTGATAGGTTTTTTTGTCTTTGGGAATATCGACCAAATCTACGGGAGCAGAATCTAAAGCATCACGGAATGGCCCGTAAAAAGCTGAAGCGTATTTTGCCGAATAACTCATAATACCGGTATTGGTATAGCCTTCATCTTCCAGGGCTTCCCGTATGGTTAAAATACGTCCGTCCATCATATCACTAGGAGCTACAAAATCAGCACCTGCCTGCGCATGGGATAAACTCATTTCGGCCAGAACTTCAGCGGTGACATCGTTTATGATTTGGCCATTTTCTATAATGCCGTCATGCCCGTAAGCCGAATAAGGATCTAAAGCCACATCGGTCATAACTAACATATCCGGACAAACATTTTTAACGGTTTTAACGGCACGTTGCATGAGTCCGTCGGGATTTAGAGCTTCAGTTCCCTTATTATCTTTTAAATTATCAGGTACTTTTACAAAGAGTAGCACTGATTTTAGGCCTAATTTCCAAAGTTCTTTAACTTCGTTTTCCAGTAGATCCAGGCTGTAACGAAAGTAATTTGGCATGGATGGAATTTCGTCTTTTATGCCTTTGCCTTCTACTACAAAAAGCGGCACTAAAAAATCGTTGGGCGTAATAACCGTTTCACGGACTAAGGAGCGAATGGCTTCATTGGTTCTTAGTCTTCTGTTTCTTCTAAGTGGGAACATATTATTTCTTATATAATGTCATTCTGAATGAAACGAAGCATCTAAAAATAAAAGAGATGCTTCACTATGTTCAGAATGACAAAGTTAAACCCAATCTATTGGATTTTTTAAAACTTCAATTAATTTTTCTTCGTCACTTCCCGGTTCGGGATGATGGTCGTATACCCATTGTACATGTGGTGGCAAGCTCATTAAAATGCTTTCAATACGTCCGTTGGTTTTTAAACCAAACAGTGTGCCTTTATCATGCACCAGGTTAAACTCTACATAGCGTCCTCTTCTTATTTCCTGCCAATTTCTGTGTGCTTCCGTATAGGACAGTTCTTTTCGTTTTTCAACAATGGGCACATAGGCGTCAAGGAAGCTATCACCAACTTCAGTTACAAAGTTATACCAATCTGCCATGGTCATATCATCTGTGGCTTTACAATAATCGAAAAACAATCCGCCTACACCACGTGCTTCATTTCTATGCGTGTTGTAAAAGTACTCGTCGCAACGCGCTTTATATTTTGGATAGAATTCCGGATGGTGCTTATCACAAGCTGCCTTACAAGTCTCATGAAAATGTTTGGCATCTTCTTCAAATAAATAATAGGGGGTTAGGTCTTGTCCGCCTCCAAACCATTGGTCTACAATGTTACCGGATTGGTCATACATTTCAAAGTAACGCCAGTTGGCATGAACTGTAGGAACCATAGGGCTTTTAGGATGAATCACCAAACTTAGTCCGCAGGCAAAAAAATTGACATCACCTACTTTAAAATAGGCTTGCATAGACTTAGGTAATTTACCATGCACCGCAGAAATATTAACACCGCCTTTTTCAAACACGTTGCCGTTTTGAATAACACGAGTGCGTCCGCCACCACCTTCGGGCCGTTTCCAAAGGTCTTCTTGAAAAGTCGCTTTACCGTCAATAGTTTCCAGCGTAACAGTAATAAAATCTTGTAAATCTTGTATGTATTGATAGAACTTGTCCTTCATGGATTGCTTAATATTAACACCTACAAGGTCTCCAAGACCTTGCAGGAGAGGTGTCTTAGTTGTGTTTGTTTCTTGACCTGCAAAGTTTTCAAAACTTTGTAGGTCTTTTGCATGAACAAATTTAAAGTTTTCAATATCTTCAAATAATCCTAAAATATAAGCTTTTTCGGAAGAAAGCTTAGTTAAATAAGAATTGAAAGATGTGAATTTATAATCCCTAAAATCTTTAATCATACCATGGTTTTGAGGATTTTTATGGATATAAAGAATTAAATTCTTAAGATAAGTCTCGTCCTTAATTTTTTTTCTTTTGAAATGCTTTTCAAACAGACTCCCTGTTCTGTTTTGCTGCTTGTTGAATGCTTTTGCATAAGCATTAAAGAGATTAGAAAAGGCCTGGGTTACCATAGATTCTTCTTCAACGACCTTAACTATAAGATGGAAGTGATTATTCAATAAACAATAAGCAATAACATCAGCTTTTCCTTTTAGGTATTTCTCTATTAATTTTAGAAAATAAACCATATTATCGTCAGATTTAAAAATATCTGAGCTGTTTATTCCTCTATTGAAGATATGATAATAATGGTCTTTTTCTATTTTTTCTAACATTGCTTGAATTTATACCTACAAGGTTTTGAAAACCTTCCGGGATAGGTGTTTATTCTACTTCTTTGTACAATTCATATAGTTCCATGTCCAAAGGGTTCTCTCCGGGAGGTGTGTGTTCGTTTTTTAAGGTTTTTATCCATGTAAAATTACAATTTTCAGCTACTTTAATACTTGGGAAGTTGTTTTTGTAAACGATAATTTGGAGAGTTTCTAATCCTAATTCATTAAAAGCATGGTTAGATAAGAAACTAATAGCCTGCGTAATTATACCCTGGCCTTCAGATTCATAATGAATGCAATAAGCGAATTCCCCTTGCTTTTTTGTCCAATCCAGTGATTTTAAATAGACTAACCCGATAAGCTTATTGGTTTCTTTTTGTTTAAGTGTGAATAGGAATTCTTCCTTTTCTTGAAATTGTCTTGCCTTCTTTTTAACAAAAAGGTTCGATAGGTCGGGTGTTAAATTTTGTGCTAAAGTTTTTGGGAAATAGTGTTTTAACCGGTCTTCATTTGCAACTACAAAGTTACAAATATCCCAGGCATCTTGAATTTGAATAGGTTCTATATAGAAAGTTTCAAAGTCAAATAGCATCGGGTAAATTGTTTTTCAAATTTAAAGCTTCAACAGTCCTTACAGACGCTGCTGTTACTGAAAGGGGTAATACTAAAATAACACCAATGATCGGGATTAAAAGACATAATAAAAACACAATACCATTTCCTATAGCTAATCCTCTGTTTTTTCTAACAAAGGCCAAGCTTTCGGTATATTTAAAGTGGCGTTCAAGGGTATAGTCCATATTACCAAAACCGGCATAATAAGCTTGCATTAAAAACAGCAGGATGGTTGAAAATATATTGACTACAGGAATAAATTTCAGCAATAAAATAGGAATTGTAAGTAACAGTTCCATCAACAGGTTTCTAACATTAATACGAATACCGCGCCATAACTGTTGCATAAAAGACGTGTCTCTATGTGATTGCGCTTCAATACCTGTTAAATGTGCTTCAATCTTTTCGGAAACCGGACTCATAAACGGAGCCGATAATGCCATGATGATATGTTTATAAAGTATAAGCCCAATAACCAGCACAATTAATCCGCCAATAAAAGCGCTTATTGAAGAGAAAGTCTCTTTGCCCCAATCCCAAACCCAGATTCTTGAAATAAAACCACCGATATTATCTGACAAACCATAAGCAGACCAAAAAATAATGATAAACGTAACAAAACTAATAGCCATGGGGATAACGAAAAACTTCCAGAGCTTTAGTCTTGATATTAGGCCGAAAGCACCGAAATATGCTTTAATGCCTGATGAAATATCTTTAATCATAACTATTTTTAGACCTGCCAGGTTTTAAAAACCTGGCAGGTCTTGGATTACATGCTATATTCTTTTACTGCATCTATAAATGCTTTGGCATGGTCTAAGGGAATGTGAGGCAAAATGCCATGGCCAAGATTTACAATGTATTTGTCTTTACCAAATTCGTTGATCATTTGATGTACCATTTTTTTGATTTCCGCAGGGGGCGATAGTAACCTCGCCGGATCAAAATTACCTTGTAGCGTTATATTGCCACCGGTTAAGTAGCGTGCATTTCTGGGTGAGCATGTCCAATCTACACCTAAGGCAGACGCATTACTTTTTGCCATATCACCAAGTGCAAACCAGCACCCTTTTCCAAAAGCAATTACCGGAGCATCGTCTTTTAAAGCCTCTATAATTTGGTTGATATACTGCCATGAGAATTCCTGATAATCTGTGGGCGATAACATGCCTCCCCAGGAATCGAATACTTGAACGGCATTACAACCGGCCTTTACTTTTTCTTTTAAATAGGCAATGGTAGTATCGGTTATTTTCTGGAGCATTTGATGTGCCGCTACCGGATTTGTAAAACAAAATTCCTTGGCTTTATCAAAGGTTTTACTACCCTGTCCTTGTACACAGTAGCATAAAATGGTCCAGGGAGAGCCGGCAAAGCCAATTAAAGGGATCTCATCATTCAATAACTCTTTGGTGGCTTTTATGGCTTGATATACATAATCTAATGCTTCCGTTACATCCGGAACTATGACGTTATCAACATCTTTTTGAGAACGAACCGGATTGGGTAAGTAAGGGCCAAAGTTTGGCTTCATTTGCACCTCAATATTCATGGCCTGCGGAATCACCAAAATATCGCTGAATAAAATAGCGGCATCCATACCGTACCGACGGATAGGCTGCACGGTGATTTCACTGGCCAATTCAGGAGTTCTGCAACGGGTGAAAAAATCGTATTTCTCACGAATAGCCATAAACTCCGGGAGGTAGCGCCCGGCCTGACGCATCATCCAAACAGGTGGACGGTCTACCGTTTCACCTTGTAATGCTCTTAAAAATAAATCGTTCTTTATCATAATTTCTTTTTGTCATTACGAATCACGCTTTTGGCGTGATGTGGCAATCTGTTAATCATGTTGGAGAGATTACCACGTCACTGCGTTCCTCGTAATGACGCTTTAATATTTACACATAATGCGCATTCACCAATTCAATGACACTTTCAACTGTTGGTACTTTGGCAACCCTGACATCTTTAAACTTTTTTCTGGCTTCTTTTGCTGTGGTTTCCCCAATACAAAAAGCTATGCCTTCGGCATCATTTTTTTGCAAATAACTCTGAACCGTTGATGGACTATAAAACATAATGTTTTTTACGGAGTCATCAACTTTTACGGCATCAAACTTAGTTTGATACGCTTCAACCTCATTTACTTTAATATGATTAGCGTCAAGTATCGTTGGCAGGTCATCCAATCTTAAATTGCTACAGAAATATGTGACTTCGGTGCCTTCAATAAATTCCACTAAATATTCTGCAAGTGCTTTAGCATTTTTTTCGGTATGGATGACTTTTCCAATTTTGTTTTCAACCAGGCGTTTGGTGCGTCTGCCTACACAATAGATATTCTTAAACTTTAACGCTTCTTTTGAAAAATTGGTCAGTAAAGCATCAACAGCATTTTTACTGGTGATGATGACGTTTTCAATTTCGTCCTTTACAACGTGCTTATGAATTCTGTTCGGATTCGTTTTTATAAAATCAGAACTTTTAGAAACCACCTTTTCATTAAATAATAATCGTTGATCTTCGGTTAATGATTTCGTGGAAAATACGTTCGTTTTTTTAGAGCCGTTTTTAATGTCATCCATTAAACGTTTCCCGCCTCTTTCAATAATATAATCTGAAGCGTATGAAGCTATATCATGATGATTTCCTAATTTTTCAACTCTTGTAACTTCAATTTTTTTTGAACCGTCTTTACTTAACAACACGCCTTTAAAAGACACCTCATCGTCTTTAATTCTCGCCAAAGCTCCAATTGGTGCGGTACAACCGCCTTCCAATTTATTTAAAAACTCACGTTCAATGGTTGTACAGATCTCAGTTTCTTCATGATTTAATTGGGAGCAGGCTTCAACGGCAAAATCATTCTCTCCTAAAGCAGCAATCATAATGGCACCTTGAGCAGGCGCAGGGATCATCCAGCTTAAGTTGATAGATTCATCAGGCCTAATGCCAATTCTGCCAATACCTGCAGCGGCAAAAATAGCCCCGTTCCAATCTTTATCTTTTAATTTTTGAAGACGTGAATTCACATTCCCTCTTAAATCAACGATGGTATGTGTTGGATAGCGGTTAAGCCATTGTGCTCTTCGGCGTAAACTGCCTGTGGCTATTACCGCTTCTTTAGCACCTAAAAACTCTTCGTTATGTTTAAAAACCAAAGTATCATTAACATTGCCTCGTTTCAACACCGCCACCTGAACAATACCCTTTGGTAAAATAGTGGGAACATCTTTTAAAGAATGCACTGCAATGTCAGCATCGTGGTTTAATAAAGCAATGTCTAATGTTCTGGTGAAAATACCGGTAATTCCCAATTCGTAAAGTGGTTTATCCAGAACAATATCGCCGGTAGATTTAACCGGAACCAGTTCTGTTTTGTAGCCTAAATTTTCAAGTTGTTGTTGTACGGTTTTGGCTTGCCATAGTGCCAATTCACTATCGCGCGTACCAATTTTAATGACTTTAGACATTGGCTTTAGGAGATTCTTCTAGCTGAAACACTTTTTTTATCAGTTCCAGACTATCATCTGTAGAACTATTATCATCTTTTAAATGATGCGCAAAATGATTAGTAATTTTTTGAATGATATTATTACTGATTATTTCGGCTTGTTTTTCATTAAAGTCCGATAATTTTTTGCGTTGTGTATCTAATTCTGCAGTGGCAAAATCGGCAAGTTTATGTTTTAAAGCTTTAATAGTTGGTGCAAACTTTCGGGTCTCCAACCAACTGTTAAACTCTTCGTTAATTTCTTCTATAATACTTTGGGCATGTGGAATATGGGCCTTACGCTTTTCTAAGGTCTCATCGGTCATTTGAGACAGGTGGTCCAGATGAACTAAAGTTACGTTATCTAACTCCTGAACGTTTTCATTTACGTTTTTAGGAATAGACAGATCTAAAATCAACAATGGTTTTTGAGACTGAATAATATGCTTGTCTATAGTAGGCCTATGGGCGCCAGTTGCCACAATGAGAATGTCAGAGTTACTGATTTCTTCCTGCAAATTGGCATAATCTTTTACCACCAAATTAAATTTGCCAGCTATTCTTTCGGCTTTGTCTTTAGTTCTGTTGATAAGTGTAATATGCTCATTTTTGGTATGCTTTACCAGATTTTCACAGGTGTTTCGTCCTATTTTACCGGTGCCGAATAATAAAATATTCTTATCGGAAACATGTTCGATATTTTTTAAGATATATTGGACCGAGGCAAAAGACACTGAAGTGGCTCCTGAAGACAGTTCCGTTTCGGTTTTAATACGCTTGCTGGCCTGGATAACCGCATTTACCAAACGTTCGATAAACGGATTTAGCAAATCGTTTTTCTTAGACAGAATGGCACTGGATTTAAGCTGACTGATAATTTCAAAATCACCAAGGATCTGACTGTCTAATCCGGAACCAACTTTAAACATATGGCCAATAGCTTCTTTGTTCTTATAAACGTAAGCTACTTTTTGGAATTCGTCTACGGTGCCTTCGGTATTATCGCAAAGTAATTTTATAAGTTGGAAGGGGTGCTCTGCAAAACCATAAATTTCGGTTCTGTTACAAGTAGAAGTTACTACCAAACTTTCAATGTGGTTGTCTTTGGCTTGTTGTAACAATGTGAGTCTTGCATCATCACTTAAACTAAAATGACCACGAATGACAGCATCGGCTTTTTTGTAGCTTAAACCAATGGCATAAAAGTTCCTGCTTCTTGAAATGTTATACTTATGCATGTTATTACCTGACTTCGGGGAACAAAAATAGAATCATCATTCAAAAAAAAATAACGCTCAAAGAACTTTTAGTATCGTTTTAAGTTTTTTAATGATATTTTGTAAAAAAATATGATAAATGTCATATTTTTACAGTAAAATTGGCAGTTTTCAATGTTCTAATCTAGAACGAATCTAAATAAAATAAAAAAATGAGTGAAGAAATTGATGTAAAAAGTGTCGCTGAAAGTACTTTTGAGGAGACAAGTGTAGATGAAGGCTTTTTGGTTTTAACGTTTAAGAACGATAAAAATGTCGCTCAAAGTATTGCTAAAGAGATTAATAGCGATTATATACAGTTTCACTTTTGCGTAAAAGGCGCCACCAAGTTCATATTCAATCAGGGGCGTTATGCTTTAGATATTCATGAGGAAAATTCGTTATTGCTTTACAATCCGCAACGTGAACTTCCTATTAACCTTCAGGTGGAGTCTAAATCCTGGATAGTTTCTATTTTGATTTCCATAAAGAAGTTTCACGGGTTATTCTCCTCGGAGGCGGATCATATTTCGTTTTTAAATGATGATAATAAAGACAAAAAATATTATAAAGACGGGGTTATTTCGCCTTCTATGGCTATCGTGTTAAATCAGCTTATCAATTACAACTTAAACAACTCCATTAAACACATTTATTTTAAAGGAAAGGCCTATGAATTATTGAGTTTGTATTTTAACCGTAGTGAAGATGCCGATATAGAGCAATGTCCTTTTTTGGTTGATGAAGCCAATGTCATTAAGATTAGAAAAGCAAAAGACATAGTCGTGGCCCGTATGGCGGAACCACCAAGTTTACAGGAATTAGCTGATGAAATAGGATTAAGCCTAAAAAAACTTAAAGAGGGTTTTAAGCAAATTTACGGTGATTCTGTGTTTAGTTTTCTGTTCGATTATAAAATGGAGGTGGCCAGAAAACTATTGGAAGCCGGGAACGATAATGTAAATGAAGTGGGCCATAAGGTTGGTTATAGTACGGCGAGTCATTTTATTGCTGCTTTTAAAAAGAAATACGGAACGACTCCTAAAAAGTATATAATGTCCTTAAATTAGTTATAGTTATTGTATAAATAGTGTTGTATTTTTGTGCTTCAAAAAACTTATATGAAAGGCGTTCTACTTGTAAACCTGGGCTCTCCGGATAGTCCTGAACCTAAAGATGTAAAAAAGTATCTGGGGGAATTTTTAATGGACGAGCGTGTTATTGATATTCCCTATACGGCCAGAGCTTTACTGGTAAGAGGTATTATTTTGAAGACACGCCCAAAAGCCTCGGCGGCAGCCTATAAAAAAATATGGTGGGACGAAGGGTCTCCGCTTATTGTGATTTCTGAACGACTTCAAGGTAAAATTCAGGAACAAGTTGATATGCCTGTGGCATTGGCCATGCGTTACGGAAGTATGACCATTGAAAAAGGCTTGCGGGAATTAGTGGATAAAGGTGTTGATGAGGTGTTGTTATTTCCATTGTATCCACAATTCGCTATGGCCACTACAGAGACCATTTTGGTTAAAGCCGAAGCATTAAGAGACATGCATTTTCCCAATTTAAAAATTGAGTCGGTTCCCGCATTTTACAATAAAGCAGACTATATAGAAGTGCTTTCAAATTCCATAAAGCGCTATTTGGAAGGGAAAAATTATGAGCATTTATTATTCTCATACCACGGGGTGCCGGAGCGTCATATTAGAAAAAGTGATGTCACCAAATCGCACTGTAAAATAGATGGTAAGTGTTGTGTAACACCAAGTGATGCTCATGCGTTTTGCTACCGGCACCAGTGTTTGGAAGTTACCAGATTGGTGGCCGAAAAATTACAACTTAAAGAAGGCACCTATTCAACATCGTACCAATCGCGTTTAGGGTTTGACCCCTGGCTACAACCTTATACCGATAGAACCATTGAGCGTTTAGGAAAACAAGGCATTAAGAACATGGCTATTGTAACACCAGCTTTTGTAAGCGATTGCCTGGAAACGCTTGAAGAAATAGCCATGGAAGGCCAGGAAATTTTCCATGAAATGGGGGGTGACGAATTTATCACTATTCCCTGCTTAAATGACGATTCCGATTTTGTAAATTTATTATCTAAGTGGCTTAATGAATGGAGTGAGACATAAAACAACTTTAATAAGGTATTTAAACTGTAACTTTTAATCCTTATTTTTAGTGTCCTATAATCAAGCCAAATTCCATTATGCGATTTTCAATCCTTACTTTATTGTTTTTTCTATTCCTGGGAGAGACTGCTCAGACGTATGCTCAAAACTTTAACGAAGAAGCTTATAGTGCTTTAGAATATAGGCTTTTGGGGCCTTTTAGAGGAGGACGAAGTGCTGCGGTTACGGGAGTACCCAATAAGCCTAATTTGTATTATTTTGGAGCTACCGGTGGAGGCATCTGGAAAACTACAAATGGCGGACGTGAATGGGAAAATATTTCTGATGGCTTTTTTGGTGGAAGTATCGGAGCGATTTCGGTATCCAAATCAGATCCAAACGTTATGTATGTTGGTGGTGGAGAGAAAACAGTGAGAGGTAATGTTTCATCGGGTTATGGGATCTGGAAATCTGTTGATGCGGGAAAAACATGGAAAGCCTCAGGTTTAAAGAATTCAAGGCATGTCCCCAGAATAGCCATTCACCCAACAAACCCGGATATTGTTTACGCAGGTGTTTTAGGTAATATTTATAAACCTACTCAGGATAGAGGTGTTTATAAGTCTGTTGATGGAGGTGAGACCTGGGAAAAGATCCTGTTTTCAAATGAACATGCCGGTGTGGTTGACTTAATAATGGATTCAACCAATGTGCGTATTATATATGCTTCTACCTGGAGAGTAAAAAGAACACCATATAGTTTGAGTTCGGGAGGCGAAGGTTCGGCACTTTGGAAAAGTACGGATAGCGGGAAAACATGGAAAGAAATATCCACTAACGAAGGATTCCCAACAGGTATTTTAGGAATCATCGGCGTTACTGTTTCTCCGGTTAATAATCAACGGGTATGGGCCATGGTAGAAAATAAAGATAAAGGCGGTTTATACAGAAGTGATGACGGCGGGAAAACCTGGGAACAGGTTAATGACGAACGCAAATTGCGTCAACGTGCCTGGTATTATACGAGGGTTTATGCCGATACCAAAGATGTAGATGTAGTATACGTTTTGAATGTTAGATACCACAAAAGTACTAATGGCGGAAAAACATTCAGTACACATGTAGCGCCTCATGGAGATCATCATGACTTGTGGATTGCTCCCGAAAACCCCAATAGAATGATCATTGGTGACGATGGTGGAGCCCAGGTAACTTACGACGGCGGAGCAACCTGGAGTACATATCATAACCAACCAACATCACAGTTTTACCGTGTTACCACCGATAATCATTTTCCATACCGGATCTATGTAGCACAACAGGATAATACAACCATTAGGATTCCGCATCGTACTAATGGGAACGATATAGATGAAGACGATTGGGAAAGCACCGCAGGAGGTGAGTCGGCGCATATAGCTATTGATCCTGAAGATAATGATATTGTCTATGGAGGCAGTTATGGCGGTTTTCTAACGCGTGTCAATCATAAAAGAAATACAAGAAGAGCTATTAATGTATGGCCGGATAATCCTTTAGGGCATGGTGCCGAAGGTATGAAATATAGATTTCAGTGGAATTTCCCCATTATATTTTCCAAACACAATCCGGATCGGTTATATACGTTTTCGCAACACGTTCATGTTTCCGAAAATGAAGGACAGTCCTGGAAGATCATTAGCCCTGATTTAACGAGGAACGACCCTGAAAAATTGAAATCTTCAGGAGGGCCTATTACCAAAGACAATACCGCCGTAGAGTATTACTGTACCATTTTTGCAGCCCAGGAATCCGCCTTAAAAGAAGGCTTAATTTGGGTTGGAAGTGATGATGGTTTAATTCATATGACCCGTGATGGCGGAGCAACCTGGGACAATATTACACCAAAAGGAATGCCGGAATGGATGATGATCAATAGTATCGAGCCCAGTGTATTTGATGCAGGCACCTGTTATGTTGCCGGCACAAAATATAAAACGGGAGATTTTGCACCCTATTTATATAAAACGACCGATTACGGTAAATCCTGGACTAAAATTACCAATGGCATAAATCCGGAACATTTTACACGAGTGGTCAGAGAAGATCCAAAGCATAAAGGATTACTTTATGCCGGTATGGAAACGGGCATGTATATATCTTTTGATGATGGGAAAAACTGGAAACCCTTTCAACTCAACTTGCCTATAGTTCCCATCACCGATGTCACTGTTAAGGACAATAGTTTAATTGTAGCAACACAGGGAAGGAGTTTATGGATAATTGATGATTTAACGGTAATACACCAGCTGTATAATCTGGATCTAAGTGGAGATGTATTATTTCAGCCTAAGGATGCTTACAGAATGCGAGGAAGCTCTAAGAAGGACAGTAAGACCTCCGGAACCAATCTTCCTAATGGCGTTATTACCTATTTTAATCTAAAAGATTTTAATAAAGAGAAAGACACTGTATCCTTAACGTATTTTGATATTAAAGGTGATACCATTAAAACATTTAGCACAAAAAATAAAAAGAAAGATAAGCTGGAAGTAAAAAAAGGCGCTAATCAGTTTGTTTGGGATATGGCTTATGAAGGCGCAGAAAAAGTAGAGGGCATGATTTTATGGTCAACGAATCTAAATGGTCCAAAAGCTATTCCGGGTGATTACAAATTAACCCTAAATGTAAATGGCAAAAGTATTTCCCAGCCATTTAAAATATTAGCAGACCCGAGAGCGGAGGGTAGTGAAGAAGACCTTAAAAAGCAATTTGATTTTATTATTGATGTGAACAAAACCATTGATAATGCCCACAAAACGATTAAAAAAATAAGACATATTAACAAGCAATTAGGCGCATTTGAATTGCAGTATAAAAACGATGCCTCTGTGAAAGAACTGGTGGATAAGGCAAAGGAGTTAAAAAAGGAATTTACCAAAATTGAGGAGGCTTTGTACCAAACTAAAAACAGAAGCATCCAGGATCCTTTAAATTTCCCCATTCGTTTAACTAATAAGCTTGGTCATTTAAATGCATTGGTCCGTTTTGGAGATTTTTCACCAACAGACCAGGATGTTGCAGTAAAAGACGAGCTTACCAAACAAATAAATGATCAATTAAAGATTTTTAATACATTGGTAAGCGATCAAATAAAAGCCTTTAATGACGCATTTAACAATAAAAACCTAAACTATTTATTTATTGAAGATTAATTATGGACTACTATTTCTACATAAAAGCCTTTCATCTCATTTTTGTAATCACCTGGTTTGCGGGTTTATTCTATATTCCCAGACTTTTCGTCTACCAAATAGAAGCCTTTCATAAACCATCACCTGAGAAGGAGATTTTAGGGAAACAGCTTAAGCTTATGGCAAAGCGGTTGTGGTACATTATCACCTGGCCTTCAGCCATTTTATGTACCATATTTGCGGTTGTATTACTCATTTTAAACCCGTATTTGTTAGAACAACCCTGGATGCAGGTTAAGCTGGCATTTATAGTTTTGCTGTTCATTTATCACATGATGACTCACAAGTATTACAAACAACTTCAAAACGATATTGTAAAAAAGTCATCAAGCTTTATGCGTATCTGGAATGAGGGCGCTACTTTCATCCTGTTTGCTGTAATATTTCTGGTTATTTTAAAAAGCGGTATTAATTGGATCTGGGGTATTATAGGTATGCTGGTTTTGGGAGTGCTGATTATGCTTGGTTTCAAAGTTTATAAACGCATCAGAGAGAAAAACCCGGATGCTTGATTGGTATCTTCGAGAACCTCAAACACAAAGTGATCGTACTTTAACTACTTGCTTTTTGCTGTCATGCTGAACTTGTTTCAGCATCTCACAAGAAAGCTCAAGTAATTGACCTGAGTTATGTGTATTTAAAACACCTAATAGTTAATGTTAAAACAAGTTGGCTTTTTTAGATCAGCCTTAGGTTGTTTGGTGCGATAATTGCTATATTTCTTCTGTGAAAAACTAAATTTTATGTTCAAAAAATTACAAAATTTAGTTTCACCTCAGTAACCACTTTGTTAGTACATATAATTTTTTTCATTTGGGACTTTTAATTTTCAAATGAAAAAATTCATGTACTTTTAATGCATTAAAACTGCAAATGAACTTAAAAAAGCTCTCCTTACGTACCCGTATTTTTGTAGCAATGATACTGTTGGTATTGATGGCATCGGTACTTATTTCGGCAGTGGCTATTTATCAGTATAAAGAACAAAGTCAGGACTATCATACCGCACGTTTATTACGTAAAGAACAAAATATAAAAGCCCATATAAAACGGTTTTTACACAGCAGATATAATACCTGGGAAATAAAGACTGAAAACATTCCGCTTATATTCAAGGATGAAATTCATAACATTTTCAGTATTCATAAACTGCAGATTAATTTGTATGATTTAGAAGGCAATTTATTACTATCCTCCAACGCCAGGTTACGGGATAATGTTGCGGATCAGTGTTTAGATGCAGAAATACTAAATTCTATTTACAACACGGTGCAATTAAACGATATTTCAAATACTGCAGAACACAGGTATGTAGATAAACATAAAGAAAACGGGGAAACATTTCAATCATCTTATTCCTTTATAACAGATAATAAATCGAAGTCTATTGCCATTATTAATTTACCTTATTTAGAGAAAGACGATTTCCTGACCATGGAACTTCAGGAGTTTTTAAAGCGTATTGGCTTCGCCTTTATGTTGATACTGTTAGCCGCTATAGCTATTGCCTTTTTATTGTCAAAGTTCATTACAAAATCATTGCAGACTATTAGTGATAAAATCATTTCCACGCGCCTGGAAAAACGAAATAAAAAAATAGAAATAGACGATACCAGTGATGAGATCTCCATTCTTGTAAATTCCTATAACAGTATGATTGATGAGCTTGAGGAAAGTGCGGTACAACTAGCAAGAAGTGAGCGTGAGCAAGCGTGGCGGGAAATGGCAAAGCAGGTGGCTCATGAAATTAAAAACCCGTTAACGCCTATGCGTTTAACAGTACAGAATTTCCAGAGAAAATTTGATCCGGAAGATGAAAATATTCATTCAAAACTGGATGAATACAGTAAAACTTTGATTCAACAAATTGATACTATGAGTTCCATTGCATCGGCGTTTTCAAACTTTGCTAAAATGCCCGCGCAACAAAGTGAAACCTTAAATGTGGTTAAAATTGTGAAGTTGGCGTTAGATATTTTTAACGAAGACTATATTGTTTTCACCACGGACTATGAGGAAATTATAGCTAAATTTGATAGAACCCAACTTATTAGAGTGGTTACTAATTTGGTTAAGAATGGTATTCAGGCCATGCCGGAGGACCAAACCCCAAGAATAGCCATTCATGTAACAACAAAAGATGATAATGTTGTGTTAACTGTGGCCGATAATGGCAGCGGTGTTTCGGAAGAAAATAAAGATAAGGTATTTGAGCCTAAATTCACCACCAAGACCAGCGGTATGGGGCTTGGATTGGCTATGGTAAAAAATATTGTAGAAACGTATAAAGGCACTATTACATTTGAATCTGTAAAAGAGAAAGGCACCACTTTTAAGGTGATGTTTCCAAAGGAATAAAACTTCCTGTCAACGTAGGAATCTCATAATCTAAATCATATTTATAATGAATTTCAACAATATATTAACGGAATATTATGGTGGGATTACTACCATTACCATCAACCGGCCTAATAAATTAAATGCATTAAATCAGGACACTATAAATGAGTTACATCATGCGTTTAAGGAAGCTGATTTAGACGAAGATACCAAGGTCATTATTGTAACCGGAAGTGGTGAAAAGGCCTTTGTAGCCGGAGCCGATATTAGCGAGTTTGCAGATTACAGTGTTGAAGAAGGGGAGTATTTATCGGCTAACGGACAAAAAGTGCTGTTCAATTTTGTAGAAAATCTTTCTACGCCAGTGATTGCGGCAGTAAACGGTTTTGCATTGGGGGGCGGACTGGAATTGGCAATGGCCTGTCATTTTAGAGTGGCCAGCGATAATGCCAAAATGGGCTTACCGGAAGTGTCACTTGGGGTTATTCCAGGGTATGGTGGTACTCAACGATTGGCTCAATTGGTTGGTAAAGGGCGTGCTATGGAGCTTATTATGACAGCGGGTATGATTGATGCTAATAAAGCTTTACAGTTTGGTTTGGTAAATCATGTCACTACCCAGAATGAATTGCTTGCGTTTTGTGAAAAAATAGCGACCAAAATTTCTCAAAATTCGTCTGTGGCTATCGCTGCAGCCATAAGAGCAGTAAATGCCAATTTTCAGGACGGTGTCGATGGTTTTAATATGGAGATTAAAGAATTTGGAAAATGCTTTGGGACCGAAGATTTTGCTGAAGGCACCTCTGCTTTTCTAGAAAAAAGAAAAGCAGATTTTCCTGGGAGGTGATCAATACAGCTTTTTGTCAACTGCGCTTTAACATAACCTCAATGGCTTTAAAAGCTGTTTCACAAGCGCCATGCACTTGTGCCTGATTGTTTTTGGATAGTGCTTCACCGGCAAAAAATATTTTATTGTTTAGTGGTTCTGCTACCTTTCGCATAATGGCTCCTCTAAATCCGTTAAAATGTAAAGAGTAAGCCCCTTTTATAAAAGGTTCTTTTGACCAATTCTGGATAAGGTGTTTGGTATAATTCAGGGAGGCCTGTCCTTCAAATATATCATCCAATTCTGTTAGTACGGTATCTATGATTTCCTGTTCCGAAAGATTTATGTATGGAGCAGCTCTTGAGTCAACTGCGAATAATCCCAGGATATTCCTGGTGGAATCCTTTTTAAAAGCAGCATCATAAAAGATCTTATAACCTTTGGTAAACACTTCACTTTCTCTACCAACAATAATCATATCGTGATAGAACCTGTTTTTAAATTCCATAAATACCTTAATACCGTCAACCATGGTTATGTTGTTAATGGCCCGGATCTTATCATTGGGCAATTGGGGCATAAACTGAATACTACCTTCCTGAAGTATCTTTATGGGAACTGTGACCAGGACTTTATCTCCGGTGAACGTTTCCCCCGTGTTGGTTTTAACAGCTACTTTATCAGTTTTATAATTAATCTCAGTTACTTGCTTTTTAAAACGAATGTTTTGTAGAATATCAGGGACTATATAGTTTTCAAAGAAACCGTACCAGGTTGTATTCTTAAATTTGTTTTCACTGTAGGATGAGCTGTCCGGATATAACGCACCGTCAATCAGGTAATACACATTGGGATTGTATTCAATAGTTTCTATGGTTTCATTCGCCTTTGGATCATTGGCAATTTCAGAAAGGACCTTAGGGGATGTGTGTATCCACTCCGCACCAATATCGATGGGAAAATCTGCAAAACCCGGATGTCGCCTTACTCTTCCACCGTATAGAGAGGATGCTTCAATTATTTCAAAATCAATACCACTCTTTTGTAATAAAAAGCCTGCTGACAGACCCGCGGCTCCCGCACCAATAATCAGGACTTTACCCGAAAAATCGGAATCAATACCCGAATTTAATTTTTTATAACATGATTCCAGGACCATAGGTATAAACGGGATGCTTAAACCGAAAGCGGTACTTTTTTTGATAAATTCCTTTCTCTCCATTTTCTTGAATTTTGTTAATATCGGTGTTGTAGATTACTAAATTTATTGAAAAACAACTGCAAACTATAATTCGCGTAGCATATGCGTAGTTAGGGAAAGAGGAAAATATAATCTCTTCTTAACTTATATGTCAAACATTGTGGTTTATTGCAAACTTGGTGCATTGTTGCTTACTAATCTTTTCAGGATTTCATACCGCTTTGATATAAAAGAAGGCTTCATCGGAATTGTCTGAAAACAAAATGCGATTTGCTTCTTCAGTAATTAGATGCCCGCCATGCTCTATGATCATTTTTTTGGATTCCCTTAAGTTTTTTACACCAAATGTGCATACCCAATACTCATATTTCCCTTTGTATTGGTTTTGTATTTCTATAATGTCTGCTATATGCTCTTTTTTGCTATTTAAAACGGAATAGATCCCATTCTGGGTTTGTGTAATGACCCAATCAAAAATACCCTGGTAGAAGGGAATAATGTTTTTTACATTAGAACTATGTAGTTCATTCCAAATAAGCGTATTTTCTGTGTTCTTCGTGCGCGTGTTTTTCAGCTTATTGCCTTCATATATTGTAAACCCGGCACCTTGAGGGTCTCGTATCAAAGCGATTTTTCCAAGACCTTTCATTTCATAATTGATTTCAATGATACCGCCCAGGTGCTTTGCTTTTTCAACGGTCTCTACAACACTCTTTACCTGAATATAGGTCATCCAGAAATGAGGCATCCGCATTTGTTTGAATTTTGCAGGTGTTTCATATAAGCCGGTGACTTCTCTATCACCTGAAAATGCCGTATAATAGTCATTGCTCTTATAATACCTCCACCCAAAGACATTCTCATATAGCGGCATTGTTTTCTCCGGAGAATACGTTGACAGATCGGCAAAAAAGGGATTGTTAATTTGCATTGATTTTTACTATTACGTTACAAAGATCACGTAATCAGTTAATTATCTTTTTGACATAAGTCAAAAAATCATTTCTTAGCACGTAATCTACTCAACGTTTCTTGCGATATACCCAAAAAGGAAGCGATATATCCAAGTTTTATTCTTAATTCAACGTCAGGAAAGTACGAGAGTAATAATTGATATTTTTCTTTTGCGGAAAGAAAAGACCAACCTTTGGAAAATTCATCGATAAAGGTGAGCATCTCTTCAGCAAGTAACCGTGCGAAATTCCCAAAAGCAGGGAAGTCTGCTACTAATTTTTGATATTCTTTATAGCTAATCTGATATAAAACACAATCTTCTAAACATTCTATTTCTTCAAAACTTTGCTTTCGGGCATAAAAGCTATACCATGATGTGATAAACTGATCTTCTTTGTAGAACCACGAAGATATTTGTTTGCCATCATGGTAGTAGTAGTTATGTAAAACACCTTTTTCTATAAAGTACAGGTTATTGGCTCTATTTCCCTGGATAAGGATTTTTTCACCTTGTACGGCTTCTTTTAATTCGAAGCTATTTTCAATACGTTGTTGTAATTCCGGATTCAGGAAACATCTATGGCTTATTTCCTGGAGTAGTTTTTGCATTATAATTCCTGACGTTTAATTATTAAGGCTTTAATTGTATTTAAACATAATTAAACGAAAGTAGTTGAAAAAATTTTCAAAATCAATTCAAATTAACATTTCCCGGAATAAGGGATAAAATATGAGTCGGCAAATCTTTAGATTCTATATTTTATCCGGCTCTCTCCTGTTTCCAGATTTCAATTTTTGCTTTGAAGTCTTCAACGATCTCAGGATGTTTTTCAGTTAAATTACTGTTGTTCTGCGCGTCGTTATTCATATCATATAACCCAATGGTTTTTGTTGTGAGATTCCATTTAAAAAACCAGTCATCAGTTCTGGCCCAATAGGCTTCAATTTTTTTACCCATCATGTCTTCTTCAGAACGCATTTGGGTCACTTTCCCGATAATGATGTTTCTATCGGTTTTGTTGGGGTCTTCAATTAAGGCCTTATAAGATTTACCGAAGAAATCCTCTGGCAGATCAATATCTAAATAATCCAAAATAGTGGCAGGGATGTCGGCGCTATGCATCAAAGCTTTAGATCGCCCATTCGAGGCAATCTTATCCTTCCAGGAAAAGATAATGGGTGTTCTAAAAGACTGGTCATAAACCGAAAGTTTGCCTTTATCACCGCCATTATGCCAACGTAGCGAATCATGCCTGAATTCCTGATGCGGTTCTTGTTCCCAGCCATTATCGTTTACATAAACAAAAAGGGTATTGTCAAATTCGTTTTTGGCTTTCAGGTATGCCACCAATTCCCCAACGCCCTCATCAAACCAGGTACAATTGGCATAGTAACGTTTAGCGGATTCTGTCATATCCTTATCCTTGTAAATGTTGTAATATTTATCCGGAGCATTTAAAGGGTAGTGCGGTAATTCCGGAGCAAACCAAATAAACATGGGGTCTTCGGGATGTTTATCAATAAAATCATAAACCGGTTGCATGGTTTTTCTAACCAGTTCAGTACCATCGCCGCCCATAAATTTTAAAAACCAGTCGTCCTTTTGTTTGTCTTCTTCGGTCCAACCCTTGGTCATGCCTTCATCAAATCCACCGTTTTGATAATTGAATTCCCACCATTTACCCCCTTGGAAACTCTTATAACCGGACTTCGATAAAATTCGGGGTAGGGTGTTAAAATGTTTCATGGCGTGAAATCTAAAATCGGCTTTTGAACTGTCCGGAACCGATTTTTCTTTGATTAAGCGTTCCACCCTACTGGCATAATCTATCGGTAAAGTTCCGGTCATTAAAGTCTGTAATGAAGGTTTACAGTGTGCTTGTGGTACATAACCGTTTGTAAACAGTGTGCCGCTATCGGCTAATTTATCCATATGTGGTGTTTGTACATAGTCGGCGCCGTTAAATCCGAAATACGGATACCCATGATCATCGCCAACCAACATAACAATGTTCGGTTTTTCAGTGGAGCTTTCAACTTTTACTTGTTTGGTTTCGGTTTTACAGCTTAAAAACATTAGGGCTACAAATATTAGATGCATTGTTTTCATAGTTAATAGTTTAAATCATTTAATGGGACTTTGAAACCAGAATAGCATAGGGTTTCAGAGTCATTGAATTTTCAGAAATCGTGATATTTTGCTGGTGCAAAACCTCATGATTCTTTAAAAAATTGATATTATCCAGTTTAATTGTTTCCTCAGAGGTATTAATCACAACATAGCCGTTTATATTGTTTAACTGACGCTTAAAAGCCATGATATGTTCATGCGCTGTAAGTATGGGTATATAAGAACCTTGGGTGAAAACGTCATGTTGCCTTCTGATAGCTATTAGGTTTCTATAATGGTTCCAAAGGGAATTCTTATCTTTTTTCTGAACCGAAAGGGCTAATTGATTTACAGATGAGGTATTCCAAAACGATTGTGTCCACCAATCCCCTGTATCCTTGTACCAAACGGCATTTCCTTTATCTTCAAAATTTGTAGTCCACGGAAAAGCTTCTCTTACCGGAATATGATTGGCATCGCTACCCCATTCATGGGTTTGTCCTGTAAGGCCCAATTCTTGTCCATAGTAAATAGATGGCACCCCCGGCAACAAAATATTGAGGACGGCCGCCACGCGTTTTTGCCCTTCATTATTGTTAACAACCGATGCCCACCTTGCTGTATCGTGGTTTTCTAAAAAATTAACCGTAAAGGTGTTAACCGTAAAATGGGACATACTTTCTTTAACTACCTTATGGATACGTTTTGGGTCCATTTTGACTCCGTTAGAAGCAGGGTCTATATACATATCATGCGTTCCCTCTTCTCCTGCAATGGCAAAACGAAGCGGAAAACTAAAAGCAGCATCAGCACCACTGGCTTTTACCATGGAATCGCCATATTCATTCCAATTGGATTGTTCTCCTAATACGAAAATACTAGGATTTAAGTCTTTGCAGGCTCTAAATATGGGTTTCCAGAATTCCTGGTACATATTGGTAAATAATCCTTTATAATCCAGGTCATCCATGATGTGGTCAATTCTAAATCCATCCACGCCATCATCAAAATTTCCATCCGCATTGGGATCTACCCAATACAAGTAGAAGTCTTTCATCCAATGTTTTACCTTTTCATTGTTAAGGTCTAAAAACACAATGTGATGTTTGTCTCCGGGCCAGGCAGTAAAATCATATAATGGTGACTTGGAGGGCATAAAGATCTGTTCAGGATATTTGTTTAAGGAATCGGAATAGTAAATAAAGTCGGTATATTTTGAATCCGGATTTTCAAAAGAGTCATCAAACCAAATGTTACCACTTTGTGCGTATTGGGTTTCCATGTCCATTAAGAACTTCAGCCCCTTTTTATGAACGGCTTTAACAAAGTTGATATAATCTTCTTTGGTTCCATATTCCGGGTCAATGGCTTCATAATTGGTTGGGAAGTAATTGTGGTAGAATCCGGATTCGTATAATGGCGTAAACAGAATGGTGGTTACCCCCAGTTCTTTTAAATAATCCAATTTTTGTACGAAGCCATTTAAATCACCATGTAAATCACCGTTGCTGTCGTAAAAACTCCGTTGCATGACATGGTAAATAATTTCATTGTTCCAATTTATTGCAGTGTCCTTTTGCCCTAATACAATATTGGACATAAGAATGCAGGCGGACAGTAATGGAAGAACTGATTTATTCATATTCATTTGGACTAAAATTTTAATATTATAGCTGTATTGGCACTTATTTCTAATTCTATAACCTTATTGTTTGGGTTGAAATCAGAAGGATTTAGTAAGTTTTTATAGGTGCCCGAAAATCTGGTTGGCACGTTTACTTTTACGGCAATATCGCCGGAATTGATAATTGTTATAATTTCATGTTCATCATCGTATCTGGAATAAGCGAGTACCTTTTCAGAATCAACATTCAAAAATTCTATATCGCCTCTGGATAAGACGGGGTTTCCTTTTCTAATGTGTATTAGTTTTTGATAATAGGCAAACAAATCTTTGTTAAAAGCAACCTTATCAATGGGTTTTTCCATGCCCAGGGGATGTACTTTTTCATCATCAAAGGTGAATTCGGGCCAAAGCAACGGTTTTCTTGTGGAGGGATCATCGGCGCCCCACATGCCCATTTCGTCTCCCGCCCAAATATGGGGTGCTCCAATATAAGTGTATTGGTGGGCCAATAAAAGCCGAACTCTTTGATGAGTGCTTTCATCCGGTTTATGAATCTTGTAATTGGGGTCTTCAGATACTTTACAATAGTATTTATATTGGTTTTGGTTGAAGAACGAGGTTAGCACCCTGGGTGTATCAAACCCGCCGTTAAGGTTCATCATGGCATAGTTGTTCTCTTCCCTGATATTAGAGCGGAATAGATGCAGGCTATCTATAAGGTTAGAAGCAGAAATTTCAGTAGGAGCTGCATTTAAGAACTGACGTGAGGTTCGATACCATCTGTAGTTCATGACTCCATCAAAAATATCGCCTTGCAAAAAAGGTTCTGGGTCTAAGAGCTTGTCCGGCCACTCTTCCCACCAAATTTCACCCAACAAATAGGCATCCGGATTAATACCTCGAACATGTTTTCTAAAGTCTCTCCAGAATCCAAGAGGCGTTTCTGCGGCCACATCCAATCGGTAGCCATCAATACCATCGGAAGGATTGCCGTCGCCGTTGGGATCCAACCATCTTTTGGTCAGGTTGAAAATATGTTGCTTTACGGCTTTGCTATAAATATCACCCTCGAACTTTTGTACACTTTTAGATAAATCCTGCTTTTGGGTTTCTTTTATTTCGGGGAGTTCATGAACACCGGCCCAACCGTGATATTTAAATTCATTGTCTTCAGTGGCCTGGTTGTCAAAATGGTCTATCCAAAACCAATCTTTATATTTTGAATTTTCCTGGTTTTTCAAAACATCCTGCCAGGCCCAAAACGATTTTCCAGTATGGTTCCAGGAATAATCCAGGATAACCCTGATGTCCCTTTTGTGAAATTCGTAAATAACTTTGAGAAATAGCTTGTCGGCTTCGGTCCATTGCCAGGTACTTGGGTCGTCTGGTGTTTCAGCTTCAATCGTAGCCTTGTCCTTGGTGGGATCAGGTCCAAAATTTCTATCGATATGCCTCCAGTTTCTGGCGTCGTATTTATGTAGTGAAGGGGCATCGTTTAACGGTCGAAAATAGATCGCTGTGACACCCAGGGAGTCTATATAATCCATTTTATCCAATACGCCCTGCAGGTCACCTCCATAACGTCTTAGCTGTGCTTTAGAACCAAAGTCTTTCAGCGTGTTTCCATAATAGTCTTTATGAGGATGAAGGTTTTCAAAATAGGCATCGTCTTCGTACCAATCTTGTGTCCATGGTGTGGTGTCCCATCCTTCAGGAACAAATCCCGGATAGGTATCCACAATATCTGCTGCGGTTTGATCATTGGAAGGGTCACCGTTATAAAAACGTTCTACGGCTATTTCGTACCAAATAACATCTTGGGCCCATTTAGGAGGTAAATCATAATTTGTAGTTGTCTTAGCTTCTGACGCCTTTATGTTTTCCTTTTCTTTACAGGAAGAAAGACATAGCAAACTTAAAAGGATACAGGGTATTAGTTTCATTGTCAAAATTTTAATTATAGTTCAGTTTCCGTCTAAAACAAACCAGTAACTTCCGGTTTGTTGGCAGGCTAAAATTATAACACAATTCCCTAATTTTACAGGCTATTATACGAACAACAGCCTATGCGGTCTATAAAACCATTAGTAGTTTAAGCGGGTTTTAACGGCTTCTTTATATTTCCTTCCTACAGGGATGGTTATGTCATTCAAGATGACTTTAGTTGGGGAATAGGAGCTAATATGCTCAGTGGACACAATAAAAGATCGATGTACTCTTAAGAACATCTTTTCAGGGAGCATTTCCTCAATGGCTGTTAGGCTTTTGTAAATGGTAATTTCTTTATCTGCGGTAGTGATTTTTACGTAATTTTTTTGGCTTTCTATAAAGAGAATATCCTTAACTATTATTTTGTGTCTGTGGTTCCCCTCTTTTAAATGAAGGGATGCTTGTTCCTGTGTTTGAGCTAATTTCAAGTTCTCCTGGGCCAGTTCCTGACTTTTTTCTTTAGATGCATTCCATTTTTTAACAAAGACATAAACCAAAGGTATTATGAGTGCATTGTTCACATCTAAAACGGTGTTCATTAATTCGGTGATTTTGAAAAACGTTTCGCTTTTGTAAGGTAAATAATGCCCTTGTACCATGAATACCATTATAGAGCGCTGTACCAAAACCCCTGAAATAATAAGTAAGGCCACAAGCCCAAAGAAGAACTTTAGGTATTTTTCCTCTAAAAAGAATTTTGGGATCAAGAACAAAATGGTGCCATAAACCAATAGTAAGCGTGCAGGCAAAGAATACAACTGCACCATAAAATTCCTTAAGTAATCGTGGTCATAGCTTCCCCAAATAAACGTGAAAAACAGTACCAGTCCAAGCCAGTAAAAAAGATGAAGCTTTACATTTTTTATTTGGAATGCCATTGTGAAAAAATCCGTAAAGTGATTACTGCAATTTAAAAAAGTATCACCAAATAAAACAGGGTTCTCTATAACTTTAAAGTCGGCTTTTGCTGTTTTGATTATCATTTGGTCGGAAATGTAACTTTGCGTAATACTGTTTTTCCCATGGGGATTAATGTTACGGTTTCTTCTTTTTTTGAAGCTGCATTGAAAACAGTGCCTTCTAAATATACATTAGAATCATAAAAGTTTTGAGCTGCTTTATCTTCGGTAATATTGAATTTGCCATCTTTTAAAATTTGAAGGTTTTTGTAATCATCCGCTTCGGGGAAACAGTAATAATCTGTAAAGTCTGTACCTTCATAAGATTTGATGGTTTTCTCTCTATGTGGAATTTCATAAGCATACACCAAAGGCCCATGTTGAATATAGGATTCCTTATTTCGGGCTTCTTTGAATTGAATTTCGTTTTGGAATTTAATAGTAATCCTATCACCATCTTCCCATACTTTGGTAACCGCATAATAGCCGTTGCCTAAATCATCAAACTCGTGATTCGATTCTATATTTTGGGTCCACTCCGGTTTTCTAATGCTAAAGGCAAACGTTTTTGGAGCATCCATTTTGAACTTGAAGGTCACTTCATTTGATAATGGATAATTGGTTATCTGTTCTATAGATACCATACCTCCGTCAACTTCTGTTATCAATTCGGAAGGTCCATACATAATTGCTGCTATATTATCCTTAGTTTTCATCCACATTTGTTCTAAGAAATAAGTGAAGTTTCGTCCGTAATTAGGTACGCAACATACAGCCGGTTCTGAATGTGTAGGTGAGTACTTATATCTTGGGTCTGGGCGTTGTTCGCCATTTTCATGGTGATGCCCATCTAAGACATAGCAATTATCTGTCTTACCATAGGTTATTGCGGTACCTTCTTTATTCCTGAAGCCTAGCATGGCGTTGTAGGTTAATTTTTCAGCGGCATCAGCAAAAGCTACTTCTCCGGTTTTTTGAATCAGGCTGCCATAGGAATTTCGTAATTCCAGCATGGTACAATATTCTGCTCCTGTATGCTCTGGATGGGCTTCCATTTGCAATATCCATTCATTGCCATGACCGGCACCGCTTGGAAGCATGCAAGGTTCTAACTTAGATAACATATTGTTGTATGCTTCTTTCAGTTCTGGATAGCCGGTATTATAATAGGCGTTAACCATGGTACGGATATGCTCATAGGTATGCACGCCATGCCCTTGGAATAACGAGTCTTTTTCCATTAAGTACGGATATCTTAAATCGTTAAAGGAACGGTTAATAGAATAGGTTGAAAAGGCTTTATAGAGATAGGTCGCGTAATTCTGATAAGCTATATTGCCTGTTATTCTGTACAGGGTTTCACAAACATCGGTAAGCATGAGGCCGTGGGTGACACCGCCAAAAGCGTTTTTTAAATAAAAGGGATTATTGGTATCCCAGGCGTAACGTTTCATGGTAACGTTCATAGCTTTTTCCACAGCTTCCAATACCGCACTTTTTTGGGTGAATTCGTAATAAGCAAGCATGGTTCTAAAAGCGGTGGTCTGTGCCCATAATTCGCCGTTGGAACCTTCGTGCTGATAGCGTAAATTAGGTTTATAGATACCGATATAACCATCTTCATCCTGAGAGGCCAAAAGGTTGTCTATAATTTGATGCGATTGGGCCACGGCTTCTTCATTTTTGGTTAAAAAAGCATGACGCACAAAACCATCCCACCAATTGCCAATGGTTTCTGAGTTCCACCACATAATAGAGGTTTCCCATGCGGCACCGGTTAAAACCAAATCGCCCATTTCCGGGATGTCTTCCATACCACCTCGTCTTGCCGTGTTATAGATGTCATCTGACTTTATTCCGGGATACAACTCGTCCAGGGCACCTACCACACCCTGTTGTAAATCGATTGTCATCATGTCTAAAATCCAACCCTTAGGTTTGACACTCCCGGACGGGAATTGCTCAAACTTTGGAGCGATGGGTTGTTTCGGGTTATTGAAAAAACGTAACTTTTCGCTATCGTCTATAATGGTCGATGCTACTTTATTTACATTATCAGTGAAGTTTTCTCCCTGTGAGTTTTTCTCTTTTTCCTTGCAGGAAAGTATAGTTAAAATAATCATAGCTAGATAAATACGTTTCATTTGTAATTAAATATTTTATTCGTGGTCTTAACCTGATGCACTCAGGGACGATTGCTCATTTGGGGAATTCTTATTGCAAAATTAGGAGCATTTGACCGTTTGGAACACACAGATTTAAACTAAAACTATGCGTATTTAAACATATTAAGTATAAATATTGTATTTTAGGGTTGTAATTAGATAATATTGAATCCGTTATTAGAAAAAGTAGCACTAAGTGAAAAACGCAAGTCTTTCAAATTTTTTAATGTTGAAGTACAACGTTTTGAGCCCTTTTGGCATTACCATCCTGAAATTGAATTGACCTTAATTCAAAAAGGGTCCGGGACCAGATTTGTAGGCGATTCCATTTTACCTTTTGAAGAATTGGACTTGGTTTTGATTGGTGAGAACGTGCCACACCATTGGATTAGTATTGCGGAAGATGAAACACAAACCCACAAAGCTTTTGTGCTTCAATTTGACAAGGACACTTTTAAAGTCTTTCCCGAGTGTTCGGAGTTTGAAGATCTATTTGATAAGGCCAATAAAGGCATTCACTTCAATAAACCAAGCAAGCATTTAATTTCTGAGATTACCAATTTTGAATACCTGTCGGAAACGGAACAGTTAAGTAAATTGTTGCTTATCCTGCATCGATTATGTGGGGATAGGAACCAGCATATCTTATCTTCGAAAGTAAAACAAGTATCATCAAAAAATGGCGCTTCCCAAAACAAGATATCCAAAACCACTAATTATATCCTGGAAAATTTGGATAAAAAATTAACCGTTCAGCATATGGCCGACTTCACACATATGGTGCCTCAGTCCTTTTGCAGGTGGTTTAAAGCCCATTCCGGACATTCTTTTGTCACCTTCCTTAACATCACTAGAATTGAACAGGCTTGTCATTATCTATTAACCACAAACTTGAGTATTCAACATATTGCTTTTTCCTGCGGTTTTGAAAGTATCAGTCATTTTAATCGAACGTTTTTGAGGTTAAAGGAAGTTAGTCCTCGAGGGTATAGGAAGTTAAATATGGTTTAGTTCTCTGGTAAATAATCCCCCAACAAGTTCCAATCCATACTATTGCCCCAACCGTGTCCGTGATCACTGGTGTTTTTTATTTTATGGGCTTCCCCTATACGGTGGTTGCCAAAACTTAAAAGGGATAATATACTTCCGGGACGCAGATGTACACTGGCCCAGGTTAAAGGTGAGTTTCCATGGGCATCTTTAGCGGTTTTATCGGCACCATGATCAATAAGAAACTTAATGGTCTGGGCATCGGCATAGGCAGCTGCTCTATGCAGGGGTGTTTCGCCGGAGGTTCTTACATCTCGCATAAAGGCACCCGTATCAATACCGGGTATGGTTTTGGCGTTTACATCCGCGCCTTTTTCCACCAGTAGTTTAACGGTGTAAAAGTAATAGGGCCTGCCGGCTTTGGCCAGGGCATTATGCAGTGGCATTTCGTTGGTTTTATCAACAATAGTGTTTACATGGGCGCCATGACTAATAAGGAAATCACAGACTTTCCAGTGGCCAAAAAAGGCAGCATTTCCTAGTTCGGAATCTAAATTAATACTTTCGAGGTTACCTCCTTTATCCAAAACGGCCCTAAGAGCTGTGGTGTCATTGTAATACACCAACCATTGCAATAGTTTCACCGGTCCCTGGTGTAGTAAATCCTGCCAGTTGTCCAGTTCAAATAACTTAAAAATGTAATCCGTCCGCCCTCTGCTAATGAGTTCCAGTAATTTTCTTGTTTTCATTGGTTTTGATTTTCAGATGATTACCCACTTAAGTTAGTGTTTTTTAAGAAAACTTATTCTCTTTTCCTTCGGTCATTATACATCCAGTTATCGCCATTTTTGAATGCCTCTAATGTTGTCCATTCTAAAGAAGGCCAAACGTACTTCTTTGTAGCACGTTGGATTCTATTTTCACCAAACTGGTCTGCTGTAGGTAATGTGTAAGGTTCTATAAGTTTTTCAAGTGACACCCTAATTTCTTTAGTGTTTTCACTTTCTTCTAAAGGTTTGTAGTCCAGTAAATTCCCTGAAGGGGCACATTTCCAAATACCACCACTGCCGTCCATCATATAGTCTTTAGTTCTAACGGTGCGTTGCATATCCAAAAAGCTAAACACATAACCCTTCCCTTCATATGCTTTTTGCTCCAACACGGGTTTAAAACTTTTGCCGTCCAGACTTTTCATATGGGAAACATCGATGCCGGCCATTTCCAGAACTGTGGGATACATATCTGTGAAATCGATCATCACATCGCTTACATCTCGATGTTTTATTGGGCCACCAAAGACAATTAAAGGCACTCTAACACCAAGTTCGGAACAGGTGCCTTTGCCATTTGCAAGAGTAGCATTGTCGGCTGTAAAAAACACGATGGTATTGTCATAAATGTCTGCATCTTTAAGGGTCTGTATGAGTTCATCTACATAGTATTCCAAACGCTTAATTTGTTCGTTGAACCCTGGTTCTGTTCTTCCGGTTGGGCTACTGGAATCCGGTGTACCGAACCAAGGGTCATGGGGGAGCACCATGGGATAGTATAAAAAGAAGGGTTTATCCCTTTTTCTGGTAACAAAATCTAGCGCAAATTTCTGGCATATATCCGGGGCAAAAGTGGTGGCATCACTGGGCTGTAATTTACCATTTTCAATAACACAACCGTTCCAGTAAAGTGCTGGGTATTGCCCTCTTTTACTCCCGATAACGGCTTTGTCATGAAAGGTTTTGGAAGCTTGAGACCATGAAAACCACAGGCCGTCCCAAACCACGTCCCCTTCAAAGGGTCTGAAATACCCTCCTAAAAGGGAATACGCATCCAAGCCATAAGCCTCCTGGCCGGCATGGCCTGGTAAATGCCATTTTCCCGAGATGGCAGTTTCATAGCCCACATCTTTTAAAACTTTAGACATAGGCGTATGTTTTTTGGCAAAATTGGGATCGTTTGTATTTAATTTATTGCCATATTCTCCTGTTCTGGCGCCATACTTCCCTGACATAAGCATGGCCCTGGTGGGTTTGCACAAAGGTGAAGCCCAACAGGTTGTAAACCTGATACCTTCCTCTGCCAAGGCATCAATTACGGGAGTTGTATTTCCCGGAGGATGATTGGGTGTGGCATAGCAAGAGAACTCTACAGCACTGCAATCATCAATCATTAAGAAAATGATATTTGGTTTTTCTTGCTTTTGACCGAATGCCATAAAACATTGAAGTATTAGAATAGGAATAAGCTTAAACACGTTCATTTTTGAATTAGTATTGGAAGTTCTATCAAACTAAGTTACCCAATTTTCTTGGACAAATTCAAATTGTTGATAACCCATTTTCGCTTTAACATTTTTGGCTTAAAATTCTACGTAATTTTATAAATGGTATAAGTCAGGTATTCCCAACAACTTTCTAAATCTTAATTATTATGAACCCCAAGTCAGTCTTAAAAGGGCGTGGCGCTCAGCTAAACGTCCCCAATCGTTTCTTCGAATTTAGTCACGAAATACGTGATGATTTCCTTGAATTTTGCCAAAAAGAAGGTGAAAAAGCAGATAAGAACAAAACCCGTTATTTAGAGGTTTTTCCAAAGACCATAGTCAATAAAGTGGAGAGCCCTGATGTTGGGATGATGTACAGTATGAACGCTTACCAGGGTTGCGAACATGGCTGCATTTACTGTTATGCCAGAAATACCCACGAATATTGGGGCTATAGTGCCGGCTTAGATTTTGAACGACGTATTTTAGTGAAAAAGGATGCCCCTAAATTGTTAGAGGCTTTAATAAAAAAGAAAAGCTGGAAAACCTATCCTATAATAATGTCCGGGAACACAGATTGTTATCAGCCGGCTGAACAGATCTATAAAATTACCAGACAATGTCTGGAGGTATTCTTAAAATACAGGCATCCGGTTGGTATTATTACTAAAAACGCCTTGATATTACGTGACCTGGAGCTTGTAAAGGCATTGGCTAAAGACAGTTTAATAGGAGTCAATGTATCGATCACATCATTATCAGAAAAAACAAGACGCATTTTAGAACCCAGGACAGCTACAATAAAACGACGCCTGGAAACCGTTAAAACCCTGACGGATCATGGTGTTCCGGTAAATGTGATGCTTGCGCCAATAATTCCATCTATAAACAGTCATGAAATTTTACCACTGGCAAAAGCCGCTTCAGAGCATGGGGCGTATTCCATAGCACATACCATTGTGAGACTTAATGGGGCTATTGGAGAGATTTTCACCGATTGGATTAAAAAAACCTTACCCGATAGAGCCGATAAGGTATTGCACCAGATTGAAAGTTGCCATGGAGGCCGTTTAAATGATAGCCGGTTTGGAACAAGAATGCGGGGAGAAGGTAAAATAGCAGAGCAGATTAACAATCTTGTGAGATTGGCAAAACAAAAATATTTTAAAGATAAGACCATGCCTAAGTTAAATTGTGATCTGCATGAACAGTATAAGGTTGGACAGCTCAAATTATTTTAATAAAAAAAGCGGGCTATAAAAGCCCGCTTCCAGCAAAACTAAACAAAATAAGAACTAATAGGTGTCTATTTATTAATGTATTTGGTAAACTCTCTGTTGTTTGAGGCAAAAACTATTTTATATTTTCCTTCTTGTAACTTAAATGCTCTTTCAATGTTTTGAACACCTTCGATGGTTTCTTTGTATAATAACTCGGAACTGCCACCATAAAGGCCGTAAACACTGATTGCAAGAGGCTCTTTGTTTGGAGCAAGCTTAGTAATGTATACTAAATCTTTTTTCTCCCTTACAAAAGGTTTAAATACTTTAGTTTCCTTTTCTTTGTTGAAGGTCACTTCGTTAGATTTTACGGTAAACGGAATGGTCTTAATTTCCATATCCTTCTCTAATTCAAAGAAATAGTTTCCGTCAGGCAAATCGGTTAAATCAAAACCTTTGTTGTATAAACCTGTCTGTTCAATAACTTCTTTATATAGAGTAATACCGTAACCATCTTTAATTGAAAGTAGGTTTCCTTCTTTTACATTAGCAATAGTTAATGCTGTAGCTCTAAGATCTCTTCCATATTTAATTAAAGAAATCTCATTTGCGTAACCCATAACCGTAGCCATCATTGCTACCATTAAGATTACTTTTTTAGTGTTTGTGAATACGTTTTTCATAATTTGGGTTTTTTAACGTTTTACACTACAAATATAGAGCGGTTTTAAAGTGTTTAAAACATTGATTTTGACTAATTTATATGCTAAATTATCTGTTAAATCTATGCTAAGTTTAGGTTAAGTCAAAATACTGTATTGTAGGGTTAATAACACATATATTTGAAGAATACCTCTTTAGAAAATTAAATTTTCGATCTGCATTAGTGCCTAGTATTTATACGGAGTTTGCCGAAGTGCGATCCCGAATTTATTTCGGGAATACTCGAACTGACATCTTAAAGTTTTGACTTGTCAAAATACGAGCATTAAAAATGTAGTGTCCTTTCAATGAAGTGTTAAGTATACTGCAAAAAAAAAAGTGGGCCACCACAGCCCACTTCTACCAACTAAACTAAATAAGACATTAAACTAATTATTAATGAATTTTGTAAAATCTTTATTATTTGAATGGAACACTATTCTGTAATTTCCGGCTTCAAGCTTGTAAGCTCTTTCAATGGCCATAGTACCTTTAATGGTTTCGGTGTATAACAATTCACCATTATTTGTACCATATACACTTATTGTTAAAGGTTCATAATCCGGAGCAAGTTTGGTAATGTAAACCATACCGTCTTTAACAATTGCTACCGGTTTGTGGTATAAAGTTTCTTCTTCTTTATTAAAGGTTACTTTATTCTTAGTAACTGAAAAAGGGATGGTTTTAATTTCAACATCTTTTTCCAGTTCAAAAAAGTAATCGCCATCAGGAAGGGCTGTTAAATCAAATCCTTTGGTATAAATTCCGGATTTTTCAATTAGCTCCTTATATAATGTAAGTCCATTTAAATCTTTAATAGAAAGTAAGTTCCCCTCTTTTACATTATTCAATGTAAGAGCAGTTCTTTTAGCATCCTTAATAATGGATGTTCTTTCTGCTGCATAACCCATAACCGTAGCAGCCATTGCTACCATTAAGATTCCTTTCTTAGTGTTTGTTAATACGTTTTTCATGATTTGGTTTTTTTAACGTTTTACACTGCAAATGTATAACAGGTTTAAAGTGCGTAAAACATGGATTTTGATTAATTTATATGCTCAATTATCCGTTAAATTAACGTTAACATTTTGTTGGGTTAAAATAGAATACAATAGAGTTAAAAACACATATAATGGTTGGCTTATTTTAAATGAATTCTAAACGGGAATTTTTACTGAATATGGAGCAAAAAAAAGTGGGCCACCACAGCCCACTCTACCAACTAAACTAAATAAGACATTAAACTAATTATTAATGTATTTTATATGAAATCTTTAATTTTGAATTAAAGAGAAACAATTTTACTTCTGCTTTAATAAACTTTTCAAAATATCATTAAAACTAACGATGCAAAGATATGGAGCTAATACGGTGTGGAAAACATCAATTTTAGCAAATTTATGTGCTATTTTAACAGTTAAGGATATGTTAAATCCATGTTAAGTTAATTTAGCATATATTTGAGTTAATAAAATATATAATGTGTGCATAATATATTGTAATTTTGCTATAAAATAGACCCACTATGATTACGAAGAAACCTACATTTAAAAAATTGTCGCCAATGTTTGGTACGTCCATATTGGTGAAACAACATAATGACAAATTAGATAGGAGTGAAATGTTTTGGCATTTTCACCCGGAGATAGAACTTATATATATAAACAGGGGCCAGGGTAAGACTCATATAGGTAACCACTTGTCTTATTTTAACAATAGTCAGTTAATATTAATAGGATCCAATTTACCGCATAATGGTTTTACAGACAGGTTAACAGCTGCAGGTATAGAAACTACGGTGCAATTTAGACCGGATTTCCTGGGAGAAGATTTTTTTAACAGTGTTCCGGAAGCTACAGCTATTGCCACCTTGTTTGAAAAAGCTAAAAATGGGATAAAGTTTAATAGAGCTGCTAAAGATGTAGTTGGTTCCAAGATTGAAGAATTAGAAAATTACACTGGATTCGACAGGATTTTAAAGTTGCTGGAAATCTTGCAATACTTAGCAACCACTGACGATTATACCATATTAAATGCCGATGGTTTTATGTTTGAAGCAGAACCCCAGGATACCGATAAAATTAAAACCATTTACAAATACGTGAATGCCAATTTTAAAGAACACATTGCTTTAGAAGCTATTGCTGATAAAGTAAGTATGACGGTACCGGCGTTTTGCAGATATTTTAAAAAGACCACCGGGAAGACTTTTACTCAGATGGTTAATGAAATAAGAATTGTGCACGCCACCAAGTTGTTAAACGAAAGTCAAATGAGTATTGCCGATATATGTTTTGAATGCGGCTTCAATAATTTTTCACATTTCAACAAACAGTTTAATGAGATTATAGGTAAAAGTGCCTCTAATTATAGAAAGGAAATTAAACAGATAATTCAGTGATCTTAAGCTCAAATAGTTTATAAAGAAAAAATCCTTTACAATCGGTTGTAAAGGATTTTTTGATATTTCAGAATTGTTTTCTCTATTTTAATCTAAACCAAATTAATAATATACCTGTTAATACAGGTAGTGTTAAGAATAACATTAAAAGGTAAAGAATAGAGTGAAGCCTTTCTTTTTTACTTCTTTTAATGGCCTTTTCCATTTTTAAACATTTTAATAATTAACAATGCAAATGTATAGGCATATTTATGTTAAAAAAACAACCATCTTAACATATTTATATGCTATTTTAATTGTAATTAACTGTAAGTGAAATAGATAGATTCAATGGTTTGTTTGCGCCGGTCGTAATTCAGAACTTAAAGGTAGCTTCGAAAAAAAGCAAATTACCAGTTAAAGTTTGCCATGCCATTCACTGTAAAACTGTTTTAAGTACTGTTCCATAAAGGCGTGTCTGTTTTCTGCCAACCGCTTGCCGGTAGCGGTATTCATACGATCTTTAAGGAGCAGTAACTTTTCGTAGAAGTGATTGATGGTTGGCGCGTTAGATGCTTTATATTCGGCTTTGCTCATGTTGAGGTTTGGTCTGATATCCGGATTGTAAAGTTGCCTGTTTTTAAATCCGCCATAGTTAAAACAACGGGCTATACCAATGGCTCCAATAGCATCAAGTCTATCGGCATCCTGGATTACATCCAATTCAGGCGATCTAAACTTTGGTGCTTCATTACCACCTTTAAACGAGATGTTTTCAATGATTTTCACTACATGCTCGATTACTACCGAATCCACATTCAGCTCAAATAAAAACTCACGTGCTATTTTGGGGCCAATCGTTTCATCACCGTTGTGGAATTTACTGTCGGCAATATCATGTAACAAAGCCCCCAGAGATACAATAAAAAGATCTACAGGTTCCTGTTTTGCTATGAGCAAGGCATTATTGTAAACCCTTAAGGTATGAAACCAATCATGGCCGCCTTCGGCATCAGACAACCTGTCTTTTACAAAATCTTTGGTTTTATTTACAATAGCCTCCACAGGATTTATTTTAAGGTTGAATACTGGCTTTAATGGTTGTTTCAACAATATTTATAAGTTCGGATTTATCTTTAAAATCGGCTACTTTTAAAGGTTTATGAACCTTAAATTTAATGTGTGTTCCCAGGCCCATAGGGAATTTTCCATACCTCAACATTTTCCAGGAATTATTAATTGAGATGGGAACCACCAGGGCTGAAGGTACTTTTTTAAATAAGATATCCAATCCCTTGGTTTGAAAAGGTTTTGGGACACCGTCCTTACTTCTGGTGCCTTCTGGAAAAATAACGGCAGCACGATTATGAGCCTCGATATATTCCCCAAATTTCATGATAGCGGGTAAGGATTGCCTTGGGTTTTTCCTGTCGATTAAAACCGAACCACCATGCCGTAAATTATAGGACACACTGGGAATGCCTTTTCCCAATTCTATTTTACTTATAAATTTGGTATGATGTTTTCTCATGTACCACATAATGGGTGATATGTCATACATGCTTTGATGATTGGCAACAATAATTAAAGGTTGATCGGTTTCTATATGGTGCGGGTTGTCAAACGTAAAATGTGTACCTAATACATGCGTACATTTTAACAAGAAAAACTGTAGCACATCCACACATTTTTTATGGGCCTGATACCCAAATACGTTAAAGCAAAACCATTGTAAAGGATGAAATATTACAAGGGTAAAAAAGAAAAATAAATAATAGATAATAGTTAATGGATACGATAAAATTTTTACCATGCCCAAAAGTACATGTTAATACACAGCTACACAAACGTTATTTTCACAAATGACATCTATGGGTTCTGCAGCTACGGAACAGTCTGAAACAGCACCGTATTGTGCATTAAAAATAGCCTCCAGCTGATTATATTGTTCTACCTTGCTTTCCAGTTCATCGGTGTCGATGGAAGTTGAATATATCAAATAAGTCCATGGGCCACCACAAGGTTTACTGCCAAAAGCAATGTATTTACATTCGGTATTATCATTACAAACAGAGGAAGAAACAAGCGTTTCAATTTCAGTCTTTAAAGCGTTTAGAGTTTCCAAGTCCTCTTCATGACTTGATGTGCCACTATCATCAGAAAGACAGGCAGCAAATAACAGGCACAGTACAGTAATTAACCCTAAAAATTTGGGAATAGGTCGCATAATCAATTCTTTTCTCTTAAGATGAAAGATTCCCTAAAAGGTTGCGTAAAGTAATGGCATAAAAAAACCACGAATAGGTCGTGGTTAACTTCTGTCTTCATGTGTTGCGCTTCAACCTTTTTAACAATACTCGTTATAAGCATCAACCAGGTTTTCAGCAATGAGTTCTGCCGGACGCCCTTCAATATGATGACGCTCTAACATATGCACTAATTCACCATCTTTAAATAAAGCCATACTTGGTGAACTTGGAGGAAACGGGATCATATATTCTCGGGCTTTAGCCACGGCTTCTTTATCAACTCCTGCAAAAACGGTTACTACGTGATTTGGTCTTTTTTCGTTGTGCAAACTCATTTTAGCTCCTGGGCGTGCATTTGCGGCGGCACAACCACATACTGAATTTACTACTACCAAAGTAGTACCTTCTTTTGCCAAGGCAATATCAACCGCTTCCGGGGTTTGCAATTCTTCAAAACCAACGTTTGTCAGGTCTTCGCGCATTGGTTTTACTAATTCTGCTGGATACATATTTTTAAATTTAAATAATTAACAATTTTTTAGCGATGCAAAGATACCAATTGTGTAACAAAATTGTGATGCAATCAACTAACTAATATTATATTTGACGATAAATAAAATTTATAATTACATGAGTTTTTCAAAATGGATTGGGGGCGCCTTAGGTTGGTCGTTTGGAGGGCCAATAGGAGCCATTATAGGTGTGGCTTTAGGGAGTATTGTTGATGCCATGGCCAATGGTAATGGTGATATACTTATAGGTGAAGGAAAAAAGCGCTCAAAAAGATCAACATACCGGGGAGGGCAACAACGGCCTCAAACACAATCGGGTGATTTTGAAGTGAGTTTACTGGTATTGGCATCCATAGTTATAAAAGCAGATGGCAAACAAGACCAACGCGAATTGGATTATGTACGTCAGCAGTTTGCCAATATGTATGGGAAAGAGCGTGCAAATCACGCCTTTCAGTTATTTAAAGGGATTAGCAAACAAAAAGTTTCAAAACGTCAGGTCTGTTTACAAATAAAACAAATGATGGACCACCCGTCCCGTTTACAATTGATCCACTTTTTATTTGGCATTGCGAAAGCCGATGGGGTGGTAACTCAGGATGAAGAACGTCAAATACAGATCATGGCCGGTTATTTGGGGATCAATGCACGCGATTATGAAAGTATTAAGGCGATGTTCTACAGTAGTAGCGATAATGCTTATACGGTATTAGAAATTGAAAAAGGCGCTACAGTTGACGAAATTAAGAAGGCTTATCGTAAGATGGCGAAAAAATATCATCCTGATAGGGTGATTCACCTGGGGAAAGAGCATCAAAACGGTGCTGAGGAAAAATTCAGGCAAGTGCAGGAAGCTTATGAGCACTTACAAAAAGAGTTGAGGTTTTAATTAAATAGGATTATAATTCCCATCAATATAATCAATAACTTCCTGTTGCGTTAACACAGCAAACTTTTTGTAACGTTCATGTACATCTACAATTTCATCCAGAGCTTTTTCAACAAGTGTTTTATTTTTCCAGGTATTGAGGTGGGCTACCACGGTTTTTAAACAGCCATTTTTATAAGCAATCTGCCCCAGAACATGAATAAGGGTATCGGTTACACGTTTGGTGTCATCAAATTCCAGTGCTTTTAAAAGCGGTAAGATATCTTGAGGATGTGTGCGTCCCCGTAATTCAATGCCATGACATATTTCTCGCCTTACTTCTTTATCAGGATGTTTTAAATAGGTTTTTGCCCAGGCCAAAACCGGAACCGGATTCTTTGCTCCCATTTTTTTAACAGACCCTATCACGGCATTTCTTACGGAATGATGTTTATCAGACAGACCCGTGTCAAAAACATGTTGCACTTTATCAAAATGAAACCTTCCAATTTCTCCTGCAGCATTCACAGTGGTTTGACGTACTTTGTCCATATCAGACTTTAATAAATGATTTAAAGTTGAAAGTATGGTTGGTTGCAGTTCCGGAGCAGCATAAAATATTTTGCCAATAGCTGCATACCCTGTTTTTCGTATGTAAGTATCGTCATCAGAGAAATATGCAACGATGTTTTCCGTTTGGTTGGCACTTAAATCAGCTTTGATAGTGTCCGTGATTTTTTCAACCAAAGCATTACGCGCTTCTTTAGGTAGATCGTAAAACCCCATGATTTTGATTTACTATAAATTTAAGCAAATAAAAAAAACCAACTAAACAGTCATGAATAGTTGGCTTTATTGTTAATGAGGGTACTTTATTATTTAGTAAAGACTTCTCTACTGGTATAGATCTTTGTGTCATCACCTTTGTCAAAGATCATTACCAGTTTGTTTTCAGAATTCAAATAAACCGAAGCTAATTCCCAACCGGCTGTTTTAGTAGACTCTAATAAACACTTACGAACATCAGGATTATTTAAGTTTAATTTTGAATTTTTAATGGTGTCAGCATGTACACCAGCAGAAAATAGTAGCATAACCGCTACCACTAATAATTGTAGTTTTTTCATCATAAAAACTGTTTAAAATTTACTACGAAACTATGGTGTAATTCAAAAACCTTTAAAAATAATAGTCGATTGTTCTTTTTTTACGATTAACTCTACTGTTCTGCCTAAAATCAGGGCTCTGTTATCCTTTTCATGACCTGCCGGCATATTAAATGCTATGGGGAAGCTATACTCTGAAAGCGCATCTAAAATAAGCTGCTCGACAGAGGATCCCCATTGGGTGGTGTTACGTCTAAGCCTGGTCATATTACCCACAATGACACCTTTGCAATTGTCAAAATACCCGGCACGTTTTAAGCTTTGTAACATACGGTCTATATGATACTTATATTCGCCAATTTCCTCGATGAATAAAATTTTACCTGAAGTGTCAATATTGGTTTCAGAACCTAACATGGTATGTAAAATGGTTAAATTACCCCCAACTAAAGGTGCAGAAACAATACCGGCTCTGTTATATTCAGAACCTTTTAAAGTATAGTTTAAGGTGTTGCCAAAAAGTGCAGATTTAAAAGTAGCAATGGTCTCTTTAATGGTCTCGGCGTCATCTTGTAAACTGGTGCCCATCATAGCATGTAGGCTTTCAAAGCCTAAATTATGAACCTGATTATGAATGGCCGTAATATCACTATAACCTATAATCCATTTAGGGTGTTGTTTAAAATTAGACCAATCCAGCTTGTCCAATAGTCTTACTGAACCATAACCGCCTCTGGCACACCATATGGCTTTTATTTTGGGATCATCCAAAGCTTTTTGAAAATCTTCACAACGCTCTGAATCAGTTCCTGCAAAATGATTATTCTGATTAAACACATGTTTCCCTACTGCACTATGTAATCCCCAGCTTTTCAATAGTGCTTTGGCTTGCTCGATCTCACGGGTTCTGTGTTTTAAAATCCCTGCCGGTGCTACTATGGCTACCGTGTCGCCTGCTTTTAAGTATGGTGGTTGTTTCAAAGTAATCTCTTGTTTTTGTAATGCGTTATTTTGTGCTGAAAAAGCATGCTTTCCAAAGAAAAAAAGGCCACAAAACAAGCATAAAATTAGTAGGTATCTCGACATAATGTAAATGTACATTTTTTTAGTGAAACTCAATTTTAGAAGTCTTTAAGACGCACTTAAAATTGTAAGTTGAACTAATCCCGCTTTTTTAGCGGGATCTCGTTTAGTGTTTTATTGTTTCAATCTATTCTTCATTTATTAATCTCCTTTTTGAAAAATAGCCCTCAAATTGTGTACTTTTGCCGCTTAGTAAGATATTTGGGAATTTATGAGTCAACCAAAACGATATACCGTAACCACTGCTTTACCATATACTAACGGCCCCATTCATATTGGGCATTTAGCTGGGGTTTATGTGCCGGCAGATATTTATGTACGCTATTTACGCCTGACCGGGAATGATGTGGCCTTTATTGGAGGAAGTGATGAACACGGCGTGCCAATTACCATTAAAGCGAAGAATGAAGGGGTGTCACCACAGGATATTGTAGATAAATATCATGCCATTATCAAACAATCGTTTGAGGAGTTTGGAATCACTTATGATAATTATTCGCGTACTTCAGCGCCTATTCACCATAAAACAGCGTCTGATTTCTTTAAAACCCTGTATGACAAAGGTGAATTCATTGAAGAAACCACCGAGCAATTATACGATGAAAAAGCCAAGCAGTTTTTAGCGGATAGGTTCGTCATTGGGACTTGTCCTAAATGTGGTTATGAGGAGAGTTATGGAGACCAGTGTGAAAACTGCGGAACCAGCCATAATGCAACCGATTTGATAAATCCGAAGTCTGCCATTACCGGAAATGCGCCTACATTAAAACAAACAAAGCACTGGTTTTTACCGTTGGATAAACACGAGGATTTTTTAAAAGAATGGATCTTAAAAGGCCATAAAAAAGACTGGAAGCCCAATGTGTACGGACAGGTTAAATCCTGGATAGATGATGGTTTGCGTCCACGTGCCGTAACCCGAGATTTGGATTGGGGCATTCCGGTACCTGTAGAAGGTGGTGAGGGCAAAGTATTGTACGTTTGGTTTGATGCCCCTATCGGGTATATTTCATCCACCATTGAATGGGCAGAACGCGAAGGGATAGATTGGGAACCCTATTGGAAAGATGAAGACACTAAACTGGTTCATTTTATCGGGAAAGATAACATTGTATTTCACTGTATTATTTTCCCGTCCATGTTAAAGGCTGAAGGAAGTTATATTTTACCGGAAAATGTGCCGGCTAATGAGTTTTTAAATTTAGAAGGCAACAAGCTTTCCACCTCTAAAAATTGGGCCGTTTGGTTGCCGGAGTATTTAAAGGATTTTCCGGGTCAGCAGGATGTGTTACGTTATGCGTTAAATGCCAATGCGCCGGAGACCAAGGATAACGATTTTACCTGGAAGGATTTTCAGGCCAGGAATAATAATGAGTTGGTAGCGATCTTCGGGAACTTCATAAACCGTGTGGTAGTGTTAACCAATAAATACTATAATGGTGTTGTTCCTGAAGCAAGTGAATTTACCAAAGTTGATGAGGACACTTTAGCGGCAGTAAAAGCCTATCCTAATGTGATTGCCAGTTCTATTGAGCGGTATCGTTTTAGGGAAGCTGGACAGGAATTAATGAATTTAGCACGTTTAGGAAACAAATATCTGGCTGATGAAGAGCCCTGGAAAATGATCAAGGTTGACGAAGCCAGAACGCAAACCATTATGTATGTGGCGCTTCAAATTGCAAGTGCTTTAGCAATGCTATGTGAACCCTTTTTACCATTTACCGCAGAAAAGCTTAAAAAGATTCTTCGTTTTACTCAGAATGACAAAAAAGATTCCGAATGTCATGCTGAGCTTGTCGAAGCATCTCAATGGAACGACATCCCAACAAAGGACGTTTTGTTACCATCAGGACATCAAATTGGTAAAGCAGAATTACTGTTCTCTAAAATTGAAGATGCCACCATTCAGGCACAACTAGATAAGCTGGAAGCCAGCAGAAAAACCAACGAAAAAGCTAATAAAACTGTGGAGCCTCAAAAAGATACTATTACATTTGAAGATTTTACCAAATTAGACATGCGTGTAGGTACTATTTTGGAGGCTGAAAAAATGCCAAAAACTAAAAAACTTTTAAAGTTAAAAGTTGATACGGGTATTAATACCAGAACGATTGTTTCGGGAATAGCTGAGAGTTTTACTGCAGAAGAAGTTATTGGCAAACGTGTAACGGTTTTGGTGAATTTAGCTCCAAGAGCCTTACGAGGTGTTGAAAGCCAGGGCATGATCTTAATGACTGAAACTGCCGAGGGGAAATTGGTGTTTGTAAATCCTGATGATGCTTCTGTTGGCAATGGATTGCAAATAAGTTAAGATGTATCATAAGAATATCATCAGGCAAATTATCGATATTCAGGCACAAGCAGAAAGGTTGATTAGAACGGAAGCTTCAATGGCTGAGATTGAGCAATTTGCTCAGTATAATGATGAAATTAAATCGTTCCTAATTAACAATATAGATGATGATTTTGTTCTCAAATATGTAAAAGAAATACCAAATTTAAACATTGAGGAAATAGAGACCAGAACAGGTCTTATTACAGTATTGTTAAGTTTATTTGTAGGAGGAATTGCTATATATAATGAAAGACGGAAGTCTCAAAAGGCTCTAAATACCATAAGAGATATTAAGGGTAAATATGCTTCTGCAGAGTTTATGCTCAAGAATTATTTTTCTTAATAGTTTCTTATTTCACAATCAACTTTTTAGTTTCAACCTTATTATACTCGTCTATTGCCTGTACCAGGTAGATGCCACTTTTTAGGTGAGATACATCTATTTTAACAATACTCCTGTTAAAACGGTATAAGGCCGCTCGTTTTCCTAAAATATCAATGAATTCAATAGTTTTGATCTTATGAGTGCCTAAAATAAACAGTTCGCTTTCTACGGGGTTGGGGTGACACTTAAATACAGTATTGCTGCGTTCATTAATTAAGGGGTTTATGGTGTCACTTTTTTGTTGTGAAAATGATAAATGGCAGGTAAAAAGGAGTAAAAGGAAATAATAAGATAGTTTCATAGCGGCAAAATTTAAATGTAGCAGGTTATATATTAACGGGTTACAGTGTTTTTCAGTATATCTTAATGATTGCTTTCAATTTTCATACAGGTTTTAAAGCGAATTATTTTTAAAGAATTACTTAACTTTACTAAAAACAAGAAACCATGTTATCAAAGACCATAGAAAACGCATTAAACGATCAAATAAGAATAGAAGCAGAATCCTCTCAAATTTATTTGGCCATGGCCTGTTGGGCCGAAGTTAAAGGGCTGGAAGGCATTGCCAATTTTATGTATGCGCAATCTGATGAAGAACGGGATCACATGCTTAAACTGGTAAAGTTTGTGAATGAACGCGGCGGGCATGCGCACATTTCAGAATTGAAAGCACCGGATGTCACCTTTGAATCATTTAAGGACATGTTTGAATTGCTTTATAAACATGAGGTTTTCGTGTCCGGAAGCATTAATGAGTTGGTACATATTACACTTCAGGAAAAAGACTATGCCACCCATAACTTTTTACAATGGTATGTATCGGAGCAAATAGAAGAAGAAGCCATGGCGCGTACTATCCTTGATAAAATAAACCTTATAGGCGATGATAAAGGCGGCTTATATTTGTTTGACAGGGATATAGAAAACCTGACTGTAAGTACTGCTGCACAGGATACCGGTGGTGAATAAGTTGGTGATAACTTTAACACTTAATCTTATTTAGATTAATTAAAAATAACCTATATTTGTCCGAATTAAAAATCTTCGTTCAAGGTTTGGGCAAAAAAGAAAAGAAAAAAGCAGTTAAAAAATTAAAAAGCTTAGGTATTATTACTACCGATAAGGTTAAAAACAGCTGCTGTAAAAAATTCAAAAAAGGCGAAAAAAAACGCTGCAAAAAATGCCCTTGCTATGACCTGCTTAAAAAAGTAGCATAATTTTGTTTTAATAGTTTCCAAAACAAGATTCTTTTCTAAATTGCGTTTGTTTCAATCCTTAAACAAATGCAAATTCTCAATTATATACTTGGCCACATTGAATTACCCCGGGAATCGGTAAAAAACACCTTGGAATTACTTAATGAAGGTGGTACCATTCCGTTTATTTCACGCTACCGAAAGGAACGAACCGGTAATCTGGATGAGGTTCAGATTGGAGAAATAGTCGGGCTTAATGAACAATTTGAAATCTTAGAAAAGCGAAAGAAAGCCATTATAAAAGCATTACAGGAACAAGATGTGCTTTCCCCGGAGTTACGGCAAAAAGTTGAAACAGCGCAGAGTTTAACCGGTTTAGAGGATTTATACCTGCCGTTTAAGAAAAGCAGAAAAACCAAAGCTGAAAAAGCGCGACAACATGGATTGGAACCATTGGCAAAAATTATTATGAGCCAAAATGCCCATGACCTGGAGTCTGTTGCTTACAGATATGTAAAAGGTGATGTGTCATCGGTTGATGAAGCTTTGGAAGGTGCACGCCACATTATGGCAGAATGGATTAATGAACGTACCGATATTAGGAATCAAATTCGTTATCAATTAGAACGTTTTGCCATGATTTCAACTAAAGTTGTTAAGGTAAAGGAGCATACGGAGGAAGCCCAAAAGTTTAAGGACTACTTTGATTGGGAGGAATCTTTAAGCAGAATTCCGTCGCACCGTTTGTTGGCCATTTTAAGAGCGGAAAAAGAAGGCTTCGTTAAATTGAAGATTGCAATTGATAATGATAGAGCTTTAGATAAGATGGCGCAGAGAATCATTAGGTCTGATAATGACTGTGCCGAACAAATTGAGATAGCCATTAAAGACGCATTCAAAAGGTTATTACTACCGTCTTTAAGTAATGAAGCACTTCAGATAGCAAAGGAAAAAGCAAATGATGCGGCCATTTTGGTTTTTGCAAAGAATCTGAAACAACTCCTTTTGGGGTCTCCCTTAGGTGAAAAACGTGTTTTGGCCATTGACCCGGGATTCAGAACCGGTTGTAAAGTAGTTTGTTTAGATGCTCAAGGACAATTACTGTACAACGAAACTATTTATCCGCATCCACCTAAAAATGATGGTACAGGTGCCATGAAGAAGATAAATTCATTAGCAGACGCCTATAAAATTGAAGCTATTGCTATTGGAAACGGAACTGCCTCACGGGAAACAGAAGCCTTGATTAGAAAGGTTCGATTTAAAAACGATATACAGGTCTTTGTGGTAAGTGAAGCCGGCGCCAGTATTTATTCAGCTTCAAAAATTGCAAGAGAAGAATTTCCTAATTATGATGTGACAGTTCGCGGTGCTGTTTCTATAGGACGTCGTTTGCAAGATCCTTTAGCGGAATTGGTGAAAATTGACGCAAAAAGCATTGGTGTTGGTCAATATCAACATGATGTAGACCAAACGAAGCTTCAGAAATCGCTGGAAACGGTGGTTGAAAATTGTGTGAATGCTGTTGGTGTTAATATCAATACGGCAAGTAAACCATTATTGAGTTATGTTTCGGGAATTGGTCCGAAATTAGCAGAAAATATTTTTAACTATCGCACTGAAAATGGGCCTTTTACTTCAAGGAAAGTCATTGCAAAAGTACCTCGTTTAGGCAGTAAAGCCTTTGAACAGGGGGCTGCTTTTTTAAGAATAAAGGACGCCGAAAATCCTTTAGATGATTCCGCCGTACACCCCGAAAGTTATGCTATTGTTACTAAAATGGCTAAGGATAGCGGTAAATCGGTTCACGCTCTTATAGGCAACCCAGAAGCACTTAAAAATATTGACCTGAAAAAATATTGTACCGATACCATTGGGTTACCAACTCTTGGGGATATAATTAAAGAGTTAGAAAAGCCCGGGCTGGACATTAGGGAACAAGCTAAGGTGTTTACTTTTAATCAAAATATCAAAACCATCAACGATTTGAGGGAAGGTCAATTACTACCGGGAATTGTAAACAACATAACTAATTTTGGCTGCTTTGTAGATATTGGTATAAAGGAAAGCGGGCTGATTCATGTTTCTAACCTGTCTGATAGTTTTGTAAAAGATGTGGGTGAACATGTGCATTTACATCAGCAAATCATTGTAAAAGTGTTGGGCGTTGATATCCCACGAAAACGTATTCAGCTAAAGCTTCATAAATAAATTGTAATGTTGGAATGTCTTTGCAGACATAGTAATAATGACGCACTCATTTTCTGAATTTTCCACAAATGCCTTATTAAAAGTTGGGGATGAATCCTTGCTTGCAGAATACCGGCAGCCTAAACCAATGGCTTTATATGCGTTTATTTGGTCTGATGATTCAGAAGCTAAGTTTATTGTGGATGGCATTCCTGTTACCTTACCACAACATAGTATTTTAGCATTGACGACAGTTCAGTATTTTCAGTTTGCGGAAGGAGAACGGCTTAAGGTGTATCTTTTTAATCGGGATTTTTATTGTATCAAGGATCATGATAAAGAAGTAGGCTGTGCAGGATTACTATTTTTTGGCAATATTAAAAACCCGGTTGTTCACTTAAATGAGAAAGACCGCATTAAGTTTAATATGCTTCATGAGGTTTTTATTGACGAGCTTGAGACTAAAGATACTATTCAGGCAGAAATGCTGCGTATGTTAATGGCCCGTTTTATTATTAAAAGCACGCGATTGCTTAAAGCCAAAGAACGTTTCGATACGAAAACAGGCGATACTAAAACGGATTTGCTTCGCGCTTTTAACGTCCTGGTTGAGGACCATTTCAGAACAGAACATCGTGTTCAGTTCTATGCAGATGCGTTGTATAAATCGCCTAAAACATTATCCAATAATTTTGCAAAACTGAATACCGGCCCGTTAAAGATCATTCATGAGCGCATTGTTTTAGAAGCGAAACGCTTATTAATGTATACAGACAAAGCAGCCAAAGAGATTGCCTATGAGCTTGGGTTTGAGGATGCCTCGCATTTAAGCCGGTTATTTAAAAAGCACACTTCACTTTCCCCATCCGATTTTAAAAAACAGCATAGTTGATCCTGTCAGGGAAAAATTGACATGCTATCAGGAAATCCTCCTATGGCTATGGCTCCTTATATAATTCATCTTTGCACTGTATAATTAAAACAGCAAAGACATGAATTTAAAGCATATATCTATTTTCAATTTAATTGAAATCTTTCGCGGTAAAAAAAGAAGCGAGATTAAACCAATCAGTTTAGAGACGCATTGCGAACATGAGTACCATCATGACTACTACTGTGATGCCGAGAAACCTCATGGAGATCCTGAAATATTGACTTCTAATTCATAAAAGGAAAAATTGACAATACAAAAGGAAAAATAATCATGGTATAAAGAGTTCGTATAAAGCAACTTTGTACCGTAGAAATCACACAAAATTTATAAACATTTAAAACAATAAAATGATGAGCACATTTAATGTACCAACAAGAGACCAAGTAAGTGAAAACAATCAGGCTATTTTTGATAACCTGGAAAAAGCTGTCGGCTTTGTTCCCAATTTATATGCCACTTATGCGCACAGTAATACTGCTTTGGAAAACTATTTAAACTTTTCTAACGCAAAGACATCCCTGTCAGCTAAAGAGAGAGAAGTTGTGAATTTAGCCGTAAGCGAAGTTAACCAATGTGTGTATTGTTTATCCGCACATACTGCTATAGGTAAAATGAATGGTTTCACAGAAGACCAGATTTTAGAACTTAGAACAGGACAAGCATCGTTTGACCCTAAACTGGATGCACTTGCGAGATTGGCCAAAAACATTACAGAAAATAGAGGCGCCACAGAAGCAACCGTCCTTGAAAATTTCTTTGAAGCAGGATATACCAAAGGAAGTTTAATAGATGTCATTTCATTGGTGGGCGATAAAACCATCTCAAACTATATTCATAAAACGACCCAGGTTCCGGTTGATTTTCCGGTAGTTGAACCATTAGAAGCTACCACAGTTTAGTATTAACAATAAAAAATTTATAAACAATGAAAAAATTAATTTCAGTATTAGTAATAGCGCTTGTATTTAGTTTAAATGCAAGAGCCCAGGAGGTAAAAACAATTGCTTTGGAACAAACCAAAGGAGCATTTACCCAAAAGTCTTTAACGGTAAGTGAGGGAACCTATATTTTTGCGGTATCAAACAATCATGTAGGTAAAGATGTAGGTTTAGTACTTGTAGAAAAAGGTAAAGATGTCAGTAAGCCTGAAAATCATATTCAAACGGCTTATGTGACTCAGGTAGTTAAAGATGGAAAAGTAGAAAGATCTAAAGCTACTAAATTAACAAAAGGGGAGTATGTATACTTCTGTCCTTTAAATCCAACGCCCCAATACACGCTTACTGTTCAATAAGTTCAACCCTGATGATTATGCAAAAAGCTTCCATAACATGTGGAAGCTTTTTTTGTTAAAAGACGTATGAAATAATAGTAATTTCATTTAAAAAGCCTTAAGTTAGTAGTTAATTTATTACACAACTAATCCATGAAATCTTTTGCACTCAGTTTAGTCTTGTTCCTCTTGTTGGGAGCCACCTTTGGTATAGCTCAAACACATACTGTAAACGGTAGAATTATAGCCTTTAAAAAGTACCCTGTCAACAAGGTTAAAGTAAGTTCTAAAAAGGCTAAAACTGTTGTGTATTCAGATTCTTTAGGAATTTATTCAATTTCTTGTAATAAAAACGATCAATTGGTTTTTAATGCTTCGGGGTTTCAAAACCAACGTATTAAATTAAAAGGTCAAGATAGTTTGCTGGTTAATTTAGTTATAATAGAAAGTGAGCTTGCTTATGATGAAGTGGTTAAAGGCAACCATTTATCTCAATCTAAACTAGATTATTGTTTAAATAACCTAATTGATAATAACAATAATTATGACAAATTAGGAACTATTTTTGAGGTAATTCAATTTGTGTACCCTCAGGCAAAAATTACTGAAGAGGGTCCTAATCAAAATGACAATGCTAATACATTTGGCACTACAGGCAGGCAGGTAATTCTTGATGCAAGAGCTCTAAAATCAGTTATTGCAAGCCCTTATGCGTTATTGGTGGTTGATGGAATTGTTACCAGTGATATATCTGGAATTTCACCGGAACAAGTAAAAACTGTAAAAGTACTTTCAGCAGCTGAATCTGGTCATTGGGGTACCAGAGGAGGTAATGGTGTGGTTGAAATAACATTAAGACCATAATTATTAATTTAAAAGCCTCGAAAACACTTTAAATAAAGGCTTTTAGAAAATTTTAACACTTAAAATTTGGATTTACTAGACGACTGGTCATATTTTTGTCCTGAAATAAAAAGTTATGCTCAAAACAGCAAGACATGATGCCAAGGCAAATTTCCTTTTAGAAAAGGGAATGGAGATTCTATGGAGCAAAGGCTATAATGCAACCAGTGTTAACGACATTGTAAAAGCAGCCGATGTTCCAAAAGGATCTTTTTATTTTTATTTCGAATCTAAAGAAGATTTTGTGGTTAAAGCCATTGAGAAATACTTTGGAGCCATGTTCACGCCTGCTAAGGCCATTTTAGAAGATAAGACTAAAACACCAAGAGAGCGACTTATAGCATTTAATGAGTTCAGGCTTGATGTTCTGATGAATGATATGGATTGTAAAATGGGATGTATGGCGTGTAATTTAAGTAGTGAAATGTCTGAACATAGCGAGCAAATACGTAATGCGATATTAGTTAAGACCCAGTATGTACTGTCATTAATTACTGAGGTGATCCAGGAAGCTAAAGACCTGGGGGAAATATCCAATCCTATGAAGGCGGAAGATATCGCCGCTTTTATGGAAGATGCCGGAAAAGGCGCTATGATCAGTATGAAAGAAATGAAAAGTGCTTATCCCATTGAAAATGTTATGAGCATGATTGAAAACGTGTTGTTAAAGTAATAATAATATTTTTTTAACGTTTACTAGACGACCGGTCAATTATCTTTTATAATTAGTTCAATAAAGTGATAAGAAAATGAAAGTACAACTAAATATAACCGACTGGTCAACTATTAAAAATTAAATCAGATTCTTGTCCACTTATGTGCTCATAGGATCGTCATAGTAATAAATCAATAAATAACGACTGGATTTTAAGTAACCGCCGGTCAACTAATAAATCAAATTATGAATGCACTAAAAAAGGCAAAAAGTTTTGCCAATAAGTTTGCCACAAACTGGGCAAAGTTTGTCATCAAACGGAAATGGCCGGTATTACTGGTAACATTAGCGTTAGCTATGGGATTAGCATCAAAGGGAAATATGGAGTTTGATGGGGATTACCATGTATTTTTCAGTAAATCTAATCCTGAGTTGGAGGCTTTTGATGCCTTACAGGAAAAATTTACCAAGGACGATAATGTCATTCTTGTTCTAACACCTTCAAACAAGAACATATTCACAAAGGAAAACCTCACCGCTATTGAGGAATTAACTGCTGAAGCCTGGAATACACCCTATTCTTCAAGAGTGGACGCGATAACCAATTTTCAATATACAAGAGCCGAAGGAGATGACCTCTATGTGGATGATCTGTCGTATGAATCGACACTCAAATCAGAAGAAGAGATCGCAAAGATCAAAGAAGTCGCTTTAAAAGAACCTTTATTGGTTGACAGGATCATCAATAGAGAAGGTAGCGTGACTGCCATTAACATTACGGTTAAACTTCCGGGATTAGACGTTAATGAAATCCCACAAGAGGTGACGCCATTCGTGAGGAATATGATTTCTGATTTTAAAGAGAAACATCCTGATTTCGAAATTCATTCATCAGGTTTAATACCTATGAATACGGCCTTTTTTGAAGCGTCTATGAAGGATATGATGCTTACCATGATCATGTTGGTAATTGTTATCATTACTACATTGATCCTTACCAGAAATTTTTATAGCATGCTGGCAACTTTGGTAGTAGTCATGTTTTCTATAATAAGTGCTGTTGGCTTTGTTGGTATTATGGGCATCAAACTGACGCCTCCATCAGCAGTATTTCCTACTATGATCCTTACGTTAGCAGTAGCAGACAGTATTCATATTCTGGTTACTATGCTGCAAAAAATGCGTAAGGACGGCTTAAACAAAGTGGATGCTTTGGTGGAGTCTATGCGACTTAACTTTATGCCGGTGTTCATTACCAGTTTAACTACGATAATAGGGTTTTTGACCATGAACTTCGGTGATGTACCGCCGTTCTGGGATTTAGGTAATATTACGGCTTTCGGCATGATGATGGCCTTCTTATTTTCAACCACCACCCTACCCGCTTTAATGGCTATACTGCCGGTAAAGGCCACCGCAAAACAGCAGGAAAGAGAAAAGAAAAAAACAGGATGGTACACCAGCATGGGTAATTTTGTAGTGAAACAACCGGTTAGACTGGCCATAGTTTCGATAGTAGTGATTTCAGGATTGACCTATTTGGCCAATAAGAATGTTTTTAATGACGAGTTCATCAATTACTTCGATAAGACCGTTGAATTCAGAAACAATACAGATTACATTAGTGAAAACCTAACAGGTATATATAATGTAGAATATGCCATTGGCAGTGGGGAAAGCGGAGGCATTAATAATCCGGAATACCTTAAAAATTTAAATGCTTTTGAAGATTGGCTGAAGGCACAACCGGAAGTCATTCATGTGAGCGCCTTTAGCGAGGTGGCACGTCGGGTGAACCGTTCCATGCATGGTGATGATGAAGCCTATTACCGGGTGCCTGATAACAGGGAAGAAGCAGCTCAATACCTGTTATTATATGAGTTGTCACTGCCCTTTGGGTTAGATCTTAACAATCAGATAAATGTAGATAAGTCCGAGACCAGAGTAACAGCCACAATAGATAATATCTCCAGTGCGGAAATGATTGCATTTTCCAAACGCGGTGAAAAGTGGTTACGTGATAATACACCCGAACCTATGCACGCCATCGGGGTAAGTCCAACATTGATGTTCTCCAAGTTGGGCTTCAGGCAAGCCGATAGTATGTTCAACGGGAATATAGTAGCCCTTATATTGATTTCATTGGTGCTAATGATAGCACTAAGAAGCTTTAAGTTAGGATTGTTAAGTATTATTCCAAACGTAACCCCTGTTTTAGTTGGATTTGGTATTTGGTTCCTTTATAAAGGACAAATAAATACCGGTATGGTGATTGTTTTCGGGATGACCTTAGGCATTATTGTAGATGATACCGTGCACTTTATGAGTAAGTTTTTAAGAGCGCGCCGGGAATTGGGTTACGATGCCAAGCAAGCGGTTATCTATGCATTTGAAACCGTTGGAAAAGCTCTGGTAACAACTACCATTGTACTTATTGCAGGTTTTGCTGTGTTGTCCACCTCATCATTTGCATTAAATAGTTACATGGCCCGAATTACTGTCATAATCATTATAGCAGCTTTAATCATTGATTTCATTTTGCTGCCCTCACTTTTAATACTTACAGCTAAAAAAGAAAAACCGGTTGTAATTGAAGAACCTCAACCTCAGGTTGTATTAAATAAATAATAAAAATAACTGAAGACATGAAAAAAATAATCGTATTAACACTTGCAACCTTAAGCACTGTTTTATTGCATGCACAATCTGCCGAAGCACGCGGATTAGAAATAGCAAAAGCGGCTGAACAAGCAGATTTGGGATTTGGCAGCTCGATAGTAGAGTTGAAAATGGTCCTTAAAAACAAGAACGGACAAACCAGTGAACGTTCTTTAATGACAAAAACCCTGGAGCTTACCGAAGATGGTGATAAATCACTCATTGTATTCAATAGCCCGAAGGATGTTAAAGGCACTTCAACCCTTACTTTTACACATAAAATAGGGTCTGATGATCAGTGGTTGTTTTTACCATCCATTAAACGCGTAAAACGTATTTCTTCAAATAACAAATCAGGTCCTTTTGTGGGGAGTGAATTTGCGTATGAAGACTTGTCATCCCAGGAAGTTGAAAAATACACCTATAAGTTTTTGGAAGAAAAAGGGGATTTATTGATTGTAGAACAAGACCCTGTAGATCCAAAATCCGGATATACCAGGCGGGTCATTACCTATAATAAGAACAAAGGTTACCGGATTGAAAAAGCTGAATTTTACGATCGTAAAAATGCCTTACTAAAAACATTGACGTATAGTGACTATAAACTGTACAAGAATAAATTTTGGAGAGCAGGCACATTTCATATGGTAAACCATCAAAGTAATAAAGAAACCCTTCTGCATTTTAATAATTACAATTTTGATGCGAATTTAACGGAAGATGATTTTACCCAGGTGGCACTTCAAAGAGCCGGAAAATAAATTATTGGTGACTAACTTAGTTTGATTAATGCCTGGAAACGGGGTGCTGTTATGGCACCTCGGTTTCCTCTTGAATTAGAATAATGAACTATTATAAAATAATAACAGGTTTAAGCTTTATTTTTTCTTTAGGGTTCCTTCCTGCTCAGGATAATAAAGCAACCCACGATTTTGAGTTAGAACTTGGTACAGAATATAGATACTTTACTAAAACAGGCCAATTCTCAGGTCAAAAAGAACATTTTCCTTCGGTGTCTATTCAACCTGAATATTCGGTAGATTGGAAGGATGGTGAAGAAAGTATCAATGCCACAGCCTTTTTTCGTTTGGATGTTGATGATTCCAGAACACATTGGGATATCAGGGAATTATATTATCAAAAAACCAAAAACAATTGGGAGCTAAATGTAGGGCTTAAAAAAGTGTATTGGGGTGTTATAGAAAGTAATCATTTAGTTGACGTTATAAATCAAACTGATGCGGTTGAATCTTTCGATGGTGAGCAAAAATTAGGACAGCCAATGGTGCAGTTTGTACTGACTACCAATAGCATTGGAACCTTTAATTTTTTCTATTTGCCTTACCACCGGAAACGTACGTTTCCGGGAGAAAGGGGACGATTTCGTTTTCCAATTGTGATCGACCAGGATGATCTTGCCTATGAAAGTAGTGCCGAGGAATGGCACCAGGATTTTGCCTTCAGATGGTCGCATTATTTTGGTGCTTTTGATGTGGGCCTATCACATTTTTATGGGACGGGAAGAGAGCCGTTGTTCATGTTTGACAATACTGGGAACATCAATGCTTTTTATCCGATCATAAACCAAACTGGTTTAGATCTTCAGGTTACACATAATGCCTTTTTATGGAAGCTGGAATCCATTTATAGAGATGCAGATGCTCAAGACTTTTTTGCTTTGGCCGCTGGATTAGAGTTTACCTTTAGCAATATTGATGGTAACGGATTAGATATTGGACTTTTAGGTGAGTATCTATACGATGAACGCGATGAGCTGGCATTAAATGCTTTGCAGAATGACTTGTTCTTTGGAAGTAGAATTGCTTTTAACGATACACAGGACACTTCAATTCTCTTAGGGGGTATAACAGATTTAGAATCCAGCAGTAAAATTTTCAGTATTGAAGCATCCAGACGCTTTGGAAGTAACTGGACAGCGGAAGTGGAAACAAGGATATTTAGTGACATTGACAATAATGAGTTTATACTGTCAAACTTTAGGGATGATAGCTTCTTTAGGCTAAGCATATTCAGATATTTTTAAACTAAAGGAATCATAGAAATTTGGTTTTGGAGACAAATCAAGATTACTCTGAAGTTTTAAGTGATTTTCAAGCTATTTTTAAGGAATGTCTTTTGAAAGTTGAAGAGCAAGGATTCAATAATCAATTTGAAGAGAATATCGTTGGCTTATTTTTAATCAATAGTTGGTTGGGAGCATTGCTTAGAATGGAATCGAATAATCCGCTGGAAGGATTTAAAGATTTTATAATTCAACAATTGTCAAATTGAAAGATAAATGAAATAACAATAGCATTTAAAAACAGCTGCTATTCTAAAATTAAGTTAGAATAATAAACGCCAACATTGTTCATAAAAGTACTATTCTTTTTATTCAAATCTAATGTTTCGCCCGTAAAGCTAGTTGCGGGTAAACCAAGTTCCTGGTATATACAAGCTGTGGCAGCATAATCCCAAATACTTCCACCACCAATATTTTTCTTAGGGAGTTTTAAAAAACAGGCAGGTCCGTTTTCCAAAACTAAAATAGCGCACATAACAGCACCTGCTCCGGATATTTCTTTAATGCCTTTTAATCCTAAATTAGTTTTATGTTTATTCAGAATGCCTTGAATTTCATCAGACTTAGGGGTGTCCTTTAATTTTTTATCAGTTGCATAAGTTAAATAATCATTGGTGTTTTTAATTGACCAAGTTTTTTTGTTTTTAAAAGCACCCTTATCTTTTACAGCATGGTATAAGGTGTTAGTGCTCGGATCAAAAACAACGCCAACTACAGGTGTGCCATCTCTTGAAATTAAAGCAATGGCTACAGAAAATCCAGCTTGTTTATTAATAAATGCCAACGTACCATCCATGGGGTCTACACACCAAAAAAAATCTTTTTCAAGTCGACTGCCATCATCTTTAGTTTCTTCAGACAACATGCCAATATCATCCGTTTTACAAGTGGGCATTAAATGTGACAAAATAATGCTTTCGCATTCACGATCTACTTTTGTTACTACTTGAGAGGCATAGCTGGAGCCTCCTTCCTTTGTCTCCACAACCATGTTGTCATTCATATATTTCTGAATGACTTTTCCAGCTGAAAGCGTCGCTTCAATGGCTATGTTTGCTAAGTGTTGTAAATCCATTTCTATAGATTTTTGATAACTTCCGAAGTGATACGTTCACTATAACTATTAATTTTCCAGTGACCGGGGCTCCAGCCTTTTAAAAACCTGTGAAAATCCGCCCAAGCCACACGGTATAAAGGTCGCCATTCGTTTTCTAAGGCTTCATTGTTTTCACCAAGTGCCTTGTTCAAATGGTTGAAATAGGTGTCTAGTATTTTGGGTTCCATACGCTCGCAATCACTTTCATGAAGGCAACTTCCAATAAAATAGGCAACATCTTTCATACCACATCCGCCGCCTACATATTGAAAATCTACACCTGCTACTTGTCCGTTTTCAGAAAAACAAAAGTTAGCCAGTTTTGAATCGCCGTGAACAAAAGTTTGAAACTTGCAATTGTTCAATTGTTTGTCAATTGCGGCTGCAGCGTTTTTTAAAGCTGTATCTTCTAAAACTTCTAGTTCTTGAGGTCTTGTGTTCAAATGCCAGTAGGTGCCAACCTCCCAAAGTCCGTTAGGAACTATCCCTAAATAACTCGCATGGAACTGAGCCAACCATTTCAAACAGCTATCTATATCCTGCCATTCTACCTTATGTTTTCGTAATGGGAAACCTGCTTTATCCAAATCTTCAAGAACTATAAGAACTTCATCTTGGTAGCGTTCAATAGCTAAGCATTTTGGTAAACGTGCCATACTGGATCTACTATACTGCTTATACCATGTGGTTTCAACTTCATAGGATTTTAATTTTCTTTGATGCCCTATATTAGTGTTCCATCCCCTGGGATGATGATGATGCCTTGGTAGCTGCACATGTTTAATGACAACACTTTCCAAAGTAGAATCTTCTAATGCGACACGAATAATTTTGCCATAACCACTCCATAGCTCCTGAATCATATCTTTTTCAACTAAAGAAGAGGCACCGGTTTTCTGTAAAATAACAGATTTAAAATAGTCATTCATACGGTGTCAAAGGTAGCAAAATGTAGTATTTAGTCAGTTCAAACGGTCTTGTACTTTTTATATGTATATTTAAGTACTAATACACGTATTATGAATAAAATTATCTTTCTACTTACAGCCCTTCTAATGTTCTCTTGTAAACAAGAACAAAAACCAGTTGAAAAAGATTTAGAAGCTCCAAATCCAGTAAGTTCTAAACCTAAAATAATTGATTTAACCCATGAGTTTTCTGAGGAAACGGTCTATTGGGTAACCGCCAAGGAGTTTGAAATGGATGTGGTTGCCGAAGGTCATACCGATGCTGGTTACTATTACGCTGCCAATAATTTCGCTACAGCCGAACACGGAGGTACCCATATTGACGCCCCGATCCATTTTGCAGCCAATAAGCAACATGTCAATGAGATTCCATTAGAAAAATTAATAGGTCCAGCTATTAAGGTAGATGTGTCTGAACGTTCGTTTACCAATCCGGATTATTTGGTAAGTATAGAAGATTTCACCAATTGGGAGAAGGAACATGGTATGCAAATCCCCGAGGGTAGTATCGTATTATTGGAAACAGGGTTTTCAAAATACTATCCCGATAAAAAGAAATATTTGGGTACCGACCAACGCGGTCCAGAAGCAGTTAAATTGTTGCATTTCCCCGGATTGGATCCAGAAGCGGCCCAATGGTTGGTGGATAACAGAAAGATTAATTCCATTGGACTTGATACGCCTAGTATAGATTATGGCCAGTCCAAAGACTTTAAGGCTCATGTTATTTTACTTTCGGAAAATATTCCTGCTTTTGAGAATCTAACCAATCTAGAACAACTCCCTACTAAAGATTTTGAAGTTGTGGCCTTGCCTATGAAAATTAAAGGTGGTAGTGGTGCGCCGTTAAGGATCGTGGCTTTTGTGAATGAGTAAACATTGACTATACATAATTTATACTTTTTCAGGATAGCTTATAAAAGCTATTTTATTGCTTTATATTGACAATGTTTTTTAATCAACTAAACTATTAACGTGAAACATGAATTTTTCAAAACTCCGTTAGCTTTTTTTGCTCTTTTGGCCATGGCATTTTTTTCATGTGAAAAGGAAACCAAGGTTGAAAAACCAAATATCTTGTACATTATGTCTGATGATCACACTTCTCAAGCCATTGGAGCCTACGGAAAAAGATTAGCGCGTTTAAATCCTACGCCTACCATTGACCGATTAGCAGAAGAAGGTATTTTGTTGGAAAACACGTTTTGTACCAATTCCATTTGTACCCCTTCAAGGGCGAGCATTATGACCGGTCAGTTCGGACAAGTGAATGGTGTGGTTGATTTAAGTGGTAGGTTAGCACCGGAAAATCAATACCTTCCGATAGAAATTAAAAAGCAAGGCTATGAAACCGCCATGGTTGGTAAATGGCATTTAAAGCACGCTCCGGAGGCTTTTGATTATTACAATGTGCTTCCTGGTCAGGGTGATTATTTCAACCCTACCCTGTATAGCAGAGAAGGCGGCGAAAAGAAGGAAATTCGTTTTGAAGAAGACCTGGTTCGAGAAGTAAACGCCATGAAATACGAAGGGCATTCATCAGATGTTATTACGGACATTTCATTGGATTGGTTAAAGAACAAGAGAGACAAGTCCAAACCTTTCTTTTTAATGCATCACTTTAAAGCACCGCATGATTTTTTCGAATTTGCACCCAGATATAAAGCGTATTTAGAGGATGTAGAAATACCAGAACCTGCAAACATGTGGTATAATGGGAATAATGGTTCCATAGCAACAAGAGGTGAAAACAATCATTTGATGGATACCATAGGCTCCTCTATTGGTCACAGAAATGTGATCAGAAATATGGGGATACACATGGAAATAGACCCAAATATACCTGACCCTGAGTATAAAAAATTAGCCTACCAGGAGTACTTGAAGCGTTATTTACGTTGTGTAAAAGGAGTGGACGATAACGTTAAACGCATTTTCGATTACCTGGAAGCCGAAGGGATTATGGATAATACTATTATTATTTATACTGGGGACCAGGGATTCATGTTAGGAGAGCACGACTACATTGATAAACGATGGATGTATGAAGAGTCTCAGCGCATGCCGTTTTTAGTACGATATCCTAAAACGATTAAAGCGGGCTCTCGTTCGGATGCTATGATAAATAATACCGATTTTGCTCCAACCATGATTGAAATGGCTGGGGGTACTGTGCCTGAATATATGCAAGGATCCAGTTTTAAGTCCATTTTAGAGACCCGAGAAGAAGCGGAAGGGTGGAAGCAAGATACTTATTACCGCTATTGGATGCATATGGCTCACAAACATAATAATCCGGCACATTTTGGAATTAGAACAAAAGATTACAAGCTTATTTTCTTTTATGGCCGCGATTATCAAACCAATAGAAATACCAAAGCACAAAAATGGGCGCATAACCCGGCATCTATGTCTGATTTCATAACACCGGTAGCCTGGGAGTTTTATGACCTAAAAAAGGACCCTGAAGAAATGGATAACAGATATAAGGACCTTAAGTATGCCAGTATCATTTCTGATTTAAAGTCTCGATTGAAGACCTTAAGAGATGAGGTTAAGGAAGATGATTCTAAATATCCGGAGATACAGAAGGTCATTGATACATATTGGGATTAAAACCTTTATTTGAAATAAGGTTGGTTATGTAAATGCAAAGGCTAAGTGATTGGTTTATGCGTTTTAATATACTCAGGATCTATATTAACACCAAGCCCTGAACCGGTGGGAACATTTATCACACCATCAATACTTTCAAATGGCTCCGTTTTACTTTCAACTGGTATAAGGGTGCCGTTTGCGTCTTTGGTGGCAAACATTTTAAACTCATGAAACTCTGCGGCGTTTTTGCAAGCTGAAACCATATGCAACATATATAAATAGCCCAGGCCACCACTGGACATGTGAGGTGCTATGGTTTGTCCCATAACTTCCGCCATTCGAGCGATTTGTTTAGTTCTAATCATACCTCCGAAATAAAAGATATCGGGTTGTACTACTTGAAATACGTCATTGGCTATCAACCAACGGAAGGTGTGAAGACGCGATTCCTGCTCGCCTCCGGCCATAGGAATCTTAAGGGCTTCCTGGACTTGCTTTTGCTCCTCATACCATTCATAGGGAATAGGCTCCTCGTAAAAGTAATAGTTATATTCTTCCAGCAGTTTGCCTAGTTTAACGGCACCTTCAACGGTATATGTACCGTTTCCGTCAATCATCAGATTCATGTCCTCACCAAACTTTTCACGGGCAAGTTTCACCAGTTTTTCTGTTCGTCCGGGAGCATTATCTTTATCATTGCCAACATTATGCCCATAACCGGCACGTAGTTTTATGGCTTTGGCTTTGGTGTCTTCCCAATCTTTATACATCAAATCAAGGGATGTTTCAGGTTCACTTTTACGAAGTTCATTAATTCTTGTGCCCAAATAAATGGATACCTCAGGATTATGAAGGTTTCCAATGAGCGCTCCTACAGGTTTATTGGCAATGTTTCCCAACATGTCCAGAATGGCAAATTCAAGGGTTGCCATTTGAACATTTAAAGGAATGCCATGCAATCGATAATTACCTACGGCAGCATTAAAAATCAAAGTATCTAAATCTCGGGCGTCTTTACCTATAAAATGGTTACTTATACGATTAAACATAGGATATCCGATTTTTGAATAAAAAGGATGGCCAATAGAAACCCCTACCGCGCCATCTGCGGATTTTACCTGGCATATAAAATTATTCCTATCTCGAAGCAATTCAATAGTTTCTATAATAACAGGACTGGAAAACAATTCCCTTTTTAAAACGGGTTTATTTAGGGCTTCATCAATCGCTACATAGACTTGTGAACTATTTATCTGCTTTTGTGGACTTTCAGATTTACAAGCAGTCAAAGGTAAAAGGGTGGAAGCGGCACCTGTTAAAGCAGCAGTTTTTATAAAGTCTCGCCGGGAAGTATTCATTTGATATGTTTTCATACAAGATACTAAGTATCCGTCAATTTTAAAATATGGCTGCTTGAAAATAAAAATGCGCCGGAGTAATTCTGGCGCATTTAATGGACATTATTTATTTGTTGAGAAAAGAGCTATCGAAGGGCTTATAATGTATTGCTTGTGGGCGGATCAGCTACTTTTATGTCCGGGATATTGGTTTGGTTATTTAAGCCCCACAGGTTCAATTCCTGTGGGGCCATGTTACGTGTACGATTTAAAATAGGCCATTAAGGCTGCTTTTTTTGAAGCAGATACTGGTAAGTATTGGCCGTTACTTAATTTAATGCGTCCTGTTTTACCTTTTCGGTAGTATTTTACGATCTCATTTATATTAACTAAATAAGATTTATGTATACGGACAAAATTGTCAGTACCTAAAACATCTTCAAAATATTTTAGGGTTTTGCTTACTAAATATTTCTCACCGTTTTTAAGATATACCTTAGTATAATTATCATCTGCCTCGCAATAAGAAATGCAGGTCTTATTAATGACTTCAAAACCATCTTGTAAAGGAATTAAAATCTTACTTTTTAATCCTTCATTTTTTTGTGCTTTCATTTTGTTCAGTTCTTCTTTGGAATTAATTATTACATAATAAATCTCATTGTTTTTATGTAATGCAGCTTTATCCAGAGCTTTTATAATACCTTCAAGGTTGTATGAATTAACATCCAATACCTGAGGCAAATCTTCTTTATTTAAATTATTTTCCATAGATGGTTATTCAATAGGTTAGCATTCATTTTTAAGGGGTATCTGGCTTTGAAAATCAATAATAGAATAGCAATTTTATAGGGTGACGTTAAATCATAAATAAAATTTTGCACTATTTTAAGCTATTATAGTTTACTTTATTATTAGTGTTCATTTTTCATCAAAATGTTACCCGGGCTAAACCTAAAAAGCATAATATTTTTTAATGCGGTACCGTAAGGCTTATAAAACTGATTGGATTGGTAAATAGTTTTGGGATGAAACAATCTTAAGATTATTCTATTGTGGAATGTTTCTATAAAATTACTTACGAGAAAAGGCCTGGGTTTAGTTTTGGACATGAGGCCACTACCAGAATTTAAATGCAAAGAGTGTTGATCATAGTGTTCGGTTTATTAGTATAATTCTTACTTAGTTTGTTACAATATTTTACAAATATTGTACTCTTATAACTCTCTAAATTGAGTATTATTTTCAAGATATTTAACTTGTTAACAATAATTTAGGTCTAAAACCTATTGATTTAGGCTTATTTTAACAGAGAAACCTGTTAAGTTTTTTTTTCCAGAGCAGAATTTTATTAAAGCACTACAAAAAAAGTGCCACGTTTTGTAAGTTTTTTAACATTGTGATTTGCTCTGAACTTTGTCACTATTTATTACAACTTTATACGGTTTACAAATAGCTCTAATTTGTCTTTTTTTCATAATGATTGTTTTAATGATTACAAGACAAAAATGCAAAGAATACCCAAGTTTCGAAAAACAAAATAGTATTAAAACTGACGATATAAATTGTATTTTTTCAAAATAATTTGCTTTTATTGTGCTGTATAATAATATTAAATGACGATGTAAATTATAAATTTAATCTGCATAATTTCTTTGTTTTCTAATCCTATATTACTGACGAATTTTTATTGAACATACAAGTAAGGTTTGCTATCTAAGCATGGGAGTTTCAAGAATGGATTTAAACAAAAAATGCGCCGATAGTAAATCGACGCATTCATAATCAAACACCTATTTTGAAGGGCAAACGGCTTACTTGAAGTAAGACAAGAGTTTTGACTTTTTCATGGCTGAAACCGTAATCTCTTTTCCGTTACTTAACACGATACTTGCTCCTTTGCCCTTGCTGAAGTATGCCACAATTTCGTTGACATTCACCAGGTAGGATTTATGTACCCGGGCAAAGTGTGCCTTGTTAAGGGTCTCTTCAAAATATTTAAGGGTCTTACTTACCATTTTCACGTCTCCGTTGGTAAGGCATATCCGGGTATAATTATCATCTGCTTTACAGTACAAAATATCCCGCGTATGGATGACTTCGAAGCCATTCTGATATGGGATCATGATCTTATTGGTCATGAGCTCCATCCGTGATGTCGCCATCCCGGTAGAAAGGGCCTCATCGCCATGGTGTGACAGCGCATCTATCAATGCTTCCATAGCGTCATACAAATGGCTGTTATATAAATTAGTTTTCATGATGTTCTACTTAAAGATTAGTGCTGACCTTAAGCTTGTTCGCGCGCCACATTCCTAAAATCCGCCGGTTATAAGGATCAGCATAACATCATGACATCTGCATATCGATTTAAGATTTACTTTGTTTCAGAGGTTTCTGATCCTTTTTTCTTTCTTTTTTTCTTTTTCTTCTTCCAGCTTCCGGCCCCTGCTTTTTTCTGCACTCTGGATATAGCACCATCTACATGCGTAATAAAAGCATCACTGGTGGCTATGCTTTTGGCTTCAGTAAAACTGGTAATAGCTCTTTTAAACATACCTTGCTTTTCAAACAAAATGCCTTGTAACAGCTTAAGCTGGCCCTTGTCAACACCCCTTACAGTCAGTGCAAAAGAGATCAATCGTTCAGCTTCGTTATAATCATCATTCATCACTAAAGCATGAACGTAAAAGGGATAAGTTACGGGCATGTCAATGGCTTGTGCCACGGCTTCGGCATAGTAATGCTTGGCTGTTTCAAAATCTTTTAATTGTTCGGCATAAATGCGTCCCATTAAACAAAGCGCCTGCGGATCTTTACTGTTGTATGACAGGGCATAGTTTAACGCTTCAAGGGTTTCCTCAAGGCTGTATGGGTAGGCATCAAGCGCCTGAAACAAATAGCTGTTGTGCAAATTGATATCCATTGCATTGTTATTTAAAAATTAATACCTGGTTTGAGTGTAAGGCCATAAGGCATACACCCGATACCGATCGGACAGATCTATTCTAAGATGTTTGGAATAAAATATCCGAAACAGTTAGCTTGCTTCGGATGTTTTCTGGAAAGTTAATCTACAGAAAGTACCGAAGCCTTATAAATGACCGAAGGTCACTACACACACTTACAAAGGGTATGCTATATTTTAACATGGCTTCTTGTTTTTAATTATATTTTTCTAATGCAGTTACTTATTCAAAACTGCGATGCAAAGATGAAAACTATTCTTTAAAAAACAAATATTTTTTTAATTTAATTTATTGAAAATCAATTAGTTAAATTAAAATTTAAACAAAAAAAATCCTGTCCGCTTTTTAGCAGATCGTTGAGGTTTTTGGCAAAAGTTTGTTTCCCAGTTGCTTACACTCCAATGGCTTATATTTTAGTTTTTAAAATCCTTGTTCAATGCGTTTCAAAATTTTTCAAAAAAAAAGCGTCCAATTATAATTGGACGCTTAAATATGATAGTTTTTAACTATGTCTTATCTATTCATATTCTTTATTTGGTCCACAAAATGATCTAAATCTGCTTCCTGACTAACTAAAGTAGAAGCTTTATCAATGATGTATTTCACATTTACCGCGTGAAAACCAAGTCCAACAGCAATCTTTTTCAGAAGCAATAATTCCGACTCTCCTTCAATATTATCAACATATACCATTCTTACTAAATCGTATAAACGCTCTAAACGTCTGTCGTAAGACACTGGCGGATTAATTGGGTGCGAATTATAATTTTTTAAAATAGCTTTATAATCGGTTGCACTAATATCTAAATTATTAGCCAACCTGTCTAAAAACGCGCGTTCTTCATCTGTAATAATACCATCGGCCATCGCCACCCTAACAATAGAAGCAAAATGGCTTTCATTACGCTTTTTAAATCCGCTGTCAAATAAATCTGAAATCGACATATATTTTTGTTTTTATAGTGGTGCAAACGTACATATTATTTTTAAGATTTTAAACCCAAATTTCAATTTTTTGGGCATTCCCGCAAGGGTCGGGCTTTCACTACTCAATCCCTCCTTCGTCGGGGATTTCAAACATACCGTTCAATCCCTAACGCACTTGTTTGCGGGCTTAGTGTCGTTAGTTAGTTACTTTTTTCTTTTGGGAAGGTTCGTTTTACTTTTTAGAAGATACAAGAAGTTCTCTTACATCTACATCTAAAGCTTTTGCTACTTGAAATAAATTTTCAATTCTAGGTTGCATATCATTTCGACACCATTTAGAAATAGTGTTAGTGTTCATATCTATCTCATCTGCCAACCATTTGTTGGTTTTCCCCTTTTCCGCTAAAACAGCTTTTATTCTATTGTAAATTGGCTTTTCCATAGTAGTAGCTATGCTTTTCTATCAAAAATAGTGAAGAAAAATAAATGCTCTTATAACTAAAATATGCTTTATTAGGAGTTTTAAAAATCTTTATGTAACTTTGAAATGCTTTAAAGGGAGATAAATAAACTTTTAAAGTTTTTTAAATAATTTAATTATGAAAATCAATTATCCAAAAAACTTGCCGTTAGTCAAAATGCCTAAAGAAGCAGAATTTGCCATATTTTTTATTAAAGAAGAATTAAAAAGTCGAGCACTAACTAATGGTTTTAATAAAATGGGGTTCGATGGAAGTATTTGTATTTCAGATTTTAGCGACTTTATCTTTTCAATTATAGGTATAGATAATAATAAGTCAGATGAGTTTTATGAGTGGTATCTGGGTCAGTTAGATATTTTTTGTAAAGATGTTGATTTGTTCAAAGGAGAAACTTTGTCAAAACAAGCCTTCGATTTCTATATCCATTTATTAATTGAAAAAAGAGGACTTGGTGAAAGGAGATAAGTTTGCGATTTCAAACATAAAGCCTGTGGTCAGCGAAGTCGAACTATTCAATCCCTAACGTAATAAGGATATCATTTCAAACAATATCAAAAATTTCTTTAAATATTGATTTGTAGATTATAAAAATCAAATCGTCAAAAATTCTGAAACTTTGGAAGAAATTTAGATTTCATTTTTGGTTTTCTTTTGAAGGATTCCTCGGTTCAATTTGACTTATTGGTTCGTTCAGTGATATGTTAGTGTGAATGTAGGAAAAATCAAATCATATTCCTTACTTTTATTATTTAAACAAATAACAGATGAAAGTTTGCCCAATAACCTCAAAAGCAATAAGTGAATACTCGAGAGTACATTCGGTATCGTACTCCGTTGACATAAATGGTAAAAAAGTCTATTTCCAGTTTTGTGAAAAGTGTTTTTATAAAATTGATTTTGATAGATATAGAGGAGCAATTTTTGGTTTAATATTAAACGGAAAATTGGATCCTGAAAAGCAGAGAATACATTGGGATTCTCAAAACAAGGATGAATTTGATTTAAAGAAGTTTTTAGACGAATCTAATCACCCTAAAACTCCAAAAGAAAAGTTTGACAATTTTTTATTGAAGTTGTTTAAGCATCGAGACGGAAGAGGAATTATCAATTATAGTAAGCTTTTAAAGGAAAGCTTCGTTGCTAAATGTTATTTTAATAGTTTTGGGGAAGCCGAAATATACCTAAAATCGATGGATAAGAGAGGCTTTGTTGAGTATAGTGGGTCATTAACACCCGAAGGAGGTGGTATTTATTTCCCAATTACTTATGAAGGCCTAAACTATATTGTTCAGTTGGAAGAAAATGGGAGTGAATCAAAGAAATGTTTTATTGCAATGGCTTTTGATTCTCGAACTTTAAAAATACGAGAGGCAATCAAAAATGCTATAATTAAAACAGGCTTCAGGCCTGTCGTAATTGATGAAGAAAATATTGATAGCGACCAAACCATTAATGATGCAATAATTGCAGGGATTAAGAATTCTAAATTCTGTATTTCTGATTTCTCCTATCACAGAAACGGAGTCTATTTTGAAAGCGGTTTTGCTTTAGGTCTAGGTAAACCTGTTATTTATTGTTGTTCAGAAGAAGAATTTAGTAAGGCTCATTTTGATATAAAACCCCTTCAACATATTATTTATAAATCCGAAGATGAATTAGAAAAAAGATTGATAGATAAGATTGAAGCTTGGATAAAATAATTAGTTGAAACAACTATATTTGCATTCGTTAAAACGACGTTGATTAAGTGAGCCTTTCAAATCTCTCGCAAGTTTATACACAGGCTTTGCAAACGCAAAATCTGCAGAATATTATTGCCCGATCTCAACCCTTCAACGTCGCTCAGGACAAGCCTAAGACACATTTAAAAGGGCTTGTTGGTTCTTCGTTTTCTTATGTTATTTCAAGTGTTTTTAAAACTGCCGAAAAACCATTTTTAATAGTTTTTAATGATAAAGAAGAGGCGGCACATTATCTCAACGACCTGGAGCAACTTATTAATGATAAAGATGTATTGTTCTATCCGGGTAGTTATCGCAGACCGTATCAAATTGAGGAAACTGATAATGCCAATGTCCTTTTGCGAGCTGAGGTTTTAAACCGTATCAATTCACGCAAAAAACCGGCCATTATTGTTACCTATCCGGACGCCCTTTTTGAGAAGGTCGTAACTCGCAGAGAACTTGAGCGCAATACTTTAAAAGTAGCTGTAAATGATGACCTGTCTATAGATTTTGTAAACGAGGTATTATTTGAATACCAATTCAAACGTGTCGATTTTGTGACAGAACCCGGCGAATTTTCGGTTCGTGGCGGTATAGTGGATGTCTTTTCATTTTCACATGACGAACCCTATCGCATTGAATTTTTTGGAGATGAAGTAGATAGTATCAGAACCTTTGATGTGGAGTCGCAATTATCAAATGAACAGGTAAAGAAAATCAACATCATTCCAAATGTTGCCAATAAATTTTTGGAAGAAAGCCGACAAAGCTTTTTAAAATATATTGCTCAAAAAACGGTAGTTTGTTTAAAGAATGCCGATTTATGCTTTTCAAGAATCGATGATTTTTTTAGTAAGGCCGAAGAAGCCTTTAAAGAACTGTCTTCTGAGTTAAAGCACGATGAGCCCGAAGCGCTCTTTTGCAACGCTGCCCTGCTAAAAAAGCAACTATTGGATTTTGCAATTATTGAATTTGGGACACAAAGTGTCTTTCTGAATGAAGCCCATAAAATAATACAATATAACACTACCCCACAACCAGCCTTCAATAAACAATTCAATTTATTAATTGAAGATTTAAATGCCAATCATAAGCAGGGATTTACCAATTATATCGCTTGTGTAAGTGAGCAACAAGCCAAACGGTTTCATGACATTTTTGAAGATGTGGAAGAAGATGTTCACTACAAAACCATTGTACAATCCTTATATCAGGGCTTTGTAGACCATGATAACAAAATAGTTTGTTATACCGATCATCAAATATTCGAGAGGTATCACAAGTTCCACATTAAAAATGGCTATGCTAAAAAGCAAGCCATTACCTTAAAAGAGCTTACCAATTTGGATGTTGGCGATTATGTCACCCATATTGACCATGGTATCGGGCGATTTGGTGGACTTCAAAAGATTGACGTTGAAGGTAAAAAACAGGAGGCCATCAAACTCATTTATGGCGAACGCGATGTATTGTATCTAAGCATTCATTCATTACATAAAATTACCAAATACAATGGTAAAGACGGAAAGCCCCCAAAAATCTATAAACTTGGAAGTTCTGCCTGGAAAAACCTGAAGCAAAAAACTAAGGCCCGGGTTAAGCATATTGCTTTTAACCTCATTAAGTTATACGCAAAGCGAAAAACTAAAAAGGGTCATCAATATAATCCGGATAGCTATATGCAGCATGAGTTAGAGGCGTCTTTTATTTATGAAGATACCCCTGACCAAAGTACGGCTACAGCAGATATAAAAGCCGATATGGAAAGCGAACGCCCTATGGATCGCTTGGTCTGCGGCGATGTTGGTTTTGGCAAAACCGAAGTCGCTATTCGTGCCGCTTTTAAAGCGGTCGACAACGGCAAACAAGTGGCCGTTTTAGTACCAACAACCATTTTAGCGTATCAACATTCCAGGACTTTTAAAAAACGCTTACAAGATTTTCCGGTTGTGGTGGATTATCTAAACCGATTCAGGACTGCCAAAGAAAAACGCTTAATAGTAGAAGGCTTAGAGCAGGGTAAGGTGGATATTATTATCGGTACCCATCAACTGGTAAACAAAAATGTGAAGTTTAAAGATTTAGGCTTACTTATAGTTGATGAAGAACAAAAATTTGGAGTAGCAGTTAAAGATAAACTAAAGACTCTAAAAGAAAATGTTGATGTCCTGACTTTAACTGCTACACCCATTCCGCGAACACTTCAGTTTAGTTTAATGGCCGCCAGGGATCTGTCAGTCATTACCACACCACCACCAAATCGATACCCTATTGAAAGCCATGTGATCCGTTTTAATGAGGAAACCATTCGTGATGCGGTGAGCTATGAAATTCAACGTGGTGGTCAGGTATTTTTTATTCATAATCGTATTGAAAATATCAAAGAGGTAGCTGGTTTGGTGCAGCGTTTGGTACCGGATGCTAAAATAGGTATTGGTCATGGACAGATGGAAGGCAAAAAACTGGAACAACTCATGCTGGCCTATATGAACGGTGAGTTTGATGTTTTGGTGAGTACTACTATTGTTGAAAGTGGGCTTGATGTGCCTAACGCCAATACTATTTTTATCAATAATGCCAATAATTTTGGATTGAGTGATCTGCATCAAATGCGAGGACGTGTTGGAAGGAGCAACAAAAAAGCATTCTGCTATTTTATTACACCGGAATATTCGGCTATGACCGAAGATGCCCGTAAACGTATTACAGCTTTAGAACAGTTTACTGAATTAGGTAGCGGATTCAATATTGCTATGAAGGACTTAGAAATTCGTGGTGCTGGCGATTTGCTTGGTGGTGAACAAAGCGGATTTATAAATGAAATAGGATTCGACACCTATCAGAAAATATTAAACGAAGCTATTGAAGAACTCAAAGAGAATGAATTTAAAGACTTATATAGTGAATCGGATGTTGATAAAGTATATGTAAAAGATGTAACCATTGATACTGATTTTGAGTTATTATTCCCGGATAGTTATGTAAACAATATAGCTGAAAGACTAAGCCTTTATACTAAGCTTAACGAATTAAAAACAGAAGCGGAATTACTTCAATTTGAAAAAGAATTAATAGACAGATTTGGCGAATTACCTGAACAAGTGACCGATTTGCTAAACAGTGTCCAAATAAAGTGGATAGCCTCTAAAATAGGCTTTGAGAAAATTATCATGAAACATGGTAAATTTGTTGGCTACTTTATTAGCGATGAACAAAGTAGCTTTTATCAAAGCCCGTGGTTTACTAAAGTATTGCAATATGTGCAGGCAAATGCCGCTTTATGTAAAATGAAAGAGAAAGAAACACGTAAAGGCTTACGATTATTGCTTACTTTTGAAGAAGTAAAATCGGTTGAAAAAGCTTTAACATTATTAAGACCTATTGTGGCTTGATTATTGTCTTAAATTAACAAATGAAACGAGCACTACTAAATATATTAATTTTACTCTTTTTTCCAGCAATTCTCTGGGCACAACATACTATTAAAGGAACATTTACACCTGCAGAGGATTATAAAGTGGCGATTTTATATAGGGTGACTCCAACGGTTTCAGAATATATCACAAATGCTGAGATCAAGAGCGATGGCAGCTTTGAAATGAAACTCGATTCTACAGCCACCAAAGGGATGTACAGACTGGTGTATGCCATTCCCCAGGAAGATTATAATTTCGATATTATTTATAACGGACAGGAAGACATAGAGCTTACGTTTAACAGAGAAACAGGAGTTAAATTTTTATCTTCTGTTGAGAATAAATTACTGGTATCTTATACCAATAGTATGTCTATGGTAACCCATAGTATCGGTAAATTTTTTGGTTCCCAAAGTACAGATACGTTGGCTCTGTCCAAAATTTTTGAAACCCAAAGAGACACACAAAAAAACTACGAAGAGGCTGCTAAAGAAGGTATTGTATTGGAGTTTATAAAAGGGAACAGGCCGTACATCCCGGAACGTTTTGAAGATGTAAAAACCTATGTAAATAATTTAAAAGCACATTATTTTGATCATGTAGATTTTACCAATGAGACCTTGCAAAGCTCTAATTTTTTGGAAGAGAAAATGCTGAATTATGTGTTTGGAATGACCATTAATTCTGATGACGAAATAGTGAATTACAAAAACAATATTGATGTAGTTTGTAACGCCATGAAAGCGGCTCCAAATGGAGTAAAACGTATTTTATTGGTTATACTTTGGCAACAGATGGTGGACTTGAATTTTGAAAGTGTTGCTAATTATATTTCTGAAGCGTATTTGATGGATATTGCGGTGATATTAAATGACCAGGCATTGTTAAATACCTTAATTACCTTTGAAAATGTCTCTTTAGGAAAAACGGCACCGGATTTTTCGTTTGAAGTTGAAGAAGACGGTAAAAATATAACCAAAAAATTAAGTGAACTCAAAGACTTTGAAACTTACATTATTGTTTTTTGGAGTAGTACTTGCTCACATTGTTTAGATGAAATTCCCCAGTTACAAACTTTCACGAAGACTAAGAATAACATAGGAGTTATAGCTGTAGGCCTGGAAGAAGAGCCTAACGAATGGAAACAACTAATAACCAATTATCCGGACTTTATTCATGTTTACGGTTTAGGGAAATGGGAAAACGCCATAGGAAATGATTATGGCGTAACAGCAACGCCAACATATTTTATATTAGACAAGGACAAAAAAATTATTGCTAAACCTGAAGATCTGGAGCATTTAAAGAAGTTTTTTCAGGATTAACTTGTCATTCAGAAGGAGTGGAGCGACTGAAGAATCTCTTTTAAATCGTATCATTCAAAAATGCCCAAGATGAATTGAAATTGGTTATCAATGCCTCTTTCTTTTTTCTGCTCCAACCCTTAATTTCTTTTTCTCTTCTTATAGCATCTTCAATTTCGAAAAAATGCTCATAAAAAATTAAATAGAAGCATCTATATTTAGCGGTAAAAGCTTTTGAATATGGTTCTGGATTTGCATGGAAATATAAGCGTTCTTTGAGGTTATTAGTTACACCTGTATATAATACGGTTTTGGCCTTATTAGTGAGTATATAAACATAATAATTGTGAGTGCCTTTGGTTTTCATTATAATAGATATATGAGATTCTTCGCTGCGCTCTGAATGACAAAGGTCAAAAATGATAAAAAGCATCTTCCAAATGCTCTATATTGAATTGATGGCCCTCTTTTACTACGGCAATAATATCAAACCGTACTTCTACATCTAAACTGTTTGTAGTTACATAATGATCAACAGCCTTGACCAGACGTTGTATTTGTTTAGGTTTTACAAAATCCTGGGGATTCCCGAAGTCTATGGTGGAACGGGTCTTCACCTCGATAACGGCCAGGGTGTCATCCAGTTGCGCCATGATATCAACTTCGGCCTTATCAAAACGGTAATTGCGTTCTACTATTTGATAGCCTTTTTTAATAAGAAAATCTACCGCCAGTTGTTCCCCTTTATTACCAAGTTTGTTGTGTTGTGCCATGAGGCAATATACAAATTACCCTCTAAACAAAAAGAAATCATCCTTCATGTGTTCGATCTTAACATCTTCATTGGTAATGATATAGTCGATAGCTTGAGACGTAAAATCATTTCCTTTTTCAGTAAGGGATACGATGTTATTGTCAATCACAATCATATTGTTTTTTAGTGCTAATTCCAAGACCGTTTTACTGCGTACCTTTTGCCAGTTAATATGTTCGTTAAGGTGATTTACATGGCGCTCTTCTTCCTCATTATGGTTTTTTAAGTGCAATAAAAAAGTCAATAAAGATACTTCGGTGCGTTGTTGTTTTTCTCTATACAGCACAGCGATAATACCTCTACCGGGCGCTAACAAATACACCAATAAAAAGATAAGACCTAACATAGTTGTTATTGAACCGGCAATGGAAGCATCCAACCAATGCGCCACCCAATATCCGGAAATGGCACTAAAAACACCAAAACCAATGGCATATAAGAGCATCCGTTTTAGATTGTTTGTGAGCAGGTAAGCAGTGGCTGCCGGAGCAATCATAAGTGCGACTACTAAAATAGCACCAACAGCATCAAAAGCCCCAACCGTAGTAACTGATGACATACTCATTAAACCATAATGCATGATAGCCGGAGAAAACCCTAAAGAAGCAGCCAGACCGGCGTCAAAAGTGCTCACTTTTAGTTCTTTGAAAAAAGCGAATAGCAAACCAACGGTCACGATTAAAATACTGCCTATAACCCATAAAGATTTTGGGCCTAAATCAGCTCCTGAAACTATAAATCTGTCAAAAGGAGCGAAAGCTAATTCCCCCAATAAAACGGCATCAACGTCGAGATGAACATCATTGGCATTTTTGGCAATTAAAATAACCCCAATACTAAATAATGCCGGAAACACTAATCCTATGGCAGTATCTTCTTTTACCAAACCAGTTTTTTGAATATACTCTACTAAAATTACTGTGATAATGCCAGTAATGGCCGCCAATAAAATAAGTACTGGCGAGTTGAGGTCATGCGTTATAAAAAAGCCGATAACGATACCCGGTAAAATGGAATGACTAATGGCATCACTGATCATGGCCATTTTTCGCAACACCAAAAACGTACCCGGAATGGCACAGGCAACAGCTACCAAACTGGCAATAAGTTGTATTTCTATTTGAGCACTACTCATTATTTTCCTGTTGTTGGTTATACAAATTTGAAGCGGCTTTAAACCCTTTTTTTGTTAAGCTCCACATATTCCCTTCTAAGATTACATAGTTTTTATGAACTAATTTTTGAAGGGTGCCTTTGGTGAATCCTTGAAAATTATTCAAAATTTTAATGGTGTGTGGATGTGAGATATTTTCATGCGTCTCGGCAATACGGTACATAAATGCCAGGGTTTTATTCAGTTTTAGATCCCGACGGTTTTTTAAGAATCTGATTTGCTTGAATAAAAGGCCTCTGCTCGGGGAAAATATAAATGAAACCAGCACGAAAACACTGGCTATAATAACAATTACCGGGCCTGTGGATAGATTATTTTGTGTAGCGCTTACCGCAGTTCCGAAAACGCCTGATAAGGCACCAAAAACAGCCGCTAAAAACACCATTTTACCTAAGCTGTTCGTCCATTGTCTCGCAGCGGCGGCAGGAGCTAATAACATAGCACTCATTAACACCACACCTACCGTTTGAAGTCCTAAAACAATAGCCAATACGATAAAACTGGTAATTAAAATATCGATGGTTTTGGTATTGAAACCAAGAGTTTTGGTAAAGTCGGCATCAAATAGGAGCATTTTAAATTCCTTCCAGAAGAGCAACAGAATGATAAGACAAATTCCAGTTACTATGGCCATCATCCAAACATCGCTTTCAACTAAGGTAGCCGCTTGCCCGAATAAGTACTTGTCTAAACCAGCCTGGTTGGCATTGGGCTGTTTTTGGATAAAGGTTAAAAGTAGCATGCCGAACCCAAAGAACAATGACAAGATCAACCCTAATGCAGTGTCAGATTTTAAGTGGGTTTTAGTGATGATACCTCTGATCCAAAACGTACCAATGAGTCCGCTTATTAATGCCCCTAAAAGTAACACATTACTGTCTTTTGCACCGGTGATTAGAAATGCTATGGCGATACCCGGTAAAGCCGCATGTGAAATAGCATCACCTAATAAACTTTGTTTTCGTAAAACGGCGAAACTCCCCAGCATACCCGTTACAGCACCTAATATGGCAGTCCCTAGTGTGATGGTTCTAAGAGTGTAGTCTGTAAAAACCAGATTTATATACTCAATTATATCCATAATTCCTGCGAAAGCTTAATTCACATTGACACTGTTTTTTTATACCTACAAGGTTTCCAAACCTTGCAGGAGCGATTTTGAGTTCCCCCTTTGGGGGATAGGGGGCTTCTACTCCTGAATACTCACTTTATAGTTGATACCGTAAGTTTTAGTAAGGTTATCATCATTAAAAATATCTTTTACCGGGCCGGTGGCAATCTTCTTCACATTTAAGAAGGTCACCCAGTCAAAATATTCGGGAACGGTCTGTAAATCGTGATGAACAACAATTACTGTTTTTCCTGCTTTCCTCAATTCTTTTAATATATTGATGATGGCTATTTCGGTAGTGGCATCCACACCCTGGAAGGGTTCGTCCATAAAATAAATGGAAGCGTTTTGAACCAAAGCTCTGGCCAAAAAGATACGTTGTTGCTGACCACCGGAAAGCTGGCTGATTTGACGGTTTTTAAAAGGTAGCATACCGACTTTTTCAAGCGCTTCCAAAGCCAATTTTTTTTCTCTTTGTTTCGGACGCTTTATCCAACCTAAACTACCGTAAGTTCCCATCATAACCACATCTAAAGCAGTGGTTGGAAAATCCCAGTCTACACTTCCCTTTTGAGGCACATAAGCTACTTTTTGTCTTTGTTTATCATAAGGTTTTCCATAAATGCTTACACTACCTGCAATAGGTTTTAAAATACCTAAAACTGATTTTATAAGGGTTGATTTACCCGCACCGTTAGGGCCAACAATGGCCATAAGAACCCCTTCTGGAATTTCCAAATCGATATCCCAAAGCACAGGTTTGTAGTTATACGCTACAGTTAGATCGTCTACTTTTACAGCAATTTGTCTATTCATAACTTTTTATTGAGAACACTTGTAACTTTTACTGTAAACTGGTACTGCATACTGCCAACTTATTTAAGTGCATTAACAATGGTATTAACGTTATACTCATACATACCAATATAGGTGCCTTCTATAGTTCCAGGATCACCTAAAGCATCAGAATATAGGGTGCCTCCAATGGTTACTTCGTGGTCTTTAGATTTTACTGCCGCCTGAAGGGCTTCTATAGTGCGTTTTGGTACGGAACTTTCTACAAAAATAGCTTTTACTTTCTTTTCAATAATAAAGGCAGCTAAGTTTTGAACATCTTGCACCCCCGCTTCAGTAGCGGTAGACAGGCCTTGCAAACCAACTACTTCAAATTCAAATGATCTTCCAAAGTAATTAAAAGCATCATGTGCCGTCACCAAAATACGTTGTTCTTTTGGTAAGGAAGCAATTGCAACCTCTATCTTTGCTTTTAAATCTTCCAGTTTATTAAGATAGTTTTCTCCGTTACTTTTAAGAGCCGCTTCTTGCTCCGGTAAAGATTCAGAAAGTATTTTTACAACATAATTTGTTACTTGTTTCCAATAGTCTATGTTGAACCAAATATGGGGGTCGTAATTAGAGGCAAAATAATCTGATCCTATCAGGGTATTTTTGTCTAAAACATCAGAAACTGCCACTGTTTTTTTATTTTTCATTTTTTCAAAAACTTCCACCAGCTTGCCTTCAAGGTGGAGTCCGCTATAGAAAATAACATCGGCATTTGCTAACTTGGTAACATCACCTTCACTGGCTTTATACAAGTGAGGGTCTACGCCACTTCCCATTAACCCTTGTAAGTTGATGAGGTCGCCGCCAATGTTTTTAACCAGATCGGTGATCATGGTTGTGGTGGTTACCACATTGAGTTTATCGTTGCTCTTTTTTTCGTTTTTACAAGCAAAAAGCAGGCCTAAAAGAGTTAAAAGTAAAAGCGTTCTTTTCATGATTACTTCAAGTTATATCTTAATCCGAAAAATAGGCGTCTGCCCTGGTTTGGGGCATATACATAGGATGGGTCAAACGTTAAGGCATAAGGGTTTTCCTGAGTAGGTATGACATTACCGCTATTGTCAAACTGTACATTTTCATCAAACGGGTCATGGCTTCTGGCAATTATGAACGGATTGCCTTTGTTTGGTGTCCAGTTTAAAAGGTTCTTAACACCACCATAAAGTTCAAAATTGGTTATTCCGGTGAAAGTGAGTTGCACATTTTGGATGCTCCATGTTGGCGAATACTCACTTCTTGGGTCTAAATCACCAAGGGTTGGTAATCGCATAGGGCCGTAAAGGTTTCCGGTATAATCTATTGTTAGATTTGTTGGATAATTTTTATAAGAAAACGACCAAACCCCGGTGAAACGTTCGGTTAATATCTGTCTTGACTTTATGCCATTTTCCTTTTGAGAAACCTCTTGAAGTGTAGCGCCAACGGAGGCTTGTATACCACTTCCAAAAATGGCATCAACGTTTAAACTAAGCCCCTTTGATGTTGAGTTTCCATCCAGGTTATCATAAATAATTTGATTGGGATTGGTATCATAATCGGGTATTATGGCATTGGTAAAAAAGGTATACCAGGCCGAAGCATCAAGGGTAAAGATCTTACCTGATTTTGAATATATTTTTTTCAGATAGTTAAGGGTGAGATTATAAGATTGCTCAGGTTCTAAAGCCTCCTCAATAATCACATCACGAGCTCCCGTAAGGGCCGCGTGTTCTTCAGTAAACAAATTCACTACCCTGAATCCTGTGCCGGCATTCAACCTTAAAATGTCGTCTTGGGTAGGTTTGAACCTATAAGCTATCCTTGGGGTAAAAATGGAACCGTGGCGGTCATCATAATCATATCTGGCTCCCAATAGCAAACGTTGTTTTTCAGATAGGGTAATTTCATCCTGAACAAATATGGAAGGAATGGTGACTTCATCTGCAGTAACGGTAGCTGTTGTGTTGTCATTATAAAAGTTATAACGCGCAGCCAAACCAAATAATAAGTCATGATTCTTTACGGGTTTATCCCAAATTAATTGTCCGAAACCAATACGTTGTTGTGCCAAATAAGGCGTGTCTCCGTAGACCGAATTTTGATCATGATCTGAATAAGAGAACTGGAAGTTTATTTTTTCATCGATAGGTAACTGGTAATTCCCGATGATTTCATAACGTGACGTGTAAATGCTTTCACCATAGACTTCATTCCCTCCTCTAAAACTTTTATTCCATTGTAATTCACCACCCCAGCGATCTTCATAAAAATAGCGTCCTGCCAAAGAAAATAAGCGATTATCTTTTCGTTTAAAATCCCATTTTTGGAACACTGAAATGCGATCTTGCAATGTCACATCGGTAAAATTATCATTATTGTCATCTATGGGATTCGAGTAATTGTAATAATTAATGCCGGTTAGCATATGTGCTTTGCTCCCAACTTTAGCTTTAAACCCTAGGTCCAGATTTGTTTCTTCCCAATCACTCATAAAATTATCGGCAAAAACTAGAGGGGCATGTTCCGGTAGCTTGGTAATAATATTGATCAACCCACCTACAGCTTCACTACCGTAAAGTGAGGACGCAGGGCCTTTTACCACCTCTACCTGTTCAATCAATGAATTTGGGATACCTGACAAACCATAAACTGTTGACAAACCACTAACGATGGGCATACCATCAATTAAAACTAAGGTATAAGGGCCTTCCAAACCGTTAATATGAATGTCACCCGTATTACAGACATTACAGTTAAGTTGAGGTCTTACGCCGTTCACATTTTGTAAAGCTTCAAAAACATTTGGTGTTGGGTTTTTTTTGAAAAAGGCAGGCGAATAGACTTCAACGGGAACCGGGCTTTCTAACCTGGAAACCGCTTTTAAAGTACCGGTTACAATGACTTCGTTTAGACTTTCTGTTTCTTCTAAATTGAAGTTTATCACAATATTTTCGGTGCCTACTGCAATTCGTTTTTCCACCTTTTTGTAACCTGTATAAGACGCTATAATGGTATAGCTCCCTGGTTTAACATGATTGATTACAAAAGCTCCGGACTCATCTGTGGTACTCCCTTTGGATATGCTTTTAAGGTAAACATTGACATACGGAAGTGCCTCATCATTTGACGTTACTTTTCCTGTAATTTTTTGAGCATACATATAACTGTTCCCAATTAATAAAAGGGATAGCAATAACTTAATCGTTTTCATTTACGTAGATAATACTAGTGAAATCCTGATTTAGTAAAATAGTATTGTTGTTTATCAGGATTTGGGTCATTTTATTTTTACTGAATTGTTTTGATACTACCAGAGTATTGCCATATTTTAATCCGTTTTGAGCACAGAAATCAAAAAACTCCTTATCATCGCTCATTAAACGTGAAATAATATAAGTCCTACCTTCTTTAGCATTTGATAATGAAATAGAGGTATCTGTGGTAGTGATTTCTCCATCCGCATTTGGAATGGGGTCACCATGTGGATCAAACTTGGGGTTACCTAAATATTCACTGATCTTATTTGCTAAAAGGTCAGAGGTTTGATGCTCCAGAAGCTCCGCCTCACGATGTATATCGTGTAGCGACATATCAAACATTTTGAACAATAGGGCTTCCCAAAGGCGATGCTTTCTAATGACCGAAAGTGCCATTTTAGTGCCTTTATCGGTGAGCTTTAAAGGTTGATACTTTTGATAATGCAGTAAATCCTTAACAGCCAGTTTTTTAGCCATATCAGTGGCGGCGGCATTAGATATACCTAATTCTTTGGCAATATTACCGGGTTTCGTGTTATTGTTATCCCGCTTTCCGTTTTTGTAAATCGCTTTTACAAAATTTTCAATCGCTACAGACATTCGTTATACTTTAATTAATTTTTAAGTAAGCTTAAAAATATTTTCAAATGTAATTAAAAAATAATAATTAGCAATAAAAAATTCCCTTGAATTGTTTTAATTAAGGGAATAACCATTATTAAGGAAGCGATTAAAGTTTACTTAAACCTCACGTTATTTGTTATTTCTTTGGGAAACTTTTTAATAGGAGTTAATTCTAAATCTTTATAGTAGCATTCTGCCGCTTCTGATTGAATTTGGATCTGGCCACTGGTTAAAGGCTTGCCCGTTTCGGGATTAACGGCATTTTCAACCACCATCACAATGTTACCGTTTACAACATGTACCGCATCATTGCCTATTACATAGATTTCCAAATGATTCCACTCACCATGAGGCGCATCATGTTCGGAAGCTGCATGGATATAACCACTGCCATCCGAATAGATTTCAGAATTAGGATCAAACTTCTTCTGGTTTTTAAAGTCGCCTCTGATTTCAACTTTAGGGCCGTCAACTTTTGGTGTTTCGGTATTACCTCCCAAAGGAATGAAATCGCCTAAGTCGGTTTCCTGCACCTGGTATTCCAGGCAGGTTTTCCAGGTCTTCCAAAAACGGCCATGGTCACCATAGCAATGGTATAAAATACCGCTGTCTCTTTTTACATCCAATCTTGGAGCCCATTTCTTATCGCCCCATTTAAAGAAAACGCTTAAATGATAGTCTTCAAAAGACGCTTTCGTAGTTAAACCGCCGTAAATTTCACCGGTAATTTTTAAAACGGGCTTACCGTTTTCCACGATAACTGAAAACACATTTTTAAGATTAGCATCTAACCCTATAGGTTTTCCGTTATGAACATTGTCTGATTGATAGGTGCCTTCCGGCAGGCCTTTTACCGAACTATGTGGTACACCCTGCCAGATTTCAAAATGGCGAAGTTCAGCATCAATTAAACGAATGACATCCTTATTATTTTGAGAAAAAAGACCGATACTGGTTAGTAAGAAAAAAGCGGAGACAGCAAGTTTGAGTTTCATGAAAGCAGTTTGTATTTTATTTTGGTTCAATATACAAAAAGCGTTTCCTGTTTTACCCGATCATGGAGATTTAAATGCTCCGAGACTTGCCTCAAGGTAATTTACCTGGATTAATGACAAGCGCAATCGTTGTCATTCCCACAAGCTTTTTTGGTTTTTGATTTTGGTAAGATGAATTTTTTAATCAAAAATAGCATAGCAAGTGCTATGGCAGTGAAAACAAGTATATTTTGAATGATATCATTCATGATTTATCATCGTTTTTGAGACCTTGTCATTTCAAAAATTGAAACGCTACTAAAGCTACAAGATAAGCAAAAGAAGACATAATTGCCAATTGCAGGACAGGCCATTTCCAACTATTGGTCTCTTTTTTTACAATAGCCAGCGTGCTCATACATTGCATAGCAAAGGCATAAAACAGCAATAATGAAATTCCTGATGCAAAAGTGAATAAGGGGCCGCCTCTAACCGGATTAATTTCGGCTGCCATTCTGTTTTTAATGGTGTCTTCATCATCACTGCCCACACTGTAAATAGTGGCTAAAGTCCCAACAAATACTTCACGTGCAGCAAAACTGCTTATTATGGCAATGCCAATTTTCCAGTCATAACCTAATGGCCTTATAGAAGGCTCTATTAATCTTCCGGCTATACCAATAAAGGAGTGTTCCAGTTTATGCGACGCTATTTTATGTTGCAAGTCCTTCTCGCTTAAATTTTCTGAGGCATATTCGGTTTTGATAATGACTTCGGCATTGTTAAAATTGTCTCCCGGACCATAAGAAGCTAAAAACCACAAGATTATTGAGATAGCTAAAATGATTTTACCGGCGCCATACACGAAGGATTTGGTTTTCTCAACTACCGTTATAGCCACATTTTTAATCATGGGCAGCTTATAATTGGGCATCTCAACCACAAAAAATGAGCGGCTTTTAATTTTTAAACGCTTACTTAAAATGTAAGCCGATAATACTGCCGTCGCAAAACCTAGGAAGTATAATAACATTAATGTTAATGCCTGATAGCTTAACCACAAAAATTTGCCTTTTGGAATCACCAAAGAGATGATTATTAAATACACCGGCAATCTTGCTGAACATGTTGTAAAAGGTGTGACTAAAATGGTTATTAAACGCTCCTTCCAGCTTTCAATGTTACGGGTTGCCATAACCGCCGGAATAGCACAGGCCGTACCCGAAATTAATGGCACCACACTTTTACCGCTAAGGCCAAAACGTCTCATAATTTTATCCATTAAAAACACCACACGACTCATATAACCACTTTCTTCTAACACCGCTATGAATAGAAATAAGAAAGCTATTTGTGGAATAAAAATAACGATGCCTCCAAGCCCGGGAATGATCCCTTCGGCAATTAAGTCAGTAAAGGCTCCTGAAGGCAAGACGTTTTTGGTCCATTCGCTTAAAGAAGCAAAAACACCGTCAATAAAATCCATCGGAACTTCAGACCAGTCATAAATAGCCTGAAAGATCAAAAGCAAAATGGCAATAAAAATGACATAGCCCCAAACTTTATGCGTTAATATCCTATCTAATTTAATACGGAGATCTTTAGCTTGAGAGAGGTCAATAGTTTGCCCTTTTTTCAATACATTATTAATGAATTGATAGCGTTTAATGGTTTCTTTTTGCTGTAGACGTTTTAGATCGGCCTTACTTTTGGTTTTAAAACTGGTAACGGCATCAATTTCCTTTCTGTCCGTTTTACCAAAGTTAACATCCTGTGTAATTACCAGCCATAGCTTATAAAGCAATTGGTTTGGAAATGCCTTTTGTAAATTTTCAAAGTAGGCAGGATCTATATCTGTGGTTTTTAAACAAGGTTCGGTAGAAACCTCTTTGTAGTTGGTTATCAGTTCTCGTAACCCGTCAATACCCTCATTTTTGCGTGTACTTATTAAGGCAATTTTTGTTTTCAGGTGCGCTTCTAAGTAGTCAATATCCAAAGAAATGCCCTTGTATCGCATTCTATCGGCCATATTAATCACCAACAGCGTTGGGATTTCCAAATCTTTGATCTGGGTGAAAAGCAGCAGATTTCGTTTTAAATTCTCAACATCGGTAACAACTACGGCAATATCGGGGAAATCCTTGTCGTTTTTGTTTAAGAGCAGTTCAATAACAACGTTCTCGTCAAGCGATGAAGCATTTAAACTATACGTTCCAGGTAAATCAATAATATGGGCTTTAATCCCCCGGGGCAACCTGCAAACGCCTTCTTTCTTTTCAACTGTAATGCCCGGATAGTTCCCAACCTTTTGGTTTAAACCGGTCAGGGCATTAAATACAGAGGTTTTTCCCGTATTTGGGTTTCCTATTAAGGCTACGTTGATCTGCTTACTCATTCGCTACTTTTTCAATTAAAATATGAATAGCAGTTTCCTTTCTGATAGCCAGGTGCGATCCGTTAATGTTTAAATACATGGGGTCTGCAAAAGGCGCCACCTGAACAAGCTCTACCTCGTTGCCCGGTAAACACCCCATTTCAAGAAGTTTTAAGGGGATATGATCAGATGAAACATCAGTAATAACACCGCGTTCGCCCTTTTTAAGATGTGCTAAAGTATGCTGCAAGCTTATTTAGATTGATTTTAAAGAAGCAAAAGTAATGTAAAAGTTTAGAAGTAAAAAGTGAATCAAAAAGAGTTTTTAATAATATTTTTATACCAATTGACTTAATAATTCGGCAACTCATCGATAGTATATTGGGTAAAAATAGATAAAAAAGGATGTTTTGGTGTTAATATAGCATATAAATGTGCGAAAATACTTGTTTTTTACTGATTATAAGTCGCTTAATTTTGCCTCTGTAATTAATATATAAAATTATGGAAAGAAGTAATCGAAAAATAGTAGTGGAAACTAAAGTTGGAACATTAACAAAAACTTTTAGTAATGCAAGCTCTGTAGTTTGGAATTCAAGAAGACGTTATAAATAAGTTATAATGCCCCAACAAATTAAAAAAAGCTCCTGATGATGTCAGGAGCTTTTTTTATCTTAAACAGTTAGAGTTTATACTCTTCCTTTAAATGAAAAATATCTTTTAATAAACGTTTAATCTCTTCCGGTTTTGTGCCATCATAAAACCCGCGAATCTGTCGTTTCTTATCAATAAGCATAAAGTTTTCGGTATGGATCATGTCGAAAGGTCCCCCATCACCATTATCTTTTACCGCTAAATAACTTTTTCTGGCCAGTTTATAGATTTGTTTTTTATCACCGGTCACTAAATTCCATTTACTGTCGTTTACTCCTTTTTTTTCAGCATAACGCTTTAACTGCGCCACCGTGTCAATTTCGGGCGTAACCGAGTGTGATAATAACATCACGTCGTTATCATTCAGAATTTCTTTTTGAATGCTTGCCATGTTTTTGGTCATAATTGGGCAAATAGTTGGGCAGGTGGTAAAAAAGAAATCGGCCACATAAATTTTGTTCTCATAATCTTTTTGAGTAACGGTTTTACCATTTTGATTGACTAATGAAAAATCGGCTATTTTATGGTATTTCTTTTTATATTGGATGGTACTGTCCACTAATTCGGTGCTTACCATAGAGGGTTGATATATTGGGAGCGGCTGATATACGTTAAGTGTATTGTAGATGATAGCCACAATAATCACCGAAATAACGCCAAAAACAATAGCGAATATCTTGTAGTCTTTGAAAAATGAAAGCATTTTAACGGAGCACTAAATAAATTTCAGCAAAAATACAATGAAATTTGTACTTCTTCGGTTATACTGAAACTTAAATTAGTGTTAAATAGATGTACAAAGTATAAATGTCTTTTTATACTTGGTTTAAAAGTTTACTTTTGTGCGGTTATCAAAAATTTTGATTGAAGACATATGGAGTTTGTTATAAAAATATCTCAGTTTTTATTGAGTCTTTCACTACTGATTGTTTTGCATGAGTTGGGGCACTTCATTCCGGCTAAAGCTTTTAAAACCAGAGTAGAGAAGTTTTATTTGTTTTTTGATGTTAAATTTTCACTGTTTAAAAAGAAAATAGGTGAAACCGTATATGGTATTGGTTGGTTACCCTTAGGAGGTTATGTGAAAATTTCCGGTATGATTGACGAAAGTATGGATACCGAGCAAATGGCGCAAGAACCACAGCCCTGGGAGTTTAGAACCAAACCTGCCTGGCAGCGTTTAATAATTATGTTAGGAGGGGTCACGGTTAATTTTATTCTGGCCATCCTTATTTACATCGGGATGAGTTATTTTTATGGAGATAAGTTTTTGCCAAATGAAAATATTAAAGACGGTCTTTTAATTGAAAGTAGTGTGGCTAACAAAGCCGGATTATTAACAGGAGATAAGATTCTTGAAGTGGATGGTTATAAGATCCGGAATTTTTCTGAGATCTCAGAAAAGGTTCTTTTTGGAAAAGAAATCACTATTGAAAGAGATGGTGTTCAATCAACAGTTACTTTACCAGAAGATTTTTTAGCTCAGTTAATCGATTCAAAAGAAAAGCGTTTTATAGATCTTAGAATGCCTTTTGCTATTGCAAAAGTTCCGGATACATCACACAATGTAAATAGTGGCATTAGAAAAGGCGATATTTTAATTGGATTAAATGACTTTAAAACAAAATATATTGATGAGGTAAAGGTTGGTTTAGAAAAGTTCAGGGGCCAGGAAGTAAATGCCAAAGTTTTGAGAGAAGGCCAAGAAGTAGAATTGCCATTAAGTATCAATGATGATAGTAAGTTAGGATTGGTTTATAGTGGTGTTACAGAAGATAACCTGGAAAGGCTGGGCTATTATAAATTTGATACTAAAACATATACGTTCCTTGAATCATTTCCTGTTGGTTTAAAAAAGGCAAAAGATAAATTAGCCTCTTATTGGGAGCAATTGGGAGCTATATTTACCCCAAGTACGGGAGCCTATAAAGGCGTGGGCGGATTTTATGCCATATTTAATATATTTCCTGCTACCTGGAGTTGGCAGGCATTTTGGAATATTACGGCGTTTTTATCCATCATGCTAGCCGTTTTAAACTTGTTACCAATACCTGCTTTGGATGGTGGTCATGTTATGTTTTTGCTATATGAAATGATATCCGGAAGAAAACCGGGAGATAAGTTTATGGAGTATGCACAAATGGTAGGCTTCTTTATTTTAATTGCTTTGGTTTTGTTTGCTAATGGAAACGATATTTATAAAGCTATTTTCGGGTAAATTTTTTTAAAAATTACATGGTAGTAATTAAAAATATATATATATTTGCGCTCGCAAAAGCGGAAATAACCTTCCTCAGTAGCTCAGTTGGTTAGAGCATCTGACTGTTAATCAGAGGGTCGTTGGTTCGAGCCCAACCTGAGGAGCGACTTAAGATAACCATCTAAGAAATTAGGTGGTTTTTTTGGCTCCATAGTTCAAGGGATAGAACAAAAGTTTCCTAAACTTTAGATCCAGGTTCGAATCCTGGTGGAGTCACAAAGAGAGGTAGCCAATAGTGCAGAGCACTGATAAAGCGTAGCTTTATGATTCGAGGTTTATCCTGAGGGAAGTCGAAGGGAATCCTGGAGGAGTCACTAGATTACTGAGCTTATCTACAAAGACTTGTACAAAACAAGTCTTTTTTGTTTCCGGGGGCATTGAATTTTCCCCATAAATGTGACCAATCATAGTCTCTTGTGTCTTAACGGTATACTTGAATTATTAAAACCCTTTCAACATGGCAAAATTTGAAATTTACAAAGACAAAAAAGGCGAATTTAGATTTAGATTAAAAGCTGGTAATGGACAGACCATCCTGGCTAGTGAAGGTTATGCTGCTAAATCAGGATGTAACAATGGCATTGAATCCGTTAAGAAGAATGCACCGGACGATACCAGATATGACCGTTTAGAATCTAAAAGCGGAAAACCATATTTTAATCTAAAAGCTGGAAATAGCCAGGTGATTGGAACTAGTGAAATGTATTCTTCTTCCAGCGCCATGGAGAATGGTATTGCGTCTGTTAAAACTAATGCCCCGGGTGCTACTGTCGAAGATTTATCATAAATTAATCAGTTTAGTTTACCCTAAAATTGATAGCTGAGGGCCACAAGACATTGTGGCTCTTTTTTTCTACCTAATACATTTGTTTATACCTTTTTTATCACATTAGTAACAATCCCCCAGATTACAAAACTATTTTCCGGTGTTACTTTAATAATAGGGTAATTGGGGTTCTCAGGTTGTAACCAGACTTCACCGTTCTTAACTTTCAGGCGTTTTACGGTAAACTCGCCATCTAAAAAACAAACGGCTATTTTATTGTTTTCCGGTTCCAGGCTTCTGTCAATTACCAGTAGATCCTTATCATCCAATCCAGCGCCTATCATAGACTGGCCGCTGACGCGTGCAAAAAAAGTAGTGTCCTTGTTTTTTACAAGCTCTCTATCTAATGATAAACGCTGTTCTTTAAAGTCCTCGGCAGGCGATGGGAATCCCGCTGAAATTCCGGTGTCAAAAAATAGGGCTCCAAGGGCGTCTTTTACGACTTCCGGAGTAAATAATGTCAAGTTTGTAGATTGGTGTAGCATCATATAAGTCTGTTGTTTAGAGATCCGGATTATACCAGTGCCTATAAAGATACAAGAAAATGACTTTAAAAAAAGCCTGTTAGATATCTAAAATTACAAGATCTAAACTTTTATCTCCCTGAGCGAAGTTTTTTAAAAGTTTAAACCCAACAGCTCTGTGTGCGGCTATGGAGCGTGTATTTTTAACATCAATTAATGTAATGATTGTTTCAAATTGATGATTGAGTTCTTGTTTCATGTGATGGTATAACCCTCTAAACACCCCTTGGCCCCTATACGATTTATCTACACAGATTTGCCCCATGACTACATAATTAAGGTTGGTTTTTAACGAACTATCAATTTGCTGAAACATGGGTTTCAGAATATCAATTTTATCTCTAAAATCTTTGGTCATAGAAAGGGCATACCCAACAACGTTGTTATTATGTTTGGCAATAATATGAGCGCATGCATTATTCATGGCTTGTAAGATATCAAAGTTATGATGCACCGTAACAAAACCTTCCTTTTGTTTTTCTTCCTCTGAAATAGAAGCGATACTATTCGCTTTTTGAAGTTTTAAAATTTGCTGTAATTCTTCATCTGTTGAAGCTCTTTGATATGTTATGTTTGTTTTCAATTCTGAAACGTAATTTACCTTACTAAAGATATGTATTTTATACATTTGTTTAATGTCTAAAGCAGACCTTATTATAAGAGAATCAAGTAAACCAATAATTAATAAAATTATTGTATCATTGCTTTATGCAGGTTTTTTTACCTATACCATTTACTTGTTTATGCATAAAGATATATGGAATCATCCGGATAGATGGACAGTCATAATACTTTTATCCATTTTACTCATTATCATATTTTCCTCCACATTTATGTCTATTGCTTCGCATAGTATTCACATTAGAATTGAAGACAAAAAAATTCAGCATCAATACAGAGTAGGTGTTTTTAGATACAAGGAAGTATGGCAAAACTTGGTAGATCCAGAGTACATTTCTGTATTCAAAAATGGTGGTTATTACCTAATTAACCTGTGGTATCAAAAAAATGGCATTTTAAATCTAATGGCTTTAAAAAATTACGATAAGGCAATTGAAAAAGGACTCTTAATCTCAGAAAAACTAAATATTGATTTGTTAGATGCCAGAGAAAGAGGACATCACAAATGGGTAAATAAAAAAGCCACCAAAGAAGCCGGTAAAATTGTATACGCAGATTAACTCTAAAATAACTTTATCTTTTTTACAATACTGTGTCCGGTGCGTTTGTAGGTAACTTTTGTGCCATTGACGCAAAAGTTATAGGTGCCACTTGCTTTGGTTTCTGAAGCGGATAATAACACCACATCTTCAACATCACATTTAAGGTCTTTAGCTACTTTCTGTTTTACGTGAGCCATAGTAGCACGCCCTTTTTTCAGTTGTGTCTGTATTTTTTTATTCAATTTTGGCTCTACAAAATCTTTAGCCAATTCACAGGTGTTACCATTTGAAGGATTAGGTTTTTGAATTTCAACTTGCTCAACTTCTTTAGGCTTTTTTAAATCTATGTATTCCCAGGTGAAGTCTGCTTTAAGCAACACACGCCTGCCATCTTCGGTTTTTACAATATGGTTGTCCTGTGAAAAGCCTGTGAACCCTATAAAAAACAGAAAAGCAACTAAGAAAGATTTCATAATTAAAAAGAATACAAATTGATATCGATTCAAAAGTACAAATTTTACATACATTTGTTTTATGCAATTCCCTAAAAAACTACAGCAAAAGTTAGATGACCGTAAAGCAAACAATGCGCTGCGAACACTTAAAGATCAAACCAATCAGATTGATTTTTCATCTAATGATTATTTAGGGTTTTCTGAAAATGAAACCATTTTTAATAATGCCCATAATTATTTAACAGGGCATAATATCAGGCAAAATGGAGCAACAGGCTCGCGATTATTATCGGGTAATTATGCTTTATATAGAGTTGTCGAAAGCATTTTAACCGATTTTCACCATAGTGAATCCGCCCTTATTTTTAATTCCGGTTACAATGCTAATATAGGATTCTTTTCTTCAGTACCACAGCGCGGCGATGTTATTATTTATGACGAATGGTGTCACGCGTCCATTAGAGATGGTATTTCAATGAGCCATGCTAAAGCGTATAAATTTAAGCATAATGATTTGGAAGATCTGGGTGAAAAGATGCTTCGTTTTGCTGAGAGTGATGCCAATATTTATGTTGTTACCGAATCTGTTTTCTCCATGGATGGTGATGCTCCGGATTTGGTAAAGCTAGCCGAGTTGTGTCAAATACATAAAGCGTATTTGGTGGTAGACGAAGCCCATGCCGTTGGTGTTTTTGGAAACAGGGGCGAAGGTCTTGTCCGGCATTTAAAAATAGAAAACCAGGTGTTTGCCCGTTTGATAACCTTTGGGAAAGCGCTGGGCTGTCATGGAGCAGCTATTCTTGGAAGTGACACCTTAAAAGAATACCTGATCAACTTTAGCAGAAGTTTTATTTATACCACAGCTTTAACACCACATACTCTCGCTACAATTCATGCGGTTTATGGAGCACTTGTAACAACAGACCAAAAGCAAAAATTACTTCAAAACATTCTGTATTTTAAGAATGGTATTTTGAATAACAACCTGCAAGATTTGTTTATTGAAAGCCATTCTGCCATTCATTGCTGTATTATTTCCGGAAATGGCCTTGTAAAATCAATAGCCAAAAAGTTACAGGACCATGATTTTGATGTAAAACCCATTTTATCGCCCACAGTGCCGGAAGGACAAGAGCGATTACGCTTTTGTTTGCACAGTTATAATTCTGAACAGGAAATCAAGGAAGTTTTAGCGTTACTTGCTAAGTATATTTATTAATTTTGTCATTTCGCACACATTTCGAGCACCTCAATGACTGTGCGGAATCCATAACTAACACAAAAAGGGATCCTGAATCAAGTTCAGGATGACAATACATGTCGAAAACATACTTTATAACCGGAATCTCTACTGATGTTGGCAAAACCATTGCCGCAGCCATAATTACCGAAGCTTTGAAAGCTGATTACTGGAAACCTGTTCAGGCCGGAGAACTTGACAATTGCGATACTAAAAAAGTGAAACGATTGGTATCTAATTCCAAATCAAAATTTCATCCCAACAGTTTTGCGTTACATACGCCTATGAGCCCACATGCCGCGGCAGAAATTGATGGAATTACCATTGAAAAAACTCAAATTAACAGGCCTGAAACATCCAACCATTTGGTTATTGAAGGTGCCGGCGGGTTATTGGTTCCTGTTAATGATACCGAAACCATATTAGACCTTATGGAACCTACGGATAAAGTTATTGTGGTTTCACGCCATTATTTAGGAAGCATCAATCATACCCTGCTTACGGTAAATAATTTAAAAGAAAAAGGTTTTGAGGTTTTCATCCTTTTCAGTGGCGATGAACATCCAACTACGGAAAGTATCATTAAGAAAATGACCGGGGTGCCCATAATAGGCCGGATAAATGAAGAGCCTTATTTTGATCGAAATGTAGTAAAGGAATATGCCAGGGCTTTTAAAGATAATTTGAAAGCTTTATAAAAGGAGCTCGTCACCCTGAACTAGTTTCAGGGTCACACAAGAAACATGAAATCAAGTTTTGTTTATATATTAACAAATAAGTATAGAACTACGTTTTATGTAGGTATTACGGCCGACCTTTCGAGGCGTTTGGAAGAGCATTATAATGAAACTGCTTCAAAATTCACCAAAAAATATAATCTTAAAGATTTAATTTATTACGAAACATTTTCCGATATTGAACAAGCGATTTCTAGAGAGAAACAATTAAATAACTGGCATAAAGAGTGGAAGCTAAATCTAATTAGGACTATTAATCCCACTTTAAAAACATTAGAATATTAATTTAATAATGCGATGCTGAAACAAGTTCAGCATGACGAAATATGAGCCTAAAGGAGCGCGATAAAAAACACATTTGGCATCCGTTAACGCAACATAAATTGCACCCGGAAGCCATAGCTATTACTAAAGCAAAAGGCTGCGTGCTTTATGATGAAGATGGTAATGAATACATTGATGCCATTGCTTCATGGTACACCTGTATGTATGGACATTGTAATGACTACATAACGAGCAGGGTTTTTGAGCAGATGCAAGCGTTGGATCAGGTTGTTTTTAGCGGATTTACACATGAACCGGCCGTTAAATTATCAGAAGCACTGATCAAAATATTACCTGAAAACCAAAACAAAATTTTCTTTAGCGACAACGGGTCTACGTCTGTTGAAATAGGTATAAAAATGGCCTTGCAATACCATTCCAACAATGGTGACAGGCGTAATGTTTTAATTGCTTTTGATGAGGGGTTTCACGGCGATACTTTTGGAGCTATGAGTGTTTCGGGATTATCAGTCTACAACGGGCCTTTTGAAGAGTTTTTCATTACCGTGAAACGAATTCCAACACCTGATGGAAAGAACCATCGGGAGATCCTGGGTCTTTTGCAGGACATGGTTAACAACAATAAAGTAGCGGGGTTTATTTACGAACCCCTGGTTCAGGGTGCTGCAGCCATGAAAATGTATGATACTATTGGATTGAATGACATTCTAAAGTTTTGTAAAGAGAACAATGTTATAACCATTGCCGATGAGGTCATGACCGGTTTTGGAAAAACAGGAAGCTATTTTGCCTCGGATGATATTGCAACAAAACCGGATGTTATTTGTTTGAGCAAAGCTTTAACAGGTGGTTTGGTCCCTATGGCTATTACAACCTGCACTCAGGAAATCTATGACGCATTCTATAGTGATGATATAGGTAAAGGACTCTTTCATGCCCATACTTATTCTGCTAACCCCGTGGCATGTACGGCAGCATTGGCCGGTATGGAATTATTGCAATCTGTAGAAATTCAGAATAATATTAAGGACATCATAGCGTCACATAAACATTTTGGAGCGCGTGTAAAAGACCATCCGAAAGTAAAATCAATACGTCAAACAGGTGTCATTTTTGCACTCGATCTCAATGTGGAAATGGAACGCTACGGTGATTTACGGGACAAGCTTTTTAAATTCTTTATGGAACAGGGCGTTTTTCTGCGCCCTCTGGGAAATACCATTTATATTCAGGCACCCTATGTAATCACCAAGACACAAATGGATACCATTTACAAAGTCATTGAAGCCGCGTTAGATACTCTCTAGCTCTTTTTTGAGTAAGTTAATACTTTCCTGGGTTCCCTTTATGGTAACATATAAAGATTCATAGTGCCATTCACCATCTGTTTTGGTTCCAATCACTGTAATAGACCCTGTTCCGTATGAACCTTTTATGGGTATTGAAAAATTGGCTTCGCCATCATTATTTTTTAAGGAAATATTACCACTAATGATACCGTCAGACTCAATAGGTTCACCTAGAGCAGCAATAACCTCGGTATTGTTTGATGCTTCGCTTAAAGCATATTCATAAGGCGCAGAAGATGTAAACATTTTGGAAACACCAACAAACAACGTTCCTATTCCCAAAACTGCTAAAACGATCAGGGTCAGGCAACCTCCAACCGGGACCACCCAAAGCCAATTTCTGCCAAACCAACTTTTTTGTTTTATTTCCTCCATAGTATCTATATAATTTTACATAAAGATAGGTGTGTTTTCTCCATTAGTTGTTACACTATTTTAAGAATTTGTTTTTCTCACTATGAATTACTGTGAAATAAAGGAGAGAACATGTACTTTTGCCTACCAACTAAAGTGAGATGCTGAAATAAACTCAGCCTGACAAAAGCGTATGCAAAAACCAATTTCTATAACTGCTGTTTCATCAATTTCCCCGTTGGGAAAATCTTTAACCGAAGCCTGGGAAAATTATCAAAGCAGCACGCATTGTATTTCTGAAAGATCATTTCAAGGCGAGCAAGCTTTAGTTGCGCAACTTCCTCAGGAAGTAAAAAAAGAAATTGAGGCCTTACGTCAGTCAGATCCAAAATACAAATTACTTGATGACACGGTTTTATATGCTATGTATGCGTCAAGGCAGGCTATAAAGCTAGCCCACTGGCAGGCGTCTGATAATTTTGGGATCAATATTGGATCATCCAGGGGAGCTACAACACTTTTTGAGAATTACCATAGAAGTTTTTTAAAGCATAATAAGGCAAAAACCCTAAGTTCGCCAACAACTACTTTGGGGAATATAGCTTCCTGGGTGGCACATGATTTGCAAACCCAGGGCCCTGAAATTAGTCATTCCATTACCTGTTCAACGGCTTTGCATGCCATGCTGAATGGTATTGCCTGGATTAATTCGGGAATGTGCAATAAATTTTTAGTGGGCGGAAGTGAAGCACCTCTAACGGCTTTCACCATTGCACAAATGCAAGCTTTGAAAATTTATTCAAAAGCCAAATTAAATAGCAATGATCATGCTGAGTTTGGCGAAGCATCTTTCCCTTGTCGTGCATTAGATTTGAAAAAAAAGCAAAACACGATGATTTTAGGCGAAGGGGCGTCTATGGTTTGTTTGGAGGAAGGCCAAAAAGATAACGCTTTGGCTGTTATAAAAGGGTATGGTTATGCTACCGAAATTTTAGAGCATAATATTTCCATTTCCAGTGATGCCCAGTGTTTTCAGCATTCCATGAAAATGGCTTTAGGGGATAACCCACCGGAATCTGTAGATGTGATTGTGATGCATGCACCCGGTACCGTTAAAGGTGATTTGAGTGAATACAAGGCCATTGAAAAAATATTTTGTAACAATATGCCTGCTTTAACTACAAATAAATGGAAAGTAGGCCACACATTTGGGGCTTCAGGTACCTTAAGCTTAGAATTAGCCATCTTAATGCTAATACATCAAAAATTTGTTGGTGTTCCTTATTTAGAGGATCAAAAACAACCCCATACCATTAAAAATATCCTGGTAAACGCTGTAGGCTTCGGTGGCAATGCGGTGTCTATTTTTCTTTCAAAATAAAGTTGAAAAACTTTTAAAAGATCGTATATTTAATTACTAATATTTATTCTCATAAATTATGACTGAGTGGTTTTCAAATTTAGAATTGCTTGCAAAGATTTATTGGCTTATAGCCATTATTGGCTCGCTTGTTTTTACCATAGTAATCATACTGGCTTTTACGGGTGGTGATGCCGAAGAGTTTGATGATATTGATGCTGAAATGGAGGCTGATGCCGGTATCGGGTTTCAGTTTATCACCTTTAAAAACCTGGTTGGATTTTTCACCATTTTTGGATGGACCGGTATAGGGTGCTTAGAGGCTGGTCTTAGCAATCCGCTTTCCATAGCCATTTCATTTGTTTGCGGACTACTTATGATGGTCATTATGGCTGCCATGTTTTACTTTATGGGGAAATTAACAGATAGTGGTACATTAAAATATAAAAATGCTATAAATGCTATAGGCGAGGTTTACCTGACCATAGGTGCCAACCGTTCCAGAATGGGTAAAGTCAGTGTTAGAATACAGGGGGCTTTACGGGAGTTGGATGCCTTAACAGATTCTTTTGTCGATTTAAAATCAGGCACCATTATTAAGGTAGTAGATGTTACCGCCAATGGCATTTTAATAGTAGGAGAAACAAAAAAACCAATAGAACCAATAAAACAACACACTTATGAAATTACTGATCGCGCAGGAGGGTCTTAATCTAGGTTTTCCTATGGCCCTTATTTTTGGAGTATTATTTATATTCCTTTTCTTAATCATTTTAATCAGACGTTATAAACGTTGCCCCTCAGATAGAATCCTTGTAGTTTACGGAAAAGTAGGCGGTGGCAAATCGGCTAAATGTATCCATGGTGGAGCCGCCTTTATTTTACCTGTAATCCAGGATTATGAATATTTAGATTTAACCCCAATTTCCATTGAGGTAAATCTTGTAAACGCTCTTTCTAAGCAGAACATTCGTGTTAATGTGCCTTCCAGGTTTACCATTGGTATTTCTACAGAACCAGGTATCATGCAAAACGCGGCTGAGCGTTTGCTTGGGTTGGGGCAAAATGAAATTCAGGAATTAGCTCAGGAGATTATCTTCGGTCAGCTACGTTTGGTGGTGGCCTCTATGGATATTGAAGAAATTAACTCGGATAGAGATAAATTTTTAGCCAATATTTCGCAATCTGTAGAGTCTGAGTTGAAGAAAGTAGGTCTCAAGCTTATCAACGTAAATATCACCGATATTGTTGATGAGTCAGGCTATATTGAGGCTCTTGGTAAAGAAGCTGCCGCCCATGCTATAAATGCCGCTCGTAAATCGGTAGCTGAAAAGAACAGGGACGGAGCTATTGGAGAGGCTAACGCACTTCAAGATGAGCGATCTCAGGTAGCTGCAGCGAATGCGCAAGCCGTTGAAGGTGAAAATACAGCAAAAATTGCTGTTGCTAATTCAGATTCGTTACGTAGACAACGTGAAGCTGAAGCAGAACGTGTGGCTATAGCTGCCGAAAAAGTTCAGGCTGCTAAAGCATTGGAAGAGTCTTATGCCGCTGAAAAAGAAGCCGAATCAGCCAGAGCGGAAAGAGAGCGTTCCTCGCAACAGGCAGATGTTATTGTACCTGCTGAGATTGATAAACGAAAAGCTGAAATTGATGCTGAAGCCGAAGCAGAAAGAATTAGAAGGCGAGCAAAAGGAGAGGCAGATGCCATATTATTTAAAGCGCAGGCGGAGGCTGAAGGTCTCTACGAAGTATTGACAAAACAGGCGGCCGGTTTAGATCAAATTGTTAAAGCAGCAGGTAATAACTCTAAAGATGCCGTATTATTATTGATAGCTGATAAATTACCGGAGTTGGTTAAAACGCAGGCCGAAGCTATTAAAAATATTAAAATAGATAAAGTAACCGTTTGGGAAAACGGAAGTAGTAAAGATGGAAAATCATCAACAGCTAACTTCCTTTCCGGAATGTACAAATCCGTGCCTCCTTTGCAGGAAATGTTTAATATGGCCGGTATGCAGCTCCCGGAATATTTAAAAGGTGCCGATATCAAAAAAGATTTGGATAAAGTGGCTGAAAAATCTAAATCTAACGGTGAAGAAAGTTCGAAAGAATAATTAAGATCGGGCATCTGAAAAAGCCAGGATAACACCTAAAAAAGTTCCTATTATTAAAACTTGTTTTAGGTGTTTTGTTTTTTAATAGCGCATATATTATTGCGTAAAATTAAATCCAAATGCCATTTAATTAGTATTTTTGGGGCTGATTAACTAAGCTGTTATGAGTGAGACAAGACACAATTGGACAAAAGAAGAGGTCCTGGATATTTACAACAAACCCTTAATGGAGTTGCTCTATGAAGCGGCGACGGTCCATAGAAAGCGTCATGATCCTAATGTGGTTCAGGTAAGTACCTTGCTATCTATAAAAACAGGCGGGTGTTCTGAAGATTGTGGCTATTGCCCGCAAGCGGCAAGATATCATACGGATATTGAGGGTAATGATTTGATGAACGTTCAGCAGGTTAAAGCGCAGGCTTTGCGTGCCAAAGAAGGAGGTAGTTCCAGAGTTTGTATGGGTGCCGCCTGGCGTAATGTAAAGGATGGTGAAGAATTTGACCAGGTATTGGAAATGGTCCGTACCATTAACAAACTGGATATGGAAGTGTGCTGTACCTTAGGCATGCTGACGGAAAATCAGGCAAAACGTTTAGCTGAAGCCGGATTGTATGCCTATAATCATAATTTAGATTCATCTGAAGAATATTATAAAGAGGTTATTTCTACCAGAGGGTATCAGGATAGATTGGATACTATTGACAATGTCAGAAAAACCAATGTGACCGTTTGTAGCGGTGGGATTATTGGTATGGGAGAGCGTTTAGAAGACCGTGCAGGTATGTTGGTGGCACTATCTACTTTGAATCCGCAACCGGAAAGTACACCTATTAATGCGTTAGTTGCTGTGGAAGGCACGCCACTTGAAGACCAAAAACCGGTTTCTATATGGGACATGGTCAGAATGGTAGCCACTACCAGAATTGTAATGCCTGAAACACAAGTGCGATTAAGTGCCGGTAGGACCCAAATGACCCGTGAAGGGCAGGCGATGTGCTTTTTTGCCGGTGCCAATTCAATCTTTGCCGGAGATAAATTGTTAACCACACCAAATCCGGATGTGAATGAAGATATGGAAATGTTTGCTTTACTAGGTTTAGAACCTCAAAAACCATTTACTAAAAAAGTACAGCCGCAAACTGTTGAAGCTAAGGATTCTGAATTTGAAAGTTTAGGCGAAAAGCCTAAGTGGACCAGGCCCGAACATACTATTGAACGTAATGAAGCTGCTAAGGAACGTGCTAAAATTATAAAACAATAGCTGAACAATACTATTGTAAAACCCGCTCGTTAATGTAACGTTGCGGGTTTTTTATATCTGGGAACGGACAACTGTCAACGGAAACCTGAAATATAATATTTCCAGTTTCTTAACGTTTTCTTAACTTTGGCAATCTAATTTCATCAACTTGAAACTAAATCTACAGGACATTCCCAGGGTTAAGACCATTACCAAAGAGGCCTTTATTAAGCATTACTTTAAACCTCAAAAGCCTGTGGTTATTGAACAACTCATTGAAGATTGGCCCGCGTACAATAAATGGAGTTTAGATTATATTAAGGCTATTGCAGGCGATATTACGGTGCCTTTATATGATGACAGGCCGGTTAATTTTGAGGAAGGCTTTAATGAACCGCATGCTACAATGAAAATGGCCGATTATATTGACCTGCTAAAACAAGAACCAACTAAATACCGCATTTTTTTGTGGAATATTTTAAAGGAACTCCCGCAATTGCAAAAGGATTTTAAGTTTCCGGATTTAGGGTTACGGCTTATGAAAGGCATACCCATGCTATTTTTTGGCGGGGAGGATTCGCATACTTTTATGCATTACGATATTGATCTGGCCAATATATTCCATTTTCATTTTGAAGGTAAAAAACAGTGTATTTTATTTGACCAAAGTCAAACTGATTTTTTGTATAAAATCCCACATTCATTGATTACCAGGGAAGATATAGATTTTAAGAATCCGGATTTTGAAAAGTGGCCGGCTTTAAAACATGCGAAAGGTTATATAGCCGAATTAAATCACGGTGAGACCCTTTATATGCCAGAAGGGTATTGGCATTACATGCGATATGTTACACCCGGGTTTTCCATGAGCTTACGTGCTTTGGCCAGAAACCCTAAAAATTTTGGAAGAGCTCTTTATAATATCCTGTTTATGCGCCACTATGACAACGTAATGCGACGGTTAAAAGGTCAGGAATGGATAGATTGGAAGAATGCTGAGGCTATAAGCAGAACACATGCTAAAAACGGTTTTACCGTATGATATCCGACGCTTTTTCGTACACTAAATGCGATTCCCAGCCCCGATAGAGCAGATAATCGATTAATTTTTTCCTTTTTTTAGACTTGTCGCTTTCTTTTATGGAATGCGCTCTTTTTTCGGCTAAATCATTGAAAACCTCGATGTAATCCGTTTCTGCTATTTCTGCAAGTGCCTGATTTATATTAACTTTGCTTACGTCTTTTTTCTTAAGTTCATGAGTTAATCGACGCCGCCCCCATTTCTTTATTCTAAACTTACCCATTACAAATGTTTTGGCAAAACGTGCTTCGTTAAGATAGTTATGCTCTAGCAGATGTACTATGATAACATCTATGGCTTCAGGAATCATGTTCATACCCTGTAGTTTTTGCTTAGCTTCTTGATGACAACGTTCCTGATACGCACAATAATGCTCCAGTTTTTTGGTAGCTTCTTGTACGGTAAAATTTTTTTTGGGTTGTAGTGGCATGCAGTTCAAAAATAATAATAGTATATTTATATAGAAAAAAGAATTTGCCCAATACTATAAAACAAAACTACTTAATTATGAAAAAGATTACTTATTTAATCCTATTGCTTATTGCCTTTAATTTTGGGTATGGGCAAAGTATTTTTGACAACCCCGTTACCGGTACCAACCCGGGACTTACAAATCCATATGTCGCCGGTCAATCATTTAACAGCAATATTACCGTTTCCGGTATTGTTAGAGGCATTGGTGCCATAGGATTTACAGGGAATAATGGGTATTACGGCAGAAGCTGGGATACCGGATCTTTAGATAATACGGCTTATTATGGATTTACACTGACTCCAAATACCGGATACGAGATTGATTTTGTAAGCTTTGTTTATACAGGTCAGGCTTCAGGTTCAGGGCCAAATAGTGTGGCATTTAGAAGCAGTTTAGATAGTTATGCAGCCGATATTGGCAGTCCAACCATTGCGGGCACCACAATTGATTTATCGGGAGCTTCCTATCAGAATATTGACAGTGCTATTACCTTTAGATTTTATGCCTGGGGAGCATCAGATGCTAATGAAACTTTTAGCTTGGATGACTTCACCTTTAATGGTACGGTTAGTGCCCTTGGCTCTTGTGCTACGGTAACTACTTGGAATGGGACTAGCTGGGATAATGGAACTCCAACCTCTACAGCGGTTGCGGTTATTGATGCTAACTACACAACTAATGTAACTAATGGGAGTTTCTCTGCATGTACTTTAATAGTGACTTCCGGGAATACTTTAACTGTAGATAACGGCTATTATGTTGAAGTGGAAAATGATGTTGAAGTTGATGGTACAATTGCAGTACAAACACGCGGAAGTTTTGTGCAAAATGATAATGGAGGAACTTTTACATTAAACGGCTCAAGTTATGTGAATAAAGAGACTCCTGCAAAACCACAGTGGTGGTATTATACTTATTGGAGCTCTCCCGTTTCAGGAGAAACAATTAATGGCGCTTTCCCAAGTGCGCCAACTGACAGGCGTTTTTATTTCAATGCCAGTAATTATATTGATGCCGATGGAGATGATATTGATGATGACGGCAATGATTGGAGAGTAGCCTCAGGGACCGACGTATTGACTCCCGGAGTAGGATACGCTGCAACGGCTTCAACCTTTCACTTTCCCGGTGGTACTGAAATTGTTACGTTTGACGGGGCGTTCAACACAGGAAATATATCAACACCGATAGTATATAATGCCATTAATACAACCGGAAGCTGGAATTTTATAGGAAACCCGTATCCTTCTGCGATAGATTTTGACGCCTTTCATACGGCTAACTCGGGTGTCGTTGCCGGAGCGGCTTATTTTTGGTCTCAGTTTACACTTCCTGATAATACGATCCCTGGTAATGAATTAAGTAATTTTAGTCAAAACGATTATGCAACTTACACTGTGGGGAGTGGAGGAGTGGCAGGAGCAAGTGGCGTAATTCCTGATCAGTATGTGCCTTCGGGTCAGGCGTTTTTCATAGCTGGATTAGCAAATGGTAATGTAACGTTTACCAATGCCATGCGAATGGCAGATGGCACCAGTAATGCCCAATTCTTTAAAAATACTACTACTAAAAAATCAGGAACTTATACTGCAAATAAGTTATGGGTGAATTTAACATCCGATAATGGTGTTTATGGTCAAATTCTTATAGCTTATGTTGCCGGAGCCACCAATAATGATGATGGCTTATATTATGACGCGCCCAGGCTTCCTTCCGATGTTTCGGCAACCTTATATTCCAAAATCGAAAGTTCAGATAGGAGTTTTGCTATCCAGGGAAAAGCAGAAAGCAGTCTTGATGAAAATGAAACGGTTCAATTAGGTTTTAAAACCAATATTGAGGTGGCTACTTTATATACTCTATCCTTAGCTCAGGTACAGGGCGATTTTTTAAGCACTAGTCCTATTTACATAAAAGATAACCTGTTAGATAAAGTGCATGATTTAACAACCGACGATTACACCTTTACTTCTGAAGTAGGCGAATTTAATGGACGTTTTGTAATAGCCTATAACAGCAGTGCCTTATTATCTACAGAGGATGCGCTTCTAAGTGAGGGCGGCCTAAGCATTGTAGAACTGGAAGATGACAATGTCCGGTTCAGTGTGTCAAACAATGTAAAGCTTAAATCCGTTAAAATTTATGATCTATTAGGAAGGGCTTTATACAATTTTAAGACAGCGTCAAGTTCTGAGACGTTTAACCTTTCAAAATTAAAAAGTTCGGTTTTTATTGCTAAAGTTGAATTATCTAACGGAATAACTATTAGTAAAAAAGCAGTTAAAAAGTATTAACTATTATAAACAACTAACTAATTAAGCCACTTTATCTGGAGTAGCCCAGTAACGGTGGCTTTTTTATAGGCTGTATTTTAAGGATAAAATAAAATTCCTTCCGGGGGCGGCAATACCGGATGAATAGGCTCTATAACGTTGGTCGGTTATATTTTCTAAACTGGCCGTCAGCGCAGTAGAATTACTTAGCTGATATTGTGTTCTTATATTAAGTGTATACCATGAAGGGCTATAGGGATTCCCGTCGGCATCTGAAGCGTATAAATAATCCTTTTGAACTTCTGAAGGCGCCAATTGATTAAAAGACAGTTCGCCATTATAGTTAACAAAGGCATCAATGGTAAAATTATTAGTTGTCCAGATGAAGTGTGAATTTCCAAAATTAGGAGCTACATGTCTAATCGGAACTTCAATAGCGCCTGCTTCTTCGGTGCCACCAATAACGCTATATTGAGAGTTTAGAGTTAATTGATTTGTAAGGGCCCATTTAGCCCCGACTTCAAAACCATAGATCCATGCTTTTGACGCATTTTGAATAGCTTGAATACTACTTAATTCACCATCATATAGGATCTCATTTTCACCATTTAAAGTATAATGCCTTCTAACCAGTGCATTATTTAAATAAGTATAATAAGCGCTCATATCTAAAATCAGCTTCTTATTAAAGTCCAGCTTTAAACCTAACTCACCTCCATAGGCATATTCCGGTTTCAGATTTTCATTTGGCACGACAACAGCTCCCGGTTCCGAGTCAAAAACTTTACCAATATCATCAATATTAGGCGCCCTAAAAGCTGATGACGCATTTAATTTCCATTGTATTACTTTATTGGGAGACCAGCTAATTCCTGCAGTTCCGGTTAAAGCACCGGCCTCATTTTTTGAACTGCTAAAGGGTAAATTTAAATAAGCATTGTTTTCTTCAAAATTGGCCTTAGAGACAATATGATTAAACCTTAAGCCCGATTGAAATACAAATTTTGGATTGGGTTTATACTTGATACTTGTATAAACCGCAGCTGATTGCCAGCTCGCTCCATTAGGATATCTTGAAACAGTGGGAGATATACTATTTGTAGAAATATTTTCATTTCTCCCTTCAGACATAACTTTGTTATACACGTATTCCAGTCCGTAAAAAATCTGGGTTCTGGGGCTAAACCTTTTTTCCAGGTCTAGGTTGAAAGAATAAGCGTCCACAGCTTCCTCTCTGATATTTCTGGTAACCGATTGAAAATTTCGGTCTTTTCTGCTTTCCTGAAAATTTTGATAGGCTATAGTGGTTTTAATCTTATCGTATAAATTGGAACGACTACTCAACTTAGTAATTTGAAAATTAGACATAAACCATTGTTGCGGGCCATAATGCCATTCTGCGGAACGCAGTGTGTCATCTTCATATCTGATTAATCGGTCATACCTGGGAATATCTGAGGTTGTAGTGTAATATAAACCTAAGTCGAAGCTTAAATCTTCATAAGGTTCATACCTGACTTTTTGCATTAAATTAAGTTGATTGTACCCTGAATATTTCTGAATTAACGGGTCACTATTTTGAATAATTTCATCTCCATTATTGGTGGTTATGGCAAATTCAGGTCTTAAATAGTCATCCGGTCCATGGTTTCCCATTTTTAAATCACCGAATTGAGAGTAACTGGCATTGGTGACAAAAGCCCACTTTTTATATCCTAAATTAAAGTCAAAATGCCCTGTTTTTTCATCACTCGCCGAAGCGTATCTAAAGATTAAATTCGATTTGAACAATAAAGAATCACTATAAGATAATTGTGGCTTTTGGGTATAAAAACTCATAACGCCGCCTACAGCATCACTTCCGTAAATTACGGATCCGGAACCCAAAGTCACCTCCGTATTTTGGATTGAAAACGGATCTATTGATATGATATTATGCAAATTACCGCCTCTAAAAATGGCATTGTTCATCCTTACACCATCTACGGTAATCAATAATCTGTTTGTTGAAAACCCACGGATCATAGGGCTTCCGCCTCCCAATTGACTTTTTTGAATAAAAACCTGGCCGGTGGTCTCTAATAGATCGGCACTGGTTTGCGGATTTGAAAAAAGGACACTTTTTGAATTAACACTAACGATTTTTTGCGGAATATCCTTTTTGCTTTGTTGGAATTTTGAAGCTGAAATAACAATTTCATCCAATCCCTGTGTATTAGACTCTAAATACACAATGATGGAACTCCCTAATTGACGTTTGGTTATTTTTTTTAATACATGGGATAAATGCTTAAAGTAAATAGTTTCGGTCTCTGAAAACGCACTTATATCTGCTTCACCCCTAAAATTTGTAACCGTGTTTTTAGATTTATCTACATTGTAAATGGCCACGCCCCAAATAGGTTCCTTAGTGATACTATTTAAAACCTTTATGTTCTGGCCCTGGATATTAGATAGCACCAGTAAAAAAAAGACCATAGTGAAAAAAACCTTCATGTTTTAACTAAAAACTTGATTAAATATCTGTAGTGATTTTGGGCGTTTAAAATTCCCCAAATGTAATTCAAAATATAGCAAAATCATATTTAAAAATGCCTGTCTTTGTTTTGAATTAATTTTTACTGAAGATAAATCATCAAATGTTGTGCCTAACAACTGTTTTAGAAGTGTTAAATTATCACCTGAAATGCTATAATCATCTGTTTTTTTTGTTTCAAATCTTCCTTCGCTTAAGTTGAAAAACGAATGTTCAATATGCGTTGTATCCGGATAAAACCCTAAATATTTTGTCAGATTAAGTAAAAACAATAAATGAAAGTTTGAATAGTTGGCGTGAGCATCTAACCAAAGCAAGGTGGTTTCTATATAACTAAATAATGTTTCGTTTTGTTCTTCTTCCTGCAAAGTGCCTGAAAGTATCTCAGCTAAAAACATTACTATCGCACCCTTTAGAACATTAGTGTGCAAACTGGTGTAAACAGAGTCTAATTTTACTTCTTTGATTGTTTGCAGAGACCTGTTTTCTCTATATTGAATAATAAGTTGTAACTGGGACAGCAGCTGAAAATAAGCTACTTTTGTATGGCTCTTTTTGCTCTTTAAAACCCCTTTTAATATGAAACTTATAATGCCGAGCTGTTCTGTATAACATTTAACAATTAAGTCATAATCTTTATATCTTAATTTTGACAGAACAATAGCTTTAGTAGAAATGAGCATTATCTAACAACCATTAGTTTTATAACCTTGGTTTCAAAGGTATCTAAATCTGAAAGCATAACTAAATACACGCCGGAAGCCACTACATTATTGGCCAGGTTTTTACCATTCCAATAAGCTGTTCCGCCATCAATCTCAAGATTGTAGCCCCGGTATCTTTGATTTACCCTAGATTGTGCCTCCGCAACCAAATTGCCTTCAATATCGGTAATTTTGATGTTTACGTTTTCAGAGATGTCTTTGATCTTAACTTTTTTATCAACTATATTGAACCCCGGCCTTACCGGATTAGGGTAAGCATAGGCACTGGTAAGATCTTCAAACGGACTTGAAGCTCCTGAACGGAAAGACACCAACCCTCTATTTGTTGCAATATATACGATACCGTTAGTGCTATTTAAAGAAACATCGTTGATAATGTTTGAAGGTAGTGGCGAGTTATCTTTTGTGAAATGATGGATGGTGTTTTGACCGTCTGATGAAAAGTAAAACAAACCGGAATCAGCTGTTCCAATCCATTTGTTGTTAGAGCCATCAACCTCAATATCTGTAACAAATTGTTGAAATAAAAGTTCTTTAGCAATACCATCTTCCTCAATTATAATTTCTTCAACCTGAACGTTGTCATCATCAAAAAAGTTTGTGGTATTATAAAGCACCCGAAGCCCGCTAAGCGTGCCTATCCATAATTGCCCTCTTTGGTCCAGGGCTAAGGACCTTACAAAAATGTCAGGCATGTTCTGTTCTTCTTTATCAATTTTTTTTATGATTTTTCCATTTGGATTAAATCCAATTAATCCATTTCTATAGCTTGCTACCCATACCTTTTGATCATTCCCTACTACTAAATCGGCATAGCCTAAATCTCCATTCAACCCATCAGGAATGATATCTGTAAAACTAAAAGATCCCCATTGATTGGTATTGGGGTTATATGATTTTAAAGGATCTTCTATCCTATTATTCATCAGCCAAAGAACGCCATTTTGGTCAAATGTTGAAGCACCAACTCTAATGTCACCTACATAAGACGGGTTATTTGGAAGCACTAAATCTTGTAATGCACTATTTGATTCATTGAATAAACCTGAGGGAATCTCATCGTCAATTGTGAGCAGTCCGTCAATAAAAGAGCTAATAAAAACCTGGCTACTATTAGCCGGGTTTACGGATATTGCGTTTAAGCATCTTGCTTCAAACATAATATCATCATATCTTGTATTGATCCATTCATTTTCTTTTAAATGACTGAAGCCTCTGCTATTTAGCGGAAAAGGATTGAAAAACAGGTCGTGCTCTCCAAAGGTAACCCATACTCCGGTTGATTCAGCTTCAATGGAAAATGGGATATTCATTAAAGGCCCATCAGGGTGGATCTCTTCGTATGCAACCGGATTAATAACAGATGTTTTTAATACGCCAAAATCTTTGGTTCCTATATAAACATTATCAGCATGTATGTTAGCAGAAGTATATTCAGTATCAAAGTCGCCACTAATAGGTATCTGGGAAATTACCCCGAAATTAATATCATAAACAAAAACATCATTTTTTGTAGTAACAACCAAAGATTGATCAGCAGATTTTATATCTAACGGAACATCATTATATAAGAACAACTCAGTCAAGACATCGTTAGAGATGTCATAAATTCTTCTACCGGTATTTATTGTGTAAAGTTTGGTTTCATGGGATTCAACAAACAAATAATCACCTGAAAATACAGTCTGCCAATTTTGAAAATCAATCAAATTAGGATTTGAAACCTGAGCTTTTCTTATCCCGTTTCCTTCGGAACACGCTGCGTAAATATAATCTCCAAAAACAGCTGTTTGATTTACCTGAATCTGGCTTCCGTTGTTGCCGATAAAATAAGTGTCACCAAACTCAAGTCTTTCTAAATCGAAAACCGAAATACCATAATTAGTGGAAATATAAACAACGTTTTCATGTGCATTAAAATGATTGATTCTTTTGTCTGTAGGAGGAATGGTGGGTTTTTCAATAATATCTACAACAGATAGGACGTCCTCTCCATTATCAAAGGCAATTTCAATCAATCCATTTTCATAGCCAACAACTAATAGTTCAAAAACTTCACTATAATAAATAGTTGAAATGGTTTCTCCAGACAGGCCATTTATAGTATTAAATTCCTCAATTTCGTTTGTTTGGACATCTAAACTAAAAATAGCATTATCTGCGGCTGCATAGATTTTATTACCGCCGTTTACAACTTCTTTTATGTTATAGTATGAAAAATGTCCTTGCCATAAAGCGGAAAAATCCTGTGCAAATGACAGTAACGAGAGAAAGTAAACTATTAATAAAACAAATTTCTTTCGCATAGGGTTTTTTCTAAAGGTCAAATATATTTATAACTAACGAGTTTTGCTTTAAAATAATATATTTAAAACAAAAAAGCCTCCCTGTTAAGAGAAGCTTTTATTAATATAAAAAACTAAGTGTTTATACTATTCCCTGAGCCAGCATAGCATCGGCTACTTTTACAAATCCGGCAATATTGGCACCTTTAACATAGTCAATATAGCCATCTTCCTCTTTCCCATAATCAATACATGAATCATGAATATTGGACATAATTTCCTTAAGCTTTAGATCAACTTCTTCTCTGGTCCAATTAAATCTTAAAGAATTTTGGGTCATCTCCAGTCCTGAGGTGGCAACGCCGCCTGCATTAGAGGCTTTACCCGGTGCAAATAAGATTTTAGCTTTATGAAATGCCTCAATAGCCCCTTTTGTTGATGGCATATTGGCGCCTTCACTAACACAAATACAGCCATTTTTTAAAAGGGTGTCGGCATCATTTTCATTCAGTTCATTTTGGGTGGCACAAGGTAAGGCAATATCACATTTAATTTCCCAGGGCGTTTTACCTTTTATGTATTTAGCATTGGCGTATTTATTTAAATACTCGTTTATTCTTTCTCGTTTAACGTTTTTTAAGTGCATTACAAACCTTAGTTTGTCAAGATCAATACCGTCTGCATCATAGATATATCCTGAAGAATCTGATAGTGTCAAGACCTTACCTCCAAGCTGAATAACCTTTTCAGCCGCATACTGTGCCACATTACCGGAACCGGAAATGACTACATTTTTGCCTTCTATGGAATCATTTCTTGTATTTAACATGTTTTCGGCAAAATATACGGTGCCGTAACCGGTAGCTTCCGGTCTAATTAATGAGCCGCCCCAAGACATACCTTTACCGGTTAACACCCCGGTAAAACCATTGCTTATTTTTTTATACATTCCAAAAAGAAATCCAATTTCCCTGGCACCAACTCCTATGTCTCCGGCAGGAACGTCAGTGTTATGCCCTATGTGTCTAAACAATTCGCTCATAAAAGCGTGGCAAAAACGCATAATTTCATTATCGCTTTTTCCTTTTGGGTCAAAGTCGCTGCCTCCTTTTCCACCACCCATGGGTAGTGTGGTAAGGCTATTTTTAAAGACCTGTTCAAATGCCAAGAATTTAAGAATACTCATGTTAACCGTTGGATGAAAACGCAACCCGCCTTTATAGGGGCCAATGGCAGAATTCATTTGAATTCTGTAACCTCTGTTAACCTGAATTTCCCCGGTGTCATCAACCCAGCAAACTCTAAAAGTTACCACGCGCTCCGGCTCAACCATTCTTAACAGAATGTTCTTTTTGTAATAGATATCGTGTTTTACAATGTAAGGAATAACTGTTTCGGCAACTTCCTCAACAGCTTGTAAGAATTCCGGTTCATTCCCGTTTCGTTGTTTAACCAGGTCTAAAAACTCATTTATGATACTTTCCATACACAAAAATTGTAATGATTTTAAAAAAAATATAATTTATCGGCACAAATATACGTTATCTTTAAAAATTATGCTGTTTTTTTTTGAAATTCGCAATAAATATTTTTTTGATAAAAGCTTAAAATTGTTAATATTTGATTGTTAAATGAGTTTTTATATATTTGTTCTTGAATAATGCCTCAAAAAATGAAACCTTATTATGCTTAACTTGAAACACTTAGCTTCAATTTTTTGCTTGCTTTTCCTTTGCTTTACAGCAAGTGCTCAATTAGGCTTTTCTCACGAATTAGGGGTCATTGCAGGTCCTGTTCAATTTAGATCTGATTTTGGTAGCAGAAGTGATTCCAAAACAAATTTTGGAAATTCCGGTATTGGCGTTGGCATAGTGCATTATATAAACTTTTCTTATAGAGCTGATTGTAATTGTTACGCTACCGATACCTATTTTAGTGATCATTTTAAACTTCGTAATGAAATATCCTGGAACAGAACCAACCTGGAACATCTGGGTGAATGGGTGCGCCCTGAACTTGTAAGCCTGCAGGCAGAGCAACTTAGAGGGCATAAAGGTGTGGCACAAAACTTTGATATTGGTACACAAATAGAGTTTTTCCCACTTAGCATTCGATCATTTCAAGGTTTTGCTTATAGGTTTGCCCCTTTTGTAAGTTTAGGAGTTCATTATACCACCTTTAGGCCAAAAGCCAGTACTACTTTTGATAACCCGGACCCAAATGCTTTTGGAGATGTATTTGACAGATCGAACATTTATTCCTATTGGTTTGACAATTTTCCTCCGGGATCTGATGATTATCCCATTAATGTAGATGGTGGTACTACCTGGTCTGTGGTATCCAGTGTCGGGGTTCGTTATAAAGTAAGTAGATTCGCCGATTTAATGTTGGATTTAAGATGGCAGTACTACTTTGATGATTGGATTGACGGACTTGACCACAATTGGCGCGATTATGATAAGCACAATGATTGGTTGGTATGGCTTAATTTTGGCTATATATACTATTTAGACTAATATTCTCTTAATTGCTTTTAACTGCTTTTAGCAAGGACAATACAATCCCCAGGTGAATACCTTCGTGAAACAGTATAAACTGTAAGGCTTCCTCAATGTTTGTCAGAGTATTTCCGGTTGTTGAAACCGTATATTCCTTGAAGTCTTTGTACAGGCCGCTTTTATAATCTTCAGAAGTTTTATCAATGGTAGCCTGTAATAAGGCTTTTATTTCATTAACTTCTTCCTGGGCAATCGTTCCCTCTGGTTTTGTACCTTTCTTATATTTTTCAATTAGGTCATCATTCACAACTGTTGGCAGGCCTGATAATCTGTTTCCTAATAATTGTTCGGTAACCAGAATATGACCAATATTCCAGATGATATTATTATTGAATCCCTCAGGGGTTTTATTTAGGTCTTCTAATGAGGTGTTCTCTAAGATTCTTTTGAAAGATTTTCGTGTATTTTGCAAAATGTCCAATGAAAAAGCCATGGTCTTTAATTTTTGGTCAAATATAGTTTTTAAATGATATTATAGGTCTTATTTTTGTTACAAATAGTCCATGTAAATGAAAAAAGTATATTACCTGAAAACTTGCAGTACCTGTATTCGAATTTTAAAGGAATTGAACCTTTCTTCGGATTTTGTTCTGCAGGATATAAAAACGGAGCCCATTACCGTTAAACAGTTGGAGGCGATGCATGCCTTATCTGGAAGTTATGAAGCTTTATTTAGCAAACGCTCAAAGCTGTACAAGGAAATGGGCCTAAAGGACCAAAACTTGACGGAAAAAGATTTTAAGCACTATATATTAGAGCATTATACCTTTCTAAGCCGTCCGGTGTTTATAATAGATAATAACATTTTTATTGGGAACTCTAAAAAGAACGTGGAAGCTGTAAAAGCAGCTACTAGCTAGAACCTATTTTTGTTTATTGAAAAACACCAGGGTTTTTTCAACATGTTTTATCCAGTACGACCATTCGTGTCCACCATCAAATTCTTCATAAATGTGTTCAATATTTAAATCATTGAGTTCTTTATGAAGTAGCCTGTTGGGTTCAATAAGTTCATCTGTTACACCGCAATCAAACCTTAGTTTGGGCAATTTGTCCTGATTTAATTTAATACAATCAATAACATCCGGTAAGTCATTGTTATTGAGGTATGCTTCAAGTGGTTCTTCAACGAATAAAGCCATTTGTTCCAATTTAGTTATGGAACTATGACCGGAAATCGCTTTGAACTTTTCCGGGAATCTAGCCCCTAAGCTTAAAGCACCATAACCGCCCATAGAAAGACCACCAATACAAGTTGCGATAGAATTTTTGGCTTCCTGGATGTTTTCTTTTATAGCGGTAACCACGTCATTGACAATCCAATGGTCAAATTTTTTTGAATGATGGGAGAAGTAAGCAGAACCATCACCCCATAAACCATCGGAAGGCATAGCAATAATAGCGGGCTCAATAGTTTTATTACTTATCAGTTTTTCCGCTGCCTTATGGGCACCGCCTTTCATGGCCCAAATCCAAGCGCTACCATAAACACCATGCAATAAGATATAAATAGGAAGGCCATCAACGCCTTCTTCAACCTTGGGGATATATAAACAAATATCACCACGGCCCAATAGGTTAGGTGTTTTTACGGTTAAAAAACGAAGCCCTTGAGACTCAAAAGGCGCATCCGATAATTCTATGGTTCTATAGCTACCTTGCATATTAAAACACTATTACACCTTTGGCGTTTTTACCTGCTAGCATATCGTCAAAAGCTTGTTGCAGGTTTTCTAACGGATAGGTTCTGGTAATCATTTCATCCAGCATCAATTCGCCTTTATCGAACAGGGCTTCTAACTTTGGAAAATCCATTTCTGGTCTGGCAGCACCGTATAAGGGATTGATATAAATTTTATCCCACTCAAACAAGCGCATATCGATGGTGATTTCCTCTTCGATACCACTTACCTGAACGGCGGTTCCTGCATTACGTATCATGGCTAAAGGGGCAGCTCCTAAGGCAGGAACGGCGGTACATTCAAAAGAAAAATCGGCCCCTCTACCGCCTGTCATTGCTTTTACTTTTTCTGAAGCCTGCATTAAGCCTTTATCTTCTCTGTCTGCAAGAATCACATCTGTAGCTCCAAATTCTTGTGCCAATTTCAAACGGTTTTCGTTGATGTCTATCGCTATGATTTTGGCAGCTCCTGAAATCCTGGCTGCTTGAATAACGTTCAGTCCAACACCCCCTGTTCCTAAGACCACAACTGAACTACCCATGGTTACTTTTGCCGAATTGAATACCGATCCACAACCAGTCATGACACCACAACAAACGATTGAGGCAGATTCAAAAGATAGTTTTTTACTTGTTTTTTTAACGCAGGCGGAAGCACGTACTAATGAATATTCTGATAAGGTGCCAATGTTGAAAGAACGTTCAATAGGCTCGCCATTCCAAGTGGTGCCTTCTATAGCAACATGCCCGCCAGGTAGTTTGCCAGCATGATTCGCAATTACCGGTGAATTTGTCTCACAGATGTGTTGATTGCCTTCCTGACATTGGAAGCATGTGTAACATGGTGTAGCCCAGTTTAAAATCACTTCATCACCCACTTTTACATTAGTTACTTCTGACCCTACTGCTTCAACTATGCCGGCGCCTTCATGCCCCAAAATAATAGGCATGCCCCATGTTAAAGAATCATGATCCGTATGACATAGACCAGAAGCCTTGATTTTAACCAGAACCTCATCTTTTTCAGGTTTACTTTTTACTTTGATTGTTTCTATGGTGAACTTGCCATCTCCAACTGAAATGGCAGCTTTACAGGTTATTGTATTTTCTGTACTCATGTAATTGTACGGTTTTATATTATTCAGCTAAAAAGCTATTGGGTTTAAATGGTATAGCTAAATCCGCTAATTTGGATTTATCTAATTTTTGTCCGGATTTAATAAATCTGGTACCTAAAACATAGGCTTTGGCAAAGTTTACCGCATCAACGGCCAGTAACTCATCATCTTTGAAGTACCATGCAGAAAAACTGTTGTCTGCTTCTTCATCTCTAATTACAATATCGTTAAAGCCATTGGATAAGCCTACCATTTGAAGTTTTACATCAAACTGATCTGACCAAAACCAGGGAATGGTATCATAAACTACGTCTTCTCCACAAATGGCTTTAGCAGCAGCTTTTCCTTGGTCAACGGCATTTTGAACAGATTCTAAGCGTATGTTACACTTATAATGTGGATTATAATGATAGGTACAATCCCCTATAGCGTAAATGTTCTCGTCATTGGTTCTGGCAGTTTCATCAACTTTAATACCGTTATCAATGTCTAATCCGGCTTCTGCAGCCAATTCTGTGTTTACGCGAATACCAACACCAACAACAATTAAATCGGCTTCAAATTTTGTGTCATCGTCACATATCACAAGGTTGCTATGACCATTTTGTTCTATAGAAACTACATTTTTACTGGTTATAACATCAACATCATTGTTTTGATGTAGCTTCGTGAAAAACTCAGACATCACGGGAGCAGTAACTCGAGCAAGAATACGTTCTTCACGTTCTAAAACGACAACGGAGGCTCCCAGTTTCTTGAGGGAAGCGGCCGTTTCCAAGCCGATATAACCACCACCAATGACTACCACACGTTTTTTTCCGGAAGCATTAAATGCTTTTCTGATATTAACGGCATCTTCGGCGGTTCGCATGGGGAACAGGTTTTTGGCCGTATCAATGCCCTTAATTGGCGGAATAAACGGTCTGGCCCCGGTGGCAATTATTAATTTATCATAAGACTGAACAGCCCCATCACTTAATGAAATGGCCTTGTCATTACGATTGATATTTTCAACGGCTATCCCAAGTTTTAGGGTAACCTGATCTGTTTCGTAGTTTTCCCTTGGGAACAGTAAACTCTGTTCGGTGCCTGCATCGCTTGTTAAATACGCTTTCGATAATGGAGGGCGGTGATACGGGAATTCTTTATCGATATCATAAAGGATAATCTGGCCTTCCCAGCCTTCACGGCGAAGGTTAAAGGCAAAATTTACACCCGCATGACTTGCCCCGATAACAACGCATACCTGACTCTTGGTTGTAGCGGACATAATTAATTATTTAGCAACGGTCAACACAAGCCCGTCCAGGGCATCGCTCACTTTTAACTGACATGATAAACGACTGTACTCACTAACGTTTTCATCAAATTCCAACATGTCATTTTCTAATTCATCCGGGGCACCTGTTACATTCCATTGATCCGGATTCACATGCACATGACATGTAGCACATGAGCAAACACCCCCACAATCGCCATCAATACCTTTGATTTTATTTTGAACTGCTAATTCCATAACAGATCCGTTAGTTCCTTCTACTGTAGTTGTTTTTCCGTCGCTGGTTTTAAATGTTATTTTTGCCATTTTTAGTGTTTTAATGTTTTATTTTAAAGTTTGTTAAATTTTACCTGAATGCTATCGAACCCGACTTTACGTTCAAACTCATCAAGGTCTTCTATATTTTCCTTACAACCTAAAATTTCCATAGATTTTACTTTTTGAGTAAGGGTAGTCAAAAGGACTTTCATGATTTGACGGGCATGGGTAGCCCCTAAACAATTATGGGTTCCAAAGCCAAATGCTACATGCGGATTTACTTTTCGGTCCAGAACCACTTCATTAGCATTTTCAAAAACGCGTTCATCTCTGTTGGCAGCGGCCCAGCACATAGAGATTCTACTTTGTGCTTTTACGGCATGTTCGCAAACTTGAGTATCTTCTGTTACCACACGCCCCATTTGTGTCAGTGGTGAAAAGTAACGGATCAACTCTTCAATGGCGGTATTCATTATTTCCGGCTCATCACGTAAGCGTTGTAATGATGCCGGGTGGTCCGCAAAATAGGCTATAGAATTGGTAACCGCATTAATAACCGTATCCCTACCACCTGCAAAAGTCAATACCAGAACACCTTTTACCTCTTCCTTGGTCATTTTTTTACCATGAACTTCTGAGGCCAATAGCACCGAGTATAAGTCATCCCCCGGATTGGCAATAGCTTTGTCTATTTGGGCATCTATATAATCGTATAGTATGTTGGCTTTATCGGCATCCAAAGCGGTGTCTTCACTTCTGAATACATGGGTTCCCCAGGATATCCATAACTCGGACTCCTCATAAGGGATGTTTAGTAAAAGTGTCAAAGCTCTGGATTGTAATTTTAAAGAGAATTCTTCTACAACCTCTAAGCTGCCTTTTTCTAAAGCTTCATCTACAACCCCGTTAATTATATCGGTCAATTGGGCCTGATAAGCGTCTTCCAGAGGACGCTTAAACCAAGGGTCCAATAAGTCTCTATAACCTTTATGTTCCGGTGGGTCCACTTCAAAAGGAATTTGACGTGTCTCTCTAATGTGAACTTCAGAAGGTATTACAATACGTCCAACTTCTTCACCACCAGATTGAAAGGTCTTCCAGTTATGTGCGCATTTACGAACATCTTTATGGCCAAGTACCATTACAACCGGGTCATTCTGATCGTTCATTTCACCAAAACCTTTACCTTCTCTGGCTTCTTTAAACGGGTCTGAAAGTGTGCTTTTTTTCATCTTTACAGTTTAGTTTTATCAATTCGGTTCGGAGTAAATCCACTCTATGGATTCCTCATTTTTTAAAGTGTGTTTAGGGCGAACAAACTTTCAAGGATACAAATATTGCCATTAAATACATATGATAATTATCTTATTTTGCTGAATAAGTAAACTATTTTGCGTTATATTTTATATTTTGCTTAAAATTTAGGCATAATAGACTATGAAACCGGTATTAGAGCAAATAAAATTAGGTGAAAAGAGATCTATTCTGGCTTTCAAATATTCGGGAGAAGATTTTGATGCGCCGTGGCATTTTCATCCGCAACATGAGCTTACTTTTATAACTAAAAGTGTAGGGACAAAATTTATTGGTGATTATGTGGGCTCTTATCAACCCGGTGAGTTGGTGTTATTACGATCTTATTTACCACATTGTTGGAAAAATTTCCAGGAGCAGGAAAAACCGGAATCCATAGTTATTCATTGGAACAAAGGTATTTATTCCAGAGTACCTGAACTTGAAGATTTGTTTAATATGTTAAAAGCGGCTTCCAGGGGCATTATCTTTTCTGCTGAAGATGTGGTACGTTTAAAACCCGGAATTGAACATTTATTGGATGTAAGAGGGCACACCTTGTATCTCAATTTATTGGAATTGCTGTTGGATCTATCCAAATGCAAATTCAAATACTTATCTCACGCTAGTTTTGAAGATGATATTCCAACAGAATACGGTAGTAGAATGTCTAAGATCCATGATTTTATAGAAGCGAATTATCAGCGCAAAATATTTTTAAAGGAAATGGCAGATCTGGTAAATATGTCTGAACATTCATTTTCTCGCTTTTTTAGTAAGATGATGGGCAGGCCTTTTTTTACATTTTTAAACGAATACCGAATCAATATTGCCAGCAGAATGTTAATTGATACCGATTGGTCTGTTGCCCAAATTGGTTTTGCATGCGGCTATGAATCATTGCCCTTCTTTCATAAGCAGTTTAAAAAGGTAAAACATGTTACGCCTAATAAGTATAGGAGTAAACATTTGGCCAATAGCTAAAAAAAAGGAAAGCGTTATACTTTCCTTTTTAAATCAAACTACTAAACTAACTAAATAATCTAAGGTCTACTGGTTAATTTATAGACTGTTATGTCATCCATGTAAAACTTAAGTCTTTCAGTATTGGTATTAATCCCTCTTATCATATAAGATACGTCTCCCGAGGCTGCAAATTGAACCACGGCAGAACTATAGAACCATTGCCCGACTGGTGTGGCAGGCGTGAACGTTACATTATCCCCAATGCCCCAATTGGTGCCAGGTGTCCAGTACATTCTAATGTTGGCCTCGCCTGTAATGTTTCCTAAATCTTCAACATAGATCCAGGCTCCCATTTCGTAGTTGGCCCCAGATTCTACCGGGAAGGTAATATTATTGCCTCCGGCATCTCTATGCCCCATGATCATACCACCATTAGGCCTAAACTCAATATACATACTTTTATCTCCTGTTCGCGCTCTGTCAAAAGACACATTGTAATCATATTCGCCCCATTGGCCGCCCCACCAGAGGTAAGGCCAATTGCTGTCTTCCGAAGTTTCAAAGGAATAATCTACATCAGTACTTTCAAGAACATTGGTCTTAATGAAATCAGTTAATACGGCATCTGTTATAGCTGTAGAGGCTACAGCGTCTAACGTACTTAGTAATCCAGGGGTGTACGATACTTTAACCGTATCATCATTATACATGAGCTCATTGGCTAATTCAATTACTAATACGTTACCCTCTTCAGAGTCTACAAGCACACTGGCTATTTCGGGATTTAAAACAGCACCTCCTGCGGTTTCAATAGTAACTGAAAAGTTATTTTTGTTAACAGTTTCCGGGTTCATTTCCCTACTAAACTCTAAACCAATTTTGGTTTGGTATTCTTTTTCAAACACTCTGTCCAATGTAACGGGCTCGGTTGATGGAATTACTTTTATAAAGTTTTCTATAAAAATGGTATCGGCATCAGTAGGTCTGGCCCTGGATGCGATGTATTGTAAATCCCATGTACCCAGCTTGCTGAATCGCATATCTACTTCGGCCCCGTCACTCGTTTCTAGAGATGTTGGTTTTCCTCCGGCAGAAGACCAAACAATTTCCTGAGGTTCTCCTATAGCACTATAAGTCAATCTAACATATTTACTTGCCGTAAGTTCATTCTCGGCATTGTTAGACATGTTCAAAGCGTCACCTGTTGAGCCATCTTCGTTTATGTAATAGGCTTGGATGTTAGACTCCACCCAATCCAAAACCGTTACTACTATGGTGGTATCCAGTTCTCTTCCAGCTATGGGTGATTGACTATCTTCATTGGGATAAACATCACCTTTAAAGGTTTGATTAAGATTTATGTTGTAAATACCGGGCTTATAAAATAAACCCTTTATGACATCTTTTGGAGATGTATTCCCGTCTTCACCTGCTATTCTGGCGGCACTTAAATCTTCAGGAAAAGACCAGGTTCTTGATTGAACCCCCCTTGATAAGTCACCAAAATCAATATGGCCACCTGGATTTATGGTGTTGTCAAAGTTCATTTCTGAAGTTACTATAACTCTATGGTTTGGTTCAACCAAACTAACCGAGTCATCTTCAAAACAACCAACAAACAAGATGGTTGTGAGAAAAAATAAGGTTAAAAATTTAATACTTTTCATAATTCATACAATTTTTTAGTTAGACAACCCATCGTTTGTTTGAACTTCGCCGCTTGGAATTGGGAAGTAGTTGTGCTGAGCAGGGTCATAGTTTTGAGCAGCCAGAAAAAAGTCCGGTCTTATTCTTTCTACAATAAACAGAGGTGCAACACCGCCATTATTTACTTGTAAAATGGCATCTTTGTTAGCTTCTCTCCACACTTCATCGGCTCTTAATTCATCAAATACCTCCTGAACAATACCCCAACGTACTAAATCTTTCCATCTGTGTCCTTCAAAACATAACTCCAAAGTCCTTTCAACACGTTGTAAATGTGTCAATACATTTTCAGTATTGGCAGGCACCAATGGGTGATCACCATGTACTTGTTTACTAACATGGAATTGAGGGAACATGCCTCCATTATTATCCATATAGTGTTGCAGGGTAAAAACACCGGCTCGTCTTCTTACCATATCAATATATTCAATGGCTGTCATATAATCACCGTTGGCGTTTAAAATAGCCTCTGCGTACATCAATAATACATCGGCATAACGTATGTGTCTAAAGTTAATCCCGGACCTGCTTTGGGCAGGTTCAGCCGGTAAATGGTACCAGTTTGAATGCTTTTTTACATAAGCACTTTGACCAAAGCCCCAACCTCTGGGTTCTCCTTGAGGAAGTAGGTAGTATAAGCCCTCAAAATTTCGAGGAGCAATAGTAGCATTCATTCTTGTAGATTCTACATTGTCATCATTTATAGGGTTATCCGGGTCTACCTCATCATATACGAGCATTTCATGGAGGTTATATGATGGTAATACCGTATTAAAGGCACCAAAGTTTAATTGACCAACTGCTGTTGCCATAGTTGAAGATTCTGCTCCGGACTCAAAAGAATTATCATCCACTGCAGCACCAGGGACTCCGGGGGCTATATCAAAGGAATAGTTAACTTCAAAGATGGATTCTTCATTGAACTCGTTTTCATGCCAGAAATTATCTGTAATATCCCTTGTCAAGGCGTAAATGCCGGAATCAATGACATTTTTAAATAAATCAGCGGCCATGCTCCAATTGTTATCATATAAATATACTTTCCCTAAGAGCGTAGTGGCTGCTCCCCATGTGGCGCGCCCTGCATTGTTATCATCCCAGGTTTGAGGCAGATTTGCTATGGCGTATTCTAAATCAGGAATAATAATTGTAGAATTGATGTCTGCTATAGAAGAGAAGGGCTTATTAAAATCCTCAATTCCTTCAGCAACTTCCTGATGAATAACCCCACCTCCATAAGTGTGTGCTACCTGAAAATAGTAGAATGCTCTTAAAAACCGTGCTTGCCCCTCTATTTCAGCTCTTGAATTACCACTGAATACGGCTGGGTCTGCGTCCTGGATAAACTGGATTACCTGATTAGCCCTAAAGATGCCAACATATAATTGGTCCCACTTATCGGTAACATGATAAATACCATCATTATAAGTCAAGTTTCTGAAGGCATTAGGACGGTACCAGGATTCTGTACCACAAATATCTCCAAGCACAAATTCATATTGTAATTCACCACCACTTACACTTTGGAATTGCAAAGCTCCATAGACCGTAGTCAGGGCACTGTTAAATTGTTTTTCTGATTGCCAAAAAGTTTCTGTTGTAATGGCATTTGGGTTAATTTCTTCAAGAAAATGACTTTCGTTGCACCCTGTAAAGGCCAGCGCACATAGGAACCCAAGTTTTAATGTTATATTTTTTAATATTTTCATAATACTTTTTTTTAGAAATTTAACTGAACCCCTAACATAAACTGACGCGTAACAGGATAACTACCACTGTCTACGCCACGAGTAAATAGGCCGTCCCCACCAACTTCGGGATCATAGCCTGTATAGCTTGTAAATGTAAATGGGTTTGTAGAAGTTAAAAATACTCTGACTTTGTCAATCCCTGAAGTTTCTGTAATACCGGGAACGGTATAACCTAAAGTTAATGTCCTTATTCTTAAATAGCTTCCGTCTTCCAGGAAATAATCTGATGCAGCCCTAACATTACTGTGGAAAGCATTTTGTCTGAATGTCGGGATATCGGATGTTGGGTTTTGAGGGCTCCACATATCCAATAAGTCTCTGTGTCTTCCTCCGGTATAAGCGTAAAGTTTTGCACCATTATATATTTCAGTGCCACCAACATAGTAACCTTGAACATCAAAGTCAAACCCTTTATACTGTAAGTTTAAGTTTAAACCGGCCTCAAATTCCGGTTGTCCGGACCCTGAATAAACTCTATCGTTGTCATTAATGACACCATCTCCATTAGCATCTTTATATCTCATGTCACCAAGTTGTGGCGTACTTACATTACTTAGATCTAACTGGTTATATTCATCCAGTTCGGCCTGAGTTTTAATGACACCATCCGTTTGGAATAAGAAGAATGCACCGGCTTCATATCCTTCGGCCAAAAACGTTGTAAATTCAACATTGTTTCCTCTGGATTGTATTGGTCTACCGTTGGCGTAGCCTCTTTCAACACCATTTAAATCAGTAACTTCGTTGATGTTTTTGGTAAATGTACCGGCTATACTGAATTTTAAATCGCCAATTTGGTCTTTATAGCTGGCGGCAATTTCAATTCCTTTATTAAACATGTTACCGGCGTTAACGTTTATAAAGTTAAATTGAGTGGCTGCCCTGGGTTGATGCGTACCTGAAGATGGCGCTATACGTTGCTGTAATAGCATGTCTCTTTTGTCATTTTGATACAAGTCCGCCGTAATATTTAATCTATTCCTGAACATCCCCAGTTCAATACCAATATTCTTTGATATAGTTGTTTCCCAGAAAATATCCGATGTATAACGTCTTTGAACAGAGCCGAATTCAAGGTCTTCATCAAAACCAAAAGGATAATTTATTCCTGTTTCAATTACCGGTTGATAAGAGTAATCTGAAACACCTTCATACCCAAGTTCCGCCCAACTACCTCTTATCTTAAGAGAGTTGATAAAAGGCACATTAAACCAATTTTCGTCATGAACGTTCCACCCTGCAGAAAAGCCATAAAAGTCTCCATACTTATTGGCACTTGAAAATTTAGAAGAACCATCACGCCTGTAACTTGCAGATAATAAATACTTTCCGGCGTAGTTATACTGAACCCTTCCCAGTTTACCTGCTAACGTTCGGTTGATATCGAATGAATTTGGTTTTACACCTTCCGCTCCGGCACCTAAGGTTTGAATATCATTACTTGCGTTTTCATCAAATATGACACCTACACCTAAGGTTCTTGACTTAAAGCGTTCATAAGATACAACACCTAACAAGTTTAAGTTATGCTGACCAAAACTTGTAGCATAATTTAATATATGCTCTATGGTTTCTCTTTTGGTAAAGATGTAATCTTCATCTAATGATGCCTGAGGTCTGGATGCGGTTGCGTTAAATACGCCATCTCTGGAGAAGGCCAAATATTGAGGTTGGAAGAATTTTCTAAAGAAATTCCACTCGTTTCTACCAAGGTTTAATTTGTATTTTAAGCCTTTAAGAACTTCATATTCCAAATTAAGAGCAATATTGTTAGACTTTACTTCTCTTTCATCAATATTGTCTAATTGTCTGGACAAGAAACTATAAAAAATTTCGTTTCCTACATCTAACTCCACACTATTTTGTCCTACGCTGGGAATAGTGCTTAGTGGTCTGGCCCAGGGCGCTTGTCCAATGGCATATTCGTATAAAGACCAGGGTTCCTGTGTACGGTTTTCAGTAGTAAAACCTATAGTAGCAAAGGCCTTGAACTTACCTTTATGGAACTGACCGGTAATTCTGTTTGATAAACGATTAAAACCGGAATTAATTAAAACACCATCTTGTTTAAAGTAGTTGGTTGCAAAGTTGAATGTTAAGTCCTGAACACCTCCTGAAAGGTTTAAGTTAACATTTTGTACGATTGCGTTATCGTTTTGTACATCTCCAACAAAGTCTGTGTCAAAATCTAAGGCATCCGGTTGAAAGAAGAACGTTAATGGTTCCGTGCCTAATTGTTCGGTTGTTACCTCTAAGTTGTACAATTGCTCTACGGTATTCATTAAAGGGGTTCCTGAAGTAATGTTCTGGATACCGGTGTAAGTAGACAGATCTACTTTCATGTTACCGGACTTCCCTTTTTTAGTGGTGATAAGGATGACACCACCGGTTGCTCTAATACCGTAGATTGCGGCAGAAGCACCATCTTTTAAGATATCTATAGATTCAATTTGTTCCGGTGGTATGTTTGGATTGCCTTCTTGCGGAATGTTGTCCACAATATATAAAGGCTGACCACCATTAACAGAGGCCAAACCACGAATTTGTACATTGGCAGCTTCTCCGGGCCTACCGCTGGCGGCCTGAATATTAACCCCGGCAACTTTACCCTGAATGGCTGCCCCTAAGTCCGCCACAGGTGCTTTAACAATTTCGGCAGCGCTTACTTTTGCAACAGCTCCGGTAACCTCTTTCTTTTTCTGGGTACCATAACCTACTACCACAACTTCTTCAAGTTGCGATAAGTTTTCTTCAAGGGTTACGTTAATTGTTGTTTTACTACCTACAGAGACTTCTCTGGTAGTATAACCAATAAAGCTAAAAACCAACACATCATTTGGTTGGGCGCTTATTTCATAGTTTCCGTCAAAATCAGTTGCTGTACCGGTGGTGGTATCTTTTACCAAAACAGTAACTCCCGGTAAAGGAAGCCCTCCTTCGGCAGATACTACTCCTTTGATAGTTTGACTTTGAGCGTGAATACTTCCACAAATAAGAGTAAACATGACAACTAAAAACGCATGTTTAATCTTTTGTTTCATACAAAAGTTCAATTTCATCATATATTTAGTTTAGTTAAATGCTTCGAAATTATGAAGATGGCGCACATGTTAACTTATTTTCAACTCTATTATAACTTGACAAGTGCGAAATTTTGAAAGAAAAAAACTTGATTAAAACTTAATTTTAAATTTGTAAAATACTTAAAATCAGTTGTTTAACAATTAAATTCTTAGTTTCTATGGTTTTTTATCAAATTATTAACTGAATGATTTAAGGTAAATAGTCCCAAATTTGTTATCCGATACTTGTTATATTGTATGTGTGCTATTTTTTCTTGACATTTTTAGTTTACTCAGCATTATTTAATGATTTTATTCCCTGAGAATGAGGTTTTTATTATAGAAAAATCAACTTTTAGATAAATAAAAAATTTATGGGTCATTTACCCGGTTGTGAAGTTTATGTCAAGTTTGTTTTCATAGTTATAGGAGCAGTTTAACCTATTTTAGCAGTTGCCAAATATGCTAAAATGATGTTAATGAAAAGAACTGCAGTTTATTTTTTATGGATCCTTTTTCCCGGATTATGTTGCGTTAATGCCCAAACAAGTGTTACTATAAACTTCAATGTAAAACATACGGTTGGTGGTATTGATACCTTTAAGAGAGAAAAATTTATTACAATTCATGCAAACCAAACCGAAAATGAATGGGATGGAGATAATTTCACATCCGATTTAAGAGATCACTTTTTGAATGGTTATGATGTTTATTTGGGTAGAGATACAGGTGGTATTACATGGCACTTAAACAACATGGCCGAAGATCCGGCGAGGCCTGGTTTTGCTGATCCTGCCGAAATTGCATCAAAAGGATTGAACTCAAGAAATAACTATGCTTCCAAAACACACCTGCATGCATATGAAAATAGAAAATTGAACCATGTAGTGGCTGCTCAATTACATCCTTTTTGGACTGGAGAAAGTCAACGTGCAACTAGTAATACAGGATGGAAATTGGCAAGTCCTATCGCCACAGGTGAATATATGGGGCGTTATTTTAACGAATTTCATGGAGGTAACGGACAACCTGAACCAGACTGGGTTGAGGTTATTAACGAACCTGCTTATGAAGCCCTTGGCGGAAAAAGCAATTATACGAATTCTTTACAGGAGATTGCCGATTTTCATGTGGAGGTGGCAGAAGCTATTCGTGCTCAGAATGCCAATTTGAAAATAGGAGGTTATACGGCCGCTTTTCCTGATTTTGAAACCGGTAATTTTCAAAGGTGGATGAATAGAGACAAACTTTTTATTGATGTGGCCGGTGAGAAAATGGATTTTTGGTCATGGCATTTGTATGATTTTCCGGTTTTTGGAGGCAAGATGGATTTACGTTCCGGAAGTAATCTGGAGGCCACTTTTGATATGCATGATCATTACAGCATGCTAAAGCTAGGTGAAACTAAACAATATGTTATTTCAGAGTACGGAGCTCAGACACATGATTTAAGAAATGATCCCTGGAGCCCCTATAGAGATTGGTTATTTATTAAAGCTCAAAACGCCATGATGATGTCTTTTATGGAAAGACCGGATGCTATTGCCATAGCTATACCCTTTACCATTGTGAAAGCAGAATGGGGTTTTAACAATACTCATAACGTCCCTTATGGCGCTCGTTTAATGAGAAAATCTAATGAGCCTGCCAGTTATACGGGGCAATGGGTATATACGGATCGTGTTAAGTTTTATGAATTATGGCAAAATGTAAAAGGCACCAGGGTTGATACCAGATCGGATAATTTAGATATTCAGGTTGATGGTTATGTTGATGGAGCTAAAGCGTATGTTATTCTAAATAATTTATTGTTTACTGATGAAGAGATTGATCTTTCTATGTTTGAATTAAGTGGGAAAACCATGTCTTCAATAAATAAAAAACACTTATACCTTAGTGGGAATGCACCGGTTTTTGTAGACGAATCAATACCTGTAAATACTACCGCTGTTACCTTGAACGCTGAAAGTACCATGATTTTAGAAATCGTTTTTGACGATACAGTATCCATAGACGAAACAAATGAAGAGGTCAAATACTATGCTACGGAATATTTGAAACCGATCACCGCAAATCAACCGGTAACGTTTCAAGTAAATCATGTTGTAAAGAACACTTATGGCGAAGCAATATTAAGAGTTGGAATTGGTAGAGATCATGGAAAAGAATTGAAACCAATTATAAAGGTGAACACTACCGAGATAAATGTACCTGATAATTGGAGAGGTTATGACCAGGCAGATAAAGGAAGATTTTTTGGGACATTAGAGATTCCTGTTCCTTATGATATATTAGGTAATGATAATACCATTTCCGTTGAATTTCCTGACTCCGGGGGGCATGTAAGCAGTTTGATACTACAAGTATTCAATTTTAGCAGTAATATTAGAGAAATACATCCTTCTCAATTGCCTTCCGGTAACTATAGTATTAAAGGAACTGGTGCAACGTGTGTTGGTAAAAATAACGGTAGTATTAATGTGGTGACTACATTCACTCAAAACTATAAAGTTGCCATAACAGGGCCTGACGGTTATAATGAAAGTTTTGACTTCAATAATGTGTTGGATATTCAGGATTTGTCCCCGGGAACATATCATATGGTTATGACAGTGCCTGCATATCCGGATTATAGTATTGAGTTTGTAGTTGAAATTGGTGAGCCTGAACCGCTTAGTGTAACGTCTAAAGTAAGCGATTCAAAAAATACGATTACGCTTAACCTTGAAGGGAGTAGTTATTACTATATAGATATTAATGGAAAGGAAATTCAAACAAGTTCTGGTATTATTACGCTAGACCTGGTTGATGGTGTTAACACTTTAAAAGTTAGCACAGATAAAGATTGCCAGGGCACCTATGAGGACACTTTTTTTATTGATACATCTTTCTTTTTGTTTCCTAACCCTGTCCGGGAAGAACTTACAGTTGTTGTATCTGAAAAATGGATCAATTCAACCGCACAAATTTATAGTGTCATGGGTACGTTGGTAAAAGAAATGTTGATTTCTAATTCTCAAAATAAAATACCGGTTGGCAACTTAAGACAAGGTGTGTATATAATCACTTTTGAAAAAAATGACAAGAGAATGGGCTTCTCTAAATTTGTCATTAAATGAAAACTTACTAGACAATATATAAAAATACTGAATTAAAAGACTTTACTTTTTAATTTTTAAACCAACAATAGCTTAATAACTAAAAATTAAGTAAAAACTGATTTTATTGAGGTTTTCAGGCGGTGTCAAGATACTAAAGTTCAGTTTTTGTCAAGTTTTAAACTAGACATTCTTGCGGATTAAGCTCTATATTTGTAATCAACTAACTAAATTAAACTTGATATTTAACTGCTATGGATGCTATATTCAAAATAGTTGCGTGTAACTTATTTTTAATGTTAACTTCTTACAGTAACGCAACCACATTAATTCAAAATGATTCATTAAATCAAAGTGCCATTCATTTAAGGCAAAATGCAAATGAGATAAGATATAAATATCCTGATAGTGCATTAGTGCTATTTGAAAAAAGTTATCAGCTATTCTTAAAATCCGGAGATACTATTGAAGCGGCTAATGCGCTTAGGTCAAAAGCAGATATTTTTGAAAACAGGGCCAATTATTCAAAATCTTATGACGCCTATTGGAGTGCCTTAATGCTTACAGATAGATTAGAAGACCAAAGTATAAAAGCTTTAATTTATCATAGGTTAGGGAGGGTTTACAGTTACTTTAAGAGAGAAGACGAGTCGTTGAAGTATCTCAATAAGGCACTTGAAATTCAAAAGGAAATGGCAAAAAGCGGGACTATTGATGAAACAGAGGTGATTCCTTACTATTACTTTATTGCTAACACTTACAGGGAGCTGAACAATATTGAAAAGACAGAGGTCTATCTTGACAGTTGCTATCAGATCATGCCGGAAACTGAGATAGATTTTCCCAAAGCACTTATACATTTTGAAAAAACGCATGTTTTATTTAAAACTAATCAGCAAGAAAAAGCTTTGAAAGTAATGGATAGCATTTTTCCGTGGTTTGAAGAAAACAATGCCTCTTATTTGGTTATATTTTATAAGCATTGGGGAGATATTCATTCTGATTTAAATCACTTAAAAAAAGGTGAAGACTACTATACTAAAGCTTTGGGAATTTCAAAAGAATACAATTCCCATATAGATTTTACACCTTTAGTGCATGAAAAATTATCAGAGTTATATTTAAAGCGGAATGATTATGCCAATGCATTTTTACACCTTCAAACAGCCAAAGATTTAGACAGAAAGTTTTTTGATAGCAGGAGTTCAAACAATGTGTCTTTATTGGAAATAAAGGATTCCTATAGAAAAGAAAAACTAAAGCAGGAACAGCAAATACAGGAGCAATATTTGAAACAACTGGAGCAGGAAGAGAAAATCAGAAACCTTCAGATAATTATTTTAATGGTATCGGTTGTTTTCGTAGTGGTTATTGCATTTATTTATGTAAAACACTTAAGAACCAAACATAGAGCAGAGAAGGAACTTATTAGAAAGAATCAGGAACTGGAAAACAAAAAAACGCAAGAGTTATTAGAGTTAAAGAACAAAGAACTGGCAGCCTCTGCTCTACAGTTGATTGAAAAGGAGGAGTTTCTAAAAACCCTTAAGTCTAAGGTTAGGGGGAAAGATGAAAAGATAAAAGTACATGAGGTCAATAAAGTATTGCGTTCTATATCTGTAAGTAATAACCAGAATTGGGAAGAATTTAAATTGCGTTTTATTGATGTTAATAAAGAGTTTTATAATAAAATGTTTGCAAAGTACCCTAATCTTAGTCAGGGTGATCAAAAGATATGTGCCCTGATAAAACTGAATTTTTCCAGCAAAGAAATGTCAAGGTTATTGGGGATTTCTGTTGAGTCTGTACACACATCACGTCATAGAATCAGGAAAAAAATGAACCTTCCAAGAAGTATTAATCTGGAGGACTATATAAACTCATTGTAATTTTTAGTCTAGTTCTGTCTGCAGCTTTATTAGTGTTTATAGGTATCCTGTATAGTTTTTGTCAAGTGCTTATAATGAGAATCACTATTTCTTTGCGCTAAATTTGAGAACCATGCTTTTTTAGCAGAAAACCAAACAAACTAAATATGTCAAGTAAACAACTATTCACCATTCGAATTGCTGCGATTGTGGCGTTGGGAGGTTTCTTATTGGGATTTGACGCCTCTGTAATTTCGGGCGTTGTAAAATTCATTGAACCGGAATTCAATTTAACGAAAATACAATTGGGATGGGCTGTAAGTTCCATCACTTTAACCGCTGCCTTTGGTATGATAATAGCGGGCCCGATGAGTGATAAATATGGCAGAAGAAGATTGCTGAAATATGCTGCAGTTCTGTTTACCATTTCTGCTGTAGGTTCTGCCCTGGCCGGAACATTCTTTTGGTTAATTATCTTCAGAATGATTGGAGGATTAGCAGTTGGAGCCGCTTTAATTATTGCGCCTATGTATATTGCTGAAGTGGCACCTCCCGAAAAACGGGGCCAGCTGGTGTCCTTCAATCAACTAAATATTGTTATTGGTATTTCCATTGCCTTTTTTACTAATTATTTAATCCTTAAGTGGGGGAATTCTGAGGCCGCCTGGACAGAAAGTATAGGGTTGGGAAAATGGAATTGGCGTTGGATGCTGGGATTGGAAGCATTACCGGCCATTTTGTACTACTTCGGATTATTCATGGTGCCTCGCAGTCCGCGATGGTTGATGGTTCAAAACAGAAAAGCAGAAGCACTTGAAGTGATGAAAAAAGTGGCCACAGAAGACCAAGCCGAAAATCAGATACATGAAGTTGCGCAAAGTATTTTAGAAGATCAAAATAAAGAAAAATCAAAGCTTGGAGATTTATTCAAAAGATCTTTGAGGAATGTCATTATAATAGGTCTTATTGTTGGGATCTTTCAACAAATAGTGGGGATTAACGCCGTGCTATTCTACGCCCCCATGATTTTTGAACAAACGGGTATTGGTACTGACGCCTCTTTTGTTCAGGCCGCCCTGGTTGGGTTAACCAACCTTGGATTTACCATAGTAGCTATGCTGGCCATCGATAAATTTGGCAGAAAACCATTGCTTATTGTTGGTATGGTTGGAATCGCAGTTTGTTTGTTCCTATTGAGCTATGAATTTAATAATGCTACCTACACCTTAAGCCAGGAGGCAATTGCAAATCTTCCGGCCGAAATAAACAGGGAGCAAATTACGCCACTTCAGGATAAAGTCTTTGATAATGACCTTGATTTTAAAGCAGCCATTGCTTCAGCATTGGGAGAAGCAGCCGCTGGAGATCATGAAGCCACTTTGGTTACGGCTTCGGCAAAAATGAACACCATTTTAATTTTAATTGGTATCATTGGTTTTGTGGGGGCTTACGCCATGTCCATTGGCCCCGTAATGTGGGTATTGTTTTCAGAACTCTTCCCAAACAAAATCAGAGGAATTGCTATTTCATTTGTAGGGTTGGTCAATTTGGGAGTTGCCTTCCTGGTACAATTATTATTTCCATGGCAATTGGCAACACTTGGTAATTCATTAACCTTTTTGGTCTTCGGCATATTTGCCGTTTTAGGATTTATTTTAATGTGGTTAAAGGTGCCCGAAACCAAAGGGAAGTCGCTTGAAGAATTGGAAGCGCTTCTCGTAAAAGAATAAGCAATCAAAATGAAATAATCTAACAAACCTATGAGAACATTTAAAAATTTAGCTTTTTTAGCGGTATTACTGAGCTTAGTAAGCTGTCAGGAAAAGCAGCAAGAGCATAAACTATTGTTATTTGATTTTGAAGATATTGCACAGGCGAAACTGGTAAAACCACAAGACGCCACATTTGAACTTATTGAAGGTGAAACCAATAATTATATAAAAGTAAATAATGGTTTTACCATTAGAGAAACAGGCGTGCGTCTGGTGAGTCCGGAAAATCAATCATGGGATTTGTCGGGTTACTTTCAGGTAAAGGCGGATGTTTCTAATGCAGGCGATGAAGCTATTCAGGTAGAATTATTCGTGGGGAATGATCCGGATGGGCTGTTGCGTTGGTATTGTTCAGATTATGTGGACTTAGAACCGGATGAAAGTAAAACCATTACGGTTGATTTAGCCTGGACGCCCTGGATTCATAAGCCTCAAATTGAAGTAAACGGACTAAGAGGCGTCCCCGGAAAGATTAAAGCCGACCTTACAAAGGTCACTGAGTTTACTTTTTGCTCACGTTACGCCACCCAGCCCAATAATTTTACAGTGGATAACGTTAGGGCGGTTGGAAAATACGAAGAGAAAAGTCCTGAAGGCTTCTTTCCATTTATTGATGAATATGGGCAATACATTCATAAAGATTGGCAAGGTAAAATGCATTTTGATAAAGAACTTAAGGCATTTGCAAAAAAGGAACTGGAATATTTAAAGGCTTCCAAAGGCGCTGAAAATATTGGGAAATTTGGTGGTTGGACAGCCGGTCCGAAACTGGAGGCTACGGGATTTTTCAGAACCGAAAAAGTAAATGGCAAATGGTGGATGGTGGATCCCGAAGGCTATTTGTTCTGGACAGCCGGATTAAATTGTGTGGCCTCTGAATCAGTATTTACCGGTATTAGCCATAGAGAAGATTATTTCAAATTTTTACCTGAAAGAGACAGTATTTTAGGTCAGTTTTACGGTACGGGAACCCATGCATCTCATGGGTTTTATAAAGACAAACTTCCTTACGACTCCTATAATTTTTATCAAAGTAATTTGTACAGAAAATATGGAGATAATTGGTTGGAGACCTTTCAAAATATGGCGCACTTAAGAATTAAGGATTGGGGTATGAATACGATTGGGTTTATGTCTGATTTTGGAGCTACACGTCAACAAAGAACACCTTACGTTGGGTCAATATGGATTAGAAATACCCCAAAAATTGAAGGATCAAATGGTTTTTGGGGTAAATTTCATGATGTTTTCGATCCTAAATTTAGAGAAGCGGTCAGAGCATCGGTAGAAAATCAAAAAGAAGGCGCAAATGACCCATGGTGTATTGGCTATTTTATAGATAATGAATTGTCCTGGGGTCTATTAGGGTCTCTTTCGGTTGGTACTTTGAAAAGCCCCGCCACGCAACCGGCTAAAATAGAATTTGTTAAAGATTTAAAAGCTAAATATGTAGACATTACCAAGTTAAATGAGTATTGGGGCTCTAAATACATTTCCTGGAAGAACCTGCTGGAATCTACGGAAGCACCTAATAAAGAATTGGCAAAAGAAGATTTAGTTACTTTTTATGAGAAGATAGCGCACACGTATTTCAGTACCATTTGTGAAGAATTAAAACGCGTAGCACCAAATCAAAACTATTTAGGTTGTAGGTTTGCCTGGGCAAATAATGATGTGGTGTTAACAGCAGCGAGTCAGTATTTAGATATCATGAGTTTCAATAAATATGAATACAGTATTGAAAAGATGTCTTTGCCCGAAGGCGTTGATAAACCTGTACTGATAGGTGAATTCCATTTTGGAGCCCTGGATAGAGGGAATTTTCATATAGGAATTAAAAAAGCAAAAGATCAGGCAGAGCGAGGGCAAATGTATCAGGACTACATTCAAGGTGCTTTACGTAATCCCTACATAGTGGGCGCACATTGGTTCCAGTATTTGGATGAACCTAATACAGGTAGATTTGACGGTGAAAATTACAATGTTGGTTTTATTGATGTTTGTGATAATCCGTATCAGGAACTCATTGAAAAGGTCAAAGAGACTACTTACTCCATGTATGAGTACCGAAGTAATCATAAAAAATAGTTTAACTTTAGCTCATGATTGCTAAAAGGTATCAACTATTAATATTTTGCTCAACACTTTTAATGTTGAATTGCAGGCAAGGCTTAAAAAAGGACACCTTTGCTTACCATTTAGAGCAACTAAAACCTATAGACGGGCTTGAAGTATTAAAGTCAGGAGAATCAATGATAGCCGTTTCCGGGATTTATCAAGCCAGGGTTTTTGCAAGTTCCTCGAAAGGTATGAACGGGAGACCCTATGGTTGGTTTAGTTCAGATCTGATAGAGAATAATGAGCACGCCTCAAACATGGCCTATTTGGGAGGTGAAAGCAGAATCTGGTTTGCTCCGGAATTGGGCAAATATTCTGTTTTCTTTGATGCCAATGCAGAACAGGTAGATGAAAACATGCGGGCTCCACATGATTTAAATACTAAAAAGTTTACCGAAAAATTACGGACAGAGCATGCCATTACCTATGTTGGGGACATGGAAATTAAAAATAATCACAACTATACATTTTCAATTAGCTTAGAACGGACCGTATCATTGCTTTCAAACAAACAGATTGAGCAAAACCTGGATATTAGTTTGGACCATATTTCCTATGTTGCTTTTAGAGCCGAAACCACTATGACTAATAAGGGTTCTGAAAAATGGCATAAAGAAACCGGGTTATTATCCCTTTGGGAATTGGGCTGTATGAATACAAGTGCGGATAACAGAGTGATCATTCCGTTGACAAAACAAACGGATTCTATCACAGAATATTTTACTAAAACCACCGGTGACAGGATGCAGATTAAAGATGCTGTGGTTTATTATAAAGCCGATGCCCGGGGGCTTAATAAAATTGGCACGCCACCACAGTTTACAAAAAATGTTATGGGGAGTTATTCTCCGGAAAACAACTTACTTAACATTGTTACATTTAACTTTACAAATGATGGTGTTTATGTAAACTCATTACCGGAAAATAATACACCTTATACAGGCGATGTTATTAATATCTTCAATGGAAACGTAGATACCGCTTTAGGACACAAATGGCCTTTTTATGAGTTCGAATCATCATCTTCGGTAAAAGAACTGGCTCCTAACGAATCAATGTATCATTCACAAACCACTTACCATTTTGAGGGTGATTTTAATGCTTTAAATGCTATTTCCATAACTGTTTTAGGAGTGAATCTGAATGATATTCCAAAGTTCTAAAAAACGTAATTACTTGTTAAAATTTTGAATCAGGCCTCATTTTCATTGCCTTCTCTTTTTAACAACTTAACATTTTCGAAAAATTTACGTAAACCTTTTAGAAAATTTACGTAACACATTTTATAGGCGTTAACAAAACCTTCAAACGTGTAATAAATACAACTATTTTGAAGCTTCCTGCTTAACAATTTTTTAACAAAGCCCCCTTTTAATTAAACGCTCGTTTTGAGTCCTGTTTTCCGATTTTCTTTGGTAATCACCTTATGGAGTCCATAATTTTATGTCGAAAAATATACTGATTTAGTAACATACTACTCAATTTATTACCAACTTCTAAAAAGAATAAACTAAAATTATGAAAAACGTATTCTCAAAGATGGCATTTGTGGCACTACTATTGTTTGTCACGTCTGCTTTTTCTCAAAGTGTTTCTGGTAATGTCACTTCCGATACTGGTCCGTTACCAGGAGTAAACATTATTGTAAAGGGAAGCACTGTTGGGGCAACAACAGATTTTGATGGAAATTTTACCATTAAAGCTTCTGCTAATGATGTATTGGTATTTAGTTATTTGGGTTACAAAACTCAAGAAGTAAATATTAATGGTCAAACTAGACTCAGTGTTTTCATGGAAGAAGACACCGGTGTTTTAGATGAAATCGTTATTGTGGGTTATGGACAAACACAGAACAAAAGATCTGTAACTACTTCCATTTCAACAGTAAGCACCAAACAATTAGAGGAATTACCGGTACAGCGGGCTGAAGCCGCACTTCAGGGAACGGTTCCCGGAGTGGTTGTAGTGCAAACGTCCGGTTCACCGGGAGCGCCACTTACAATTAGAATGAGAGGTATTGGGTCGCCCAATGCGTCTAATCCGCTTTACATTGTGGATGGTTTACCCGTTACGGATTTACAATACTTAAATTCAGCTGATATTCAATCTTACTCGCTTTTAAAAGATGCTGCAGCCACCGCCATTTATGGTGCTCGTGGTGGTAACGGGGTTGTTTTAGTGCAAACCAAAAGAGGAAAGGATACCGATGGAAAACTTAAAGTGTCTGTTTCCGGGTTTTACGGAACACAATCTTTAGGCAATAAACCGGACATAATGAACGCCAGTCAATACGCTCAATATTACAATGAGGGTGTTGCTTTGGCTGGAGGCAATCCGCCTAACGGACTAAGAGGGGCCTTCTCAGATTCCGAACTAGCTTCTTTGCCGGATACTGATTGGTACGATGCTATTTTCGACGATGCACCCATTAGAAATACCAGTGTTTCCATTATTGGAGGGAATGATCGTGTAAAGTATGCTTTGGCCGGCGGTATTTTTGACCAGGATGGTATTGTGGGAGGAAACCAGGATAAAGCAAATTTTAGAAGAGAAAACTATAGAGGTAATGTAGATATGAATATTACTGAAAATTTTAAATTATCTACATCCTTCGATTTTTCCGATTACGGCTCAAGATTCGTAAGTTTAAATAACGGCGGTACCGGAGTTGCTTTAATGAATTATATTAATGCGCTGCCTTCCATATATCCTATATATGCTGAAAACGGAGAGATTTTCAATATGGGACGTCAAAACCCGGCACCTGTTTATAACGGTGTTACTTTAAATACCATTGGAGCTGTGACTAACCCTATTTGGAGTTTAGATATTCAAAACAACAGAGCTCAGTCTAATGTTAAGTTGATTAGTGCTGCGGCTAATTGGGAACCCGTTTCAGGGTTAAGCTTAAATGCGTCATTCTCTGATTACAGAGTAAGGACTACAAATGAAAGCTTTACACCGTTTTTGGAACATCCGGAGCAAACATTTACAACGCTAGGTAATGTTAACTATTCTGGAAATATAACCACCTTTAATAGAGATCAAGTAACCTTGACGGCTCAGTACGATTTAGGTCAACATATTGATGATAATCATAGCTTAAGAGTTTTAGGTGGTTACGAGGTGTTGGAAGATCGATTAGAAATAGGGGATAATATTAGAGTCAATGCTCCCGATATAGACCCAACAGGTTTTGGTGATTTAAGTATTGGAAGTTTATCGGAGTCCGATTTAGATGCCTTAAACGCCATTGTGAATCCCGGGGCCATTGCAGAAACAGCTTTGATTTCTTACTTCGGAAAATTGGATTATAATTTTAAAGAGAAATATTTAGCCAGTTTCACCATAAGAAACGATCGATCTTCGAATTTTGGGCCTAATAATCGGTCGGGTTGGTTCCCGGCGGCGTCTGCTGGTTGGGTCATCTCGGAAGAAAGTTTTTTAGAAAACACAGATGCCATTAACTTATTAAAACTTAGAGCAAGTTGGGGTATAAGCGGTCAGGATGCATCGCCAAGAAACTTAGCATTTAAATCCACGGTAAACTCTAATATAAGTACCGGTTACGGTGGTACACCCGGTGTTGTACTTACCGGTTTAGCTAACCCGGACTTAAAATGGGAAGAGATAACATCTGCCAATATAGGTTTAGACTTAAATGCTTTCAATAATAGTTTTGGATTAACAGTTGATTATTATATTAAGAAAACTTCAGACATTTTGTTACAGGCTAATACACCGTTGGCAACCGGTTTAAATCCATCCGTAGTAAATGTAGGTGATGTAGAGAACAGAGGTTTTGAGATTATGACGTCATACAGAAAGAACAATCCTGACGGATTTTCCTGGAATGCAGCCTTTAATATTGGTTTCAATACAAACGAAGTAACCAACTTAGGAGCTAACGGACAGGCCTTGGAAGGTGGATTTACTGGTCAGTTGTTTGCAGACCCCATTACCTTAACCGCAGTTGGGCATCCGGTGTCCAGTTTCTACGGATATGAAGTTGAGGGTATTGACGCAGCAGGAAATCTACTGTTTAAGGATTTAGACGGTGTTGGATTAGATAAGACACAACCTACTATTGGAGACAAAACCTTTATTGGAAATCCGTTGCCGGACTTCACCTATGGTATCAACCTGGGAGCAAGCTATAAAGGATTTGACTTTAGTGCCTTCTTTTACGGGTCACAAGGAAATGACATTTTTGATGCTACCATAAGGTATGATGCTATTGGTTCTAACAGACCGGTTAGATACTTACAGGATAATGCCCCAAAGAACATTGTACTTGGTGGTACTAATGGCGAACAATTAGTGTCTGATTTTCACGTTCAGGATGGCTCCTTCTTAAAGCTAAAGAATATTGCTTTAGGATATACGCTGCCTGAAAGCATATCTAAAAAGATTAGGGCCGAAAAAATTAGAGTATATGTGTCTGGTCAGAATTTATTGGTAATTACGGGCTACGAAGGTGTTGATCCTGAAATTGGTCAAAGTAGTGCCAATAATATGCTGGACATGGGTATTGACAGAGGGTTCTATCCTCAGGCAGAACAAATATTGTTTGGTTTTCAACTTGGATTTTAATTAAAAAAAGAGAAAAAGATGTTAAAAAATAAATTTTTAGCCATAGCAGTAGTCGTTTCCAGCTTATTTGTAAGCTCTTGTAGCGACGATATATTAGACAAAGAACCCATTACTGAATTGGTTGCGGAAACTGCTTTTGAAACAGAGGCAGATATTCAAAAGGCATTAAATGCGGCTTATGATGCATTACAATGGCAATTCGTGAACGGATTTCATACGTTCCCGCAAATATTTCAGTCTATTAGAGCTGATGACCACCATTCACAACAGGCGGCGTTTTGGGCGCCCGGTTTAAACTTTGACCAGTTTTCAACCATTTTGCCTTCAAACCAAAATGTGGCAGCTGTATGGAGTAAATGGTATCAAGGCGTTTCAAGAGCCAATTTCACTATAAAACTTGCTAATGAGTTTGATAACTTTAGCAGTCAGACAGCAAAAGATTATATCATTGGAGAAGCTAAATTCTTAAGAGGGATCTATTACTTCGAATTAGTAAAATTATTTGGGGGTGTTCCTTTAATGACCGAAGCCATTACCAGTACGGAAGATCAGTTATTCTATCCGCGTGCAACGGCCGCCGAGGTATATGCTCAAATTGAAGCAGACTTATTGGATGCGTCTAATTTACTTCCTAAAAAAGGAGCCAGGGAAAACTGGAGGGCAGACTCCGGAGCTGCTTTAGGGTTCTTAGCTAAGGTACATTTGTATCAGGGCGAGTATTCAGATACAGTAACATACTGTGAAAAGATCATGAATGAACATAGTTATGCATTAGAAACTAATTTCTCTGATAACTTCAAATTAACTAATGAGTTCGGCGTAGAATCTTTATTCGAGATCAATTATGTAGACGGATTAGTAGCAGGAGGCTTCGAACAAAATCAACAGCAGGAAGGTTCCGGTTCCTGGCAAATGATGTTCATGTGGATTGCCGGTAAATATACCTCCTGGGGTAATATGATACCAAGACAAACCCTGGTGGGTATTTATGATGATGCAGACCAAAGAAAACAAGGAACTTTCATTTTACCGGGATCAGATTTAGGGTCGCCTTGGTTAGCTTCTAGGGGCTGGGATCCGGCACCATCAAACTTTGGGTTTGCTGTAGGTTCTAACGCTATGAACAGAAAGTTCTTCTTAACCTACGAAGAAATAGATGTGTTGTTAAGTGTGCAGCAATCACCGCTTAATGAAAAAATGTTACGTTACTCAGATATCCTTTTAATGCATGCTGAAGCATCCATTATGGGTGGTGGCGGTAATGGTCAGGCGTCGTTAGATACGGTAACCCAAAGAGCTTTTGGAGGTACAGTTCCATATACTTTGGAAAACATAAAAACCGAACGAAGAAAAGAACTGGCCACAGAAGGATGGAACCGATTTACAGACTTAGTGCGTTGGGGCGATATTGGAGCAGCCATGACCGCAGTAGGCAAAAGTTTCACACCTGGCAGGGATGAATTATTACCAATTCCACAATTGGAAATTAACCTGTCTGACGGACTGCTAACACAAAATCCGGGATACTAACAGAACGCTAAAATTTTTAAACAGATGAAAAGAATTAATATAAAATCAAAATTAAGTATAGGTTTAGCGTTTTTAGCGTTGACCATGTTTACAATATCTTGTGAAGAAAATACCTTTTTTGACTATGATGTATTTGCTTCCTTTAAAGACGGCATCCAGAATGGAGACGAAGAAGGGATTGATTGTGGAGGAAGTACAGGCGTAGCATGTCCTTCATGTAATGACGGTATTCAAAACCAGGGTGAAGAAGGTGTGGATTGTGGTGGTCCGTGTGCTAAATGCCCGGATGCCACACCCCGAGCTGATGCCATAAGAAATAGTACAAGTTCACCTTATTTTTATACGTTTGAGTCCGGTCAGGTGCAATCAGGTAAAAACCTGGAGCCGATGCACACAAATGCTGATGGGAGTACCTATTCTCAAGGGGTTACACCAACATATGGACAGGCAGATCCTGCAGGTTCAAGTGATTTAGTAACTAAAATTCTAAGACCTGCAAACGGGCCATTTGGCGGATTTGAAGATTACAAGTTTCAAACACAGGAGAATCCTATAGATTTCTCAATGTATAACAAGTTTACTTTAGATGTGTACATTCCGTCAAGTAATGATTTCTCAGGGTCTTTGGAACCCATGGTTGAAGTGATTTTACATGATAATGTAGATGGCAACTTCTGGCAACGCTGGACTGTGATCGCGGTAACTGTTGATCCGGGAGACTTTGACGGTTGGGTAACCTTATTCTTTGATGGCACCAATGCGGTGTCTGCAGATAACGGAACTTTATTAGCTGATAACACAAGTTATACGAACTTTACATTAAGATTCGGTGGGTCTAATCACCAGGAACAAGGGGAGTTTTACGTAAAAGATTTCTTTGCCGTAAGCCAATATACGCAGCCGGGGACACCCAGAGCCGATGTTTTAGCCGGTACGAGTACTGAAGTTTATTTCACCTTTGAATCAGGTGATGAAACGTCCGGAAAAGTATTAAGACCCATGACCACCAATCCGGATGATAGTGATTATACGCAAGGGGTTGATATTGTATATGGCGCACCGGACCCTGCAGGAAGTGCTGATGGTGTGGCCATGGTAACCAGACCGGATGATGGTCGTTTTGGAGGCTTCGAGGATTTCAAGTTCCAGTATTTAGAGAACAACTTCGATTTTACATCCACAAACAGATTTTACCTGGATGTATATGTCCCTTCAACAAATACCTTTTCAGGAAACCTCACGCCAACAGTTGATCTCATATTACATATTAACTCAGGGAACTTTTGGGAAACCTGGACGGTCATTACAGTTGCCATTGACCCGGCAGATTTTGATAAGTGGATAACTATCGAATTTGATGGTAGTGGCACCTTACCGGCACAAACCACTTACAATAGTTTTACGCTTCGTTTTGGAGGCGCAGGGCATACGGAATCAGGGGTGTTCTATGCGAAAGACTTTAGATCGGTAGAAGTGATTTAAACCGACGAAGTGAACCCGCTATATGAATTGATTGGTAGTATAATAGGGTTTTGATTAAAAGCTCAAAACCCTATTTTTTTAATCACATTTACAATGAAACAGATAGTCTCTCTCATCCTATTTTTGTCGATTGCCTGTTCATCAAGTTCAGACACGATGGATGCAACCGGCAGTTGTTCAGATGGCCTTAAAAATGGTAATGAAACAGGTGTTGATTGCGGTGGTGATTGTGGCTCTTGTCAGGAAGAAGGCGTCACAATTCCAGGTGCAGGTTACAACGCACCAACCTCATATTCAGAGTATAGTTTGTTTTGGTCTGATGAATTTTCAGGCTCCGGTTTAGATTCCGGAAAATGGAATTACAACTTAGGAACGGGGTGTCCTTCGCTTTGCGGATGGGGGAATAGCGAATTACAGACCTTTACAAATAGTTTGGATAACCTGTATTTTAAAGACGGAAATTTGATTATTGAGGCCAATCATGATGGAAGTAAATATGCATCGGCAAGAATTAATACCGATAACAAATTTGAATTTCAATACGGAAGAGTGGATATCAGAGCTGCCATGCCTTCCGCTTCGGGAACCTGGACAGCATTATTTATGTTGAATAAAGATTATACAATTTCAAATCCTGGGGCTCACTGGCCCAGCGGGGGTGAAATTGATATTATGGAATACCTGGGAGAGGATCATCATGATATTATGGGAACCGGACATTACGGAACCGATTTTCCGAATAACCACAGGTATAATTCAAAGCATTATAGCTCACAAAACGGACAGTCGTTTAACGAAGCCTATTATGTGTATTCCATAGTTTGGGAAGAAGATAAAATTACATGGCTGGTAAATGATGTGGCATATCATAGTATAACACCACAAATAACAGGAGCAAATGGGCAACCGTACCCATTTAATGATGCATTTTATTTGATTTTTGCATTATCGGTTGGAGGGAATCTGCCAAATGCAACACCGGTTGCAACCAGTTTTCCGGATTACCTGATTATAGATTATGTAAGGGTTTACAAGAAAAATTAAAAGTGATTATAGATTTAGTTTAGTTGATGTTTGTTGATACAAGTTTGGGCTTCCACTTAAGCCGAAGTCCAAACTTCACAAACGGTAAAAGCATAAGAAAATGGATTTCGATAGAATAGCAAAACAGTTTTGGGAAGATGGCTATATAGTCTTTGAGAAATTCTTTCCGGATGAATTAATGGATGCATACAACCAAAGGATTTTAGACCATTTTGAATCGGATCCGGAATCAGAATTAAATGATGAGTTTTCAGATAAGTCTAAAGTACAAGTAGTGCCCTGGTTTCCATATAGAGAAGGGAAACCCTATTTTGATGGTGTTGATTTAGACCAAACATTCAACCAGATAACAACCGCTATTCTAAAAGAGGAATGGGATAATTTGTATTGTATGATGATGTTCTCTAAAAAGGGAACCATTGGTCAGGCATGGCATCAGGATTGTCCGCCGGACGAATCATCAAAATACAATTTAAACAGATTGGTTTATACCCATGATATTACTGATGAAACAGGAGGAAATGTTATTATATATCCTAAAACACATAATAAAGGAGAACTCACTGTTGGAGATCCTCACGAAGATTTAGATGGACAAATAGTTTTAAAACCTAAAAAAGGGACCGTGGTATTTTTACATGGTCATTGCTGGCATAGAGTAACCCCGGCTAAACAAGACAGGGTGTCTTCTAATTTTAGGGCCATGCCTAAAGGAACTCCGGAGGACATCACGGATGTATGTGTATACAGAAATATGAAATATAGATTTTCAACGCAAGAAGTTATTGAGGAACGTAATTGATTAACATTTGCAAGACACTAACAACATAAACTGGGGAATCATAGGATTGGGCAATATTGCGCATCAGTTTTGCCGTGATTTGTTGTTAGTGGATGATGCTGTTATTTACGCGGTGGCATCCAGAAGTCAGGAAAAGGCAAATACCTTTGGTGAACAATACGGAGTAACCAATTGCTATGACAGTTATGATGCTATTTTAAAAGATGACCATGTAGACATCATTTATATAGCCACACCGCATAATTCACATGCCGAATTAAGTGTTAAAGCCATGACACATGGGAAACATGTGCTTTGTGAAAAACCCATTGCCTTAAATAAGGCTGAAGCAAACATGATGATTGAAACATCCAAAGAGACGGGACAGTTCTTTATGGAAGCTTTTTGGACAAGATTTAATCCATCCGTAGTTGAAGCTTTGTTGAAAATAAAAAATGGCGATTTGGGTGCTATAAAATATATTAATGCGGATTTTGCTTTTTATGTTGACATTCCGGAAGGAAGCCGTATGACAAAAACTGAATTAGGAGGAGGTTCCTTATTAGACATGGGTGTGTATCCATTGTTTTTAGCCTATGTTGTTTTAGGCATGCCCGAAAAGATAATGGCTGCAGCTAATTTCTTTGAATCAGGTGCAGACCAGCAAACTTCTATGATTTTACATTACAAAGGAGCTCAAGCGGTATTGCACAGTAGTTTTATGTCACCATCAAATATGGTTGCTACCATTAGCGGCACCGAAGGGCGCATTAATTTACATTCGGTATGGCATGAAACACAAGGGTATTCCATGATAAGGAATAATCATAAAGTGGATTATCATTTGCCAACCAAAGGAAAAGGGTTTACTTATGAGATTGAAGCATGTCATAAGTGTATAAGAAACAACCAGATAGAAAGCGACGTTTGGTCGCATCAGGATAGTTTGAATTTAATGTCTATAACGGACGCTGTTAGAAAGGAAACCGGATTAAAATTTCCTCAAGAAAATAAAATCAAATGAAACTAACATGAATTTTCATTATTCAAAATTTAATCTAAAGCATGATTAAAATTTATGTGAGTTACTGAAATCGAAGATTCACGAATACAAAAACATAAAAGTAATTGCTAATGAGTAATGTATTCAATTTTTTTGAACATTTACAAATCAAAAAAATTTAAACAGATGAAAAAAACACTATTTGTCGCTTTTGTGGTGTCCTTGGGAGGATTCTTATTCGGATTTGATGCCGGTATCATTTCCGGAGTTATGTCTTATGCCGGGCCGGAGTTCAATTTAAATGATGCGCAAACCGGTTGGGCCGTAAGTGCGCCATCATTTGCCGCCATGCTGGCCATGTTAATTTCCGGTAGGTTGAGCGATATTATAGGGAGAAAAAAAATATTAATGGCCGTTGCATTCCTATATGCCGTTTCTGCTTTATGGTCTGCTTTAGCGGGCTCCTACGAAGCACTATATCTGGCGAGAATGATAGGAGGTTTAGCATTTGGAGCCGCCTTAATTCTGGCGCCTACGTACATTGCAGAAATTTCCACAGCTAAGACCAGAGGCCAGTTGGTTGCCATTCAACAATTAAACATTGTGCTGGGGTTTTTTGCAGCATTCTTAAGTAACTATTATTTCAATCAGGCATTTACAAGCGGAGACAGTACGTTTTTAATGGATGGAAACGTATGGCGTTGGATGTTAGGAGTAGAACTCGTTCCTGCTTTATTGTATTTCTTCTTTTTATTTTTTGTTCCCAGAAGCCCCAGATGGTTATTTACAAAAGGCTTTACTGACGAAGCAAAAAAAGTACTGATACATATGCACGGTGCTAAACAGGCTGATGAAGAAATTACCGGCATTGAAGCGAGTTTAAAGGCAAAAACTAAAGAAAAAGTAAAGCTCAAAGATCTATTTGAGCCGGCATTGAAATTTGTAATTATAGTTGGGTTAATCATTGGTGTTTTACAGCAGATCACAGGAATTAATGCTATTTATTTTTATGCCACATCCATATTCAAACAAACCGGTATTGGTACGGATGCAGCGTTTTCTTCAGGCGTTTTATTAAGCTTTACAACAGTGATATTTACCATTGTAGCCATGTTATTGATAGATAAAATGGGAAGAAGGCCGTTACTGCTTTTTGGAATTGGGGGTATAGCAATTAGTCTTTTAATATGTGCTTATGGGTTTAAAAATGCAACCTATCATATAAAATCCCAGGATTTAACAACGCTTCAGTTTGATAGCGCATCAAAGCTTTCTACCATAGCAGATAAAACTTTTGATAACGATATTGACTTTAAAACTGCCGTTAAAGAAACCATAGGAAATCAGGTGTATGCTAAGAACGAAGGTGCCATTTTAGAAATAGCTACCAGTATGAATGCTACTTTGGTTTTAATAGGTATCCTAGGGTTTATTGCCTGTTTTGCATTCTCGTTAGGACCTGTTATGTGGGTCATGCTATCTGAATTGTACCCCAATAAAGTTAGAGGACTGGCCATTGGGTTTATTGGATTTATAAACTCATTTGCCAGTTGGTTGGTGCAACAGGTTTTCCCCTGGGAATTGAACAATCTGGGAAATGCCATGAGTTTCTTCATTTTTGGAGCTATAGCTTTAATAGGGTTCTTTATTCTGTTGAAAATATTGCCCGAGACAAAAGGAAAATCCCTGGAACAAATAGAACACGATTTAGTAAAAAATTAAGACCATAAAATGACAATGAGTTATATACAAAATCCCATATTAACAGGTTTCAATCCGGATCCTTCCATTTGTAGAGTAGGTGATGATTATTACATTGCTACCTCAACATTTGAGTGGTTCCCGGGCGTGCAAATTCACCATTCCAAAGACCTGAAAAACTGGAAGGTTATTGCACAACCCCTTAACAGGCCATCACAATTAGACCTAAAAGGGGTGCCTGATTCCTGTGGTGTGTGGGCACCTTGTTTGTCCTATAATAATGGTACCTTTTATTTGGTATATACCAATGTAAAGTCTTTTGATGGTGTTTGGAAAGACACACCTAATTTTGTGGTAACTGCCGATGATATTAGAGGTGAATGGAGTGAACCGATTTATTTAAATTCGGCAGGGTTCGACGGGTCCTTTTTTCACGATGAAGGGAAAATATGGTACACCTGTATGTTGGTGGACCATAGAAATGGAAAGTTTTTTGGCGGCGTGGAATTGCAGGAATACGATCCTGTTAAAAAGCAACTTGTTGGTGAGGTGTATTATTTAACTACAGGGACTAAATTGGGTTCCACTGAAGGGCCACATATTTACAGACATAATGGCTATTATTATTTAATTTTAGCCGAAGGAGGTACTGAATATGGACACGCATCTACTATTTTAAGATCCGAGGATATTACCGGACCCTATGAGGAACATCCAAATAATCCTATATTAACCTGTGCTGATCACCCGGAGCATGGTATTCAAAAATCAGGGCATGCTTCCATGATTGAGACCCAAAATGGCGATTGGTATATTGTCTTTTTAGTGGGGCGCCCCTTAACCACACATGGGCGTTGTATTTTGGGACGTGAAACGGCTATAGAAGAAATAGCTTGGATAGAGGATTGGCCTATGTTAAAAACAGAAACCAATTTACCCCGGATCCAGATCCCACAACCTGAATTTAGGGCATATCCTTTTGATGCTAGTCCGAATAGAGTTGATTTTGATCGTGCTGAACTGTCCATGGATTTTCAATCCTTACGTATCCCCATGGAAGAAAATTGGATGAGTTTAAAGGATCGCCCGGGGTATTTAAGACTTAAAGGAAAGGAGTCTTTGACCTCCATGCATACACAGGCTTTAATCGCAAGACGCTTACAGCATGTACAAGCTGAAGTATCTACTTGTGTGGAGTTTGAACCTGAATCATTTCAGCAATTAGCTGGATTGGTATTGTATTATAATACCGGGCATTATCATTATTTAAGTATAAGTACGGATGGAACCAATAAAGTACTGTCTATAATTTCAAGTAATAACTTTAAGGCCACAGACCAGTCTGAAAAGGTGGTGCTTCTTACTGAAAAACCGGTGGTATTAAAAGCGGTTATTATTAGAGAAAAACTACAGTTTAGTTACAGTACCGATGGCATTGCTTTCAAAACCATTGGAGATGTATTGGACATGAGTATCCTTTCTGATGACAATGTGAGAGACGGGAGTGACAGATACAGGCCTGCCTTTACGGGAACCTTTGTAGGGATGTGCTGCCAGGATTTGAAAACCAATAGTAAACATGCCGATTTTGATTGGTTCGAGTATAAAGAAATTAGTGCGGAGAAAGTTATTGATATTACAAAGTATCAATTTGAAGCAAAGTAAGAAATAATAATATAAAATACAGATGAAAAATTTAAAGTGTTTAATCATTGTTTTAGGATTAATACTAGTGAGTTGCAAGGATCAAGCAAAAGAAAATACGGAAGCGATTGCTTCTGATGATAAAGTGGAGGTGACCAGAGCGTTAGCTAAATTTGAACCTAAAGACGGGGTCTTGCTTTTTGTAGGCCAGGAATTAGAGGCTGTGGGTGGTCTGGAAAAGTATAACGACGGGTATTTAGACCATTTTCCCAGGCCGGCGGGATGGACCACCTATACCAATATTAATCCGGGGGGCGAATCCTTTGGAAGAATCCAGGAAGGTTTGGATGGCCTATGGGATACACACGATTGGGGTGATAATGATTATAACGCTTCACTACAATTGGCCAGTTCCAATTATGAAAATATGGCTTTGGCTATCGGTTTACAATTTGTACATCACGAAGAAAAAGTAGCAGATGGTACCCATGATAAATACATTTATAAACTGGCGGAGTTTCTGAAATCTTTGGGGAAACGTCCGGTGTTTTTACGGATCGCATATGAATTTGACGGGACACCCTGGAACCATTATGAAAAAGAACCTACCATTGCCGCTTATAAACGCATGGTGGACATACTTAGGAAGGAAGGCGTTACAAACGCGGCTTATGTTTGGCAATCCACTGGGTTTATGTCGCCAAATCCTGGTGATTTGGAATCCTGGTATCCGGGTGATGACTATGTGGACTGGTTGGGGTATTCATTCTTTAACCGGTGGGCCGATCAAAAAATGATAGTATTTGCCCGTGAAAAAGGAAAACCGGTGTTTATAGCTGAAGCATCACCTACCATTTCAGATGTGGATGCCAAAACCACGGGGAACACCATTGAAACCCAATTGGGTAACCCGGAACAAGCCGAAGAAGCATGGCAAAAATGGTTTATACCATTCTTTAAAACCATTGATGAGAACAGGGATGTTGTAAAAGCGGTACATTATATCAATTGCCATTGGGATTCACACCCCATGTGGTTTAATAACCCTACGTTTAGAAAAATTGATGCCCGTTTGCAATTGAGTGATACTATCAGTGCGCGTTGGTTAAAAGAAACAAGTAAGGATAAGTTTATTAAATCCTCCCCGGATTTATATGACAATTTGTATAACAACAAATAATCGATCACGTTATGCGCTTTTTTTTCTTATTGTCTTTTGTTTCTGTCCTTTCTTTTTCTCAAGACAACGACGGAAATTTTGATTGGGAAAGCTATAATAGCTGGAATAATACTACTGTTTACAGTAAAACTTATGTAGTAGATAACAATCATGTTAATGCCAGTGATGAAAATGAGGGGACCTATGATGCACCATTTAAGACCATAAACAAGGCAGCACAAGTTGTAAAGGCAGGAGAACGCGTTTTGATTTTTTCCGGAGTTTACAGAGAAACTATTTTTCCAAAAAATGGAGGCATTTCGGAAAACAAAATGATCTCTTATGAAGCGGCTCCCGGCGAAAATGTTGTGATAAAAGGCTCTGATATCTTAAGCCAAAACTGGGAGCAGCGTAAAGTATATACTGATGTGGTTGCGGATTCTTCGTTAACTTACACCTGGTCCAGGCGTACCTGGGTTACAACTTTACCGGAGAATTTTTTCGGTAAAAATTACAACCCATTTAAGTTGGCCAATATTTTACCGGAAGAGCATGCCTTAATGCCCTGGGCTAAATTGGTAAAGAAGATACCCCCTTATACATCAAGCAGAGCTTTGCTATTTCAAAACGGAAAGCGCTTAAAACAAATGGAAGCGTATGGTGATGTGGTACGTATTCCGGGGTCTTTTTGGATTGATAGTGATGCAAGAACCATACATGTTCATAGTTTTGATAGTGGCGACCCCAATAGAACATTAATAGAAATTGGAACTAAAAGTCATTTGTTCAAACCTCAGAAAGTAGGGTTGAATTATATACAAGTAAGTGGGTTGACCTTTGAGCATTGTGCCAACGGTTTTTTAAGAACAAGTACAGGAGCTGTTACTGCTTTAGGGGGGCATCATTGGATTTTTGAAAATAATACAATCAGGCAAAATAACTCGTCAGGGTTAGAATTTGGGTTTCTGGCTTATGAACAAAATGACCCACACCCGGAAAATATACCTAGAAGCAGAAAGGATGCCCTGGGAGGTGTTATTGTTAGAAATAATACGATTTATGATTGTGGTACAGCCGGCATTAGAAGTTTCGTAGTTCCAAATACTGTTATTACCGGAAATCATATTTATAATTGTGGTTGGCAGGATGCAGAAAACTATTGGGAATGTTCCGGTATAAAAATGCTTGTATGCTACAATACTTTAGTTAAAGGCAATTACATACACAATATACAAGGAGGTAATGGCATTTGGTTAGATTGGGATATTCGCTATTCCAGAGTCACCCAAAATGTGATTCATGATATTCAGAACATTCAGGGGGGTATTTTTATAGAGGCATCCCATTACCCTAATTTGGTTGATAATAATTTTTTATGGAATATTGACGGTAATGGTATTTATGCTAACGATTCAGATAATTTAATGGTTTATCATAATTTGGTAGCCAATATTACGGGTAATGTTGTTCATGCCATTGTTCAAACAGATAGATATCAAAATGGTAGAAAGCTTACAGCCGAAGAAAATAAAGTGTTTAATAATATTTTTATAGATGGTTTGCCAATGCGATTTAGTTCAAATTCAAATAAGGCGGACCATAACTTATATATAAGTACAAAAGCACCAAATTACTTTAAGCATATTAAAGCCAATGGTCCTTTAGACTCTGGAAGTAATATAGAAAGTGCCGAAGCATTTTTTATACCTGATGTTGCCTTGTTTAATTGGATGGCAGATTTTGAAGTAAAACCTGTACCACTATTGGAAGAAGTGAAATATGACTTTTATAATAGTGTTAAAGAAAGTAATACTACCATCCCCGGCCCGTTTAACAGGCTTTCGAAAAAAACAAGAAAGCTGCTTTCCGAATATTAGAAAACACTAAGATAGTTGATGTGTTGAGTTCCTTAATACCAAACTGGTTTTAATAATTTTAGTTTCATAAACAGATTCTGAATTATCATTTTGCTCAATACGCTCAATTAATTTTTCCGTTGCTTTTTTGCCTATGTAAACCGCATGTTGGTTTATACACGTTATAGAAGGGTTTACATACTTAAATAGATTACCATTGGTATACCCTATAAAAGAAATGTCTTCGGGTATTTTATAGCCTCTTGATTTTGCAATGAACATGGACTCGATGGTAGAGTATTCCTCTAAACCAATAATGGCATCAATAGCGTTATAATCCAGTAACGTTTTTACTTCGGTTTCAAAATCGTATTCCTTTTTAACCAGTAAAATTAGCTTTTCATTAACCTCGATACCATGATCTTTTAAAGCTTGTTTATAGCCATTTATTCTTAGGGTTACAATACCAAGATCATCAAGAACCGAAATTATAACAATGTTTTTACAACCGGTTTTTATTAGATGTTCTGTGGCGTTATAGGCACAATTAAAGTCATCAACAATGATCTTATCACATTCCACAGAATCGGAAACTCTATCAAACATAACTATTGGACCCGCATCCTGGATAAACTCTTTTAAATGATTAAAGTGTTGTTTAGATTGGGTCTCTTCGGTAACTGAAATTAGGAGCCCATCAACCGTCCCTTTTTCAAGCATGTTGGCAGATTCAATTTCTTTTTTCATCTCGCCGTGGGAGATGATAATGATGACATTGTACCCTTTTTCATTGGCAATTTGTTCAACACCACTAAAAACTTTAACAAAAAAATGGTTAAGAAGGGTTGGAATAATAACACCTATGGTTTTTGTTTTCTTATTTAGCAGGCTAAGAGCAACACTGTTAGGTTTGTAATTATGCTCTTTGGCATATTGCTGAATTTTTTCCCTGGTTTTTGCACTAATTTCGTGACTGTCGCTTAAGGCCCTGGAAACCGTGGCAATAGAGACGTTAAATTCATTGGCGATATGCTTAAGTGTAATTCGTTTTTTCATATCAGAACAAATACCTAAGCTAAGTTAGTTCTTTTTTATGAAAGCCTGAATGGAATATATTGAAATAAAAAAGCACACCATTTGGTGTGCTTTTTAGAATATTTATGGTAAATAAATTTAATCTGCTAAAACAATAACTTTATTATCGTTCATTTCAATAGTACCTGAATTTATGGCCAGCCAGAATCCGTTGTCAGATTTAGTGAATTTGGATTCCACTTCTTCATCTAAGGTCACATCGCCAATAATCTTTACCTGGCCTTCTTTTAATAGCGATACAATAGGGGCGTGGTCTTTCAGCATTTGAAACTCGCCATTCACTCCCGGAACGGCAACCGACTCTACTTCTCCACTAAATAAGGTGGCTTCTGGTGATACGATTTCTAAATACATAGTAAAACTTGTTTTACTACTCCCTTGAAGAAGGGAGTCTTTATATTTTAGTCTATTATAAAACCCTTCGACTGCGCTCAGGGAGACGTTTTTTTATTTAATTAAGCTTCTGCAAGCATTTTCTCTCCGGCCTCAATAGCATCTTCAATGGTACCCTTAAGGTTAAATGCTGCTTCCGGTAAATGGTCTAACTCACCATCCATGATCATATTAAACCCTTTGATAGTATCTTTAATATCTACCAATACACCAGGGATCCCGGTAAACTGCTCTGCTACGTGGAATGGTTGCGATAAGAAACGTTGTACACGACGCGCACGACCTACCGCCATTTTATCCTCTTCCGATAACTCTTCCATACCAAGAATAGCAATAATATCCTGTAACTCTTTATAGCGTTGTAATAACTCTTTTACTCTTTGTGCACAAGCGTAGTGATCGTTCCCTAAGATATCCGCAGTCAAGATCCTGGATGTAGAATCTAACGGGTCTACCGCTGGATAGATACCTAACTCAGCAATTTTACGGGATAATACAGTTGTGGCGTCTAAGTGAGCAAACGTAGTTGCAGGCGCCGGATCCGTTAAGTCATCCGCAGGTACGTAAACCGCCTGTACAGATGTAATAGATCCTTTTTTAGTGGATGTGATACGCTCCTGCATAGCACCCATCTCAGTCGCTAATGTTGGCTGATAACCTACCGCAGAAGGCATACGTCCTAATAATGCCGACACCTCAGAACCAGCTTGTGTAAAACGGAAGATGTTATCAACGAAGAATAATACGTCTTTTCCTTGTCCGTCACCGGCACCATCACGGAAATATTCTGCAATTGTTAATCCTGATAAGGCTACACGGGCACGGGCTCCAGGAGGCTCATTCATCTGTCCGAAAACAAACGTACACTTAGATTCTCTCATGACATCCTTATCAACCTTGGTTAAATCCCAACCACCTTCTTCCATAGAGTGTAAAAAGTCGTCTCCATATTTGATAATTCCGGATTCTAACATTTCACGAAGTAAATCATTCCCTTCACGGGTTCTTTCACCTACACCGGCAAATACCGATAAACCACCGTGTCCCTTTGCAATATTGTTAATTAACTCCTGAATTAATACTGTTTTACCTACACCAGCACCACCAAATAATCCAATCTTACCACCTTTAGCATAAGGCTCAATAAGGTCAATTACTTTAATACCTGTAAACAGAACTTCAGAAGAAGTAGATAATTCTTCAAACTTAGGAGCTTGTCTGTGAATTGGTAATCCGTTGTCTCCTTCTTTTGGTAAGTTTCCTATGCCGTCAATTGCATCTCCAACTACATTAAATAAACGCCCGTATACATCATCACCTATTGGCATTTGAATGGCATTACCGGTTGCAACAACTTCTGTTCCTCTGCTTAAACCGTCAGATGAATCCATCGCAATAGTACGTACGGTATCTTCACCAATGTGAGATTGTACTTCTAGTACTAAAATTGAACCATTTTCTCTTGTGATTTCCAATGAATCGTAAATTTTTGGAAGCTCTGTTCCAGCGGCGAATTCAACATCAATAACTGCTCCTACAATTTGCGCAACTTTACCTGTAACTTTTGACATTACTTATGTGTTTAATATTATGCTATTTAAATGTGTGAAAACATGGTTTTGTTTTCGGCTGCAAAGATATATTATTTAATTTAAAAAGAAAGCTGTTTTTTAAGCTTTTTTACAATAAAAAAACGCCTTCAAATTGAAGGCGTTTTTGAACCATATTTTGGACGTAATTTATTGTAAAGTAGGTGAGTAATTTGTTGGATAGTCACCTATGTTGATCATATTTCCGGATTCCATAAAGTTTGATCCAAATTGAGCATCAATGGCTTTTAAAAATTCATTTGCCAACAGCCCATATCCTCTCGCTGTTAAATGAATACCGTCCAACCCAATCGCACCACCTGTGACCAGGTCTGATGTTAAAGTAAAGTTATTGGATGACAGGCCGGTTGTAGAAAGTTTAAATAAAAGATCTTTCAAATTTACCAGAGCCAGGTTGTCATTGGAAGCTACAATACCCTCAATGGTATTATTATAAGCGTCTGTTGCATCTTTTATTTCCTGTTGCTCTTCAGGAGTCAACACCCATCTGTCTGCTAAAGGAATAGCAAGCCCATTGACCGTTTGAGGATTGCCGGGGATGGCCTCTGTGCCAATAAATGTGGATGCTGATAACACAATAATATCTTCAGCGGTGGCTTGTCGGTATTTGGGAAGGGCTGCAAAAGCAGGGTTTATGGCACCCAAATCTGTTAGACTTTCATCTTCAATAACCACAGCGTTTTGCCCTGCCGCAAAATTTATGGTCCTTTTTAAGGCCTCTTCCTCTGTAAACAGGCCTAACCCGCTTAAAGCTGCAAGGGCTTGTTGAATACCACCGTTATATGCAGCATAGGCTTGATTGAGAACAGCTGCAGTACCGGCATCTAAAGGCACCGGATTATGAGGTACCCTTGTAAAATGTGGTAAATCTTCAATATAAGGTACATTGGTCACCACACCTTTAGCCCCTCCCGAAGTAAGGACATTTACTGCTGTGGTGAAAGCGAAATCAAATGTTGGAGAATCCGTAACTGCTCTCGAACTATCACCTCCCCAAAAAGCATAGTCAATCACATCATTACCGCCCATGAGGCTAAGTGTAAAGAAGGTCGGGTTTTGAGCTATGGCATCTCCTATCATGGACGCATTCGGGTTTGAAGCCATTCTAACAAAATAGGGATTCGCTGTTGCCGGTGATGTCACTAAGCCCGCAGGGTTTCCATAGCCCTCAAATAACATATGAAAGCTTTTGGCTCCCGGAACACCTATATTTTGGAATGGTCCTGATAAGGTATTAAAAGCTTCTGTTGTTGGCGTAGCAGGTAACCTTACAGGGCCTTCGCCATTAAAGAACAATCTGGGCTCAAACATCGGGTTAGGCACACCTCCAAAAAGGAGTCCCCCAATATTGTCATTCATTAGGGGCTGGTTATAATCGCCGCCACCCGCTTTTGCAAATTCTTTTGCCAACATATTGGTGAAAGAGTTTTCCTGACTGGCCTTAAATAAAGCGCCATCCGTATAACCTGCGGTAAAAGAAGCACCTACAGCTACATACTTAGAAAAATCTGCCGAACCGGTTGTTAAAGCTGGTAACTCGGGAGTCGTATCCGGTTCAATATTAAAATCCCTAAGCACATCTTCAGGGTCATTACATGCTGTAAAACCAACAATAATTAATAAGAGTAATATATATTTTGTATTCATAACAGTTTTTTAAATTATTATAAGTTATTAATGGTCCAGGAGATGTAATACATGGACCCTATAAAACCTGTACCAAACGCCGTAAAATATTCTTTACCTGTTAAATTGGTTCCACCGGCTTTAAAAGTAGATTTTAAGCTGGGTACTTTTAAATTAATCTGGGCATCAACTACATGAAACTCCGGTACAACGCCATTTCCAAAGGTAGCTTCCCAGAAATAATCATCACTGAATCTATAGGCTACATTAAATCCGAAATTTTTAAATAGTGCTGTATTACCAAATGCAGCTTTGAATTTATGTTCCGGTGTATTGAAGTTTGTAGTGAAATCCGGGAATCTAACTCTGTCAAAATCTAATTTGGCATAGGTATAGTTCCCGCTTAAATCAAAGTTTCCTAAAATCTTGGTTGAAAGTCCAACGGAGGCGCCATAGGAGTTAATATCTGCCGGCGAGTTTGTATACGTACTGTAGGCCTGATAATCGTTATTTGAAATTGCTGCAACGGATAATCCACCGTCTCCTGCGGTTCCATAGTATGGAGAGATAACCACCTCTTGAGAGATAAAATCTTTATAGCTGTTGTAATAAGCACTTAAATCAACAATTAAGTTTTTAAACTTACCACGATATCCAACTTCAACTGAAGACACTTGTTCAGGCTTTACCAAGCTAGGATTAGCCACCTCTAAAACCGCCGGATTACCGGTTGCGCTGAGTGCTTGTACCGAGCTTAATGTGTATGAGTTTTCATAAGCGACTCTGCCGGTTTGCGTAATGCTTGCCGGTTGCCCTAAGGCTTGACCACCACCACTTACGCTAAAATCTCTTACATATCTATCCAGGTTATCCGGAGCAGCTCCAACCAAAACCGCTCTACCGGCATCTAAACCGATAAACAGGTCCTGGGTAGTAGGGTTTCTGAATCCTGTTTGAACGGATGCTCTGAAGTTATGGTCTTCATTTACCGTTAAGCCTGCTGAAATTCTTGGGGAATAAAAACCATCAAAAAACTCGGATTTGTCATAGCGAATTGATCCTGTTAGTTTTAAATCCAGAGCATTATTTAATTCAATATTTTTTTGAATTTGAGTATAAAGTCCAAATTCGGAGTAATCAATGGGCCCATCGGTATCCGTATAGATGGTTCCGGAAGAATTTAAGCTATATTTTCTGTAAGACCCGCCAATTTGTATTTCAGCAAAATCAACTAAATGGGAAAAGTTATAGTTGGCATCTGCATGATAGTATTTTGAGGCATCTTGAAATTTTGATCCAGTTGATAAATCCGGATCATTCACACTTCTGTTGAATGCTGCCTGGAATTCCGGAGATCCTGGTAAAAACCTGCCGGACTCCGCTTGAGCACGGCCGGCTGCATGCGCCTGGGCATCAGTGGCTCCAGCTAATGTAGCTGTCAGATAGGCCCCGGTATATTCTCCAAACCAAGTGTTGTCGTCCTTCCAGGCCCTGTTAATATTAATACCCGTAAAAACCATGTCATAGGAATCACCGGCTTTGTCGGCAACCACATAACCTCTCAGGAAGAAATTATTGTTTCTAAATTCCAACTTGTGTTGCTGTTGAAAGAAGTTGGCAATATTATAGCGATTGGTTCCCTGGTATATAGTAGATCCGGTGCCTACTTTTCCAACGTAGGATATTTCAAAATCATCTTCCCAGGGACGATAATATAGGCCCCAATCTGATTTTACGCTTTCTGCGTTATAATTAGTTAAATCACGTTCGTTGTAACCCGTTCTGCTTACAATTACTGAAGGTACCAAAGCGTTAGCACCGGCGGGGATACGTCCCAAAGCTTCAAGAGTCACAGCTACATCCTTAATATCTGTGGCTACCTCATCACCATAAACGTTGATACCGTCGTAGTTTAAATCAGCTCTTGTTCCTCCAACGGTTGTTTTATCAACTTCACTCGTCGCCGCCCAATCGGTTCCTTTCAAGTACCCAAAGTTTATTTTGGCTGCAAACTTTTCACTGAACTTATGTGCCACCCGAATTCCAAAGTCTGTATAATTATTGTCTCCGGCCGATTCCTGGGAGGTAATACCTTGTTTATAGTAGGCGCTTATACCATGATGGTCAAACGGGTTTTTACTACGCATGAAAAGAATACCATTAAAGGCATTTGCTCCATATAAAGCAGATGCTGCTCCCGGAAGTAATTCCACACTTTGGACATCGGTTTCAATCATTCCAACCAAATTTCCAATAGGGAAGTTAAGTGCCGGGGTGGAATTATCCATGCCGTCAACCAATTGCATGAAACGATTATTTGCAAACGTTGCAAAACCTCTTGTATTGATAGATTTAAACGTTAAACTATTGGTGTTTACATCTACCCCTTTTAAATTTTCCAAACCGTCATAAAAGTCTGCAGAAGCGGTATTTCTAATTTCTTTCAGGCCAAATCTTTCAACAGTAACTGGCGACTCAAAAATACGTTCCGGTGTTCTGGACGCCGATATTACAACTTCGTCCAGTGATGTTCCTTCTTTTAGAACGAAGGCTAATTTTTGGTTATTTGAAGTAACTTCAAGAGTAGCGGTTTCGAATCCAACACTACTGGCCTGAACTGTAAATGGTGGGTTTTGAGAATAAGTTAACGTGAAATTACCGTCAAAATCTGTTACTACCCCTGTTGTAGTACCTACAACAATGACATTGGCACCCGGAAGAGGTTGGCCGTTGTCATCGGTTACAGAACCTGAAATAGTTGTTTGAGAATAGGTTAAACTGCAAAACAACAACAAAATAATAGTGAAAATTGTTTTCATCTAGCTAGAATTAGTTTTAATTATTTGGGCAATATAAAAATAAAATCGCAAAAAATTATGCGTGCATAATATAAATTATCAAAAACAAGGGCTTAAAATTGCATTTTTTATAAAATTAATAATAAAAATCCTGAAACAAAGCGTTTCAGGATTTTAATTTTTTACTTACAAAAAGAAGCGGTATTATTCTACAGTAACAGATTTTGCCAAATTTCTGGGCTGGTCTACATTTTTGTCTAACATAACAGCTATGTAGTACGATAATAATTGTAGAGGGATTGTAGTTAAAAGCGGAGAAAGGGATTCCAATGTTTCAGGAACTTCAATAACGTGGTCCGCCAGTTCTTTTACCTGCTCGTCACCTTCCGTTACGATACCTATAATTTTCCCTTTTCTGGATTTTATTTCCTGGATATTGCTAACTACCTTTTCGTAGTGTCCTTTTTTAGTAGCGATTACCACTATTGGCATATTTTCATCAATTAATGCAATGGGTCCGTGTTTCATTTCTGCTGCGGGATAGCCTTCGGCATGGATATACGATATTTCTTTAAGCTTTAATGCCCCTTCCAACGCCACGGGGAAATTATACCCTCTTCCTAAATACAGGCAGTTAGAGGCGTCTTTGTAAATATCTGCTATATATCTGATATGAGCATCAGATTCTAAGGCCTTTTCTACTTTACCGGGAATCATTTCTAACTCCAATAAATGACGACGGTATTCTGAACTGGTAATAGTGCCTTTAGCCCTGGATAATCGTAATGCCATTAATGTCAGAACAGTAATTTGAGTAGTAAATGCCTTAGTGGAGGCTACACCTATTTCAGGGCCTGCATGAGTGTAAGCACCGGCATCAGTTTCCCTGGCAATAGAAGACCCTACTACATTACAAACTCCAAAAACAAAAGCACCTTTTGATTTGGCTAATTTAATAGCGGCTAATGTATCTGCAGTTTCTCCGGATTGAGAAATGGCTATTAAAACATCGTCTTCTCTGATAACAGGGTTTCTATATCTAAATTCCGATGCGTATTCCACTTCAACCGGTATTCTGGCTAAGTCTTCAAAAATATATTCAGCCACTAACCCGGCATGCCATGAGGTACCGCAAGCAACAATAATGATTCTATTGGCATTGAGGAACTTTTTCATATTATCTTCAACACCGGCCATTTTTATAATAGCCTGATCTCTTAAAAGCCTTCCTCTGTAAGTATCTGTAATGGCTTTTGGTTGTTCGTGAATTTCTTTTAGCATGAAATGGTCATACCCGCCTTTTTCAATTTCTTCAAGGTTTAGTTGAAGTTTTTGAATGTATGGGTCCACCAAAGAATCATCTTTGATTTTTCTGATTTTAATGCCTTTATGGAACCTGATAATGGCCATTTCCTCATCTTCCAAATAGATGGCATCTTTTGTATATTCTATAAAAGGGGAGGCGTCACTGGCAATAAAGAATTCGTCTTCGCCAATACCAACAGCCAAAGGGCTCCCTAAACGGGCAACTACAATTTCTTCAGGTTTATTTTTGTCGAACACAGTAATAGCGTAAGCACCAATAACCTGGTTTAAAGCTATTTGAACGGCTTTTCCAAGTTTAACGTCTTCCTGTTTTTTTACGTCTTCAATTAAATTGATTAAAACTTCAGTATCGGTGTCCGACTTAAAAGTATATCCTCTGGCAATGAGCTCTTGCTTTAAAGACTCATAGTTTTCAATAATGCCGTTGTGGATGATAACTAAATCTCCGGAATTTGATGTATGAGGATGCGAATTAACATCATTGGGAACACCGTGTGTTGCCCAACGTGTATGACCTATACCGACATTCCCGGTTTTAGTGATTTCTTTTTCTGAAATGTTTTCAAGATCGGCTACTTTCCCTTTGGTTTTTGAAACTTTAAGGTCGGTGCCGTCAAATAAAGCTATTCCGGCACTGTCATAGCCTCTGTATTCTAAGCGCTTAAGTCCTTCAATAATAATAGGATAAGCTTCTCGGTGTCCAATGTATCCAACTATGCCACACATAAGTATTTTGGTTTGGGTTAATGATTTTTAGCTTTACAAATATGTAAAATAAATGCCAAATTGAGCTAATTATTATATAAAGTAATTGTTTTATACGATGAAATTCCATTAAAACTCAATAAACAACAACTTACAAGTAGTAACGGACTAACTTATTTAGGATCAGTGAAAAACAACTTTAATATCATTCGTTGGCCATCCGGGACATTTTCGTTACTTCCATGTAATATGGTTCCCTTAGGCGCTAAAATGGTAGCAGTAGGAATACCCGTTACATCATCTTCACTTTTTAGTATTTCAGAATTACCGGTAACATTTACATTAGTAGATAAAACCAACCCGATTTTGGTATTCGTGGAATCTCTAAGCAAAATATTATTTAAATGTTCCGTGAGACGAATTTTAAAATTCTTGTTAATCGTATCTCTTTGACTTAAGCTAATTACCTTAGAGTTAAGCGCGCTGGAGAAATTCTCAGTAGGATCAATTGTGTAATCTATGGTTTGGAAGTTGTTTTCAATATCATAGGCGTATATCCTGTCGTACTTATGGTAATCCTCCATGGTAGTTGTTGAGGTTTCATCTTCATAAATAAGGAGATGCGCCTCATTGAGTAATTGCTTTAAAACAAAATCGCCCGTAGTGCTTTCAGTAATAAATTCACCTTTATCATCCACAGCTCTGTAAGTCCTTTTAAAAGCTTCTAAAGCGGAGATGATTGTTGTATTGTTGTTTTCATCGGTGTATTCTACCATCCCATCAAACAAGCTTACAACTGCCATAGAACCCTGGCCGCCTTTTAAAAATAGTTTTTCATCACCCAAGGTTTTATCGCCGTTGTCTACCACACGCGTGTGTTCATTAATAAAGGTGTTTAACCTGTTTCCGTTAAAGTTAAAACTATATGTGGCCTGCAATCTCTCGCCATCATTAGCTTCATCGTCTCTGGAATAATGAATGGTAATGGTGGCATCAGAGGAAGCGAAATTTAAAAGGATCATATGTCCTTTCCCGTCTATGGCTTCAGCTTTAAAATAAAGCCCTCTGAAATAATTTTTAAAGTTGTTTGCGTTGCTTAATTCCGATTGACCTTGTTTCTTAATGATAGCGGTTTCCCAAAATAGCGTATCAAGTTTTACGCGAAAGGATGGTACTAACCTGGTAACCGTGGTGTCAGTATCAGTTCTAACAACTGTAATTATATTATCACTACTGGGAGTAAAGATGGTATCTTTTATCAGTGCTCCCTTAAAATTGTCAAAATTAATTGTACTATTATCTGTTAGGGCATAATTATTACTTACATCGCCACTGTTTGCATATGAAAAGTAGTTTTGCGGTTCCCCTAAATTATCCGGGTTAAAATCTCTTAAGAAATAACCGTTTTCATAAATAGACAGTTTGATATCATCTACTGGATTTCCGTATAACGAATCGCTGATAGTATACTCTGCAAACCCTTCATCATCAATGGCAATGGTTCTGTTAAAATAGGGTATACTTAGTACCACGGAATCTATAATAGGGTTTTCACCAAAATCAGGGTCGAAGGAGGATGGCAATATTTGCGTAATAACACTTGCAGTGGTTGGCCCATACTCAGGGTCATCATAAAACCCCAATACGTTTGAAGGCAAATTATTTATTTGTACTTTTTCTAGCTTTTTGTTGTATGATATAATAGGCATTAATGAGTCAACACCAGTGCCAAAATTAGCATTGTCCTTTCCTAAAACATCACTGTCTAAAACATAAAAATCTTTATCACAAGCTATAAATGATGTAACAAGCAACAGAACAATAGCAGGTATTTGAAGGGCTTTAATAGTCTTTTTCATAGATACTTAAAATGAAAGTATGGGTTAGCTTAAAACGGTATTATTAAAAAATGTTGTATAAGCCTCGCCAAATTCATCTCTGTTTTTGTATTCTAAAATAGGTTTATCCGATGCTTTTAAATAGGCCTCTAAATCCCCAGGGATATTTTCAGAACCTATAATCAATGCATCAGAATAATCAACAGCGATTTTCATTAAGTTAACATATGAAGGTTCTTCAATGGCCTTTATGGCATCTTCATTTATGTTGTCAAATTTAATCTTATTAACCATGTCTTTATTTAAAGTATTGTTAAAACTTTGGTTATACACCGAAGTAACAATTTTACTTTCGCTAAATAAAGGCTCATCTTTATAATATTCTTTTAAATAAACTGGAAGCAAAGAGGCTAACCATCCATGCACGTGAATAACATCCGGGGACCAGTTTAATTTTTTAACGGTTTCTATAACGCCTTTGGCAAAAAAGATGGCGCGCTCATCATTATCAGAAAACAATTGCCCATCTTCGTCAGTTAATGTGGCTTTTCTTTTAAAATATTCATCATTATCGATAAAATAAACTTGAATACGTTCTTTAGGGATCGATGCCACCTTGATTATAAGGGGCATGTCCAAATCGTTAATTACTAAATTTATTCCGGAAAGTCTTATAACCTCATGTAATTGGTGTCTACGCTCATTAATGTTCCCGTATCGGGGCATGAAAATTCGAATTTGTCCACCTTGTTGATTTACAAGTCTGGGAGCTTCGAACGACATTGAAGAAATTTCGGTTTCAGGTAAATAAGGCACTACTTCAGATGATACATACAATATCCTCTTATCTTTCATATGTTTGTTTTTATTGACTTTCTAAAAGCCATTTTAACCAGGTGTTAACGATTTCTATTTATAAAGAAACTTTGTAAAGCTTGTTTATTCAAGTCTCACATTTGTGAATTCAAAATAAAAAACACGCAAAAGTACAAAAATTTATGCAAATTGACTGTAAAATCTTAAGTTTGCAGGCGTTAATTTTTTATTAAAAAGTGCAGGTTTACTCAGAAAAACAACAAATTATAAAAGCCATTACGCTTTTAAAAACCAAAAAGCAAACTATTGGGTTGGTACCAACCATGGGAGCTTTACACAGGGGGCATTTGGCTTTAGTTGAAAGTGCCTTACAAAATAATGATTACGCGGTAGTTAGTATTTTTGTTAATCCAACACAATTTGACAATAGTAGCGATCTTAAAAAATACCCCAGAACTTTAGAAGAAGACGTTGCATTATTAAGCACACTGTCCAAAGAAAGGATTTTGGTTTATGCCCCTACGGTTGAGGACGTGTATGAAGGTAATGCCGTTTCGGAAGCCTTTGATTTTGACGGACTTGAATTTGAGATGGAAGGGAAATTTCGTCACGGACATTTTGACGGGGTTGGTACTATTGTGAAACGTCTTTTTGAAATTGTGACACCTCATAACGCTTATTTTGGTGAAAAAGATTTTCAGCAGTTACAGATCATAAAGAAACTGGTTGAAAAGCACCATATTCCTGTGAAAATAACAGGCTGCCCAATTTACAGGGAAGCCAGCGGTTTGGCCATGAGCTCGCGTAACACAAGGTTAAAACCGGAATACCTGGAAGCAGCCCCTTTTATTTATAAAACTTTAACAACTGCCAAAAAGCTATTTGGCACAAAAAGTGCTAATAAAGTTTCGGAATGGGTTGAAAATCAGTTTTCTAAACATGATTTATTGGAGTTGGAATATTTTATTATTGCTGATGCCAAAACCTTAAGACCGGTTAAACGAAAATCAAACAAAAAAGTATATAGAGCGTTTATAGCCGCATATGCAGATGATATCAGATTGATTGATAATATCGCCTTAAATTAATTATCTTTGCCGCATGCAAATTCAAGTAGTAAAATCTAAGATTCACAGGGTTAAATGTACGGGTGCTGAGCTTAACTATATTGGGAGTATTACCATTGATGAAGATTTAATGGATGCTGCCAACATTATACAGGGAGAAAAGGTTCAAATTGTTAATAATGACAATGGCGAACGCCTAGAAACCTATTGTATTCCGGGACCTCGAAACAGTGGCGAAATAACACTTAATGGGGCCGCTGCCAGAAAAGTTTCGGTGGGTGACACCTTGATTTTAATCACTTATGCCATAATGGATGTTGAAGAAGCCAAAGTTTTTAAACCTGCTTTGGTGTTTCCTGACGAAGCGACCAACTTATTAAAGTAAACCTTGAGCCCAAAAATAAAAAGCATACTAAAAATTACACTCCCATTATTACTGGGAGTTTTTTTGGTCTGGTATTCGCTGTCAAAGGTATCTGTTGAAGAACTTTTTGTTTACCTGAAGGAATCTGATTATTGGTGGATCGTACTTGGGATGTTTTTGGGCCTGTTAAGCCACTTGTCCAGGGCTTACCGTTGGCGTTTTCAGTTAGAACCTATGGGCTATAATATTAAATTGGGCAATAGTATAATGGCGGTTTTTGCAACCTATTTAATTAACTATACCATTCCCAGGGCCGGTGAGGTAGCAAGGGCCTCCATTTTGACCAATTATGAAGACGTGCCTTTTGAAAAAGGATTTGGTACTATTGTAGCAGAGCGTATTGCGGATATGATCGTGATGCTTGGAATAATTACCATAACACTATTCCTTCAATTCGATTTTATTTATAGTTTCCTGGTTGAAAAATTCGATCCTGCTAAAATCATAATCGGATTGGTAGGTCTGATTGTTTTAGTGGTCATTTTTACAAGATTTATTAAGCGTAGCCCATCTAAAATAGCATTAAAGATTAAGACCTTTATTAACGGTTTGATTGAAGGAGCGCTCAGTATTTTCAAAATGAAAAAGAAGTGGGCTTACATTTTTCACACCTTGTTTATTTGGGGCATGTACGTCCTTATGTTTTATGTGACTTCATTTGCTATTTCTGATTTAGAGGGTATTTCAACCGGGGCCATTCTAATCGGCTTTATAGCGGCCAGTTTTAGTATTGCTGCCACAAATGGTGGTATTGGATCCTATCCTTTAGCTATTTATGGGGCATTTGCTATTTTTGGGATCCCTGAAGACCCTAGTATCGCATTTGGGTGGATCATGTGGGCATCACAAACACTTTTGATTATCATTTTTGGCGGGTTGTCATTAATTTATCTACCAGTTTTTAACAGAGAAAAGAGTATTTAAGTCTGTTGAAATAGATCAGTTGCTTTTAATCTCTTGGTTAATTTATTAACTTGCCAATAAATAAATCTCAAATCATTAAATCCAGATGAAACATTTACTTTGCAGTGTATTGTTTTTATTATCAATAAACTTTACAAATTCACAGGTTAAATACGAGACGTTTCAATCTTCAACATTAGGGGAAGAACGCCAGATTAAGATTCAATTACCCCGAGGCTATAATTCAAATCAGGATAAGGTATATCCCTTATTTGTGGTTTTAGATGGCGATTATATGTTTGAAGCCGTTGCCGGGAATGTTGATTATTATTCGTATTGGGAAGATATGCCGGGAGCTATTGTGGTAGGGATAAATCAACTTGATAAGCGCTATGATGACTGTATGTATTCTGAGCAAAATTCATTGCCTATTGAAAGGGGTGCTGCTTTTTTTGAGTTTATAGGTGCCGAACTTATTCCGCATATTCAAAGGCAATACCGAACGGCTAATTTCAGAATTGCGGTCGGACATGGGGAGACAGCAAACTTTATTAATTACTACTTGCTAAAATCTAATCCGTTATTTAGGGCCTATATAGCTGTGAGTCCGGAGTTAGCACCACATATGTTAGATTACCTTCCGGAACGGTTAAATAAAGTTGGGGCTAAAACATTTTATTATTTAGCACACACCAACAACGATTCCAAGTCTGTAAAACAAATGACCCAGGCGTTACATACTGATATTTCAACTATTGAAAATGAAAAGCTAACCTATAGTTTTAATAGTTTTGAAGGACCCTCCCATTATTCGGTGCCAACGCATGCCTTACCAAATGCTTTTGAAAGTATTTTTAAAGTGTTTCAGCCTATAACCAGGAAGGAATACAAGGAAACTATTTTAGAATTAGAAGGTTCTCCAGTGGACTATCTGGTTGAAAAGTACAACACGATCAATGAATTATTTGGAATACAAAAGCGAATTTTAATTAACGATTTTAAAGCCATTTCGGCGGCCATTGAAAAGACTGAACAATATCAATACTACGAAGCTTTGGGTAAAATAGCCAGAAAAGAATACCCTGAAACACTTTTGGGATTGTATTATATAGCGAGGTTTTATGAAGAAGAAGGCGAATCTAAAAAAGCCATGCGTACCTATCAGTCAGCATATATGCTAGATGAAATAGCCGGTATAACAAAAGATGAGGTGCTTGAAAAAGCCGATGCTATAAAAAGAGATTTTGGGTATTAATGGCAACAAAAGTTAAAACAACCTTTTTCTGTCAGAACTGTGGAACACAATACGCCAAATGGCAGGGGCAATGTAATGCCTGTAAAGAATGGAATACTATTGCCGAGGAGCTTATCCAAAAACCGGAAAAAAGTGACTGGAAACCAGCTGCATCACCTACAAAGCGTGTTTCAAAACCACTTAAAATCAATGATATTGATGTTTCTGAAGACGCCAGGCTAAACACGCTTGATTCAGAATTTAACCGGGTTTTAGGTGGCGGTATAGTGCCGGGGTCCTTAACCTTATTAGGGGGAGAACCCGGGATAGGAAAAAGTACATTATTGCTTCAAATCTCATTAAAATTACCTTATAAGACACTGTATGTTTCAGGTGAGGAAAGCCAGAAACAAATTAAAATGCGGGCGGAACGTATTAATCCTGAAACTAGCAATTGCTATATTTTAACCGAAACCAAAACCCAGAATATTTTTAAGCAGATTCAGGATTTAGAACCGGATATAGTGATTATAGACTCCATTCAAACCCTTCATAGTGATTACATCGAATCGTCTTCCGGGAGTATTTCTCAAATAAAGGAATGTACCACTGAGCTTATAAAGTTTGCGAAGGAAACGGCCACACCGGTTATTCTTATTGGGCATATTACAAAGGAAGGCCATATTGCCGGGCCAAAGATTTTAGAGCATATGGTTGATACGGTATTACAATTTGAAGGCGACCGTAATCACGTATTCAGAATCTTAAGAGCCAATAAAAACCGTTTTGGCTCTACTAATGAATTGGGGATTTACGAAATGCAGGGGTCCGGGTTAAGAGAAGTTTCCAACCCATCGGAAATCCTGATTTCCAAAAAGGACGAAGAGCTATCTGGGAATGCTATCGCTGCTACCTTAGAGGGCATGCGCCCGTTAATGATTGAAGTACAGGCCTTGGTTAGTACCGCGGTTTATGGTACGCCGCAGCGTTCAGCCACAGGATTTAATGCCAAACGGTTAAATATGCTGCTGGCGGTATTAGAAAAACGTGCCGGATTCAGGTTAGGGGCCAAAGATGTATTTTTAAATATTACCGGTGGCATTACAGTTGATGATCCGGCCATTGATCTGGCGGTTATAGCGGCTATATTATCTTCCAATGAGGATGAAGCGTTACAACGCGATTTTTGTTTTGCAGCAGAGGTTGGCCTATCCGGCGAGATCAGGCCCGTGCAACGCATTGAGCAACGCATTTTAGAAGCAGAGAAGTTAGGGTTTTCGGCCATTTTTGTGTCCAAGTACAATAAAATGTCGCTTAAATCCCCCAAAATTAAAATTCAACGTATTTCTAAAATAGAAGATCTGGTTGATTTTATTGTTTAATAAAAATATTCTTACATTTTTTAAGGATAAAAGCCTACCTCTATAAGCTTTTCGGCGATTTTTTTAGCCTTTTATCGATAAAAAATTCAAATTTTATTAGGTTTTTTATTTCATTTACATTAATATTGTCCTGTTAAATAACTGAAAATTAATGCTAAACCATGTATTTTCAGGGGTTTAGTATACTTCCCTCAAGTATTGTTAATCCATTTTATTAGAAGGTATTGTTTTAAAGTACAAGTCAATAGGTACCCTAAAGCTTTAAAACTAAACCTATGAAAAAATTAATTAACCTATCATACTTAGCAGCCTTGTGGCTCTGCCTAGTCGTATCTTTTTCTGTTCAGTCACAAACCGTAATTGATTCTGAGGATTTTGAATCCAACAGTTGGTCCGGAATCCTTTGGAATGATGGAGGTGATGATTGTCAAATAACTTCGACCTCATGGTTTTCAGGTTCCTATTCTGTTCGTTTGGAAGAGGATGAAGGCGGGGAATATACTTATACGGATAATATTGATCTGAGCGGTTACAACTCCGTGACAATAACGTTCGATTTCAGGACTTCCGGCTTTGATTCGGGCGATGATCTCATCATAGAGTTTTCTGATAATGGCGGTTCAAATTGGGATAGTACAGATGTGTTACATTATTCGGAGAACACGGATTTTAACGATGGTACTACATACACAAATATTATAGCCACTGCTACAAACGGATCACCTTATTCGTTTTCAACAACATCGCGGTTCAGATTCAGGGCGAATGCCAGTTCCAATGAATACTTATATATAGATAATATTGTTATTACCGGTTATTTTGATGATGCCGATGGCGATGGTATAGCAGATTCGGTAGATCTGGATGATGATAACGATGGTATTAGAGATGATTACGAATGCTCTGCGGCTATTAGTTTCAGTAATGCCTCTGTATTAACGGCATCTAATTTGAACGATGTAAAAGCAAATGAAAAAGTATTGTATTCAAACGCCCTGTTATTCCAAAATCAATATTATGATATTGTGCTTACCGTTTTAACTATTAGTGGATCATTTACGTTGAATTGTGACGGCCAATTGGATGTGAGTTCATTTAATTCCAGTAACGATGATCATGTGACTTATTCCTTTGACCTGGTGGAATCCGGAAGCGCCACACCGGGAAACCCTGCTGGAACACCCGCTACACTTTATGATATCATTTTGGAATTGCGGGATATTGATACCTCTTCGGGTGATGATTTCACGGAAATAGTTGGGTTTAACCCATCCACAGTAACCTCTACGGTAACTCCTTCTTTAAGTCCAACTACCAATTTGGAGCAAGCCGGTTTTGTAAACTCAGGCGGTCCGTCTGGCTATACCCTATACAGGTTAGATCCTACCATAGCAGGGTCAACTACAACATGGTCAGATGAACCTGATGATGGTGGGACTCACGGGGATGATCCTGATTTTTACTTATATATGGAATTTGACCGGTTTTCACATGTAGACCTGGTGTTTGGGGCCACGGGAACCGATACTAGTACTGGTGTGAGATGGGCCTTTTTTGGGGTAAATTCGAAATGTGATTTTGACGATGATGGCTTTTTAGATACCGTAGATATAGATAGTGATAATGATGGGATCCCGGATAATGTGGAGGCTCAGCCCACCATTGGATATATTCCACCCAGTAATGTAAGCGCTAGTATTACGGATGCCAATAACAACGGTTTAGATGATGTTTATGAATCTGCTATGGGCGGCACGGACTTGTTTAATTTAGAAGACACGGATGGTGACGGTTTAAAAGATTATTTAGACAGTGATACCGATAACGACGGTAAACCCGATATAGAAGAGAATAATCATGCCAATACACTAAATAATGCGGACTCCGATAATGACGGTCTTGATGATATCATGGATTCTGTTACGGCTCATTTAGATGTTAACGATGAAGTCACTACCGGAGATGTTGCCGACTTAACCAATTCTTTTGGAGATGTCGATTCAGATGCTACCATTGGAGGTGATCTCGATTATAGAGATCTGTTTGATATAAATCCGCCGGTTTATGCTACGATCGATTTTGATGGCGTGGACGATTATTTGTCCAGGACTTCATTTATTGACGGCATGGGCACTATTACCCTTATGGCCTGGGTAAAAACGGATACGGGGAATACCACCGATATTACCATAGCCGGTGAAGATACAGGCTGTAAGTTATGGCTGCAAAACGGGAACAGACCAACATTTACCATAACATCGGCCGGAAATGCGGCAGTAACTATAGGCGGCTGTAGCTGTAGTACCATTAATTATGACGAATGGCATCATATTACCGCAGTTTATACCAGCAGTACCGGTGCTATGACATTGTATGTTGACGGGGAGCAAGTAGCTACCGGAAATGTTGGAAGCACCGGAAAAGTCATTGAAAACACAGATGACGCCAATGGCAATTTTGAAGTTGGAAGACGCTCAACAGAAGATGTCGCCAATCTGGAATATTTCAAAGGTGATATAGATGAAGTGCGAGTGTTTGATGTGGCGTTGACGGCAGAACAAATACAGATGATGGTATACCAGGAAATACAGGATAACTCAGGCAATGTGAGAGGAGCCATTATTCCAAAAGATATAGGAGACTCGCCTTCCTGCAGTACTATACCATGGTCAAACCTAATAGCTTATTATCCAATGACCAATATAAAAATGGGTAAAACATCAGATTACTCAAGTAACGATAATTGGTTGTATATAAATTATATCACGACCATACAGGACCAAACGGCACCAATGCCGTACAAGACGGGAGCCAATGGTAGTTGGACCACACAAGCTACCTGGGAACATGGGGATGTTTGGGATATAGAAAGTATTGCAGATAACAAAGATTGGTGTATCGTTAAAATAGAAGATGATGTAACCACGTCAAATTCTCATACTACACAAGGATTAATAATTGATGCCAGCAAAACCCTTACCGTTAATGGGGATCATCTGATACAAAATTCATGGTATTTTGAATTGAATGGTACCCTGGATTTAATGGAAGATTCTCAGCTAATTCAAACAGAAGCGAGTGATTTGGTTACTTCGGCAGATGGAAAACTTTTAAGACGCCAGGAAGGAACTACTAACCCTTATTGGTATAATTACTGGTCGTCACCTATAGGAGCTACGGGTGTTACCACACTAACCGATAATAATGCCGCAACCAATAACGCCAATAATACGCCGTTTAGTTTGAATATGTTAAAAGACGGTTCAGGATTTGACATTTCGTTTACATCGGCCTATACGGCAAGCGGAAATATTGGTACGTACTGGTTGTACACATTTATCAACGGAATTACATATTACGACTGGGCGCAAATTTCAACAACAGCTGACCTAAGTCCGGGTGTTGGTTATACCCAGAAAGGGACAGGTAATGCCGGTCTGGAACAACAGTACATTTTCCAGGGGAAACCAAACAACGGGACCATTTTAGTAAGTGTTACCGATGTTGGCGGGGCAGGCTCTGTAGCAGACGTTTCTAAAACCGATTATCTGTTAGGGAACCCATACCCATCGGCATTAGACATTCATAAATTCATTGATGATAATGTAGGCGTTATAGACGGAACGCTACAACTTTGGCAACAATGGAGCGGTAGCTCACATTATCTGGATGAGTATAACGGTGGTTATGCCCAGGTAAACAAAACAGGTGCCACAAGAGCCTATCAATTTGTAGGAATGAGTGGTGCTAACAATGGATCACAGGATGGTACCTCGGTGCCTTCAAGATACTTGCCAATTGGCCAGGGATTCATCACGGAAATTATTGCCAATGGAAATGTAGAATTTAACAACGGCCAGCGGGTATTTATATTAGAAGATGATGCGGATGGAACCTACAACAATGGGTCTGTGTTCTTTAAGAATACTAAAAGCAAATCCAAAGCGGAGAGCGCTACGGCTAAAACGACCACTGAAGAAGAGAATCCTTTTAAAAAGATTCGTTTAGAGTTTAATACCGTAACAGGACCGGACACCCGGAGAGAGTTACTCTTAGGGTTTAGTAATGATACTTCAGATGATTATGATTATGGTTATGACTCGGAATGTGATGAAGTTAACAACAATGATTTAAACCTGAATTTAGAAGGACAGAATATGAACATCCAGGCTTATGGCGAACTGACGCCGGAAAAAGTGGTGCCATTAAACTTTAAATCCTCAGGAAACAATTCATTTGAAATAAAAATTACGGATTTAGAAAATATTGAAGAAACAGAGGAAATTTACTTAAGGGACAACCTAACCGGAGCGTATTTTGATTTAAAACCTGGAAACCCTTATGGATTTTCATCAGAACAGGGTAAGTTCAATGATAGGTTTGAAATTGTATTCCAATCTCAGCAACAATCTTTAAGTGTTGAAGAAGAAAACCATGATTCAAACTTTGTTTACTATTTAAACCAGGAACGCAAAATATATGTAAAGAAACTCAATGCTTCCGTAAAAAGAATGGCTTTAATTAATATGACAGGCCAAACAGTCATGGAGCTTCAGGATGTACCTGATGATGTTTTAAGTAATGGTATAGCAATATCCAACGTATCAACAGGTGGTTATATAGCCTGCTTTAGAACTGATGATAACCAGGTGCTCACTAAGAAAATAATAGTCAATTAACCAACCGAAAACCCTTGAAAAAGCCAAAGCAAAATGTTTTGGCTTTTTTTATATTCAAAAATATTTTTTAGGATAAAGCCTACAATAAATGTTATTTAATCGTATTTTATTGCTTTTTATCGATAAAAACATTAATTTTTCCTAGGTTTTCTAATTCGTTTATACTAATATTGTATTGTTAAATTATTGAAACATATGTGTTTTTAACGGTTTTCAATGTTTTAATATACTTCCCTCAAGTATTATTAATCCATTTTATTAAAAAGGTATTGTTATAGTATATAGAAATAAATCCTAAAGCTATTAACAATTAACCTATGCAAAAATTACTACCTATTAAATTTTTATGCGTCATAGTATTTCTGATAAATACTGTTAACGCTCAAGATTCCATCGAAAATGATATGGCTCATTTGCTTGAAATTAGTAATGACATAACTGACCTGTCCAATAATGGTTCAGTCTCGATTAATTTTAATAATGCCTCGCCTTTAACTGCAACTGACTTAAGTGATGTCCGCCCGGGAGAAAAGGTGGTATATTCCAAAGCTCTTAAATTCCAAAACAAGTATTATGATCTTGTGCTTACCATTTTAAGAATTAAGGGGGCTTACACTGTAGATTGTAATAATGAACTTAGAGTAAGCACTTTTGATTCCAGTAAAGATAATTATGTAACCTACTCGTTTGATTTGGTTGAAATAGGAACAGCAACACCCGCTAATCCTGCAGGAAAGCGAGCCGTGTTATATGATGTTGTTTTGGAATCACGGGATATTGATACCAGGAGCTACAGAGACTTTACAGAAGTTTCCGGGTTTAATCCGTATACGGTCACTTCTAAAGTAACTGCTAATTTAAGTGAAACTACTAATTTGGAAAGAGCAGGCTTTGTAAATGGACCGGACCCATCAGGTTTTATACTTTACAGGTTAAGTCCTGCACTTGTATCACCAGAAACGGATTGGAAGGGAGAGCCGCATGACGGAGGAGACCATGGAGATAACTCGGATTTTTGTTTGTACATGGAGTTTGATCAGTTCTCCCATGTTGATTTGTTATATGGAGCCACAGGAACTGATGCCCATACATGGGTTAGGTTAACAAACTTTGGGATGAGTACAAAATCCGGTTTTAATAAGAATTTAGTTGTTGAAGCTGTTGAGAACCCAAATAATATTGGATACAATCCGGACACAAATGTTAATACCGTCACTACGGCGAATAACAATTAAGTTCTCCACTAAGAAAGTAATAGTCAATTAATCAACCCAAAAACACTAAAAAGGCCGGAATGTTTTGTTCCGGCTTTTTTTATGCAAAACTCTTCTTTTTTAAGATAAAACCTACAAAAATAAGTGTTTTAACGATTTTTTATGCTTTTAATCGATAAAAAAATCAATTTTTACTAGGTTTTTTACTTAGCTTGCATTAATATTGTCATATTAAATTACTAAGAATAGATGCGCTAACATCAATTTTTAAGATTTTAATATACTTCCCTCAAGTATTTTAATCCATTCTACTGAAGCGTATTGTTATATAGTGAATTAGGTTTCCTAAAGCTAATGACAATTATAATATGAAAAATCTTATTCAACAATGTTGTTACATTGCTTTAATATGTTGTTTACAATTTAGCTACGCTCAGCCCGGTAATGATAATTATACTGATGCTTTTGATATTACATCTATTATAAATAGCTGTTCTTCCGATGCCCAATACACTACAATAGCCGCCACTCCGGACAAAGTGTCCGGAAGCATCTGGAACAACAACGGACCCAAACAAAATGTTTGGTTTAAATTTCAGGCTCCGTCCAGTGGAGCCATAAACATTACTGTTGATACAGGTGGTGCCCAGGGGAGCAATAGAAGAACCCAGTTAGCTTTATGGGAGGCCGATGGGGTAACCGAGTTATCCAGTAAAAGATATATTAGTACTTATGATGATGTGGTTTTGGGGGCACAAGATCTAACTCCCGGTTCCTGGTATTATATTTCCGTGGATTCCTATTCCGGTTACTACGGTACTTTCACGTTATGTCTTCAGGATGCGGTGGATTACGATTTTTACGAGGGAGCTATAGATGTCACGGGCATTATTAATTCCTGTTCATCAGATGCTGTTTATGATACACGGGGC
>NZ_JANQJQ010000046.1 GCF_028281565.1 Seonamhaeicola sp.
TTCGTTTTTATGTATCAGCATTTTACTTTATGTCTTGTAATTTTAGTTTTCCATTATAGTTTACAGGCCACGCGATGCAAAATCGCGCGGCAGCGGGGAAAGAGGTGAGAACAGACCTACATCTGATGTATTGACCAAGTTGGCCAATGCACTAGATGTTACCGGGGATTTTTTAATGGATGGTTCGATGGATGATAAGGCACAAAACACTATTTCTGATAAAGAGCTGCTTTCTCAGTTTCAAAAAGTTTCTCAACTGTCCAATGACAGAAAGATGATTGTTAAGGAGCTCATTGACGCTTTTCTGATCAAAACCGATTTACAACAAAAATTTGCGCAATAAAAAAGCCCGGCAGATCCGGGCTTTTGTTTTAAACATCACTTTTGCTTTTTCTTACTGTAGGGAGTAAACTTCTGTGTATAACAAGCCTTATCTGTTTTAAATAAGCCTTTTTCAAATGCTTCCTTATGTAATTTGGGTAACTTCTTAAATCTTTTCTTTCTAAGCCTATCTACTCTTTTCTGGGACATAAAATCGTAGATAGCATCAATCATTACAATTACTTCTAAAACATTACAATCATCTGATAATTCAATTACAGTATGCTCCATTCCTACGTAACTAATATATAGTGTCAAAACATCATTTGGTATGGAGATCTCAAATTTTCCCTCAATATCAGTTGTTCCTAGTAATTCATCTTTATTACTATAAATCTTAGCTTCAGGAAGTGCTTCTAAATCTTCAGAAATAATTCGTCCTTTTAGAGTTAAATCTTGAGCTTTCACACACAAAAAAGATGTTAACATTAATATGGTCATCAATATTTTCATAACACCAAAATTTATTTAATGGTCAGTATAATCAATTTTCTTATACTTAGTATCATACCTAAGTGGAGCAGTAATAATAAAAAACCTCATATGTGGCATTAGCTTAAGTGCACTATTCCTCGATCTGATATCTTGCTCCGAAGCTCTTGTCCTATCTGAAACGCTAACTCCTTCACTTGGATGTGTATGGAAAAAGGCGGTTAATTCCGTAGTCTTCAAGCCACTTCTCACACCTTCTGCATTACCGTGCCCCCTTGTTACTTTTAAAGAATTATTTTTATACTTTCCTATTGTCATATGAGTTGTCGTACTAGACCCTTCTTTTGTAAAGTATGCCCCTCCAATTTCTGTACCTACATATTCAGATAGTTTTAAAGAAAATTCTTCAACTCCTTCAACTGTAGGCTGACCTTCTCCTCCAACACTGATTACTTGGTCTTTATCTTTGAAGTTTTGTCCGTCTTTTAGAATCCCTTGTGCTATACCATCAACTGCAATCTTAGCTTCTCCGTTCTTTTTATACTTAATTTCTCCTTTACGATTTGTTTTAAGTATCCTATCTAGCTCATCATTTGTTTCACCAATTTGGATAATTTCTCCAGTCTTCTTATTAAAGGTAAAATCTGTTAGTCCATTAGGGTCAAAACGTAAAAGAGGGTTGTTTAAAACATATGCATAAGGAGTCCACTCAATACGTCTTTCCGCCAGCGGATCAACTACATGCCACCTTCCAATCACCGCATCATAAAACCTGGCCCCATAATCATACCAATTTACGCCGATTTTTCACCATCATTTCAAAGCCTTACCCGCTCCAAAATCACTTTTTTAAAGAACGTTCATTACACTCAAAAGTACGTATTTTTTCTTTTTAATTGAACTCATTTTTTCAGCTAAAAACAAAAACAAAAAAGCTTGCGATTTCCCCCAAGCGTCACGGGGCAAAAAAGCAAGGCTGGTGCATTACCTTTAAGTTTTATTTCATTTTAATGCACCATTCATCTTGGCCTTGTCTTTTTTATCGGGGTCGGGCCCAGTGGGGAGTGCGCTTATCTTTGCTATGCTTTTTTGTTGGCGGTTTGGTCGTCAGTTTGCTACAAGGGAGGCGGGTCGGCCATAGGGGCTATTTAACATAATTGCCTTATAGGGCAGCTTTGGATTGCAGCGCAGGCTTGTGGGGCTGTTCCTATAAGAAGCTGTTATGTTATTTAGCTTAGGGTAATTTTTATTGGCGGGGCTTTTGTTCTGCAGCCGGGGGCAGCGTTTTGTTTTTTTGCTTTTACCTATAAACATATTTTCATATAAAAGAAAAAAACAATAGGCTGCCTTGGGGCCGGCACAAAAGGCATGACAAAAAAAATTACAGAAGCGCATGGCGTGGGGAAGGCTAAAAAAGACAGGGGAAGCACGACAGGCGGAGGGCGTCTGGATTTTTTAGCCTGGGGATTTAAGATAATGGATGGTACTTCTTAAGTTTGCTCTTTAAGCTTTCCAGGTTGTTCAGTTGGTAACGTTCTGTAGAGCTCACGTATTTATGTCCTGCAAAGTACTGGACCTGTCTTAGGTTAAAGTTCTTTAGCCGGTAAACGATCACGCTTGAACGGATCTGTTTTGCATTCTTAACTTCCGGATATTTCTTCCGGATCTCTTTAAATAAATGGAGCAGGCTGTTCTTTATATTCTCACTTCCATTGATGCTTATAAACAGTTGTTCATTGATCCGGTCTTTATTGATTTGGTTTGGCTTTCTTGATGGGCTTACTTTCCCGATCTCTCTTATAATACTTGGTTTTACTTCATTTACATATTCATAGAGCTCCAGTATTTGGAAGGGCTTTAGTTCAAGTGTGCGGCTGTTGCGTCTATGGTTTCCCGGGACAAGTATTTTACCTTCTTTAAGTTTTAGGTATTCCGCTTTAAGCCGGTGCAGTTCTTCAGTGGTTAAGCCTTGATAAATTAATAGTCCTAATATAACCTTGTTTCGCTTTTCTCTGTTTGTACCATTCGGATAAGCTTCATAGATAAGTTCCAGTTCTTTGTAATCAATGATGCCGGCAGGCAGTTTATGCCTTGTGCCTTTTAAGTATAGGTTACCAGCAGGGTTTGTAAGGTCGGGATTGCTTTGTTTTAAGTAATCGTAATAATTACGGATGGCCCTTAATGTGCTGTTGATATACTTAATGCTTTTGCCCTCCAGCTTGCTGTAGTCAATAAAGTTTAAAAGATCATTATATCTTACCGTTTCTATTTGCAGGTGTTCGGATTCCTGCCAGTTAAAAAAATAAATGGTATAATTCAACTTTTGGCGGATGGTGCCTTCACCGTTACCAAGTTTTTGAAGATAAGTTTTAAAGCTCATTAACTATATCCTCCTTCGGCGGACAGGTGTGTATAAATTTGTGTACTCTCTAAACTCGCATGTCCTAAAAAACGGCTCACGTCTTCCAGGGCCATTCCCGATTGTAAAAGATGTGTGGCAATGCTATGGCGCAAAGAATGAAGCCCGACCGCTTTATTTAGCCTTGATCTTTCCAGTAGTTTATTTAACCTTTCCAATATGGCATTACCGCTCATTCTTTTGCCCAGGGAACTGATCAGTAAAGCTTCATTCTTTTTTCCATTTAGAAGATCTTCCCTTGTAATACCGGTATAGGTTTCCAGGTTTTCCTTTATTTGCCCCGTGATTGGAACATATCTTTCCTTATAACCTTTGCCTTTTTTGATATAGATCAGCCTTTGTTTTAATAACACATCTTTTACATCAAGGCTTATTCCTTCGCTTCTTCTTAGCCCGCAACCATAATAAAGGTCAAGCATGACTTTATCACGGATTCCCAAGGGATCATTCCCGCAGGCTTTGTACAGGGCCTGTATTTCTACTTTATTTAGGATCAGTTTTTGCCGGTTTTGTTTGGTACTTGTTTTTATATCGATCTCAAGGTTTGCTTTTCCTGTTTGCTGCAGGTAGGTTGAGAAGCGTTTTAATGCATTGATGTTACTGGTGATATAATTTTGTGATAGGCTTCCCGTCTGCCTTTTGTTCTTTCTTGTCTGCAGGTGATTGTAATAATCATTAATAACTGCTTTACTTATTTGTTCAAGGCTGCTGATTCCGTTTTGTTCCAGGTAAAAGAAAAAGTCTTTAATGTAGTTTACCGAGCCATAGATGGTACTGTCCGCATAGTTCAGGGTTTGCAGCCATTTTTTAAAGCTTTCTTTCAGTACGGCGTTTATGTCCATTATGACGGTTTTTCCTCCTACGGCGGATAAATTTAGGGGGTGCCTTGCATTTTGGTTATCCATTTACCCACCAAGGGTTTTGTTTTGATTGTTAAGTAGTTGAGTGGATAACTGCATCAGTTACCCGCTTGTTATCCACGCTACCCACCAGATTTTGTTTAATGTTTTTAAGTGCCGCATCCAAAGCGTTGTCCAGGCTTTGGTTGAGTTCGTTGTATTCCAGGGTGTTTGTGATCTCGTATTCATAGCCTGTTTTATGGCGGTTGCCACCAACGATTTTTATGTAGTTGTAGCGAAGCAGTTGAACCAGGTAATATTTAAGGTTGTTGGGATTCATCCTAAAGGCCTTGCGTATCTCGTTTTTATAAAAGCTTGTTTTTTTGTTTTGGTTTAGATAAGTCTTTAACCTTTCAAAGAGCCTGCGGCATTCCCTGCTCAGCTCATCCGCTTTGGCCAAAAGCACATCCTTTAACAACTTGTTCGCCCATTCGATGTCCTCGATAGTTGTCTCAATGTACTTCTCTCCGGTCTTATCGTCTGAGGCGACTCGCCTCTGGTATTGGTGGTAGAAGGTGATGGTTTCTATAAAAGCCAGGTAATGACTATTTGTCCTGAGCGGTTTAAAAACGTGTTCAGGGATCACCAGGTATTCTGCATAAGGGTTGCGTACTTTGATTGGTTTAAGCATGGTCTGCATATCTTTAAACCGTTCGATCATTTCTTGTTCCTGGTTTGTATTTATTTTGCCTGCCGATAGTTTACGTTGGTATTTCATGATTTGCTCTTTGTGGGTTTTACTGTTATCTAAATAAATTAACAGGGAGCGGTTGGCATTATCTTCATAGAGTTTTTCTCTTGTTGTTGTTCCGGCTAAACAGATTGGCCCTTCTACTTTTAAGGTGATCGTTTTTAGGTTTCCTTTGCTGTCTTTAATGGGAATGGTCTTGCTTATCTTCTTTTTGCTTTGTAGTTCCCGAAGTGGATAGAGGACGTTTTCTGCACCGTCCATATCTTCGATCAGTACGAGCTTATTTTTGAGCTCCTGCTGACCGAAGTAATAAAATGCATTTTCGGATAAGATGGTAATTTCAAGTTTGTGGTGTTCCGGTATCAGCTGGCTTACTTTTTCCTGGAGATAAGTTTTTCCTGTTCCACTTGCACCTAAGCTTATAATATGTAAAGGTTGTTCCCTTAAGCGTGATGTAAAAACAAGGTACATTAATAGACGGTTGTTTTCTTCGCCTACCATTCCGGTTTTGCCGATGTCATGTCCTGTTCGCTCCATCAGCTTTGGGGATTTTAGGTAGTTTATCGCTCTTTGTTCTTGCTGATGGCTTAGCTTCCTTTCTTGTGGCCTCTTTTCCTTTCTACTCTCGATCTGGTTTAAACGGTACCTCTCTATTTGATCGATCAGTTCTGCAAGTGCCGTTCGTAAAATCGTTGTGCCGGTTTCAAGTTGCTCTGAGGCTTTACCTATAAATTTCTCAAGGTAATCCGAGTGGTATAAATCGATAGTGTGACGGATTGAGTGAAGTGGGTTCTTGCTGCCTGTTCTTGTTATTTTTATCGTTGCCCTTAACCTGTCTAGCTGTTGCAGGTTGATGCCGCCAAGTAAAACAATTTGCAGTTCATTTGTCATGTAAGTAATGAACTCAGGGTTTCGGGTATTCAACCTTCCTTTTACGGGCAGTGGGTTTTGTTCGATTAAAAGTTTCCGTTCTTCAAGTAGCTGCAAGATTGCATCCTGGTCATAGTTCACATAAAGACTGTTCACGTCTTCGCCCTGTGGGGTTTCTACTGAGGATAGTTTTATATTGGGTAATAATTCGCTTAGTTCTTGTTGGTATTTGTTTACCGCAGCTTCCCCGGCTTTATCACCGTCAAAAAAGAAGATGAGTTCTTTTAAGTTTTTAAGTTCACTGATTGCCTGTTTGTGTTCTTCTGTTAACCCATTTGTTCCATAGCAGCTTAATACTTCATAGGTATTGGTTATTTCGGGTATTTGTAAAAGTGTGGCTGCATCGATGATGGCTTCGGTTAAAATAAGTTTAGTTGTTTTTGGGGTTGGATAATGGGGATAAAGCCCCGATCTGTTCTTTAGGTAAAAGTGTTTCGCATTTTCTTTATCCAGGATGCTCCGGCCGTAAAAACCGGTGATCTTGTTTTGCCTGTCTTTTAAAGGAAAGATTATACAGTATTTCATCCTGTTGTAAGTAGTGCCGGAGTTATAGCCGATTTCATGTTTCGTAAGGTCAATGCTTCTTTGCTGTAAATAATCTTTTGCCTTTTTACTGCGCTGAAGGCTTTGTTTTAGCCCGGTGAAGGTTTGTTGCATGTCCACGACGGGATGGGTTTCTTTTAGTAAGCTTGTAGCTGTTTCCGGTTCCGGTTCGCTGGTGTTTAATAGTTCTTTTGCTTTAAGGATTGCAGTATGCTTGTCCGTATTTTCTTTTTTTTGGATAAACTCGATGACATCCCCATTTGCTGCGCAACCAAAACAGTTAAACGTATTTGTCTTGGTGTATATTTTAAGGCTGGGTTTGTCGTCTTTGTGGAAAGGACAGCAAAGCATGCCGTTTTTATTTGCCTTCAGGTTGTAGTGGTTTAGGACGGTTCCTATTTGTAGCCTTTGTTTGATTTGTGCGATCTCCATTTTTCGATAACTTTTATATTGATTCCGTTGTTTATGGGTTTGATCTCTACCAGGTCACCTACATTAAAGCCCAGTTCCTGTAGCCATAGTCCTTCCAGAGTTAAGACCGGGGCAAGTGTTGCCCTTCTTTGTGAGCGGCAAAGCCGTATCCTGCGTTCTTTTTTCTTTTCCATAAAATTTTTTCAAAAAATATTTTTAGCTCTTATACGGTTCAAAAATACCGAATACAATTCAAATAACAAAACTTTATTCAACTTTTTTATTCCTTATAAGGTTTGTATATTTGTAAAACAACTAAATACAGGGGCTTTTTAGCCCTTATAAAGTCTTTTTGATATGGATACATTTGGTAAAAAAATAGCAGCTTTGCGCAAAGCAGGTAAGATGTCCCAGGCTGAACTGGCAAAAGCATTGAACACTTCAACTTCTGTTATTGGAAGGTATGAACGTGATGAGATGGTGCCCTCCATTGATGCAGCCAAAAAGATTGCAGTTACATTAAATACCACCGTTGGCTATTTACTTGGAGAAGTAGAACAGGCCGATGTATTTAAAGACCCCGATATGCTTAAACGGCTTAGTGAGATACAAAAAATGGATAAAGAAGATAAAGGCCACATCCTTTCTGTTATTGATGGGTTTATAAAATCCATTAAACTTAAAAATATTGCCGCGTTATAAAACGACAAAAGCCTCGGAGAACCGAGGCTTTTTAGCTTTATTTTTTGGTAAGTTTTGGAATAGAGTCCTTTATTTCTTTTATTGCAGAGTTAATAATCATTAATGTAGTATCTAACTTTGTTTCAGATTTGTTATAACATTTAAGTGTATCATTTTTAGTATAATATTCTTTTCTGCCACTTAATGTAATAGATATGGCTCTACTTCCTAATATATCTGTACTGACTAAATAAATTTTAGATCCTTTAGGAATAAAAAATTCCTTTTGCAACTGAAGCTCTATGTTTAAATCTCTGCCAACAAAAGATATATCTGAGACTTTTCCAACTTCTTTACCTTTGCAAATTACTTTATCTCCTTCATTTAATCCATTAACATTATCAACTACAACATTAATTGAATTGGTTTTTGTACATGCAACAAAAAAAGAAAGTGCAATTAAATAAAAAAATATAAGTCTTCTAGTTTTCATCTTGTTTTTTCTTTTCTTTATCTTTTGTGATAATATAATCTATCATAAAACTAACATCCGTTCCTTTGACAGTAAACCTAAAAGAATGATTTCCGTCTTTATCTTTTATATGTTCAACGGTACCATTATAATCTTTAAATTTTTCATTTAGAGCATCAGCACCTTTTTCTCCAAGTGGCAAATCTCCAATGCTTACATCATTCAAAATATCAAATGCATCTGCAATAGAAGTTGCTATTGATGTCGGAAGTTTCGTGCCTTCTTCTGTCCATCTGCTATCAAATGTAACATCTGAACTAGGATCCATCAAACCATAATCAGACTCTCCATTTTGATAATCATGATATAAGCCTATAGCACCTTCTTTTGTAAATAAATTAGCATTTATGAAATTAGATTTGTTTTTTACGTTAAATTTTCCTTGAAAATTTCCAGAATAATCTTTACCTCTTATCATTCCTTTATAGCTTCCTTGTTCCTTGTCTAAATCATAAGATACTTGAACTGCCCATAAATCTTTGTCAGGGGTTCTTCTTTTATTATAAACAATTGCTACAACTTTGTCTTCTCCATTAGGATCAATAAAAACAATTGGATTACTTTCAACATAACTGTATGGGGTTGTCCAAAAGTACTTTTCTGCAAGAGGATCCTGTACATGCCACCTTCCAATCACCGCATCATAAAACCTGGCCCCATAATCATACCAATCCAATTCAGCTTGCAGCTCTTTACCATTATAAAGATATTGGTTAGAGTTGGAGTTTTCCTGCTCAGCTGTATGTCCAAAAGGATAATAAACTACCCGTTGCGTTAGCGTTTTACTGCCACCATTCGGTCTGAATGCGATACGAGTGTTTCCAAGATGATCTTTAATAAAATACTCATAAGAAAATGTAGAACCACTTTTCTCTATAACCCCTTCCGGGTGGTGGATTAAAACAAGGTTTTTAGAGTTGTCATATTCAAAACCACCTGCATAATACCTTTTAACAGCCCCAACCTGTTTACAGACCTTTTCTCCTGTTGCCGTATAATAATATGTTAAAGAACTTCCTGATTTTGTAATCGTCTGGGGTAAATTTAATAAATTATACGCAATATTGCTAATGCCTTTGTTATTATCCTGTTTTAAATTTCCATTGTCATCATAAGCGTAGTCGGTTCCGGCTACATCAGCAAAACCGGCAGCATTTGCCGTTGCATCACTTACATAGTTCAGTTTGTTTCCGCCGTTTAGATAATTATAGGTAAGATTATCAATAAGCCCGGAAGCGTTTCGCCTTTTAAGGGCTTCTATATTACCGTTTTTATCATAAGTTATGTCATATTCATTATAATGGTTTTCATTGGATGAAAAACTACTGCCTTCTCCATAATCGGAGCCCGTTAAGCGGTTCAGTTTATCATAGGTAAAGCCATAGCCCTTTTTAACATAAGAACCACTGAATTCTTTCTCGTTCCAGATCATCCCTGATATATTCCCGTTAAATTGATCTGTAGAAGTCAGGTTAGCAATTTCAGTGTCTTCATTGTATAAAAGCCTAAGGGCAAACAGGTCATTGCCCATATTATCGGGGTTGTTCATTTGGCTTAACCAACCACGGATATTATACGTATAATCTGTAGCTTCCAAACCTGCTGCCAGTGTTTTTTGCTTTAACTGCCCCAGTTCGTTATACTGCATTTGTGCAATGGTGGTACGGTTGGCCCCATTGATTTCCTGCTCGGTTTTTGTTAAACGTTGCATATGGTCATAAGTATTCCATTGCTCAACGGTGGTTGTATTGCCGTTAAAGGTCTGGCTTTGCTTTTGCTGCAATACCAGTCCGGTAAAGTTGTATTTAAAACTGGTGATTCCCCGGCCTCCGTTGGAGCCGTCGTATAATTGCCGTCGGTTTTGGATTATCCGTCCTTTGTCATCATAATAGTCCACGCTGCTTAGCCATATCCCCGTGTTGAGTACTTTTACTTTGCTGCCGGTGGCCAGGCCTTTGATCATAGTGCTTTCACTGATGCCATAAACATTCTGGTAAGGCAGGCTTGCATCAAAGCCATAGCTATCATAATAATAGACGCCCAGGGGCTCATAATTGCTGCCACTATTGCTGCGTGGATAGGCCACAGAAGTATAATAATGTGTTGAACTGCTGCCATTACGGCTTTCCCAAAGGTTAGATTCTCCATTTACAGTTGATTGTACCGATGCACGTGTACCTGAAATATTAATGGTTCCGGTCATAATAACCCTGCCAAGTTGATCGTATTTGGTAAACAACCATTGGGTACCCCCACTTTCACGCTGTTTTCCATCCTGGCTTAATATTAAACGATCGATCTTATTATAGACCATGTATACCCATCCGGCACCCGGAAGTTTTTTTTCTATCATGCGCCCGCGGCCGTCATAATGATAGGCATAAAGCAGTTCGTTAAAAGCTGTTGTACCTTCAGTATAGCTGTTGGCGATGGCTTTGGGCGGAATTACGTAGGCCAGGCGGTCAAAGTTGTCATACACATAATAGGTGCTCAGCCAGGTACCTCCTCCGGCTTCAGCCTTTTTACAAACCACTTTGCCTGTTTTGTCGGTAAACTCGGCTGACTGATTACCGTTTTCATCGGTCAGGCGTATTTTTATTAAATCGCCGGCAGGATAATTTGCCGAAGTACTAACTGTGGTTCCACTAATAGCCCATTGTTTTATTTGATCACTGCTGCTGTTAACCTCATAATCGGTATCCTGGCTTTTGCCGGCTGTGCGCCAGGCCTCTCCGGGGCCGTATTGTTCAACTACGCGGTCTAGTGGAGAAGGTTCAAAAGTAAGGTCGCTATAGGGGGCAGCATCCAGGGCAATTCCCGAAACGGGGTTATAAGTCCCGGCATAAAATCCTGCCTGCCTGCTTTCATCGGCACTGCGATAACTTCCTTTATTAGCATCGGCATCTACATAAGGTAAATATTGCCGGGTTTCGCGCCCGAGGTTGTTATACTTGATCGGGCTTATAATATCCTTACTCAGGGGGCTGGCTTTTACGGCAAGGTTTTGCATGGGGCGTCCCAGCCCGTCAAAGTATGATTGGGTTACGATTAATTCAGCATTAGAATGTTGGGTTGTAGCTTCTTTCAGATCATATGCCGTAACATAGTTATTCGCAGATGATAAACTCAGGGAAGAAGCTTCGCTTGATACGCTCACAATAGCTGACCCAATCATATTTTGAGTGCTGGAAGCTTTAAAAGCTTCTATGGTATAGGTTCCTGCCTGGGTGATCCCGTAAAAAGTGAGCGGATGGCCTGTCCCTTCCAGGGTACTTATGGTTACACCGTTTTTTTTCAGGCGGTAGCTTACCGTGGTTTCTGATCCGTCCAGGTAAATGTTCAGGCCATTACCACTGATCACCTGTCCACTTCCCGATACATTGAACTGCTCTAGAGGAACAGGAGTAGCCGCTGCCTGTACAATAAATAATTGCACAGAACCAAAGTCAAGCAAATGAAACCTATCCACAGGATCGGGGTTTGCGGGTGCCGAGACGATGAAGGTGCCTTCAAAGGGGGTGGAGTGGACCAGGAATAAATCCAGGTCACCGTTCCAGTTCATGGATTCCCAGAACAGAAAGTCCATCATTTCATATTCATTATAGCTCATAGGGGCATAAAAGTATACAGGTACGGCTCCCCCTTCTTTAGGCAGCTCAACCAGGGGCGGATCCAAAAAAGTAATATTTTGCAGGCTCTGTGATTGTAGCCCTAAGCACAGTAACAAAGCGATTGTTAATGCGAATAGTTTGTATTTATATGTTGTTTTCATTTTTTTAGTTTTTTGTTTAATATCTAACCTACTGTCCATAATTATATTCATATGCTTTTAAAACATTACCATCAGCATCTTTAATGTGGAGCAAACGTCCGAAGACATCATATTCGTAATAGCTTGTATAACCTTTGGGGTCTGTTATTGAGCTGATGCCTACCCCGGGCTGATAGGTATAAGTGGTGACCTGTGCATCGGTACCGGATAAATTGGTACGGATAATGTTCAGGTGGTTGCGCAAGGCTTCATCATTGGCTGGATTGTCCAGTATGGATTGTGTGATCCAACCGTTGACAGTTGTATAATTGCTTCCCACGACTTTTGCTACGGGGTAATTCCCATTATACCCCCAGAGGTAAACCTCTTTTACATCATCGGTTTTGTATTTTTCCTGCAAATTCCCTTTATCATCATATTCACTAAAATTTAGTTCCGTATAGTCGGTAAGGGAAGTATAAGAACGTGCTTTTGAAAGGAATAGATTGGAAGCATCATAAGCTAAACTGTATTTCTGTCCACCGGTAATTTTAGCCGAACCGCCATCAGGTTTTAGGGTATTCAGCACTTCCAGGGGCTGTATGTAATGTCTATCCAGCAAATCTCCCTTGATTGTTTGTTCTGCTCCACTCAGGCCAAAAGTAAAATCAAGCGTAGGGTCAAAGGGGTATTTGTAGTCCATTTCCTTATCGGCATTGTTCACCCTTGTTTTGACTTGTTTAAGGAACAGCCGGTCTTTATAGGAGTGATCATAGGTATAGTTGGTTTTCTGTACATGAACTCCTGCCTGGTCAAAGGTGGAGTCAATCGTTTGGGACAGGGCATAAGGGTAACCCCTGATGCCATACGAATTGCATGCACCTAGGATAGGTAAAATGCCTTGGCCATAATCATATTCATACCAGCTAGGGGTATGAAAAGCCCGGAACCAGTACGGTTTGACCTTCAACCCTTGCTGGGATTGTTGTATGCTGATGTTGGTGGGTAACCCGACATAGGAATGGGTAGTTTTTTTCAGCAAATTCCCATGATTGTCATAGATATTTTCCGCGCGTAAACGTCCCCGGAATGAACTGTTATCGATAGGGGGCACATAGGGAAAAGTAGTAGGGAGTATATCTTCAGCATAACTGTAAAAGTGATCGATCCAGCCATTGCCGTTTTCAATGGTCCGTACTTCGGGGTAGACCACGTAAGACCCTCCTTCCGAGGCCAGCGGATAACTGCTGGAAGGTGACAATTGGTAATAGCGGCATTCCACTTCAGATGGATGTTGCAGGGATACTATTTTTACCTGGGAGATCAATAAACCACTGGTATAAGTAGAATCGGTGGAATACAATTTATAGCGATAGGCTGTTTTATTGATTTTTCCACTCACCGGGTCGTAGTCCCGTATTTCTTTTACACGGACACCGCCCACATTACGATTGTTGGCATTATAGGTGCCGTAAGGCGTTGCAATCGTTGTCGTACTTTGGGTACATTCGTCCCATGAACAGTCAATGCTTCCGAGGGTACAAAATTCGTCTTTATAGACTTCCAGGCGGTAATAGCCGTTAACCAGGCTGTATTCTCCCTGGGGTTGGTTTAAAAAGCTGTGTACTTCAAAACCGCCGAACAAATCGCCCGGATTGGGGGTTTTGAAGATCTTTACCCTGTAATCATTGCAACTAAAGCCGATATCGTTGAGCCAGTATTTAAAGGCGGCTCCTCCATCGGTACTGTTTACCGTGAATGTACGTTTTAAAGAGGGCACCTGCGGAGGCGCATGGCTGAAATTTGTTTCTGTAAAATATTGATTTTGGGTATAGGCCGGGTCAGGGTGGTATTCATTGATGTTAAAACGCGTTAATGCCGTATTGCCCTCGTACTCAAACTCACGATAACCACCCGTGGGGTAAGTGATCCTGGTTAAAATATTGGCTTTGGCATAAGAGGCATAAGCATTACGGTTACTCCCGTTTGTTCTTCGGATTACAAATCCCGAACCGGTTTTAAATACTACATTGGGGTAAAAACTTAAATTTGCCTGCCCATTATAGAACCCCCAGAAATCCACTTTGGATGAAAGACGGCTGGGCATATTGTGGGACTCATCATAGTGGAAACGGTATACCAGGCTGTCGTTACCCGATGCTCCCAGTGTTGCAAAATCTTTCAATTTAAGCCGTTTCACAAAGGGGTCACTGGACCAATCATTAAAATAATCATAATTAAAGACAATCCTCTTTTTAAGGCTGTTATCCGGATTGTATACATAAATGCTGTTTACCTTTCTCGAATAACCATCCTCACGATCTCCAGAAGAATTGATCTGTAGGTAGTTGCCTTTATTATCTTCTATGCGTGATATTAAATATTCCCCGGCACTGGTGTTCACCACTGCTTCATCGGGAATGATATGAAAGCCACCACACTCAAACGCTAATTTATATAATATCATAAAACCTCCGGAAAAGGTGGTAAACATATCTCCCGAGCTTACATAGGTATAGGTGAGTTTGTTCACTTCGTTCATGTCGTAAGCCTCTGTCAAAAACCAGGAGTATGAAGAAATACCATCGCTGGTACTGGGGTTGTTCATACTTTGGTATTGATAGATATTGGGGATGTAATAGTTAGTAGTGCCGGCTTTGTTTTTTCCAAAGTAATATTTGTTCCCCTGCTCATCAGTAATGATCCATTGCCGGATGCCGTTGCCGGGGGTGGAGGTGGTATCGTATTCGATCTTGATGCCGGTATTCTCCATCATCACAATACTTTTGTCTTCTTTAAAAAAGAACTTACCGCTCTGGCCGTTGAAACTGTACATAAAGATGTCGGGTTCAAGATCTAGCTCGTAAGGAAGGGAAGAAGCATACAGATCATACATATCGAAACAATTAAAATTAGAAGGGGTTTTAGGATTAGTGAGCAGGCCATTCGTATGGTCATCGGGCAGCCCTCTCACGATCTGTGTGATACGGCCACCCCCGTCGTTCAGGCTAAAGCCGAGCCCTACACTACTGGCCAGTTCTTCGACCCGTATGCCTCCGGTGCTGTTATAATTTAGCGAGAGGGATGCTTTGAGCGGGCCACTACCTATTTCACACAGGGGAAAACTGACCGGCACGGTCCCTGTAAAAGTGCCGATAGGCCGTTCCAGTACTTTAAATAAAGCCGCCGCATCAGGCGGAATAGGTTTTACTTGTGGAATTTTGTCCTGGAAGGATTGAGTAAAACCCTCGTTCATTGAAAACAGTAATACTACAAGCATTAAGAAAATGCAATAAAAATATTTTTTCATTTGTTTAGGTTTTTAAGTTTATATCGAGGCGTTTGTTTCTTCGTTTTGCGAAAAGTGAATTTTCAGCTTAAATGAAATTCTCTAATAAAGTTTGTTAAAGAAGAAGAAAAACACAAATTCATTCAAGCGATTGGTATATAGGATTTTACGCTTGTTTTATTCTTGTTGATTTCGCTTTTTTTAAAATTTTACCCTATGCTCCAAAATGGAGAACGCTGTCAAAAAAATTTTATGCCATTCTCTATTTTGGAGAATGCCTTCAAAAAAATTTTATCGCATTCTCCAAAATGGAGAATGATGTTTATAGAAATAAATAAGCATTCTCTAAAATGGAGCATGGGGTAAAAAAAGTTTTATAGTACTCTCCAAAATAGAGCATGGGGGTAAATATCATGATAGCATAAGAGTAGATACTATGATAGCATAGGGGGAGGATATAAAATCAGGAAAACGATTTTATGAATTGCGGGCTTCTTTCTTATATAACAGCCTCTCATTAAAAAGGGTATTGGCAACTTCGGCATTGTCGATCATATGGATGGCAATAATATAAATGTTTTTTTGCAATTGTTTTGACAATTCAATACATTTTTGCTTTTTTAATTTTATGAGTTTATTAAATTCTTCATTGATTATATATTGTTCTTTTCGTTGTTCAAAATATTTCCTAAATAACAGTAGAATGTTGTCGTAGTGTTTCTTGTAATTACTGTTTTCATCATGGTGTTTTAAAAAGGCCTGTATCCTTTCATATATATTTTTAATCGTAATCTTATTGAATTTTGAGATCTCGCTGAGCTGACCGGGAAATAAATATTGATAATCCTTTGAATACTTTGAATCCTGATATCGCATGAGTGCTTCCAGCTTCCTTGTAGCATCTTTTATTTCTTCAAAATAAAATTTTACCTTTAGGTTTTGATTTTTTCTTTCGTCCATTGCCAATTTTTTGTGCTTAATAAGCTGTTGATATTGGCCTAAAAGAACGCCGGTTTTAAGGATGATCTTATGATACCCTTTATGATGATTATTCTCTTTTAAACGTTTTATGTGATCTTTAGTGAAGGAAATTAAATTGGCATCGGCAATTTTCCTTTTGTCAAAAGCTAGCTTGAAAAATGAATCAATACGTCTCATAGTTTTAGTTTCTAAGTGTTTATAGCTATCGTCCGATCCCGTTAATTAGCGGGATTAACCTTTGTCTCTAATACTCATTTGAATAATACTCCCTGAATATTAGCGTTGTCGTAAATGAAGTATAATTTTATGTTTATGATCCCTTAGTCTATGTTTATATTGGTAGCTGTGAAGCTGCAGGTGATTTTACAATTAGGTTGTAATTATCCTGAGCATAAGTATTTGTATAAGGCAGTATTACAAATAATACTCTGAGTTTAAGAATTCTTCTCTTTAAAAAGAACCTTAAACAGTTTTTTAATAAGATTTTTTGTTTCATGATTCATAAATTTTAATTTTTAATAAGGATAATTTCTCTATTAAAGATTTAAAATTCACGGGGATTGTCAAAACGAGCAAAAACACTCTAAAACAAACAGTTACAAAAATCAACATTTTTCAAATATGGTATATCCAACTTACGCAAACCTATTTAGAAAAATGAACAGCACAAACCAAAATGTTTGGGGTTATTTTGAAATAAAAACCCATAAAATAATTTTGAATCAGCCGATTTATTTTTCAAAATCGCTCCATTCAAAAATGTTTTTGCTGATTATTAAAAAAAAGTGCATAAATATTTTTATTTACCCTATTATGAAAATTGAAATCGCATAAAACATTTTTGTTTTTGCGATTTATTTTTTCTAAATACCTAAAACAAATTTTCAAAAAGGGAATTTCAATTTTTTTTGATGCAAAATAATGCTTCTAAGCACATCCTTTTTTGCTACATTTACATCCGGCTAAACAGTTAAATAAATGAAGCAAGTATTTTTTCTACTGCCCCTTATCTTCATCTGTACAGAAGCATTCACCCAGGATACTGTCAGGCCCCTGATACATACATTTTTGGGCAATTATGAAAGAAACTATTATGGAAATGAAGCTCCTGATAATCTTGAGATTCATTGGAAACATTATTTAGGAGAAGGCATTACCGTCATTTCAAGAGCCAAAGGGGAACGAAAATGGAAAGGTGCCGGCTGGACAGGCCAGCCCTTATTGGTAGAGGAAGATGGAGTACTTTATTTAATTCAGGGGGCCTATGATCATCATTTAAAAAAGATCAGGGCATCCGACGGGGAAATTGTCTGGCAATATAAATTTGATGATGTAGTGAAGGGAACAGGTTCAATCTGGCATAATAAAAATGCTCAAACCAAAGAAGAGGAATGGGTCATACTTCAGGGCAGCCGCTTAGGAATCGGGAATTACCTGGATTCAAAACATATTCCAAGCTATAGAGCCATATCTTATATCACAGGAAAAGAATTATGGAGGTTGGATGTGAGGTGGGGCCCCAGCTACAGCCGTGATGTGGACGGGTCTGCATTATTCATCAATGATACGGCATACATTGGATTAGAGAATGCTTATTTCACCGTTTTCAGCCCGGATTGGAGAAAAGCAAAAATGAAAGATGGAATGCTTCAGCCGGTAATTTATGAAGAACATCCTTTATGGGAAAAAGGAGATGTCGAAAAACATAAAAACAATGTAGTTACCGAATCTTCCCCTGCCCTGTTAAACCATAAAATATATTCTGCTGCCGGATCAGGGCATATTTATGGCTATAATTTAAAAACACGTGAACTGGATTGGCGGTTTGATATAGGGTCGGATATTGACGGTTCTACAGTAGTTACAAGAGATGGTTGCATTTTAGCTACTTGCGAAAAACAATATATAAAAGGGAATGGAGGGGTTTTTAAACTGGACCCGGAAAAAGAAGGAACTGAAGCTGTTGTATGGTGGTTTCCTACAGACAGTATTAATTTTGAAGGCTGGGAAGGAGGGATCATAGGCTCTGCTTCGGTAAATGATCAATACATTTCATATCATGAAAAGTCATTAGCCAGTTTTATCGGACTGGATGGATATTTGTATGTTGTCAGCCATGAAGAAATAGTGGATAGCATTCAAAATGACGGACCAAATCTAAAACATAAATACCCGGCACCTGATTTAGTCTTCAAATATTATGTGGGCCCATCGATTTCCACACCAATCATGACCGGTAGCAAAATTATTGCAGCCACCTATGATGGGTTTTATTTATTTGAGTATGACCAGAAACTCAATTTCAAACTGCTGGACAAATATACAGCCGCTTTCGAGTCGACACCTATCGTTCACAATGGTAAGATTTACTGTGCATCCAGAGATGGCTATTTGTATTGTTTCGGAAAATAATTTTTAAAAAATCTTCATTGTTAAAAAAAAACAATTACTTTTGTAGCACAAGAACAAAGAAACATGATCCTTTTAAACAACAATAACCTTAATAATAATTCTAATAATACATTAGGATAAAGGGAGGTTATTGCAGTTTAAAAATATAACATAAAAAGAAATTAGCAGAGGCCTTCCGGATTCGGGAGGCCTTTTTTTTGAGGTGTCACCTTAAGGTGACACCTCAAAAAAAGAATGTAGAAATGATAAAACAATTTGTAAATAATAATAACAATAATAATTCCTCACCCTAAAGGAGAGTAGTATTGCTATTGTATTATATATCTAAAGCTTCTCTCGCCTTCCGCGGGGGAAGCTTTTTTTATTTAAGAAAACGATTTTCCGGGGTGTCGCCCCGAGGGGCGACGCCCCGGAAATCAAAAACAAGAATAAACAATTAATAAAAATCAATAAACAATGAAAACAATCAGTTTACTTAAAACAGAAGAAGCAATCAGCTATGTAAAAAGAACATTCACAGATGAATTATCACGAAAATTAAGTTTAACCCCTGTTTCTGCTCCAATCATTGTAATGGACAAAACCGGAATCAACGATGACCTAAACGGAATTGAAAGGCCTGTGAAGTTTCCCATTAAATCCATGCAGGAAGAACAGGCAGTTGTCGTTCACTCCCTGGCAAAATGGAAAAGAATGAGACTTGCGGAATTAAACATAGAAGTAGAAAAGGGAATTATCACGGATATGCGTGCATTGCGCCCGGATGAGGATTACAGTCGCTTACATTCAATTTATGTCGATCAGTGGGATTGGGAAAAACATATGTTTAAGACCGACCGGACCTTGGACTACTTAAAAGAAACTGTAAAAAAGGTTTATGAATCCTTAAAAGCTACCGAACAAAAAATTTCGGAAAAATATCCGGGAATAGATGCATGTTTACCATCAGAGATTACTTTTATTCATGCAGAAGAATTATTAAAGTTATATCCTGAACTCAGCCCGAAAGAAAGAGAAGATAAAATCACGGAGAAATTTGGCGCCGTGTTCATCATCGGAATAGGAGGAAAACTTTCAGATGGAGAACCACATGATGGCAGAGCTCCTGATTATGATGACTGGAGCACCAAAAACGAAGACGGATTTTACGGATTAAACGGGGATATTATTGTCTGGCATCCAACATTGAAATGTGCTTTTGAAATTTCATCTATGGGGATCAGAGTTGATAAGAAGTCATTAAAGAGACAATTAGAGATACAACAATGCCCGGAAAAAGCAGAACTTAAATTCCACAAGCTATTATTGGAAGATGAACTTCCGCAGAGTATAGGCGGAGGCATAGGACAATCACGTGTATGTATGTTTATGTTGAGAAAGACCCACATTGGAGAAGTACAGGTAAGCGTTTGGCCGGATGCAATTAAGGCAGAACTTGCTGAAGAAGGAGTCGCACTTCTTTAATTATAAATTATGGATTATGAATTAGTCCAACATCCATAATTTAGAATCCATAATTCATAATTAACTTTGATTCATAAAAAAAGAGGTCACAGTATTACTGAGCCTCTTTTAATATAATAAGGTAGATCTATCCCTTAACTACTGAGTTAATAAAATTCAATACTGTTTCCCGGTCATGATAATCTTCATTCATTGCCATAAAGATGGTATCATCTCCGGCAACTGACCCAACCAGCATTTCATGCTCGTGACTATCCAGCAAAACAGCCAAAGGATTGGCATATCCCGGCAATGTTTTAATGATCACAATATTTCCGGAAAAACTTGCCGACAAAAAACCGCTTTCCAATGAATGGGGCTTATTCAGCTCAGTTTGTACAATATAACGGTAGTTCCCATTCTCATCAGCCGTCTTTGCTACCTTTAAAAACTTTAAATCCCTTGATAATGTAGCTTGTGTTAAATCATAACCTTCATCAAGCAAAATATTTAACAATTCTTCCTGTCCGGAAATCTTCTGATTCGTTAAGATATCTTTTATCCTTTGTAGTCTTTGTGGTTTTTCTTTCATAACTCAAATACCGGTTATTACAATAATGAACCTACAAAATTAATACAAGTTTGCGGACTACAAGCACAAAATTGTAATTATATGCACATTTTTATACATATAATTATTAAACCATAGAATAAGCCATTAAATCGCTGTAAGCTGTTTTTATTTTCTCAAAGGGAAACCGGCTCAGTATTTTATTGAAATTACTTTCAATTCTATCGTTGCAAAGGTTATCCTTACTCCCCAAAAGCGAATGCTTGATTTTATTTGGTTTTAATGCCTTTTTGTTTTTCAGTTTTTCCGAAACGATATGATACGCTTCTCTGAATGGGGCTCCATTTCTTACTTCTACATCAATTTCATCTACACTGTAGATCTGATGATAGATTTCATTATCCATAATATTTTCTTTGATGATGATTTCATCAACCAGTATTTTAGATATTTTCAAACACTCTTTCATTTCCTCAAAGGAATCAATCAATGGCTTTTTAAGCAATTGGTATTCTCTGAAATAGCCGGTATTAAGATTGTTAGTATTACTTATTAATCTGAAGAGATGGACTTTAATATCATTCATTTTCCCTCTTAAAATTTCAAAAGCATCCGGGTTTTTTTTATGAGGCATGATAGAAGAGCCTGTAATATATTCATCGGGCAATTCAATAAAGCCAAAATTGCCACACATAAATAAGCATGCATCACCTGCAAAACGGGAGATGGTAGTTGCAACTGAAGACAACGCACTCATCACAGCAGTTTCAACTTTTAACCTGCTCCATTGGGCATAAATAACATTATAGTTAAAATCGTCAAATCCCAAAAGCTTAGTGGTGGTTTCTCTGCATACAGGAAATGAAGAACCATAGCCTGCCGCAGAACCCAAAGGATTTTTATTTACCAGGTCAAAGGCTGATTTCATCTGATGCAAATCATCAAGCAAACTTTCGGCAAATGCCCCAAACCATAAACCGAAACTGGAAGGCATGGCAATTTGCAAATGAGTATAACCGGGCATTTCAGCATTCTTATATTGATTACTTTTTGAAATAAAAGCATTAAATAAAGATTGAATATGCTTTATAATTTTTTCCAGTTCATTTCTCATATACAACCTGATATCAAGTAAAACCTGATCATTTCTACTTCTGCCGGTATGTATCTTCTTTCCTATTGCACCTAACTTTTTAACCAAAAGACTTTCAATTTGTGAATGCACATCTTCTACTCCATCATCGATTTTGAACTGATTCGTTTTGATAAGGAGCAATAAATGGCTCAATTCATTCAGGATGAGTTCACACTCATAGTCCTCTATCAATTCAACCTGATGAAGCATTTTAACATGTGCAATGCTTCCTAACACATCCCATTTTGCAAGGTGTAAATCTGTTTCTTTATCTTCGCCTATAGTAAATTCTTCAATTAAAGAATTTAACTTAGCTTTCTTTGCCCATAGTTTTTCCATCTTATAATTTCAGCTTTGACAGGATTTTTATATAAGTTTCAATGCCGTGTTTGATTTCATCTATATAAATAAATTCATCGGCAGTATGAGATCTTAAGGAATCTCCGGGCCCTATTTTTACTGAAGGAAATGGAATTACAGCCTGATCAGATATTGTATTTGAAATAAAACATTCAATCTCCAGGTCATTAGCGATTTGGACAATTGGATGTTTTTTATCTATAAAAGAGGCATTCAGTCTGGTTGACCTGGCCGTAACCTTAGACTCCAATTCCTTTTGTACTATTTTTAATATTTTTTTATTAGAGATCAATTCATTGGTTCTGACATCTACAACCATGCAGCATTCTTCGGGAGTAACATTATGTTGCTTGCCTGCAAGAATTTGAGTCACCGAAAGTTTTGTTGCTCCCATTTTTGCATGCTGATCTCCAAAATTGATTTGTTTCAATTTTTGAATATCTGCAATCGCATGATCAATAGCATTCTGGCCTTGAAAATGTGCTGCATGGCAAACTTCCCCTTCAGATTTAATATCAAAAACCATTAATCCTTTTTCTCCGGTAGCCAGTTTCATGGATGTAGGTTCTCCAACTATTGCCAGATCAACATTCCCCAATAATGGAAGTATGGATTCTATACCCATTGCACCTGTAATTTCTTCTTCAGCTGTTGCAGAAAATATCAGGTCAAAATCCAGGTCCATATCTTTTAGGGTATAATATGCCATTAACAAAGAAACCAATGCTCCTCCGGCATCGTTAGCTCCCAATCCGATAATCTTACCGTCCTCTTCAACAGCTGCAAACGGGCTTTGTTGCCAGCCCGAACAAGGGAAGACGGTATCAATATGTGAATTCAGCAGTATTTTTGGCTTGTCAGATTTGGCAACATAGGTCCAGGTATTATTCCCTTTTTCAAGAAACCTCACTCCATTTGATTCTAAATCATTTTTTATGAGCTTTGCAGCCATTTCTTCTTTTCCACTATAAGAAGGGGCTTTTATTAATCTTTTTAAAAGATCGACTGCATGTTCGGTTAAGTTATTTATGTTGTATTGTTTCATTGTTCTATTGTTGTATTGTTAAGGATTTACGGAGTGTTGTAATTGAATGGGTAAGCTGTAAAGTTTAATAAATCCTTTCACATCCGAAGCATTGAACAGCTTGCTTTCTTCCCCGTATTCGCCAAACTTATTATTATGCAGATCAAAAGGAGAGTCTACACCAATCACTTCAAAGGAGAAGGGTTTAAGCTTGATTTTTACAATACCACTCACTTTTGACTGGGTGCTTTCCAAAAATTTCTCAATATCTCTCGCTGCACTATCCAGATATAATCCTTCATGAAGTAAATTTCCATATACAGTGGCCATATCATGCTTAATCTGCAACTGCCATTTACTTAACACATGTTTTTCCAGTAATTCATGAGCTTTAATAAGCATCAGGGCCGCAGGAGCTTCAAATGCGATTCTTCCTTTCAGGCCAATAATGGTATCACCTAAATGGAGTCCTCTGCCAACAGCAAACCTGGAACCAATCTCATTCAATTGATGAATCAATGTCAATTGTGATAAAGATTGGCCATTTAAGCTCACTGCTTCCCCATGCTTAAATTCTATATTGAGTTCTTCTACTGTTTCCTGATTACATTGAGAAAGCCATGCATCTTCAGGAATAAAATCTTTAGAATTTAAAGTTTCCTTCCCTCCGATACTACTTCCCCATATTCCTTCGTTGTAGGAATACTGAGCTTTAGAAAAATCAATGTTTACATTTTTATTTTTGAGATACTCAACTTCTTTTTCTCTGCTAAAATTTAAATCCCTAACCGGACTAAGAATTTTTTTATCAGGAGCTAATACTTTAAATACCAGATCAAACCTGATTTGATCATTTCCTGCACCTGTACAACCATGAGCTAAAAGGGCTGCTCCAAGTTCATTTGCATAATTCACAACAGCTATGGCCTGAAAAGTTCTTTCAGAACTTACCGATAAAGGATATGTTTGATGCTTCATTACATTCCCAAAAAGCAGGTATTTAATTCCTTTATTGTAGAATTCTTGTTGAATATCTATATAGTGATGGGATGTAACACCTGCCGCATACGCTTTTCGTGTTAGTTCCTGCCTGAACTCTTTATTTGCACCATAAGTGTCGGCATAAATAGTATGCACTTCCAGATTTAATTCATCAGATAAATATTTTATACAGAAACTTGTATCCAAGCCTCCACTGTATGCTAATACAACTTTTTCTTTTTCCATAATTTTTATATTAATCCACCTTAGGTGGAATAAGTCATTTACTATAATTCCTGGTGAGCTAAACATGCCTGCCTGCTCAGCTTATTCTCATCCTCAATATTAAATTCAAGAGGATCGAACAACATAGCTGTACAAAGGCATCGTAAACGACCTGTACGTTGAAGGATATCAAAATTAACACAGGAAGAACAGCCTTCCCAAAATTTATCATCATCCGTAAGGTCTGAATAAACTACAGGTTTATAGCCTAGGGATGTATTGATGTTCATCACTGCCGGATTTGTCGTTAAACCAAATATTTTGGCTTTTGGAAAATTCTTTCTGGAATACTTAAAAACATAACTTTTAATTTCTTTGGCCAATCCGGTCTTTCTATACTTTTTCGCAACAATTAGTCCCGAATTGGCAATAAAGGATTTTCCTCCCCATAATTCGATATAACAAAAACCTGCAAGCTTCTCGCCACAAAGAGCAATCACAGCTTTTTGCTCCTTCATCTTTTCAGCAATATATTCGGCAGACCGTAAAGCCAACCCCACCATCTTATCAACGGCAGCTTGTTCTATCATGGCTGAAATCTGAGAAGCATAAATCAAATGCTCTTCTTTAGCAACTTCAATTTTAAATTCTTTAAATAAATACATTCTCTTTAAAATTTATGCAATATTATGCATGTTTTTGCAAATAATTTTGGCAAAGGAAAGAATTATTGTATTTATATGCAAATATTTTTGTATATTTTTTCATTTTTAATAAAAATTACAGATTGTAAAAGGGGAGACAATTCTTAGTTAATGGAATAAATAGATTAAAAAGTATTTCGTTATTGTTCGATATGTCATTATAGAGTGTCATTCTGAGCGCAGCCTTTAGTTTAGCTTATAATTATTATATGGTCATAAAACTAAAGGACTTTGCTATGCTACGCCCAATAACTCCGGTCACCGAGCTTGTCGAGGTGTATTTTTAGAATATTCCTTTAGCTTATGAAAATTCCTTTCAATCAAAGCTTTCTTTTTTCTATGGCTCCAGCCTTGAATTTGTTTTTCCCTGTAAAATGCCTCATCAATCCTCATAAATTCTTCATAGTATACAAGTTTTAGCGGCAAACGTTTACGTGTGTAGTTTGCCCCTAAACCTGTATTATGTTGATTTATACGAAATTCTAAATTTCTGGTGCTTCCTGTATAATATGTTCCATCAGAACATTGTAAGATGTATAAATAATAGATTTTCATATAAGTTTATTCCACTAATCCAGAAAAGTCTATCTTGGAATTTAATGATACAGGCATTTCGACTCCGTTACACTTCGCTCAATGACCCTGGTCCCGGTGGCTAAATTTGTCGAAGTCCAACTCCACTTCGCTGCCAATGACAGATTTATGCAATAAGCTTATTATTAATGGATTGCACTTTGTATCCAGATGCGGTTTTTTAGAAAGAAGCTCTGTTTATGAAGCAAAGACATATTGGAATAATATATTTTTCCCGTAGGGCCCGCCT
>NZ_JANQJQ010000019.1 GCF_028281565.1 Seonamhaeicola sp.
TTGCTTCAGTCATTGTTTATTTGAACAGTCTGATTAAATAAACAGTTATTCTAAAGGTGAGAGAGATTGAAGTCAATACTTCTTTTTGTGGAGGTTTTGGTTAATGATCAAGATGTGTCGAAAATGTGGGTGTCCTAGCTTACTTTGGTGTCCTAGCTTACTCTCTCTCTCTCAAATGTTTGGGTTTAATGAAAACCTCTGGATTTTTGAAGCCATAAAGTACAATGCATAAAGATGAAATGAAAAAAAACACCCCGAACAATGTTACCCAAAGAATATAATCCCATTCAACTTCACTTTGATTGATACTGTTCATGATAAAACCGAGTGAGATTGAAATAATAAATGAGCTATAAAACCATGTATTCATAAAAACAGTTCTATGGCTTTCTTTGTTAAAGAAAATTTTTTGTTGTTTCCAATCTATAAGGATTAAGAGTGAAAAGAAAAACGCAATTATTAAATGATTAAAGACTACAATAAAACCCGGAACCCACACCCAAACAGCATATACCGAGGAATTAGTGCTTGCTAGGCTAACCAAATTTTTTCTTCTATCTAGTTTAGCCATCATGGAATCTCTTATTATTTAGATAAATAATCAACAGTATGGTTCATGACATCTAACGAACCTGAAACAACTCTACCAGCAGGTGTCCAACCTAATGCATTTATAGTCGCATTTCCAGCAAAATCAGATGCGGCATCCACTGCAAGTTGAGCAGATTGCAATTGTAATGCATAATCTGAAATACCATTAAAATAATTAAACATTAGATCTAAAGCACCGCTTCCGATAGAAATCATGGATAATGGGAAAGCAACAGGTTGAAGCCCAGGGATTATAGTAGAAACAGTTGCAGCATAACCTGTTGTTTCTGCAAAGCCAGCCAATGTGGGTTCAATTCCATCAGGTAAATTCGCTTTTCTTACAGCATTAGCCCGTCTAAGATTAGTAGCCCGATCATTCAAATAATGTCCCCAAATCGCCTGAACAGCACCATAAGCAAACTTACCACCCACAGCAACAGAACCCAGTCCTCCAACTAAACTGGCGCCCACATAGTTCCCAGTATTGCCACCAAAAACATGGCCGGTATCATATAAACCGACTAATGATCCTGCTTGTGATAAACCCATACTCGAAAACCCATGTTCAAATCTGCCTCCGTTTGCCAAACTGTTTATCCCTCCTGTAAAACCATGTGCCAATAACTTCTTTGTTGTTAAAGAAGCATTTGAACCAAAACGAATAGCTTCTTGCCCAGCAAGCCCTGCTTTTTTAGCCAATATATCAAATTTATTATGAACCCCTCCCAGCATACCTCCGGTAATACCCCCAATAGCGGCTCCTCGTAAACTACCCGTAGCAATACCGCCTGATACAAACCCTGTAATAGCACCTTTACCAATTACCCCGAAACCTTGCAATAAAGTTGATCCTGGTAGTATAACCCCCACAGCAATGGATAAGATTGGCCGCCAATACCGCTTAACAAAACGCTTTAACTTCTTAAATAGCTTCTTA
>NZ_JANQJQ010000033.1 GCF_028281565.1 Seonamhaeicola sp.
ATAAAATTTCGATTCAACTTTTTGTCGGGGTGGCAGGATTCGAACCTGCGACCTCCTGCTCCCAAAGCAGGCGCGATGACCGGGCTACGCTACACCCCGGACTGAGCGTAAAGAAAATGTCTTGTAGACATTTTTAGCGAAAGGGCCAGCTGGCGCGTTGGCCTTGTAATCACCTTGCTCAAATTTTAATCTTTTTGTATCGGCAAGAATTGAACCGTAAATTTTCAAATAACAAAACTCCAAATTACAAACCACCTTAAGTAGCCCGCCCGGGCGGAGTTTATGCCGAGCTTATCTAGATAATACCCTCGAAACACGTTTTCCCGTAACGGGTTGCAAATATACTTTTTTTATTAATTCCACAGCCTTTGATCAACAAAAATATTTCCCTTTTTATCAAAGTAGTTTATTACTTATAAATACATATATTAGGCGTTTGAATTATTCCATAAATAATTACAAATCTATGACCCTTAAACGAAACGGACTTTTCATTATCTTATTTATCAGTTTCACACATGTTTTTAGTCAATCTAAAATATCGGGAAAAATAGTTGATGCAGATAATAATACGTATTTAGATGCCGTATCGATAACAAATATCGGCAACCAAATTACCTTAATCTCAAGCACCAACGGAACTTTTCAACTGGATGAATCCGGCACTTATGTTTTTAAAAAAGAGGGCTATATAGAAAAAACAATGACGCTGGAATTAGACAAACACTATATTATTCAACTGGACCTCAATCCGTCACAATTAAACGAGGTATTGGTTAGTGCCAACCATTTACCACAACGCTTAAAAAAATCGGTAGCCACTATCGGTATCATTTCCTCACAGGATATTCAGAGGGGCAATCATATTAATATGAATGAGGTTTTAAACAGAGTTCCGGGAGTTTTCATGCAATCCGGAGCCTTAAACACAAACCGTATTACTATCAGAGGTATTGGTTCCAGAAACCTCTTTGGAACTGCAAAAATAAGAGCCTATTTTCAAGACATTCCCCTAACCTCGGGGAATGGAGACACCAATATTGAAGACTTTGAATTGGATGCTATCGGGCGTATGGAAATCATTAAAGGAGCCGCCTCAAGTATTTATGGTGCCGGATTAGGAGGCACCATTCATTTAACTCCCAAAAATACCGCTTTGAACCAGACGTCCATAGGCAGTGAATTAACCATTGGGTCCTTCGGGTTGATAAAAAGTATCATCAGTATCAACCAAGGGGGTTCCAATAATGGTTTTAGAGCTATTTACAGTAGTACGGATAGTGATGGCTATAGAGATAACAACGCTTACAACAGAGAGACTTTTACCCTAAATTCAAGTCATTATATCTCCCAAAAAGACAACTTGAGTTTTCTGGCGAGTATAGTGAATTTAAAAGCTTTTATACCAAGTTCCATTAACAGGGACGATTATTTAAATGATTCAACAGCAGCAGCTTTTACATGGGGCCGTGCAAAAGGTTTTGAGGATTCAAAGCGAGGGATTTTCGGCTTATCCTGGAATCACCACTACGCTGATAAAACAAAACATATTACAAGTGTTTTCACCTCTTTCAGGCAAGGTTATGAACCCCGGCCGTTCAATATCCTGGACGAAAACACATGGGCCATAGGTATGAGAAGCCGTATAGTTGGGAACTCCCGTTTGTTCAACGAAAACCTAAATTGGACCATAGGCGGTGAAGTCTTCAAAGACTCTTATCAATGGAGTACCTATGACAACCTTTATTCAGATTTTCCGGCAGGAACAGGAAGTGTAATGGGTGTTCGGTTATCAGATTTTAAAGAAAAGCGTAAGTATTATAACCTCTTTTTTGAAACCAATTACGACCTGGGCAAAAAGACTAGGATTTCTTTAGGTTTAAACCTCAATGAAACCTCGTACACACTTGATGACAGATTTATAGCAGCTAACAACCCGGATCAATCCGGCAATCGTAATTTTGGAACAACACTATCACCTAAATTCGGTATTTCACAGGTACTTTCGGAAAACACCAGCCTCTACGGTAACGTGAGTCACGGGTTTTCTCCCCCCTCTTTAGAGGAAACCCTTCTGCCTGACGGGCTTATAAATACTAATATTGAGCCCGAGACCGGATGGAATTACGAACTGGGAACACGAGGATCACTGGCTAATGAGCGCCTTCAATTTAATTTAGCAATATACAGATTGAGCATCCGCAACCTACTTGTAGCAAGAAGGACTGCAGCAGATCAATATATAGGTGTTAATGCCGGAAAAACACAACATGATGGCCTGGAAGCAGCTTTACAGTATGAAGTGGTTTCAAAAGCGTCTTTTAAAATAAATGCTTCGGCAAACATCACCTTAAACCATTATAAATTCGAAGAATTTGTTGACGATGACAACGATTTTTCAGGTAATGATTTAACCGGAGTGCCTTCCGAAGTTTTTAATGCCATCGTTGATTTTGATTCACAGATCGGCCTGTACGGAAACATTAACTTTCAACAGGTTGGAAACATGCCGATCACTGATGCTAACACCTTATATTCTGAAAGTTACAGCTTAACCAATTGCAGAATTGGTTTCAAAAGAAATCTTAATAAAAAATTAAAATTCAATCTTTTTATTGGTTTAAATAATATATTTGATAAACATTATGCCTCGCAGATCTTGATAAATGCTTCAAGTTTTGGTGGTAGCGCTCCCAGGTACTATTATCCCGGAAATCCTGTTAATTATTACAGTGGAATTAATTTAAATTATAGACTCTGACAAAACACCTCCTAATGAAAAAGCTCAATATATTATTAATCGCCTTTATAACCTTTACCACTTGTGCGCAACAGAAGGAATCTGAAGTAAAAGCCGAAGACCCTGTAAATGTTAATTACACCACACAAATGGTTGTTCCGGACCTGAGCATTCCCTGGGGCATGACCTTTTTACCAGACGGAAGTATGCTGATAACAGAAAAAAGCGGCGACCTGATTCATTTTAAAAATGGAGAAAAAATTAATATAGAAGGAGCCCCTGATGTTTATGTTCGTGGTCAGGGTGGGTTTTTAGACATTAGATTACATCCTGATTATGTAAACAACGGCTGGATCTATATGACACATGGTTCTTCCGAAGGCGAAGGGGATGGTGGCAATACGGCTTTAATAAGAGCAAAACTTAACGGTAACGCCTTAGTTGATACAGAAGTACTTTACAAAGCGGAACCTAATACCAAAAAAGGACAACATTGGGGATCCAGGATTGAATTTGACAACCAGGGCTATCTATATTTTTCAGTTGGTGACCGTGGAAACAGGGATGTAAACCCACAGGATATTACACGAGATGGCGGTAAAATTTACAGATTGAATGACGATGGAAGTATTCCTCAGGACAATCCGTTTGTTGGCACTGAAAATGCTAAAACCGCAATTTACAGTTACGGACACAGAAACCCTCAGGGCATGGTTAAAAATCCGTTTACAGGTGCTATTTGGGTGAATGAACACGGCCCTCAGGGCGGTGATGAAATTAATGTTGTTGAAAAAGGAAATAACTACGGATGGCCTGTTATTTCCTATGGCATTAACTATAGCGGCACCACATTTACGGACATTACCGAAAAAGAAGGCATGGAACAACCCCTATTTTATTGGGTACCATCCATTGCGCCTAGCGGGATGGCCATTGTATCTTCAGACAAATACCCGGATTGGAAGGGCAATGTACTGGTTGGTTCTTTAAAGTTTAAATACCTGGAACGCCTCATTTTAGAAAACAATGAAGTAGTGAAGCGTGAGAAACTCTTTGAAGGTATTGGTAGAGTTAGAAATGTCATTCAGGCACCTGATGGTTACATTTATGTAGCTGTTGAAAATCATGGTATCGTTAGAATTGCCCCGGAAAACTAAAATTAAATGAAGAAAACCTATTTATTAAGCCTGTTCACTGTTCTTACTGTAACAGTTGTTTCATCTCAAAACAGTAACCAGGACACCCTTTTAAAAGAAAGCATAGAACGCGGCAGCGACATTTACACCGATTTTTGCATAAACTGCCATATGCCTAATGGTGAAGGCATGGAAAACGTATATCCACCTCTGGCAAACTCTGACTATCTAATGAAAAACAGAGAAGCCAGTATTAGAGGCATTAAATTTGGACAGGAAGGCGAACTTGTGGTTAATGGCGTTACGTATAACAGTGTTATGGCTCCTATGGGATTAAGTGACGATGAAGTGGCTGATGTTATGAATTACATTAGTAATAACTGGGGCAATAAAAGTGATGACATAGTTACCGAAGAAGAGGTGTCAAACATTAAAAAATAAGCCAATTCCCTATTAAATATTTTTACATTTAAGTAACTTTGTAGAAAGCCAATTAATCACCAATTAACTATGCTTATAATAGGAATTGCAGGCGGTACCGGTTGCGGTAAAACTACTGTGGTAAATCAGATCTTAAATGAATTGCCCGAAGGTGAAGTTGGTGTGATTTCTCAGGATTCCTATTACAAAGACACCTCGCATTTAACCTATGACGAACGCGTAAAAATTAATTTTGACCACCCGCGTTCCATAGATTTTAAACTTTTAACGGCACATTTAAAAGCCTTAAAAAAGGACGAGCCTGTACACCAACCGGTGTATTCTTTCGTTAAGCATAATAGAACGGGTGATACCATTTTAACACATCCGAGAAAAGTAATGATTGTTGAAGGCATTTTAATTCTGACCAATCCGGAATTAAGAACCATGTTCGACATTAAAATATTTGTACATGCTGATTCTGACGAGCGCTTAATAAGGAGATTAAAGCGCGATATTGCAGAACGTGGCCGGGATCTGGATGAGGTTTTAATGCGTTACCAGAATACGCTAAAACCTATGCACGACCAGTTTATTGAACCTATGAAGGAATATGCCGATATGATCATACCAAACAACAAGTATAATACGGTAGCTATAGATATTGTTCGCACCATAATTAATGAGAAACTATAATGTCCTTTTTACAACATAAATTTTTTAAACCCTTCAAAAATATTTTTGTGCTCATTTTGGTTGGGTTTGCTATTTGGATGCTCTTTTTCGATGCTAATTCCTGGTTAATTCACCATGAATTAAATACGGAAATTGAAGATTTGGAAAATGAGAAAGAATACTATAAAAAGGAAATTGAAAAGGACAATAAAGCCATTAAAAAGCTTAGTACGGAAGATGGTTTAGAAAAGTTTGCACGTGAAGAATACTATATGAAGCGTGAAAACGAAGACATCTTTATAATTGAATATGAGGACAGTTTAAAAGCCAAAAAGAATGAGTAAACCCTTGTTTAATGAATTTGAGCCGGTCTCAGCAAAACAGTGGAAACAAAAAATACAGTTCGATCTGAAAGGCGCTGATTATAATGACACCCTTGTTTGGAATACCAATGAAGCTATTGCTGTCAAACCGTTTTATCATTCAGATGATTTTAAAGAGTTTCCGCCCCCATCAAATACCAAAGCTACCGGGTGGAAAATTTGTCAAACCATCTTTGTTACCGATGTTGAAAAATCAAACTTAAAAGCGCTCGATGCGATTGCCAGAGGGGCTGAAAACATAAGGTTTATAATACCTTCGGAAGCTATTTCAACTGACGATCTACTGAAAAATATTGATCTGTCTTCAACTCCCATTCATTTCGAGTTACAGTTTTTATCTCCGGAATTCAGTAAAAAATTAGCTGTCATTCCAGCAAAAGCCGGAATCTATATTCATAATGATATCATAGGTCATCTTGCCAAAACCGGCAACTGGTTCCATGATTTAAATGACGATTTTTCTAAATTCAGAGCTGTTGTCAATCAAACAAATTCGTTTAGTGTTGATGTGTCATTATATCAAAATGCCGGAGCTAATATGGTGCAACAATTAGCTTATGCCCTGGCCCAGGCTAATGAATATTTGAATCATCTGGAAAATAACAAGTCCTTGAATGTTATCTTCAAGGTCTCCATCGGTACTAACTACTTTTTTGAAATTGCAAAGCTAAGAGCGTTACGCCTGCTTTGGGAAACTTTGGCTTCGGAATATCAGATCCATTCAGACTGTCACATTTTTGCAACACCAACAAAACGCAACAAAACACTTTACGATTACAACACCAATATGTTGCGTACTACTACGGAATGTATGAGCGCTATTTTGGGTGGAGCCAATACCATTAGTAACTTACCTTATGACGCCATTTATCATAAGGACAATGAATTTGGTGATCGTATTGCCAGAAATCAACTGTTAGTCCTCAAACATGAAAGCTATTTTGATAAAGTTAACAACCCGTCGGATGGCACGTATTATATAGAATCCCTTACCAATCAATTGGCCGAAAAAGCTTTGGCTTTATTCAAACATATGGAAGCTAACGGTGGCTTTTTAAAACAGTTGAAGGATGACACTATACAACGTAAAATAAAAGAAAGTGCGGCCAAAGAACAAAGCCAATTTGATGCCGGGGAAGAAGTCCTCTTAGGCACCAATAAGCATCCAAATCCAAACGATACAATGAAAGATGATCTGGAATTGTATCCATTTGTAAAAACCAATCCAAGAAAAACCTTAATAGAACCTGTTATAGAGAAGCGATTAGCCGAAAATATAGAACAGCAACGATTAAAAGAAGAAAATTAAAATGAAATTTATTGTAAAAACCATAGCATTTACATTAACGCTTATTTTATTTAATTGTAAAAGTGAAACTTCAAATTTAGCATATAAGTTTTCCAATATGCCGGAAACCATAGCTTGCGGAGGCTCTAATACTAAATTATACCAGGAGGCTTTATATGCTTTTGAAAAAGACATCTTAGATTTTTACGGAAAGAACAATAGAAATGCCAATGCACTGCCAAATCTAACCTTCGCTTACAATCAGTTTATCAGAAATGCGGTTTATGGCAGGGTGCCTTATGAAAGTGTTGTTTCAGAACATACTATAGAGGTTTTTAAAGCTTTAAAAAATGACAATACACTTTGGGATCCTTCAAACACTAAAAGCCATTTAAGCTATGATAGCCCGTTAATAAAATGTATTTCGGAAAACATAAAAGATCAAAATTTAAAAACAACGTTCAACTCGCTGTTAACAATTAACGATCTAAGTCCAAAACTGTTTGGAGCCCCGCTTACCAGTAAATACGGAAATGCTCTTAATGACAAATATCTGGCCTCCTATATAGCTTTTGACCTGTATTATTCCAGGCTCTTTGATATGGATTTCTCTAAAACAAACTTTGGTCAACCTGACACTACAGTTGATTTCAACAAAGTACCTACTACCAATGACTCACACGCCGGACATGATCATTAAACTGAAAAATAAAAACATAGCCCTTCTTCTTTGTTTAATACTTTTATGTATTACATCCTGTCTTAATATAACTTCTGATATAAAAAATTGGATTGAGATTGAAAATATTGAAGATATAAATGGTAAGTATCATTTTTTGAGTGATGACGGTGTGAAGATCTATTTACCGGATACCTTTAAAAAATATACTTCGTCTGAATATTTAAAATTGCTGGATTCTTTAGCCACAAAAAAAAGTTATGCCTTTGAGTCCCGTGCAGTAGAGACTTTAAGAGATTTAGATGGTAATTTTTATATTTATTTTGATGAAGCATTTGGTATTACTTATACCATTAACACATTACCTTATTTTCCTTTTTCTAAAAGAGATGCAAGCCAACTACTTGGCATCATAAGAATGAATAATGAAAAAATAACTAAAAAGGAAGACATTAAATTCACAAAAATTACAGCTAAGTATACCGGCAATAAAAAACAACAAATTTTCAGATCAATTTATAAGGTAGATTATCCCGATACCGATTTATCTTTATTTAGTACTGCTTATATCATTTCATCCAATGGTAAAACTGTAATGATTAAATTATCAAGTATTTATGATATAAATTTTGACCCATTCATTCAAAAAATGATTCTGTAATGCCTAGAAAAAATATCCAACATATTACCTTAAAGACCAAGGACAGCGGACAGAAAACGGAGGCGTCAACCTTTCTAACTGCCGAGACTATTGATGTTAAGTCCACTTATTCTAAAAACGATATTGAAGGTTTGGAACACTTGGATTTTGTTGCCGGTATGGCCCCTAACCTGCGTGGACCTTATAGTACCATGTATGTTCGCAGGCCATGGACCATCAGGCAATATGCAGGTTTTTCAACGGCCGAAGAAAGCAACGCTTTTTACAGACGAAATTTAGCTGCGGGCCAAAAAGGCTTATCTGTTGCTTTTGATTTAGCTACTCACAGGGGCTATGACAGTGACCATGAGCGTGTTGTGGGGGATGTTGGTAAAGCCGGCGTTGCCATAGATTCGGTTGAAGACATGAAGGTGCTTTTTGATCAAATTCCATTGGATAAAATGTCGGTTTCCATGACCATGAACGGTGCCGTTTTGCCTATTATGGCATTTTATATAGTAGCTGCCGAAGAACAGGGCGTAAAGCCGGAGCAATTGGCAGGCACCATTCAAAATGATATTCTAAAAGAATTTATGGTGCGTAATACCTATATCTATCCGCCAACACCTTCCATGAAAATCATTTCTGATATTTTTGAATTCACCAGCCAAAACATGCCTAAATTCAACAGTATCAGTATTTCCGGTTACCACATGCAGGAAGCCGGAGCTACCTGCGATATTGAGCTGGCCTATACTTTAGCGGATGGCCTTGAATACATTAGAAAAGGATTGGCTGCGGGTATGGATATCGACACGTTTGCTCCCAGGTTATCCTTCTTTTGGGCTATTGGCATGAATCATTTTATGGAAATTGCTAAAATGCGCGCCGCCAGAATGCTTTGGGCTAAATTGGTAAAGCAATTCAACCCAAAGAATCCCAAATCCCTAGCGTTGAGAACGCATTGCCAAACATCCGGTTGGAGTTTAACCGAACAAGATCCGTTTAATAATGTAGCCAGAACTACCATAGAAGCTGCCGCGGCGGCTTTTGGAGGCACCCAAAGTTTGCATACCAATGCCTTAGACGAAGCCATAGCATTACCAACCGACTTTTCAGCCCGAATTGCCAGAAACACGCAGATATTCTTACAGGAAGAGACTAAAATCACTAAAACTGTCGACCCCTGGGCCGGTAGTTATTATGTTGAAAAACTAACGCATGATATCGCTCAAAAGGCCTGGTCTTTAATTGAAGAAGTTGAAGCCCATGGCGGTATGACCAAAGCTATTGAAGCCGGTATCCCTAAAATGCGCATTGAAGAAGCCGCTGCTAAAAAGCAGGCCAGAATTGATTCCGGGCAGGATATTATTGTTGGCGTAAACAAGTATAAGCTTGAAGAAGAAGCCCCGATTTCAACCCTGGAAGTTGATAATCAAACCGTAAGAAACCAGCAAATAGAAAGCCTTCAAAAAATAAAATCGGAAAGAAACTCTGAACAGGTTGAAACAGCGCTTTCAAAATTAACTGAAGCTGCTCAAGCGTGGCACCATTCTAAAGATTCCCTTTTGCAAGGGAACAAGAATTTATTAGCTTTAGCTGTTGAAGCCGCCAGGGAACGTGCCACTTTAGGTGAAATTAGTGAGGCGCTCGAAACTGTTTTCGGACGTTACAAAGCTCAAATTAAATCATTCTCAGGCGTATATAGCAAAGAAGTGAAAGACGACAAATCATTTAAAAAAGCCCAGGAACTGGCTGATGTTTTTGCCGAACAGGATGGCAGACGTCCTCGTATCATGATAGCAAAAATGGGGCAAGACGGTCATGACCGTGGTGCCAAAGTAGTGGCTACCGGTTATGCCGATGTTGGTTTTGATGTTGATATAGGCCCGCTCTTTCAAACACCGGAAGAGGCTGCTAAACAAGCTGTTGAAAACGATGTGCATATTTTAGGTGTATCATCATTAGCTGCAGGCCATAAAACTTTAGTGCCTCAGGTTATTGAAGCACTTAAACAATACGGTCGCGATGATATCATGGTCATTGTTGGAGGCGTGATCCCAAAACAAGATTATCAATATTTATTCAATGCAGGTGCCATTGCCGTATTCGGACCGGGCACAAAAATTAGTGAAGCCGCTATTAAGATTTTAGAGATTTTGATTGACTAAAGTCAAAACGTTAAAACTTAGCAAAATTTCCTCTATTTATTACATTTTTTATAGTAAAAATACTACTTTAACACCAAACTTATTATTCATTAATCTAAAAATCGGACATATGAAGATCAGAATTCTGTTAATTAATATTACAATACTTTTTACAAGCATTATTTCCGCACAAATTACTGATATAAAAACAGCTAAAGACACTACTATAGGCCAAGAAAATATCCCTACTGATCCAGATGTTAAAATTGGCAAACTATCTAACGGACTCACCTATTACATAAAAAATAACTCAAAACCTGCTGATAAAGTAGAATTACGTTTAGTAGTTAATGCAGGCTCAATTTTAGAAGATGAAGACCAATTAGGGTTGGCACATTTTTTAGAGCACATGAACTTTAACGGCACTAAAAATTTTAAGAAAAATGACTTAGTGGATTATCTTCAAAGTATTGGTGTTAAGTTTGGTGCACATCTTAATGCTTATACAAGCTTTGATGAGACGGTTTATATCTTACCAATTCCGAGTGATGACCCGGAAAAATTAGAAAAAGGCTTCCAAATCCTTGAAGATTGGGCCCATAATGCCCTTTTACTTGATAAAGATATAGATGAAGAAAGGGGTGTCGTTTTAGAAGAATATAGATTAAGTAGAGGGGCTGGTGAACGCATGCTACAAAAGTACCTTCCAAAAGTATTACATGGTTCTAAATATGCCAAACGTTTACCAATTGGCACTAAAGAAAACTTGGAGACCTTTAAACATGAAAGTTTAAGACGCTTTTATAAAGATTGGTATAGACCTGATTTAATGGCTGTAATAGCGGTTGGAGATGTTGATGTCACTACATTGGAACAAAAGATAAAGGCGCATTTTGGACAAATTCCAATCCCTGAAAACCCTAAAAAAAGACCCGTATTTGAAGTTCCAAACCACGAAGAAACTTTAATTGCAATTGAAAGTGATAAAGAATCTCCGTTTACAAGGGTACAAATAATGTACAAAGATCATAACCGTTATAAGAATGATGAAACCATAGAGGATTATAGACGCAGTATGGTCAAGTCTTTATTCACAACCATGATCAACAACCGCTTAGATGAGTTAAGGAATTCTGAAGATCCACCATTTGTTTTCGGATATAGTTACCATGGGAGCACTTGGGCTAGAAACAAAAGGGCCTATCAATCTATTGCCAATTCAAGTGAAACCGGACAACTTAAAGCCTTAGAGGCGCTATTAACAGAAAATGAACGTGTAAAACGTCACGGGTTTACCAAAGGTGAATTTGATAGAGCTAAAAAAAGCATATTGGCCGGATACGAAAAATCGTTTAAAGATAAAGATAAAACGGAATCTAGAAGAATTATTGGACAATACGTTAACAACTACTTGGAAAATGAACCTATACCCAGCATTACCTGGGAATATAATTTTTACGAAAACAATTTAGATAATGTCAAGCTATCCGAAGTAAATGGGCTGATAAAAAATTATTTACATGATGATAATAGAGTCATAGTTTTAACAAATTTAGAAAAAGAAGGGCTTAAAAAAGTTACCGAAACTGACATTAGAAATTTACTGGAAGAAGTAAAAACCAAAGACGTAGGACCTTATAAGGAAGACGCATTAGCTACTTCGTTAATTTCTAAGCTCCCTAAAAAAGGCTCTATAACTAACACAACTGCTAACGATGACTTAGGAATAGGAACAATAACCCTTAAACTTAGTAATGGTGCCAAAATAGTGTATAAGAAAACCGATTTTAAAAATGATGAAATTTTGTTTGAAGCTTTCAGTTATGGCGGATCATCTTTATATTCTAACGAAGAATACTTAGCTACTGTTTTTGCAAATAGCGGATTAACGGAAGCTGGTATAAACAGCTTCTCCAAAACAGACCTAAGCAAAATGATGTCTGGTAAAATTGCAAGTGTAAGACCATTTATTAGTGGCTATAGTGAAGGGATGTCCGGATCCAGTACACCTAAAAATTTCGAAGAGTTATTTCAGCTAATTCATCTGTATTTCACATCGCTGAATAAAGATGAAAAAGCTTTTAACTCTTTTGTCTCAAAACAAAAAAGTTTTTTAGGAAACTTACTTGCCAGTCCCCAATTTTATTTTCAAAACGAGTTAAGCAAGTTTATTTATGGTAAAAACCCAAGATATTCAGGTTTTCCAACACCGGAAAAATACGATTCAAGTGATTATAACTTAGCCTACAACAAATACAGGGAAAGATTTTCTGATGCAGGCGATTTTAATTTCTATTTTGTTGGAAATATTGATGATGCTTTATTAAAAGATTATGCTGAAAAATACATCGCAAGCTTACCCGGAAAAAATTCAAATGAAAATTATGTTGTTAGGGATTTTAGACCATTAACAGGAAACCATACTAAAGTTGTTGAAAAAGGTTCAGACCCCAAAAGCCAGGTAAGAATCACATTTCACGGCCCAACAGATTATGATCAAAAAGAAGCTTTTGCTTTAAAGAGTTTAGGAGAAATTCTAACCATTAAGTTAATTGAAAAATTAAGAGAAGAAGAAGGTGGCGTTTATGGTGTTGGGGCATCAGGAAACATAAGTAAAGTACCATATGGGTGGTATAATTTGAGAATTAGCTTTCCGTGTGGCCCAGAGAATGTTGAGAAACTTAAAAATGCTGCATTAGCGGAATTAAAAAAAATATTGGATGAAGGCCCTACAGGTGAAGATGTAGCTAAAGTTAAAGAAGCTCAACTTTTACAACATAAAGAGGATTTAAAGAAAAATAAGTTTTGGATAAAAATGTTAAAAACTGCAGATTACGAAAAAAAAGAAATAATATCCGGATTATCTTTTGAAGATCATGTTAAAAGCATAACAGCTAAGGATATCCAAAATGTAGGAAAAAAATATTTATCCAAAGATTATATACTTGCGATTCATAACCCAGAAAAATAAACCCAAAATTAACATAAAAGTGATTCATTTAAAATGAATCACTTTTTTTGATTTACCTAAAAAAAGTAATCATATTTAAGATTTACCATCTGTTAACAAGTTCCGTTTTTATTCCTCATAAATAATTGTATTTTTACCGATACTAAAACCAAAAAATTTAATGGGTAAAATCATTGCAATTGCTAATCAAAAAGGTGGTGTGGGAAAGACAACAACCTCTATTAATTTAGCAGCTTCACTGGGCGTTCTTGAAAAAAAAGTACTGTTAATTGATGCAGATCCTCAGGCTAACGCAACTTCAGGAATTGGAATTGATGTTGAATCTGTTGAAGTGGGCACCTACCAGCTTCTGGAGCACTCCAATTCAGCTAAAGAAGCTATTGTTAAGACCGATACACCTAATCTGGATATCGTGCCGGCACATATAGACCTTGTGGCTATTGAAATAGAGTTGGTTGACAAGGAATCCAGGGAGTATATGCTTAAAAATGCGATTCAAGATATAAAAAATGATTATGACTATATCTTAATAGATTGTGCCCCGTCATTAGGATTGTTAACGCTTAATGCCCTAACCGCAGCTGATGCAGTCATCATCCCAATCCAGTGTGAGTATTTTGCATTGGAAGGTTTAGGGAAGCTATTAAACACCATTAAGAGCGTTCAGAAAATACACAATCAGGATTTAGATATAGAAGGTTTGTTGTTAACCATGTACGATTCGCGTTTACGCCTGTCAAATCAAGTGGTTGAAGAGGTACAAAAACATTTTAACAATATGGTTTTCCAGACCATAATTCAGCGAAATGTACGCTTAAGTGAAGCACCCAGTTATGGCGAAAGCATAATTAATTATGATGCCAGTAGTAAAGGTGCCAACAATTACTTAAGTTTGGCAAAAGAAATTATCAATAAAAACTCCTAGAATATGGCTAAGGCAACTAAAAAACAAGCTTTAGGTAGAGGGTTGTCAGCACTTTTAAAAGACCCGGACAATGATATTCAATCGGTTCAGGATAAGAATGCCGATCAAGTCATAGGTAATATTATTGAACTGGACCTCGATTTTATTGAAGTCAATCCGTTTCAACCCAGGACAAACTTTAGTGAAGAGTCTTTACAGGAATTGGCATCTTCTATCAAAGAATTGGGGATCATTCAGCCAATTACCGTAAGGAAATTAGAATTTAATAAATATCAATTAGTTTCCGGAGAACGCCGTTTTAGAGCATCAAAATTAGTTGGATTAGAAACTATTCCTGCTTACATAAGAATTGCTAACGACCAGGAATCCTTAGAAATGGCTCTGGTTGAGAACATTCAACGTCAGGATCTGGATCCTATTGAAATTGCCTTGTCGTATCAACGTTTGATAGATGAGATCAAGCTTACCCAGGAACAGATGAGTGAACGTGTTGGTAAAAAACGTTCTACCATCACCAATTATTTGCGCCTTTTGAAATTAGACCCTATCATTCAAACAGGTATGCGAGACGGTTTTATTTCCATGGGGCACGGGCGTGCTTTGATTTCGGTTGAAGACCATACCGTTCAGCTTGATATTTATGAAAAAGTATTACAGAATGAACTTTCGGTAAGAGCTACCGAGAATTTAATTAGAAATTACAACACTTCAAAAGAAGTAGACGTTCCTTCAAAAGAGGACAAAGAAGACACGCCTAAATACATTAAAAAAGGGATTGGGGTGTTTTCGGAATACTTTGGGCACAAAATTGACGTTAAAGTCTCTAAAAATGGTAAAGGAAAAATTACGATCCCTTTCCATTCGGAAGAAGACTTTAATCGTATTAAAAAATTAATTCAGGGTGCTAAATAAATCTGTTATAGTAAGTGTTTTTGCCATTTTGTTTTGTTTTTCGTCAGTAGCTCAGGAAAAAGAGCGAAAAACAAAACGTAAAAAACTCCCAAAAGAAATTGTTATAGATTCGGTTATTACCAGAGAACCTATAAACCCGCTGTCTCCCGCAAAAGCTGCTTTTTATTCTGCCATTTTGCCGGGTTTGGGACAAGCTTACAATAAAAAATATTGGAAAATACCCATCGTATATGGAGCTTTAGGTACCGGTATTTACTTTTACACAACAAACAATAAAGAATACAACCGGTATAGAGACGCTTATAAAAGAAGGCTGGCCGGTTTTACGGATGATGAATTCTATTTTGATTCCAATGGTAATCAACTATCTTCACCAAGAGTAACTACCGAAGGGCTGGAGCGCGGACAAAAATTCTACAGGAGAAATAAAGAAATATCACTGTTGGTAACATTAGGTATTTACGCCTTAAATATCATTGATGCGAATGTTGATGCCCATCTTTTGCAATATAATGTAGATGAAAACTTATCTTTGGCCCCACATTACAAATTCAATGAATTTGATGCTAAAAGCAACGTAGGATTAACTTTAAATTTTAAATTTTAACCCATAAAGGGCATATAACAGATAAAATACAGATACATGAAAATTGCTTTACTAGGATACGGACGCATGGGGCAAACCATTGAGAAAATAGCAATTAACCGGGGGCATGATGTTGTTTTAAAAATTGATAAAGACGATACAGATTACGATATCACCTTAGCCGATGTAGCTATAGATTTTAGCTTACCTTCTGCTGCATTTGGGAACATCACTAACTGTTTAAACAATAAGGTACCTGTTGTTTCCGGTACTACGGGGTGGTTAGATGATTATGACAAAGCCGTGGCACTTTGTAAAGAAAAAAGCGGAGGGTTTATCTACGCCTCAAACTTTAGTTTAGGGGTTAATATCTTCTTTGAGCTCAACAAGACACTTGCTAAAATGATGAGTAATTTAGGCCAGTACAACGTTACCATGGAAGAAATTCATCATACTAAAAAGTTAGATGCGCCCAGTGGAACCGCCATTACTTTAGCGGAAGGGGTTATTGATAATAACAGTAATTACAACGCCTGGAAACTGCATGATACTGATGATAACCATACCATCCCCATTGTAGCAAAGCGTATTGAAGATGTTCCGGGAACCCATACCGTTAATTATGCCAGTGAAGTAGACACCATAAACATTGAGCATGTTGCCCACAACAGGCAAGGCTTTGCCCTTGGAGCTGTTGTGGCTGCCGAATGGCTCCATGGAAAAACAGGTGTTTTTTCAATGAACGACGTGTTAAATATTGGTTAATACCAATTGTAATGTGTAACATTAGCAATATGTTAGCCACAAACAAAACGATTTAAATTTTACAATTATGACATTAATGCAATGGTTTATATTCATATTAATTATTCAGGTGATTCACGGTTTGGGCACCTGGAAATTATACACTAAGGCTGGCAGACAAGCCTGGGAAGCCTTTGCTCCCATATATAACGGCGTTGTTTTAATGAAAATAATCAACAGGCCCTGGTGGTGGATCATTCTGCTGTTCCTTCCTATTGTAAACCTTATTATGCTAGCCATTGTATGGGTGGAAACGGCCAGAAGTTTTGGTAAAAACCAAAAAATTGACACCGTTTTAGCCGTTGCTACTTTAGGCTTTTACAACTACTACCTGAATTATGTTGCCGACGTAACCTATGTAGAAGACCGAAACGTAAATCCAAAGTCTTCATCCGGGGAATGGACCAGTTCTATTTTATTTGCTATTGTTGCTGCCACTATTGTGCATACTTATTTTATGCAGCCGTTCACTATTCCATCGTCTTCGTTGGAGAAATCCTTATTGGTTGGCGACTTTCTGTTTGTAAGTAAGTTTCATTACGGTGCCAGAATGCCAATGACTACCGTGGCGGCTCCTATGGTGCATGACACCATTCCGGTGCTCAAAAAGAAATCGTATTTATTTAGTGACGACTTTACCAAAAGAAAAACATCATTAATTAATAAATTACAATTACCCTATTTAAGGTTTCCGGGGTTTGAAAAAATTGAACGTAATGACATTGTAGTCTTCAATCAGCCGGCCGACACATTACGGGATATGAATGATTTTCACCCGGATAGAAACTACTATAAACCCATTGACAAAAAGACCAACCTTGTTAAGCGCTGTGTTGGAGTTCCGGGAGATTCACTGGAAATACGTGATGGTTATGTCTATATAAACGGCCAGCAAAATGAACTACCGGATCGAGCTAAATTACAGTTTAGTTACTATGTTCAACCTAAGACTAATCAGTTTAGCCCTGAGTTTTTAAAAAAGCGATACGATATTACGGATAATTTTGGCATCATAAACCAGGCTAACACTTATTATTTTTCGGCAATTTCTGATGAAGCCCTGGCTAAATTCAAAAACCACCCGAATGTTTTGAGTATCACCCCGAATAAGCGGGAAAAAGGAAATAGAGACGAAAATATATTTCCACATGACCCTAATTATAACTGGAACATTGATTTCTTTGGCCCGCTTTATATACCGGAAAAAGGAAAAACCATTGATATCAATTTGGAAGTTCTGCCATTATACAAACGTGTCATAACGGAGTATGAGCACAATACGCTTGAAGTGAAGGGCAACCAGATCCTGATCAATGGCGAAGTAACCGATACCTATACGTTTAAGCAAAATTACTATTGGATGATGGGTGATAACCGTCATAACTCCATTGATGCCCGTGCCTGGGGCTTTGTGCCGTTTGATCATGTAGTGGGCAAACCGGTATTCATTTGGATGAGCTGGGACGGGCTTAAAAACCCGCGCTGGGAACGTTTCTTTACTACGGTTGGTGGTAGCGGAAAAGCTACGTCATACTTTATTCCGTTTATTGTGGCTCTGTTTGCTTTAATAGGATTTAATAAATGGCGCAGGCGCAAAAAAGCTAATAGTTAATAATTGTCATTCTTGCAAAGGCAATGAACATCATTATTCACCCAACATACTTTCCGAATATTGCCCACTTTGTTGCCATGGTCAATGCCAGGAGCATCATGTTTGAGGTTGATGATAGTTTTTTAAAACAAACTTACCGGAACCGTACTTATATTTACGGTGCCAATGGTAAACTTGCTCTAAATGTTCCCGTCGTACATTCTCAAAAAAACCGTCAAAAGTATAGAGATGTAAAGATCTTCAATGAGGACCAATGGCAAGCCAGGCATTGGAAATCATTATTATCGGCCTACAGGACATCGCCTTTTTTTGAATATTACGAAGATGACATACAGCCTTTGTTCCATCAAAAAGCCGAATATATTTTAGACTTCAACCTCAAATGTTTTGAAGTTATTTGTGATTGCCTGCAGTTGGATTTAAATATTTCTAAGTCCGGATCATTTGAAAAAACTATTGAAGGAAAGGCGGACTTTAGACATTTGGTAAACGCCAAGAAAGCACAACCGCTGCAATTTGACACTTATACTCAGGTCTTCAGTAACAAACACGGATTTATCAGCAATTTAAGTATCCTGGATCTGTTGTTTAATGAAGGCCCTAATGCGTTAAATTACCTGGAATCTCAAACTATAACACAGCAATAATGCTACAACCCATTGTTCATTACGGTTGTCATTTTTTAATGCCTTTGCTGGTTGCTTTAGTAGGGTTTAAAAGTCAATGGAAAACGGCTTATTTAATTATGATTGCCGGTATGCTAATAGATGCTGATCACTTACTGGCAGATCCGGTTTTCGACCCCAACCGATGTAGCATCAACTTCCATCTGCTTCACTCCTATTATGCTATCGCGGTCTATATTTTATTATTGCTTCCTAAAAAAACCAGATTGATTGGTTTGGGGTTAGTAATTCATATCATTGCTGATTTAGTGGATTGTTCTTTTATGTGATTAACCCTCCGAATCCCGATTCCCATCGGGATCCACCTCCCTTAAAAATAAGGGAGGAGCTTGCTTTTCCTGTTTTATTGTTCATAACGGTTCAAACCTCCCTTTCCTTGGCTCTCCCCTTAAATTTAAGGGGAGAATGAATTTCGATTTTCTTAAAATCGGAAGAAAGAGGGGTTTTTATCCCAATTATTTTG
>NZ_JANQJQ010000027.1 GCF_028281565.1 Seonamhaeicola sp.
AGCGATGGGGCTCACCTCTTACCATTCCGAACAGAGAAGTTAAGCCCATTAGCGCCGATGGTACTGCATCAGTGGGAGAGTAGGTCGTTGCCTTTTTTGAATCCCGATTCTTTTAAGAGTCGGGATTTTTTTTGACCTTTATTTAAATGATTTGAGTTTAATGTGTGGTTTTAACTTCTTTTAAACCGGAGAGGTATGCTATTAAATCTCTTAGCTCTCTTTTACTCAAATAAGTGCCTATTGGCGGCATGGACGAGATAACGTTTTCCCTGTTTTTAATTCTGGAAGTTGCTATTTTCAGAGGTTCCGCCTCAGATGTTTTTAGAGTTAATTCTGATGTTGTTTCTTCCATAAGGACGCCAACAACGGTTTGGTCATTATCTAACGTAAGAATGACATTACCATACCCCGGAGCCAAACGTGCACTTGGATCTACCAAAGCTTCCAGAATTTGTTCCCTGGTCAGTGTTTTTGCTATTTGATCTAAAGGCGGACCAACATCACCACCATCGCCATTTACAGAATGGCACCGTACGCATTGCGCCGTGGCATTGTAATTAAAAACCCCATAACCACGTTGACTGCTTCCTCCGTAAAGTGTTTCCTTATATGAGGCTACAGTACTGCTATTATCTTTTATTTGATTTACCTGGGCAATCAAATCCTGATCGTTTGTGTTTTGAACGGTTTCGAACAAATCCAGCAGTATACCTTTGGAAATTTTATTTGCTTTAGCTTGCTCAAGTAGATCGGTTAATATGGGTTTGGAGCTTTCCAGCGGAGTATTCCCTAACGTTTTCAGAACGCTTTGTTGATCCGCTACAGACCCTTTTTTAAAGATCGGGTTAACTATATCCGGCAGGTTCTCTTTTGAAATGTCTAAACGTTTTAAAGACATAATGGCAACGGACCGAACGTCCTGGTTTTTGTCGTTCATTCCTAGCTGAATAGCACTTTCAATGTCATTGAAGTTAAGGTTTACCAGAGCATCCAGTACAGAACGCCTGACTTTTGGAGAATTGTTGGTTTTAAGTGTTTTAAACAGGATTGGGTTAAACGTTTCTATTTTTAAGGACTTCAGCACGTTTGAAATACCTGCAATGATATCCGGGTTCTCCTCATTTAAGAAATAAGGAATTTCTTTTTCAATATGCTGTTTCACAAGATTGATATCTCTTTTTACAGGTCCCCTGTAACGGCCATCAACCCTGTCAAGTGGTGATGGGTCATGCCAGGTGGCAATGGTTGCTAATGCTTCACCTCTTAAAACGCTGGAAACATCAGTTCTTTTTGCAAAAGTGATAAGATGATTTAAAGCTTTTTCATTCCCAACTCTTAAGGCCGCATTGATGCAGCGTCTTAAAAGCGGTTCGTTGTCAGTGTATGTTTCAGACAGTAAAAGTTGCGCCAGATCTGGTAATGATGCTTCTATGGATAGATCATCATTGATAGCACGAGCGACTTGTGTAACGATATATTCATCGGGATCATTTAAAAATTTTGAGATTTCAGGACTTTGTAATTTTCTGAGAACCAAAACAGCAGCCAGTCTCAAACTGCTATTCGAACTGTTATATAATGAAGCAATGGGGGCAATGTCTCCAATACGGGATAAAGCTAAAACACCTGCATGTCTTAAATAGGCATCCTCATCGCTATTATGGGCCAACATGTCAAGAATGGGGTTTACTGCCGCTTTATATTGAATTCTGCCTAAAGCCTGGGTAGCGAAAAAACGAACTCTGGCGTTGTCGTGATTCAGTAAAGGGATCAGTGCTGAACCGGCGTCTTTGTATTTTACATCACCAATGACTTTAGCTGCCTGGGCAATAATTTCCGGGTCGTTATCCGAAAGTAAATCAATTAAAACAGCAGCTTTATTTACTTTTTTATCGGCTATTTGGCCGATGCCCCAAATGGCATGAATGCGGGCAAATTGATTTGTGTTTTCTTTGGCAACCTTTTTAAATGTTTTATAACCCGATGACCTGTTAACCAATTCAAATTGCGCTTTTTTACGGATGCGCATATCCGGGTAACTAAGTAGCTCAACTAATCTTTCTTTAGATTGATTGTTATAGTCTAAAGTCATGAGTTTTTTTGTTTCGGCACGTTTGTCGGCTAAGTTGTTATGGTTGCTGTCAACATCTAACTTCCAAACTCTTCCATAGTTTTTAGTGTTCCATCCGCTAACCCAATCCGCTAAGTACAAAGCGCCGTCCGGACCAAATCGGAGCCCGGTAGGAAGGACCCCATTTAAAATTGAAGTATCTGTATTGAGTTCAAATCCCGCACCCTGTTGTTTTAGATCGAAGCACCAAATGTGTGATCTGCTTGGAGTCCCGGAGAATTGTACCAAAAAGAATTTGTTTAGCCAGTCCTTGCCTAATGCGGTTCCCGGATTAAAGGCCATTCCTGTTGGCCCGCCGTGAAAACTCGCTATTGGAGGGACTATGTGTGCGGCTTGTCCGTCCCATCTTGGTTTAAAATAGTTCTCATCCATCCAAACCTTATAGCTGTTGTTTTTTGGGTCAGTATATTTTCCAAACTGCCAATTGGTGCGCCAACCGGCGTCGGAACCTTCAACTACATACATCAGTCGTTCGGATTCTCCCTTATGATCACCGTCGTTATCAGAAGTAATGATGTTTCCGTAGGCATCAAAAACAAATTCGTGGGTATTTCGCAATCCGTGAGCAAATACTTCAAAATTACTGCCATCAGGATTACAGCGCACTATCACGCCCTGGTTTGGATATTCGTAGGTGTTACCGGCATTATCAGTAAGGTTTGCGCCAATATCGCCGATACCCCAATAAATTTTTCCGTCAGGCCCTTCAATAGCTCCGGACATACCATGGCCGCTAAAGCCAATGTGTACTGCAAAGCCGGTGGCAAGCGATGTTTTTTCATCAAAAACCCCATCATCATTAGTATCTTCCAACTTCCACATATCGGGAGCAACCCCTACGTATAAATTATCATCTTTAACCAAAATGGCGCCGGCAACGTCCGTAACTTCATCATTAAAATCGTTTAGGATCCTTGTGGATGTATCGGCCAGACCGTCCTTGTTTTTGTCTTCCAGTTTCCAGACCTCTTCTTTTTCAACAGCTAAATCTTTCCAATCGTGAATGGAGTCGTTATTCAGATCTTTCAGCCAGGTATTTTTAGCACTTAATTCGGTGGCAAATGTTTTATGAAGGAAGGCTCGTCTGTCTTCAACGGTTTTCAATGTAATGGATGGTGTCATCCAATCCCTATGCCCCCTAATATCAAATTCCGAGTTTTTTTGCCTGTTGGTACGTGTTAAATATACATTGCCATAATCGTCTATATCCATACCAACCGGATCCGGAGCTAATGAGTCTGAGGCCCATAGGGTAAGTTCCAAACCGTCAGCTACTTTGGCAGCAACATGTTTTCTGGTTTCTATGGCGCGTTCTTTAGCCGTTAAAGAATCTTCGGTAATAACAATGGGTGTTTCCTTTGGTTTTTTGCTTTTTGAGGAACATGAGCTAAGTGTAATTAACGAAAAGACAAAAAGAAAAATGACGTTGAATTTCATAAAATAGTTTTAGGTGGCATTTAATGACTGCTAAAAATAGAGAATTCTGTTCAGCACAATTAAAACATTTTAACCAATATTTATAATAAATGTGCAAGATCGAGGTATTTAAGCTTAAACAAGGGGAGTAATTGGTTTTAGCTTGTAAAAAAAAGATGTAATGTTATTAGAAATCGAAAAACCCATTCGATAGATTGGATTTTCTGTGGCACCTCCAGGAGATAACTGCGTTGTTCCTTTGGTCCCTCACCTGAAAACGCTAAACCCACAGCCTAAAATTTCCCTGAGGTGTCATTCTGAACTTGTTTCAGAATCTTATCTTATGGACTATTAGGTATTTTAGAGCTGGAAATATGTCAGGTTCATAAAAATTATACTTTTTTAGCCAGCTGTTCTTTCTTCAAAGGTCAAACTATTTATGCAATCAATAAAACTTCTGGGATTAATACATTTTGTATAATACCTCCAGGAGATAACTGCGTTGTTCCTTTGGTCACTCGCCTGAAAATGCAAAACCCACAGCCTTTAGCTGTGATTCTTTTGTTTTCTATTACTTACAGACGCGAGCGCCCGACGCAATAGAAAACAAAAAACCCGCTCTATTGAGCGGGTTTTACGAGTTAAGTGGTACCTCCATCCATCCCCTCGCAAGCTCGGGACAGGCTTCGATTCATTTTTATTGCATAAAAAAAGCATGTTCGAAAGAACATGCTTTCTGTAGCTTCAACTCGCTACACTCGTGGTACCTCCAGGAATCGAACCAGGGACACAAGGATTTTCAGTCCTTTGCTCTACCAACTGAGCTAAGGTACCTCGCTAAATGCGGACTAGCCCGATAGCATTATCGTTCTAGCGGGTGCAAATATAAATTCAATTTTGCTATTCGCCAAAATAAAAATACAAAAAATAATGCTTTAACAAATTTTAAGGGCTCATAGCACATTCAGGCTATAAATTATAATATAATTAAGAATATAGTGATTAGTGTTTTGTAATTTTAGCGCATTCAAAAGGTGTATGAATTTAATAATTGATGTAGGGAATTCTTATATAAAGCTGGCTGTTTTTAGTAACAATACTTTAAAGCATAGAGCTATTGTAAATCATGACCAGTTAATTGAAACTGTGGTTGCTCTAAAGGAACAATTCAACTCATTAAAAAAAGGGATTATTTCTTCAGTTGGTAAATTAAATGATAAGCAATTAGCTGAAATAAAGGGGCTTTTAGAGCTTTCAATATTAGATTCCAACACCAGACTTCCTTTTAAAAACAGATATGAAACACCTGAAACATTAGGGGTAGACAGGATGGCTTTGGTCAGTGCATCAGTCAGACAATTTTCAAAAGAAAATGTGTTGATCATTGATGCCGGAACCTGTATTACCTATGATTTTATAAATAACAAAAACGACTATTTAGGCGGTGCTATTTCACCCGGGCTACGTATGCGTTACAGATCCCTAAATAATTTAACGGCCAATTTACCGTTATTGGATACAGAAATGCCTAACGATATTACAGGAGTATCCACTAAAGAATCCATACATTCCGGTGTGGTTCATGGTATTTTAAATGAAATAGATGGGGTTATTGAGACGTACAAACTCAAATATTCGGATTTAACAGTTATTTTAACAGGTGGCGATGCTAATTTCTTGTCAAAACAATTAAAAAGTAGCATATTTGCCAATTCTAATTTTCTTTTAGAAGGATTAAACTTTATTTTACAATTTAATTCAAACGAATGATTAAAAAACTTGTATTAGTTTTTATTGCTTTAATAGCTATTCAAAGTTACGGGCAGGAAGGAACCGCATCTCCTTATTCTTTTTACGGTATTGGAAGCCTGAAATTTAAAGGAACGGTGGAAAATAGAAGCATGGGAGGTATTGGTGTTTATATCGATAGTGTTCATGTTAATTTACGCAATCCGGCATCTTATGCCACTAAAAACCTAAAGGTTTATAATGAAGAGACCAGACCGGTAAAATTTGCCGTCGGCGGGAGCTATTCCAGTATCAACCTAAAAGCTGACTCCGGTAGTGATAAAGCCAGTTCCACCACGTTTGATTATGTAGCCTTATCCATCCCAATGGGAAAATTTGGTTTTGGTTTTGGTTTAATGCCTTATACGTCGGTTGGGTATAAGTTAGAGTCTCTTAATGGCGATGGTAATATAGAGAACAGGTTTAGGGGAGAAGGCGGTCTTAACAAGGCATTTTTGGGATTAGGATATAGAATAACCGATGGATTAAGCATAGGTATTGATGCACAGTATAATTTTGGTAATATTCAAAACAGTACTGTGGAGTACCTCTATGATAACGGTGTAGTGACCCAGTATCAATCCAGGGAGAGTAACAGATCAGATTTAAGTGGATTGAATTTTAATTTAGGATTGTCGTACACAACACCAATAGCAAAGAACATGGAATTAGTAGCTACAGCAACGTATACACCGGAAAGTGATTTGACTTCAAAAAATGAGCGTTCCGTGGCCACTATTACAACTAATTCCAATACAGGGCAAGAGTTTGTAAATAATTCTGTAGATATAGATCTGGAGGCTTTAGGCTTATTGGAAACAGACTTGATATTACCTTCAAAAATGGCGTTTGGACTTGGAATCGGGAAACCAACAAGCTGGTTTGTGGGGGCAGAATATACTATGCTAAATACAAGTGATTTTTCTAACGACCTTTATAGCAGTGCCGGTGTACGGTATGAAGATGCATCCACTATTTCGGTTGGAGGATTTTATATTCCGGATTACAGGTCGTTAACCAGTTATTTAAAAAGAACGGTATATAGGGCAGGTGTCAGATATGAAAAAACGGGGCTTAATATAAATTCAGAATCAATTAATGAGTTTGGCATATCTTTTGGAGTAGGATTACCATTATCTGGCCCAATATCCAGTGCCAATATAGGTTTTGAAGTAGGTAAACGAGGGACAACTAATAATAATTTAATACAAGAGAATTTTATAAATCTCCAATTAAGCTTATCTTTGGGCGACAGATGGTTCCAGAGAAGGAAGTATAACTAACAACAGAACAATTTTATCATGAAGGCGAAAATTACTTTTTTATTAACATTATTCATAGCAATAAGCTTTGGATATGCACAGCAGGATGAGGAGTGTATGACCAAGCTTTCCATATTTCACGAATATGTAAAAGCTAAAAACTACGATGCGGCTTTTGAGCCCTGGATGGCAGTAAGAAACAAATGTCCAAAATTTAACAACGCTATTTACGTTGATGGTGAAAAGATATTAAACCATAAAATAAAGAATGCGGCGGGGGCAGAAAAAATTGGCTTTATAAATGATTTGATCAAACTGTATGATCAAAGAGCTCAATATTTTGCCAGTAAGACACCCAAAGGAAAATACGGTGCTTTATCTTGTCAGTTGATGTATGATAACAGAAAAGAACTTAACAAATCATCTGATGAGTTATACGATTGTTTTGATGCTGTTTACAAAGCAGATAAAAAGAACTTTAAAAACCCAAAGAGTTTGTATACCTATTTCTCTTTAATGGTGGAGTTATACGATGCCGGTAAAAAACCGGCTAAGGATTTATTCAACAAGTATGACGATGTGGTTGAGAAGGTACAGGATGAAATTAAAATAGCTTCAGGGCAATTAAACAAATTAGTAGCTAAAGAAGAAGCCGGAACACCTTTAACCAAAAAGGAAGGGCAGTATAAGAGATATTACGGACAGGTTTTAACCGCATATGATAAAATTGCCTCTGGTATAGACGGTCAATTAGGACCGCGTGCTAATTGTGATAACTTAATTCCGTTGTATACTAAAGACTTTGAGGCGCATAAAACAGATGCTGTATGGTTAAAACGCGCCGTAAGTAGAATGTATTATAAAGAGTGTACAGATGAACCGTTGTATGAGGAATTGGTAAAAGCTTATGACGAAACAGCGCCATCTGCTGATACCAAGTACTTTGTTGGAACCGTTTTATTCAAGAATCATAAAGAGAATGAAGCTATCAACTATTTTAAAGAGTCTTATGATTTAGAGACGGATACCTTTAAAAAAGCGAAGTTAGCTAACAACATTGGTTTAATTCTTAAAAAGAAAGGAAGATACGGACAAGCAAGAACTTACTTCAGAAATGCTTTAAAATTAAACCCGTCAAATGGTCGTCCGCATTTATCAATTGCAGCTATGTATGCGGCAAGTGCTAATAACTGTGGAGATACCACTTTTAATAAAAGAGCGGTATATTGGTTAGCGGCTCAGGAAGCTAATAAAGCAGCGAGAGTAGATCCGACGCAAAAGAAAAATGCAGCTAAGTCTGTAGCTAATTATAAAGCAAAGGCACCACAAAAAGCGGAGATCTTTAGTGCCGGTAATTCAGGGCAGGTCATTAAGATTGCATGCTGGATAGGAGGACAGGTTACGGTACCTGCCATACAATAATTGCTTTTCGGTTTGAGTTAATACTCAAAACAATTAATGAAACAATTGATTAAATATTATATGTTAAGCATAGTCACAGTTTTAGCTGTGACTATGTTTTTTTCATGTAATGATAACTACAAAGAGGTTCAGAAAATAGGCATTTCGGAGAACGAACCTATCGGGGAAGCCGAAAACATCAATTTAAAATATACCGATTCCGGAGAAGTTACACGTCACCTGATAGGCGCTAAAATGAAAAACTACTCTAACCGGGATTTTCCTTATTATGAATTTCCGGAAGGTATTACGCTCTATATTTATGATGATGATAAAAAGAGCACTATAGTGTCAGATTACGCCATTGTTTATGACCGGACAAGCATTATTGACTTGCAGGGGAATGTGGTTATTACAACCTACGATAATAGAATATTAAAATCCGAGCAACTCTATTTTGACCGGAAAAGAGAATGGTTGTTTACCAATGTACCTGTAACATTTGAATCAGAGCAAGATATTATTCACGGTAATGGTTTTGATTCTAACGGGGAGTTTACCAATGCCGAGGTATTAGAAGTTACCGGTATTTTTACAGTGGAAGATTAGGAACTTCTTAAGATTATCTTTCCTATTTTAATTATCTTTATCCAAATTATTTACAGATGAACCCACGTGGTTAAAACTGACGTTGTTTTAAGTGTTTTGATCATCAAAGGTTACATCCGACCTCTAAAAAAATAAAAAGAACACATGAAATATTTAAGTATTTTTCAATACGTTTATTTAGTTTTTGCCATACTGTTTTTATATGATGGTATCTCTAAATGGGGCAACGGTACCAACGGTGCCTACATATCTTTAGGGTTGGCTGCATTGGCAGTTTTTATGTTTTTCTTCAGGCGAAAGTTCAGTAAAAAGTTTCAGGATAGAAACAAACAGCAGTAAATGACACTTTATATTGTAATTATAGTTGTGTCCTTAATGCTTTCCGCATTTTTTTCCGGTATGGAGATCGCTTATGTGTCTTCAAACAAGATCCATATTGAGATTGAAAAAAAACAGGAAGGCATACTTGCCAAAGTTTTAAGTAAACTTACGGCGAAACCTTCAAAGTTTATAACCACCATGCTTATTGGTAACAATATCGCTTTGGTTGTTTACGGGTTTTTTATGGGCGATTTACTGGTAAGCTGGTTTCAGTCTTTACTACCAACGGAATACCCTGTTATAAACTATTGGTTAACCGAATTGAGTTTGCTTTCACAAACAATTATTTCAACATTTATCATATTAATTACAGCCGAGTTTTTACCCAAAGTATTCTTTCAGATTTATGCGAATACACTCATTAAAATATTGGCGGTCCCAGCTTATTTTTTTTACGTGTTGTTCAGTTTGATATCCGGGTTTGTTATCTGGATTTCAGACATAGTTCTAAAAACGTTTTTTAAAACCGACGGCGATCAAATTCAATTGGCTTTTACCAAGGTAGAGCTTGGTAATTATATAAGTGAACAAATGGAATCTGTTGAAGAACATGACGAAGTAGATTCAGAAATTCAAATTTTTCAAAATGCTTTGGAATTTTCCGAAGTAAAGGCCCGTGAGGTGATGGTTCCCAGAACCGAAATTATAGCAGTTGAGATCAACGAACCTATAAGGACGCTAAGTACACTTTTTACGGAAACGGGCCGTACCAAAATTTTGGTTTACGATGATACCATAGATGATATTTTAGGATATGTACATTCTTTTGAACTTTTCAAAAAGCATAAAGACATTAAATCTATGATGCTACCGGTAGAGTTTGTACCGGAAACCGTTCTTATAAAAGATGTACTGAATGTGCTTACAAAAAAACATCGCAGTATGGCGGTGGTTTTAGACGAATATGGCGGAACTTCAGGTATTATGACCGTTGAAGATATTGTTGAAGAGCTGTTTGGCGAGATAGAGGACGAACACGATACTGTTGATCTAATCGAGGAACGAATTGACGAGGATGTATTTAAGTTTTCGGCCAGGCTGGAGGTAGATTATCTGAACGAGACCTATAAAATGGATCTTCCCAAAAGTGAGAACTACGAAACGCTTGGTGGTTTGATCGTAAATCACACCGAAGAAATCCCGGATAAGAATGATGTGGTGACCATTGAAAATTTTCAGTTCACCATCGCGGAAGTGTCCAATACGAAAATTGATTTGGTGATGCTTAAACTGTTAGAAGAGAGTTAATTAATATACCATTTCTTCTATTTCAACGTTTGTCTTAACAAAAGGCGTTTATAATGTTGTGGTTTAACACAATTAATGCCTGTTTCTACTTTTATTATTAAATAGAAAATGGTATTTTCGCGCACGATATTTTCGTCAATCACAATATTTTGATTGAATTCCAATTATAAATAGAAAATTCCCGGAAGGGTTAAAAATCAAACATAAAAAATGGCAATTTTAAATAAGATTAGACAAAAAACTTTAGTATTAATACTGGTAATTGCGATGGCGTTATTTGCATTTGTACTATCTGGTCTATTTGATGGAAGCGCGAGTTTTTCAGATAAATCTCAAAGTGTAGTGGGGTCTGTAAACGGTAAAGATATTTCCCGTGAAGATTTTCAGGTAAAAGTGGAAAACCTTCAAAGGCAAATGGGGCCAAATGCTACTACCACGCAGGTAATGAACAGGGTTTGGGATCAGGAAGTGAGACAAGCCGTATTGGAAACTCAATTTGAGGCATTAGGAATTACCGTTGAGCAAGACCAGATGAGGGATTTAATAAAAGCCTCATTAGCTACCAATCCGCAATTTTTAAATGAAGCAGGCCTGTTTGATGAAAATAAATTGAACGAGTTTATAGCTAATCTTAAGGAAATAGCTCCCAGACCCGGTTATATCGGAGGGCAACCTTTGACCTATTCTGATTGGGTGAATTACGAACAAAACATTGCTGCCAATGCCTTACAGCAGAATTATTTTAATTTGGTTAAAGCAGGTTTGACAGGGACCTTATCGGAAGGTGAATTAGAGCATAAATTAGATGGAAATAAAATAGACATTAAGTTTGTTCAGGTGCCCTATACGTCTATTCCGGATAGTATTGTCAAAGTGTCTAAATCGGAAATTTCAAGTTATATCAACGATAATAAAAAAGAATATGAAGTAGAAGCATCCAGGGATATCAGATTTGTTGAGTTTGAAGAAGTGGCTTCCATTGCCGATGAAACTGCCATTATAAAAGAACTTTCTACGTTATTAAATGGCAGATTGGTTGACGACACTGGAAGAAAGGATACTATAGTTGCTTTTTCAAAAGTTAAAAATGACCAGGAGTATATCAACTTAAATTCAGATATTAAGTTCAATGAGCGTTTTGTATTTAAGTCCGGATTACCGGCTCAGGTTGCGGATAGTTTGTTTAATCTTGGCGTAGGTGAAACTTACGGGCCTTATAAAGAGAATGGATATTTTAAGATTTCGAAGTTGATTGCTGAAAAAAATATCCCGGATTCAGCTAAAGTAAGACACATTTTAATTCCTTTCATAGGATCTCAAAGTGCCGCTCCGGATGTTACTTTAACAGAAGATCAAGCCAAGGAAAGAGCAGATAGTTTATTAACTGTGATTAAAAGAGACCGTTCTAAATTCCCTGAATTAGTAACAGCGTTTTCATCAGACCAGGGAAGTATTGCTAAGGAAGGCCGTTATGATTGGCATCCTTACAACACCATGGTTCCTGAATTTAACGATTTTGAGTTTGAAGGTAAAGTAGGGGATCTAGGAGTTGTTAAAACAGTATTCGGTTTTCATATTATTGAAATTGAAGGACAGAAAAGTAAAAAGAGAGCTGTTCAGGTTGGAACCATTGCCAGAGAGATTGAACCGTCTGAAGAGACAACCTCCAGAATATTTAGAGAGGCCTCAAAGTTTGAAATTGCTGCAGCCGACAAGGATTTTGAAGCATTAGCTACAGAAAGCAGTTATACGGTTAAACCTGTGAACGGTATAAAAGCTTTGGACGAAAGTATTCCCGGTGTAGGTAACCAAAGACCTATAGTACGTTGGGCTTTTGAAGAAGAAGCTGAAGTAGGTGATATTAAGCGTTTTAATATCCCAGGTGGTTATGTGGTTGCGCAATTGGTAGCTAAGCACGAAGAAGGTTTAATGACTGTTGAAGATGCTACTGCCAAGGTGTTGCCAATTATCAGAAAACAGAAAAAAGCCGAATTAATTAAAGAAAGAGTATCTGCCACTACTTTAGAAGATCTTGCTGCTGCAGAAAGCACTACGGTAAGAAATGCGTCAGCCATTAATATGAAAACCCCAACCATTTCCGGAGCAGGTAATGAACCATTGGTTGTGGGAACAGCGTTTGGATTAAATGAAGGAGATACTTCCGGGCTTATTGAAGGAGAGAAAGGCGTTTATATGGTACAGGTTACAAAAGTAACACCGGCAGTTGAGCTTGATAATTACCAGGCTGCAGCTAATAGAGTGGAACTGCAAAAATCAACTACAGTAAACAGCAAATTATACAATGCTTTAAAAGCTGTTGCCGATATAGAAGATAACAGAGCTAAATCTCAAATTCAATAATTCGGAGATAGCAATATAAAACAAAAAGGCCTCGTTAAAACGAGGCCTTTTTTGTTTGTCTTATCGAAGTGGAAGCATCTGTTTATAAAACCATATCAACATACGGAAGAATCGTTTCAAATCCTCTATCCCTAAAATAGGCTGTTGGGTTTTCTTTTGAAGTAACTAAAACAAAATCACCTCCCCAGGCCCCGAGACTTTTTATACTTCCGTTAAAATCATTAAATAAAAGGAGCTTCACGGGCGTTTGATTAGTGACTTTGGCTATGATATTTTCGTGCCTATCTACTAAAACTTCAAACGCTTCCAAAGCGTCACAAGCAATCATTTTTAAAGTTATGATGTTGACTTCAGAAATAATATCCTGAATATGGTCTTTGTTCTGTGCTTTGTAATGTGCTATGCCCTCTCGGCTATTTTGTTTTTTGTTTAAATGCACAAAATATAGCTGTTCTTTAAAAGGCGGATCAAACGCAACCTGATTAATCAAAGGGCTTCCATTTTCAATTTGATAGGTAATAGGGGTGTCATTTTGTGCGCAGGCAATATCGTATCCACTGCCTCCAAATGTGCGCTCTAACAATTTAAAAGCATCAACATTGGCCCACTGCGCTATATTATTGATTAAAGTTGAAGACGTACCTAAACCCCAGTTCCTTGGGAAATCTATAGCTGTGGTTATACGGTATCCCTTTTCAACATTTAAAAAATCAGGATTCAGTTGTTTAACAGCATTAAAAATTTGGAACAACCTGCGGGCAACATCTTCAAATTGAGTTGTCAGACTGAGCTTGTCGAAGTCCTGTTTTAAGGTCCCATTATTGCTTAATTCGAATGCCCCTTCAAACCAAACCGTTCCATTTTCATCCAGGCTTTTCCAATGCAAGATAGGTTTGTCAACAGATTCAATTTGTAAGGATTGCCCAAATTTTGTCGGAATTGCTAAGGATAAAGCACCATCAAGAACAACATATTCGCCGGTAAGTAAAAGTTTGCCGTTGGAATAAAAAGTTTTGTTGTTCAAATCTGTAGCCATGTTATCAAAAATTTTTGATTCTGTGGATGAATCTCTCTCGGTGTCTGGGGTTCTCTTGGTGTCTTCGAGAACCTCAGGCACCGTTACGTAAATTTTGCAAAGCTTCAACAACAGCACTATGCGTGACCGTATTGTTTTTAAAATGCGCTGTCAGAGCTTTTTTCTCCGTATCGGTGGCTCCAAACTGATTTAAAATATTCATCAAATGCATTTTCATATGCCCCTGCTGAATCCCCGTGGTTGTTAATGACCGCAAGGCAGCAAAGTTTTGCGCCAAACCTGCTACCGCTACTATTTGCATGAGCTCTTTAGCTGACGGTTTATGCAATAATTCCAATGCTAATTTAACAAGCGGATGTAAGCTGGTAAGTCCGCCAACAGTACCCAGTGCCAACGGAATTTCAATCCAGAACTTAAAAATATCACCATCAATTTCAGCATGTGTTAAACTGCTGTATTGTCCGTTTCTTGAAGCGTAAGCATGCACACAGGCTTCCACCGCTCTAAAATCATTACCGGTAGCTAAAACAACGGCATCAATGCCGTTCATGATCCCTTTATTATGAGTTACTGCTCTATAAGGTTCTTTTTCAGCAATATGAACTGCCTGAACAAATTTTTCAGCGAACGCCTTACCGGAAACAGCTGGGTTTTCAAATAGTTCATCCACATTGCAACTTACTTCAGCCCTAACCAAACAATCCGGGACATAATTAGATAAGATGCTCATGACGATATCAATCTCCTTTTCTTCTTCAGAGAACAAATCGAAATCCCGGGCTTCACTTTTAAAGGTTTTGGCAAATTGTTCCAAACAAGAATTTATAAAGTTTGCACCCATAGCATCAAGCGTTTCAAACGATGCGTGAAGCTGGTAGTAATTAGCGATCTCGGTAGTTTTATTGCGTAGTTCAATATCTAAAATACCACCACCTCGTTTTTCCATGTTAGCGGTGATGCTTTTAGTATCATCAATAAGTTTTGGCTTTATGGCATTGAAAAATGCTTTCAGTTTATCAAAATCACCTTTATAAGTGAAATGAACCTGACCAATTTTAGTGGTAGAAATTACCGTGGTCTTAAAGCCACCTCTATCCAGCCAGAATTTAGCAGCCTTACTGGCAGCGGCCACCACAGAGCTTTCTTCAATAGCCATGGGTATGGTATACAGGGTGTCATTTATTAAAAAATTAGGCGCTACACCAAGCGGTAAATAGTAGTTGGTTATGGTGTTTTCTATAAATTCATCATGAAGCTGTTGTAGTTTTTCATTGGTATTCCAATATTGCTTTAAAATACCTTTGGCACTTTCGGCATTTGAAAAATAGGTGTCTACGATCCAATCAATTTTTTTAGACTTGGAAAGCTTAGAAAAACCAGCAATAGATTTACTCATAAAATGATCATTTGTGGTGCAAAGATACTACTCTTGGTATGAATATTGAATAACTAGTTTATGTAAGCCTAATTAAGTGTTAATAATTGCTGTTTTTTGAAGAATTTTTAGTAAAATTGACATCATTTTATGAAAAAACCATTTTTTTTGATTGAGCATCTATTATTTTCAATTATAAATTGTAAGGATTAATTGGTGGATGTTGTATCTTAATGGGCAGAAAAATATAATTTACTGGATGAGATATCTTAAATTTTCTTTTTGCGTTTATTTCCTTTTAACTTCATTTTTAAACGCACAAAATCAAGACATTACATTAGAAGAGATTTGGAGCGGCACCTTTAGTACAGAACACATGGATGTGTTACATTCCATGGCTAACGGGCAGCAATATTCCGTTTTAAATTTTGATAGAAGCACCAGGTCAACCGCTATTGATATATATGATTATGAAACCTTAAAAAAGGTAAAAACCCTGGTGAGTTCAAGAGATTTGAATGCCTTAAATTACTTCTCGGATTATACGTTTAGTAAAGACGAACAAAAGGTAATTTTGGCAACTAATGAAACGTCTGTTTATCGTCATTCGGTCCTTGGAAATTATTTTGTTTATCATGTTGAGAACCAATCTTTAGAGCTAATTTCAAAAGAGCTTATTCAGGAACCCACATTTTCACCCGACGGAAATAAAGTAGCCTATGGATTTAATAATAATTTATATGTAAAAGATTTGCAGTCCGGAGCAACCACTCAAATAACTTTTGACGGAGAAAAGAACAGTATCATTAACGGGATCACAGATTGGGTTTATGAAGAAGAGTTTTCATTTGTAAGAGCCTTTGAATGGAATGCCGATAGCAATAAAATTGCGTTTATAAGGTTTGATGAAACCAATGTACCTGAGTTCTCTATGGATGTTTACGGCACCGGGCTTTACCAAACCCAACACGTATTTAAATATCCGAAAGCCGGCGAAGCAAACTCGGTAGTTTCATTACATATTTATGATTTGGAAGCTAATAGTACTAACGCCATTAAGGTTGGTAAGGATTATAACGATTTCTACATCCCGAGAATTGAATGGACTAACAATCCTGATGTATTAAGCGCTCATTATTTGAACAGGCATCAAAATGCGTTGGACCTATGGCTCATTAATGCTAAAACCAATATAGCGGATTTAGTGCTTGCAGAAAAGGACGAGGCGTATGTTGATGTAACGGATAACCTGACGTTTTTAAAAGATAACAGCTTTATCTGGACCAGTGAAAAAGATGGTTACAACCATATTTATCATTATGACAAAACAGGAAAACTGATCAATCAGGTTACCAAGGGGAATTGGGAAGTAACTGAGTATTATGGGTATGATGAAAAAACCAAACGCATTTTTTACCAATCGGTGGAGAATGGCTCCATAAACAGGGATGTGTACTCTATAAAATTAAACGGACGGGATAAAAAACGACTTACCAAAAGTGAAGGGACGAATGGGGCTTCTTTTAGTGCGGACTTCTCCTATTTCATAAATTCATTTTCCAGCGCTACCACACCGCCTGAATATACCTTAAATAGTGCTGCTTCGGGAAATCTTATAAAAAGTATAAAGGATAACGATAGATTGTCCCAGCAGCTTTCAAATTATAAGACCTCTAAAAAAGAGTTTAGCACGATTCATATAAACGGGAACGATTTAAACATGTGGATGATCAAACCGGCGAATTTTGATGCCTCTAAACAATATCCCTTATTAATGTATCAATACTCTGGCCCGGGATCACAGCAGGTTGCCAACAGGTGGCATAGTTATAATGATTATTGGTACCAGCATTTAGCGCAACAAGGCTATATCGTAGCTTGCATTGATGGCAGAGGTACCGGATTTAAAGGTGCCGATTTTAAGAAAGTCACTTATATGAATTTGGTAAAATATGAAACCGAGGATCAGATTGCAGCAGCCAGAAAACTTGGTGAGTTGCCATATGTAGATAAAGACAGAATTGGTATTTGGGGATGGAGCTTTGGCGGACACATGTCTACCAATTGTTTGTTAAAGGGTAGTGATGTATTTAAAATGGCTATAGCAGTAGCACCGGTTACCAGCTGGCGTTTTTACGATACCATTTACACGGAGCGCTATATGAGAACCCCTCAGGAAAATCCAAATGGCTATGATGATAACTCACCGTTCAATTACCCGGAGAAGCTTAAAGGCGATTACTTGCTGGTACATGGTTCGGGTGATGATAATGTACATTTACAGCACACCATGCGCATGGTTGAAGCTTTAATTCAGGCTGATAAACAGTTTGACTGGGCGGTATACCCGGATAAAAATCATGGCATATATGGAGGGAACACGAGGTTACATCTCTATAAAAAGATGACCAATTTCATCCATGAAAAGTTGGGTGACAGAAGGGAAAAGGCAGAGGAAGCAAGCATGGAAGACATCAAGATCAAAGGATAATACACTAACTAACAATAAAGAAGATTATGGCAAATTCTGAAACAATAAAGCAAAAGGAATTATTTGGGCATCCAATAGGATTATATATTTTGTTTCTAACAGAAATGTGGGAACGTTTTTCGTATTATGGAATGCGGGCTATTTTAGTGCTTTATTTAGTTGCCGAAACAGCAGCGGATAATCCTGGTTTGGGTTGGGCCAACGATAGTGCCATTGCGCTGTATGGTTGGTATACCATGTTTGTTTATGTGATGTCTATTCCGGGGGGGATCATAGCCGATAAAATTTTGGGGCAAAGGAAATCTGTATTTGTTGGAGGCCTTTTGTTAGTTGCCGGGCATAGTGTTTTAGCTATAGAACAGATGTGGGCCTTTTATACAGGTCTAATTTTAATTGTGATGGGTGTTGGTATGCTGAAACCAAATATCTCTACAATGGTAGGCGGGTTATATCCAAAAAATGAACAGAATAAAAGAGATGTAGGGTTTTATATCTTTTATATGGGTATAAACCTGGGTGCAGCAGCAGCAGCATTAATTGTGGGATATGTTGGAGAAAACATTGGTTGGCATTATGGTTTTGGCCTTGCAGGGATTGGTATGGCTTTAGGACAGGTTATTTATATGCTTGGTCAAAAGCATTTAAAACATGTTGGTAATTTAGTAGTGGATGACAGAGCCGAAGAAGAAAAAAAAGAAAGCAAGAACTTATTGACTGCCATTTTTAAGCATACTAATTCTATAATAGGTTTCGCTATTATGGTAGCTTTAGGCTTAATAATTTGGTTTGGAGGCTCATGGTCCTATGGTTTATTAGTTATTGGCTTGGCATTTGCAGTTGGCGTTGGAATTGTGGTTTATAATGATGGAAACAAAGTAGAAAAGGATAGAATACTAGTTACTTACTTATCTTTTTTGATAATAATAATTTTCTGGGGATCATTCGAACAAGCCGGTGGGTTGTTAAACGTTTATGCAAAACAAAAAACAAATTTGTCATTAGGTTCTTTTGAGGTTCCGGCAAGTTGGTTTCAATCCGTAAATGCCATATTTATTTTGGTTTTTGCAACTATTGTGGCTAGTTTTTGGGTTTGGTGGAAGAATAGAAAGAAAGAGTCATCGTCATTGTTTAAAATGGCAATAGGAGTCATAATCATGGGCTGGGGCTTCTTTTTTATGTCTATTGCCAGCCAGGAGGTTGGTTATGATGCGTCAGGTGCAGTAACTGTAAAATCCGGTATGCAATGGCTGGTTTTAGCCTATCTGTTCCATACTTTGGGAGAATTATGTGCCTCACCGGTAGCGTTATCGTTCATAACAAAATTGGCACCGGAAAGGTGGATGGCTTTTATGATGGGAGCTTATTTTGCAGCAACCGGATTGGGAAATAAAGTTGCCGGATTGTTAGGAGAGTCCGCTTCTGAATTTGGAGAGTTCACAATTTTTACGGGGATAGCAGTATTTTGTACAATTTTTGGACTTCTGGTAATTGCTATCCTTAAACCATTAAAAAGGCTTACACATGGAGCCGAAGAACTGGAGGGTACTACAAATGAAGAAACTGAAGGCTTTGAGTTAGCCGATAACTAAAAATAACATATATGGAAAGTAACGCAACCGATCAATTTTTTAAAAATACTGTCCTGGGGCATCCGGCAGGATTATTCGTTTTATTTTTTACAGAAATGTGGGAACGTTTTTCCTATTACGGAATGCGCGCCATATTGGTAATATTTTTAACCGGCGTCATTACCGGAGATAACCCCGGTTGGGGATGGGACAAACCTGCGGCATTATCTCTTTTGGGAACCTATGCCATGTTTGTATACCTGACTCCTATAGTTGGAGGTTGGCTTGCTGATAATAAAATAGGCTACAGATTGGCTGTGGTTATAGGTGCTTTGTTAATGACCATGGGGCATGCGGCCATGGCAGTGGAAACGCCTACATTTTTATATATAGGAATAACATTGCTTATTTTGGGAAATGGGTTTTTTAAGCCAAACATGACCTCTATAATTTCGAAAATGTATGAAGGAAGAAACGAAAAGAAAGACGGAGCATACAATATTTTTTATATGGGTGTTAATGCCGGTGCATTTTTGGGAATTATGCTATGTGGATGGATAGGAGAAAACGTAAGTTGGAGTTATGGCTTCGGGCTGGCAGGAATTTTTATGTTATTGGGAATGCTTCAATTTTATTTTGCTCAGCCACTTTTCGGGGATATAGGCTCAAAACCTAAAAAAGAAACAGAAGATTTAATAGATACACTTGTTGATAACCCGGAGTCATCTTCAAATAAAGAAAGTGGTAAATTAAATCGATTTTTGACCATTGATTATGCTTTAATAGGTGTTTTTATAATTTCTGCACTCATATTTATTATCAATGACCCTTTAAGTAAGATAGGGAATATAAACACGCTTAATTTCACTATAGCCGGGATGACGGATTCTTTATTCTTTGCGTTGTTAGCAGCTATTATATTCATAGTAATATTGGCAATAAGAATTCCCCGATACGAGAGAATAGTTAGAGACAGAATGATTGCGTTTACCATTTTCTGTATTTTCACAATTTTCTTTTGGGCAGCTTTTGAGCAGGCGGCCGGGTCGCTTCCGCTTTATACCAGAGATTTTACTAATAGAGTTCTCGAAGGAAATGCCTCTTTAATTTTTAAAATTATTGACCTAATTGTAACAGTAGTACCTATTGGGATAATTACATATGTACTTATTAGCCTATTTAGAAAAACGTTTAGTAGAATTAGTCTTTCAAATATTATCTTAGGATTTAGCTTTGTAGTAATTTGGGCCTTAGTGATATACAAATTATATATTAATTTTAGTGCTGAAGCTAAAGAAGTAGAAATAACCTGGTTTGCTATTCTGAACTCCCTATTTATTATCATGTTTGCGCCGTTGTTTACTAAATGGTGGGATAGTAAATATAATCCACCGGCTTCTGTAAAATATGGTTTAGGCTTAATAATTATGGCTATTGGTTTTGGACTTCTGGCGTTTGCTGCAAGAAATGTACCCTTAGGAGCCGAAACGGCTAAGTTGAGTATGATATGGCTGGTCCTTGCCTATTTATTTCACACACTGGGAGAATTATGTTTGTCCCCAATGGGATTATCTTATTTAAGTAAACTGGTTCCTGCTAGAATGGTTGCTTTTATGTTCGGCGTTTATTATTTGGCAATAGCCATAGGAAACAAGATGGCGCATTATGTAGGCGGAGATATTGAAAAGATAACCGAAGAAAGTGGATTGTCACACTTTTTCCTAATATTTACCATTGTTCCAATTGTATTGGGATTAATTTCTTTTGCTTTACATCCGTTGTTGAAAAAACTGATGCACGGTGTACGTTAATCGAAAAAAACGTTAAAAATTATTCAAAATGCTCCTAAACAGGAGCATTTTTTGTAAGTTGGGCATATCATTTGCAACAAATCGATTATGCGAAAACTACAATTTATACTATTATTGGCCTTACTGACTTCGGTAAGCAGTATAGCTCAAAAAATTAATTGGGTGACCCTAGAGGAAGCGGTGAAGCTTCAAAAGGAGACTCCGAAAAAGATCATGATGGATGTTTACACCAACTGGTGTGGGCCCTGTAAAATGCTGGATAGAAATACATTTCACAATAAAGATGTTGTTGATTATGTTAACAAATATTACTATGCGGTAAAGTTTAATGCTGAAGGCAACGAAAAGATAAATTATGACGGTAAAACCTTTACAAATCCTAATTATAATCCGTCATTAGCCAACAGGCGAAATTCAGCACATGAGTTGTCAAGATACTTTCAGGTTCAGGCCTATCCAACAATCGTTTTTTTAGATGAGAATGGCAAATTAATTTTTCCGTTACGAGGGTATAAAACTCCCGTACAACTGGAGTTATATTTAAAAATGTTTAAAACGGATAAACATAAGGAAATGGATACCCAGGAAAAATTTAACGAATACTATAAAGCCTTTAAACCTGAATTTGAAGGTTAAAATGTTTTAATATTAATAATCAATAATAAAAGCTCCTTTTTTGCCGGTTTGGTGAAAAGGGAGTTTTCGTTTTCTGCAAATAGCTTCCCAATGTTCTACATAAGACTTGTAATTACTGCCGTCGGCAATAATATATTTGGGTTGAACGGAATCTATTAACCGGTTCAGATTTAATTTAGGGGACTGCCTTAGCAACACATAATCCGGTTTAACAGATTTTAAGTTGTAAACTCCCAGGCTGTCAATTACTAAAACGGTTTTTTTATTCAGTAAATAAACCGGCTTAATCACATCGTTTTCCGTTTTACTTATATGATTTCCAACGGTATAATCTTTTATGATATTGTTTTTGGATTGGGTTACACTATCAAAATTATGTGCTATAACTATTTTATTTTTAGATACTTGTCCTATTAAACTATAGCGGCTTTTATGAAATATGATGAATTCATTTTCAGGAGACTGATATTTTGTATAAATAACGGATGCTTGAAAAGTTAAAATCGTTATTAAAAAGCATCTTAAGGTTTTGTAGTTCCTTTTGATGCATAACCTGATCATGGAAATGATCAAAATATATGATACTACTACATATAAAGCACTAAAGGAGATATCCTTAAAAAGAAATGCTTCCTGGTCAGAAACCCAACCCACAAAATTGGTCATGGTTCCAATAACACTTCCGAAAATGTTAGCCAGAAATTGAGGTAAAAGATTTAAAACGGCTAACAGGATTATTAAAATTCCAAATCCTAAGATGCTCCCCAAAAGCGGAATGATCACCAGATTTGAAATAAAGAATAAACCGGGAAATTGATGAAAATAGTAAAGGCTTACCGGAATGATCCCAAGTTGAGCCGCCATGGTCACCGTAAGGGTACGCCAGTATTTGTCTAAAAACCGGTTTTTTGGTTTCCAAAGTTTGTATAGCAACGGGTCTATAGTTACGATAGCAAAAACAGCCAAATAGCTTAATTGAAAACCAACATCGAAAATAAACAACGGTTTAAAAAGTAAAACAATAAGCATTGAAATAGCTAAAGTATTGTAAATGTTGGTGGGCCTTTTAAGGTTCATGGCAATGGCTACAATACTGAACATGGTAACCGCCCGGGTTACAGAAGCTGATAGCCCTGCAATAATGGCAAAACTCCAGAGTATGGTCACTAACAAAACGGTTTTCAAAAAATAACCTTGTTTTAAGCGTTCAACAGGTTTAAAAAGGATGTTTAAAATCAATAACATAATACCGACATGCAGCCCCGAAACCGCTAAAATGTGAATAGCTCCGGCATTAGAGTAATTAGAGTAAACGGCTTCACTGATATCCTGCCGTTGCCCTAAAAAAAGTGCATTAATAATGGCTAATTCATCCGGTTTAAAGTTGTAGGGTTTAAGTTTTGCGTTTATGTATTCCCTTAGATTATTTGCAAGTCCAAAAAGCGTGTGCGTATTGGAACTTACCTTGAATAACGACTGGTTTTTAACAAATAGCTGGTGGTAGATATATTTTTTCTCTAAGTAGGCTTTATAATTGAACTGATTGGGGTTTAAGGGATGCATTATAGTTTTAAAGCTCGTTTTTGCAATATAGATGTCATCGACCTTTAGGGTAGGTGTAAGGGTATCTTTTTCAATGTTTAAAAGCGATTTTCCGTTTACTATGGTGTCACCAATCTTTAAAATATCTATCACATATTTGTCATAATAATGTCCCGGTTTTAAAACCTCACGTATTCTGAATGAAATCGTTTTTACGGCGTCTTTCGACTCATGGATTTGATGGGAATAATGATTGGAGAAATGCTTTTCGTTATGAAGGTTTACAGTTAAAACACCAATGGCTGTCATAGTAACGAAAGTCAAAACCCCAAACCATATGGTTTTTATAAACTGTTTCCTGGCAATTAAAAATGCAGCGAATAAAAACAAAAAAAGCAATACAGAAACATATAGAGCTATATATAACGGTATACTGAAGCTATAACCAATTATGATACCGATAATCAAACAAAAGGTTAATCTTATTATAGCGAAATTAAGCAGTTGCATACAATAGCAATATAAAAAAATATCCTACAAAATTAATTTTTTGTAAAATAAATCTTATTTAATAATTCGTGAATTTGTGGCTAAAGAATCCGTTTCTATTTGTCAATAGTTAATTACCACTGATGACTTTATTTGCCACGAATACACCAATCATTTTTTTAAA
>NZ_JANQJQ010000023.1 GCF_028281565.1 Seonamhaeicola sp.
TACCACTTCGTGGTCCCACCTGGGCTCGAACCAGGGACTTTCTGATTATGAGTCAGATACTCTAACCAACTGAGTTATAGGACCTGAAATTGGAGTGCAATATTACTACTATTTTTAATATACTGCAAGCCTTTTTTACTTAAAAAGAGACCCTCAAGACACAAAGTGTCAGGGTTTCCTTTGAAATTGTCATTCCTGCGAAAGCAGGAATCTAAATCTCCTGGCACAGTTCTATCAATACACCATTAGTGCTTTTCGGATGCAAAAAAGCAACCAGCTTATTATCAGCACCTTTTTTAGGAGTTTCGTTTAAAACAATAAATCCTTCGGCTTTTAATCGCCGGACTTCGGCTTCAATATCATCAACATCAAAGGCAATATGATGAATGCCTTCACCTTTCCGTTCTATAAATTTAGCTATCGGGCTATCCTCCTTTGTGGCTTCCAATAACTCTATTTTATTCTCACCAACTTTAAAGAATGAGGTCTTGACGCCTTCACTTTCAACAGCTTCTATTTTGTAATGAGGCGCTCCAAACAGTTTGGAAAAGAGGGCATTAGACGCCTCTAAATCTTTAACAGCAATACCTATATGTTCAATTTTGTTCATTATGATTCTTTTAAAGAAAGGTACGAAATTTGTGAATGCAAAAAGATGAAAATCATCAAAATATCTGTTATTTTTGCACCATAGAACCTTTAAAAGGGTATTCAAAAAATAAAGCAAGTTGGAAGAAAGTCAAAGACAGAAAAAAATAGCCTCGGTATTACAACGCGACCTGGTGGATGTACTTCAAAGAGCTGCCACCGATGGCGGTATGAAAGGCACCCTGATCTCCGTTACTAAAGTAAAAGTAACGGTGGACCTGTCTATTGCCAAAGTTTACCTGAGTATCTTTCCAAATAAAAACGCTAAAGAACTGGTTGAAGGTATTAAAGCCAATACCGCTGCCATCAGGTATGAACTGGCACAACGCACCAAAAACCAACTAAGGAGAATGCCCGATCTAACCTTTTTTATAGACGATTCCTTAGAATATATCGATAATATTGACCGTTCTTTAAAAGGATTGGACAACCCCATTGAAAACCCCGACCTACTTGATAAAAGAAAAAAGTCTTAGTTGAATGTCTCCTTATATATAGCAAAACGTTACTTACGCTCTAAGAGCTCTAACAATGCTATAAATTTTATAACCTACATTGCGCTTATAGGTGTTATTTTGGGCTCGGCTTCTTTGTTTGTGGTCCTTTCAGGTTTTGCCGGTTTAAAAGATTTTACCTTAGAATTTTCCAATGTTGTTGACCCCGACCTAAAAGCTGAAGCTGCTTCGGGCAAATCCTTTACGCTGACAGACGAAAACGTTTTAAAACTTAACGATCTGGAAGCCATTGCGTTGTATTCCAAAATTATTGAAGAACGTGTTTTAATTACGTCCGAAGAGAAAAAGAGTTTAGCCACCATCAAAGGGGTTGACGGTGACTTTCAAAAGGTTGTAAACATCGAGTCTCAAATAGACCATGGCAGTTGGTTAGACCAAAAATCGAATCAAATCGTTGCTGGTTGGGGTATTGCAAATACCTTATCTATTGGTGTTCTGGATTTTTCAAAAGCCATAAACATTTACGTGCCCAAACCCGGCAAGAAACAAATAACCTCCACAAAAAATGCCTTTAATACCATTAGGGCGGTTAATGTCGGCGTGTTTTATATCAACGAAAATCTAAACGATAACTACGTCTACGCCTCTTTAGACCTGGCAAAAAACCTGCTTAATTATAACCCGGATCAAATCTCAGCTTTAGAGTTTAAATTAAACGTCGATGCCGATGAAGAAACCGCTAAGCAACAAATACAAGCCGTTTTAGGGGATAAGGTCATTGTAAAAAACCGAACGCAATTAAACGATGCCCTTTATAAAATGCTCAATACCGAAAACCTGGCGGTATACCTGATCTTTACACTGGTTTTGATCATTGCCTTTTTTAATGTCATAGGCTCGCTTATCATGATGATGCTGGATAAAAAACAAAGCCTGAACACCTTATTCAATATGGGCGTTCACCTGAAGGATGTTAGAAAAATATTCTTTTATCAGGGGAGTTTAATGAGTATAGTGGGTGGATTTATCGGTATTTTATTAGGCTTGCTACTTATTTCAAATCAGCTTTACGGGCCGGACTTTTTAAAGGTTTACATTACGCCCACACTGGCTTACCCCGCAAAAATAAAGCTAACCAATCTTATCCTGGTCTTTATTACTATTTCCGTTTTAGGTATTGTAGCTTCGAAAATAGCCTCGGCAAGAATTACGAAGGCTTTAGTTAAAAACAACTAACTTCCGGTAATCTCTTAATAAAACTTTTTATAAACTTAGTTTTTCAGATACACCCTTGGGTACCGCCTCTTTATGAACCGTAATACTAATGGCTTTTAAACGCATATAACTTTCACTGAAATACACATAACCGCCATTGGCGTTCCTGGAAGCATCAGTCCCCCAACTATTCTTTACCTTGTAGTATTTTGTACCGTTTTGGTCTTTTAATATGCCGGTAATATGCATTAAATGGTCATCTGTGGTTGTAAAGTTTTCAAACTCATCCTGACGGAACTCCTGGGTTATTGCTTTTTCAGGATAAACCCCTTTCAAAGCATTCTTGTTGTTTTCAGATGATTTAGGAATAACAGCAACCCCGGACTTTGAAGAAAATGTACGTTCGCTTACATCACAATCCAATTCAATAGTGAAGCCATTTTCTAATGCATAATCAATAACGCTCATCATGTCATCTAATGCCACATTATAAAAGCTTCCGTTACTCCAATTATCCGGAATATTCAAAATGAATTCGCTATAAAAAGGCGCGTGTGTAAAAGAGGTTATGCTTACGTAATCAGATGGGTTAAGCTTGGTCATTTCTAAAAAAGACTGCGGTGTATACTGCTTTCCTTCATATTCAAAGGTTGTTGGATTACTTCCTAAATAAGTTGAAAGTACGGCATCTATAGCTCCTTTCCACTTTTTGCTTAGTTTATTAGCGGGGTTTTCAACATAAGTTTCTACCATACTTCTAAGTACAGCAGAAAGTTCTGCATGGTTATGATTAATTTCATTATCTAATAATCCTGTAAAAGCAGTATTAGGCACTAAACCATATTCCGCTACCGAATTAAGTACATCATGAGCCAAACCACCCTCACTGAATTGCGCTTTACCCTGTCGCATCACAAAGTTCTCTGCTTTTTTAGGATAGGTATTTCTAACGGTATACATTTCCGAAAGGTCTATATACTTACCGGTTATCCTGATAATCTCTGACTCTAAAAACGATGTGCTGGAAAAACTCCAGCAGGTACCTGTTCTACCCTGGCTGATAACCGGCGTGGTTTCCAGATCGATGATTTCTGTAAATGCATAAGGTGCTTGTGCATTTACAGTTCCTAATGAACATAGAATTCCGATGAAAAAAAGAACATTTTTAAGCATAGTAATGGTTTAATTCAATTTATTTTAAAAAATATTGATGGCCTTACTGCTAAAATATAAAATAAGATGCCTCTTAAAAAGCCTAACCGGAAAAATCAGTGTGTAAACTGGTAATCTCCAAACTTTTCCAGTACCATAACTCCATATTGCGTTCCAAATATAAATTTCCCAACTTGTCAAAATAATTGGGATAAAAACCCCTCTTTCTTCCGATTTTAAGAAAATCGAAATTCATTCTCCCCTTAAATTTAAGGGGAGAGCCAAGG
>NZ_JANQJQ010000025.1 GCF_028281565.1 Seonamhaeicola sp.
ATTTTAATCACCATTAATTTTTAGAATATGAGTGTTTTAGATTCAAAAGTACCAAAGGGTCCTATTAAAGATAAATGGACTACTTATAAAGATAAAATCGATTTAGTAAACCCGGCTAACAAACGTCTTATTGATGTGATTGTGGTGGGGACAGGTTTAGCAGGAGGTTCTGCAGCCGCAACACTTGCTGAGTTAGGATACAATGTAAAAGCATTTGCATACCAGGATTCCCCAAGACGAGCGCATTCCATTGCAGCACAAGGAGGAATTAATGCAGCAAAAAATTATATGGGTGATGGTGACTCTACATACCGATTATTTTATGATACCGTAAAAGGAGGTGATTACCGTTCCCGTGAAGCCAACGTGTATCGTTTGGCAGAGGTGTCTGCTAATATCATTGACCAATGTGTAGCTCAAGGGGTTCCATTTGCCCGCGATTATGGTGGATTGTTAGACAACCGTTCTTTTGGAGGTGTATTGGTATCAAGAACGTTTTATGCGAAAGGACAAACGGGCCAGCAGTTATTGTTGGGAGCGTATTCAGCCATGAACCGTCAAATAGCACGTGGTAAGATTCAAATGTATAATCGCCACGAAATGTTAGATGTGGTGCTTATTGATGGAAAAGCCAGAGGCATTATCACCAGAAATTTAATTACCGGTGAGATTGAGCGTCATTCGGCACATGCGGTAGTGGTTGCAACAGGCGGATACGGAAATGTTTATTTCCTGTCAACCAATGCTATGGGCTCTAATGTTACAGCGGCCTGGAAAATCCATAAAAAAGGAGCATTTTTTGCGAATCCCTGTTATACGCAAATTCACCCGACCTGTATTCCACGCTCGGGAGATTATCAATCTAAATTGACCTTGATGTCTGAGTCGTTACGTAACGACGGACGTATTTGGGTGCCTAAACATATGGACGATGTCATGGCTATTAGAGAAGGCCGTAAAAAACCAACCGAAATTGCAGAGGAAGATAGAGATTACTACTTGGAAAGACGTTATCCTGCTTTTGGTAACCTCGTGCCTCGTGATGTGGCATCTCGTGCTGCCAAAGAGCGTTGTGATGCGGGTTATGGCGTTAACGCGACAGGCGAAGCAGTGTATTTGGATTTTGCTTCAGCTATTGAGCGTTACGGAAAAGAGCAAGCCAAGATCCAGGGAATAGATAACCCTTCTAAAACAAAGATTCTTGAGTTAGGAGAAAAGATTGTTGAGGCTAAATACGGAAACCTATTCCAAATGTATGAGAAGATCGTTGATGAGAATCCATATAAAACACCGATGATGATCTATCCTGCAACACATTATACTATGGGTGGCGTTTGGGTAGACTATAACTTAATGACTACAGTTCCCGGGTTGTACTGTATAGGAGAAGCAAACTTCTCAGACCACGGTGCAAACAGATTAGGGGCATCAGCGCTAATGCAAGGTTTAGCTGATGGATATTTTGTGTTGCCCTATACTATCGGGGATTATTTGTCCGATGATATTAGAACCGGCGAAATTCCAACAGATACGCCGGAATTTGAAGAAGCTGAGAAAGCTGTAAAAGATAGAATTAACTTCTTTATGAGCAATAACGGTACGAAATCCGTGGATCACTTCCATAAGCGTTTAGGGAAGATTATGTGGGACAAAGTTGGTATGTCACGTAATGAAACAGGTTTAAAAGAAGCCATGGATGAGATCAAAGCTTTACGTGAAGAATTCTGGAAAGACGTCAAAGTTCCCGGTGATGCCAATGAGATGAATCCTGAATTGGAAAAAGCAGGTCGTGTTGCTGACTTCTTAGAATTGGGAGAGTTATTCGCTAAAGATGCCTTAATTAGAGAAGAATCTTGTGGAGGTCACTTTAGAGAAGAATCTGTTGAAGAGTCGGGCGAGCAAAAAGGAGAAGCAAAACGTAATGATAAAGATTTTGCTTTTGTAGCCGCCTGGGAATATAAAGGTGAGCCTGCAGATGCGGTACTTCATAAAGAAACGTTAGAATTTAAAGATATAGAATTAAAACAAAGATCTTATAAATAAGAAAGTTATGTCTGGAAAAGGAATGAATTTAACATTAAAGATTTGGCGTCAGAAAGATGCTGAATCAAAAGGTAAGATGGAAACTTACAAAGTGAATGATATTTCAGAGCACATGTCTTTCTTAGAAATGATGGACGTTCTGAATGAGCAACTAATTGCTGAAGGTGATGAGCCTGTAGCGTTTGACCATGATTGTAGAGAAGGCATCTGCGGGATGTGTTCATTATACATCAACGGTGAAGCTCACGGGCCGGATAGAGGTATTACTACATGCCAGTTACACATGCGTATGTTTAACGATGGAGATACCATTTATATTGAGCCTTGGAGAGCCGCTGCATTTCCTGTAATTAAAGATTTAGTAGTTGACAGAACTGCTTTTGAAAGAATACAGCAAGCAGGTGGTTATATTTCTGTAAACACATCTGGAAATACCCAAGATGCCAATGCCATACCAATTTCAAAACATGCTGCCGATGAAGCCATGGATGCTGCCACATGTATTGGTTGTGGTGCTTGTGTGGCAACTTGTAAAAACTCTTCAGCTATGTTGTTTGTCGGGGCCAAAGTATCGCAATACGCTTTATTACCGCAAGGTCAGGTAGAAGCGGCAGACCGTGTAAAAAATATGGTGGCGCAAATGGATCTGGAAGGCTTTGGTAATTGTACTAACACAGGCGCTTGTGAAGTGGAATGCCCTAAAGGAATTTCTTTAGACACTATTGCCAGAATGAACAGAGAGCTTTTAAAAGCGTCATTTTAGGTATAAAAGATAAAATGTTGTTAAAAAAAACCCATACCTATTCTTAGGCATGGGTTTTGTTTTTTAATATGCAAACCGAAATATTTGTATATTGAATTTATAAAACAACATTTTATTTATGTCTCGATTACATTTAAACATCGCTTTGTTTTTCCTTATTGGTTTTCAAGTGGTATTGCCAGCGCAGGAAAAGATTGAATTGGAAGGATTGGTTAAGGATGAACATGGTTACGAAGTACCATATGCAGCCGTTGGAATTCCTTCAAAATATGTTGGTACTGCTACTACCGAAGATGGCAATTTCTATTTGCAACTAGCAAAGAGTAACCTCGAAGATGTTTTGGAAGTGTCCAGTATTGGCTACTTAACTTTTAAAATTAAAGTCCGGGATTTTCTCAACTTAGAAGAAAAAGTAATTGTTTTAAAGGAGGACATTGTTTCTTTGGACGAGGTGAATATTCTGGCTTCAATAGATTATGTGAAGCATGCTATTAAAAATTTAAAGAATACAACAATAAGTAAAACACATCAACTTAATATGTTGTATCGAAGGTTTTCCACAGAGGCGGAAAAAGCAAGATTTCTTATTGAGCATTATATTAAAGTTGTGGACCGGGGGCCAATAGACCCGCAGTTTATGAGAGCAGAAGTTATTGAAGGGAGAAAGTCGGCGGATTATAGATTTATTAAGGATAAATATCCGGGACACCAGGTTATGGTTACAGCACAAAGAAATCCTTTAAGAGAAGGCATTAACCAAAAAGCATATAATTGGAATAAGATTGGAGATTCATCTTACGATGGTGAAGATATTGTAATACTTGAAGGCGTTGGGAAAAAGAACAAATGGAAAAAAATTAAATTATTTATTGGTGTTGAGACTTATGGTGTTTATAGGATAGAAACATCAGATTTAAATGCCGTTTATATTTACAAGAAAACTAGCGATGGAAAGCTGGTTTTAAGCTACCATAACAGAGTTTGGGAAAAAGATATAGCTATTAACCCAATGCAACGTAAATTATTGCAAACTAATGCGTCAAAAGTAAAGGCATCATACAGGCACGAAGTTTTTGTTTTAGGGGTTGAAACCGATAAGAAAAAGATCAAAGTTGGTAATTATGAAGGTTATAGAAATGATATGGGAGATATGGATGTAAAGTATAATCCTGATTTTTGGAATAACTTTAGCAATCCGCCGGAAACTGCTTTTTATAAGAAGAGTAAAAAAGAGTTGGAATCTATTTATGGCGTTCCTTTAGAGCAACAGTTTAATGCGGTAAATTAGTGATGGGATATTGAGGTATTTCGAAAACTTATATAAACTATTATTAACACTAGTAAATGCTAGTGTTTTTTGTGTTTCCATTGGCTATTCTCAAGAGTGTTCAAAACCTTATTTTGATAGAGAGGCTTTATTGCGACATGTTGAGGCTTTATCTTCGGATGCTTTTGAAGGCAGGCGCACCGGTACTAAAGGTGCTGTAAAGGCTAAAAAGTATATAATCAATCAGTTTTATAGTTTAAAGGTAAAGCCTATAAAGAAGACCTATGAGCAACCTTTTGCATTTACTAAGGGGCGAAAAGAATATAAAGGGACCAACGTGATAGGTTATATAAAAGGCACCTGTGAGCCCAATAAGATTATTGTTATCAGTGCACATTATGACCATGAAGGCATAAAACATGGCAAGATTTATAACGGAGCTGATGATAATGCTTCCGGGTTAGGTGCTTTATTTAGTTTTGCAGAATATTTTAGAAAACACCCACCGAAACATACGGTTATTTTGGCAGCATTTGATGCTGAAGAACTAGGGATGAAAGGGTCCTCTTATTTTGTAAATAACCTGTTCTTTTCTCCAAAAAAAATAATGATCAATCTGAATATGGATATGATCAGCAGAAGCGATAAAAATGAATTATATGTGGTTGGTTCTAACCTAAACAAGTCATTAAAAAAAGCAGTTTGCTGCAACAAATCAAAAAAAGTGAAGCTTGTGGTTGGTCATGATGGGTATGATGGCAAGGAGAGCTGGGTCTATGCTTCAGACCACGCAAATTTTCATAAGAGAGGCATTCCATTCTTGTATTTTGGGGTGGAAGATCATGAAGATTACCATGAGCCAACCGATGATTTTGAAAACATTCATCCGGAATTTTATACCGAAGCTGTGAAGGTCATCATCTCGGTTTTTAATAAAATTGACTCACATTAAAAATAAGCTTTCAACTGAATAGAACCGGTATGAATGGTTCTGCTGGTTTCGGTTTTTCTTCCAAAATAACTCAGGTTTAAGTCCAAAAATTTAGTGAGTTTCTTTTGAGCCAAAAGTGTCCAGGTAAAGTTTTTTCCCGGTTGTAATCCTTCCAACATTTGATATGCTACCGGTGTGTTGACATTGCCGCTAAAGGTATTTGAAAAGACATTGAATTCACCATTGATAGCGCTTTTGGCATTTTTTGAGAACATAAAAGAGGCACCGTATTTTTGTTGTTTTAAAGATTCTAATCCACCGATCAGATTCTCTTTTTTGGCGTATTGATAAAATACATCAAAGCTTGAATTATCATTGAACAAATAGGATAATTTTGGATTAAAACGGGTTTCTTCAAAGTTGTAATTCCTGCTGGTGAAATTCTCACTAACACTTTCATTATCATCTATAGCTGCCAACATATTCATCAGCCAATTATCAGATAGTTTATGGTTAAAATTAAGCTGATGACTTTTTAAACTATTCTGAACAAACCCAATAGACAAGGTATTTCTGCTTTTGTTTTCCAGATACGTATAAGACGTGGTATACTTTTGTTTTCCTCTGTTAAAGAATAGAACATTTCTAAAATTGAGCTGTAAACCCAGTTGATTATCCGCGTCACTTTCAAAAGGATTTAAATTAAAACCAGTGCCGTCCCGTCTAATTTTTCTATCTATTAAATAACTGGTTTGATTATAAAAGTGGGACCAGAATTTCTTTGATTTTTTTGCACTAACGGACCATTGAGAGGGATTAATAGTTATAGTTTGGCTCAACCTGTTTTGGTGTGTTTTTATAAAAACCCTGTTTGGTAACAGCACTCTGATGTATTTCCCCTGGTCTTGAAATTGGGCTATTTCAAATTCTTCTAATTCCTGAATCCCGTTTTCGTTATAATCAATCCATGTGTACGTGCCTTGGCCTGCTTCAACTTCCACATAAGTGAAATCTTGTTGAGGTAGTGTCCCCGAATTAGTTTCAAAAATGGTATTCCATTGCACGATGTTTTTAAAGAGTTTTTGATTGAATTGAAGTCTTGAATTAACAGACTGCTCATCATCAACTCCCGCTTCTTCACTTTTTAAGTTCCGGTAGTTGGCATACCATGATAAATTGGTGTTTTTGTTTTGAATGAGTTTAGAGTCCAGGTAAAAGGTGTTTGAAGTATTTACCTTTTGAAGTTCGTTATTTCTAATACTGTCATTCACTCTGTTTTTAAATCCAACTTCTACAAAAACTTTGGTACTGTCACCAACACCCATAAATAATTCATACGATTTAAATTTTTGACTCAGCGGTGTTAGCGTGTTGGTGGCCACCTCTTTTTGTTCGTTGTCTTCAATAGCTAACTTGGTCCCAATCCAGCCTTTCCTCATTCCGTAGGTAACCGTGCTATGTGACCTTAAAAAAGTGGATTCATTTACATCAGATGTCGCATTTAAAAAACTGGAATAGGAGTTAATCCTGAATTTATTCAGTAATAAATTAATATTGGCTACATGTCTGTTTCCGTTGAATCCATCAGAATAATTTAAATGCTCAAACTGATAATTGACCAGTCCTTTTTTAGGATGAAACAAACGTAAACCCGAATGCATTAAGGTCTGGTCTCCAATATTGATGTTGGAAACCGTGCCGTTTGAAGACAGTAAGTTCCAATCCCTGGCAAATTCAGCATTGTATAAACGTTCAATAGTTCTGAAATTATCTTGGATATGATCTGCATTGGCAAAGACATTCAGGGACCAAAGACTGTCTTTTTTTATTAAGCTTTGTTCGATATTTAACTTACCGGCGAATCCGTTGTTATCATCATCATCCAAACTTGAAAATAAGTTTAGATCGTTTTTACTGCCGGCTAATTCAAAAGCTATATTGGTCTTTTCATTGGGTTGATAACTTCCATTAACAACCGCGATTTGAAGCCTTGTAGGAGCTACCAGTTGAACAATGGGAGCGTAATCTCCCAAACCAATCCCAACATATTCGTAAATGTTATTAATGGCATTGATATTACTGAGTATGTAATCACCTTGATTGGCACCAACCCGGGTAAAGGTAACCCGGTATAATTCGTCATTGGGATCGTTAGAAAACACAAAAGCTTCCACACCGCCAATAAGCTCTTTTCTATATAAAATGCGATTTTCATTTAAGGCTTCCTGAACTTCAGAAGGTGCGACCATTTGTGAACGATCATCACCGGCATCAGCGAGAATTTGTACTTGCGCTTCAGATAGGTTTTGCTGTAAAGGTTGGTTTTTCGCGTCGCTTTCGGAATACACCGAAACACCAATTTTTAATTTTTCACTAGTCAGGTTGCCACCGCCGTAAGCCACGAAGCGGGAATAATTGCGCTCACTGAATTGATAGTCCACAGTGATACGCATCTCCGATGTAATGGGATAGGTGGAGTTAAAAATAATTTCTCCGGCGTTATAATCTATAATATAATCCTGGTCTTCACCGCGTTTTACGGGAACACCATTCACGTAAATGGTTTCACTTCCGGACACAATGAGTACGAACAATTCGCCATTTTGCCCTTGTAATTTGTAAGGCCCCTGATTGCCTTCCTGTGCTGTAAACTGGCTCCGGGTGAATTGTCCGCGTACAATAGCCCCGGCGGCAAATACATTAGATTGTGTATTATCATTTCCTAAATTCGCATTAACCGATAGCCCCTGAACACGTTTGGAAAACCTGGCAAAATAGGAGTTGTTATTTTGTAGGTCAATATCACCGGCTCTAATATTCCAAGTATCACTAAACAGCTCAATAAAAACCTGGTCAAACTCATCCAGACGTTGACTATAGCCACTTTCTTGAAGTGGAATGTTCGCATCCTGAATAGACGCTCTAAGTGACACTTTATCGTTTAGTTTTCCGGTAATCTGTAAATCCAATTCACTGTTTAAAACCGAGTTCTGATTATTTCCAATGGTGACACCTCTGGAGATGCTTCCGGAGGTTGTTAAGCCGTCAAAAGGTGTAAAGGTGTTATCGGTATTGGGTTGTGATAGTTTATAAAGGGTTTGGGTATTGCTGTTATCAGAAACTATAATAGACTCATCTAATTGCTTGTATGTTTTAGTCAGAAACTCGGGAAACTTCAAATAGTTAATAAGGATAGAGTCGGTTTCAACGGGTTTTTTAAATACTAAAAGTGCTTTTGCAAAATCAATTTGATAAAAAGAGGAATCAACTAAAGTCTGGTCTTTTCTTCTTATGGAAAATGCGTTGGAATTGATACTAACACTATCAATTTGAATAGTATCTTTTACTGCTACTTTTACTATTTTGTAGTTAGAATTTTGCTCCTGAGCAAATCCATAGATACTAATGGTAAAAAGAAGAAAAAGTAAAAAGTATTTCATTTAGATACTTAAACTGCAATTAGTTTAAAATATTTTGTTAGTAAAAATGCTATTTTGATAAGCCTGAAAAACACTTTCGAAATAGCTATTTGAACTAATCCCGCTGAAAAACGGGATCTCGTCAAGTCATTTTATCAGAAAACCGTAAAATGTCACTTAATTTAATAGTGTAAAAGTAATGCATTATTTATTTTAGCTGAAATGTCCGGAACTATTTGAAAAAGAGTTTTGCGTCAAGCTGAACTTGTTTCAGTTTCACATACCTAATAGTGAATAGTTTTAAGAAATTCAGAAAGACAAACAGACGAAATGAAAATAATATCCTATAACGTAAATGGCATAAGAGCAGCAATTAATAAAGGGTTTTTAGACTGGCTAAAAGTAGCCGATCCGGATGTGATTTGTTTACAGGAAATTAAAGCCTTAAAAGAGCAATTGGATCTGAGTGTTTTTGAAGAAGCCGGCTACAATTACCATTATTGGTTTAGCGCTCAAAGAAAAGGGTACAGTGGTGTGGCCATTTTAAGTAAAGAGAAACCGGATCATATAGAATATGGAACGGGCATTGAATCCATGGATTTTGAAGGGCGCAATTTGCGTGCGGATTTCAATAATTTTTCAATTATGAGCCTGTATTTGCCTTCTGGCACAAATATTGCTAGGTTGGAACATAAACTAGAGTATATGGCTATGTTTCAGGAGTACGTGAACAAGCTTAAAAAAACCATTCCAAACCTTATCATTTGTGGCGATTACAATATTTGTCATGAAGAAATAGATATCCATAATCCTAAAGGCTTAAAAAATGTTTCTGGGTTTTTACCTGTGGAACGTGAGTGGATCGGTGCTTTTATAGATAGCGGATTCATTGATTCCTTCCGGTTTGTAAACCCTGAAAAGCAACAATACAGTTGGTGGAGTTATAGAGCCAATGCACGAGCCAATAACAAAGGTTGGCGATTGGATTATGCCATGGTTGCCGAACCCTTACAAGAAAATATAAAAAGAGCCGTTATACTCTCGGATGCTGTCCATAGTGATCACTGTCCGATACTACTTGAAATAGATAAATAATTTAATACTGTCAAACCCAAAAACCTAACCTAATGATTAAAAGAATCTCACTCTTAGTACTGACCTTAGCAGTTTTTGCTTCTTGTGTCTCTCCAAAAATTTATAAAGAACTGGAAGGGAAATACAATAATTTAAAAAACGAGAACCGGAAACTTTCTGACGAAAACGAAGCCCTTTTAAAAGCTAAAAATGCAGCTACCAATGAGTTAAAACAAATTCAGGCCGCCTATGAAGAGGCGTTAGCCGACCGTGACAAGTTACGAGCCGATTACAATGCTATGAGATCTAATTATGAAGCTTTAAAGGCATCGTACGAAGCTTTGGAGAAAAACAGTTCGGAAGCCATTGCAAAAAATTCACAAAAGAACAGGGAACTCTTAGCGCAGTTAGAAGCCAAAGAACAAGCTTTAGCAGCCGAAAGTGCCAGATTGGCAAAGCTTAAAAAGGAATTAGAGGATCGTTCTAACAGAGTTGCAGAATTGGAGAAAGTGATTGCCGATAAAGACGCCGCCATGAGTGCTTTAAAAGATGCCATTTCAAGAGCCTTAACAGACTTTGAAGGCAAAGGACTAACCGTAGAGCAACGTGATGGGAAAGTGTATGTTTCCATGGAAAACAAACTGTTATTCAGTTCAGGAAGTTGGGCTGTTAATGCAGAAGGCCGAAGAGCGGTACAGCAACTGGGGACCGTGCTGGGGGACAATCCGGATATTGCGGTTTTAATTGAAGGTCACACGGACAACGTGCCTTACAAAGGTAGTGGCCAATTAAGCGGCAACTGGGATCTGTCAACAAAACGTGCCACTGCGATAGTTAATATCTTAAGGGAAAATGCCGCTATCAATCCGGAAAATCTAACAGCTGCCGGACGTGGAGAATACGCACCGGTTGCCACTAACGATACCGCAGAAGGAAAAGCTAAAAACAGGCGTATAGAAGTTATTTTAACACCTAAGCTGGATGAACTTTCCAGGTTGTTGAATGACAATTAACATGCGGGCGACTCCTTAAATGATGAGGAATTTGGTAAGCGACTCTTTTATTTGTCATGCTGAACTTGTTTCAGCATCTCACCAAGAGCTTAAATAATTACCCAATCATTGATACAATAAAAACCTTTCAGGGATCAAAAAAAACCTGAAAGGTTTTTATATTTACTACCACTAAGGATTCCGAAAGATCAAATTAAATCTATCATTCCTGTCTTTCGGCCTTAGCCTGTCCTGAGCCGAGATGAAGGGCTCAAGATAAACTTTGGCAGGAATCCACCGAATAATGACAAAATATAATAAATGAAATATACAACACTACCTAACACCGATATAAAAGTCAGCAAAATATGCCTGGGCACCATGACCTGGGGCAATCAAAACACCCAGGAAGAAGGCTTTTCACAAATGGACTATGCCTTTGAGAAAGGGGTGAATTTCTTTGATACCGCCGAATTATACCCGGTGCCCGCCAATGCGGAAACCTATGCCGATACCGAAAGGATCATAGGAAACTGGTTTAAAAAAACAGGCAACAGGGATAAGATCATACTAGCCACAAAAATTTGTGGCCCTGGAGCATATACGGCCCATGTTCGCACAACAGGATTTAGTACCGAAGCCCTTAAGGAAGCACTAGACAACAGTTTAAAACGCTTGCAAACCGATTATATCGATCTATATCAACTGCACTGGCCGGAGCGACAAGCCAATTTTTTCGGACAACGAGATTATATGCATAATCCCAATGATACCTGGGAAGATAATTTTAATGAGATCCTTCATACATTACAAGGTTTTATTGAAGCCGGTAAAATCAGGGAAATAGGAATCTCGAACGAAAAGGCATGGGGCACCATGCGTTATTTAGAGGAATCCAAAACCAATAATTTACCAAGAATAAGGACTATTCAAAATCCATATTCTTTATTGAACAGAACTTTTGAAGGGGATCTGGCAGAATTGTCTATTAGAGAAAACGTGGGTCTTTTGGCCTATTCACCATTGGCTTCCGGTTCGCTTTCCGGAAAATATATTAGTGGCAAACTACCTAAAAACTCCAGGTTTGATTTGTTCCCCAGGTTTGCAGGACGTTATAACAGTCCACAAGCCTTAGAGGCAACAGAGCGGTATTTTGAATTAGCAAAAGACTATGGTTTGTCTCTAACTCAAATGTCCTTAGCCTTTATAAACCAGCAACCTTTTGTAACAGGTAATATCATTGGAGCCACCACGCTTAAACAACTGGAAGAGAATATAGGCAGTATTGATGTCCATTTAAGTGATGAGCTAATAACGCAAATTAATGCCATACATAATGCCATACCTAATCCGGCACCTTAAACTTTAAATGGATCATGACATCCGTATTAAAAAAGATTGATGCGACTATTGCAAAGTATATGAAGCTTTGGGGTGTTCCTGCATTGCGGATTTCCTTTGCCATTATCTTTTTTTGGTTTGGAATTTTGAAACCTTTTGGATTATCGGCTGCCATTCCATTGGTGAAAGCTACTGTGGTTTGGTTACCCTTTATTGAACCGGATGTGTGGGTACATGTTATTGGCTGGTGGGAAGTAACCATTGGTATTTTGTTCCTGTTTAAAAAAGCAACCCGTATTGCCATAGCCTTGTTGTTTCTACAAATGACCGGTACGTTTATGCCTTTAGTGTTCCTGCCGGAGGTAGTGTATCAAAACAATAACGTGTTTTTACCTACTATGGAAGGACAATACATTATTAAAAATCTAATGATCATTTCTGCTGCGCTTGTGGTTGGCGGAAAGTTTTATGAGAAAGCTTAGCTTCTCTTGATACAAGGTTAAATTATAAATCTTAATTTTATTAGGTGAAATTCTTCTGGTATACCAACTTGTGAAATTTAAAACTATGAGAGCAATAATTGCAATATGCTTCTGTACATTTTTGCCATTGGGGATGTACGCCCAGAGTATCATTGGTGCCTGGGAAGCCTTTGAAACTTCAGATAATGGAGATAAGATAAGAAGTGTGGTAATTTTTGCAGAAGGTTACCAGGTACTGGCAAAATATAACGCCACTACTGGAAAGTTTATTCACACTAATGGCGGCACTTGGAAATTGGAAGGTGATACCATGACTGAAAAAGTTGAGTTTCATACGGATAATGCAGAACGTGTGGGAACTGAGGTGAGTTTTAAAGTGATCATTATTGACAATACCATCCAAATTGCCGGTGGTACCGACATGAAATTAAAAAGAATTGATAATGGCACCCCCGGAAAACTGCAAGGCGCCTGGTTAATGTCCGGTAGAATAAGAGACGGCAAAACCCAGACACGGGATACAAACAGGCCAAGAAAGACTATGAAGATGTTATCCGGAACCCGATTTCAGTGGATAGCCTATAATACCGAAACCAAACAATTTATGGGAACCGGTGGCGGTACGTACACTACCAAAGATGGCGAGTATACCGAGAACATCGAATTCTTTTCCAGGGATGATTCCAAAGCAGGCCTTAGCTTAAAGTTTAATTATGAGTTGAAAGATGGTAACTGGCATCATTCCGGGCTCTCCAGCAAAGGTAATCCCATTCATGAAATATGGAGTGTTAGGGAGTAGGTTTTTAGTAAGGCAAACAGTTTTGACATTTTAATCCTTGTATATTTTTTCTACCAAATTATTTATAAAGGTTTTAGCTTCCTTTAAAACATTTTTGTTTTTGAAATCTTGCAGTAATACTTTTTCTAACCATTTAGATTTGTTACTAGCACCGATACTTTTATCAAAGCTTTCAAGTTCACCCACCGGCAATGGAAAAATCCCAATGTCATTTAAATAGGCTATAACTTCTGAACAAGCGTGATGAGCGTCTCCCGAAGGAACAAATGTTAACCCCTGTTTTTTTGCAAAAGACCACGCTGTTGAAACTTTTAAAACGTCTTTAATTTTGTTTATTTGTTTTCTGTCTAGATTTGTAGTTTTAACTGAGTCAAGTATTTCTAGTATTTCTTTTTTTGCTTCTTCTTTATCTAGTTGAGATTTAATTTGATTTATTTGAGTATAAAATATTTTCCATTTAGGCTCTACAATACTCCAATCTCCATTATGGGCTTCAATTAGCTCTTTTAGGGGTGTTTGATTATTGAATATATCGAAATCACAAATAGAATAAGTTGGAACAGAAATTTTCTTAAGAGCTTTAACTATGGTTGGGATTTTAGCTTTTCCATGTGCAGGAACGAATAAAGTGTCTGAAATTTTATGATAACGATTATCATTTTCAAATTCAGAATCTAATAACACTGAGAAAAACTTACAATCACCATCACTTTCACATATTATTACACTTTTATGGAACAATCCATCAATAATATTAGAATACTTCAATATTGGATCTATCCATATACTTTTGATATCATTATTATTTAATAACGCTCCTGAATTGACTTCTTTATTTCTTGATATTCTGATGATATTTATATTCTGATTCTTACTTTCTAAAATACCTTTAATCAAATCAGAACTATGAGTTGAAATGAAAATTTGTCTTTCAGAAAAGAGTTTTCCAATCAATTTTCCTAAAAGTCTAGTTTGCGGCGGGTGTAAGAATGCTTCAGGTTCATCAATTATTAATGATGGTTTATTACTAGAAATCATCTCTAATAAAATGGAAACAAAACTCCGCATACCATCACCTTGATCTGATAAATTAGATAACTCTTTAACTCTGTCATTATATGATTTTGATAAATAGTCTTCACTTTCCAATAATTCGGGTCTATTTCCAACTTTTAAATAAATTGTCTTTCCAGAAAACCTATCTACTATCAAATCTAAATTAAATGCTTGTCTAAAATAATTATTAATCTTATCCTCAAATGATTTATCTAGGTACATAAAATCAATTGGATGTCTAGGTTGTTCTTTATAATAATCTAGACAAGGTCTGTCATTTGAATGAGTAATTCTTTGTTCAGCAAGCATTGTTTTAATGAAAAACTGACCAAAATATCTGTGATCACTACCCCAAAGTTTACTTCCTTCTTCAATAGTGCGAAGATTACCTGCAATGTTGAATTTGTAATTTGAACCAGTTCTTATTGATTCTAAAAAAGTTGCAATATCGTTTTGAGAGCCAACGCTTCTGATACTTATATTTGTAATTACATCGTGGTTAGCTCCCCAACCACTCATATGAGACAACATATGTATGTTCTTAAGTGCAACAGTTTTTCCAACATTATTAGCTCCTACAAAAATTGTAATTGCATTTTCTTTAATTGAGATTTTTTCTCCATTATTGAACTCAATATTTTCTATTATCAATTTTGGAATCATATTCGAATTATCATTTAATGTAAAGATATGTGAAATTAAGTTTTTTCTTATAAAAAAGAAACCAAAAGGGAATAGTTGGATTAATAGCGTTATGATAGCAGCCCTTCGACTACGCTCAGGATAAACTCTATTTTCTTTAAACAAAACAAATGTACCGTCATTACGAGGAGGTACGACGTGGTAATCTCTTTGCTGATGTGAGATTGCCACAGGTAATTAGAAATTACCTTCGCAATGACGTATTTTTAAAGATTTAGCTCTTCCGTAAGCTTGGGGTAAGCAATTAATTTTGGTAAACACTGTTGTTTGCAGGTAGATGCGTTAGGGATTGCAGCGGCATCCTTTTTTGAGGTACGAGAAAAAGATATAGCGGAAAACCCGACCCGATAGGGTAACGCCCAAAAACAAAAAAGCCTTACTAAACAAATAGTAAGGCTTTTTAAGTTATTTAATTTGATTACCATCTTTATCGAAAAAATGATATTCTAAATATGTGTAAGCATCTCTTGGTAAAATTTTAACCCATTTTTTATGTTCAAAAAACCATTTTGAACGTATAGATGGAAAACCTTTGGTTAAAAAGGCTGCTATAAAAGGATGTGTGTTTAAGGTCACCTTTTTATAGTCTTTTCTGAACAATACTTCAAGATCCTGCGTTATTTTTTGTACGAGTCCGATGGGTGCTTCAATTTCGGCACCGTTAATCCCGTTAGGATTTTCCTCGCGGGTTTTAATATTCATTTCAGGACGTACACGCTGTCTTGTTATTTGTATCAGGCCAAATTTACTGGGTGGCAATATTTTATGTTTTGCCCGGTCATCTTTCATTTCTTCACGAAGATGATTAAAGAGCTTTTGCCTGTTCTCGGCATTGGTCATATCAATAAAATCTACCACTATGATACCGCCCATATCACGTAATCGTAATTGACGCGCCATTTCTGTAGCAGCTATTAAATTAACTTCCAGTGCTGTATCCTCCTGGTTACTGGCTTTGTTTGAACGATTTCCGCTATTTACATCTATAACATGTAAAGCCTCGGTGTGCTCTATTACTAAATAAGCACCTTTAGCCATAGAAACGGTTCTGCCAAAAGAGGTTTTTATTTGTCTTTCAATCCCGAATTTTTCAAAAATCGGAACTTTAGACTGATACAATTTAACTATTGATTCTTTCTTTGGTGCAATTTCTTGCAGATAATCTTTTACTTGGTAATAAAGCTCTTCATCATCAACTGTTATTCCGGTAAAAGTGTCGTTAAAAATGTCTCGTAAAATAGACGAGGCTTTATTCATTTCTCCTAACACTTTACTGGGATGATGGGCTCTATGTAACTTTTTACACATTGCCGTCCAACGACTAAGCAAATTCTGTAAATCTTTATCTAGTTCGGCTACTTTTTTGCCTTGTGCTACCGTACGTACAATAACGCCAAACCCTTGTGGTGTTATACTTTTTACCAGGCGTTTTAGACGGTCTTTCTCTTCGCGTGATTCTATTTTTTGTGAAATAGAAATACGGTTAGAAAAAGGCACTAAAACAATATATCTACCGGCAATAGAAAGCTCTGAGCTTATTCTCGGGCCTTTGGTTGATATGGGTTCTTTTACTATTTGTACTAATAGCGATTGATTTGATTTTAAGACATCGGCAATTTTGCCGTCTTTATCAATATCTTTTTCAAATGGGAAATTCTTTAAAGAAAAATTTCTTAGTTTACCTGTGCTTACACGTTTTGAGAATTTTAAAAGTGAAGGCAATTTTGGGCCTAAATCATGATAATGCAAAAAAGCATCTTTTTCATAACCTACATTAACAAATGCAGCATTTAAACCCGGAACCGTTTTTCTTATTTTGGCTATAAACACATCACCAACCGAAAAATTGTTCTCGTCTTCATCCTTTTGTAATTCAATTAGTTTTCCATCTTTTAATAAGGCAAAATCAACAGCATCGGAACTAGATCGGATGATCAATTCTTTATCCATGTAGTTAATTTTTATCCATACCTTCTAGTCTACAGTCTCAGTGTTCGGTTTACAGTATATTAACTGCTAACTGTGGCTGAAAACTGCCAACTGAATTGTACAGATGGATTAAACAATATTTTTTTGATTGTTTAAAAAAGGTGTCATTCTGAATGAGCATGAAGCATTTATTGGTTCAACTTTAAGTTGTGATAAATAGGATACTTCGACTGCGCTCAGTATGACAGTACAAATCAATTTTAAACAATACATCACAGGATTTTTACCCGTGGAGTTCACATGGAACTCATTTCAAAGAACGTTTTTGTTTTTTAACCAAAAAAGTAGTTAATCTAACTACTTTTTTGATTTATTTTTTCTTTTTGTGACGATTAGCGCGTCTACGTTTTTTACGCTTATGCGTCGCTACCTTATGTCTCTTGCGTTTTTTACCACTTGGCATAAATAGTGTATTTTTTTAATTAATAATTTATTCGTTTAATACTGAATAATCCCGATAGCTATCGGGACAGTATTATGTTTTATTACTTAACGTCCACGTTAGTTTTTACACCTTCAACAAAAACTTTTGCAGGCTTAAATGCAGGAATGTTATGAGCAGGTATTTTAATGGTAGTGTTCTTAGAAATGTTTCTACCGGTTTTTTCTGCTCTTGTTTTAATAATGAAGCTGCCAAAACCTCTTAAATACACATTATCGCCACTTTCTAATGAAGTTTTTACTTCTTCCATAAAAGATTCAACAGTCGCTTGAACATCTCCTTTTTCAATTCCTAATTTCTCAGAAATTTTTGCTACTAAATCAGCCTTCGTCATTTTAAATTTTTATTTTTTAGATTACTATATAATATTTTTAAGGGATGCAAATATAGGGATTTAATATTCAATATTTCAAACCTAATTCATTAAAATTTAATATTATAAACGTTTATTTTAGCACTTTGTAGAAAAAGTGTCAATGCAATTTTCAAAAATCTTAATTAACTGGTATTCAATAAATAAGCGTGAACTTCCATGGAGACAGACAAAAGACCCATATTACATTTGGCTTTCCGAAATAATTTTGCAGCAAACACAGGTTAAGCAGGGGTTACCATATTATTATAGTTTTTTAAAAGCATTTCCGTCGGTTTTTCATCTGGCAAAAGCCGATGAAAGTAAGGTGTTAAAATTGTGGCAGGGCCTCGGGTATTATTCCCGAGCCAGAAACCTTCATGCCACCGCAAAATATATAGTGGATGCATTAGAAGGTGAATTCCCAAACACCTATAAAGAGTTATTAAAATTAAAGGGCGTGGGCGATTATACTGCCAGTGCGATAGCGTCCATTTGTTTTAATGAACCAACGGCTGTAGTTGATGGTAATGTATACCGAGTATTGTCACGTTATTTTGGGATAGATTCACCTATAAACAGCACCAAAGGGAGCAAGGAATTTAAACAACTAGCTCAAGAACTTATTGATAAAAAGCATCCCGCTAATTTTAATCAGGCCATCATGGAATTTGGAGCAGTACAATGCAGGCCTCAAAATCCGGATTGTTCGGTTTGCCCGTTAAGTGATTCGTGTATAGCTTTTAATAAAAATAAAATAAGTGAATTACCGGTTAAAATTAAATCCGCAAAAGCCAAAAAAAAGTATTTCAATTTCCTGGTCTTCATTTCTGAAGATGGGAAAACTATTTTAGAAAAACGGGAAGGCAAAGGTATTTGGCAAAACCTGTATCAGTTTCCTTTAGTGGAAACAAAATCGAATGTGGATTTTAAAACTTTTAAGAGACAAACAGTAACGCATGACTTATTAAAAAATGTGCCGTTTGATTTATCGCTTTATAATGAAGACAACATAGTTCATAAGCTATCCCATCAGCATTTATACGTTAAGTTTTGGATAGTAAAAGTTAAAGAACTTCCCGTTGAAGGCATTCCCGTTACCGATATATATCATTATGCAGTACCCATTTTAATTGGGAATTTTATAGAAGTATTTCATTTCTAAAAAGCCCTTAAACCATATTTTTTTATTAATTTTAAAAAAGAGTTACAATTAAGTAATTTTGCATCTATAATAAATTAAAGCTATGTCAGGAACGTTAAATAAAGTTATGCTAATAGGGCATTTAGGAGATGAGGTGAAAATGCATTATTTTGAAGGTGGCGGGTGTGTTGGCAGGTTTCCTTTAGCTACTAATGAGACCTATACCAACAGGCAAACCAATGAACGCATTACCAATACCGAGTGGCACAATATAGTAGTTAGAAATAAAGGTGCCGAAATTTGCGAAAAGTATTTAAGCAAAGGTGATAAGGTTTATATAGAAGGACGTTTAAAAACACGTAAGTGGCAGGATGATAGTGGTAATGAACGTTACAGCACCGAAATTCAATGTACGGATTTTACCTTTTTAACTACTAAAAAGGAAAGTGAGCAAAATGCACAAGCCGCTGAGAGTCCGCAACAGCCTGCTGCAAATCAACAACAATCGGTTAGCGAACCTATTGAAGACGAAAACGATGATCTTCCGTTTTAAAATGAAAAAGCACGTCTCAACTTTGGTTGAGATTTCATTAATTTGTCATTCCTGTGAAAACAGGAAGCCGTCAAAAGTTTTTAAAAACTTTTTGTTTAACTAAAACCAAAGTATTTGGACCCTGATCCCGCGAGTTTTTTAAATTTAGTCATTGCATTAGATTTTTCAATGATTTCCAGCTTTGCATTGCTGGTTCTTCTTTTAGTTTGTTCTGCACTTATTTCGGGAGCTGAAGTGGCGCTCTTCTCGCTCACTAAAAACGATATTGAAGTGGGTTTGGAAGAAAAGTCTAGACGCATACAAGTGGTTTCAAAACTTCTGGAACATCCTAAAAAATTACTGGCCACTATTTTGGTAGCTAATAATTTCATAAATATTGCCACGGTTATTTTGTTTGCCTATTTGGGTGATTTTATGTTTGCGGACATAGCAGATCCAAGAGTGAAATTTATCATTGAAGTTGTTGTTATCACTTTTCTTATTTTGCTGTTCGGTGAAATTTTGCCAAAGATCTATGCCAGTAGGAATAATGTTAAGTTTGCGTCTTTTATGGCCTATCCGTTAAAGGTTTTAGATGTGATTTTCTCGCCAATTAGTTTGCCAATGCAAAGTGTAACCCTGACCATTCATAATAAACTGGGTAGACGAAAATCCAATTTAAGTGTAGATCAGTTATCACAAGCTTTAGAGCTTACAAGTGAAGAAGACACCACTACGGAAGAACACAAAATATTACAGGGGATTGTGTCGTTTGGAAACACTGATACCAAACAGGTCATGAGACCTCGCATTGATATTTTTGCGTTAAATATTGATCAGAAATATGCCGAGATCATGCCTGAGATCATTTCAAACGGATATTCCAGGATTCCGGTATACGAAGACAATATTGATCAAATTAAAGGGATCCTTTATGTGAAAGATTTACTGCCTCATATCAATAAAAAGCAGTTTGATTGGGTGCACTTAATTAAAGAACCGTTTTTTGTTCCGGAGAATAAAAAGTTAGACGATTTAATGGCTGAGTTCCAGGAGAAAAAAGTGCATTTAGCGGTTGTAGTTGATGAATATGGCGGAACGTCCGGGTTAGTTTCTTTGGAAGATATTATTGAGGAAATAGTGGGTGATATTAGCGATGAGTTTGATGATGAAGATTTGCAATACTCCAAGCTGGATGCTAACAATTATGTGTTTGAAGGTAAAACGGCCTTAAAAGACATTTATAAGATTACTAAAATTGAAGATGAGGCCCTTTTTGAAGAAAACAAAGGCGAAGCCGAAACCATTGCAGGTTTTGTTCTGGAAATATCAGGGAGTTTCCCAAAATTGAATAGTAAAATAAATTTTAGAAATTACGTTTTTACTATTGAAGCTTTAGATAGAAAAAGAATTAAACTTGTAAAATTTACAATCAATTAATTTTTATCACATTTATCACAGACGGATCACTGTAACTGCAAACTGAATACTATACTATGATTTTAAGGGCAACTTTCAATTTATTGTTAAAAACGTTCTCGATAATGGGCATTTTAATGTTAGTGTCATGTGGTGAAGATTATAAACCCAAACCCAAGGCGTTTTTAAGACTGGATTACCCGGAAGCCAAATATGTTGGAGCTAAAGTTGAAATGCCTTTTACTTTTGAGACCAATATGTTGGCCACTAAACTCATCTCAAAAAAAATGAAGGCTTCTACCGAAAGTTATGGCATCAATATAGAATACCAAACCTTAAAAGGTACCATATTCTTAACATACAAAGCTATTGAAGGTAATAAAAAGAATCTGGAAGATTTTTTACGTGATGCCCAAAAGCTTACGTTAGAGCATACTAAAAAAGCTGATGAAATTCCGGTAACGCCCTATGAGAATAGCAGCCAAAAAGTTTATGGAATGTTATCGGAAGTAAAAGGCAATGTAGCCTCTCCGGCACAGTTTTACGTCACCGATAGTGTGAACCATTTTTTAACAGGGTCTTTATATTTTTATGCAAGACCTAATTACGATTCTATTTTACCGGCAGCCAATTATTTGCAAAAAGATATTAAACACATTATGGAAACCATCAGGTGGAAATAAAACTTCCATAAAACGGCATGTTGTCAACCTGAACTTGTTTCAGGTTCTCATTTCAAAGGTGATTTTTAAGATTCTGAAATGAATTCAGAATTATACGTTTCTATTCTTTTTAGTTTTTAGTTGAAAACGCTTCAACAGTTTTCATGTCACTTACTTTATAAATATCGGCAACATTGGTTACGGTTGTTTCTAAAGACGTTGGAGTTACTTTAGCTTCATTATATTCAACCATAGCTAACTTTCTGTCAAAATCAACAGTAGCTGATTTTACACCTTCCATCTTGGCTATTTTCTTTTCAATGGTTTTAGCGCAACCTATTTCACAGGTCATACCATCAATGGTAAACTCGGCTTTTGCGTAAGTGGCATTTGGGTCTATTGTTTTTGAAGCTTCAGCAGCGACTTCAACCGTTTTCACTTCCGGTTTGGTTTCGTTTTTACAACTAACAGTTAGTAAAACCATTATTGCAAGCGCCATAATACTTTTTAATGTGTTCATTATATGAGATACTTTTAAAATTAAAATGAATTTAATTAAACGGGCATTAATAATCAAAGGGCTTAAGAATATATTAACACCTGATATTGTGCAAAATTACTAAATAAAGCTGTTTTTTTAAGTTAAAAAAGTTGAATTTTGTGTTTCAAAAGAAACACCTATGAAGGCGCTTCATCCTAAATGGATCTACCTGTTTATACTGTCAGTAATTTGGGGAAGTTCATTTATACTCATTAAAAAAGGATTAGAAGGGTTAACACCCATGCAACTGGGAGCGGTTCGAATTATATTTACGGGTATATTTCTTTTTATCATAGGATTTAAAAAAGTACATGATATTGCCGTTAGAGATTGGAAATGGATGATTCTAACAGGATTATTGGGTACATTTTTTCCGGCATTTCTTTTTGCCTTTGCAGAAACGGAAATAGATAGTGCCATAGCTTCTATTTTAAACTCGTTGGTGCCTTTGAATACTATTGTACTTGGGTTTTTTGTGTTTAAAATAAACTCTACCAAAAGACAGGTTTTGGGTGTTTTTATTGGACTGGCAGGAACCATCATGTTAATTATGAATGGTGCTTCTTTAAACCCCAATCAAAATTATTTGTACGCTGCTTTGGTAATAATAGCCACGTTCATGTACGCTGCCAGTATTAATATTTTAAAACAACATCTTCAACATGTGAACGCCTTAACAATTGCTATTGGAAATTTTGTGGTTATTATAATTCCGGCGGTAGTGATTTTAATTTGTACCGGTTTTTTTAAAGAAGAAGTTCTTACAAATGAACATTTAAAACCAGCTTTGTTATATATGGTACTCTTAGCATTGTTTGGAACAGCTATTGCTAAGGTACTGTTCAATAAATTGGTGCAGGTGTCTACACCGGTTTTTGCATCTTCTGTAGCTTATTTAATGCCCATAGTTGCTGTTTTTTGGGGTGTTTTAGACGGAGAGCAATTTGGTTTTTTGCAGGCTATAGCAGCTATTATGATACTCATTGGGGTGTATTTGGCACATAAAAAAAGGACCTGATCATCTGAAATAATCAGGGCTAAATTATTAATTCTCGTTTTTTTTTACGAAATTTAAGAACATGCTAACTTCAAAAAGAGGAAGCGGACACGGTAGAATAATTATTAGCCCCATTGATATATTAATGATTTTATAAGCAGAGGTTACATGTGATTATTAACCAAAAAAAAAGGATTAGCACATGAAAAAAATATCACTTCCCATCAGATTTGGCCTCGTTACAAGTGCTGTTTTAGTAGCATATTTTTTGATTCTGTCATTGTTCGATAAGCACATAAATCCAGCATTTAGTTTTTTTAATGCACTTATTACAGGTTTTGGCGTGTATGAGGCCGTAAGGTTAAGTAAATTGCAATTGTCCGATTCGTTTTCGTATGCTGAAGGCTTTAAAACGGGTATTATTACCGGCTTTGTAGCCACTATTCTGTTCACAGCTTTCTTTTTGTTTTATTCCACAGAAATAAACTCAAATTTCTTACCTGAGTTATTGCAAACTTTTAATGGTAAATTTAATGTGGATATTGGCATGGTAACCTTCATTGTAGCTGTTATGGGGTTAGCAACAACGGTAGTAGCTACCTTGTCTGTCATGCAGCTTTTTAAAAACAGCAGAAATGTTCCTCAAAATCCATAAAACGTTTGTAGTTTAATTAATTAGCAGTATATTTGCACCCGCCTTTGAGGAATCAAAGGGGTTTGTTTAATGAATTAATTAATAAAAACGTTACGCTATGTACGCAATTGTAGAGATAGCAGGGCATCAATTTAAAGTTGAAAAAGACCAAAAAGTTTTTGTTAACCGTTTACAGACAGAAGAAGGTAAGAAAGTAGCTTTCGATAACGTTCTTTTAGTTGCAGATGGTGACAATGTAACTGTTGGCGCCCCGGCTATAGACGGCGCTCAGGTTGGAGCTAAAGTCGTTAAGCACCTAAAAGGTGATAAAGTAATCGTCTTTAAAAAGAAAAGACGTAAGGGTTACCGTGTAAAAAATGGTCACCGCCAGGCATTAACAGAAATAGTAATTGAAAGCATTGCTGCTACGGGAGCCAAAAAAGCTGCCCCGGCAAAGAAAGAAGCTCCTAAAAAAGAAGCTCCTAAAGCTGAGGCACCAAAAGCAGAAGCTAAACCAGCTGAAGCAACACAGGATTTAAGTAAATTAACTGTAGCTGAATTAAAAGAATTGGCTAAAGCTAAAGGTATCACTGGAATTTCTTCAATGAAGAAAGCCGATTTAATAGCTGCTTTAAGTTAAAAAAGTATAATCTACCTGTCTTGCATCAGGCAGACAGGCAATATAAAATCGAAATAAAATGGCACATAAAAAAGGAGTCGGAAGTTCGAAAAACGGTAGAGAATCAGAATCGAAACGCTTAGGTGTTAAGATTTTTGGTGGTCAGGCTGCAATTGCAGGAAACATTATCGTAAGACAAAGAGGAAATACACATCACCCGGGTGAAAATGTGTACTCTTCAAAAGATCATACATTACATGCCAAAGTTGATGGTATTGTAAAATTCACAAAAAAGAAAGACAATAAATCTTATGTATCTGTAGTCCCTTTTGAGGCTTAGGATTTAGATTTAAAATACTGGCCCTGAGCAGGGTCGAAGAGTTAAAAAACCCCTTTCCAATTTGGAAAGGGGTTTTTGTTTATCAATTTTATTTAGTTTCAGGAATTATTTTTTCACAAACTTAGCTACACCGGAATCCGTTACTAATAAGTAAATACCACTGGTTAGATCAGATACATCCATACGCCCCGTAGCTTTTACTTCTTTTACGGTTTTACCAAGCATGTTAACCACTTCGTAACTGTTGGTTTTAATACTATTACTTATTGTTAATTCAGTTGTAACCGGATTTGGGTAAATGCCTTTAGAGATATTGTCAAATTTTGAATTGGATAATGTTATACCTTGCCTTATAGTAATATCATGAACAAAACCATATCTGTTATCACCATTAGTAAGTGCATCGTAGCCTGTAAAAGCTGTACCACTAGCGTCTGTCATAACAAATCTGGCTACTAAGTCAACGTCCTTATCGGCTCCGGAAAGAAGACCGGATAAGCTTTGATTTAAACTTGTTATATTAAAAGTTCTTGTTTTATTACCTGATCCGGTTGTTATAAAATTTAAGTGTGGATCACCCGATACGTCAGCTTCTGCAGGATCAATTGAAAAAAAGAAATTGGTAGCCAATCCTGCACCGGTGATATTTGCAGAGCCGTCTTCAATCAATCTAATTTGAGAGTTTGTATAACTACTCAAAGGGTCAGGAATATTGTCTACTACTATTATCAAATCTGCTGCCACCCCATTATTCATAAAAAAGCCGTCTTCACTTAGTTGATTTGCCCCACTTATTGAGACGGTCATTTGTCCTGAACTAAAATTAATCGTTCCCAAAGCAATTGTTAAAGTTAAAAGTTTAAGTAATTGTTTCATCATAAAATATTTTTAATTGTTAGTATTTCAAAAGTACCCAGAGTTGCGAGATTGGAACTCCTGATATGATTTTCATTTCATTAGAAATGGGTTTTGAGAAAAACGCCTGGGAAATGATTATACATTCCTACTAGAATTAATATGTTTTCAAAAGATTTATTTAATGTTAAGCCAATTTAAAACAGAGGTATTTTCCTGCTTATTTATAACATTATCTTAAACCCCAATTAATGAGGATGGGAAAGTGGTTTTGTTATTTCGCTTAAATAACTAACAATTAATTAATCATGAAAAAACGTTACGTATTTTTATTCTTTACTTTACTGTTTTCATTTATCGGATTTGCTCAAAATGGAAATATTCAAGGAACCATTATTGACGAAAAAGGGCTTGCAGTTCCTTTTGCGAATGTATTGATAGAATCTTTAAGCAAAGGGGTTGTTTCTGATGTGGATGGAAGGTTTTTATTCGTAAATATCCCATCGGGAAGTCAAACTATCAAAGTAGTATATTTAGGCTATTCGGATACCGAAGCACAGGTGGAAGTCAGTGACAGTCAAACTGCTAATGTTACTATAACCATTAAGGCCAAGGCTTTAGAGTTAGAGGGTGTTGTAATCAATGGTTATAACGGTGGACAGGCTAAAGCATTAAATGCACAAAAGAATAAGCAAAACATTACCAATGTAGTTTCTACGGATCAAATTGGTAAGTTCCCGGATGCCAATATTGGTGATGTGGTGAAGCGTATCCCGGGCATCACCATGCAGGTAGATCAGGGGGAAGCAAGAAACATTATAGTCAGAGGTCTGGCTCCACAATTGAATTCTGTTACTTTAAACGGAAGTCGTATACCTTCTGCTGAAGGGGATAACAGAAATGTTCAAATGGATCTTATTCCATCGGATATGATCCAACTTATTGAAGTTAATAAAGCGGTTACTCCGGATATGGATGCTGATGCATTGGGAGGTTCTGTAAACCTGGTTACCAGAACATCCCCCAGCTCATTTAGAGCAGCAGCTACTTTAGGTTCCGGTGTTAATACTATTAATGACAGACGTATTGTTAACGGATCGTTTTTAATTGGAGACAGGACTGAGAACGGAAAATTTGGTTGGATGGCTTCTGCTTCTATCAACGACTCAGATTTTGGGTCGGATAACATTGAATTTGAGTGGGATGACAATGAAGATGATTTCATTAATGAACACGATATCAGAACCTATTTAGTGCAACGTATCAGACGTAGTTTTTCGGTTAATTTAGACTATGCTTTCGATGCCAATAACAAAGTATTCGTTAAGACCATGTATAACTGGAGAGACGACAGGGAAAATCGTTTTAGATTACGTTATAGAGGTATCGAGTATGTTGACGAAGATAACCCGGAATTAGGGTTTCAAGGTGAAATTAGAAGACAGACTAAAGGTGGTATTGACAATGATAGAAATAAAAATACGCGTTTAGAAGACCAGCGTATGCAGAACTACAGCTTAGGTGGTGAGCACCTATTCGGGAAATTGGAGTTTGATTGGTTAGCGTCTTTCGCAAAAGCGTCAGAAGAAAGACTTAATGAGCGCTATATTTCTTATGAATTGGAAGAAACATCCGGAGGAGACCCAATTCCTTTTAATATTGACATATCTGATACAGAGTTTCCGGTAATCTCTCCTGTTAATTCGAGCGATGTAGGTTTAAGTAATTACAGCTTAAGAGAAATCACTGAAGAGAACCAGTATACGGAAGAAGAAGATTTTAACTTTTTCGCTAACTTTAAATTACCTGTAGATCTGGTTGGTACCGGAGGTTCTTTAAAATTTGGAGCCAGAGCGAAACTTAAGGAAAAGGTAAGAGATAATAACTTCTTTGAGTATGCACCGGGAAGCAGCATTTTTGACAACTTTAGCGGGTTACCATTGGTAGATAAAACAAACCCGGATTATTTAGCTGGTAGTCAATATGCAGCAGGTGTTTTTGTGGATCCTGAATATTTAGGAACCCTGGATTTACAAAATTCGGGATTGTTTGAAGCGGAGTCTGTTCCGGATGAGTTCGTTAGAGCTAACTTTAATGTAAAGGAAACAGTTTATGCTGCTTACGCTATGGTAGACCAAAAGTTATCTGATAAGTTTAGTGTTTTAGCCGGTGTAAGAGTAGAAAGTACAAAGACGGAAGCTACCGGTAACCAGATTGAAGATGAAGAAGATGTAATCGGTACTATTACAGAGGAAAAAGATTATGTAAACATTTTACCTGGTTTACATTTAAAGTATAACGTAACTGACAACACGGTTTTACGTTTTGCCTGGACAAACACCTTAGCCAGGCCAAATTATATAGATGTGGTGCCAAGTATAGATGTAATTAATGATGATGAAGAGATCGTTTTAGGAAATCCGGAATTAGATGCAACCAAGTCTATGAATTTTGACTTAATGGCTGAGCATTACTTTAAAAATGTTGGGATTATTTCCGGTGGGGTATTCCATAAGAATATTTCGGATTTTATTTATACCTTCCAATATACGGATCCGGGAACCGGGTTTGATGCTTTCCAACCTCAGAATGGAGATGACGCTACGATCACAGGAGCAGAGGTGTCTTTCCAACGCCAATTGGATTTCTTGCCAGGGTTCCTTAAAAACTTTAACGTTATGGCGAACTATACCTATTTAACTTCTGATGCCAATGGTATTAGAAATGGTGACGGTGAAGAAAGAACAGATGTAGACTTACCAGGTACAGCGCCTAACATGTTTAATGGATCTGTTGCTTACAACGGAAAAAAATTAAACTTACGTTTGTCAGCTAACTTCTCTGATGCTTACGTTGATGAAGTTGGTGGGAATAGATGGGAAGACAGGTATTACGATGAGCAATTCTTATTGGATTTTAATGCGTCATATGCTTTCAATGATACCTTACGGATTTATTTCGATTTAAATAATATTACAGACCAGCCTTTGCGTTATTACCAGGGGGTAAGAGCCAGAACTATGCAGGCTGAGTACTACGGAAGACGTGTTACGTTTGGATTGAAATATGATTTATTTAAATAAGAAGCATAAGAAATCTTATAATGAATAAATATGTCATTATAGTTGGATTGCTATTGGCTTCATGCGGGAAAAAGTTGCCTGTAATTGCACCGGATGTTATTACGGAAAAGACATTGCATGATACCGACGATCCTGCTATATGGGTAAACAAAAACGATGCTTCAAAAAGCATCGTTTTTGGTACCGATAAAAATACCGAAGGCGCTATTTACGCTTTTGATTTAGACGGAAAGATCATTGAAGACAAAACCATCAGAGGGTTAAAGCGCCCTAATAATGTAGATTTAGAATATGGTTTTCAGTTAAATGATTCTACACAAATAGATGTGATAGCATTTACCGAAAGAGAGCGCAAACAAATCAGGCTGTTCTCGGTTCCTGATATGAAGCCATTAGACCATGGAGGCTTTCCGGTTTTCATAGATGCAACGCTGCCCGAAGCAAATTTGCCAATGGGAATCGCTTTGTATAGGTCATCGGAATCCAATAAGCTTTATGCTGTTGTTGGTAGAAAAACAGGCCCGAAAGAAGGGTATTTGCATCAATATGAATTTATTTCTGATAGTTTAGGAGTTCATGCCAAATTGGTTAGAAAGTTCGGGGAGTTTAGTGGTAAAAAAGAAATTGAAGCCATTGCCGTAGATGATAAAAAAGGCATTGTTTATTATTCCGATGAAGGGCATTGTATCCGAAAATATCATGCGGAACCTTCAAAAGGGGATAAAGAGATTTATTGTTTTGGCGGGGACTATTTCAAAGATGATATTGAGGGTATCGCCATTGCGCATTATCCAAAAGAATCGTTCTTGATTGTGTCTAATCAACAAGTAGGCACTTTTAATATTTTCGATTTAAAAACGAACGCTTTTATAAAAGAAATTAATCTCGGAACCACTGAAACAGATGGTTGCGAAGTGACTACTGCAGCTTTAGGAGATAAGTTTCCCAGCGGTTTATTTGTGAGTATGAATGATGATAAGACCTTCTTTTTTCATGATTTAAAGAAATTGAGTTTACAAGAGTAATTTGTTATTTTGTAATAATCCGAAGCCCTTTTCTGTTACAGAAAAGGGCTTTTTATATTGATTGGAATTAATGAAACAAAAAAATCCCAGACAAGTAGTTTTGTCTGGGATTATGTGTTATGAGATGCTGAAATACTGAACTAAATTCAGCACAGGCAAGTTCAGCATGATAATTAATATCTGTAGTGTTCTGGCTTATAAGGGCCTTCAACAGTAACGCCAATATATTCGGCCTGGTCTTCTCTGAGTTCTGTTAACTCAACGCCAATCTTAGCTAAATGTAATTTTGCCACTTTTTCATCTAAATGTTTAGGCAGCATATACACTTTGTTTTCATAAGCTTCAGAATTATTCCAAAGCTCAATTTGAGCCAAAGTCTGGTTAGTAAATGAGTTACTCATTACAAAACTCGGGTGTCCCGTAGCACAACCTAAATTAACTAAACGTCCTTCGGCTAAAATGATAACGTCTTTTCCGTTAACAGAATATTTATCAACCTGAGGTTTGATCTCTACTTTAGTATCGCCGTAGTTAGCATTTAACCAGGCCATATCAATTTCATTATCAAAATGCCCAATGTTACATACAATGGCTTTGTCTTTTAAAGCTTCAAAATGCTCCGCTCTAACAATGTCTTTGTTTCCTGTAGTTGTGATGACTACATCGGCATTGGCAACAACAGTTTCCAAACGCTTTACTTCAAAACCATCCATGGCTGCTTGTAGTGCACAAATCGGATCAATTTCTGTTATGGTAACAATACTTCCGGCCCCTCTAAAAGAGGCAGCTGTACCTTTACCAACATCACCATAACCACAAACTACTACACGTTTTCCCGCTAACATAATATCTGTTGCACGACGAATAGCATCAACGGCACTTTCTTTACAACCGTATTTATTATCAAATTTACTTTTGGTAACACTATCATTTACATTAATGGCAGGCATAGGCAACGTACCGTTTTTAACACGCTCGTATAAACGGTGAACACCGGTAGTGGTTTCTTCACTCAAACCTTTAATACCAGAAACTAATTCAGGGTATTTATCTAAAACCATATTGGTTAAATCGCCACCATCATCAAGGATCATGTTAAGTGGTTGTCTGTCTTCACCAAAAAATAAGGTTTGTTCAATACACCAGTCAAATTCTTCTTCGGTCATGTTTTTCCATGCATAAACAGCGGTTCCGGCATCAGCAATAGCAGCTGCGGCATGATCTTGCGTAGAGAAAATGTTACAAGAACTCCAGGTTACTTCAGCGCCTAAAGCTTGCAGGGTTTCAATTAATACGGCTGTTTGAATGGTCATATGTAAACAACCGGCAATACGCGCGCCTTTAAGCGGTTGGGTATCTTTATACTCTTCACGTAAACTCATTAACCCGGGCATTTCGGCTTCGGCCAATTCAATCTCTTTTCTTCCCCAGGCGGCTAATGAAATATCTTTAACCTTATTAGGAACGTAAGCAACTGTTTTTGTACTCATATTGTTATATTTGTGGGTCTTAAATTTTAGACCGCAAAGATAACCAATAACTTTCAGAAAATTAAATGCCTCTATATAAAACCATTACTCCCAATTCACAAACTTGTGTTAAAGTCTGGAAGATCACTGAGTCTTATGAGGACCTAATGAAACCGCTTGCTTTAACTCAGACAAGTTTGGAGCGCGTTGAAGATATGAAAAGCGAAATGCACCAACGCGGGTTTTTAAGTGTTCGTCATTTGTTACGGGCGTTTGGTTATCAGGATGCCGATTTGTACTATGATGATTGCGGGAAGCCCCATTTAAAGGACGGGAAACAGATATCGATTACACACTCCTTTAACTATGCTGCAGTCATTATTAGTGATTTAATGGTTGGGATTGATGTAGAAAAACAGCGAGACAAGATTACTGTAATAGCTCATAAGTTTATTGATTATGAGAGCGACTACTTAGATAAAAAAGCTCCGGATTATATTAGAAAGCTTACCTTGCTTTGGTGTATAAAAGAATCGTTATACAAACTTTTTGCAACGCCCGGATTAAGCTTTAAAGACCATTGCCTGGCTATTCCTTTTAGAATTGAAGATAATGAAACCACGGCTTGGATTGACTATAAAAGCAAAAAGCACCGTTATGATGTCCGATTTTTAGAATTCGAAGGGTTTTCATGCGCTTATGTTACGGCTTAAAATGGATACAATTTATACGAACATACAATCATCCATTTTAAGAGGAGACAAATTATTATCGGTTTTAATAGATCCGGATAAGATGCCCCTGGCTAACACTGCCAATTTTATTTCAAAATTAAATCAGTCGGTTACAACCCATATTTTTGTCGGTGGAAGTACTGTTGAAGGAAATGCAACGGAAGTTTTAGTTAATGAAATAAAAAAGCATACAAACCTTCCCATACTATTGTTCCCGGGTGATGTCAATCAGATTACCGATAAAGCTGACGGACTTTTATTTTTATCGCTTATTTCGGGAAGGAACCCGGAATATTTAATAGGTAAGCACGTTAAATCTATTTCAAAACTGGCTAAAACACAGCTGGAAGTAATTTCAACTGGCTATATTTTAATTGAAGGCGGAAAGGAAACGGCCGTTGAGCGCGAGACAAATACAAAACCTTTATTAATTAATAATATTCAGAAAATCATTGATACCGCAAAGGCTGGGGAACTATTGGGGATGAAGCTTATTTATTTAGAAGCGGGAAGCGGAGCAAAGCATCCGGTTGCCGGGGATATTATAGCTAAAGTAAAGAAGGAAATAAGTATTCCAATCATTGTAGGAGGAGGCATAAGAACTAAACAACAGCTGGATCAGGCTTATAAAGCAGGAGCAGATTGGGTAGTTATTGGAACCGCTTTTGAAGAAGACGAATCGTTTTTTGACGAATTACGATCGTAATTTGTCATACTGAACTTGCTTGTGCTGAATTTAGTTCAGTATCTCATAAAGAATAAAATAGGTCGCAGGGGTTCTCAAAGCGACATTAACTCAAAAATTGCGGTGACTTCGAGAGCCTCAGCCACCAATACTTATGAAAATATCAGTAGAATTAACATTAACGCCATTACAGGACGACTTTGAACCGGCTATTATTCATTTTATCAAAAAATTAAGAGCATCCAACTTAAAAGTTTTGGAGAATCCTTTAAGTACCCAGGTATATGGTGATTACGACGAGGTGATGCATGTGTTGAACTCTGAAGTAAAAGAAGCTTTTGAACTGGTTGATAAAGGTTTGCTATATATGAAAATTGTTAAGTCTGACAGACACGACTATGAGCCCCATTTTTGATTTTTTTTTCGAACCGTACAGAAACAGGGAAGCAGATCTTATAGTTCTGGAAGCAATTGCGTTTGTTTTTGGAATTGCCAGTGTGGTTTATGCAAAAAAGGAAAATATATTAGTTTATCCAACAGGATTAATAGCCACTGTAATTACCGTTTATATTTTTTTGAAGGATGAATTAATGGGAGACATGATGATGAATTTCTATTATTCAGTCATGAGTATTTATGGATGGTGGAATTGGTCCAGAAAAAAAGAGAACAAATATATTGTGCCTATTTCAAGAACTAACAATAAAGAGAAGTTAATTGGTTTTGCAATGTTTCTTTTAACCATGTTGGTAACCTATATTGTTTATAAAGGATATGGGACAGAAATAGGACCGTCAAACTACATTGATATTTTTACTTCGGGTGTTTTTTTCACAGCTATGTGGTACATGGCTAATAAGAAAATTGAAAATTGGACCCTTTGGATCTTCGCTGATATTATAACGGTTCCGTTATATGCTTCCAGGGGTTGGGGTATGTTATCGCTTCAGTACTTAATCTTTACTATTTTAGCAATCCAAGGATATATGGCATGGAAGAAAAGCTTAAACAACAGCCTGCGAACTGTATAAAAATAGTTTTGTTTGGTCCGGAATCTACCGGAAAAACAACATTGTCCAGACAGCTGGCCAGGTATTACAACTCGGTCTGGGTACCGGAGTATGCCCGCGAGTATCTTCAAAATAAATGGAACAATGAACGTAAAACCTGTGAACCAAAAGATTTATTGCCCATAGCCGAGGGACAAATGCGCCTTGAAAATGAGTTGGCCGAAAAAACCGATACGGTTTTAATTTGTGATACGGACTTATTGGAAACCAAAGTATATTCGGAAGCCTATTATGTTGGGAATTGTGATCCGATTCTTGAAAAATATGCTTTAAAAAACACGTATGATTTGTATTTTTTAACCTATATTGATACCCCATGGGAAGCAGATGATTTACGGGATAAACCGAACGAAAGAGAACGCATGTTTGAAGCTTTTCAGAACGAATTGATAAAACAAAACAGGCCGTATGTGCTCATAAGAGGAAATAAAGAGGAGCGTCTGAAAACAGCAGTTAAACATATTGATGAGCTATTAAAAAAGAAAAATAATGTTCACTGAAAAAGACATTCAACTAATACATAAAAAAGGGATCACTGTAGATCAGGTTTATGCCCAAATAGCGCGTTTAAAAAACGGGATGTCTTATTCTAAGCTATTAGCCGCTGCTACCATTGGAAGAGGCATTGAACGCTTTAGTGAAAATGAAATGCAGGATTATATCAGCTACTATGAAAAGAAGAAAGAGGACTTATCTATTATAAAGTTTGTACCGGCTTCCGGAGCAGCCACCAGAATGTTTAAATTTCTATTTCAGTTTCTAAGAACGTTTAATTCTGACAAAGAAACGCTCAGCCAGTTTATTGACAGACAAAATAATGATTTGGTAAGAATCTTTTTTTCGAGTTTGGAAGCATTACCATTTTATACGGAAGTCATTAGGGAGTTGAAGAGAACGGTCCCTGATTTTGACTACTTTTCGCATGATGAAACATGTATTGCGTTTGTAAAAGCTATGTTGAATAAAGAGGCTTTAAACTATAGTTTTTTTCCAAAAGGATTATTGCCATTTCATAGATATGAAGAAGATATGGTTACAGCGTTTGGTGAACATTTGTTGGAATCAACTTTATATGCAAGTTCAAATGGAAAGGCAAATTTACATTTTACAGTTTCGGAAAAACATCAGGATTACTTTAAGTCTGAGTTTGAAAGAATAAACGAAGATCTGAAAAAAGCCACTGGTGTTGAATTTAAAGTTACCTACTCCTATCAAAAAGAAGCTACCGAAACTGTAGCGCTAACTTCAGATAATTCGATCTATAGAAATGAAAATGATTCTATTTTATTCAGACCGGCTGGTCATGGAGCACTTTTAGAAAATTTAAACGATTTAGATTATGACCTTATCTTTATCAAGAATATAGATAACATTACCGTTGCAGATAAAAATGTAGCTATTTCAGAATACAAAAAATTATTGGCAGGCGTACTGTTAAGTGTCCAGGAAAAAGTATTTGCCTATTTGAATAAATTAGATAAAAATGATTGCGATGATGAAGACTTCAAAATTATGGCATTGTTTTTAATTCATAGGTTAAATGTAACTGTTTCACCAGATTTTGACGACTATAACTCAGACAGGAAAAGTGCTTATTTAAAAGAAAAACTCAACAGACCGATTAGAGTGTGTGGCATGGTTAAAAATGAAGGACAACCGGGCGGAGGGCCCTTTTGGGTAAGGGATAATGAAGGTAATGTTTCACTTCAAATAGTCGAATTTGCTCAAATTAATTTTAGTAGTAAAGAACAGCAAGGCATAGTTTATAAAGCAACTCATTTCAACCCAACAGATTTGGTTTGTGGGGTTAAAAATTATAAGGGCGAAAAATTCAACCTTAAAGCGTATGTAGATCATGAGGCTGCCTTTATAACCATGAAAACTCAAAACGGAACAGATGTTAAAGCTTTGGAACTGCCCGGGTTATGGAACGGTAGTATGGCCTATTGGAATTCGGTTTTTGTTGAAGTTCCTTTAGAAACGTTTAATCCGGTAAAAACGGTAAATGATTTACTAAAACCGGCGCATCAGGTAGAATAATGTTTAGCGAAGAAGCCTTATTAAAAGAATTTACATTCAAGGCGGTGAAAAGCTCCGGAAGTGGTGGTCAGCATGTGAACAAGGTGGCTACAAAAGTTGAATTATATTTCGATTTGAACAATTCTTTGGTGTTTTCAGAAGATCAAAAACAACAACTTTTATTAAAGCTTCGCCATAAATTAACCAAAGACGGAGTACTTGTCTTACAATGTGATGACACCAGAAGTCAGCATAAAAACAAAGCATTAGTAATTAAACGGTTTTTTGAATTGATTCGGCGGTCCTTAATAGTCAGGAAAAAAAGAGTCGCTACAAAAACGCCTAGGTCTGTTATCAGAAAGCGATTGAAGAACAAACGGAAACAGGCAGAAAAAAAGGCTAACAGGCAAAAACCGGATATGGATTAAAAAAAATCATACAACATGATTTATAATTCGCAATTCTGGTGTATCTTTGCGCCGTTCTCAAAAAGGGGTGCTTTTCCAGTTTTCAGTTTTCAGTTGGTAGTCATTAAGACTTTTAACGTTTAACTTTTAACTTCCGGAGGGCTGAGATCATACCCAATGAACCTGGAACAGGTAATGCTGTTTAGGGATTACGAACGTTAAGAAAACATCCGGTAGATGTTTTTAGCGAGTACCGAAAAAGCAATGCTTTTTTGCAAGTTTGCGACGTTCGAAACAAATCATTTTATAAACCAAAAGAATAATTACCTCTTTTTATTCGATTATAATTTTTTAATCGACATGAAAAATTTATTTCTTTTTTTAGCACTTTTAGTGTTATCAGTCAGTGCGAGTGCACAACAAAATCAAGTACAACAGGACTCAACTTCAACAGAAAAATTAGATGAAGTTTTAGTAAAAGCGGTAAGAGTAGATGCCAACTCACCTATTACGCATTCTAATGTTAGTAAAGAAGAATTAGCTAAACGTAATTTAGGGCAGGATATTCCTATTTTACTAAATTACTTGCCATCCGTAGTAACAACCAGTGATGCCGGAGCAGGTATTGGTTATACCGGTATTAGAGTACGTGGTACAGATGCAACACGCGTCAATGTAACTATTAACGGTATTCCGTATAACGATGCTGAAAGTCAGGGAACGTTTTGGGTAAACTTGGGAGACTTTGTTTCGTCAACAGAAAGTTTACAATTACAGCGTGGTGTAGGGACATCAACTAATGGTTCAGGTGCTTTTGGAGCTAGTTTGAATTTGCTAACGGATGCTTTTTCAAAAGAGGCTTATGGTGAAATTTCAACAAGTGTTGGTAGTTACAATACAAGAAGACACACCGTGAAATTGAGTACAGGCCTATTGAATGATCATTTTGAAGTTTCAGGACGTTTCTCAAAAATAGATTCCGATGGTTATGTAGATAGAGCTTTTACAGATTTAAAGGCCTTCTTTTTACAGGGGGTTTATAAAGATGATAATACCTTAATTAAAGCCATAACTTTTGGAGGGAAGGAATATACGTATCAGTCATGGGCCGGATTAACAGCAGAACAGCTTAGGGAAGACCGTCGCCAAAATCCGTATACCTACGACAATGAAACCGATAACTATTGGCAAGATCATTTTCAATTACATTGGAATGAACGTTTTGATAATAACTGGTCTACAAATATTAGTTTAAACTATACCAAAGGGAAAGGGTATTTTGAACAATACAAACCTGAAGAGTCAGCTGCAGATTTTGCAAATTTAATTGAAGACGATTCTGATGTTATAGTACGCAGATGGCTGGATAACGATTTTTATGTAGCCAATGCTAACGTAACCTATAAGAATAATGGTTTTGAAATTATTTCGGGATTATCCTATAGTGTGTATACCGGCGATCACTTTGGAGAAGTGATCTGGGGCTCTGATTTAGCAGCAAACACTGATATTCGCGACCGTTACTACGAAGGTGATGCCACTAAGAATGATTTTAGTGTGTTCTCAAAAGCAACATTTCAATTAAGTAAAGAAATTACCGGATTTGTAGACTTACAGGGTCGTTTTGTGAGTTACAAAACCAATGGTTTGAATTCTGACAGGGAATTATTTGTAACCGATGCAGATTTTAGTTTTTTTAATCCTAAGTTCGGATTAACCTATAGGTCTGGCGAAGCCAATAGTTTTTATGCCTCTTATGCCAGAGCGAATAGAGAGCCTAATCGTGATGATTTTAAAGCCGGAGTAACAGAAAATGAAACTTTGAATGATATTGAATTAGGGTGGCGTCATAACACTGGTAAAGTAGCCGTAAATACTAATATTTACTATATGTTCTATCAGAATCAACTGGTGCTAACCGGCGAATTGGATGATGTTGGAAGCCCTATAAGAGCCACCAGTGGTAAGAGCTATAGATTGGGGTTAGAGGTTGATGCCAATATTAAGTTCTGTAACGCGTTCAGTACGTCTACAAACGTAGCTTTAAGTAGAAATAAAAATAGAGATTTCACAAGTTCTATTGATGGAGAATTAGTAGACCTGGGAAATACTAATATTTCATTTTCACCGGATTTGGTTATAGGTAATGCCCTTAACTTCTTTCCAGCGGAAAACTTACAATTATCACTTTTAAGTAAATATGTTGGTGAACAATATATGGGTAATATAGATTCATCCGAATCTGTGTTAGATAGCTATTTTGTAAGTGATTTTAACGTGGTTTATGAGATCAAACCGAATAAGATATTTAAATCAATTGTGTTATCTGCTTTAGTAAATAATATATTCAATAAGGAATATGTGTCTAACGGTTACTTTGGCTCGTTTGATTTTGATGATTCATCTAGTCCTACGGGCACAACTACGGGCTATTTTGCCGGGTTCTATCCACAGGCTACAACAAACTTCCTGGTTGGGGCTACATTAAGATTTTGATATTAGAATGTTACCTGAAGCCTTTGGTTTAGTAGAAACGGCATATTTTAAGAGTTCTGATAGCGTTCTCAAAAAGGGATTTAAGGCCTTTCTTGAAAAACCGGAAGTTTATAAACGTGACTACCTTCAAGCGCACTATAAAGGTGCGTTTGATGGGTATTCTTATTTAGGCCAAAAAGATAGCTTGAATCAATACGATACGGATTTGTTGCACTCCTTTGTATTGTCTGAATTCTCTAAAAAAGAAGATTTTCCCAAAGCGTTTCATCCCTTCTTAACTCAGGAATGGGATCATTTAATAACGCGAATAAGACAGGTTGAATGGGAGATTATGGATGATTTGAAAATTCCGGGACTAAGGCAATTTTATGAGGCTAACATCGGGCATATGGTATCCTGCAATTACTACCCACCTGTTAATGAAAGTGTTTCATCAGAATTGCGATTGTCTAAACATGTAGATGTGTCGTTGTTTACAGTTTTTGTTTTTGGAGTTCCCGAGGGATTTGCACATCATAATGCCTTAGGCCAAAAACAAGTATTAAAAACGGTAGATAATATTATAGTCTTCCCGGGCTATTTGTTAGAGTATCTCACCAAAGGGGCATATAAAGCTTTAGGACATCAGGTAGATTTTACAAACAAAAGTTTGGAACGTTTTTCCTTTGCTTTTTTTTCCATACCAAAGCCCTTTCAACATTTGGAGTTTCATGGCAGGCAGTTTACAAGTGAAGCCTATTATCAAAACTATTTGTCGCTTTTTTAATGGACCTATATTTAGAAATAATAGCGGTGATATGTGGACTGGCTTATTTGGTATTCCTGATTAAGGAGCAAATTCTTTGCTGGCTCTTTGGCATTATAGGTTCTTTATTCAGTATTGTATTATTTTATAAAACACAATTGTATTCCGAAGCTATTTTATACACCTATTATGTGATCATTGGAGTTTATGGTTGGATATATTGGAAAAGGTCTACGCAACAGAACCAGGTTTTTAAGGTGACTGATTTACCTGTGAGACATTATTTGTTTATCATTCTAATAGGAGAAGTGCTTTCCCTGTTATTGGGTTATTTCTTTGGGAATTATACCGATGCGGCAGCCCCGTATTTAGATGCCCATACTACCATTTTTAGTTTCATAGCCAGCTATATGGAAGTTAAAAAATGGCTGGGTTCCTGGAAATTTTGGATTGTAATTAACGGCGTTACCATTGCGCTGTATTTAGGTAAAGATTTAAACTGGTATAGTGCCTTAACCGTTGTGTATTTGATCTTTTCTTTTGTTGGCTATTTCAAGTGGAAGCAACAAATGCAACCCGCTTAATTAAAAATCAAAAGGTTATTCCCGTTTTTTTCAACTCTATAAAACTTAAGAGAACAGCGTAACGACGAATTTTCTAAAGGCGCTCCGGTAACAAGGCTGTATTTGTTCTTATCAGGGCAACTGGAAGTAGCTTCTAATCCGGAAGGTACCAAAGTGGAACAGGCACTTGGCACACGATTAGGGTCACTGGCATCCCAGGCATAAAAATCAAAGCCGGTACTGGCAATAATAATACCGGCGTTTCCGGCATTAGGGATATATATCGAATTTCCTGCAAATTGCAACTGACTGTATTGAGGGAGACTTAAATTTATAGTTTCATGAACATTGACGTCTAACAAAAACTTGCAGTTTTCGTCTTCTCCTGAATTTCCACTACAGGCACTTAGAAAGACCAGGCAAATAAGGATATAAATAACTTTCATATGCTATAAATGTGAGCCGCAATTTACAACAAAAAGCAAACACACTTAAATATTTTGTATATTTGCATTTGCAATCTCGTGAAAGCGGGATTTTTTTGATGCTGAACACGTTCAGCATCTTTTTATTCAATAAACTACCTCTATGTATGCAATATGAGGTGTTTAGCAAAAACTATTTTAAATATTCGAGGTCATGCCCGAAGCATTATAAACCTCACCTAGTGAGTAAACGATGAAGTTATGAGTAAAGTATCTTATTACACGGCAGAAGGATTAAAAAAATTAAGAGACGAGTTAAATCACTTAAAGGATGTTGAGCGCCCAAAAGCATCTCAAGCCATTGCAGAAGCAAGAGATAAGGGCGATTTGAGTGAAAATGCAGAGTATGATGCAGCAAAAGAAGCACAGGGGCTTTTAGAAATGAAAATATCTAAAATGGAAGAAACCTTGGCTAATGCCAGATTGATTGATGAATCACAACTGGACACTTCAAAAGTATTGGTGTTATCAACCGTTAAAATAAAGAACCAAACCAACGGTATGGAAATGACCTATACCTTGGTAGCCGAAAGTGAAGCAGATTTGGCTTCGGGTAAAATTTCGGTAAATTCTCCAATTGGCAAGGGCTTGTTAGGGAAATCTGTAGGTGAAGTAGCAGAAATTCAGGTGCCAAATGGTGTCATGAAATTCGATATTATTGAGATAACACGATAAACTTTGGTTTATGGCTTCAATTTTCACGAAAATAGTTAATGGCGATATTCCCTGTTACAAGATAGCCGAAACGGAGGAATTCTTTGCGTTTCTTGATATTAACCCAAACAGTAAAGGGCATACCCTTTGTATCCCTAAAAAGGAGGTTGACAAGATTTTCGATTTAGACGAAGCCACCTATAACGGACTCATGAGTTTTTCAAGAACCATTGCGATGGCTATTGAAAAAGCCATTCCGTGTGAAAGAGTTGGTGTGTCGGTTATTGGATTAGAGGTGCCACATGTGCATGTACACTTAATTCCGTTACATTCCATGGATGACGCCCGTTTTATTAAAAAGGAAAAATTATCTACTGAGGAATTCCAGGAAATAGCCAGGTCTATTCAAGCCCATCTATAAAATAGGATAAATTGCCAATACGGTAATAACAATAATTACCAGGGCAAATAATAAAATAGCAATCCAGGAAGCCTGTTTCAAATATTTTGAGGGCTTTTTGGGTTGTATAGCTTTTTGCTGATATTCAAATACACGTTCAATAGCATCGGTCCATTGCACCGGATAAATAATAGAGTTACATACCTTACATTCTAAAATATGACTGACATCCGAAGTAACGGACCTGTAAAACTTAGTCTCCACTATTTTCTGTTGAAAAGTGAGCCGTAGCCCTTCATTGTTGAAACACTCCGGGCAGTTATTCTTTAAAACAACTTCTTTTAAATTAATAAATGATTCACTCATAACTTAAGCATGTTTTAAGCTTATTTGAATGGTAGTGCCTTTATCTTTTTCAGAGTGGAGCACTTTTATTTTACCATTGTGAAAATCTTCAATAATGCGTTTGGTGAGCGATAAACCTAATCCCCAACCCCGTTTTTTAGTGGTAAAACCGGGTTCGAAAATTTTATTAAAATGCTTTTTCGGAATGCCCTTTCCGGTATCGGTTACCGTTACTTTTACGTTGTTTTCCAGCTGGGAAATTTCAACTGTTAACTTGCCACGCCCTTTCATGGCATCAATAGCATTTTTAACCAGATTCTCAATCGTCCAGCTGTATAATTGCTTGTTTAGTTCAACGGGAATATGGTCATCCGGAGTTATCAGTTTAAACTCGATAAGGTCAGACGCTCTGGCTTTTAAATAATCGTATGAATTAATAGTTTCTTCAACAATATTGGCGGTTTCCAGCGTCGGTAAAGATCCAATTTTACTAAAACGTTCCGTGATGATCTTTAATCGGTCAACATCCTTTTCAATTTCATTAATATAATCGGGATTGATATTTTCGCTTTTTAAAATCTCAGTCCAACCAATTAAAGAGGATAATGGTGTGCCAATTTGATGCGCGGTCTCTTTTGCCATACCGGACCAAAGCTTATTCTGGGTTGCATTTTTATTGCTGCTGTAAAAAAAGAAGATCACAGCTCCAAACAATACTACAATAAGTATCAGTGCCAAAGGATAGTACTTAAGCCTGTTAAGCAACGGTGAGTTGCCATAATAAATAGTGATGAACAATTTACCGTCATAAGATACTTCCAGAGGTGTATTTTCCTTTTCAAATTTTGCTATTAGTTTCTGTATATATATGGAATCTTTGGCTTTTATCGGGTCTATATTGTTGAAGTCTATGATGCCGTCTTTGTTGACCATGATCATAGGTGTTGTTTTATTACTGGTAATTACCTTTAGTGGCAAATCTCCCATATCAGCATTAAGATTATCCGTTTTTATTAAATCTGAATGAGAAGACGCCAAAATTTCCATTTTAGTGCGTTCTTCATGCTTAAAGTGCTGAAAAAACTCATAGGTTTTCCACATGATAACAGACACAACAATAAATGAGGCAGCTACAATAAACCAGCGAAAGGCATTTTGGTGCTTAGTAAACATCATTAAAACTTAATTTAACATGTAATATAATGTAAATCTGTTAATATTATTGCCCAAGTTGTTAGTAAATCGGTTTTTAGTTGCACGCTTTATTGGTTACATTTGTTGAAACTAAAAGCGTTTAATGGCGTCGTTTGAACCAAAAGAATTATCAACCGGGAAATTGCACAGCTATTTGTTGAGCGCTGTAGCACCCAGACCCATTGCTTTTGCGAGTACTGTTGATAAAAACGGGACACCAAATTTGTCACCTTTTAGTTTTTTTAATGTGTTTAGTGCTAATCCGCCGGTTATGATTTTTTCACCGGCAAGACGGGTTAGGGACAATACAACCAAACATACATTGCATAACGTTGAAACCACAAAAGAAGTGGTTATTAATGTGGTGAATTTTGATATGGTGCATCAAATGTCATTGAGCAGTACGGAATATCCGGAAGGGGTTAATGAGTTTGAAAAAGCAGGTTTAACCATGTTAAAGTCCGATTTGGTCAAGCCATTCAGGGTAGGAGAATCACCGGTACAGTTTGAATGTAAAGTGAATGAGGTGGTGGCATTAGGATCTGAAGGCGGTGCGGGTAATTTGGTGATCTGTGAGGTGTTAAAGTTGCATGTCGATGATGCCGTTTTAAATGAAGATGAAACCATCAATCAAACTAAATTGGATTTGGTAGCCCGCGCCGGAGGTAGCTTTTACAGTAGAGCTAAAAAGGGCTTTTTTGAAATACCCAAACCCATAGCAACGTTAGGCATTGGTGTTGATAGTTTTCCGGAGCATGTGAAAAACAGTATGATCTTAACCGGAAACGATCTAGGGATGTTAGGTAATGTAGAAACTTTACCAAACGAAGAAGATGTTGCAGCTTTTATAAATGATTTAAGTGATCGCTATCCGAACATAAAAACAGCAACGCACAGAGAAAAGCATAAATTGGCACGCAACTATTTAAGCTTTGGAGATGTGGAAAGTGCGTGGAAAATACTATTAAGTGAGAATAAATAATAAATATATAAATTAAGAAATGGAAGTTCAAGGAAGAATTAAAGTTATAGGAGAAACACAAACCTTTGGAGCCAATGGTTTTAGAAAGCGAGAAATAGTTGTAACCACAGAGGAGCAGTATCCGCAACATATTATGGTGGAATTTGTTCAGGATAAAACCGACTTATTAAACAATTATCAGGTAGGACAACAAGTAAAGATAAATATCAATTTACGTGGTAGAGAATGGGTGAATCCTCAGGGGGAAACCAAATATTTTAACTCTATTCAAGGTTGGAGAATTGAAGCTGTACAGCAGGAACCGGCTGCTGGCGATGTGCCTCCGGTACCTCCAATGGATGCTTTTGAACCTGCCGGAGAACTAAAAGAAGAGGATCACGACGATCTGCCATTTTAGTATAAATTGTCACCCTGAGCGCAGTCGAAGGGTCTCGAGTAAAAACCTCAACAAATTAATGTTGAGGTTTGTTATTTTTACACAATATTGTAGTTTGAATTTTCCTTGAAAAAAATATCAAGAATGTTTTAGATGCATTATTTAAACAATGACATATGGTTCCCAAATGTGAATCAGGCTACCTCCGAAGGGCTGTTGGCTGTTGGTGGGGACTTATCTGTAGAACGTTTAGTGCTGGCATATAAGTCCGGTATTTTTCCCTGGTTTGATTCTGAAGAACCTATTTTATGGTGGAGCCCGGATCCACGATTTGTGTTGTTTCCTGAAAAACTGAAGGTTTCTAAAAGCATGAAGCAGGTTTTGCGTAACAAGGACTTTACCGTTACGGTAAACCAGGCTTTTAAAGCTGTTATTAAGGAATGTGCTAAAGCCAAACGAAACGGACAGGAAAGTACCTGGATCACTAAAAGTATAATCGATGCCTATATAAAATTACATGAACTGGGATATGCCAAATCTGTTGAAGTATGGCAAGATGATGCACTTGTTGGCGGTTTTTACGGCGTTGATCTGAACAATGGGGTGTTTTGTGGCGAAAGTATGTTTGCCAAAGTAAATAATGCCAGTAAAGCAGGATTTATCACGTTTATACAAAACACCGATTATAAATTGATAGATTGCCAGATCTATACGAATCATTTGGAAAGTTTGGGAGCCGAAGAGATTTCCAGAAACACTTTTTTGGAGCATTTAAAGGGTTGATCTGTGATAACGATTTGGGTTATTAAGGAGCAACCATATTGAAACATTAAACAAACTACTACAATTTACAAATCGCACTAGTCATTACAAATAGAAAGCTTTTTGTTGAAGCATTATAACTTTCCAAGCGATATTCCAAACCGCCTTGTAATTTTAAGCTTTGGCTTACCTGCCAGCCTATTTGAGTGGTAAATCTTTGATCTAAAAGCGGTGTGGTTTTTTTGCTAAGGCTTAATAAAGCTTCGGTACTACCAATAAAATAAGCCTCGCCTATGTCCAGTTTTTCACCATTTAAAGGAAAATCTACTGCAAAACGGTAACGTTGTCTAAAAGCGGTGAAATTATCAAAAATACGTTGCTCTAACCTAAATCGGTGACCATAACGAACACCCAGTCGCTGTTTAATATAATTGAATTGTTGCATAAACCGCAATTCATCACTACCCGTATCAAACCAATCGCGGTTTCGGTAATATACTCCAAAACTCAACTTATGTATAAAATTCAATTTAAAGGTTGAAAAATGGAAAACATCCACTTGCTGCTGGGTGTATTGCAAAGCATCTTTATGTAAAAAATAACGACTTCTAAAGGCAAAATTCATGCTGTAATCCTTAGAAACTTTGTGGTTTAATGCGAAGGATGATTCACCCAGAACATCAAAGTTATCCTGAGCTAATCCTGAAAAACAAATAAAAAAAAGAACAATAAAGGGGATGGTTTTAATATAATGCATGCTCATATGACGACGAGGTAACAAGCCTCGATTTTTCAAAATTTCCGTGTCTGTCAAAGGTAAGTTCTCGTAATTCGCGGCGTTTTTTAGTTTTTATTTCAGCTATTATTTCAAAATGGGTGTGTTTATTATTGGGTTTTCTTAAAATGAAATTAATAAATTGCTTATCGGTCCTTTTGGTAATATTAACAAATTGTTTTTGAATTTTAATCAAGCGTACTTTCTTAAAATGTTCGTCGTAATACTTCTCGATGTTCTCTAAAGTTGCCCTGGGAATATCTTTTTCTTTGATTACAATTTCAATATCTTCCAATTTACCTAAGCTGTCAAATTCTACACTGTAATGCTGCCTTTTGTATTTGAACTTCGCTTCAAAACTTTGCTTGTCACCATCCGTTTCTTTAAAGAATTTTAAATACTTCACTTTACCGGAAATATTGTTAAAGTGGCTTCGGGCCACTTCCGGAAATTCCGAAGGTTTAATACGTTCTTCCTTTTCATTTTTCGTTTGCGAAAAACTTAAAGTACAGCAAAGCATTATACAAACAATATACAAGGATTTCATAAATGAACTTATGTTATCAATTATTAACCAAATGTAATTAAAAAAAGGTTATTTGTCAGTGTTAATCCTGTACCCGTTGGCTATCTTTATAAAAATTTTTCTTCCATGATCACACTAAAAAAACCATTATTAATTGTTGTTGCCTTTTTGTTCGGTCTTTTTGTTGTCCACGGGCAGGATTTGGGAACCTATGAATATTCTAAGAAGCTAAAACCCAAAGACCGCATTTGTTTTGCATTGTACACGGTACATGAGCATACGGTAAAAATGACAGCCCAGTTCTATCCCATTCAGGATTTTGAACCTTTTGAAGCCAGTTTACAGCTAAAGAAAGAGGGGCAATGGGAAACGGTGGCGCATTCCAGGATACAGTATCCCGGTTATACGGCACATTTTAGATTAGAGAACTGGGACGATACCAAAGAGGTGGAATATCGTGTTAACTTTATGGATAAAGGGTTTTACAATGGTATTATCAGGAAAAACCCTGTGGATAACGATGAATTCGTCATGGTGACATTCTCCTGTAATTCCATTTACTCAAGACATGATGGTAACATTCCGAAAACCGATATCATTGAAAACCTAAAAAAGATCAAGCCGGACTTGTTATATTTTGCAGGTGATCAGGTCTATGATCATAGTTTTCATTTGATTCACTGGTTACAGTTAGGCAGGGATTTTGGAGAAATAATACGTAATACACCAACTATTACGGTACCCGATGATCACGATATAGGCCAGGGCAATCTTTGGGGAGCCGGTGGTAAGGAAGCACCTTCACGTCATGGGAATATGGGAGGCTACTACATGCCTGTTGAATATATCAAGGAGGTGGAGCGCGCGCAAACCAGTCATTTACCGGATCCGTATGATCCAACCCCTGTAGAAAGGGGTATTGGGGTGTATTATACTGATTTAAAATGGGGCGGTATGAGTTTTGCTATTTTAGAAGACAGAAAATTTAAAAGCGGGCCAAAGCCTATAACAGATAAAGTTAGAAAAGCACATAAGGGCTTTAATGATTTGGATCCAAAGCTATTTGATGTTCCCGGTGCTACTATGCTAGGCGACAGGCAATTAAAATTTTTGGAAGATTGGACTACCGATTGGGAAAATGCTGAAATGAAATCGGTATTATCTCAGACTATTTTCTGTAAATCGGCTAATTATGGTAACAAAGGAAAAAACGAAATAAGATTTGATTTCGATTCTAACGGATGGCCGCAAACGGGACGTAATAAGGCTTTAAAAGTAATTCGTAAAAGCTTTTCAACCATGGTGGCCGGTGACCAGCATTTAGGTTCTGTTATTCGTCATGGTATCGATGATTGGAATGATGCCGGTTATTCCTTTGCGGTTCCTGCAGTGGCCAACTTTTGGGTGCGCTGGTGGGATCCTAAAGTACCGGGAAAGAACCGTAAAAAAGGAGCACCTTATTATACCGGCGAGTTTTTAGATGGTTTTAATAATAAAATTACGGTTGAAGCCATAGCCAATCCTAATTTTAAAGAAAATATGGAATCCGGGGATAGGTTGAATACCCGTGCTGCCGGTTATGGGATTATCAGGTATGACAAACCCAAACGTGAAATTACTTTTGAATGCTGGGGTAGAAATGTGGATATGAGTGATCCAAACAGTAAACAATATCCCGGGTGGCCGGTAACCGTGTCACAAGAAGATAATTATAGTATTTTAAACGGGTTTGAATTACCAAAACTTCAGATTTCTAAAGAAGATCAAGTGGTTACTGTGGTTGAAAAAACGTCAGGAGAAGTAATTTCTTCCCAAAGAATAAAAGGGAGTTTGTATCAGCCCAAAGTGCATCAGGAAGGGGCTTACAAGATTAAAATTGGTGAAGGGGATAGCCAGCAAACCATAGAAGTCCAGGCAAAAAAGAAGAACAGGGCCACTAAGAATATAAGCTTGTAAAGTTTATACCTGGTTATACCTAAAACAACTGGTAATATGGTCATTTACCATACCTGTAGCCTGCATATGAGCATAAACAACAGTAGTACCTACAAATTTAAATCCGCGTTTTTTTAAGTCTTTGCTGATAGTATCGCTTAATGGTGTGTTTGCCGGAATCTCGCTTAAACTTTTAAAGTTATTTTTAATGGGTTTGCCGTCAACAAAGTCCCAAATATACTTGCTGAAACTGCCAAATTCTTTTTGAACATCCATAAAAGCCCGGGCATTGCTAACGGTTGCTTTTACCTTTAATTTATTTCGAATAATACCGGCATCCTGAAGCAAAGCATCAATTTTACCCTGTTTGTAATGGGCAATTTTTTTATAGTCGAAATTGTCAAAAGCCCTTCTGAAATTTTCACGTTTACGCAATACGGTAATCCAACTTAAACCGGCCTGAAACGTTTCTAGAATTAAAAATTCAAATAATTTATCATCATCATAAACAGGCACGCCCCATTCTTCATCATGATATTTTTCATAGAGTTCATCGCCTTCGCACCAGCTACATCTGTGTTTATTGGCCATAATAATGTAAGTTTTATTGGTTGCTCATGACAAATGTCATCTTATAAAGAATAGCAAGATACTAAATTTGTATCGTCACAAAAAGTATTTGTCATGAACACTATTATAAAATCAAGTATAGAAAAGAGTATGTCTTATGAGGCTTACCGTGCGTTAATGATGCAACTAGCCAACGAGGGACGAACCACTGGAGATGAAAAAAGTGTTGCTAGAATTGACTTCACCAAGTTGAATGACCGGCGTATGAAACGTTGGGATAAAACTTTAAAAATAAGTGAAAAATCTAAAAAACAGCTTTTGGATTTTAGCACCAATGTAACCTGGTTGGTTATTACGGAAAGCTGGTGTGGTGATGCGGCTCATATAATACCTGTATTGAATAAGATCGCTGAATTGAACCCCAAGATAAGCATGCGACTGATTATAAGAGATGAAAACCCGGAATTGATGGATTTGTTTTTAACCGATGGAAATCGAGCAGTTCCTAAGTTAATAATGATAGATGATGAAACAGGGGTGGTTTTGGATACTTATGGGCCCAGGCCGAGTGAAGCCACAGGCTATGTGAACAGGTTTAAGGCTGCAAACGGTGCTTTAACGCCACAATTTAAAGAAGATTTACAACATTGGTATAATAACGATAGGGGCTTAACGGCAGTTGAGGATGTAACCGAAATGTTACGCAAATTCCAACCTAGTTTTTACCAATAAAGTTAAAAGTAATGGACCCGATTTGGGTTGGTTTTGAAGTATCTGTACTGAAAACAGATTCTTTGGCGTATTCTAAGGCGTGTTCAACCAAACATTCATTATCAGAGTTTGAAGAGGTATTGACATAGGCGTCAACTACATTTCCTTTGGCATCTACGGTAATATTCACCACTATTTTACCACCGGTTTCACAAAGGTAAACAGGTATGGGAATATGAACTTTAGACCTGTCTTTTAAAGAAAAACCAATGGTGCTGTTAACGTTATTGGCCTCTTCCTGTTGCTTTTTTAAAACATCGTTGGCTTTGTTGAACTGCGAAAAGGCTTCGTCGTTTAGTTTATCATTATGAGTATTCTTATACTTTTCCTTATAGTTGTTCAAGGTTTCGTCACTGTTGAAGTCATTGTGTTCAGGTACGTAATCTTCAGGAGGGGCAATGGGCTTATAAGCCTGGGCAAATTGGTTCGCTCTTTGGGTTTGATTAAAAGCACTGTTGGTTTCTGCTTTGCTGCTGTTAAGCTTTTCTAAAGCTTCCAGAACTTTGATTTCTTCTTCGGTTAATTCTTCTTCAGCTTCAATTTCATAATAACTTTCAGCAATACCTTTTTGCTGCCTTTTTAGGCTCAAACTAAATACGGAAAGCACCACCGTTCCTGCAACAAGAAGGGTTAAGAGTAGGGCTTTATGTTGATCTGAGAGCTGCATTTTTAACAAAATGTTTACCCAATATACGTAAAAATATGTGTTTTAGCCTTTTAAACCGGCTATGAACCCTTTAATGGAAACCCCATTTTCAATATTAAAATCACCAATTTTGGTGCGTCTTAAAGCGGATAAATGTGCGCCGGAATTTAAAGCTTTTCCAAAATCATCAGCCAGAGAACGGATATAAGTGCCTTTACCGCAAACGACTCTAAAGTCAATATTAAGACCATTGATTTTAGTGATTTCAAATTCCGAAATGTGGATGATCCTTGGTTTTATTTCTACGGCTTTTCCTGCTCTGGCAAATTCATACAAGCGCTTGCCATCTTTTTTTATAGCTGAAAATAACGGGGGATATTGTTCAATATCACCAATAAATTTTTTGGTGGTTTCATGAATTAGATCTTCTGTAATGTGGCTCGTAGGATGTTGTTGGTCTATTTCAGTTTCCAGGTCGAATGAAGGCGTAGTGCTTCCTAAAACAAAGGTTCCGGTGTATTCTTTTATTTGTGCCTGATACGTATTGATTTCTTTGGTTTTTTTACCGGTACAGATCACCAGCAACCCGGTTGCCAAAGGATCTAAAGTGCCGGCGTGACCAACCTTTATTTTTTTAATGTTGAAAGCACGCCTGATCTCCCAACGTAGCTTATTAACCGCTTGGAAGGAGGTCCAGTGAAGCGGCTTATCTATCAATATTATTTGTCCGGAAAGGAAATCTTCAGCAGTCATATTTTAGTTTAAAAATGAAACTGCAATGGCAATAAGTCCAACGATTACACAATAAATAGCAAAATAAGATAGCTTACTCTTCTTTACCAAGGCAATCATCCAGGTACATGCGAATAAACCGGCAATAAATGCAGCAATAAACCCAATGGATAAAGTAGTGAAATTTTGGCTTTCCGTTGAAATATCACCACTCATGATATCCTTGGCTATCTTCCCAAAGATCAGTGGTACCACCATTAAGAATGAAAAGCGAGCGGCTTTGGTTTTATCGTTGCCTAATAATACCGATGTGGAAATCGTGGCTCCCGAACGCGAAATTCCGGGTAACATGGCAATAGCTTGTGAAACACCTATTACAAAGGCATTACTAAAGCTTACCTTTTTGTCGGTGTTTTTGGCTTTGTCTGCCAGATAAAGTAATAAGGCAGTTATTATAAGCATAAAGCCTACTAGTTTTATATTGCCACCAAACAATTCAGCAAATTGGGATTCATATGTGAACCCGATTACGACAGCCGGTATCATGGAAACAGCAATTTTTGCAACAAATTGTAGATCCTCATTCCACTTGAATTTCAAGCAACCTTTGATGATATCTAAAACATCTTTTCTAAATACAACAATGGTGCTTAAAGCCGTGGCAAAGTGAAGTACTACGGTAAACAATAAGCTTTCTTCCGGAATGGAATTATCACCCAGAATGGCTTTTCCTAATTCTAAATGGCCACTGGAAGAAACCGGTAAAAACTCGGTCAGCCCCTGAATAATACCTAAAATAGTTGCGTCTATAATATCCATGGCGCAAAAATATTAAAATAGGAATACTAAAAGAGGAATTGCAGATGAAATTATGTTTAAGAAGCTTTAAACGTGGAATCCCTGATTATAAGATGGCCCTTGATCTCAATGGTTTTATTGCCAATAGAGTCAGGATTTTCAATTTCTTCAATGAGGTATTTGACCGCAGTAGAACCAATGCGTTCTCCGGGTTGATCAATGGTAGTGAGCATGGGTTCTATAATGGTAGAATTTTTAGAATTACTAAAGCCTACCACAGCTATTTCTTCCGGGATATTTATATTGAATTTCTTCAGGGTCTGTATAACACCTATGGCGGCACTATCGGTAATAGCAAAAATTGCATCCGGCTTGTTTTTAATACTTAACAGTAAGTTAGCCATACGTCTCCCCTGTCTTAGTGATATATCATCTACACTTATGATTATTTTTTCATCTATTGGGATATTATGTTCCTTCAGAGCACGTAAATAACCGGAATAACGACGTTCTGAATTATAAGAATATTCGTTTTCCTTTATAATGGCTATGCGCTTTTTGCCAATATTAATTAAGTGTTCAATGGCATTATAGGCCGATTCTTCTTCATTAATTACAACTTGCGAGCAAGGGATTTTGTTTGAGGCCTTATCGAATAATATTAGTGGAACATTATCAATAACTTTAAGGATATCATCAACTTCTCTGGTTACTTTTGAAATGGACATTAAAATACCATCTACATTGAATTGTAACATGGTATTAAGCATTTCGGTTTGTTTAATAGCATCATTATTCGACTCAGAAATAATAACCCTGTATCCCTTTAAAGAGGCTTCTTCTAAGATGCCTTTTAAAATAGTAGAAGTAAAGTAATGCGTAATATTGGGAACAAGAACCCCGATAATGTTGGTTTTTTGCTGCCTGAAACCTTTGGCAAATATATTGGGGACATAATTCAGTTTTGCAGCTAACTTTTGGACTTTTTCTTTAGTAGCTTCACTAATATCAGGATGGTCATTTAAAGCTCTGGAGATGGTAGAGACCGATAAATTTAATTCTTGGGCTAACTTCTTTAAAGAGGTGGTTTCTTTTTTCATTACCAAATAATATTAAAAAATGCAAACGTTCCCGCAAACGTTTGCGTACAAATATGGCAATATTTTGTGAATTTTAATAGAAAGTTATTATTTAATTAGCGTCAAAATTAACTAATTATCAAAAAAATGAAAAAAGCTATTTTAACTTTATTATGCATTTTTAGTGTTTCTGCAATGGTTGCGCAAACTGATATTTCAGGAACAGTAAAAGATGGAAGTGGCGTGCCGGTGACCGGAGCAAATATTTTGATACTAAACAGTTCTTCCGGAGCAACAACAGATTTTGACGGAAATTTTAGTTTTAGTACCAGTCTTACGGGAACTCAAAAATTACAAGTGTCATATATTGGTTATGAAACTTATACGCAAGACATTGAACTAAATGGAACGGCTATTACCCTACAAATCGTTTTAAAGGAAGGAGGTACCAGTTTGGATGAGGTGGTTTTAACGGCATCCGCAACCTTCAGATCACAAAAAGAAACACCTATGTCTATTAGCTCCTTAAAGCAGAAAGAAATAACCAAACTTTCTGTAAACTCTCAGGCGGATGTTTTAAGAAGTATTCCGGGTATTACTGCCGAAGGTGGTGGTGGTGAAACGGCCTCTAACATATTTGTAAGAGGGTTGCCTTCCGGTGGACAATATGTTTTTAATCCTTTACAATATGACGGTATGCCTCTAATGAGCACCTTTGGTTTAAACTCTTCGGCTCATGATGTGTATGCAAGACCGGACATCGGTTTTAAAGGTGTGGAGTTTGTTAGAGGAGGTGCCGCCGTGTTATACGGGGCCGGTTCCGTGGCAGGTATTATTAATTATACCAGTAAAACAGGAGATTCTAATGATGAAAACATAATCAACATTGAGTGGGCAGATGAAGGTAGGTTAAAGACAGACTTCTACACCGGTGGAAAATTAGGAGGCGAGGAATCCAATACCTATTATGCGTTCACCGGTTTTGTTAGAAAAGATGATGGCCCTATTGATACGGGATTACCTACCAAAGGGGTTCAGTTCCGAGCCAATATCAAACAGAAGTTTGAAAATGGATCCTTTACAATTCACGGACAGTTTATCAATGATAAGGCACAATTCTTCTTACCGCTTCCTTTAGATGGTGCTACCAGAACCAGGCTTCCCGGTAATGATGGGAAGGCTGTCTCTCAGTTACTTTCGGGTGAATTGGCGCGGACTTCGTTCCTGACAGCCGGTGGCGTTTATGAAAGTCCTATTGAAGATGGTGTTCACACCCAGGGAGGTTATATAATGGGTGATTTTAAATACAATTTTTCGGATGATTTAAAATTTAAGTCCAAAATAAGATATGCAAATTATAAGCATAATTTCGCCCTGTACATTGGCGGTAATGGAGACAACAACAACCCGATTACATTAAACGAATATGTAAATAATATTGCTCCCGGAAATCTTGGCTTTTCTGCCTCTTATCAGGGAACAAGCGATCAAATAAGTGGTTCTGACCTGGTTTTGGATAATTTGCATATTGACCGTTTAAGACCAATGACAGACTACTCAGGGGAGGCCTCTTTAACTAAGACGCTTAATGTAGAGAATGGTACTCACAATATTACAGGAGGTTTCTTTTTAGCGCGTACTGAGGCCGAAGATGTAAACTACCAGTACAGAGTTTTATCAGAATTTAACAATAACCCTAAATTGGTAAACTTAAGCTATACAGATGCCGGTGGAAACAATGTAGTCTTTTCAGATGGTGGATTGTATAACAGAATTGGGATGACTTCTAACAGATTTTTATCACAAAGTAGAACGGCTTTTTACTTAACAGATGAGATGGTTTTTGATAAATGGCGATTTGATGTTGGGTTTAGAATTGAAAACACTAAAGGAACTTTTAATAACGGAAATATAGTAGAGTCCCAGGTATATGATAATCCGGAGCTGACTCCGGAGCTGGCCAATGTGAATTTTGCAGACGGCAGCTTTACGCGTGCGGATGTTGATGCTACAGACTGGGCGGTTTCTTTAGCCGGTTTGTACAAATTAAGTACAGCGGTTAATTTATATGCCAACTTCTCTAAAGGGTTCTTTTTCCCTCAGATCAGAGGGTTCGCTCCCATTGCTACAGGTGTAACCGGAAGTAAATATGATTCGGAAAGAATTATTCAGTTTGAGGCCGGTGCAAAAGTTGGAACAGAGAAATTGAAAGGCTCATTGGCTGCTTACTATGTTGGTCTAAGTGACAGAATTAAAATTGATCAAGGGTTTAGTAATGGAACCTTAGTGGATTTATTCAGATCAGACCAAAGTACGAGCACCTTAGGTTTAGAAGCAACGTACGATTGGAGGTTTGCTGAAAACTTTAATTTAAGAGGGTCTACTACGTATCAGGCCCATGAAATAACAAAGAACGAAAGAACAGATTTGGTTGCAAATACAACAACAACGGTAGATGAGGGTAACGAATTAGCCAGACAACCAAATTTCTTGGGGACCTTAGGCGTGTATTTTGACAATGGTAAATGGGATGCCTTATTCTCACTTAATCATACAGGTAGCAAATTCGCAGCAGATAATAATAATGTAGAGCTGGATGCCATCACTATAGGCCGTCTGGGAGCCGGATATGAATTCCCTATGGGAGCCAATGACAGTGGTGATACATTAAGACTTGGATTCTCTATTTTCAATTTATTTGACGATGAAGGCGTGACCGAGGGAGATCCCAGAAACATTAATCAACAAGGTGATGCGGAGTTTTTCTTCGGAAGACCCATATTGCCCAGACGTTTTTTCCTAACAGCCACATTTAATTTTTAAGATTGTTTTCGTTTGTTCAGAAGTAGTTAGGTTTAGTTGACTCACCACTTTTTGGCTTAGGTTTTGGGTGGTGAGTTTTTTTAAAGAGCTGTTTATAATGATTAATGGCATCTCTCAATCTAAAGGCTTGTTGAATCTGGCAAGCCTTTATTTAAATAAAAACTGATTAGTAGAAATAATGAAAAATGCATCACTATACAATAAAGCGAAGGAGGTTCTTCAAAACAACTGGAGAGCAGGATTTAGCATTCCATGTGCTAAATTGTACCCGTTCCAGTGGTTTTGGGATTCCGGTTTAATAGCTATTGGGTTTGCACATTTTGATATGCAAAAAGCCGAACAGGAAATAAAAACATTGCTTGATGCCCAATGGGGTAATGGGTTTATTCCTCATATTATCTTTCATACGGAAAGTGATACCTACTTCCCGGGTCCGGATTTTCATCGTTCCGATTTACATCCGCAGTCTTCAAAAAAATATAGGTCTACCGGAATGACACAACCACCGGTTACAGGATTTGTATTGGAAGAAATTTATAGAATCAGCAAGGATAAGGAGGCTACTTTAAAGTTTATTGAAGATCTTATAGATAAGGTATATTTCAATCATGACTATTTTTATCGGCATAGAGACCCTGAAAATGAAGGCTTGGTATATATATATCACAATTGGGAGTCAGGGACTGATAATTCTCCTATTTGGGACGATATCTGGGATACTATGAACCCGCCGGAATATACATTCGAGCGTAGAGATACTACGCATGTTGATGCTTCGGAAAGGCCATCAAAGCGGGAGTATGACCATTATCTTTACATCATAGACATTGCAAAAGAGCATAATTACAGTGATGAGAAAATAGCAGAACTTTCTCCTTTTTTGATTCAGGATCCGTTGTTTAATGCCATGCTGATAAAGTCCAATGAAAGTTTACTGACCTTGTATGAATTGATAGGAAACAATGAGGCGAAAATAAGTCAGCTAAAACAATGGCAGGAAAAAGCCATAAATGCTTTTAACAAAAAGCTGTATGATGAAGACTTGGGAGCTTACGTGCACTATGATTTAAGAAATAAAAGGCCCTTAAGGTTTTTATCGTCTTCTTCTTTTGCACCTTTATTTGCTAACATTCCCGGTAAAGAAAGGGCGGACAATATGATTAAAGTAATGATGAATAAGTTCGGGAAAGAAAGTCAATATTTATGTGCCTCTTTCGATCCGGATAGTGAACGCTTCAACCCCAAAAAATATTGGCGAGGCCCGGTTTGGATAAATTTAAATTGGATGCTTTTTGATGGGTTAAATCGATATGGTTATACTGATATTGCTGAACGCGTAAAAAGTGATTCCATAGAGATTATTGATAAAAACGGGTTCTACGAGTATTTCGATTCCAGAAAAGAAGTCCACAAGGCCGGAAATGCAGGTTATGGTGGCAACAATTTTTCCTGGAGTGCAGCCTTGTTAATTGATTTGTTGGAAAAGAATTGATGAAGTGTTAAAGTTTGATTTTGATACAGATTATGTTTTAGAAGATAACCGCGTAAGATTAAGTCCGCTGAAGTTAGAACACATAGAGCCGTTATTGTCTATAGCTAACGAAACAGATTTATGGACCTATATACTGGAAAAAGGTAACGGATTGGAAAACTTAACCAGGTATGTACTTTCTGCAATTGAGAATCGTAGGTTTAAAAAGGAATACCCATTTGTGGTTTTTGATAAAACTAAGAATGAATATGCAGGCATGACCCGATTATATGAGTATTCAAAAGATCTTAAAACCATCAAACTTGGGCATACCTGGTATGGTGAAAATTTTAGGGGAACCGGATTAAATAAGCATTGTAAGTATCTCTTATTTGAATTTATATTTGAAAAACTGCAATTAGAGCGTATAGGGTTCGGGGCTCATATAGAAAATAAAGTAAGTATTGCGGCAATGACAAGTGTTGGCTGTAAAAAAGAAGGTGTTTTAAGAAATTTTATACCTTCATTAGACGGAAAAGGAAGGGCCGATATTGTGTTGATGAGTATCCTTAAGCATGAATGGAAGCACAGCGCAAAAAGGATGTTGGAACAAAAGTTAAAAACTAAAAGTAAAGCATTATGAATTACATAGATTATATCATCATAGTAGTGTACTTATTGGCTTTTTTAGGCATTGGTTACTTCTTTAAAGAGAATAATGATTCCAAAGACTATTTTTTAGGCGGACAATCCATGGGTTGGTTTCCGTTGAGTTTATCAACTATGGCAACCCAATTGTCGGCTATAAGTTTTATTTCGGCACCGGCGTTTGTAGGGTTAAAAGAAGGCGGCGGTCTGCAATGGTTAACATACGAGTTCGGTGTGCCTCTGGCCATGGCATTTCTGCTCATTGCAATCATTCCAACCTTATACAATTCAGGTATAGTAAGTGTTTATGAATACCTTGAAAAACGCTTTGATGCGTCTTCGCGCCTATTAATAAGTTTTGTGTTTCAAATAAGCCGTTCCGTAGCTACCGGTGTTATGGTATACACCATGGCACTAATACTTCAGGCTACGGTTGGAATTGATTTTTGGATATCCATTTTGATCATCGGGGTCATTACTATGATATATTCCTTTCAGGGAGGCATGAAAGCAGTCATCTGGGGTGATGTAATCCAGATGCTTATACTATTCTTCGGCATTATCATTTGTTTGGTATACGGACTTAGTGAATTAGGGGGACTGGACAACTTTTTAACCCATGTAGATAAAGACCGGCTTACGGCAGTTGATTTCTCAAAATGGGGATTCAATAATGGAGACAAACAGGACGAATTTGGTTTTTGGCCTATGGTCATTGGTGGATTTTTCCTGTATGCTTCCTATTACGGAACAGACCAAACGCAGTCTCAGCGCCTGTTATCGGCTAAAGGCATGCCCACCATTAAAAAATTACTTTTAGCCAATGGCTTATTACGTTTCCCTATCACACTAACGTATTGTATCATGGGACTGGTGTTAGGAACTTTGTTATTACAGGATTTTGGATTCCAGGAGCTCATGGATAGTGTGTATCAAAGTAATATTGGTAGCCTGGAAGGTAAAAAAGCCGATCTTATGGTGCCGGTTTTTATTATTAAATATTTACCTAATGGGATTATAGGGATTCTTATTGTTGCTATTATGTCGGCAGCTATGTCATCCCTCAGTTCTACGGTTAATTCATTATCGGCAGTATCTTTAGAAGATTTTATTAAACGTTTTAAGCCTGATATGACTGATAAACAATATGTAATGAATTCAAGATTATTATCAGTATTTTGGGGTCTGGTATGCCTGTTCTTTGCATTTTTTGCCGGCAGTATAGAAGGTACTGTTATCGAAGTGATCAACAAGATCAGTTCTGTGTTTTACGGACCGATTTTAGCGGCCTTTATTTTAGCCATTCTTACCAAAAAAACACATGCTTTGGGTGCCAATATTGGTATTGTAGCAGGCGTGTTGTTCAATATGTACTTATGGCTATATGTTCCCGAGGTATTTTGGTTCTGGTGGAATGCCATAGGTTGCCTGGTAACAGTCATTGTAGCTTATACTATAAGTTTGGTTATTAAAAAAGAGGTTCGGGAAGGGCTTGAGGTTGTTTTTTATAAGGCCGGAAAACGCGAAGTTGCAATACTTTTAGGTTTCTTTGTAGTTATTACACTTGTTGCCATCTCTATGGCTAAACTATTAGGTTAAATAATAATACTTTGAAGATAATACTGGCACCGGATAAATTTAAAAATTCTCTAACGGGATCAGCGTTTTGTAATGCCGTAGAAGAAGGTGTTCTTGCAGTAATACCGGATGCGGAAATTATTAAGCTACCGCTTGCCGATGGTGGCGACGGAACCATTGAGGTGATTGACTATTATCTAAAAGGCCAGGTTTTAGATGTTGAGGTAAACAACCCTTTTTTTCAACCTGTTAATGCCTCTTATTTATATTCTGAAGAAACCGGGACCGCTTTTGTAGAAATGGCTGAAGCCTCCGGTGTAAAACTTCTGGAGCCGGAAGCCTTTGATTGTAAAAATGCCACTACTTTGGGTACCGGAGACATGATAGCAGATGCCATTGAAAAAGGTGCTAAGAAAATTATTTTGGGGATTGGAGGTAGTGCCACAAACGATTGTGGTATAGGTATGGCCACGGCTCTGGGATATCGATTTTTAGATAAGGACGGTCAGGAGTTGCTTCCCATTGGAGCCAATTTATCAAAAATAGCCTCTGTGGATGTTTCAAAAATACATCCAAAATTAAATGATGTAAGTTTTAGCGTAGCATGTGATGTTACAAACCCGTTGTTCGGAAAAAATGGAGCCGCTTATGTGTATGCCGCTCAAAAAGGGGCTTCTGCTGAAGACATCGATATGCTGGACAAAGGCCTGGAATCGTTTTCTAAGATCATTAAGGCTGTTTTTAATGTAGATGCACAACAGGTAAGAGGAGCCGGAGCGGCTGGAGGTATGGGAATAGGCTCTAAAGTGTTTCTTAATGGCGATTTAAAACCCGGAATTGAATTGATTAAAAGTTTGGCTCGGTTTGATGAACTGATACAAGGTGCTGATTGGATCATCACCGGGGAAGGTAAACTGGATTCCCAAACCATGTCAGGTAAAACCATTCAGGGGGTGCTGTCATCAGCCAAAGCAAACCAAATAAAAGTCGCTGCTTTTTGTGGTGCTATAGCACTTTCCAAAAAAGAAACAGTAAATATGGGAATTGATTATGCCGATTCGGTTATCGGTAAAGCAATTTCTTTAGAAGATGCCATGCAAAACGGATACGTTTATGTAAGACAGATAGCTAAGGATTTTGCCGAGAGTTTTCTGTATTAATATTTTTTAACCATTCAGATAGCCCGTTTATTTCATCATGCGCATAACTGTTCAGGGTTAACCTGCACAACCAGTACACGGTACTTTGCATCTGTTCATTTTTATAATGTCTTTTCTCTAATTGTGTTAGTAGCAATATACCGTCGAGTAAGGATTCTTGCATATAGGCTAGTTCGTTTAAGCTACAGATAGGTAGTTTTATATAGTTCTGTTTCGTTTTGGGGTCTGTGTGCAGCGTATGCCCATACTTTGCTTTAAATTCTTGTGGGCTCATTTTTGTTGTTTTCATTCCAGGGCTAGTTTTCTGATGGTTTCATTAGTTGTTAAATCACAAAAATTATTGTTTGATTGGTTCGTTTTTGTCATGGTATTTTGAATTGGGTTATTCAAATATATGAAGATTTTTTTAAAATCGGACGATAGTCCGAAATAATCGTTTAGCAAAATTTTTCTTTGTTAAATGGTTGATATAGATAAGAAAATATGTAATTATATAGCTAATGAATGGGTTTCTAAAGCGAAAACTAAAAGTAGCTTTGCAATCGACCACAATATTGACGAAAAGACAGTTCGCAAGATTGTGAAAGAAAAAGAAGGCTATCGTATACCGGTAAAAACACTGTATAAGATCTGCGAAGCTCGTGAAATAAAAATTTCCGAGTTTTTCAAAATGATTGGAGAGTAATGTCTCTATCTCACCATGCGAAGTTTTACTTATTCAAGTGGTTTTCATTATAGAAATCGATGGGAGGTCAAAGTGAAAAGGACTGTCATTCCTGCCTTTCGACTGTCGCTCAAGATAGACTACGGCAGGAATCCAAAACTATTTCTTGTCAGGATTCAACAAAATAGCATAGATCTGAATCCCAAAACCAATAAGGACTAAAGCAGGCGCTAATCGGATACGTCTCCAGCTAAAAATAGCCTCATTAAAAACATTAGGATCGTCACTACCGCCTCCGGACATTAAAATAAAGCCAAGGGCAATACAAGCCAAACCTATAAACATCCATTTGTAGTTTTTCTTGCCAAATACAAAGATTGGCTTCGCATTTTCTTTTCGTTTCTTCTCTCCCATGGTTAATTAAATTCGGTAAAAATAATAGCATCATCAACAGATAATTGGGTAATATGTTCTGAAATTACCAAACCACCCAATACCTTAGCCAGATGCAAATTAACGGATTTATTTAAAACTTTTGCGTTAAGAGAATCTAAATTTAGTCCGCGTTCCAATCCTCGGTTTATGTAATAGTGGTCTCCATGACTATCGCTAAACACAATGTCAAATGATGTTCCCTCCTTAATATTAATAATGGTTTCAGTTTGAATGACACAATCTTCCGGTTTGGGGTCTTTTATGATACAAGACACACCTATTAAAGCAATACCCAAGAGAAGTATAAATTTTTTCATTGCTTTTATATTAATAATACAACTCATCGGTCCTTAAATTCAAAAAACGTTGGGTGGCAAAATGTGTGCTTATCCAGGTAATTACAATCCCCAAAGCAAAAACCACAACAAATAACAATACAACAAGTACCGCATTACTCATTAATTCCAGTTCCGGGAATGTTCTGTTCAGATAATAAAAAACAATGGCCATCCCTATTAGCGCTAACGTAGCACCAATAATGCCCAGGCGAATACTTTTCCAGACAAACGGACGCCTGATAAACTGCTTGGTAGCGCCAACCATTTGCATGGTCTTAATAGTGAAACGCTTGGAATATACGGAAAGCCGCAACGAACTGTTTATAAGTAAAACAGCAATAACTGTAAATAAGGCGCTGATAACCAATACCCAAAAACTGATCTTTTTGACATTATCATTCATAAGGTTCACCAGGTCATTATCATAACTTACTTCATCCACAAACTTTTTGTTCAGGGCCTCGGCAGAAACTGTTTCCAAATGTTCCGAGGTGACATAATCCGCTTTTAAATGTACATCGATAGAGTTCTGCAACGGATTGTATCCCACAAAATCCATAAAATCTTCACCGGTTTCCACCTTCATGAATTCAGCCGCTTGTTCTTTCGAGACGTATTCGGTAGATTTTACATAATCGCTCATGGTTAAGCTTTTTTCAAGCTGTTTGATTTCTATGTCTTTGGCATTTTCCTTTAAATAAATGGTGACCACCACCTGCTCTTTAAAATGATCCGATACTTTTTTGGCATTTAAGAGAATGATACCCAGTAATCCTAATAAAAACAACACCAAGGCAATACTTAAAACCACTGAAAAATAGGAAGAAATGAGTCGGCGTTTTTGCTGTTTTTCGTAATATGAAGTCATAAATAGCGATTAATGTTGTAAAAATAGTAAAGTATATGACATGTCTATTTATATAAACTAAAACATATCAACATTGTTGCTTTCAGGGTTCAGGTTTTTAACCGGTTTTTGGTTGTCTGCTGATGAGATATACCCCAATAATGACCAAAAAGCAACTGATAATTTTTACCGGATCAATGTCTTTGTTGTAAATCTCATTGTGAAACACATAAGATAAAATAAGAACAATAATAAAACTTACAGCTGGTTGCACATAGGAATAACTTCCCGCCACGGCCGGAGATACTTGCCGCAATCCGTAAATATTAAATAAGAATGTTAAAAATGTCGTGCATACAATAATATAGGCAATGGCTAAACTGGTACTCGTATCAAAGGCTCCGTAATTTGTATTGTAAATAACATCTTTTAAACCAATGGGGACTAAAAAGATAAGCCCAAATAGAAAAACCCAGCTTATAATAGTAATAAAATGATAGGTGCGCATTAATGGTTTTACTAGCACCTGATATAACGAGTAAAACAAGACATTAATAAAAATGAACAGGTTTCCTAAAAAAGAGCTGTTATCATCTGCTACCTGTCCGTACCAGATTAAGCTTATGGCACCTAAAGCACCAATGCTTAGGCCTAGTAGTTTGGCGCCGGTAACTTTTTCTTTCAAAAAGAAAATACTCAATATAAAAACAACTGTAGGCGCTGAGGTCATGATGATTGAAGTGTCTACTGGCGATGTTAAATTAAGTCCGTGAAAAAAAGACAGTTGATTCATAGAAGCACCAAACAATCCGCATAATGCCAGTTTAAACAGGTCTTTTCCGGCTACCCGTTCCCTTATAAAGTACTTGATCCCCCAAAATAGTAACCCGGCACCAATAACGCGAAATACAACCAATGCATTTGGATTGATTTTTTCAGGCATGATCCCTTTAGCAATAAAGTGATTTGCTGCATAAATAACATGACTCGCAAAAAGTGCCAGGTGTGCTTTTATAATATTGCTTTGCAATGCCTTACTTTTTAAATTGAAGGATTTCAAAAACCAAATTTAGGTCTATTATTTTACAAATGTTTAGTCAGGCCATTTTTTAAGGATTAGGCACACTTATTTCTATTTAAAGCTTAAATTTGCACCTTGAAAAAGACTGATGATGAAATACAATTTCAACCAGATAGAAGCCAAATGGCAAAAATATTGGGCCGATAACCAAACGTTTAAAGCCGAAAATAATTCAGAGAAGCCTAAGTATTATGTGTTAGACATGTTTCCTTATCCCAGCGGAGCCGGCCTGCATGTTGGGCATCCTTTAGGGTATATTGCCTCTGATATTTATGCACGTTACAAACGTCATAAAGGCTTTAACGTACTGCATCCGCAAGGGTATGATAGTTTTGGTTTGCCGGCAGAACAATATGCCATACAAACCGGACAGCATCCGGCAATCACTACCAAGGAGAATATTGCCACCTATCGTCGTCAGTTGGACCAGATTGGATTTTCATTTGATTGGTCGCGTGAGGTTCGTACATCAGATCCTAAATATTATAAATGGACCCAATGGATCTTTATCCAACTGTTTGAATCCTGGTTCAATTACGATACTAACAAAGCTGAGGATATAACCGAATTAATAAAACTATTTGAGGCCGAAGGGAATACTAATGTAAATGCGGCTTGCGACGATGAAGTTGAGAATTTCACTGCTGAAGACTGGAACGCATTTTCATCAGAAAAACAACAGGAAGTTTTATTACAATACAGATTGACCTATTTGGCGGAGACCGAAGTAAACTGGTGTCCGGCTTTAGGAACGGTATTGGCCAATGATGAAATTGTAAATGGGGTTTCCGAACGTGGCGGACATCCCGTAATTAGAAAGAAAATGACCCAATGGAGTATGCGTATTTCAGCTTATGCGGAACGTTTACTTCAGGGATTAGATACTATTGATTGGACCGATTCACTTAAGGAAAGCCAGCGTAACTGGATAGGGAAATCGGTTGGAGCCTCTGTGGCTTTTAATGTATTGCCAAATGTCACCCTGAGCGCAGTCGAAGGGTCTCACACTATTGAAGTCTTTACGACGCGTCCGGATACCATATTCGGAGTAAGTTTTATGACCTTGGCCCCGGAGCACGATCTTGTTTCAAAAATCACAACACCGGAGCAAAAAGCGGAGGTGGATGCTTATATAGAAGCCACAGCCAAACGTAGTGAACGAGATAGAATGTCTGATGTAAAAACCATTTCAGGGGCGTTTACAGGAGCTTATGCAGAACACCCGTTTACTAAAGAACCGATCCCCATCTGGATTGGCGATTATGTATTGGCAAGCTACGGAACGGGTGCGGTGATGTCGGTGCCATGCGGAGACCAGCGTGATTATGATTTTGCAAAACATTTTGATATTCCGATCCCCAATATTTTTGAAGGCATTGATATATCGGAAGAAGCTTTTGCTGATAAAGACAACACCATTATTGCCAATAGTGATTTCATTAATGGCATGAACTATAAAAAAGCTACCAAACGGGTTATTTACGAATTGGAGCAAATAGGTCAGGGCGAAGGCAAGACCAATTACCGTTTACGAGATGCGGTGTTTAGTCGCCAACGCTATTGGGGCGAACCCTTCCCGGTGTATTATGTGAACGGGTTGCCACAAATGATCGATACGGAACATTTGCCTGTTGAACTACCCGAAGTTGAAAAATATTTACCGACCGAAACCGGAGAACCACCATTAGGGAATGCTACCGTTTGGGCCTGGGATACTGAAAGTAATACAGTGGTTGAAAACGATAAGATCGATAATAACACGGTCTTTCCATTGGAGCTGAATACTATGCCCGGCTGGGCCGGAAGTTCGCAGTATTTTAACCGCTATATGGACCCGAATAATGACGAAGCCATCTTTTCAAAAGAAGCGATCGATTACTGGCAACAGGTAGATCTGTATATCGGTGGCTCCGAGCACGCTACGGGACACTTATTGTATTCGCGTTTCTGGCAAAAATTCATGTTTGATAAAGGCTATGTAAACCATGATGAGTATGCTAAAAAGCTGATTAACCAGGGGATGATTTTAGGGACGAGTGCTTTTGTTTATAGAGCTGGGGGTAATATTATTGAACTGAAAAAGGGAAACAAGGCTAGAAGTTTTGTTAAGGAAATTAAGTTTGATAAGTCGATATTCATTCCCTTATATTATAATGAGGAAGAAGATTCTAACTTCAAAGATAATTTGAAAAAGTATATGTCTTCTGAAGATTTAGAAATGCTAAATAGCAATCCAAAGTATAGTTGGATAGTTTACAATAATGAAATTCATGCAGATGTCTCACTTGTAAATTCTTCTGATGAATTGGATGTTGAAGGCTTCAAAAACTGGAGAGAAGAATATAAGGACGCTGTTTTTCTTGATGAAAATGGTGAGGTTATTAAAGATAATGATGTTTATAAAGTAAGAAGAGACGTCGAAAAAATGTCCAAATCCAAATACAATGTGGTGAACCCGGATGACATTGTTAGAGACTATGGAGCCGACAGTTTACGTCTATACGAAATGTTCCTTGGGCCTTTAGAACAATACAAACCCTGGAATACAGCCGGTATTACTGGTGTGTATTCATTCCTTAAGAAATTATGGAAGTTGTATTATTCCTCCCTTGAGGGAGGCCAGGAGGGTGTCCTGAAAGTTACCGATGCCGAACCAACAAAGGATAATCTAAAAACGCTTCATAAAACCATTAAAAAGGTAGAGGAAGACATTGAGAATTTCTCATTCAATACCTCGGTATCTACCTTTATGATCGCGGTTAATGAGCTAACCGCTCAAAAGTGTCGCAGTAAAGCCATTTTGGAACCTTTATTGATTTTAATATCGCCATATGCACCACATATTGCGGAAGAACTTTGGGAAGCCTTAGGAAATACTGAGTCTATTGCAACGGCTCCCTTCCCGGAATTTGATGAAAGTCATTTGGTAGAAAGCACTAAAGTATATCCTATTTCCTTTAACGGGAAAATGCGTTTTACCATGGAACTGCCTTTAGATATGAGTAAAGACGATATTGAAGCAACCGTTTTAGAGTTTGATAAAACTAAAGACCAGCTTCAGGGGCGCACGCCTAAAAAGGTGATTGTGGTGCCCGGGAAGATCGTAAATATAGTAGGTTAATGGCAGTATTAAACATAGTTGGAAATGGCTTTGATAGGTCACATGACTTAAAAACTTCTTACGGTGATTTCATAAGATATTTAGTTAAAGAATCAATTAACTTTAATCAGGATATTCGAGACAATTTGTTTGATGTTGGAAAAGTTCCACAGGAAGACAAAGACTATGAAACGATAAAGACTAAACTTCGGGACCTAGTTAATTTCAAGCAAATATCATTTAAGAACGATTTTCTCAGAAATTTAATGGATAGGTTTTTTGAAGCAAATTGGGTTGATATTGAAGAGTACTATTTCATCTTATTAAAAAATATTAAAAACGGGAGTTGGAGTCAACTTGAAAAATTACAACGTGAGTTTATACAAGTAAAAGAGTATTTGGAGAAATATTTATTTGATTTATCAAATAATAGTGAAGACGAAATCATTGACAAATATCTGGAGCAGTTTGTAGATGTCAAACATAAGGATAACTTGTTTTTAAATTTCAATTATACGAATACATTAGGTAAATATTTGCCAAAATTGAAGTCAAAAATTCCTGATTTTAATTTTAAAATGATTCATATACATGGTGAGCTATTTAAGACTGATAATCCAATAGTTTTTGGTTATGGGGATGAAAATGACGATTATTTTAGGATTAGAGACTATGACAATGATTTCACTCTTTTTCATAAAACACACATATACCCCTTAAAATCTCACAAAAGAAATTTGTTGGCTTTTTTAAATAATCATTCTAATATTGAATTAAATGTTTTTGGTCATTCATGTGGAATCTCAGATAGGGTTTTGTTAAGACAAATATTTGAACACAATAATGTAAGAAGAATTAAGATTTTTTATCATTTAAATAGCGGCGAAAATAATTTTCAAGATATTTCATCTAATATTTTCAAGACCCTAAATAACAATTCAATTATTGACTCGAAACTAGTTCCAATGCCAGAATGTGAGCCAATGGCGCAGGCAATAAAAGCTTAAAGGTTTTATATGGTTATTGACTACATCGAAATTATAGGCTTAATTGCTGCGGTATTAACAACCTCGGCTTTTTTACCCCAGGTCTATAAAACCTGGAAAACCAGGGATGTATCTTCGTTTTCATTACCTATGTTCCTAATCTTTTTTATAGGTATTATATTTTGGCTTATCTACGGGATATTGGTAAAAAGCATTGCCATGATCCTTGCCAATACCATCACCGTTATATCGTCTTTTTTACTACTGTATTTTAAGATAAAGTACGATAAACGTCAATAAACAGCTTAACAAATTAGGGGTTTTGTCTTAAGCGAGCGTCTTGGATTAAAGAAACCATAACAAATCTCTAGTAAATCGGTCTATTTTATTTGATTCCTAATAAAAAGTTAAATTTGTTATGGTTTCTTTAATTATTTCGATTTTTTCGAATTATTTTTCAATCTATTGTTTTAAATTTGCAATCATTTTTTAGAAATAACTTAAAAATTATTACGATATGAAAATTGGTGTTCCTATTGAAATAAAAAATAATGAGAACCGTGTGGGTATGACACCTTCGGGCGTGTTTGAATTAACTAAAAGAAACCATACCGTTTTTGTACAGAAAAATGCCGGTTTTGGCAGTGGTTTTTTCGATGAAGATTATATTAAAGCCGGTGCTACTATTCTTGACACCATTGAAGATATCTATGGTGCCGCAGACATGATTGTTAAGGTAAAAGAACCTATTGAAAAGGAATATCCTTTAATTAAGTCACACCATACGGTATTTACCTATTTTCATTTTGCTTCCAGTGAAGCGCTTACTAGAGCCATGATCGATAGTAAAGCGGTTTGTATTGCTTATGAAACCGTTGAAGATCCGGATGGGTCATTACCGCTATTGATCCCGATGTCTGAAGTGGCAGGAAGAATGTCTATTCAGCAAGGCGCCAAATATTTGGAAAAGCCAATTAAAGGACGTGGTATTTTATTAGGTGGTATCCCTGGTGTGCCTCCGGCGCACGTATTGGTTTTGGGTGGTGGTATTGTTGGTATTCAGGCGGCTAAAATGGCTGCCGGATTAGGCGCTAACGTAACTATTATGGATATCAACATGAAACAGTTGCGATACATTGCCGATATCATGCCTGAAAATGTACATACGGAGTTTTCAAGTGAGTATAATATCAGAAGGCATTTACCGCATACCGATTTAATCATTGGAGGCGTATTAATTAAAGGTGCCAAAGCCCCTAAGTTGATAACCAGGGACATGCTAAAAGAGATGCGTCCCGGAACGGTGATTGTGGATGTTGCAGTGGACCAGGGCGGGTGCTTTGAAACCACAAGGCCAACAACCCATGAAGAGCCAACTTATATTATTGATGATGTGGTGCATTATTCGGTTGCCAATATGCCGGGAGCCGTTCCTTATACATCTACTGTTGGGTTAACCAATGTAACCTTGCCTTATGTCATTAAGTTAGCCAATGAAGGTTGGGAAAAAGCCTGTGAAAATAGTATACCACTTGCCAAAGGTTTAAATGTGGTTAATGGTAAAATTGTATATAAAGAAATAGCCGAAGCTTTCGATCTGGAATTCGAAATGGCTTAGGTAATAGTTGAATTGATTAATAGCAGAAGGGCCCTGACAGATTCGTTTGTCAGGGCTTTTTTTGTTTAAAAAGCACTTAATAGGTTAAAAAATGTTAAATGATCGATTTTTCAATCTGACAAAGTTTCATGAGAGCTAAAGTGGTGTAATTATTGCTATCTTTACTATAAATTAAAGACTAAAATTATGTTTGGATATTATATACTAATAGGAGCTATTATGTTGGCCAGTTGGGCCGTTAGTAATACTTTAAAGCGAAAGTTTGAAAAGTATTCTAAAACCCAGTTACGAAATGGGATGAGCGGCGCGGAAATTGCTCAAAGAATGTTAGCAGACCATGGCATTTACGATGTTGAGGTGATTTCAACTCCCGGAAGGTTAACAGACCACTACAACCCAAAGAATAAAACCGTTAATTTAAGTGAAGCCGTATATCATCAACGTAATGCAGCTGCTGCGGCTGTGGCTGCTCATGAGTGCGGGCATGCCGTACAACATGCACAAGCTTATAGCTGGTTGCAAATGCGTTCTACCTTAGTACCTGTGGTGAGTGTAAGTTCGGGTATGTCGCAATGGTTAATTATCGGAGGCCTTATTTTAGGTGGTGCAGCCGGATTAGGTCTGGGCTGGTGGGTTGCCGTAGCCGGTTTGGTCATGATGGGATTCGCAACGGCGTTTAGTTTTATTACGCTTCCCGTGGAATACGATGCCAGTAATCGTGCCTTAGCCTGGTTAAAAAATAAAAATATGGTGTCTCAGGAAGAATACAAAGGATCTGAAGATGCGCTTAAATGGGCGGCTAGAACCTATTTAGTAGCGGCCATTGGCGCGTTGGCCAACTTATTGTATTGGGCGCTGCAAGTTTTTGGCAGAGATTAACCATTTCAATATAAGATAACGAAAGCTCTGATGTTTCAGGGCTTTTTTGTTTCTTTGATTTTATGAACAATCCTTTGGAATATTATAAAGAACACCGGGAAACGTATCAGCTAAAGGCTAAAGCGTGTTATGAAAGAATGACCACTTTGAGTTTGTTGCGCCTGCTGGTTTTTGTTTTAACCGGTTTTGGGGTTTACCTGGCATTCCATACTTGGCAATTAGCAGTTGCAATTGCTATAGCAGGGATCATCATATTTGTAAAACTGCTTTCAAGGTATACCGATGTTAAACATAAAAAAGCTTTTAATGAAGCTTTAGCTAATATCAATCAGGAGGAATTAAAAATAGCTTCCGGCGATTTTCACAATAGAGATAAGGGGCTGCAGTTTCAGGACCCGAATCACTATTATAGTTTGGATATCGATTTATTCGGTCGGGGATCGTTTTTTCAATTCTTAAATAGAACCACCATAAACGAAGGTACAAAAACGCTTGCCTCTTTATTAAAGGCCAATAATATAGAAGATATTCCCGTAAGGCAGGAGGCTATAAAAGAACTTGCTACCAAACCCGAATGGCGACAACATTATTCCGCAACCTCAAGTTTGGTCAAGGTTGAAACACCTGCCAAAGAGATTGTGGGTTGGTTAAAAAATTACCAGACATTTTTGCCAAATATGATGCGATGGCTACCATTAGGTTTTACTGTCGCAACCGTTGTTTTACTTGGATTAATCCTGGTTAATCTAATCGACGTATCCTTAATTGGTTATTGGTTGTTGGTAGGCCTGGCTATCACCGGGCGCTATATAAAAAAGATAAATGTATTGTCCTTACATGTAGATAAGGTCAAAGATACCTTTAGGCAATATGCGCAGTTGTTGAAGTTAATCGAACAAGAGTCTTTTACTTCGGAACTTTTAAATAAAAAGCAAGCACAAATTAAGTCTGAAAAGAAAGAAGCCTCCACTATTTTTAAGGAGCTTTCCAGGGCCCTCGATGCTTTAGATAACCGGAACAACATTATCGGCGCTATTTTTGGGAATGGCTATTTTTTAACTGATATTAAAAACAGTTATCGTATTGAGCAATGGATACAGCAATATGCCAATAAGGTAGAAGACTGGTTTGAAGTAGTATCGTTTTTTGACGCTTATAACGCCTTAGGGAATTATGCATATAATCACCCGGAGTTTGTTTATCCGGAAATTTTAGAGGATGATGTCGTTATAAAAGCTAAAGATTTAGGGCATCCGCTTCTAGATAAAACCAAGCGAATAGATAGTGACTTAACCATTAACAACGAACAGTTCTTTATTGTTACCGGAGCCAATATGGCAGGTAAAAGTACTTTTTTAAGAACCGTGTCTTTGCATATCGTGATGGCGAATATCGGATTACCGATTTGTGCCGGATCAAGTCGGTATACACCGGTGAAATTGATCACCAGTATGCGGACCACCGACTCGTTAACCGATGATAGCTCGTATTTCTTCTCGGAATTAACGCGTTTGAAATTCATAGTAGATACCATCGCTAACGAGCCTTATTTTATAGTTTTAGACGAAATATTAAAAGGCACCAATAGTACGGATAAAGCTATAGGGTCGAAGAAGTTTGTTGAGAAATTAGTAGCCTCCAATGCCACCGGGATCATAGCCACCCACGATTTGAGCTTATGCGAGATTGAAGCCCAATTGGATGATGTAAAGAACTATTTTTTCGATGCTCAAATTATTGAGGATGAACTTCATTTTGATTATAAATTAAAGCAAGGGGTCTGCCAGAATATGAATGCCTCTTTTCTCTTAAAAAAGATGGATATTGTTTAAATTGAAACATGTTTTCCGAAGCATCGCTTCGGATTTCCTTTTAAATTGTCATTCCCGCGAAATCGAAGATTCATGAATTCAAAAATTTAAAATAAGAACCAATGAATAAAGCGGGAATCTAAATAATATAGTTTAAAAAAATTATTTATTAATCCGTTTTAATCACTCAAATGAATGATTGTCACCTTGAGCGCAGTCGAAAGGTCTTAAAAAACAGGAATCTTAATTAGGTTTCGACTGCGCTCAACCCGACATACATAATTAATGACCTTCGGTGTTAATAAAAAATAACTATGGCAAACTCACGTTTAAAAAGATTATTTTGAGTACTCAAAAAGTTTATGATATTACCATAGTTGGCGGCGGTATTGTTGGCGTAGCTTCGGCTTACAAATTGCAATTGAAATATCCTTCCTTAAAAATATTGCTTATAGAAAAGGAAAAGGAACTGGCTGCACACCAAACCGGGAATAATTCAGGAGTTATTCATTCCGGTTTGTATTATAAACCGGGGTCTTCAAAAGCAAAAAATTGTGTGGATGGCAGAAAACAGCTGGTGGCTTTCGCTAAAAAGTATCAGGTAAAACATGAAGTATGTGGTAAAGTGGTGGCAGCTGTAGATAACAGTGAGTTGCCGTATTTAGATAAGATATTCAATAATGGTTTGGCCAATAATACCGAAGGCATAGAAAAGATCAATGCGAACCAATTAAGAGATATTGAACCACATGTTAAAAGTATTGGCGGTATTTGGGTGCCTTGTACCGGTATCATCGATTTTATAGGCGCTACCCATACCATGGCAGATTTGCTAAAGGCCAAACAACCGGAAAGTCACATTGTTTTAGGGGAAGAAGTGCTTGCCTATGAGCATAATGACGAAACAACCAAAGTCATTGCTTCTAAAAACACCTACAAGACCAAACATATGATCTTTTGTGGCGGCTTGCAGGCAGACCGTTTAGCAAAAAAGGATAACATAAACCTTAAAGAACGGGTTGTCAGTTTCCGGGGTGATTACTACAACCTAACGGAAGCAGCGAAAACTAAGGTCAGGAATTTAATTTATCCGGTGCCGAATCCCGCGTTCCCGTTTTTGGGTGTCCATTTCACCAAAATGGTCAATGGCGATGTGGAGTGCGGACCCAATGCCGTATTGACTTTTAAACGGGAAGGTTACGGAAAAACAGACTTCAATTTAAAAGATACCATGGATGCCTTATCCTATTCCGGAACCTGGAACCTGCTTAAAAACCATACCGGTTTTGCTATCAATGAATACAAAAGGGCCTTTTCAAAAAAGAGATTCTTAAAAACATTGCAACGATTAATACCGTCGTTAACCATGAGTGATATTGAACCCGGAAGAGCCGGTGTCCGTGCCATGTTATTAAAAGAAGATGGTACCATGCAAGACGATTTCAGGATAGAATACAAAGACAAGGGCATTCATGTGCTCAATGCCCCATCACCGGCAGCCACAGCCTGTTTAGCTATTGGTGATCAAATCTGTGATATGGCAACAACACATTTTGATTTGGGTTAAATACGCTCTGAATGTTAAAAAACGTAGGTTAAGTAAGGTGAGGTTTTGAAAACTGTTCGTTTAGTGATTGTTTACCAAAAATAGCATGTAGCATCATCAAATTCCAATAAACTGTACAGACAGTTAAATTGACGTGATTAATGAAATAGATTTGTTTACAAACGACATATTTTGACGTTGGTAACTACAAAACGTTATTTTGTACATTACTTTTTGATGGTTTTTACTTTTCTCAGTACTTTTCATCTGTATATGGGAATTGTAAATAAACATATTTCGCGAGTACTGGTACACATCCTGTTCTGGATGCTGTTTGTATTTGTGTCCCTTTTTCTGTTCTCGAATTTCTATTGGAAGGAAAATCCGTTTCTTCAATACTTGTTCCTTCTGGTTATAATTGTGTATGCCAATAACCTGTGGTTGTTACCCTTTTTTGTAAAAAAGAAAATGTATGTAGGCTATATTTTTGTGTTCGTCATCATATCCTTTTTAGCCACACAGTTGTATTGTTATTCTTTTGCAAAATGCGGTTGTACCGTTTTTAAATGTTTGAGTGATTACCTGTGGCAGTCTTTAGTACCCTTGATCTTCTTCTCATTTGTTTGGATGCTGTATCGGTTTTTAGATGAACAGGAAAAAGTAGCGGCCGTAAAAAAAGAACATGTGGAAATGGAACTGAAGTTTTTAAAATCTCAAATAAACCCCCATGTGTTGTTCAACAATTTAAATACCATTTATTCGTATTCCATAGAAAAACCTAATGAAGTGCCTGACATGATCTTAATGCTGTCTGATAACTTAAAACATGTCTTGCACGAGAGCAATTCAAAGACTGTTCCCCTGGAAAAAGAAATTCAGTTCATAGATAATTACATCAGGTTTCAAAGAATAAGAGTTGAAGGTGTTAAGCAGATTCAATATGAAAAAGATATAGATTCCTATGACTATGAAATAGCGCCGTTATTATTGATTACGATCATTGAAAATGCGTTTAAGCACAGTGCCTTGCATAGTGATATTTCTATTTTAATTAAAGTTGGGAGTGGTGTTTTGGAATGTGTATGTGAAAATGGGTTTAAGGATGAAGACGAAGCTTCCAGTTTTAAGATCGGATTGCAAAACTTAGAAAAGCGATTAGCGCTTATCTATGAAGATGCTTATGAACTTAATATCAAAAAGGGAGAGACTTTTAAAGTGTATTTAAAATTAATTTTAACTAATGTCCCCTCGAGCGCAGTCGAGAGGTAAATTGAAAAGGTCTCAACTCTGGATTATCTTAAGCGAAGACGAAAGACTAGACCAGACAAACTATTAGAATATGACTTGCATTATCATAGAAGACGAAATACCGGCCCAAAGAATTTTACAAAACTACATTGGTAAAATACCGGGTTTGGAATTGCTGAACACATTTAAAGCAGCTATTGAGGCGAATTCGTTTTTGAATTCCAATCAGGTGGATGTAGTGTTCCTGGATATTAATCTACCCGATATTTCCGGACTTGATTTTATAAAAACCATCAAAGATCCACCGGCTGTGATCATGACCACAGCCTATCCGGATTATGCCGTGAGCAGTTTTGAACTTAGAACCATTGTTGATTACCTGGTAAAACCGTTTTCGTTTGACAGGTTCCTAAAAGCCATTAATAAAGCTAAGGAAAGAGTAGACGTTCCGAAAAACAATTCAGAAGAAAATAAGAGCGAAACTATTTTTTTGAATGTGGATAAGACCATGCATAAAATAGTATTGGATACCATTATTTATATTGAATCTGATAGAAATTATATCACACTCGTTACACAGACTCAAAAATTTTCTTTTATAGATTCACTAAAAAACTGGGCAGAGAAGCTCCGGGGGAAGCAGTTTATTCAAGTGCACAAGTCCTTTATTATTAACAGCGAATTTGTGGATAAGATATCCGGGAACACCGTATTTCTGAGTGGATATAAAATCCCGATAGGCAGAACGTATAAACCTAATTTATTAAACGCCTTAGGGATTTAGGGTTTGTGGATATGTGTTGTTTTTCTTTCCGGAATAAACCAGAGAGAAGTAATTTTACACCTCCCGTAATCCTTCCAAATAAGAGGGCAGTAAGGGGTATGTTTCAAACATGTAAAAATGAAAAAAAACATGTACATTTAACCTATGCAGCATACTTCTAAACTTCCAAATGTAGGGACTACCATCTTTACGGTTATGAGCACTTTGGCAACTGAGCATAATGCCATCAACTTGTCTCAGGGTTTTCCGGATTTCGATAGTGACAAAAAGTTAATTGACCTGGTAAGCAAAGCTATGAATTCCGGCTGTAATCACTATGCACCCATGCGTGGCCTTTTAGAGCTGAAGGAGATCATTGCAAAGAAGTTTGATGCACTGTATGGTACAAGTTATCATCCTGAAAGAGAGATCACCATTACGGCAGGAGCTACTCAGGCTATTGCTACTATAATAACAACGTTCGTAAATCAGAATGATGAGGTTATTGTTTTTCAACCTGCTTATGACAGTTATCAACCTATGGTGGAGCTTAACGGAGGCAACATTGTGCCCATTCATATGCGGGCGTCTGTTGATTTTAAAGTGGATTGGAATGAGGTCAGGGAGAAGCTCAATGATAAAACCAAAATGATCATTATTAATTCGCCTCATAATCCCACAGGTTCGGTTTTTTCGAAAGAAGATATGTTGACATTGCAGGAACTGACCAGGAATACCGATATTATTGTGTTAAGTGATGAGGTGTATGAGCACATGATCTACGACGGGCTTCAACACCAAAGTGCTTGTTTGTTTCCCGATTTAAAATTGAGAACTTTTGTAGTGGCATCTTTTTGCAAAACCTTTCACAATACCGGATGGCGGATTGGGTATTGCTGCGCCCCCAGGGAACTGATGAAAGAATTTATAAAAGTGCATCAGTTTAATGTGTTTTGTATCCACCATCCCACACAAAAAGGCATAGCAGACTATATGAAAAACCCGGAGCATTATTTAGGCTTACCCGGTTTCTACCAACAGAAAAGAGATCTGTTTTTAGAGTTGATAAAGGAGTCCAGGTTTAAATTCACACCGGCAAAAGGGACTTATTTTCAGCTATTGGATTATTCCGGGATCAATCAGGAATATGATGTGGATTTAGCAAAACAATGGACGATCGAAAAGAAAATCGCTTCCATACCATTATCCGTTTTTAATGCAGATGGATCAGATGAAAAGGTACTTCGGTTTTGTTTTGCAAAAAAGGAAGATACCCTTAAACGAGCCGCCGATATTTTAAACACCATTTAAGCATGCAAGATCAATTAAAAGTCGCCTTAGTTCAGTCGGATTTGGTTTGGGAAAACCCAAAAGGAAATCGTAATAATTTTTCAGAAAAATTAGAGTCGATTTCTGAAAAAGTCGACCTTGTTGTTTTGCCCGAAATGTTTACAACCGGTTTTACCATGAATGCGGGTGAGGTGGCCGAAACCATGCAAGGAGAAACAGTTTCCTGGATGAAGCGAATGGCGTCAAAACTGGATACAGCTATTATGGGTAGTGTGGTTATTTCTGAAGACGGGAAGTTTTACAATCGTCTGTTGTTTGTTGAGGCTTCGGGAAAGCTAACTACCTATGATAAAAAGCATACGTTTACTTTGGTAGGTGAGGAGAAAACATATGCCGGCGGAACAGAAAGGGTAATTATCAGTTATAAAGGCTGGAAAATTTGCCCGCTTATTTGTTATGATCTGCGCTTTCCGGTTTGGGCCAGAAACACTGAAGATTATGACGTCTTGATCTATGTTGCTAATTGGCCGAAACCAAGAGTGTCTGCCTGGGATGCGTTGTTAAAGGCCCGTGCCATTGAAAACATGAGTTATTGTATCGGCGTCAACAGAGTTGGTGTAGATGGTGTCAAAATTGGGTATTCCGGTCATTCGGCGGCATATGATGTATTAGGAAACCAAATGACGTCTATTCGACCTTATGAAGAGCAAATTGAAACGATAACTCTGGAAAAGCGGCACATTCAAAAGTATCGAAATACCCTGAAGTTTTTAAATGACAGAGATGATTTTATTCTGAAGTAAAGTTAAGAATAGTTGGATATCCCCAGGCTGCTCGTATTTGTTCATCATCTTTAAAAATAAAATGGCTTACATCTTCCGGTTGTATCTTATTTAAATAGTTTCCGGGATCGTATTTTTTATTGCCGTTTGCGTCATGAATAACCCTAATGTAATATTTACCGGGTGTTATATTATAAAAATCAACTTGTTCCGGTTTTGTAGAATATTTTTCAACTTTAACATCACCTTTAGAATCTGTTAACTGGATTATTACCGGATATTTAGCACCCACCAATGTAAGGCGCGCAAAACCATAATCAGATTCTTTTTTGGTGCCTAAAGAATACAATAGGGTGTCAGCATGTGTGTCATCAAAAATATCCTTAAAAGCTTCCGGTAAAATTTTCATGGCATACTTGTTTTCATAACTTTTTTTAAAGTCGAAAACATAAGTGTTGTTTATAGTGTCAAACCTGGTTGTGAAATCAACATTAGCAGAGTCTTTATCAATAAGTGTCACTTTTGAAACATCAAAAGCAGCAAACGGGGTGCTACCGGTAATTTTAAAGGGTTCATCAAGTCCGATAGTTCCTGAAACCGACTCTTCGATTATTAATGAATCTCTTTCCTGCACACTAATTCTGGCCGTGTATTCTTTTTCATAATCAGTATGTGATACTTTAAAAAGTAAAGAATCCACTTCTAACCTTGGTATGTACCAATAGTATAAAGTATCTGCTTTTTCATCTTTGGTAATATAGTATTTGAATTCTTCCGGAACTTCAGAAAGTATGTCAATTTTCATGTTTTTATAATCACCTTCATAACCGAACATGATCTTCTCTCCGGAAACTAATTTAGGTTTCACAGCGTTAAAATCTAAGTTCTCGCTAAACAATTTCATAGTATATAGCGAATCGGTCGGAACTGTAATAAATGCTTTATGAAACGCTATTTGATCAAATTTTTGCTGAAATTTATTATCCCCATTATTGTCTTTTAAAGCCATGAGCATGTATTTTCCGGCTTTTACATTTTCAATGGAAAAGGTGGTTAAACTATCAAGGGTATTCGTTATATATTTAGGAACATCTTTATAAACAATAGAATCTGTAAAGGTGGAATCTACTTCGTATAAGGCGACATTAACAAAGGTTTCGGGTTCTTTATGAAATGCATCAACAATGTTCCCGTTAACGGTTAGCGAATCTATAAAATCACCGGTTGAAAATACATATCTGTAGTACGGATATGGATTGCCTTCATTATTATCGGTAATGCTATTGCCAAAGTTAAAAGCGTATGTTGTATTGGGTTGAAGGGTATCCAGAATTTTAATGGTGATTCTCTTGCTGGCACCACTCAGGGGTTTTATTTCTGGCTGGTATTCCATTGGAGGCGAAATAATAAGCTGCTTTTGTAAATCCTTAATCTTTATGAACTCATCAAACTCAATCTCAATTTCATTGCCTTCAAAATTGGTAGTATAATTTTCTGGGAATTCTTTTTCAATTTTTGGTGGTTCTTCATCTTTTGGCCCGCCTTCGGGAGTGCCACGGTTAGCACAGTTTATAAAAACAAGACTTAAAAAAAATAATGCGTTAACTCGGAACAAACCTACCAGATACTTAGAAGAAAAAAACGTTAACAATTTTGAAACAAATTTGGGTGTATTTAAATCTCGATTATCGAGTAAAATAAAATTTGAAAGGGTCTTAGTCATTACCAATTTTAAATTTTGCACAAACCTACGCAATTTTAGAGATATAACGGACGACTTAAGGGACTATTGCCATAGTAGCAATACTAATTTTAACGTTTGGGACTTGCTTTAATACCGATGTACAGGCTTCCAGTGTAGCACCAGTGGTAATAATGTCATCAACCAGCAGAATATGTTTATTTTTAATAGAGGCCATATTACTTAATGAGAAAAGCTCATCGCTGTTTTTCCATCTTGAAAAACGGCCTTTTTTAGTTTGAGACCTGGTATTCGTTATTTTAACCAAAACATCATCAACGTAGTCAGTTCCTAAGTTTGAAGCAATTTGTTGTCCAAATTTGGCGACCTGATTATAGCCTCTTTTACGTAACTTCTTTTTATGCAGCGGTACCGGAATAACAGCATCAATAGTTTGATACCTTTCAATTTCTTTCAACTCACCGCCTAACCAATTTCCCAGGGTGTAGCCAATGTTTTCGTAACCTTTATATTTTAGTCCGTGGATAAGCCTTTGAACGATCCCTTGTTTTTCAAATCTAAAAAGTGCCGTGCCGTTTTCAATATCAGCGCGACCGTATAATACTTGTTTTATGCTGTCATCGTCATCAAAATGGAAATTGGTTACCGGCAAATCGTGCCTGCAATCAATACAAATAGTATCCGCATTGTCTTGCAATACATTAAGACAGGCATAGCATACTTTAGGAAAAAATAGGTTTACTAATGATTTTAGCATTTAAAAATAGTTAGACAGTTATAAACTTAAGGAAAAATATAGCAATTTCACCTTAATTTTTAAGGCTGAAAGCTATTAGTTTACTAGGGTTTTTTATTTTTGCACCTATGGCAAATCAAGACGATAAATTTAAGAAGGTTATTTCGCATGCTAAGGAGTACGGCTATGTGTTTCAAAGTAGTGAAATATATGATGGTTTAAGTGCAGTATATGACTACGCTCAGAACGGAGCGGAATTAAAGAAAAACATTCGTGACTATTGGTGGAAAGCCATGGTACAAATGCACGAAAATATTGTAGGGATCGATGCTGCCATTTTTATGCATCCAACTACCTGGAAAGCTTCAGGACACGTGGATGCTTTTAATGATCCTTTAATTGATAATAAAGACTCTAAAAAGCGTTACAGAGCCGATGTTTTAATTGAAGATTATTGCGCGAAACTGGAGGCTAAAATAGATAAAGAAGTGGCCAAAGCTGCCAAACGTTTTGGGGATGCCTTTAATAAAGAAGAATTTGTTAGCACTAACGGGCGGGTTCTTGGATACCAGGAAAAAATAAATACTACCTTGTCAAGAATGGCTAAATCTTTAGAGAATGAAGATCTGGCAGATGTAAAAGCACTGATTGAAGAGTTGGGTATTGCTGATCCTTTAACAGGTTCAAAAAACTGGACGGATGTGAAGCAGTTCAATTTGATGTTCGATACCAAATTAGGAGCTTCTGCAGATAGTGCCATGGATTTGTATCTCCGTCCGGAAACAGCCCAGGGTATTTTTGTAAACTTCCTGAACGTTCAAAAGACCGGTCGTTTAAAGATCCCCTTCGGAATAGCGCAAACCGGTAAAGCGTTTAGAAATGAAATTGTAGCCAGGCAGTTTATTTTCAGAATGCGTGAGTTTGAACAAATGGAAATGCAGTTCTTTATTAAACCCGGGACTCAAAAAGAATGGTATGAGCATTGGAAGGAAACCCGATTAAAATGGCACTTATCTTTAGGAATGGGTGAAGATTTATATCGTTTCCACGATCATGAAAAACTGGCGCATTATGCTGATGCCGCGGCTGATATTGAGTTTAAATTTCCATTCGGATTTAAGGAGTTGGAAGGCATTCACTCCAGAACGGATTTCGATTTAAGCCAGCACGAAAAATACTCGGGAAAAAAGTTACAGTATTTTGATCCTGAAGAAAATAAAAGCTATGTGCCCTATGTGCTGGAAACGTCTATTGGTTTAGACAGAATGTTTTTAGCGGTATTCTCAAATTCATTACAGGAAGAAGCTTTGGAAAATGGTACCACCAGAACCGTATTAAAATTACCAAGTGTTTTAGCACCTGTAAAAGCAGCTGTGTTACCATTGATTAAAAGAGATGGACTGCCTGAAATAGCTCGTAAAATTGTAGAGGATTTAAAGTGGGATTTTAATGTTATTTATGATGAAAAGGATGCCGTTGGCAGACGTTACAGGCGTCAGGATGCCAATGGAACGCCATTCTGTATCACGGTAGATCATGATACTCTGGAAGATAATACGGTAACGATTCGTTATAGAGATGCTATGGAGCAGGAGCGTGTTAAGATTGACGATTTACGCGACATTATTAAGAAAGAAGTGGATGTGCGTTCCTGGTTGATGAAAATGTAATAACCTTGTCATTCTGAGCGTAGTGAAGAATCTATAAAAAAACAAAATCCCGGATAAAATATCCGGGATTTTGTTTTTTATCACTTTTCAAAGTTAAAACCTGTAGCCTAAAGTGATGCCTCCTTTTCCAACTAAAGGATCGTCATCATCATTGTAAAATAAGTTTCGGCCAATACCCATAGATAATTCGAAGATAAAACCTCTTTTGTTGACCCATTTACCTCCAAACCCAAACCCGAGCGCAAAATCGGTTTTAAAATTGTCTTCCTCGGTATCAAATAAATCAAACTCTCTGTTGGAATTATTTAACATACCGAATGCCTCTCCAAAAAAACCGGAAGCATTATTCTTATTACCAAAATACATTCTGTAATAAGGTGAGATATAATATTTTATTTCATCTGTAACATCCTTATCAAAAGGTAAGAAGGCTGAAATGCCGATTGCAGATTCTTCATTTAAAATGAACTCATAAGAGGGTTCAAACACACCTAGGATCAATAGAATGCCATTGAGCTTAATTTCGCTCACATTTTCCAGACTTTGATTACTAACTTGTTTTTCTTGTGAAAATGATGGTAATGATAACAGTAATAGGGCAATTAAAATAATAGAAGATTTTTTCATTTTTAATAGCTTAAGTTGATTTGGAAAATGGACGCAATAATCGTACCAAATATAGAAAATATCTTACATGTATCAAATCCTCATTTGTCTGTCAATCTGTTGGTCTAATGAAATAAATGTTTCTGTCCTGGAAACCCCTGAGATGGTTTGGATCTCATCATTAAGTAAATGCATTAAATGGGCATTATTTTTACAAATAATCTTAATTAAAACGTTCCAGTTTCCCGTGGTATAGTGGCATTCAAGAACTTCAGGTACTTTTTTAAGCTGCTTGATAGCTTCCGGGTTATGAATGGCTTTATCCAAATAAACACCAATAAAAGCAACCGTCGTATATCCTAAAACCCTGGGGTTAATTACAAATTTAGATCCGGTAATTAATCCGGATTTTTCAAGTTTACGTAAACGTTGATGAATAGCGGCACCTGAAATACCCACATTACGCGCTATCTCAAGAATAGGTGTTCTGGCGTCCACCATTAAAGCACGCAATATTTTTTTATCTATGCCATCAATAGTAAGGGCTTTATCTTTATTTTTCATGTAGCTATAGTTTCTGTTTAAAAGACAAATTTAATCATTTGGTTTCAAATTAAAACTATTTTTATGTAAATGATTGTTCGTTTAAATGGGATTTTGTTCTTAATCAATTGTTTAGGACATTTATTTAAATCTCAAAAATACTCCCTGTTAAGATTAGTTAAGTAATTTTGCAATAATTAAGAAAACAATTAAAATGAAGAAAACACTATTGGTTACAGCATCAGTTTTAGGACTTATTGCAATTATTTTAGGCGCTTTTGGAGCTCATGGTCTAAAAGAATTAATTTCACCGGAAGCGCAGAAAACCTTTGAAACAGGTGTGCGTTATCAAATGTATCATGCCATTCTGCTATTGTTTGTTGGAAGTAGTACACTAATTAATGAAAAGATTAAAAAAGTTATCTTTTATTTAATTGTTTTTGGAGTATTGTTCTTTTCAGGCTCAATTTATGGGTTAGCAACTAATGATTTGTCCTCTTTCAATTTTAAAACCATTGGTTTTATTACGCCCATTGGCGGTTTACTTTTTATTTTAGCCTGGGGCGTGCTAATTGTGAATTTCTCAAAATTAACATATAAAATACGCTAGAAATAAATAATTTATCAAAATAATTGTATTAATTTTGCGCTTTAAATAATTTATGAGCAAATTATGGATAACTACAATCAAGTTGCGAAAACGATTTCGTTGGAACGTTACGGCATAAAGCATGCTGAAATAAATTACCAGCTTTCCCCTGATCAATTACATGATATATCCATTGAAAAAGGATTGGGGGCCGAAGCGTCATCCGGAGCTTTAGCAGTAAATACGGGTGAATTTACAGGGCGCTCTCCCAAAGACCGGTTTATTGTTAAAGATGATATTACCAAAGACCGCGTTTGGTGGGGTGATATTAACATCCCTTTTGATGCTGATAAGTTCGATAAACTTTACAGTAAGGTAGTGGATTACCTGTCCGGTAAGGAAGTTTTTGTTAGAGATTGTTATGCTTGTGCGGATAAAAATTACAAGTTGAGTATCCGGGTGATCAATGAATACCCCTGGAGTAATCAGTTTGCCCATAATATGTTTTTAAGGCCTACTGAAGAAGAACTGAATAATTTCAACCCGGAGTGGACAGTTGTTAATGCACCCGGTTTTAGGGCAAATCCTGAAGTAGACGGCACCCGTCAACACAACTTTGCCATTTTGGATTTCTCTAAAAAAATAGCCCTCATTGGCGGTACGGGATACACCGGCGAAATTAAAAAGGGTATCTTTTCAGTTTTAAATTTTGTGCTTCCCGTGTTCAAGAACACGTTGCCAATGCATTGTAGTGCCAATATTGGGAAAGATGGTGATACCGCTATTTTCTTTGGGCTTTCCGGAACAGGAAAAACCACTTTGTCAACAGACCCTAGCAGAAGCTTGATTGGCGATGACGAACATGGATGGACCAATGAGAACACCGTGTTCAATTTTGAAGGGGGCTGTTATGCCAAGGTGATAAACCTTTCAAGAGATAAAGAACCGGAAATTTATGATGCTATTAAAAAAGGCGCTATTCTTGAAAACGTCATTTTAAATTCGAGCGGGGTGGTGGATTTCGAAGATACCTCCATTACCCAAAACACAAGGGTTAGCTACCCCATTCACCATATTGAAAATATTCAAATACCGTCTATTGGTAAGAATCCAAAGAATATTTTCTTTTTAACAGCTGATGCTTTTGGGGTGATCCCACCAATTTCCAAGTTAACACCAAGCCAGGCAGCGTATCATTTTATTTCCGGTTACACGGCTAAAGTAGCAGGAACAGAAGCAGGCGTAGTGGAGCCGGTACCTTCGTTCTCGGCATGTTTTGGAGCACCGTTCATGCCATTGCATCCGGCTAAGTATGCTGAAATGTTGAGTCAGAAGATGATTGAAGCAAAAGTTAATGTTTGGTTGGTAAATACCGGATGGACCGGAGGCCCTTATGGTGTTGGCAGGCGTATGGAGTTAAAATACACCAGGGCGATGATCAATGCCGTATTGAATGGCGATTTGGGATTGTATAATTATGACGATTACCACATTCACTCTGTTTTTGGAGTGGCACAACCCAGAACGTGTCCGGGCGTGCCAACAAGTGTTTTAAGTCCAAGACAAACATGGAATGACGACAAGGCTTATTATACTATGGCGTTCAAACTGACCAATGCCTTTAGACATAACTTTAAAAAGTTTGAAGCGCATTGCAATGAAGAAATAAGACGTGGCGGACCGCAACGTTATGCATTTTAAAGAAATAAAAAAGGCTGATTTTTTTAAAAATCAGCCTTTTTTACCTTATATAAGATCTTAATTATTTTCTTTTATTCACCTGTTCAATGTACTTTTCCAAAGCCATAGTCATTGAAGGCGTTTCAGGAGTTGGTGCCGCAATGTCAACACGTAATCCTTTTTCTTTCACCGCTTTAATAGTAGTATTTCCAAAAACGGCAATACGCGTATTATTTTGTTTAAAATCCGGGAAATTTTGGAATAATGATTCAATTCCGGAAGGACTGAAGAACACCAATACATCGTAATAAACATCTGCTAAATCAGACAGATCGCTAACAACGGTTTTATAAAATGTGGCTTGTTTCCAGTCTACACCTAAAGCATTTAAGGTATCAGGAACTTCTTGTTTTACCTTATCAGTATTAGGTAATAAGAATTTCTCGTCTTTATATTTTTTAATTAAAGGTGAAAGCTCAGAAAAAGTACGTTTGCCAACATAGATTTTACGTTTTCTGTATACCACATATTTTTGAAGATAATAGGCAACAGCTTCAGACTGACAGAAATATTTCATAGTGTCAGGTACTTTAAAACGCATTTCTTCGGCAACCCTGAAAAAATGATCCACAGCATTTCTACTAGTTAGGATAATAGCAGTATACTTGGTTAAATCAACTTTTTGTTGTCTTACATCTTTTGCAGTAACACCTTCAACATGAATGAAAGGTCTGAAATCTATTTTTACTTTTTGTTTTTCTTGTAAATCGAAGTAAGGTGAGTTCTCTATTTTAGGTTCTGGTTGAGATACTAAAATTGTTTTCACTTTCATAAGCGCAAGTTTGTTCTTTGTTCTAGGTCATAAACACCTTATATAATATCACATAGGGTGCAATTTCGAGAGCGCAAAGATACAAAATAAAATAGAAAAAATGCTGTTTTATTAAACTTTGATGCGTTTTAAAAGAAGTAATTAACCCGATACCATTCACTATTAATAAAATTATAATCATTACATAAATTAAAGGTAACGATAACTGGAAACTGTATAACAAAAGGGCATTAACGGGTAGGAGTAAAATACCCAAATAATTTTTATAGCTTATTTTCTGAAAAATGTAGTCATCAATTAATTTATCAATTTCAAAAAGGCTAGCTATAAGTCTTTCAATAAGCACTTTGATTAAAATAAAAGCACCAATGCCTATGGCCAGTTTAAAAAGTGTATTGATTGAAATACCTTTATTATCAGTTATATACTGAAAAGAAATATAGGTAAATATGGAGCTGGTAATAATCAGGTTCCCAAATAGTAAGGCATCAAACTTGTCAAAGAATTTTTGATCTTTAGTATAAATTTTCAGGTATTTTGAATTGCCTATTACGAAGATAAAATCATTAAAACGCTTAGGATCCGTTAATTTGGCAATGGCCACAACGGCAAGTCCAATGACCAATAAAACCGTAAATAACTCATTTGATACAATTTCCCTAAGCATGCCCTAAAATTATCACAAATTAATAACAAGACCCTTAAATAATTAAGGAAAATTTAAAAAAAATAAACGCTTATTACCGTACATTTGCTAAATATAAAAGCTCAATATAATAAGAATGACAGGAGCCATAGTTATTATTCCTACTTATAATGAGATTGACAATGTAGAGGCAATTATTAAGGCGGTATTTTCTCAATCGGATGATATCCACATTCTTGTTGTTGATGATAACTCACCGGATTTAACAGCATTAAAAGTTAAAGAACTTCAAACCGATTTCCCGGACAGATTATTTTTAGAAGTACGCAAGGAAAAATCCGGGTTAGGGACGGCTTATATTCATGGATTTAAGTGGTGCTTAAGCAAAGCGTATCAGTATATTTTTGAAATGGATGCGGATTTTTCACATGATCCGAAAGATTTGAAGCGTTTATATGATGCCTGTGCCCTTGAAGGTGCAGATTTATCAATTGGGTCCCGGTATATTACAGGTGTAAATGTAGTTAATTGGCCCATGGGAAGAGTGTTGATGTCTTATTGTGCCTCAAAATACGTACGATTTATAACGGGGATGAACATTAACGACACTACGGCTGGCTTTGTTTGTTATAAACGCAAGGTTTTAGAAGCTATAAATTTAGATACTATTAAGTTTATCGGTTACGCCTTTCAAATAGAAATGAAGTTTAAAGCCTATTTAAAGAAATTTAAAATAACCGAAGTTCCCGTGATTTTTACTGACAGGACCAAAGGAGAATCTAAATTAAGCAAGGGCATCATATCTGAAGCTATTTTTGGAGTTATATCAATGAAACTAAAGAGTCTTTTTAAAAAGTAATGTCTATTGATGACTAAAAATTTAAAGCAGATGAAAAAAACACTTATTAAGAATGCCAACATTGTAAATGAAAGTGTTGTTTTTAATGGCGATATATTAATTGAAGGCCAGTATATAAAGAAAATAGGAACATCTCTTACACCAAAATCTCCGGATGTTTTGGTTTTGGATGCCGAAGGGAAATATTTGTTACCCGGAGCTATTGATGATCAGGTGCATTTTAGAGAACCGGGCCTTACCCATAAGGCCAATATTGAAACCGAATCTAAAGCCGCTATTGCCGGTGGGATTACCTCTTTTATAGAAATGCCTAATACCAACCCGCAAACCACAACGATTGAAAAGTTAGAAGAGAAGTTTAAGATGGCAGCTAAAACCTCTTCGGCTAACTATTCATTTATGTTTGGTGGGACCAATGATAATTTGGACGAAATTTTAAAGCTGGATGTCAACCAGGTAGCAGGATTGAAATTGTTTTTGGGATCTTCCACAGGGAATATGTTAGTAGACGATCCCAAAGTTTTGAAGAAGATTTTTGAGAGCACCAATTTGAGAATTTCAGTGCATTGTGAAGATGAAGGCACCATAAAAAAGAATCTTCAGGAACATATTGAAAAATATGGGGATGATATTCCAATCAGGCAACACCCTGTAATCAGAAGTGAAGAAGCCTGTTATTTGTCATCTTCAAAAGCTATAGAATTAGCAAAAGAAACCGGGGCAAGGTTGCATGTTTTTCATTTGTCAACAGGAAAGGAAACCGGGTTGTTTGATAACGATATTCCTTTAAAAGATAAAAAGATTACCGCCGAGGTTTGTACACATCACCTTTGGTTCTCAGATGAGGATTATGATAAAAAAGGAACCTTTATTAAATGGAACCCGGCCGTAAAAACAGCGCAGGACAGGGAACAATTATGGGAAGCCTTACTTGATGACAGAATAGATGTTCTGGCTACAGACCATGCACCACATACTTTAGAAGAGAAAAAGAACGTTTATACTAAAGCACCGTCCGGAGGACCTTTAGTGCAGCATGCTTTACCGGCCATGTTAGAGATGTATCATAAGGAGAAGATCTCATTGGAAAAAATAGTGGAAAAAATGTGTCATAATCCGGCTATTTTATTTGAAATTGACAGGCGTGGCTTTATAAAAGAAGGGTATTTTGCAGATTTGGTTTTAGTAGATCTAAATAACCCCTGGACCGTAACAAAAGAGAACATTTTGTATAAATGCGGATGGTCGCCGTTTGAGGGCGCCACTTTTAAATCGAGAATTACCCATACGTTTATAAACGGTAATATTGCCTATCAAAATGCCAAATTTAGTAAGGTTAGATATGCTAAACGATTAACTTTTAATAGATGATGTTAAAACGATTTATCATAGTTTTTATTTCGGTATTAACCATTGTTGGCTGTGGTGGCCCTAAAAAACCTAAGAATTTAATTTCTAAAAAAAAGATGGTTAATATATTAATTGATTCTAAGTTAATAGCGTCGGCTAATACAATTAATCGTAGGATTCTGGAGGAAAACGGTGTTTTTCAGGATACTTATATTTTTGAAAAATATAATATTGATAGTACTCAATTTGCGGAAAGCAATGCTTACTATGCCTATCATATAAAAGATTACGAAGAGATTTACCTTATGGTAAAAGACAGTTTGGATAAGCTTAAGGCCCATTATAAGGAACTACAGGATAAAGAGCGAAAGGAAGCAGAGCAAAAAAGTAAAGACTCACTTGAGACTGTTTTAAAAGAAAGAGACTCTGTTAAACTTTCAAAGGTCAGTGATTCTTTAGTTATTAAGAGAATACAAGATTCTTTATCTAAGAAGTCGCTTTCAGATATAAGTGAAGAAGGCGGCGTTTTAATTACGCCTCCTGTTTTAGAAAAATAGCACCTACTTCTTTAATGCTATTATCAATAGGCTTAAAAGCGTAGTTTAAAGTGTTTTTAACCTTATCACTATTATAGTCCTTTTCTGTAGATAAAGACTTAACAATATGCTTTGTTAAACGTCTTCTTTTTCCGGTTAGTTTTGTTTTTAGCCAATCTAATTTCCAGGCAAACTTTAATAGTGAAGCTTTAGCTAGTTTTTTTGGCAGATCTGCATTCACAGACACAGCCAGTGCCTGTAAGAACTGTTTATAAGTCCAATTTTCTGCAACTAAAACAAAACGCTCATTTTTAATAGTGCTTTTCATAAGTCGTATCATAATCGTAACAACATCATCAATAGATACTAATCCAACAGTTCCGGTAGTGTAATGTTTTAATCCGTTACGCGCTCTTTTAAACAAACTTCCACTGCCGTACCGCCATATACCGGCACCAAGAATAACACCGGGATTCACAATAACAGCATCTAACCCCTCCTGGGTGGCACGCCACACTTCCATTTCGGCACCATATTTTGTAATGCCATACACACTGTTATCCGCTTCCGGGTTCCAAATGGTTTCTTCGGTAATAGGTTCGTTGTTCAGAGTCATTCCCAGGGTAGCAATGGAACTTACGTAACAAAGTTTTTTAATGTTGAAAGCACAACAAAGATTTACAACATTAGCCGTGCCTTCAATATTGGTTTTTCTTAAAAGATGATACTTGTCCGGTTCAAATGATACAAATGCAGCGCAGTGGTATACGTAATCAATACCTTCAAAAGCTTCAGTAAGGGCTGGAATGTCTATGATATCGGCTTTAACCCAATCGACTTTATTGTAATAGGTTTGGAAGTCTTCTGTGTAACAGGAAAACACATTTTTTACATTGTTTAATTTTTTTTCGTTTCGGTAAATGGCTTTTACTTTTTCACCATCACTTATTAACTTAAAAAGCAAATGTGCACCTACTAATCCTGTACCGCCTGTTACTAAAATCATGCGACTAAAGTAATGAATATTTCAAATTATATTAGTTGAAATATTCATTACTTAGATTCCCATTTTCACGGGAATGACAGTTTCAACGGAAACCTTTAGTAAACTAAAGGAATGACTTTTGAGTAAAGAATTATTCAGAATACCTAAGTAATTATACATTGATTTTTATCTTTGCATAGTTTTATAAAAATCGATGGCCCGTGGTGGGCTTTTGGTAAACAATAGTCATTGTTTTACAGGTATTATTAAGACTTGATTATTAGTGCGTTATTAAAATTTAGACAGATAAGATGATAAAGAATTTTGTAGAAGAATTAACCTGGAGAGGGATGGTTCATACGGTTATGCCCGGAGCAGAAGAACATTTAATGGAAGGCATGAAAAGTGCTTATATTGGGTTTGATCCTACTGCAGATTCTTTACATATCGGAAACCTGGTACCTATTATGATTTTGGCGCATTACCAGCGTTGCGGACATAAACCCGTTGCTTTGGTTGGTGGTGCCACAGGTATGATTGGAGATCCCTCCGGGAAGTCTAACGAACGTAATTTATTGGACGAGAAGACACTTCGCCATAACCAGGAGGCCATAAAAGGGCAGTTAGCACACTTTTTAGATTTTGAAGGCGACGCCGATAATGCCGCTGTTCTCGTGAATAATTACGATTGGATGAAAGACTTCTCGTTTCTTGAATTTATCAGAGATGTTGGCAAGCACATTACTGTAAACTATATGATGGCTAAAGATTCGGTTAAGAACAGAATATCCTCTGATGCTTCAGAAGGTATGAGTTTTACGGAGTTTACCTATCAATTGGTGCAGGGGTATGATTTTCTTCATTTATACAGAACGGATAATTGCACGTTGCAAATGGGCGGAAGTGACCAATGGGGAAATATTACTACCGGAACAGAATTGATCAGACGTATTGCAGGAGGAAAAGGTTATGCCATTACCTGTCCGTTGATCACAAAATCCGATGGCTCTAAATTTGGAAAATCTGAAGGCGGAAATGTATGGCTGGATGCTAAAAGAACATCACCGTACAAGTTTTACCAATACTGGTTGAATTCTTCTGATGAAGATGCCGAGAAGTATATTAAGATCTTTACGTTTTTAAACGAAGAAGAAATAAATGTTTTAATTGAAGCGCACAAAGAAGCACCGCATTTGAGAGTCTTGCAAAAGCGTTTGGCCGAAGAGATAACCAAAATGGTACATTCTGAAGCTGATTTGGATAACGCTATAAAAGCAAGTAATATCCTTTTCGGGAAATCTACCGGAGATGATTTAAAACAGCTGGACGAGCAGACCTTTTTAGATGTGTTTGATGGTGTGCCACAAACTGAAATCTCAGCTTCTGATGTGGAAAACGGTTTGGATATTATTGCTGCTTTAGCTGAAAAAGGCGGGTTTTTAAAATCTAACGGCGAAGCCAGACGGGCCTTAAAAGAAAACTCTATTTCTGTAAACAAAGAAAAGGTAAAAGAAGGGTTTATGATTACTTCTAACGAGTTGATAAATGAGAAATTTGTTCTGCTTCAACGCGGGAGAAGAAACTATTTTATAATTAAAATAGCGTAAAACATATAAGACCCGATGCAAGAACATCAGGCCTTATACAACTAACCAACCAATTAAAAACTAATCTTTCTTTTTCTTAGCTTTAAGGTTTTGTCGTTTTATAGTTCAAAAGCTTACAAAAAACTTCAAATTTTTTAAGGGCAGATAGTTATAACACCATAAGATTGCAACCACGAATATCAGAGTGATCAAAACGTCCGATAATTTCAAAAGAACCATCAGCATGTATGCGTCCTAAATCCTGAGTAGCAATAAAGGAACAGGAATTGATATTGGCCAGATCAATGATGTTCAAACCACCTGTTTTACCTGTTTTTTGGATAGAAAGCGGGTCCTCGGTATCCCGGGAAAGAACACGCATCCAGTTCGGGCAATTAAAAATACCATTGCCTTTTGAATAGGCCTGACTTAAAAGCTCTGTCATACCATATTCACTGTGTATGGTGGCCACCCCGAACCCGGATTTTAGTATTTGGTGTAACTCTTCTCTTATCAATTCTTTTCTACGGCCTTTCATACCCCCGGTTTCCATTACAACAGTATTTTTTAGGTTGAATTGATACCTTTCAACTAAATCCAAAAGCCCAAAAGACACCCCTATAAGTAATACTTTTTTCTCCCGGGAGTCCAACCTGACCAGGGTTTCTTTTAATTCCGATAGGTTATTTAAATAAAAGCCGCTTTCAGGATGGTTGGATTGTTTTATTAACGCGTCCACCATATAAATGAGTGAGGAGTCCTCACGCTCCAAGTACGATGGTAACAGGGCCAAAACTACATAATCTTTAATATTTCCGTAGAATTGTTTAAAGCCCAGACTAAAGCTTTGCTCGTACATTTTTAGATCAGTAACATGATGTTTACTGATTGAACTTCCCGTGGTTCCGGAACTTGTAAACGTTGTTTCAATAGGTTTTTTCGAGCTTAAAACAGGATGGGATTTAAAAAACTGAATGGGCAAAAAAGGAATGTCTTTTGTGGTATGTACGTCACTGGGTGTTTTATATAATAAATCACAAAAAGACCGATACACCCTATTGTTTTCAAACTGAAATTTAAAAACTTCAAGCGCTTTTTGGTCAAACGCTTGTTCTGTTTTAATGTCAAAGATGGTATTAGGGTCTGTCATAATGTTTCGTTAGACAAAAGTAGATAAAATAAAAAAGCGTTACCTACAGCAACGCTTTTAAAATATATGTTTCCCGTTATTATTTGATTACCAGTTTTTTTGTAGATATGGTCTCGTCTTGTGATACTTTTAATAGGTATATACCAGTATTTAAGTCCGACACATTTAAAGTATTATCTCTAACAGTGCTGCTTAAAATTTGTTTTCCTAGCATATCAAATACACTCACCTGCATTTTGGAATTGCTTTTGCTTGAAATAGTTACATAGCCCGGATCTGTTGGGTTGGGGTGCATTGAGAAGCCTTCAATTTGGTTTTCTTTAGTTGACAAAGCCTGACTAAAAGAACTGGCAATTACTAAGTTGTCTATCCTGATCGTTTCATTTTCGCTTGAAGTTGATTGGCGGAGTGCGAAAGCTGTTATAGCATTTCCGGGATCAGTTTCATCTGAACCTAAAATAGAAGTGTCAGTTTCCAGGGTGGCATCTATCCATAATTGGGCTTGATTCAAGTTTTGATCATATTTAACTGTAACACGATAAGTAGTTGCAAAACTCAGATCTGTGGGCCAAGTATTATCAGCACTACTTTCAAGAGTGGATATGCCTACGTTAAAATCACCACCAGCTGAAGGAGGAACTATGTCAAGACGTGCACTAAAACTACCGGTTCCAACCATAAAATGAGCAAAATATTCATTGTCTGTGCCAGAATAAGGGTTGCCTAAATCATCAACTGAAAAGTCAAAACTGTAATAAATACTTCCGGAAACAGCAGAAAATGAGATGTTGGCATCTTCCTTTGATCCAGATCCATGAACAATTACGGCTTGACCTGATGAAACTTGTATAAAGCCCCCGGAACCACTATGGCTGGTCCATCCGCCATTTCCAACAAGATTTCCATCGGTATAGGCAAAACGATCTGATGTAGTTTGCCCAAAGGAAACACCTGAAATTAATAAAAACAAAAATAAAATGTTAAGATTTTTCATAATAAAAGATTAATAAAATTAGTCTTTTAATATAAATAAAAATCTTACAAAAATATATAAATATACGACGTAAGGTTGTTATTCCACGATAAAACGAAATAACACTATGCTTACTTTATTACTAATTTTCTGGTTTCTTCGCTGACACCGCCTTCGGTAATCTTTAAAATATAGACACCTTTGCTTAGGTTAGAAATGTTTAATTCTTTACCAACTAATGTTGTGGAATAAATTCGTTTTCCTAAAACATTAAAAAACTCAATTCTTTTTACTAAGTTCTTTTTTGAAGTAATATAAACAAAGGTTTTACCACTGTTAACGGGATTGGGGTATATAGACAGTCCTTCTATTTTTTCCTGAACAGGGGTATCATTAGCAAAATTTTGAGCCTCTCCAAGCTGAGAGTAAAATAAAAATGCTAAAAAGAAAAATATGGTTAACAAGTAGTTTTTTTTCATACGCTTTATTTACACTTGCATTAAAATTAATAAAATTATTACAAAAGTTGTACCAAAAAAGTGTTAAAGATTTATGTTATTGGTCGAAAGGTTAAATTTCAGTAAGTTGTTTGTTACCTTAATGTTATTAATTAGGCTATATTAAGTATATTGTCCATTAAGTTTTATATTTACTTTTTACAAACTTTAATTTAGAATGAAGAAAAAAGATATCAAAATACTACTAGTTGATGATGAACCGGATATTTTGGAGATAGTAGGATATAACTTATCGAGCGAAGGCTACCAGGTAATTACTGCAGAGAACGGTTTTGAAGGTGTTAAAAAGGCAAAAAAAGAGTTGCCGCAGTTAATTATTTTGGATGTAATGATGCCTGAAATGGATGGTATAGAGGCTTGTGAATTAATGCGAAAAAATCCCGATTTAAAAAATACAATCATAACTTTTTTAACTGCCAGAGGTGAAGATTACTCACAAGTGGCCGGCTTTGATGCGGGGGCAGATGATTATATCACTAAACCGATCAAACCAAAAGTACTGGTTAGTAAAGTAAAGGCACTTTTAAGACGTTATAAAGAAGAAGATATTGCCGATACGGTTAAAATTGGCAGCCTGGTAATTAACAGGGATGAATACAAAGTTACCTCCAAAGGAAAAGAGATAATCTTACCCAGAAAAGAATTTGAATTATTATCTTTATTGGCATCAAAGCCGGGTAAGGTTTTTAAACGTGATGAAATTCTTGATACCGTATGGGGTAACGAAGTGGTAGTTGGGGGTAGAACCATTGATGTTCATATTCGTAAACTACGCGAGAAATTAGGAGACGATAGTTTTAAAACCATTAAAGGCGTTGGATACAAGTTTGTTGATTAATGCCAAATGCAGACAAAATTTAAAAGATCGTACAGGTTTGCGATAAATACATCGCTTTATATAACCATTTATATAACGCTCTTAACGAGTGTTTTTTTATATTATTTCTTCGAACTAAAATGGTATCATCCACTATTTCTGGCTGTTGGTATATACGTGTTTTCTTTTGCTATTATTCAGTTTAGGGTAGAACGTTTTATCTACAAGCGGGTTAAAAGAATATACGACGATTTAACACTTTTAGAGTCGGCAAGTTTAACGAAAGGGGCCATTACTACAGATATGAGAACCTTAACCCAGGAGATTGATAAGTATGCCAGGGATAAGAAAATAGAGATAGAAACCCTTAGAGTTAGAGAGCAATACCGGAAAGAATTTTTAGGAAATGTGTCTCATGAGTTAAAAACACCTTTGTTTACCGTTCAGGGTTACATTTTAACTTTACTTGACGGTGCTATGGATGATGAAAAAATCAGGAAGAAGTACTTAACAAGAGCCAGTAAAGGCATTGAAAGATTGGGTTATATCATTAAAGACCTGGATATGATTACCAAGTTGGAAGTGGGTGATTTAAGTCTGAAAACGGAAAAGTTTAATATCATAGAATTGGTTGAAAGTGTGTTTGAAATGTTCGAGATGAAAGCCAGTAAAAAGAAGATAACCTTAACCTTTGATATGGATTACAACAGTCCGGTGATGGTCAATGCAGATAAAGAGCGGATTCAGCAAGTATTGGCAAACCTGATCATGAACTCTTTAAAGTACGGAAGGCAAAAAGGAACTACCGAGGTTAGCATAGAAAATCTTATTAAAAACAAGGTGATTGTCCGGGTTACAGATAATGGAGAAGGTATTGAAAAAGAGCATTTGGCACGTTTATTCGAGCGTTTTTATAGGGTAGATAAAAGTGGCTCCAGAAAAGAAGGCGGCTCGGGTTTGGGCTTATCTATTGTAAAGCATATTATTGAAGCCCATAACGAGAAAATATATGTTGAAAGTGAGTACGGTGTAGGAAGTGAGTTTTCATTTACTCTTGAAAAGGCTGAATAATTTCTTGTAATTTATCACATAATCAAAGGCTTTTAAACCTTCAAATTTTCTGACTTCTTCAATTTTATCAATAGTAAACTCCTCTTGCTTACAACTGGGGACGAGATTTAGTTTGGTTAAGCGTTTAGCTAAATATTCCTGTTCAAATTGTCCCGGCGTAGGGATAAAAAAGGCTTTTTTATTCAATTTTGCCAAATCCATTACAGTCGTGTAACCGGACCTTGAAATAACAAGTTCACTTTCATTTATTGTTTTTTCCAGCAAACCTGAGGTCATAAAATTATAAACCGTCATATTACCCTTAACCTGTATGGTCTGTTCGCTTTCCATAACCCCTTTAACAAACACTACTTTTTCAGGATAATTTTTTAGTTCAGAAAGTAGCTTTTCTTCAAGTAAAGTACGCTGAGGCTCTGGGCCTGAAATTAAAACCAAAATTTTGTTTACAGGTTTTACAAATTGTTTTTCAAACCTGCTCAACGGACCGATATATTTAGTGGGAATGTCAAAAGTATCCGTATGTCCCAATTTGCCACTTAGGTTAATATCACCTTCAGTATCAGGTATCCAGCACGCATCAAACTTTTTAATGATCCTTTGGTGCATCTTAGTGCTTAGCCAGGTGGTGCTTCCGCTCAACACATTAAGCTGATGCGTTATAAAAACGGATGGCACTTTTTTGCTGTGTACACCCAATCTGTTATCGGAAATAACCCCTGAAATGTTCTGCATTTCAACAATCTTCTTAGTAGCTCTTCTTTCCGCTTTAACAGCTTGTAAAACTTTTGGAGCATCTTTGATCAGTTTTAATTTAAAGTTCTTGCCTTTTTTGGCGTAGGTAACATTGTATGATGGTAATTCAATGGATGAAAGTGTTGGGAATTCCTTTCGCAACAATGTTAAGGCTACACCATCACTGGCAATTACAGGCTCAAACCCCTGGTGTAATAAAGCATTTATAATGGGGATGCATCTGGTGGCGTGCCCCAACCCCCAGTTTAAGGGCGCAACTAAAATCCGTTTTTTATTTTGCTTCACGAAAATAGCGTTTCGTTTGAAATCTCAAGTAATGAGTAAATGCAAAAATAAAGATATAAACACTGTTGTATATTTCCTTAATTTTACCAAATAATTGCAAATAATAAGAAATAGTTAATAAATAAGTGGGTAGTAAAAATAAGCTAAAACGATTTAAGGAAAACGAGACCTTTTCAAACGTCTATCAACCTAAACGAGACATATTGGTAAATTCGGAATATGAGTTAAAAGGACATTGGAGAACCACGGTTTTTAACAACAACAATCCCATAATTTTAGAGCTGGGTTGTGGAAAAGGGGAATATTCGGTGGCATTGGCACGAAAATATCCTGACAAAAATTTTGTAGGCATTGATATAAAAGGAGCGCGCTTTTGGAGAGGGGCCAAAACTGCTATTGAAGAAAACATTTCCAATGTGGCCTTTTTGCGTATGCAGATAGAACTTATAGAATATGCTTTTGCGGAGCATGAAGTAGATGAAATCTGGATTACTTTTCCGGATCCGCAAATAAAATACAAGCGTACCAAACACAGAATGACCAATACAGATTTTTTGAATAAATACAGGCGTGTCCTTAAACCGGATGGTATTGTCAATTTAAAAACCGACAGCGAGTTTATGCATGGTTATACATTAGGCCTTTTGCATGGTGCAGGCCATGATGTTTTGTATGCCAATCACGATGTTTACAAGCAGGAAGGAAGCCCTGAAGACGTCACGGCCATTCAAACATTTTATGAGTCTCAATACCTGGAACAAAACAAACCAATTACGTATATTAGATTTAAAATTAACTAACATTGAATATTACGTTTATCTTCTTTTTAGGGTTGTTTATTGCTTTAATTGGTGTTATTCCGCCCGGGTTATTAAATATGACAGCAGCAAAAATTAGTTTAAAAGATGGTCATGGAAGAGGTATTATTTTTTCAATCGGGGTATGTGCCATCGTTGCGGTACAAACCTATATTGCCTCAATATTTGCCAGATATTTAAGTAATCATCCGGAAGTAATTGACGTGCTTCAGCGGGTAGCTTTTGTAATTTTTGTGCTCATAACGGTTTATTTTTTATTCGTTGCAAAAGCCACAACAAAACAACAAATTACCCCAAAAATCAGAAGTAAGCACAGCCGGTTTTTTCAAGGCATGTTTTTATCTTCCATAAATGTATTCCCTATACCGTATCAGGCCTATATGACCATTACTTTGGCGTCATTCGGCTGGTTGAATTTTGAGCAGATAAGCATTATTTCTTATGTCGCTGGTGCCGCTACCGGAACTTTTGTTATGTTGTATATGTATATTTTCTTTTTTGATAAGATCAAAAGCAGGGCCTTCACATCTCAAAGGAATATGAATTATATCATTGGTGGGATTACCGGAGTTATTTCCGTTTTTACCTTAATAAATATTATAAAAGAACTGTAGTAATGAAACCGGAGACTTTAAGTTTTTTTGATAAAGTTTACGAGGTGGCCCGGTTGATCCCTTACGGACGTGTTACCAGTTACGGGGCCATCGCAAAATATTTGGGTGCGGTAAGAAGTGCCCGTATGGTGGGGTATGCTATGAATGGTTCCGGAGGAAAGGATGTACCGGCGCACAGAGTGGTAAACAGAAAGGGGCTACTTACCGGAAAGCATCATTTTGATGGCACAAACCTTATGCAACAACTTTTGGAAAGTGAAGGCATCAAAGTTGTTGATAATCAAATTCAGGATTTTGAGGTCGTTTTTTGGGATCCTTCCGTAGAACTGTAGTTGTCATACGGAATTTTTGTTATTATTTCCTAATTTTTCAAAAAATTTACAAATAATTACTAAAAAGACATTCCCAAACCAAAGCTTATGGTTGAAAAGTATTGACTCCCGATTTTTAAGGACTCATAGCCTCCATTTAATTTGTATTGCTTTATGTGATAATTAATTAAAGCGTTAAACTTATTAATGGAATTATTATTTATAAAAGTATGATTGAAATTGGTTTCAATACTAATAGGCTTTCCCAGGAAAATTTCAGCACCCAGACCAAGTGTAAAACCAAAATCATCAACGTTCCCATCTACATAAGATGCTCCAATACCCCACCAACCGTCAAATCGTTTCGTTCTAACTCTATGGTATTTTGCCAAAGCCGTATAAAGGGCAAGCGTATGATATCCGAAATTCGGATTATGCTCCCAGAGTTGAAGGTAGTCCATTTCTAAAGCTAGTTTATTATAAAACCGAAAGTTTATGTTTAAGTGGTTGCCATCTAAACGTGAGTTTTCAAAAATATACCTTGATGAAATGGTTGTTCTGCCTACCGCAGAATGATCATCCCATTCATAACTATAATTACCATTATTAGAATTAAAATAGGGATGTTTCGTTAATGTAGCAGAACTACTGGGACTATCTTTTTCGAAAGGACTTTCAATTAAAATACCATAAGCTGTATAGGCAAAAATTTCCACAAACAATCTACCTATAGTTTCTTCCAGAAGAGAGGTGTCAGAATTTGTAGAAGCGTTATCATTGCCCTCAAATTTAACTTCACTATTAGAGTCGTCGTTTTGCTTTAAGCTTTCTTCAGCTTTTTCTATTTTACTTTGGGAAAAACCCGTGTTGCCAATAAAAACAACCAGTAAAATTAAGAGTAGTTTTTGTTGCATTGGTAATGTATTCAGAATACCATTTTTGACACACAAATCATACCAATTTTGTAGTATAAGTATTTTACATTATACCATAAATAAAACTTCTGGCTTCGGCCTTCTATCTTCTAGCTTTAATGATTATCTTTGCTTTTAGAACGATTCTTAATAAAAGAAATGAAACTTAACAAGCAAGACATATTAAAGGCTTTAGAGAATATTACGGTTCCTGGTGAAGGTCAGAATATGGTAGAAAGCGGTGCTGTAAAAAACGTGGTGACTTTTGCTGATGAGGTTATTGTTGACATCACTATTAAAAACCCTAGTTTGCAAGCTAAAAAACGTACGGAGGTTGATATTCTTAAAACCATTCATGAGAAGGTCTATGAAAAAGCTAAAATTACTGTAAATGTAAAGGTTGATGCACCGGCGACACCTAAAGCAAATGTGATCAAAGGAAAACCTATCCCCGGGATTCAAAATATAGTAGCGGTAGCTTCGGGTAAAGGCGGTGTGGGTAAGTCTACGGTCACAGCCAATTTAGCAGTATCACTTGCAAAAATGGGTTTTAAGGTAGGTGTTTTAGATGCCGATATTTACGGGCCTTCCATACCCATTATGTTTGATGTTGCCAATGAAAAACCATTAGCGGTCAATGTAGGCGGAAAGTCTAAAATGAAGCCCATTGAAAATTACGGTGTAAAAGTATTATCTATCGGATTCTTTACCCAGCCTAATCAGGCAGTTGTATGGCGTGGGCCCATGGCATCCAAAGCTTTAAACCAAATGATCTTTGATGCGCATTGGGGAGACATAGATTTCTTGTTGATAGATTTACCACCGGGAACGGGTGATATTCATTTAAGTATTATGCAGTCATTACCAATTACCGGATCTGTGGTGGTTAGTACTCCGCAAAATATAGCTTTGGCCGATGCCAAAAAAGGTGTGGCTATGTTCCAGCAAGACAGTATTAATGTACCGGTTTTAGGAATTATTGAAAATATGGCGTACTTTACACCGGAAGAATTGCCGGATAATAAATATTATATCTTTGGAAAAGAAGGTGCCAAGAATTTAGCCGAAGATTTAAACGTACCGTTTTTAGGAGAACTTCCATTGGTGCAAAGTATCAGAGAGGCCGGTGATGTTGGTCGTCCGGCAGCGTTGCAGACGGCCACGCCGTTAGAGAAGGCCTTTGAAAAGCTGACTCAGAATGTGGTGCAGGAGGTGGTTAGACGAAACGATAATTTACCGCCAACAGAAGCTATAAAGATTACAACGATGGCAGGTTGTTCGGCAATTAAAAAGTAAAAAGATGACATCGGAAGAAAACAAAGTTTCGCGAACTCAATAATATAGAAATAATGACTAGTGAGCAAATTAAGCTAAATGTTGAAAAGGCGTTAGATGAGATCCGTCCGTTTTTACAAAGTGATGGCGGTGACATTTCGCTTTTGTCTATAGAGGACGATAAATTAGTACGCGTACAACTAGAAGGTGCATGTGTTGGTTGTAGTGTTAACCAAATGACCTTAAAATCTGGTGTTGAAATGACCATAAAAAAGTATGCCCCCCAGATTGAAGAGGTTATCAATATTGAGGTTTAATGTCAATCTGCTATGATATTATCTTCTCTTTCCTGAGAAACGTATCCAAATCGTCTGCCGTAGCAAAGCAACTGTTTACTTTAGCATATTCGTTGCAATAGCCTGAATCTATTTTATAGGATTTGCATTGAAAGTCTGATAGATCAATTTTTTCAAAGTTGATATTTATGTTCTTACATGCCTCATAAAGTTCAGCGATAGTAATTAAACTACTTGTGTCAATTCCGTTTTTTGTTAGGAATCCTCGTAAATAGTTTTCAATAGCATATTGCGAGTTCTTACAAACGGCGTAAGACACAACGTCTTCTTCAGGTTTGTACAACTCTTTGTTAGCCGCATTGAGATTTTCAATGGCCGTCGAAAAAAGTTTGTCAGCGCTAGATTCCATGATCCATTAATTATTTAGTTTGTGATCTTTAATTATTTACATTCAGAATAGCACCAAATTGTGCTACTCTGAATGTTACTTATCATATTTATCATACCATAAGAATGTTAAATGTCCCTATACAGTTCTAAACGTTCCCAATTGGTATTTACTTCTTCTTGTGCTTGCTTTAATAATTGAGCTCCTAATTCAGCATTCTCCTTAACAACTCTGGTAAAACGGGTTTCGTTATACATAAAGTCTTCCAAAGGAATGGAAGGTGCTTTAGAATCAAGCTTAAATTTCTTGCCTTTAGGCTTAGAAGGGTCAAACCTGAACAGTGGCCAGTACCCACTCTGTACGGCTTTTTCCTGTTGCTTAGCGCCGTCTCTTAGGTTATAACCATGATCACCACAATGTGAATAAGCTATAATTAGGGACGGTCCGTCATACGCCTCAGCTTCTTCAATTGCTTTTAGAGACTGAAGGTCTTTGGCACCCATGGCTATTTGAGCCACGTAAACATTGCCATAGGACACGGCTTGTAAAGCTAGATTTTTCTTGCTTGTGCGTTTTCCGGAAACGGAGAACTTAGCACTGGCACCCAAAGGTGTTGCTTTAGAAGTTTGCCCGCCGGTATTGGAGTAAATCTCTGTGTCTAGCACCATGATGTTAATATTTTCACCAGAGGCCAGTACATGGTCAACACCACCATAGCCTATATCATAAGCCCAACCGTCACCTCCAACGATCCAAACAGATTTTCTGCGTAAGTATTCGGTTAGTTGCATTAACCTTTTGGCATTAGCATTATCAATTTGCGCTAACTTAATTTTCAGTTTATCTATGTTCGCAAAATTTTCCGCCTTTTCAGCTTCCGTTTTTTCCGGATTGTTTAGAATGGCTTCAACCAATTCGCTTCCAACCTCACCCTTCAAACTTTCCAATAAGTCGGCTGCATATTCCTGTTTCTTTGATAAGGCTAATTTCATTCCCATACCAAATTCGGCATTGTCTTCAAACAATGAATTGGCCCAGGCCGGACCTCTTCCAAATTTATTTGCCTTATAGGGTGTAGTTGGCAGGTTACCACCGTAAATTGAAGAACAACCCGTGGCGTTAGCAATCATAATGCTGTCACCGTATAATTGTGTCAACATTTTAATATAGGGTGTTTCACCACAACCGGAGCAGGCCCCTGAGAACTCAAATAACGGTTCAAGGAATTGCGATCCTTTTACATTAGTAATTTGCAATTCGGTTCTGTTATAATCCGGAAGGTCTACAAAGTAATTCCAGTTCAGATCTTCCACACTTTCAACTTTAAGTTTACTATGCATGTTAATAGCTTTAAAGTCTGGGTCTTCCTTGCTAACAGCAGGACAGAAGGCTACACAAAGGTCACAACCCGTACAATCTTGTGGGGAAACCTGAAGCACATAAGACTCCTCTTCTTTTGAGAAAGGCCTTCCTTTAGCCGGCACAGATTTTAAAGTAGCCGGTGCATCTTTCAATTCATCGTTTTTAACCACTTTTGCCCTTATGGCGGCATGCGGACAAATAGCTATACACTTGTTACATTGCGTGCATAGGTTCACATCATCCCAAACCGGAACAAAATCGGCAATACCGCGTTTCTCAAACTGAGAGGTTCCTACCGGGAAGGTGCCATCTACCGGGAAGGCACTTACCGGAAGGTCATCGCCTTTACCGACCAGGATCTTGCCAAGAACTTCCTCTACAAACGGGTCTGCGTCGCCGGTTAATATAGGCTTAAGACCTGCATCACTCGTAACCTGTTTTGGATAATCTACTTTTTGTAGGTTTTCCAGCGATTTGTCAACGGCATTAAAGTTCATTTGAACTACGGCCTCTCCCTTTTTGGAGTATGATTTTATAATGGCTTCCTTAATTTTAGCAATAGCTTCGTCTTTAGGCAATACACCGGAGATGGCAAAGAAACACGTTTGTAAAACCGTATTGGTGCGCTTGCCAAGGCTGGCTTCGTGAGCCACTTTCGAGGCATCGATCACATAAAATTCCAGCTCATTATTAATGATCTGTTCCTGCATTAATTTTGGAAGTTTTTCCCATATGTCATCCTTGCTATAAGGTGCATTTAATAAGAAGGTACCTCCTTTTTTAATATGATCCAGAATGTTATATTTTTCTATAAAGTGAAACTGGTGGCAGGCCACGAAATTAGCTTTATGGATTAAATATGTGGAGTAGATCGGATCAGGTCCAAAGCGCAGGTGAGACACTGTTTGTGCTCCGGCTTTTTTAGAGTCATATACAAAATACCCCTGGACATAATTATCCGTAGTTTCTCCAATGATCTTAATGGAATTTTTATTGGCGCCAACCGTACCATCAGATCCTAAACCAAAGAACATACAGTTAAATGTGTTCTTAGCTGTTTTAAATCGTTCACCAATTTCTAAACTTGTATGCGTAACGTCGTCATTAATACCTATTGTGAAGTGATTTTTAGGTTCCGGTTTATCAAGTTCATCAAATACAGCTTTAACCATGGCCGGGTCAAACTCTTTGGAACTTAAACCGTAACGCCCACCTACAACTTTCGGCATGGCTCTGTCACTTTCGTTAAATGCGGTTACAACGTCTTGATAAAGCGGTTCGCCTAAACTTCCGGGCTCTTTTGTTCTGTCTAAAACCCCAATTTTTTTAACAGTTTCCGGCAAGGCATCAACAAAATGTTTAATAGAGAAAGGCCTGAACAGGCGTACGATAACGGCTCCAACCTTTTCCCCGTTTTTAACCATGGTGTCAACAGCTTCCATAACAGGGCCCTGGCCTGATCCCATAATAACAATAACTCTTTCTGCTTCGGGATGTCCTACGTAATAGAATAAGCTATAACGTCTGCCTGTTTGCTTGTAGAATTCCTTCATCGTGTCATCAACAATGTCTGGAACTTTCTGATAATAGGAATTTGCAGCTTCTCTGGCCTGGAAGAATACATCCGGATTCTGTGATGTACCTCTAATGACCGGGTTGTCAGGATCTAGTGATCTTTTTTTGTGAGCCATGATGTCGTCATCAGGCATCATGTCCTTAATAATGTCATCAGTAAACCCGTCAATTTTAGAGATTTCGTGAGACGTTCTAAATCCGTCGAATATATTTAAGAAAGGCACTCTGGATTTCAATGCGGCTACTTGAGATATTAAAGCAAAATCATGGGCTTCCTGAACGGAACCACCAAATAGCATTGAGAATCCGGTTTGGCGGGTCGCCATGACATCGGAATGATCTCCGAAAATGGATAGTGCATGCGTAGCCACTGTCCTTGCCGCAACATGAATGACTGAAGGCAGTAGTTCTCCCGCTATCTTGTACATGTTCGGGATCATTAACAGCAATCCTTGAGACGCCGTAAACGTAGTTGTCAGTGCTCCTGCCTGTAAGGACCCGTGAACGGCTCCGGCGGCACCACCTTCACTTTGCATTTCTACGATTCTCGGAATATTGTTCCAAATATTTTTTTGGCCTTTGGAACTAAATACATCAACATGCTCCCCCATGGGAGAGGCAGGTGTTATAGGATAAATGGCACATACTTCATTGGTCTTATGGGCAACTCTTGCAACGGCTTCATTAGCATCACAAATGAGTTTTGGGAATTCATTTTTCATAATAAAGGAGTCTTAATTTAGCAATGTGGAATTTAATAAGGCTGAAGACCTCTGTTCTATAAAATTACAGACTAAGAGTAGACCTAATCAGGTTATAAAAGTGAATAACGTTTAGGTGTGTACAATTAAATATCACATAAATTTAAAATGAATACCCGTATTAGACTATGACAATTATCATGTCTGAAAATGTGGCGTATAAAGGGAAATAAAAAAGGGTTCCCTTTTAAGAGATCCCTTTCTTAATATAAAATTGTTTAAGCCCGAGTATTATACCGAACAATTATTCGGCGTGTAACCAGGCTTTTTTCTCTAATAATTCTTCTTCTGATTCTACATGGTCTTCGTCAGGCACACAACAGTCTACCGGACAAACAGAAGCACATTGTGGCTCTTCGTGAAAACCTTTACATTCGGTACACTTATCAGGTACTATATAATAGAATTCATCAGAGATAGGTTCGTTCATTTCATCAGCATCAACTTCCTCTCCACCAGGAGTCGTCACAGTACCACTTAAAGCGGTCTCGTCTGCATAGGCCCATTCCTGATCAGGCTCGTAAATTGCGTTATTAGGACATTCTACGATACAGGCATCGCAATTAATACATTCATCGGTTATTATAATCGCCATAATTTATTATTTTTAAGACATGATTTGTAAAAATAGCTATCTTTTTAAAATATTTATATGATAAATTTCATATTGCTTGCAAAAAAGTAAAATTATATTTGAAACTTATCGTATCCATAAAATTATAGATTTTTAATAAATTTAATTAGATTTTTAACTTTTTTATTGCATGACAACAACTCAAATTAAGCATCATCCGGAAACACTTGAAGCAGTTATTATTAGATTTGTTGGTGATTCCGGCGATGGGATGCAATTAACCGGTACGCAGTTCTCTGATACTTCTGCTATGTTTGGTAATGATATAGCAACATTTCCTAATTATCCTGCGGAGATTAGAGCCCCTCAGGGGAGTCTGTATGGCGTGTCCGGGTTTCAGGTGCATATAGGTAGTGTTGAGATCAGTACGCCCGGAGATGAAGTAGATTTATTAGTTGCAATGAATCCAGCCGGTTTAAAGACCAATTTACATGCGGTAAAGCCTGGTCATACCATTATTGTAGATACAGATGCTTTTACTAAAAAGAACCTGGAAAAGGCGCAATATGAGAGCAACCCCTTAGAGGACGGAAGTTTAGATAACTACCGGGTTATTGAGGTCACCATGACGTCATTGACAAAAGAAGCCTTAAAAGATGTTGAAGGATTAGACAATAAGAGTATTACACGAAGTAAAAACATGTTTGCTTTAGGGATGGTTTACTGGATGTATGACAGATCTACAGATCACACCATAGAGTTCTTTAAGAAAAAGTTCCAGTCAAAACCCGCATTAATTGAGGCTAACACTAAAGTACTAAACACAGGGTACTATTTTGCCGAAACGCTTGAATTGATTCCCAATGCTTATGCTATTGCTCCTGCCAAGATGGAGGCCGGAACCTATAGAATAATAATGGGTAATACGGCAACCGCCTGGGGGTTTTTGGCAGCGTCTGAGAAATGTGGTTTGGATCTGTTTTTAGGGTCTTACCCCATTACTCCGGCTTCCGATATTCTTCATGAGTTGGCAAAACACCAGCATTTTGGAGTAAAAACGTTTCAGGCAGAAGATGAAATTGCCGGTATAACCTCCGCCATAGGTGCCTCCTTTGGAGGGAATTTGGCGCTTACCACAACTTCTGGGCCGGGTTTGGCCCTTAAAGGAGAAGCTTTGGGTTTGGCCATGATGATTGAAATGCCTTTGGTTGTGGTAAATGTACAAAGAGGAGGGCCATCAACAGGATTACCAACAAAAACGGAACAATCTGATTTGCTTCAGACATTGTACGGCAGAAATGGTGAGAGCCCCGTTATTGTTATTGCCGCCAGTACACCTGCAAACTGTTTTGATTTTGCCTATGAAGCCGCAAAACTTACCTTGGAGCATATGACTCCGGTAGTTTTGTTAACAGACGGATATATTGCAAATGGTTCGGCGCCCTGGAAGATTAAATCCGTTAAGGACATGCCTGAAATTAAAAGTAAAATTATCCGGGAGGCTAAAGAGAATTGGCATCCATATGATAGAGACGATACAACCTTAGCACGTTTTTGGGCTATACCGGGAACCCCCGGTTTAGAACATAGAGTTGGTGGTCTGGAAAAAGACCGTGTAAGTGGAAACGTATCTTATGTTCCGGATAACCATGAGTATATGGTCAATATCAGGGCTGAAAAAATAAAGCGCGTTCAGGATGCTATCCCGGAATTAAAACCGGAATTTGTTGATTCAGGTGATTTATTGGTTGTTGGCTGGGGCGGTACTTACGGATCCATATATTCGGCTGTAAAACATGTAACAGAGGAAGGGGTTGATACTATAGGTCTTGCACATTTCAATTATATAAATCCCTTGCCTAAAAATACGTTGGATGTATTAAAGCGATTTAAGAAAGTATTGGTTTGTGAACTAAATAACGGACAGTTCGCTAAAGTATTAAAACAACATTTTGATATTGAAATCTTGCAGTTCAATAAGATCCAGGGATTACCTTTTGGTAATGAGGAGTTAGTTCAAAAATTTAAACAATTGGTAAAATAGTATGGAAACAACGGTAGACAATAAATACACCTTTAAGGATTTTGCCAGTGACCAGGAAGTTAGATGGTGTCCCGGTTGTGACGATTATGTTATTTTAAGAGCCATGCAAAAGGCGCTTCCTGAGATGGGTGTTAAAAAAGAAGATGTAGTGTTCATTTCGGGAATAGGCTGTTCTTCGCGTTTTCCCTATTATATGGACACCTATGGTATGCACAGTATTCATGGGAGGGCGCCGGCCATTGCTACCGGAACTAAATTAGCTAACCCTGACCTGAGTGTATGGGTAATAACAGGTGATGGCGACTCCATGGCCATTGGTGGAAATCATTTTATACATGCCTTAAGAAGGAATGTTGATTTAAACATCGTACTCTTTAATAATGAAATATACGGTTTAACAAAAGGACAGTTTTCGCCAACCTCTTTGGTAGGACAGAAAACAAAATCTTCCCCTTACGGAAATACGCAACCACCGTTTTCAGCCGGAGAATTGGCCATAGGGGCTCAAGCGCGTTTCTTCGCACGAATTGGGGGTAATACACCAAAAGAAATGACTCAAATTTTTATTGAGTCTGAAAAGTTTAAAGGGACCTCCCTTATCGAGGTACTGCAGAACTGCCCGATTTTTAATGATGGCTGCTATGACGAGTTTACAGATAAAGCTGTTCGGGAAGACAGGCAATTGTATGTTGAGCATGGTAAGCCTATGATCTTTGGTAAAGAAAAAGATAAAGGGCTTGTTCTAAACGGTTTGAAACTTGAAGTGGTAACCATTGGAGAGGATGGTGTTACAGAAGAAGATATTCTGGTTCACGATGCTAAAGAACAAGATCCTACGCTACACCAAATGCTGGTGCGGTTACATTACCCTAAAGTTACGGGTATTATCAGAAGTTTTGATGATGTAACCCTGGAGGAACGAAAAAATGATCAAATAGAACAAGTTAAATCAAATTCGAAGTTCAGTGTTACTGACGATTTGTTCTTTTCCGGGGATATTTACGAGGTTGAATAAATAATAAAGATCTATGGGATCAGAAGCTATAATTGTTTTTTTTCTTGCCGGAGTTGTACTGGTGGCGGGAGCTAATTTTTTGTCAAATTTAGTATCTCATAAATCAGATAACACGCAGAAGCGGGAACCCTATGAGAGCGGTATGAAAACCATAGGACCTACCTGGGTACAGTTTAAAGTGGGATATTACCTTTTCGCCATATTGTTTTTGATCTTTGATGTGGAAGTAGCTTTTTTGGTGCCCTGGGCAGTGGTTTTTGGTGATTTTGGAGGCTTAGCTTTTATTGAGATATTCATCTTTTTATTCATACTTGGACTGGGGTTACTTTATGCATGGAAAAAAGGCGCATTAAAATGGGAGTAGATAACACATACAAAATACCGGATGATTTTCCCGGAAAAGTAATTCCTGCCGGGAACGGTGCCAATATTGTGGTGACCTCATTAGATAAAATAATTAATTGGGGCCGATCAAACTCGTTGTGGTCCTTATATTTTGGAACCAGTTGTTGTGCCATTGAGATGATGCAGACGGGAGCCTCCAGGCACGATTATTCGCGGTTTGGATTTGAAGTAGCACGCCCTTCACCGCGTCAGGCCGATCTAATTATTATTGCCGGTACTATTGTAAATAAAATGGCGCCTGTGTTAAGACGGTTGTATGATCAAATGGCAGAGCCCAGATATGTTATAGCGATGGGAGCCTGTGCTATTTCCGGAGGGCCATTTTTCTATAATACGTATTCCGTAGTAAAAGGAGCAGACCATGTGATCCCCGTAGATGTTTATGTTCCGGGATGCCCGCCAAGGCCCGAAGCTTTATTGGAAGGTATGCTCATGTTACAGGACAAGATCAGGACCGAGAACATGAAAGAAAAGAAGAACCCTATTGAAGGGTTTGATGAAGGCTTTTATCAATAAGATTATGACTAACGAAGCATTGCAAATACTAATTGGTAGTTGGTTTCCGAATCCTGAGGCTGATAAGGTTGTTGATCAGGTAGAAGTCTTGGCTGATGATGGGGAGGATCCTGTACCACAAGATCCTGTAAACCCCAGTTTGTTGGAATTTGCCGAGGAAGGGTCACAATTTTTAAATGTTGAGGTAAGTCCGGACCATTTACATGAATTAATGAGTAAGTTAAAAGCCAATACAGAAACAAGTTTTGATTATTTATTCTGTTTAAGCGGTGTTGATTGGGGAACGGAACTGGGCATCGTATACCATCTGGAATCTACGGCTCATCGGCATAATATAGTAGTTAAAGTAAAGACAGAGGACAGGGAAAATCCAACCTTTGATTCGGTTTGGGATATATGGCGAACCGCAGAGTTTCATGAACGCGAAGTCTTTGATTTTTTCGGAATAAAGTTTAATAATCACCCAAATTTAAAGCGTCTCTTTTTAACACCGGAATGGGATGGGTTTCCGCTTAGAAAAGATTATGAAGATGCTATAAATATGGTCGTTAAATAGTGTGTATGCAAGAAACCACTACTTTGAATAATAGTTTTAAATCGGAAGAGTATTTCATTAATATGGGACCTCAGCATCCTGCTACGCATGGGGTGCTTCGCCTTTTATTAACTATTGACGGTGAGATCATCAAAAAAGTAGAACCGGATCTGGGTTATATCCATCGTTCCATCGAGAAGATGTGTGAACGGGATAGCTACCAACAAATAGTGCACTTAACAGATAGAATGGACTATCTGTCTTCACATATTAATAATGAAGCGGTTTGTTTAACGGTTGAAAACGCTTTACAACTTGAGATCCCGGATCGTGTAAAAGTGGTAAGAACCATTATTGGAGAGCTTACCAGGATTGCATCGCATTGTCTTTGGTGGGGTGTTATGGGAATGGATGTAGGTGCGCTTACTACCTTTTTTTACGGGTTTAGAGACCGGGAAATGATCAATGATATTTTTGAAGAAACCTGTGGTGCCAGATTAACTATGAACTACAATGTTCCGGGAGGATTAATGTGGGATATCCATCCTAACTTTATTAACAGGGTTAAGAACTTTGTGGCACATTTCAAGACGAAAATTCCGGAATACGATAGATTATTGACAGAAAATATCATATTTCAGAAGCGTACCAAAGGCGTAGGTGTTTTATCAAAAGAAGATGCCATATCATTTGGTGTTTCAGGGCCTGTAGGGCGAGGTTCCGGTTATTCCTGCGACGTTAGAAAATACCACCCTTATAGTGCGTTAGATAAAGTTACCTTTAATGAAGCATTAGAAACTGATGGAGACACCTTCGCACGCTATAATGTGAGAATTAAGGAATTATGGGAATCACTATCAATTGTAGAACAGTTAATAGATAATATACCGGATGGAGAGTACAGGGTAAAAACAAATGCTGTGATAAAACTACCTAAGGGGGAATTCTATCAAAAAGTGGAAACGGCAAGAGGCGAATTAGGAGTTTATATCATTAGTACAGGAACGAAAAACCCCTATAGATTAAAATTCAGGTCGCCGGGGTTTTCAAACTTATCTGCCCTTAACCATATGGCAGTTGGTGGGAAAATAGGAGACTTAGTGGCCACTATGGCTACTTTAGATCTGGTAATTCCGGATATAGATAGATAAAGAACAGAGCATGAGAATAGCTTTAAATATAACCGAAAATATTCAGGAATGGCTACTTGGAATGATGTCCGAGACTGCGGCTAATTATATGGCCATGGTCATTGTTGCCTTGATCTATTTAGGGATATTTTCAGTAGCAGGCTTATTTCTTGTTTTGATAGAAAGAAGAGTAGCCGCCTGGTTTCAATTGCGTATTGGTCCGAACCGGGTTGGTTTTCAGGGTTTACTTCAAACCATGGCAGATGCCCTGAAACTGGTATCAAAGGAGCTTACTGGGACTGATAGGGCCGATAAATTTCTGTACAATTTAGCCCCGTATTTTGTGATCATCTCTTCTTTAATGGCGTTGGGAGTTTTACCTTTTACTAAAGAATTTCAGGCTTTTGATATCAATATTGGCGTCTTCTTTTTAATAGCAATATCCTCAATAGGGGTCATAGGTATTTTATTAGGAGGCTGGGCTAGTAACAATAAGTTTGCCCTAATTGGTGCCATGCGTAGTGGCGTTCAAACCATTAGCTATGAATTATCAGTGGGCTTGTCGCTTTTAACTATGATTCTCTTAACAGGATCATTACAACTTTCGGAAATTGTAGAAGTACAAAAAAGCGGGTGGTTGATTGTTCAGGGGCATATTCCTGCAATCATTGCCTTTATGATCTTTATGATAGCCGGAACTGCAGAAACCAACAGAGCACCTTTTGATATGGTGGAGGCCGAATCGGAATTAGGAGCCGGTTTCCATACGGAATATTCGGGAATGAAGTTCGCCTATTTTTTCTTAGCGGAGTTTATCAATATGTTCTTAATAGCAGCCATTGGAACCACGGTGTTTTTCGGAGCCTGGTTGTCTCCTTTCGGGATCACCGAATCCGTTCCATGGTTAGGAGCATTTTGGTTTCTGGCAAAGACCTTAATACTTGTGTTTTTAATGATGTGGTTCAGATGGACCTTTCCAAGATTACGGGTAGATCAGCTATTAACACTTGAGTGGAAATATTTACTACCGATTAATCTGGTAAATATTGTAATTATGGCATTTATTGTTTGGCAAAACTTAATTATTCAGATATAAATAGTATGGGCTATTTTTCTAACATATACCAGGGAATTAAAACATTGCTGAAGGGGATGAGTGTGACCGGAAAGTATTTTTTGAATTCCAGAAAAGGAGCGATTACCCAGCAATATCCGGATAACAGAGCAACACTTAAAATGTTTGATCGATTCCGTGGCGAAGTTATTATGCCGCATGATGAGAATAATGAGCATGCATGCACGGGCTGTCAGAAATGTGAAATTGCTTGTCCCAATGGTACCATAGAGATTATTTGGGATAGAGGCTTGGATGAAAATACCGGTAAAAAGAAAAAGAAAATAGACAAGTTTGTGTACCATTTAAGTATGTGCACTATGTGTGGGCTGTGTATTGATGTTTGTCCAACCGATGCTATTGAATGGGGACAGAATTTTGAAAATTCAGTTTACGATAGAACCGCTTTAACCAGGGTTTTAAATAAGCCGGGTTCTAAGTTAAGACCCGGAGTGGAAGATTAAACAATGGAAAGAATTATATTTTACATTTTAGCCTTAACCATGATCGTATTTGCCATGGCGGCTGTGAGGAGCCGTAAGATGTTGAGGTCGGTTATTTTTTTATTATTTGTTCTGGCAGGCATTGCAGGCATTTTCTTTTTGATAGACTATAATTTTCTGGCGGCGGTACAACTTACGGTTTATGCCGGGGGCATCATTGTTTTAATAATATTTTCCGTGCTTTTGGTACACCATATTGAATTAGAACTGGAAGTAGCAAAACCCTTAAAGCAGGTCATTACAGGGATTGCCTGTTTATTGGGAATTGGCGTGGTTTTAAATACAATTTACACGCATGATTTTAAAGTTGTGGAAAATGATCTGACCACTAGCACAGCCGATATTGGATCAAAATTATTAAGTGTTGAAGCCGGAGGGTTTATTCTGCCCTTTGAAGTGATAAGTGTGGTACTGCTGGCTGCTATGATCGGGGCCATCATCATTGCCAAGGGCAAGAAATTAGAGAAAGGAAGCTCGGAGACAGAAGACAGAAGCCAAATTAATACCGGTTCAAATGAGATTTGAATTTTAGTAAAAATATCAGGCAAGATGAGAAATAAAATAAAAATTAACCCTTCAACTTCGGTCTGCCGTCATCGGTCTACCGTCTTAAATTAAGTTTTATGATAGAAGGGATTACCATATATGAAATACTAACCGTAACCACCATCCTGTTTTTTATTGGGGTTTATGGGTTTTTAACAAGAAAGAATTTGATATCCATGTTAATTTCTGTGGAGTTGATCTTAAATGCCTCCGTAGTGAATTTCGTGGTGATCAATAAATATTTATATCCGGATATGTTGCAGGGTGTATTTTTTTCAATTTTTATTATTGCCGTGGCGGCCGCGGAAACTGCTTTGGCGGTCTCCATAATAATAAATCTGTACAGGCAAATTAGCTCTGTTGAAGTTAAAGACACTGAGGTCATGAAGCACTAGAAAGTTAGAAGCCCGAAGTTGGAAGTTAGAAGTATAAAACAATTGATTAATAAGAAGACGATTAAATAAGATGAGTTCAATAAACACAACAGCGTTTTTAAACTGGTCTTCTGTCGAAGGAAACGTCAAAGACAGGCTGTTGTCACAAGTTGAAGTTGAATAGTCTATGAATATAACATACATCATACTGATCCCGATCATTCCTTTTATAGTGTTCCTGCTATTAGGAATCTTTAACCAAAAAATTAAACCTGCTGTTTCTGGTTACGTTGGGGTTTTCGGATTGTTAGCTTCCGCCATGTTGTCTTTTTATGCAGCGTATCAATACTTTTTTGTAAATGGGAAAGTAGATGGCGTCTATCAGACCTTCACAGAAAAGACTGTCTGGATGCATTTTACGGACACCCTTCATATAGACATGGGTATACTGGTGGACCCTATTTCAGTCATGATGCTCGTAGTGGTTTCCGTAGTATCATTAATGGTGCATATTTATAGCAGGGGCTATATGAAAGGGGATGAAGGCTATACGAAGTTCTTTGCGTTTCTGGGGCTGTTTACCTTTTCTATGTACGGTTTGGTTTTAGCCACTAATTTATTCCAGATCTATATTTTCTGGGAATTGGTTGGGGTGTCGTCTTATTTACTGATCGGTTATTATTATACTAAAACATCCGCTATTGCCGCCGCAAAAAAAGCATTTATCGTGACGCGTTTTGCGGACTTCGGATTCTTAATAGGTATCATGATCATAGGGTTCTATACAGGAACATTCGACTTTGAAACCCTAAATAATCCTGAAGGTAGCGCCATATTGAACTGGGCAGCAACCTCGTTTATGGGCTTATCAGTCATTACCTGGGCATTGCTATTCATTTTTATCGGAGGTGCCGGAAAATCAGCCATGTTCCCATTACATATTTGGTTGCCTGATGCTATGGAAGGACCAACACCGGTTTCAGCTTTAATTCACGCAGCAACTATGGTGGTAGCAGGCGTCTTTTTAGTAGCCCGATTATTTCCTATGTTTTACTTTGTAGAGGATGGGTTTGCCTTGAATATTGTAGCCTACGTTGGAGCATTTTCAGCATTATTTGCGGCTGTTATAGCCATAACGCAAACCGATATAAAGCGGGTTTTAGCCTTTTCAACCATGTCCCAATTGGGATATATGATGCTGGGGCTTGGTGTTTCAGGATATGAAGGCCATGAAGGTGTTGGTTATATGGCCTCCATGTTCCATTTGTTTACACATGCCATGTTTAAGGCTTTGCTGTTTTTAGGAGCAGGCTCGGTTATTCATGCTGTACATAGTAACTATTTAAAAGATATGGGTAGTTTAAGAAAGTATATGCCCATAACTAATATCACCTTTTTAATTGCAGCTTTAGCCATTGCAGGGGTGCCCCCTTTAGCCGGGTTCTGGAGTAAGGATGAGATCTTAGTGGCTGCTTTTGAGCATAATAAACTAATCTATTACGTTGGTGTTTTTGTAGCCGGTTTGACCGCCTTCTACATGTTTAGGCTTTACTTTGGCATTTTCTGGGGGAAAGACAGAACCTATGACCACAAACCTAAAGAATCGCCATTATCCATGACCTTTCCATTACTGGTTTTAGCAGTGTTGAGTGTGGTAGGCGGCTTGATCCCGTTTAGTGAATTTGTGACAGCAGATAAAGTTGGCTTTGAAGCACATTTAAATTATCCTTTAGCAGCTATTGCCACCACCGTTGGAATTATTGGTATTGGGTTGGCATGGATATTCTATAAAAAAGAAAATAATTTATCAGATAGGTACGCCAAAGCTTTTGGACCGCTATACAAATGGGCAAGTGATAAATTTTACTTCGATGAGATCTATATGTTTATCACTAAAAAGATCCTGTTTAAAAGGGTATCTGCACCTATAGCAAAGTTCGATAGAAAAGTAGTTGATGGCACTATGAATGGTATTGGAAACAAGACCGTTTTGATATCCCAAAAGATAAAAGGCGTGCAGTCCGGTAAAGTACAGGACTATGCTTTTGTATTTGTTGCGGGTGTAGTTGTTATAGCCCTGGTGTTTATTTATTTATGGTCAAACTAAAGTAATATGGATATTTTATCACTCTTCATAATCGTTCCAGTAGTTACCATTCTGTTTTTGGTCTTCGCAAAAAGTCTGAAACAGGCTAGAATGGTTGCCATGGTTGGGAGTTTGGTTCAACTGGGGATGGCCATAAATCTGGTGTTCGCCTACCTGAAAGAGCGTACGGTTAATGATAGTATTATGGTTTTTACCAAAGATGTGGTTTGGTTTGAACCCTTTAATATTCATTATAATATTGGGGTAGATGGTATTTCAGTGGCCTTATTACTTTTAACAGCTATCGTAGTACTGGCAGGTGTTTTTATCTCCTGGAAAATGTACGATCTGCCTAAGGAATTCTTTATATCGCTTATTGTATTATCCATTGGAGTATATGGTTTTTTCATTTCCATAGACCTGTTCACCATGTTTGTGTTCTTTGAAATTGCCGTTATTCCCATGTATCTTTTAATTGGGATTTGGGGTTCCGGACCCAGGGAATATTCCGCTATGAAATTAACCCTGATGCTTATGGGAGCCTCGGCGATTCTATTGGTGGGTATTTTAGGGATTTATTTTAACTCTGATGTGGATGGTGGCGCACTAACCTTTAACATCCTGGAAATAGCACAAGTCAATATTCCTGTTGAAGTACAAAAATTATTTTTCCCATTGACTTTCATCGGTTTTGCAGTCATAGGAGCCTTATTCCCGTTTCATACCTGGTCGCCTGATGGTCATGCGTCTGCCCCCACGGCTGTATCCATGTTACATGCCGGTGTGTTAATGAAGTTGGGAGGTTACGGGGTATTTAGAGTAGCTATGTATTTATTGCCGGAGGGTGCTGTGGACTGGTCGTGGATTTTTATCATTCTTTCCGTGGTAGGAGTGATTTACGGGGCCTTTAGCGCGATTAAACAAACCGACTTAAAATATATCAACGCCTACTCCTCAGTGAGCCATTTGGGGCTGGTCTTATTTGCCTTGCTAATGCTGAATAAAACTGCCTGGAACGGTGCCATATTACAGTCCTTGTCACATGGGTTTATGACGGCCTTATTCTTTGCGCTGATTGGGATGATCTACGAGAGAACGCATACACGGGATATTACCAGGTTAGGAGGTTTATTAAAAGTGATTCCCTTTATTTCCGTAATATATGTTATAGCTGGTTTAGCATCCTTAGGCTTGCCCGGATTTAGTGGGTTTGTGGCCGAGATGAACATTTTTGTCGGAGCCTTTCAGCAGGAAGATATGTTTATGAGGGTGGCGACTGTTTTATCGATTTCAGTTATAGTTATAACAGCGGTTTACATATTGAGAGTGGTGGGTATTATGTTGATGGGGCCCGTTAAAAATGAGTCGTATTTGAAATTGGAGAAAGTAACATGGTATGAAAAATTCGGCATTCTATTGTTATTAATTCCAATAGTGGGTATTGGGGTAGCACCACTTTGGCTAAGTGATATGATATTGGAAAGTTTAGATCCGTTTATAAAAGGATTATTATAAAAGTTAAAGAACCAAATAATGGATTTTAGTAGTTTTTTATTAATGAGGCACGAAATAATACTATTGGCAGTCATCTTATTGTTGGTGGTGGCCGAAGTGTCCATATCCAGTAATAAAAAGAGTAGTGTGGTTCATTTAGCGATCTTTTTGTTTGGGATACATACCATTGCAGGGTTCTTTAAACCGGATTACGGAAGTCTTTTCGGGGGCATGTTCCATACAAATGCACTGATACATTTTTTTAAGAATGTGTTGAATATCGGTGTATTGATTTTGCTTTTACAATCGGCCGATTGGATAGAGGAAAAGATCATCCAGCAACAAAGAGGGACGGAATTTTTCATGCTTCTTTTTTCATCCTTGCTTGGGATGTATTTTATGATCTCTGCGGGCGATTTTCTTATGTTCTATTTAGGATTGGAATTGTCTATGCTTCCGGTAGCGGCCCTGGCAGCTTATGAAACTACAAAACGTATATCCAGCGAATCCGGTATTAAGCTCATTCTTTCTGCTGCACTGGCATCTGGTGTAACCCTGTTTGGAGTGTCTATGCTTTATGCTACATCCGGCTCTATTTATTTTGCCGATATTGTCGAAGCCATTTCTTCAGATAATTTGACCATTTTAGGCTTCGTGTTGTTTTTTGCCGGTTTAGGATTTAAAATTTCATTAGTACCGTTTCATTTGTGGACGGCTGACGTGTATGAAGGCGCTCCAATAAGTATTGCTTCATATTTATCGGTAATATCTAAAGGGGCTGCGGTTTTTATTTTAATGATCTTACTCTTTACCGTCTTAAAACCATTAATGTTTATATGGGAAAACATGGTTTATATACTGGCTGTTATAACCATGTTTATTGGAAATCTGTTTGCCCTTAGGCAGCAGAACATGAAACGCTTTTTGGCTTTTTCGTCCATTGCCCAGGCAGGATTTATTTTGCTGGGACTTATACCGGGGAATGCCTTGGGAACAGCAACGGTCGTTTACTTTGTATTGATCTATGTGTTTTCAAACCTGGCAGCTTTTGGTGTGGTGCAGGCCATTTCATTACACACCGGAAAAGAGCAGATGAAGGACTATGAAGGGCTGTACAGGACCAACCCTAATTTAAGCTTGGTTATGATGTTGGCATTATTTTCGCTTGCCGGAATACCTCCTGTAGCCGGTTTTTTTGGGAAGTTCTTTTTATTTACGGCAGCCGCCAGTAAAGGGTATTATTTGCTGGTATTTTTAGCAGTTGTTAATGTGACTATCTCCCTGTATTATTATTTGTTGGTGGTCAGAGCTATGTTTTTAAGACAAAGTGAGACGGCTATTCCGTATTTTAAAAGTAAAATATATATGAAATTAGGTTTGCTGATTACCGCTTTGGGGATCTTAGTGCTTGGGTTGTATAGTCCGCTATACGATTTTATTCATGAGTTAAGTAACAGTATTTTTTAGAAGATTATGGCGTTAACAGGAAAACATATGTTTGGAAGTATTGAGGAAACAAGGGTGACCTTTGTTGAAAAAGGGATCAGTGCAGATAGAAAAGACTTTTTAAAGCAACTTTTAGAATATAATGGCTTTGAAGTCCTTGTTCAGGAAGATAAAAAGAAAACTGAAGAGGATCCGCAACTATACACCATTGGGGTCACCGATATGGTATTTAATCCAACCATCTGGATTTTTCAACGCAAATTAGAAACCTTTGATGGTCAAAAGGTTACCCAGGGGTATTGGAATCAGGAAACGGAAGATACCAAACCGCAATACTGGAATAACGGCAGCAATTTTGATAATCAAGATTAAATAGGTGCTGTAGGCCTTATTCCATATTTTTTTCACTCATTTTTTTAGTTGTAAATAACAGAATTATAATGGCTTATGATGTGTCATAAATTAATCCTATTAAATCGATAGAGATAATCGATTTAAAAAACTTAGGTTTTGGTAAAATTAAATTTATTTTTGACTGCTAAATTTAATAAAACACTAAAAAACATTAGCATTGTCATGGTTGACGTAACGATAAAAATAACGGATAGAGAAGGTATAAAACACGAAATTCTGGCCCCTACGGATATGGCCATGAATTTAATGGAAGTAGTGCGTTCGTATGAACTGGCTCCCGAGGGGACTATTGGTGTTTGTGGTGGTATGGCCATGTGTGCATCCTGCCAGTGCTACGTGAATAGCAATGTTGAGTTACCTCCTATGACCGATGATGAAGAAGCTATGTTATCGGAAGCCTTTGATGTTAAGGAAAACTCACGTTTAGGATGTCAAATCCAGGTGACTCCTGAAATGGAAGGTCTTGAGGTTGAGTTGGCTCCTGAAAGCTAAAAATAAAATTTAACAAATTAAATGCTCCTCCTTTTTAAGGAGGAGTGAATTCTGGTTCCAGTCAGAATTCGAGGTGGTTTCAACCCTTCCGTCGCTATGCGACACCTTCCCTTGAAAAGAGAAGGTACTTGTTCCATTTTTTATTAGTCCAAGGTTTAGCTTTATTTTTATTTATTCTAAATAAAAGTTATATTTGCTCCGTGAATTTCGAAAGCGACATAGAAAATAGCTACCGGATCAAACAATCTACGTTTTGTAAATATGTTTTGATAACGCCTAATAAAGAGGTGGAATTGAATTTTCCTCAAATGTTGGAGCTAAGACGTAAGATCAACGGATTAACCACTTTCCAAGCCCTCAACGACATTATAAATAATGAAAATTTTGTTTTGCTCTTTGTAGCTGACAGACAACATTTAATTTATTTGGACATTCCTCAATTATTGAAGCTGAAAAAAGAAATTGAATTGTTCTTTCTTGACTTTAACCCGGTTTTGGTCTAAACGTTATATTTATTTAGACTTTTTTTAAATTTTCTTTGGGTTCGATTACCCTTTTCTTTTTATCGTAACTTTGGTAAAAACAAGAAAGTTATGAATACTACCGCAATAAGAAAACAAATGTCTATTCATCCGGAAGTGATGGATTTACTGAATAATCAAATTGCCATGGAAATGAAAGCGTCTGCTTCTTATTTGGCCATGGCATCCTGGTGCGACCAACGTGAATTACTGAATAGTAAAGCTTTTTTCTATAAACAGGCTGAAGAAGAAAGGGAGCATGCCATGAAAATATTTACATTTATTAACGATAACGGCGGGGGAGCTGTATCGCCTGATGTTATTGACGTTAATAATGATTTTGAAAGCTTAAGATCAGTTTATGAAACCGGACTTGAGCAGGAGATTGCGGTTACCGAATCCATCTTTAAGATATTTAAAGCTTCAAGAAAGGAAAGTGATTATATCACAGAAGTTTTTTTGCAGTGGTTCATCACTGAGCAATCTGAGGAAGAAGATACTTTTAGAAGTATACTTGATCTCTTTGATTTAATGGAGGGAATGCCGCTTAAGATGATTGACGAAAGACTTCCGAAGGAATAACTTCTGATTCCGTAAGGGCATAAAATTTTATAAATCCACCTATTGAGATTAGACCATCTCAATAGGTGGATTTTTGTTTTGAAAATCAAAATTCGAAGAGATTACAACCCTTCCGTCACTTCGTGACACCTTCCCTTGAAAAGGGAAGGAATTTTAACAATCAATTTATTTTATAAACTAATTATTTAAAATAGCATGTCCTTTTTTTAATCGCTTTTTAAACATGTAAATACCTAGCAATCCAATCAGTATACAAAGTATAAACTGTATTGCAATCCGCATACCAATGCCTTTTAATTCTAATGGTTTATAAGTAAATTTAGGCAAAGTATCATAATCCTTAGTAGTAAAAGGGAGTTGGCTGTATAGCATAAAGATTAAATGATTTCTCCAATGTCTGGAAAACGATAATGCCTGATTTTTGAAATTCTGATAGTCGGCCGTAGAGTTTCCGGAAATACGATTCATTTCTTTATTGATAACTAAAGACGGCGATAACCATATCCATTTATTAACATAATCTTGTTGCCCTTTAAGTTGTTCATCATATAAAGAAAACAAAGAGTCTATCTCTACGGCAACCATATCCATACTGGCCATATATTTATGCCAAAAACCATAGTCTTCACTACCTCTTTTGGCGACTAATTCAGGATGATGCCTTAAAAAGTGGTCAAGTACTGTATCTTGTTTTTTAGAAACAGCTACTTTTAAAGTTCTCATAGTATTCACCAGATTGTTCCTTGAGGGTGTTGGGTAAGTGCTATTGGCAATTTGATTTATGGAAGAAGGCACCAGTAACACAAAAAATACCCATAACCCAATTAAATAAGCTGCATTTTTAGCAGAAGAACCGCCTACAAGATTGATAAAAAAGGACAATGAAAACCAAAATAACATATACACTAATATGAGTCCGGTTAACGAAATGAATTGAATTTGAAATAAATTAATACCGCTTATTAAAAAAGAGATGACTAAGGCAATGATCATGATAATGCCTAACCAAAAGAAACGAAGTATCATTTTTTGAAATATCCATTTATAAATGGAAATGGGTTGTGATGCCAATAAACGAAGGGCGCCTCGTTCTTTTTCGGCAGAAAGGATATTATAAGAAAAAGCAATAATTAATAACGGTAACAAATAGATGATGACGAATGTTAAATCAAAACTTCCAAATAATAATTGTACCGAACTTGTCATTTCCGTAAAATCAATGCTAAAATCATCATCAACTGTTATAGGCATAATAGCATCACTAAAAATATCACTTTGACCAATAGCTATGGCGCTCATACTATTTGGAGACATGGTTACAGCTCTGGGATGTTGATACCCAATAGCCATTGGTGTATTTGGAATCCTTCTAAAGCTGGTTTTAACTTCCATACCCTTTTCCACAGAGTCCAGAAGTTTAAGCATATTGGCATCCTTTTCTAATACTTTAGATTCAATCGATGCAATTTGTTCAACACGTTTTTGTGTTCTGTAATTACCGTTATATGTTGCAAAGGTAAATGATATAAGTAGCAGCAAAGAGAGCATTGGTAACCACTTATTTCTAACAAGTAATTTTAGTTCGTAAGTGAAATTATATGAAAACATGTTATATTTTTTTAGTTGAAATAAATAGAAGTAAACCTGATATGAAGACCCACAAAACTAATACAGCCATGTTTGTATTTTGTTGTTTTAAAATAACATCCAACGTGGGGGCTGTATAATTAAATTTGGGAAGGGTCTTCCAGAAACTGGCATCAGCTTTATACCCTCTTTCACCATATTTAGAATTGTTCATATTGTTGTCATTCAAAAACTTCTGGGTTTGAATTCTATAATCTTCGGCAGCTTCTGCAAAACTCATATGGCTTTCATAATCTGTACCTGCAATTCCCATAGATAAAAACCTGGTGGGAAGAAAAGGGGAAATAAACGCTATGGACTTATAGGTATTTGCCTGATTTGAAAATTGTTCTTTTAACTTTCCATAGGCTTTAAAATATACTTCGGCTTCATGCTCTTCTCCTTTTTGCATGATGTATCCGCTAAAATTAAAAGGCAGTTCAGAAACATGCCTTACGTTATATTCCTTTAATAGTTTAGCCTCTAATTTTTTAGCTTCTTTACTCCACGGATTGTGTCCGCTGAGTCCGCCTTTTTTAGCTTCCTCTAAACTGGTTATAAATTCTTGTTTTGTCGGGTATGGATATTTTATTTCAGCCATATTTGCAGCAATTTTAGGTGCTATAAAACAGCTTAGGATCCAAAATGACAACGCACTAACAAGCGATATACCGGAACGTTTCGTTGAGGTGGAAATTAATAGAACTATTTGAGCAAAAACTAAATAGTATAGTAAATAAGTTAGGTAAAGTGATAGCAGTTTATCCCAACTAAAAGCACTGTAATTTGACAACGACGATAAAACAATACCTGCCGTTAAAAACAGAACACTACAAATTATAAATACAGGAATATAAACAGCAATTAATTTGGCAATGGCAAGTTTTAAGTTAGAAATACCCTGACTTTTTAGTAATACATATGTGCCTCCTTCTTTTTCTTTAGTAAAGCTATTGTAGCCAATAATTATAATTAGTAAGGGAATGACATAAAGTAAAATAAAGTCAGAGGTTAATTCTCCAAATCTGGATAGTTCCGTTTGGTCTCCTGCTGCAGAGTATTGTGCTTCATTTCTGGAGTGTGCTTCCAGAAAAATAGAAATACCTTCATATTTGTCAACACCCTGGTCTAATAAGGCCAGTGCATTTTTAGGTTTAAAAACATAAGTGCCAAAATGGGCAGCAGAATGCGGGTTTTTTGCTCCCTGATTTTCCCAAACATTGCGTTCTGAGTTTTGAGATATCTCGTATTGCTTATTAGTATTTTTATATTGATTACTTCCAATTACAATAGCTACAGCAATAAGAATAATAACCAAAAGAGCAGAAAACTTAAACCTGCCATCCCTAAAGATTTCTTTTAGTTCTTTTATAATCGTTTTTCGTATCATAAAAACAGGTTTAGTAGTTCATAGTTTCCAGATAGTGTTTTTCTAATTCAGCAAGTGATAGATCATTTGCTTTAAACTGATGCTTTAAAACACCATGTTTCATAATGCCTATATGTGTAGCAATTTCTTTGGCTCTAAAAATATCGTGGGTAGCCATTAATATAGCCACACCTTTTAGCTTTAAATTTTTTAAGAGCATTCCAAATTCATTACCGGCTTTAGGGTCCAGGCCAGAAGTGGGTTCGTCCAGCAATAACAGCTTCGCATCTTTGGCCAGTGCAATGGCAATACCCACTTTTTGACGCATGCCTTTAGAGAAAGCCTTAATTTTTTTATTAAAAGCTTCTTTTTGTAGCCCGGCTTCTTCCAAAAAGCTTTCCATAGTATTTTTATTCAGGCTTTTACCGGCAATTCCTGAAAAATAATCAAGGTTTTCCAGCGCAGTTAATGAAGGGTATAACATAAGGTTCTCCGGTATGTAAGCTAAGTACTTTTTAGTTTCTAATGGTTGCCTGGTAACATCTATATTATTTATTAAAGCGGTTCCGGAAGTGGGCTGTATAAAATTGAGCAACAAATTAATGGTGGTACTTTTTCCTGCGCCATTAGCACCTAATAAGCAATATATTTCTCCAGGTTTTATATCAAGGTTCAAGTTGTTTAAAGCGGTAAAATCACCATATTTTTTTGTAAGATTAGTTGTTGTAATCATAGCTAATAAATTATGAATATTGATAAAAGTTTATAAATAAGTCTATACCTCCATTAAACAAGTAATGAGGCATTATTTATAAAGTGTTTTTTGAAAATTTCTAGATGCTCAACGGAGCAGGAGGCGGTTTGTTAAAAAAATAATCGGTTATGATTGTTTTTTTAACTCTTTCAAGTATAGGGTTATACCGTCTGTCTGTAGTATGTTCTATGATATTTTTTAGTTCAGCGTAAAAAGGTGGTAACGTAAAATTAAGCTGGTCTTTTTGCTGAACAATATGCGCACAGTAATCACATTCTACAAAAGCATGCTCATCTCCTTCAAAAAGATGTATAAAGAAGTGAAAATTTACAACATTGGCTAGGAATGTAATACCCAACACAGATGCATAAAAGCTATTTTTAAGTTTGTGATTCACAGTACAAAAGTATTGTTTTTTTAGGTGTTTTGATTTGATTGATGGTCTCTATTAGTATAGACGTAAATAAAACACTTTACCCTTATTAAAAACTCAATAAAGGTTACTACCACCAAACCAGGAACATTTTTTTTATGTCGCCGTTTTTAAATTTTACCCAACATAAGGGCGAAAATTTTTGACCCAGGAAGTTTTTAGCTATGACCCTAAAATCATTAAAGTTTAGCCAATTCACATTAGCATGCGGAACTACTAACCAGTCTTTTTTAACAGGTATATGGAATTTACAATCCGCGAATGCTTTTAGTTCATTTTTGGGAATATAAAAACCAACAATACAATCGCTATTCAATGTTTTAAGTTGAATATTTTGGTTACCGTATGGCAGAAATAATTGGGCTTTAAAATAAACTTGCTGGGAAATGTTTTCGGCTTTTAGATCAAACTTTTCCAAGTAAGGCTCGCAGGCATTAGAATAAAGCAGCGGCAACTGTTTTTCTTTAAGTTTTACTAATTTTTCGATTAAAGAATCTTTTCTGTTGGGGCCAATGAAATGGCCTATTTCAGAAGTGCCAACGGTGGCATCGTATACATAAAATTTATAGACGATTTCTAAATGAACTGGCTTGTTATCTTTTAATAACAAGCAATCCAGTTCGCCTAAAGTAATTTGTTTCTCCTGAATTTGAATGTTCTCAGCTATAACAGAAACAGTATCATTTTTACTAAGTTCAAAAGAGACAAACCGTTCTATGTATTTTCCCAATCGCAGGTTATCATCAGTATGCATATCAATTTTAGAAGCATACGATTCAATTTCAAATGGCTTCAAGTTATAAACTACATCATTTTGCCATAAACAGGGTGTTTTTAAAAAGCCTTCGTATCTTTTTTGGAGCATGTTTTTGCTTTGTAAACGTGAAGTTTTAGTTATTCGGTTCTATAATTCATCAACTTTTGAGGCCCTTCCAATAAAGTTCTGACAATTTGCAAGGTCCCATCATCCTTGGTGGCAATATGCCATTTGATTAATGAAATAGATCCGTTTTCAATTTCCAAACCGGTAATACTTCTTGGGTGTACACAGCTTCCGTCATTAAAAAAAGCAATATCGCCCGGTTCCGGAAAACGAGGCCGATGCGTATGACCAAAAATGGTCAATAGGTTATTGTTATCGGCGATCCATTTTTTGGCGCGTCGTTCCACCTTAATAAGCTCTTTGTAATTCTTTGCCGGACTGGTAGGGTCTGCAATGCCCATAACGTTTAGGGGTTTCCATAAGATCCGAACTAAAAACCGACTCCATTTCCAAAACAAAAAGTTCCACCAATCGGCTTGGTGTCCATGTGTTAAAAATAGTTCTTGTCCGGAATCAGCGTGTTTTAAAATAATGGCTTCGTTATAGGTGATATCTCCAAAAAGGGTCACCTCTTCACCAATTTTGGCATCAAAATAAGTAGACAAATGTTTTTTTACATAATTAGGGTTTCGATATACCATATCGTGATTCCCCCAGATCATATGCAATTTACGTTCTTTGTGAAATTCACGCATGAGCATAAACACATTTTTATGAGCGTGCAAAATGGAGGTGAACGATATGTTTTCCCAAAGTTCATCACCGTCACCCAATTCACAATACTGAAAACCTTCTTGATAATAATGCTTTAAAGCATGAAAGTAGATGTTGCGGTTATTGGCAAAATCATCGGCGAAACTGTTATCACCCCGGTGACAATCACTAAATAAAATGAACTTACTGTTGTCATTAAATTCTACGACTTTGGCATGCTTATAGGCATGATCTAATCTCTTTTTTGATGAAAACATGTTTGGTGGTCTACTTTAAGCTAATATAGACAATATTAATCAGTCACATAACCAATTTTTTTGAGGGCTTCAGGAAGCATTCGGCTTACAAATTCGCTGTATGCCAAAGTAGAGGGGTGCAGACCATCGCTGGCTACAAGATCCGGGTTTTCAAACCCCTTCCTTGTAATGTCTGTTATATATATGTAAGTGATACTATATTGCAGGCAGTAGTTTTCTATAAACGCATTGTATTTGTCTAAATCTGTTGATATGGACGATTCACCACCCCCAAAAGGCGTAAAGGCATAATCCGGAATGGATACCACGATAAGGTTTTCTTTTTTGCCCTTTGAATATTTTATGGCTTCGGAAACGAGTTTGGGAAATTCTTCTTCAAACAAAGTGAAAGGCTTATGTTGAAATTGGTTATTTACACCGATTAACAAGGTAGATAAATCATAATCTTCATCAAGGTTTTCATTGTTTATTGCGTTTAACAAGCTGGTAGTTGTCCAACCTGTTGTTGCAATCACTTTTAGGTCAACCTCCTTAATACTTGCTATTCTTTGGAGACTATCTTTGAGTTGCTCCGGAAATCTGCAGGTTTCACAAACGCTTTGGCCTATGGTATAGCTATCACCGAGTGAGAGGATTTTTATATCGGAAGGTGGTCCTGAAGCTTCTTCAGGAATACTATTGTCGTCATCCGGACTTGAAGCATCAGGTTGCTGATCTGAGGCGCAGCTAACTAATACAAAATAGGTTATTGCCACACAAAATGAGCGGATTTTCAATTTCATTTTTTCTTTTAAAGATACGACTTTAGTAGGGGAACATAAAATGCAACAAAAAAGCGCCTCCAAGTGAAGCGCTTTTACAATTTTTAGAATGACATTTTGTTAGGGGTTTGTGGACCACAACGCGGCACTTTTCATCATGGCCCTTCTTGGAAGTTTTAAACCTGAAACTATTAATTCGGCAAAATCTTCCGGTTGCAACACATTTTCATGAGAGCCTTCTTTTGCAATGCCTAATTCAATGGTCATATCAGATTCAATAGTGCTTGGTGTTAGTGTGATCACTCTGATATTGTTTTTACGGACTTCCTTCATTAAGGATTCGGACATGCCTATAACTGCGAATTTTGAAGCGCAATAGGCAGATATGTTCGGATTTCCGTTTAACCCTGCTGTAGAGGACACGTTAAAGATATCGCCTCCATTCTGATCGATTAAATGTGGCAACACTTCCTTGGTGACATAATACATGCCCATAACATTGGTTTGAATCATTTCGCTCCATTGTTCCACCGGCATGTCGTTGAAAGAACCAATGGCTGCAATGCCCGCATTATTGACCAGGATATCAACACCTCCTAAAGTGTCTATAATATCTTTAATGCTTGATTTCACCTGTTCATAATGACCCACATCGAATACCGAATAAATAGCTTTTACTCCAAGGGCTTCTAATTCCGCTGCAGTTGCTTTTAAAACGGTTTCGTTTCTGCCGGTTATGGCTACATCAATGCCTTCTTTGGCAAATGCTATGGCTGTGGCCTTTCCAAGCCCTCTGCCACCACCGGTGATGATGGCCTTTTTATGTTTTAAATTGCTCATTGTTTTTTCTTTTTAAATCCTAACCTTGCAGGATTTCAGTTTTAGTGATTTATACCTACAGGGTCCAAAGAGACTTTGCAGGAAGATTAAACCGGTTAATTATTTTTTTGTCCAATAATCCATTACCAAAACGCCTCCAATAATGGGCCCTACCTTGCTTACCAGTTCTAAGTGGGCTTTATGGAAAAGGTATATTTCCCTGGCGTGTTCATCATTGAATGTTAAGGTGAAACAATGCGTGAATCCGTCACTATGACCTTCAGTACTGTCATTAACGCCCCATTCTATATTGGCTATTTCCGGTATTTCATTTTTAAGGTTTAAAAACGTTTCAACGGCTTCATCTATTTGGGCCTGCGTAGCTTCCTCCTTATATTTTAGGTTTACAATATGTCTTAAAATCTTGCCTTCTCTATCGATCTTTGGAGCCACTTTGTAAGCGGCTACTTTTCCAAAATCAAATCTGTTAGACCCTGCAATCAGGAAATTATCATCGCCAATTTTATGAGATCTTAATCCGTAGTAAATTGAAAAACCTGTTTCCAGGTAGTTTATTGGGCTCAAAATACCGTCTTCATTCAATTTACAAAGCTGAATGGCAGCATCGTCCCTGGTACCTACTGCCAGGATGGCTTCCTTTCCGTCATTTGAAACAATTTCTATTCTTGTTTGCCCCTTTAATTTATTATGCTCGTCGTCTTTTAAAACAAAGTGCGGTACCAGGGCTCCCCTGTTGTTTACCTTAAAAACGCTTACGCCGTCACCATGATAAACAAAGTCTTTCCTTTTGATGAATTTTGGGGCATAACTATAATATTTGTGATGTCTATGACCTACAACAACATAATGGTTGCCTCCTAATGTTACACCAGTAACAGGATACGCGCCCGTTAAATATCTATCTGTGGTGTTATCACTAATATTGTTTACGTTTTTGAATTTGCCGTTTTCATAAACTCTAAAACTACTAACGCCGTTGTCTTGAAAACCGCTGGTGTATAAATAGGTTTTTCCTTTAATTTTATGAACAAACATGCCTATGATACCATCGGTATGTATGGTGTCATCATCTTTCATGGACTGTACATGCGTCAGGCTTCCGTCATTATTAATTTTAAAACTGCTTAATCCGGGAGTTTCTCTTTCAAGCCCTCCAACAAAAAGGTATGATGCTTTTTTCATATGAATTACCTGCAGTGTAATACCCACGGCAAGGTGCATATCTTCTGTGTCCTCAATTAAAGCAGCGCGTTCTAAAGAACCATTGTCCAGGATTTTAAAAGTCTCAATAACATTTCCGAATTTGTTGGCTACAAAAAGAAAGTCGGTGCCTCCAATATTATCAGCTACCATACCTCGTGCAGGTCCTTTCTCTTTATATAATTCATGATTACTAATGGGAGTCAGGATGCCTTTTTTGTCCAGGCTGAACACATCTACATTTCCGGCACCACCAACAAATACAAGGTGGGAGCCACCTTTTTCATAACTTGTAATAGACACTGTGTTTTTGCCAGCTATATTTTTAAAGTCTTGTCTGTAAAGCATTAAATCATCATTCACCTGGGCCAAGCCAATTTGCGATAATAATAATGCCAAAATGAAAATTCCTTTTTTCATGTCCTTAATAGTTTTAGTCTTCATCAAATTTAATTAATCTAGAATGGATTGAGCGCCCACTGTAGCAATAGCTCGGTCTTGATCTATGGTACCACCACTGACGCCAATGGCTCCAATGATTTTACCTTCCTTATTCTTTATGGGTAACCCCCCGGGAAAGGACACCAATCCATTATTGGTTAATTCAATATTATATATAATACCGCCCGGTTGTGTTAATTCCCCCAATTTTCCCGTGTCAATATTAAAATAACGTGCTGTTTTGGCTTTTTTAATGGCTACATCAATGCTTCCTAAATAGGATTCGTCCATTCTTATAAACGCTTTTAGGTTAGCTCCGGCATCAACCACGGCAATGTTTACCAATATATTAGAGGCTTCGGCATTTTCCTTGGCAGCCAACAGGGCTTTTAATGCTTCTTCCTGGGTGATGTCGTTAGCTATTTGGGCCTGCACCACATTTGATAATGCGGTTAGCATTACGAATAGGCCACAAATTTTTACTTGTTTGAGTAAGTTCATAATTCCATTTTTTGTTTTACAATGCAAAAATTACAAACCATTCTGAAAAAACAGTTGAACAAGTTCAACTCAATAAAAAATTAACTGAATTTAAGACTGTTTTTTGATTTTACTCAAAAACTCATGCGTAATGCCCAAATAGCTGGCAATTTGTTTGTCGGTAAGTTTTGAAGCAATATTGGGATAGGTATTTGCAAAATAATGATAACGTTCTTTGGCAGTGAGACAATGATTTCTAATCAATCGGCGTTGCCATGCGACCAGCGCTTTTTGTGACATCACTCTGAAAAGTTTCTCCACTATGGGAAGGGATTCATAAAGCGCTAACTTATCGGTTTTGCTTATTAAAAGTACTTCGCTGTCCTCTAAAGCCTGAATATTTAAATGGGATGGCGTTTGATTCATAAAGCTGTCTATATCCATCAACCACCAATCCCTGGCTGCAAAATAGAGGGTGTTTTCGTTACCCTTTTTGTCAACGGTAAAAATTCTAAAGCAACCATCTATGACAAAACCTTCGTATTTATAGATACTTCCCTGGGTAAGCAGAAAATCTTTTTTCCTGATAACCGTGGGTTTAAAATAGCTGGTTATAGTCTCTAAATCCTGTGAAGGGATTTCTATAATGGATTTGATATGTTGCTTTAATGAATCGTGAGGCATGTGGATTTAGATATAAATCAAAAGTAGGTATAAATAATAGTTTTGTTATGTGAAACTATGATTTTAAAAAAAAGCTGCCTAAAAAATAGGGTTTTGTCAACCTGAAATGAATTCAGAATGACAGTACTTCGTTCTTTTTAGGCAGCCTTATTAATATCTGATGAGTTACATCCTAGTGCAAAGCATATTGCAATCCAAAAGTTAAGTTATAATTCTGTTTTAACTGAATACCATTTAAATCCTGGTAAAGAGGCGTGCTGCATTCTGCAGCAAAGCGTAAGCCTTTTAAACTTCCGTTGTTAATAATATAGTTTAACCCGAATCCGGAATTAATAAAAGTTCCACCAGAATTTGCTATATCAGCAGTAGTGACCATCATAGGATTCAGCAGATCACTGGTACCGTTAATTTCATCAATCAAAACACCTTCCAGCCTCACTGAAACGCTCAAATTATCTCCGGCCTTAGCAGCTACCCAGTTATTTAATTTGTATTGATTGCCAAATTTATAATCCTGGTCATTATCATTAACGTTGATATTACCGGTTAACTGGTGTCCCCAGGAAAATTTATCACATTGTCCTAAATAGGTCAATCCTAATTTAGCACCAAAAGAGCCTGTCCCCAATTGCATAGGGTATGGTAGCTGTACGGCATTACCCATTGACATGGGCGTGACATCTTTTGCTTCGATACTTCCTGTTGGAATGATTGCTGCTACCTGGGCATGCATGGCTTGTCTGTTTTTATTGAATAAGCTGTACAATGCACCTACAGTGATGTCTCCTAAACCACTGGTGTTTGTTGCAAAACGCATCCCGCTGCGCATTTGTAGGTTCATGTCGTTTTCCAGGTAGTTTGCCATGACCATCAAAGTGATTTTGTCCGATGGCGCGTACATGGCACCTAACATGTGCATGTTCATGATCATGTCTTGAGGCGCCACCATATAATTGGCATGGGCTGCAGCATTTGTAACATCATCAGTGCCTTGTCTTAGTTGTCTCATGTCCATAGTCATGTAACGGTAAGAGAACATAATGCCGCCTTTATGGTGTACATGGTCTCCCATAACCGAAATAGGAGCGTGGCCGTCAGGACGACTTGAAGACCAGGAATCATCTGTTGCGTTTCCATGGTCGTGATTCTTGTGGTGCTCGTGGTGCTCGTGTTGAGCAAAGGTAAATGTGGTTGCAACGCATAGCATTGCAATGAATATTTTAGTTTTCATCTGTTTGTTTTATTGTTTTGAATGTTCAGATGTAACCTTTGATATTTAAAATAATCATTGTTGTATGCTTAATGATTATTTTAAACATGTCGGTTTCATTGTGTTCTGAATTTGATGTAATTAATAAGGTTTCTTATCGGAAATGCTTCCGAAGAAATAAAATATAAATGGGAAATAATTACATTAATTCAGGTGGTTGCAGTTTGTCTTGATAATAATCAAAATGGTACAATTGACTATATGAATCGTGGGGACTATCTAAATGACTGAAGTTTTTTTGGATTTTCAATTGAATAATATCAACAAAGCCGATAGGGTAATTTTCCATATTCACTGATAAAGCTGATATGGGCTCCTGTTCTTGTTGTTTTTCAATTTCCTTTACAAGGTGGCACTTACCATGACATTGCAGTTCCGGTTTGTCTTTGTTGATACATAAAAACTCGGCAATATAGTCTTGATTTAAGACATATTCAAGACAAGGCTGAATAGGTCTTAACATGGCCGTCAAGTACAAAAACACAAAGAATATGGCTGCGGTTCTATGCAAAAAATAGAAATTTTGGCAAATATATAAATTAGATGTAAATTTTTATATGACTTATGATTTACTTTTTGATTGTAAACAGCATTTGAAATATACAACATAGCCGGTAAGAATCTTATTAAATTCAAACCGGCTATGAAGTTTCAATGATTCTAAAGCATGATCTTTTAGTTCAATTGAAATTCCTCTAAACTACTATTCTTTTCAGATTTTGTTGTTTTTTTAAATAGTGGGTCGGCTCCAATCGTTCCAACTAAACTGTCTAAGTAAGCTTTAGTCTGCGCCTTTTCGTGGAGCGCTTTAACAGCTTCTAATCTGTTGTTAAGATCCATTTCGGCAACTATAGCACCGTTGTTGGAATCTGCAATATAAGCTTCCAGGTAAGCCATTTGAGATTCGTAGAAACGAATGTCCTTTTGTTGCTTTAAGGCCAGCCTTTCTTTGTACCAATCACTATTTAATACATAGTCTCTATCAAAATATTTACGTAATTCAGGATCGCTAATGTCCTTACCTTCGTACGCACCATATGCCATAATATGTAACAATATTTTTAATGGTGGAATAGCCGCTTCAACACTGCCATCTTTGAAATAATTAATGGCTACTTTTTGTTGTGCTTCCACTATATTGTTGATACCGTCTACATAATCTTCCATTCCCTGAAGTTCAGGTTTTAGCATACGTTCACTAAACACCGCTGTAGGCTCATCAAAGATACGGTTCAGACAAAGCAGATCGAATCTTCTGGTAATCCTGTAACCTAATCTACTTGCCAATACTTTTTGTCCTTCATATTCAAAGTCTTCCAGCTTTTCTAAAGAACCATTAGCTATTAAGTTTTTAGGATCTCTGTCTTCAGGTGTCATTCTGGCCCAGATCTCCGGAATCAATAAACTTACGTCATGATCTATCTTGTTTTCTGCGCCCACATATCCGGCTGCCGTACTAAATCCGTTGGATTCCGTAAGGATATGAGATAATAAGGCATTGTTTAAGTCTGTAGTAGGCGTTAACATATTAAATGGTGCCTTGGTAAGCGCTCCTTCAGAACCGGCTCCGGTTGTAGAAGGAGACTTACCCGTTAAACTACAAACAAAGTCCATAAACAACTCTGGAGTTTCCTGGTAGTGAATCGGGTTGTAAACCGCTAATGGTCTAATACCATTTACTCTGTCTACAGGGTTGTTTCTTCTACCGGGAAGCACAGCATTCACTACGTGAATTACAGGGTCTTCAGGTTTAATTTTTCTATGTAAACGTACGCCTATATCAGATGTATAAGACGCTTCGTTTTCATTATAGAATCTATTTGGTTCCAGATAACGTGGGTTTTTAGTTGGTAAACCATCTTCAATGATTCTTGGGTGCGATGGTAATACAAACTGAATATCGTCATCTTCATTATTAATAATGTCCAGGATGAAATCTTTAACCGGTTGCGTGTACTTATCAAAATTAATAGTGTCTTCGTAGATAGCAATGGCATCTTGTTTGGTCAACATTTCGTAGTTGGTCAGGAATCTGCCATCTGAAATAATATCTAACTCAGCGCCCTTATCATAACCTCTTACGATGGCTTCATCCGGTCTTTGGAACAAGTGCGCCTCACAGTTAATCAATACTTTTACACTAGGATTAGTATACTCCGGATTTAAATCCTTAAGCTCTGCTCTGGGCAATGTTATAGATGCTGAAATATCGTCTTCGGTCTGGATTTTTTCACTTGCGGAAAAGTCCGAACGTAACTTATTAAGCATCCAGGTGCCTTGCTGGTTAAATCCGATACGAACGTAACTACCAACTACCGGGTTGTTATTGTAAATCAACTTGGTTCCTTTTACACCGTTAATGATCTCTACAGACATCATATCTTTCCAGTTAAGGTCGGCACCATGCGCTTGTCTGAATAAACGTTTTACAAATAGTACCAGGGAGCGGATATGAACCGGAATGTTTTCTAACCACTCATTGAATTCATCTGAGTTTTCATCAGATGGCGTCAGTAATTTTACAACAGAACCTAAAGTTCTTTTTTCACTTAAGAAGGATCTGGACTTAGGTCTGTTAGGATCTTTTACTTTCCATCTTGTAGAGTAATCAAATTCAATGATCTCATCGGCTTTTTTGAAATCCTCTTCTATATTGTGAATGTTGAATGTACTATAGGTAATGGCATTTTGCATGGACTTTGAAATCTCTGACTTACCACCACCGGAAACCGTACATGGTTTATGGCAGAAGATACCTTCCGGGTAAGTTTCAACCATACGCCACAGGTTAATAGTTGGGTGTTTTTCCAATCTTAACTTATTACCTGTAGGATGCACATAGGTTTTAAATGGCGACAAGGTTAATTTTTGTTTTTTGCCATTATACTTCCAGCTAATATTGTTTTTATTAATATTGAAATAGGCCGTTTCCGGTACATAAACTATGTTCGGATATTTTTTATCTACCGCATAGTTTTCAGGGAATACGTCTATTCTATCTGCTAATAAGGTTTTAACATCTTCAAAAGTATGGTCTAACCCGTAGCTATCGGCATAATCCTGGCCATTTACGGTATCACCCATGATACGTCTGGCATAGGCAATGGCACCACCGGCATGTTCTTCTTCCAGTCCACCATATAAGTTAGCGGAATAACTTATTTGGGTTTTGATCTCTTTTTTAGAATATCCGTAGTAGTTATCAGCAATTAATGTCACTACCACACCACTTTCATCTCTACAAGTTAATTTAAAAGCGCCACCGTCATTATAAAGTTCATTTTTATCCTTCCAGCACATACCGTCTTTTCTTTGACGTTCTGTAGCGTCATCATAATGCGGTAAGCCTAAATCTTTCTTCTTGAAAGTCTTAAGGTGAGGAGCCAATATAATACATCCTGAATGCCCTGTCCAATGCTCCGTATCTAAAGCAGCATCGTTTTCAGCTAAATATGGGTTGCCGGCATTTCCAAAGATATTTTCAACAAAGTCTAAGTTACTTACCAAGTTTCCGGGGGCAAAAAAGCGAACTTCCAAAGATTTCTTTTTAACAACACCTTTTACTTCCGGACAAACGGTTGGCCTTAATAACATGGATACCATGACTTTGGCCTTGTCTTCCTGGTTGGCGGTAAATGGTAACACTTTTAAATCGTCCGGGGCATTAAAAGCGGCATTGATAAAATGTGCTAATACAATTTTAGGCACTTCTTTTTTATCTAGCGGTACCGGTAAATCACCTTCTACAATATGAAACGTTCCTTTGGTGGTTCTTTTGTCATGTAACGGATTATTTAAGATCCCTTGTTTAAGGCGTTTAGAGTTTACCAGATCACTTTGGAATGAATTTCCGTCCGGTGGTAAACTGGCTTCCCGGGCCTGACCTTTTTTAGAAAGGACAAGGGTGTTATTTGGAAGGGTATAGGATTTGTCAAAGGGAACATCTTTTAAATAGTTGTTGATGAAATTTTGAATCCTGGTATCTGCAGGTGAAAGATGATCGGCTAAAAGCCTTGATTTCTCCTGAATGTTCCTGATTAACCCATTGGTTAATTCTTCAAATTTGGGGTCACAAAATTTTTCCGTGCTGTCTTCTTTGTCTTTGAAGATAGGTTGTCCAATAGATGCTAATTGCATGTTAATGAACTGGATGGTGTCTTTTCTTGATGTTTTCATGATTCTCTAGCTTTGATGGTTGCTCATATCCTTTTATGAAATAATAGGACAAAGTTAGCACCAGAATCTCTTAAAAAACCTGTCAAAAGTCATGTTACCAGTATATTTTTTAAGAAAACGTTTGCGTAAAAAGTAAAGTTAAAAACGTTTACTTAAAAGCATTCAATCCCGTAATATCTAATCCGGTAATGAGTAAATGAATGTCATGTGTCCCTTCGTAGGTGATCACACTTTCCAGGTTCATCATATGGCGCATGATACTGTACTCACCTGTAATGCCCATACCGCCTAAAATCTGGCGCGCTTCCCGGGCAATGTTTAAAGCCATATCCACATTATTGCGTTTGGCCATAGAGATCTGTGCTGAGGTGGCTTTACCGTCATTTCGCAGGACGCCCAAGCGCCAGGTTAAGAGTTGTGCTTTGGTGATCTCTGTGATCATTTCAGCCAATTTTTTTTGCTGCAATTGAAACTGGCCAATAGGCTTGTCAAATTGAATACGCTCTTTACTATATCGAAGGGCCGTATCGTAGCAATCCATAGCAGCACCGATAGCTCCCCAGGCAATGCCGTAACGCGCCGAGTCTAAACAACCCAACGGTGCCCCTAACCCGGACTTATTAGGTAAGAGGTTTTCTTTAGGCACTTTGACATTGTCAAAAATAAGTTCTCCGGTAGCGGAGGCTCGCAACGACCACTTATTATGTGTTTCAGGCGTTGTAAACCCTTCCATACCGCGTTCCACAATGAGGCCATGAATTCTGTCCTCCTCATTTTTTGCCCAAACAATAGCAACCTGTGCAAAAGGGGCATTGCTAATCCACATTTTAGCACCGTTTAACAGGTAATGATCCCCCATATCTTTAAAGTTGGTTACCATACCACCGGGGTTACTGCCATGATCCGGTTCTGTTAAACCGAAGCATCCCATCCATTCGCCGGAAGCTAATTTTGGCAGGTACTTTTGGCGTTGTTCCTCCGTGCCATATTTCCAAATAGGATACATGACCAGGGAGGATTGTACCGAAGCAGTAGAACGAATGCCCGAATCGCCGCGTTCTATTTCCTGCATGATCAAACCATATGAGATCTGGTCTAAACCGGCACCACCATATTCCGCCGGGATATAAGGACCAAACGCCCCAATCTCAGCTAAACCCTTTATGATCTGGGTGGGGAACTCCGCTTTTTGAGCATAGTCTTCAATGATGGGCGATACCTCACGCTTTACCCATTCGCGGCTGGCGTCGCGGACTAATTTATGTTCGTCAGAAAGGAGTTCGTCTAAGTTGTAATAGTCTGGTGCTTCGAATAAATCTGGCTTCATAGGTTTTAAGATTATTCATGTTTATGGCAAATTTATTGAAAATAATTAATTGAAAACAGTGTTTTTTGAGAATTATTTAATTTAACATATGCATTTTCCATGCAAACTTTGCTTACCCTAATATATGTACAAAGAAATAGTAACTTTATAGGGGCTTGTACGGTGTTTAAACGCAACTGGCAGGAATCAACTAAACATGAAATCACATAAATTTTTATGGGCTTTTATTATACTGGCCTTGTACTCTTGCCATGAAGAGAACATAGGGTTCAATGAACACGTGCGCCCTATACTTAATAAAAAATGTATTAGTTGCCATGGCGGTGTTAAGCAATCCGGTGGCTTTGGTTTGGTTTTTAGGGACAATGCGCTGGGTGAAACCAAAAGCGGTAAAAAGGGTATTGTTCCCGGAAGGCCCGGAAAAAGTGAGATGATCAAAAGGATTACTCATGCTGATCCTGAACTGAGAATGCCTCCGGAAGAAGCGCCTTTAACCCAGGAGGAGATCGAAATCCTTACCAAATGGGTAGAACAGGGTGCCGAATGGGAGGAACATTGGGCTTATTTAGAACCCAAAGAACAGCCGTTACCTGTTTCCAAAACCGATTGGGGAAGCAACGGTATTGATGCTTTTATTTTTGATAAACTGAAGATGCATGGCCTTAGCCCGAACGAGGAAGCTAACCCATACGATCTGGTAAGAAGAGTCTATCTGGATCTCATCGGTTTGCCGCCAACCACAGAACAAGTTGAGGCGTTTATACAGGACAATTCTGAAGACAAATATGTGAATATGGTCGATTCGCTCCTCGCATCACCCAGGTTCGGAGAACATTGGGCCAGTATGTGGTTGGATTTGGCGCGATTTGCCGATTCCAGAGGCTATGAAAAGGATCGGAAAAGGAAAATTTGGCAATACAGGGATTGGGTTATAAAGGCCTTTAATAAGGATATGCCGTTTGATACCTTCACCATTGAACAACTCGCTGGAGACTTGCTTCCTGATCCAAGCAAGGATCAATATATAGCTACGGCCTTCCACAGGAACACTATGGAAAATAGTGAAGGCGGCACGGAAAATGAAGAATTCAGAATAGCCGCTTTAATGGATCGGGTGAATACTACCTGGGAAGTTTGGCAGTCTACCACCATGAGCTGCGTGCAATGTCATAGCCATCCCTACGACCCTATTGTTCATAAAGACTATTATACCTCATTAGCGTTTTTTAATAATACTTTAGATTGGGACGGCCCACTTGATGAACCGCTATACAGAGATTATGATGCTATCAATCAGAAAAAAATAGAAGCGGTTAAAGCATGGGTGGCGCAGGTTTCTAATGCAGAAGAAGCCAATAAATGGGAACATTTTATACGTATTCAGGAGCCTATGATCAGGCCTGAAGATTATAAAGAAATATACAAAGCCACTCATAGAAATACTCAGGATCAGGATTTTATGATCGTCTATGACAAGGCTCATTTTAAAATCACAGATTTAGACTTAAGTACTATAGACCGGGTGTATCTGGACTACAGTCAGCGAGGGCCTGTTGCCGGAAAAGTGGTCATTAAAGAAAACGATGCCAGTGGGACCATTCTGGGAGAAGCCACGCTGGGCAAAAGTTGGAATTTTGTTAATATCCCTGTGGCAATTGCCTCTGAATCTAAAAATGCCCATCTCTATTTTGAATTTCAAAGTGACGATGAAAAATATCGGTTTTTACTCAATGGCATACTGATAGGTTATAAACTGCCTGGGACGAAAGACGAAAAATATACTGAGATATATAATAAGATTGATGCGGTTTTAGGAGAGGAACCCGAGCGCACAACACCGATTATGTTTCCAAAACCAGATCCGCTTAGTAGGACGACCCAAGTGTTTGACAGGGGCAATAGATTGGTGCCAACAGATACCGTATCTCCTGATGTTCCAAAACAGTTTAATATAAAAAATATAGCTCTCAGTAACCGCCTGGATTTTGCACAATGGCTGGTTGGCGAGGACAATCACCTAACAGGGCGTGTAACGGTAAACAGGTTCTGGGCCAAATTATTTGGTAAGGGCATTGTACTTACTTCTGAAGATTTTGGAGCTTTGGGCAATAAACCTACCCATCCGGAGCTTCTGGATTGGTTGGCTATTCGTTTTACCGAGGATTGGAATTGGAGTGTGAAAACATTATTAAAGCATATTGTGCTGTCATCCACCTATAAACAAAGTTCCCGTATAACCGAAGATGCTAAGCAAAAAGACCCTTATAATCAATGGTTGGGAAGAAGTTCCAGGGAGCGGCTCTCCGCCGAACAAATTCGGGATCAAGCCTTATTGGTATCAGGTTTATTAAGTGATAAGATGTATGGCCCCAGTGTGATGCCTTATCAGCCTGATGGCGTATGGTCCGTTATTTATAGTAATGATACCTGGGAAACCAGTAAGGGAGCAGATGCTTACAGGCGTGGTTTGTATACGTATTTAAGGCGTACAAGTCCGTATCCTTCCTTTGTTAGTTTTGATGCCTCTAACAGAAATGTCTGTTTGTCCAGAAGAATAAATACCAATACACCACTTCAGGCCTTGGTTACCTTAAACGACCCTGTGTATTTTGAAGCGGCTGTGAATATTGCCAGGGATATCCAAAAACAGGAGACGGAAAGTGGGGAAAGAATAAGTAAGGCATTCCAAAGAATTATGGGGAAACCCATTGCAGAAAAAGATATTGAGGTCTTTTCTGATCTGCTTTCAGAAACCGAAGCTTATTATACGTCCAATAAAAAAGAAGCGCGTCAGCTTGTTGGCTCGGATAATATAGAATTGGCTACGCTTACTATTATGACCAATGCCATGATGAACATGGATGCCTTTCTTGTAAAAAATTAAGTACTATGGATTTATTCAACGAAGCACGTAAACGGGACCTTGAGTACACCACCAGAAGACACTTTCTGAAGCAATGTAGTACGGGTTTGGGAGGCATGATGTTGGCATCTTTAATGGGGCCACAATATGTTTTTAGCGGGAATGATACCGTTAATTCGGGTTTTAATCCTAATAACCTACCTCATTTTCCGGCAAAGGCTAAACGGATTATTTATATGCATATGGCCGGAGCACCATCCCAATTGGAGATGTTTGATTATAAACCGGATTTGGAGAAGCTTAATGGATTGGATTGTCCGCAATCACTGTTGGAGGGTAAAAAGTTTGCCTTCATTCAAGGGACTCCAAAGATGTTAGGGCCTCAGTATAGATTTAATAGATATGGCGAATCGGGAACTTATATTTCTGATTTATTACCACATTTTAGAGAGGTAGTAGATGATGTGACGATTATTAAAACCATGCATACGGATCAATTCAACCATGCCCCGGCGCAATTGTTGGTGCAAACGGGGAGTCCGCTTGCGGGGCGCCCCAGCATAGGAGCCTGGGTCACATACGGATTGGGTTCGGAAAATGAAAACCTGCCGGGATATATGGTTTTACTATCAGGAGGAAAAAGCCCCAGTTCCGGAAAAAATGCCTGGGGCAGTGGATTTTTACCATCAGAGTATCAAGGTGTGCAGTGCAGGAATTCGGGAGATCCCATCATGTATGTCTCTAATCCCAATGGCATGAGCAGAAACATTAGAAAAATGTCCTTAGATGCTATCAAAGCTATTAACGAGAAGCAGTATAAGGAGTTTAATGATGATGAAACCTTATCCAGAATTTCACAGTATGAAATGGCCTTTAAAATGCAAATGTCTGTGCCGGACGTTATGGACGTTTCCAGGGAATCGGATTATATTAAGGAGATGTACGGTGCTAAGCCTGGTGTTTCATCGTTTGCCAATAACTGCTTATTGGCCCGTAGATTGGTGGAACAAGGCGTACGTTTTGTGCAATTATATGATTGGGGCTGGGACATGCACGGTACCAATACGGAAACCTCTTTAAATCATGGACTGGTGGATAAATGTAAACAGATTGATAAACCCATGACCGCTTTAATCAAAGATCTGGACCAACGTGGGCTATTGGAAGATACATTGGTCATCTGGGGTAGTGAGTTTGGACGTACCCCTATGAAAGAAAACAGGGGAGGCTTTGAAAATAAGTTTAGCGGCAGGGATCATCATACCGAAGCCTATACCGTTTGGATGGCCGGTGCCGGGATAAAAAAGGGTTTTACCTATGGTGAAACTGATGAGATCGGGTATTACGGTATTAGAAATAGAGTCCATGTTCATGATCTTCAGGCTACTATTTTAAATCAATTGGGCATTGATCACGAGAAATTTACTTTTGGTTTTCAAGGCAGGGACTTTAGGTTAACGGATGTTCATGGTCATGTGGTAAAAGACCTGTTAATTTAATGGAATTTAGGAGTAAGAGTAAAGAACAAAGAACAAAGAGCCAAGACGGAAGACCAAAGACCAAAGACGGAAGATGCGGTTGGGATTTAGGCCTTTCTTTTTAGAATTTGGTATTTATGATAGTTTGGAGTCTTTGCGCCTTTGCGAGGGAATTCAGTAGGCAGTTGCAGTATTCAGTAAGCAGGTACAACTCTACGTTTTGAAATTTAAAATTTACTTTTCTGTGTCATGCTGAGCTTATCGAAGCATAACATCAACAGGCAATAGCTTATATTTAAAAGGACAGAACAAAGTGCATAGAATCAAGAATCAAGACCGAAGACCGAAGACGGAAGTTGAGATTTGGAATTTGGTATTTATGACAGCTTGGTGTCTTTGCGCCTTTGCGAGAGAATTCAATAGGCAGTCGAAGTATTCAGTAAGCAGTTACAACTCTACGTTTTGAAATTTAAAATTTACTTTTCTGTGTCATGCTGAGCCTGCCTGTGCTGAGTTTAGTCGAAGTATCGAAGCATATTATCAACAGCTTATAGCTATGATTTAAAAGGACAGAATAAAGTGTATGGAATCAAGAGTCCTGACGGAAGACCGAAGACCGAAGGCGGAAGTCGAGATTTAGAATTTGGGATTTATGACAGCTTGGTGTCTTTGCGCCTTTGTGAGAAACCAGTTGGAATTTGGATTTTGGAATTTTCCGGGTTACATTTTTAGATAAAAATCCTTGGTAAGATTAATGTAGTCTTGTGTATACTGATGTCTTTCCGTTTCAATAATTAATGTATCCATTTGGATTTCGCTTTTGCGGAAAGATAATTCTACAAGGCTTCGTTTAATGCCTGAAGCAGGGGTGCCTTTTATGCGCAGTATTTTATTGGGATGAAGGTTGAATTTAACAGCCAATTCTATAAAAGCCGTTTCTTCTTTAAATGGGATCACAACACAAAAACAGCCCTCTTTTGAAAGTAATTTAGCAGTACTTTCTATCAAATGATCAAAAGGCATGGCGTCCTGAAACCTGGCTAGGTCCCTGGAGTTATTATCGGTCTTATAAGTTTCGGAATAAAACGGCGGATTGGAAATGATCAAATCGTAGGTATCATCAATCTCCTCTGCAAATTCTTCCAGCGACGCATGGTAACAAAAAAGACGATCCCCCCAGGGCGATTGCTCAAAGTTATCCACACATTGCTCATAGGCATTAGCATCAATTTCTATGGCATCAATAAGTTCCGTGCGACTGCGTTGTGCCAGCATTAAAGCAATAATACCGGTGCCTGCACCAATATCTAAAACAGAGAACGGATTCCTTTCAATGGAAGCCCAGGCACCTATTAAAACACCATCTGTTCCAATTTTCATGGCACTTCGATCCTGATTAACGGCGAATTGCTTGAAAAGGAAAGGTTTTTGAGACATGTATCTGTTTTAAGAGCAGGGCAATAGTAAGCAATTAATTCTACTTGTTAACAAAATTTTGTTAAAACTTTGTATTTTTAAGAGCCCTAAAGGCGTTATAATAACGTATATTGTTTACGAAAAAACTGGTAGGGTTGTGAAACAAATTGAATATATTCTTGAGAAGTTAAATGACTTGCTGATATTAAACGAAGAAGTTGAGAATGCTTATAATAAAGCAAGTAATAAGGTAACAAATACAAATTACAAAACCTTTTCTAATGAAAGAAGCCAAGAACGTGCTGAGTTTGTTAGGTTGTTAAAAGGTGAATTAAATAAGCTGGAAGCAAAAGGCGGAAATCTTGCTGAAAAAAGAAGGGCCCATGTGGTGAGATTAAATTTCAGGAACTTTCTCAAAATTGAAAACGATACCGAGTTTCTCAGAAAGGTATATGACATGGAATTGTTAAGCCTTAACAAATATGACGAGTTATTGACGCAAATGAATTTGCCCTTAAAGCTATGCAGATTGTTACTTAAACAGCGCGACAATATTCAGGCAAGGCTATACGTCATGGAAAGAGAAAATGAAATTGTGATTCCTTAGCCCTGTATTCACAATTTAAACTTGCTACAAATACAGATCGATCAAACCCTCAGGTGTTTCAACCAAAATTGTTTTATTAGCCCTGTCAACTTTAACAATAAAAGCATCGTTCATTGGGATGAGTATTTCCGTGCCGTTTTTGTCAATTTCAAATAAAGCTTGCGCTGTTGAATCATTGATGGCCGTTATAGTACCTACTTTACCATAGTTTTTATCTTCAATAGAAAACCCGATAACCTCGTGAAAATAGAATTTGTTGCCTTCTAATTTAGGTAGTAATTCCAAAGGTAGATACAGATCGGTTTTTATAAGGCTGTCAGCATCATGCTCGCTATCCACATCTTCAAATTTAATGCGAAGTAAATCCGATTTATGTAATTGGGAACGTTCAACAAAAAAGGGGATCAGGTTGTTTCTCAGGTCTATAAAAATAGCATCCAAATGTTCGTAAAGCTCCGGTTGATCGGTGTCGAGTTTTGCCAGAACTTCCCCTTTAAAACTGTACTTTTTTACAATCTTGCCTAGGTAAAAACAATCGTCTTTTTTCATTGAGAGCGTCATTTTTGTCATTCCCGCGAAGGCGGGAATCTATTTTGTTTGTCATCCTGAACTGGTTTCAGGATCTCACAATAGTTAAGATATGTTATGAGATGCTGAAATAAATTCAGCATGACACAAAAAGTAACCTTTTTGCATAAAAAACTCCGATAGTAACTATCGGAGTTTAAAAGTATAAAAAATTAATTTTTTTATTCTTCTTCGTTTGTAGCTTCGGCTTCAGCAGCAACTTCTTCAGTAGCCTCTTCAGCTTCTTCAACTACAGGAGCTGCAGCAGCAACTCTTGCTTCGTTAACAGCTTTTTCAGCAGCAAGCGCATCCGCTTTAGCTTTAGCATCCGCTTTAGATAATCCGTCGGCTTTAGCTTGAATTTTAGCAGCTTTTTCTTCTAACCAGGCATTGAATTTCCCTTCAGCCTGCTCTTCAGTTAAAGCACCTTTTTTAACACCACCTGCTAAATGATTCTTTAATAAAGCACCCTTGTAAGATAATAATGCTTTGGCAGTATCAGTAGGTTGTGCACCATTTTGTAACCACTTTACAGCACCGTCAACATTTAAGTCAACAGTTGCAGGGTTGGTATTTGGATTGTAAACACCTAATTTTTCTAAGTATCTACCATCTCTTTTTGCACGCGAATCTGCGGCAACAATCCAGTAAAAAGGTTTTCCTTTTTTACCGTGTCTTTGTAATCTGATCTTTACTGGCATAATAATTAATTATTTGAGGTTCCCGACCTCGGTTATTAATGAGGGCGCAAATATACTATTTTTTGATTAATTTAAAGTAAATGATAGATAAATATTGGAGAACTAACAGGCCATTTCCCTGGAAATCATCTTATTTAAGCCAGTTAATGATTTTTCTGAATTTTTATCCGCTGCAAATTTCCTCATAATTTGGTTGGCTATTGCTAGAACTTTATCATTATTGGTAGCTTCCGAAGTGTTTTTAAAATGCCTTCTGACTTTGGCTATAACAGTGGATTTGTATTCGGATAACAGTAACCTTGAAGGTATTTTTTTATACCATTCAACAAATATTGAAAACTCCTGAGCCGTGATATTTTTAACCTGATTTATGGATGTAAGGCGCCTTTTTCTGGTGTTTTCCAATTCAATAGAAATAGTATCTAAATCCAGATGCGTAATATGCTTACTATTTGAAAGTGCTTTATCAATGTTGCTCGGTATGGCTAAATCAATCAAAAGCCTTTCTTTATTTGCGTTGATACTCGTAATAAGATGGTGGCAATTATTGGCTGCGCTGATGATAATGTCGAAATCCTGAAAATCATTTGCAATTACCTTTTTCCAGGGATATAATTCACATTGATATTGGCGGGCCATAGCCACAGCTTTTTTTTCAGTTCTGTTACTAATGTAAAGATTAGAGAATTTGAACTTGGTATTGTATTTAAAAATTTGATGAATAATAGCACCGGCACCGATTAGTAATATCTTTTTTGATCTAATAAAGGCCCTGTCACCATTAGTGTTTTTAATGAAATTTAGAGTTTTATAGGCCACTGAAGTAGTGCCGTCTCTAAAATTAGTTTCGTTACTAATGCGCTTGTGAATTTTAAACGCCGATTGTAAAGCGCGCTCCAATAACGAACCTTGCATTTTAATTTTCATTGAAAATTGATATGCTTTCTTTATTTGATGAATTATTTCGGCATCACCTAACACTAAAGACCTTAATCCGGAAGATACGGTTAAAAGATGTCTTACGGTATGTTTTGTATTGTTGCTATAATTAAAAAGCGCCTTGTTATGCCTGATGCACTGAGCTTTGTATTTAATGAAAAAGTCCCGGATCATTGCAGCAGATGTTTTGCCGGATTCAAAATAAATCTCAGTTCTGTTACAGGTTGATAATATTAGCAATCCTTTTATATCGTCAAACCGGTCACAAACAGAATTTACCAGGGTGCTTTTTTCCTCGTCAGACACATGAAAATTTTCTCTTTGAACAATTGAAGCGGTTTCATGTGAAATGCTTATATGTTTCAGTGACATTTGCATAACAAATACTTATAGTTTAAATATGAAGATATCCCAAACTATGGTGTTCTTTTAAAAATATTGTATATAATTATTCGCCCATAGTTCTAATGTAATTCACTATTAACCATACGTCTTCTTCATCCGGAATTTTCTTTTCGTAATTGGGCATATCATCTCTTCCTATGTAGCTTTTATAAAAAACAGCGCCATCGGATTGACTTTGGAATTCTGCCGTTGAGAAATCTCCAAGATCTCCGTCAACTTCATCGGCTTTGGGGCCATCGCCTAATCCGGTTTTTCCATGACAAGATTTACAATGCTTGTTGTAAAGTGTTTTGCCTATGGCAAGATCTACTGAAGGATCAGTTGGGTTTTTCATTTTCTCGTACTTGGCAGGCACTTTCCATACGTCTTGAACAGGAGTGAAAGCGTAAAACGCAAAAGAAATGAGTCCTATAACTACTAGTGCTTTAATTGTTTTCATCTTTTTAATTTTTAATGTTTTTCAATGATCAGATGTAACCTTGGATGTTTAAAATAATCATTTCGTTGTGTTTTTAATAATTAATTTAAACATGTCGGTTTCATGTTTCGATTCTTTTTTAGTTTATATATTAAGGTAATTTCAAAAATTATACCGCGTTTATATAGTTGCTTGTTGTTCTTCGGTGCTTGTTTCCAATAATTTGCCCTCTTTTTTAATAGAGAATAAATTTTTAATGGTATAGGCATAATTTGCCCAAACACCAACCAACAACACAGTTAATACAATATACATCCAGATGGGTGCTGCTTCGGACCAAAGCGTATTACTTTTTACTTCGTCCTGTTTGTTGAAAACGCCCCAATTCACCATTTTTTCCGTGATCACATTTCCAAATTCATCATGGTCTTCAATAATGGCATAAACAGTAAGATTACCATTAACATCACCCGGAATATCTGTTGGCATTTCAAATTCAAACGTGCCGTCTTCAATAGAGCCTTCTTCTATTGGCATTTTTGAAAGCATTCCGTTTACAGATATTATAATATCAGATTCTTCTATATTTAGTTTAGTGCCTAAACTATCCATGACAAAAGCATTAACAAGCACTGTTTTTATACTGTCAATTTCTTTCAGGTCTAATTCCAGATGTAAATTTTTAACACTTATAATTTCTTCCTGTTCATCTATAGCATCAGTTCCTGCAAAATAAGCTTTTAAGTTGATGTAACCTTCTTCATCGGTCAAATACTCTTGATTTTCAGGGAGTGTTATTCGCGCAGTCCCTTCATTATTGGTTTTTGATTTGCCTAAAAGTAATTCCTGGTCATTAAAAACATTATAGAATTTTATTTCGGCACCAAATACAGGGATCTTGTCCTTTCGGTCCTTTTTATTTCTGGCTATAAAACGCGCTTCAAGTGTCCTGGAATTATCCGATTGTTTGATAGTGCTGAAATAAAACAACATTCTATAATCGTCAACTGTGGCCTCCTGTGAAAAACTCCTTGTGCTTAACAATAACCCAATGATTAAAGCAAATACAGAATATTTATAAAAAGTGGTTTTCATTGTTTCTGATTTTGAGTTAAACTTTTTGGGTTTTTCTGTTGTTCTCTTTCATGGTCAATAATGCCTGACATAGGAATGATAGGAACCAATCGCATCAATAAAATAAAGAACAATATAAAGGCGGCTACGCCAGCAAAACTAAGCGCCCATTCAATCCATGTAGCAGAATAGTGAATGAATTCGGGTCTTGAGTCCTGTATGGGTAAATAAGGGGTTTCTAAAGTAGGAACCACAATAAGGTATCTGTTAAACCATAATCCTAAAACAGCAATCAGAGCCGCAAATGTTATAGATTTTATGGTTCTGAGCTTTTTAAAGAATAGAATAACAATAGGCACTAAAACACCGATGTAGTTGGCAAAAATAAACATCCAGAAATACCTGTTGAAAAGAGTATCCAGTAAATTGATGTCGTGAGTCTTATGACTAAACCACCTAGAAAAATATTCGCTGAATGTAAAATACCCGAATAGCAAAGAGATTACCAATAAAATAACCCCGGCTCCTACAAAGTGTATTTTTCTGATATAATGCTCTAAATGGTAGAATTTACGAATAAGATACATGGCAATAATAATAACCCCAACGCCTGAGTATAAACCCGCAACAATAAAATACGGTGCAAATATAGAGCTGTTCCAACCGGGTTGAAGGGTTAAGCTGAAGATCCAGGCTAAAACAGAGTAGGCAATGATTGCCAGGGCAATGATCATGGCCGACATGGTTCTTGTTATTTTATGCAGTTTTTCACGTTGTGTTGGCGTGTCATAATAGCCTATGGCTAATTTCCTATAGAGCTTTTGCCGCCAGGCCGGAGCTTTTTTGCTATTATCTCTAAGGATTGCAAAATCGGGTATGAACGTTAGGTATAGGTAGATGAAGCATCCTATTAAATCGGTTATAATAGCTATAATGTCCCAGGTAATAGGTGATTGAATCCTTGGGTAAATGAATAAATAATGAAGTCTATCTAACCGGCCAATACAGAGCAAAATAAAAATAGGACCAATAATTAATGAAAGTACTGTTATAATTTCAACAATTCGCATGACCGAATTTTTCCAGGGCGTTTTAAAAAAATGTAAAATGCCTGAAATAAAGGCACCGGAATAACTTAGGCAAACAAAGAAAATAAAATTGATGATGTAAATTCCCCAAACCACATTGTCTCTCATTCCGGTAACTTCATGGCCTTTTACAGCCTGAATTATAAAGGCGGCCAATCCCACTAAAATCACAGCTATTAAGAAACCAATCCAAATTTTTGATGTTTTGGTTGACTTTTTTAGCAAGGGAGAAAACTCTTTGACTAATTCTCTTTTTCTAATTTCTAAATCCATAATGAAGCCCTTTAAGTTAAATGTCACCTTTCTTTTTTAATTCCTGAACGTAAGGAACGTCTTTGTAGCGTTCAATGATGTCTTCATCAACATTAAATCCGCGTTCTAACGGGAATTGTCTGTCTACTGCAGGCAAGTAGTACACATTTGGTTTGGTGCCTAAATGTTCTAAATGTCTGTAGCCACCTCTGTCTTTAATTAAATCTGAAAAGCGAACAGTTTCTTCTCCGTTGGTAACAATATCTTCATTCTTATCGCCAAAATAAATAACACCCATGGGGCAGGATTGCGCGCAATGAGGTAATTTTCCCTGCCTTAACATATCAGGACAAAAATCGCATTTCATAACAGTGCCCTCAGCGGCAGGCACACTTGTTTCTGGCGAGTATGGTTGTGATTTGTCATCAAATTTTTCTTTATGGCCCCAATTAAACTGGCGTGCCGAATACGGACAACTTGTTATACAGAATTTGCAGCCAATACATCGGTCGTTATCAATTAAAACAATACCGTCATCACGCTTAAAAGTGGCTCCTGTTGGGCAAACCGTTACACACGGTGGTTCGTCACAATGAAAGCATGGTTTTGGGAACCAATAGGGCGAGCCTTCTTCATTATCCTGAATAAGCTGTACTTTTATAAACTCTTCGTTGTAATCAAGCTTGTGAGCTTTTTGGCAGCTTTCAACACAATTTCTGGCATTTTTACATTTGGCCAAATCAATGACCATAACAAACTTCCTGTTAGGAATACCCTTTCTGGATTCAGCGGGGGTAATATGAGCCTCAGGATATTTGTTTAGGCTTTCAGCGTCCACCTCCACCATTTTGCCATCCGGTGTAAGAACCCTGACTTTTTCACCGGAAGAAGCAGTTTCTTCCTGTCCGGAATTAGAAGCTATCGATAGGCCGGCTACGGCCGATACTCCGGATAGTAATCCTAATTTTAGAAAGTTACGCCTGTTTGTTCCTGCTTTGTTCTCTTCACTATTTTTCATAATACACCCAGTTAAATAAATTTCAATATTTAATTTAGTTGAAAATTAACCTCAGCCTTTGATGATTTTTATACAGGTAATTTTCTAATTACAATAGCCTGTTTATGTATAAAGTCTTGTTGTTTTAAAAATTATAGTTTCTAGTAATATTAAATCCAATTAAGAAATCACCATCAAAGAAATCGTTAGTATTCTTCATGTAATTCTGTTGAGGAACAATACCTCTTAAGTTGGTTAAAAATATTTGGAACGTGTGTGATGAAGTTCCAAATTCAACACCTAAACTTATCCCGGGATTATCGTAACTCAAATCCGGGAAATCCGGGTCTGTTCCAAAACTGGTTATAGGTTGACTGTAGTCGAATAAAATGGCCGTTTGTGAGCTGACTTTAGCTCTACCACCTAATGCGATTGCGAATCGGTCATTTTCCATAAACGAATCTACGCCGTTAAAGTGTGATACACTTGGTGCGATTTGTAAAGAAAAATTAGGGCTAAATCTTCTGGCTATTATTAATTGATTAAAATAAGAATAGCGATGTTGTGTTACAGCAAACTTGTCTTTTTTTCTGGCATCAATGGTGTAGTTACCGTAGTATGTTACACTAACAGGTATTCTGTCTGAGCGTGTTTGACTTAATAAACCTGCTTTCCAGTTAAAGTCCTGAAGGCGTCCTTCTTTAGTGGTTCCAAAACCAACAGTTAATCTGTCTAATATGGCATAAGAGAGTGCTATTCTAATGTTTGATGCTCCCCAAAAACCTGCTAAGTCATTCTCGCCTCCATTAATTTCACCAAACCTGTGTTGCATCATAACTTCCAAAGTATTTTTATTAAATAATACATTGGTGGCATTATCAATAAGCGTGGCACTCTCAAATGCCGGCCTTTCAGGTTTGTCTATTATGGAATCTTTTTTCTTTTCCTGTGCCAGGACCATTAAGGGTAGTAACAGAAAAGTAAAAAGTATGATTTTATAATGTTTCATGTCTTATGTATTAATTGTTTTCAGCTCCTCTGTTTATCCATTCTTTAATCAACGCCAACGAAGTGGCATTAAGGTCTCTGTGGTTGTCCTGAGCCAGTTTGGTGTAAAGTTTACTGCCATTGGCATTATTGGCGGTAACATAATCCGGAACCAGAGCACTATATTCATTGCCTGCCCTTAAATCGGGATCTAAAGTAGCATTATGGCATTGTGCGCAATTGTCTGATAAAAATATAGGGATGATATCATCTGCAAACGAAACCGTTTCGGTAGGGTCTATAATAATTTCTTCCTCCTCTAGAAATTCATCATAATAACATGAAAAACATAACAATGCTAAACTGCCCGTTAGAACAATTTTAAATAGTTTTTTCATTTTTTTATTTTTTAATTATAACCGCCGGATTTTTTAAATAATCCTTATAGGTTATATGGATTAGGTTTTAATAGAATTGACTATCCAGATTGGTGATTAAAGCCCGGGAAAAATTCCCGGACTTTAAAAATATCTAGTAATTAATTTTCTAATGCTTCAATGGAGTTTTTAAGTAATGCTCTGGTGTAAGCAGGGTTGTGGATACCTCTACTATTATCTTCTAAAAGCGTTCTATAATTCCATGCGGCCTGCGCAAGTTCGGCAGAGTATACACCCGGTACATAATAACCATCGACATCAAACATATTGTTTGCTGCCAGCAAAGCTTCTAATCTTGCCATGTCTGTAGACCAGCCTTCAATTTCGGTAGGAACACCGTTTTGATGACAGGATGTACACGCATTTTCTGTTGGAACCCAAGAGTGCAGCCCTTGTGAGTGATCCTCAGATGGTCCCATATGACAAGATACACAGGAGGCTCCTGTTCTATGTGTTGAAGATGCAACACCCGGATAAGCTTCGGTACCTGAAATATGGGCTCCCATGATACCCTCAAGCATGGTTGATTGCGGGCCATGGTGAGGTCCGAACCGTTTACTTGTAATTTCGTAATCTCCTGTTGATCCCGGAATATCGTAACTGCTTCTAGGTTGGTGACAAGTAATACAATTATTACTGGTGCCTCCAAAATCCAGAGTGGTAGTCCCGTCAATAACTAATGTCACAGGGTCGAAAGTTCTGAGGGCAAAGTCGTGCCCATCGTTTTCAAAATCGAAGGAACTGTGTTTATCATGACAGGTGGTACATGATATTGGAGAAGCATTTGCATAGCCGTCTATATGCGATTCTCCTAGTGTAATGTAATCTAAATAGCCCTGTTCTCCATGACATTGAGCGCATCGGTTGGTTGGGTCGTCGCCACCTCTAACACTTGCAAAGGTCCATGCAAAACCATTTTGGTGACCTGAAAAGTCATACGAACTATTTATAGGTGCTCTATATGTGTTCGAATGGCATTCTATACATGCTACAGTGGCAGCATCCTCTCCATCAATACCGTCAATTCCATCGACCCCGTCAACCCCGTCTTGTCCTGGAATTGGGGTATACTCACTCGTACAATTTGCTAACGTTATACTTAATGCTACTACCATCAAGTATCGTATTAATTTAAAGGTTTTCATAATTACTATATTAAAATTTCAAAAAATGTTTTAAATAATAAATGAAAGTATGGAAATTCCCCTGTTTAAAACATGATTTAAATCATGTAAATGCACTTCTTAAAGGTTGTAGGTCAGAGAGTTAAATAGGATATTTATGTCTTAATTTGGGACAGCCTTTTGTTACTGATGTTTCCGGAAAATCAGGTAGCTATTAAGAGGATAATTAGGAGTTTATTTTGGCTGAATTTTGTGCTAAAAAAGAATCGTTTTCGTTAGAAAATAATATTAAAATAATAAACAAACCGGAGAAGGTACTTCTATGGCATGTAAATAAGATAGTTTGCCACTCTCAACGTTGATTTTAAAAACAGATATGTTATGACTTTTTTGGTTGGCTACAAGCAGGAACTTTCCAGTTGGGTCTAAAGTAAAGTTCCTGGGCCAATTTCCATGAACACTTATGTTTTGAATTTTATCAAGGGTACCGGTTTTAGTGTTACGCTTAAAAACAGCAATAGAGTTTTCGCCGCGGTTGGAACCGTATAAAAAGTGTTCGTCTTTAGATAAATGAATATCGGCACACGAGTTGTTGCCGGTATAGTTTTCATCTAGAGTAGAATCTTCATCTATGGTTTGGAATCCGTTACCGATTCTTTTAACTGAAGTAACAGAACCACCATATTCGTTAATAATATAAATGAATTGCCCGTCTTTGGTCAATGCAAAATGACGTGGCCCCGGGTTACCTTTCATTTTAACAATTGCTTCGGATTTTAAACTGTAAGTAGCATCTTCTAATTTATATTGATATATGGCATTTCTTCCTAAATCGGATACAAACAGATCGTCTTTATAAAATTGGGCGGAATGTGCTCTGGCTTTTTCAGTTTCGGTATTATGGTCAAATACTTGCTGAGCGTCATTCAAACTGCCATCATTATTAAGGTTGTAAACAGAAACATTACCACCACCATAATTGGAAACTACGGCCTTATTACCGGATTCATTTACTGAAACATGGCAGGGCCCTTTGCCGTTGCTGCTAACTGTGTTTAATAATTTTAAGGAACCATCCTGATTAACCTTCAGGGCACTAACAGCACTAACAGCACCTTCACCAACGGCGTAAATAGTCTTTTTATCGGGCGTATAACTCAGAAATGACGGATTATCAATTTTTAAGGCTAAAGTTAAATTACTTAATGCTCCGGTTTTGGTATTAAAATCGAGTTTATAAATACCTTCACTATCGCCTTGGGTATAGGTGCCAATATATAATGGAACGGTTTGCGCGGTGCAACTAAAGTTGAGTATGCTAAAAATGAATCCGGAAAAAAGTAATTTAATTTTCATATGATGATTTTGATTAATTTCAAAAATAAAGCTTTTCAACGGATTTTTTTATTCACAACTGTTTATAAGTTTCATTCTTAAAACAAACTATTGTTTGTATTTTTATAAACTATAGATTGTAATTCTCAAACGTCTTTACGACAAACATCTAAACACATTCATGTATTTAATTTTTGATACCGAAACTACCGGATTACCAAAACGCTGGGATGCGCCCATCACCGATGTTGATAACTGGCCGCGATGCATTCAAATTGCTTGGCAGCTGCATGATGCTATGGGGCATTGTATCGATCATCAGGATTACCTGGTGCAACCGGAAGGGTTTAACATTCCGTATGATGCTGAAAAAGTCCATGGTATTTCCACAGAGTTAGCTCAGGAACAGGGGGTGCCTTTGGTTGAGGTATTGGAAAAATTTAATGAGGCGCTTAGCAGGACCAGGTTTGTAGTTGGACAGAATGTCAAGTTCGATCTCAACATTATGGGTGCCGAATTTGTTCGGGGAGATATAGCAAACCCTTTACAAGAGCTTCCGGTTTTGGATACCTGTACTGAGCATACCGCGAATTTATGTCAGATTCCCGGGGGACGGGGTGGCCGATTCAAGTTACCAACGCTTACCGAGTTACACCAACATTTGTTCAATGTGCCTTTTGCTGAAGCTCATAATGCAACAGCCGATGTGGAAGCCACCACCCGTTGTTTTTTGGAGCTGGTTCGTTTGGGCGAATACACCAAAGAACAACTTGATGTAGACCAGGATTATTTTGAAAAGTTTGCCGAAGAGAACCCCGCTACTTTTCAGCTGATAGGCTTAAAGCATATTAACCTGAAACGGGAAAGTGCCAGGATCAGGGAACGCCTCCAAAAGATAGAAACAGAAGCTGTTTCTGCAGATACTATAGAACAGAATGTCTCTGATCTGGCTGATGTTGATTTTGTACACCTGCATAACCACTCCCAGTTTTCGGTATTGCAATCTACTATGAGCATAAGTGATATTGTTGCCGCCGCCGCATCTCATAACATGCCGGCTGTGGCCCTTACCGATCATGGTAATATGATGGGGGCTTTTCATTTTATCAATGCTGTTAACAGAGAAAACAGTAATATAAAAGCCGGTATTGAAGAAGCCGAAGCAAACGGAGAAACTTCAGAAAAGCAACTTATAAAACCCATTATAGGCTGTGAGTTTTTTGTGTGTGAAAACCACCAGGACCGTTCCAGAAAAGATAACGGATATCAAATTGTATTGCTGGCGAAAAATAAAAATGGTTATCACAATTTAGCCAAATTATCGTCGCATGCGTTTGTAGATGGGTTTTATTATGTGCCGCGTATTGATAAAAAGCTCATTCAACAGTATAAGGAAGATATCATTGTTTTAACGGGAAATTTATATGGGGAGGTGCCGAGTAAGGTTTTAAATATAGGTGAAAATCAGGCCGAAGAAGCCTTGCTATGGTGGAAGCAGGAGTTTGGAGATGATCTGTACATCGAGTTGATGCGTCATAACCAGGAAGATGAAAATCGGGTCAATGCCACTTTAATAAAACTGGCGAGAAAGCACGATGTTAAATTAGTAGCTACTAACAATACTTATTATCAAAAGCAGAGTGACGCCAATGCACATGATATTTTACTGTGTGTAAAAGACGGAGAAAAACAGGCTACTCCTATTGGGCGGGGACGAGGCTATCGCTATGGGCTACCAAATCAGGAATACTATTTTAAGTCTTCTGAAGAAATGAAACAGTTGTTTCGGGATGTTCCGGAAGCCATCTTGAATATTCAGGAATTGGTTGATAAAATTGAAGGGTTTCAGCTGGCCCGTGATGTCTTGTTACCGGCTTTTGATATTCCGGATGAATTTAAGCATGATGAAGATCTGGTCGATGGTGGTAAGCGTGGTGAAAATGCTTATTTACGGCATTTAACTTATGAAGGCGCTAAAAAACGTTATGGAGAACCTTTAACAGAGGAAATTACGGAACGCCTGGATTTTGAGTTGAACGTTATTGAAAATACAGGTTATCCCGGATACTTTTTAATTGTTGAAGACTTTATTCGCGAAGCCCGAAATATGGATGTGTCGGTTGGTCCCGGTCGGGGTTCAGCTGCCGGTTCGGTAGTAGCCTACTGTCTGTGGATTACCAATATAGACCCGATGAAGTACGATCTGCTTTTTGAGCGTTTTTTGAATCCGGATCGTATTAGTATGCCCGATATTGATATCGATTTTGATGACGAAGGCCGAAGCAGGGTCATGGATTATGTGATTGAAAAATACGGTGCTAACCAGGTGGCGCAAATTATTACCTATGGTACCATGGCAGCTAAATCGTCTATTCGCGATACGGCCCGCGTGCTTGATTTACCATTATTTGATGCCGATAGAATAGCCAAGTTAATACCCAATATGTCTAAACTTAATAAGATATTCGGGTTAGACGAAAAAGCTTTGGCCGGTAAATTCAGGGCTGAGGAATTAGAAAAGGTCAATCAGTTATTAAACATTTCCGAAGGGGATGACCTGGAAGCCGAAACGGTTAATACGGCCAGAACTCTTGAGGGATCGGTTCGTAATACCGGAATACACGCTTGTGGCGTAATTATTACCCCGGATGATATTACCAAGTTCGTTCCGGTATCAACTGCTAAGGATTCCGATTTATATGTCACGCAGTTTGACAACTCGGTGGTAGAATCCGCAGGCCTCCTTAAAATGGATTTCTTGGGACTAAAAACCCTGACACTTATAAAGGACACGGTTAAGATCGTAAAAGCCAAACATGGTATTCAGTTAGATCCGGAAAATTTTCCGTTGGATGATGAAGAAACTTATGCCTTATTTCAGAGAGGAGAAACCGTTGGAGTGTTCCAATACGAATCTCCCGGGATGCAAAAACACCTCCGGGATCTGAAACCAACAGTATTTGAAGACCTGATCGCCATGAATGCCTTGTACCGTCCCGGCCCCATGGAATATATCCCAAGTTTCGTCAGGCGTAAACATGGTGATGAAGACATAGAGTACGATTTACCGGCTATGGAAGAATACCTCCAGGAAACTTACGGTATTACGGTATACCAGGAGCAGGTGATGTTGCTGTCTCAAAAGTTAGCGGATTTTACCAAGGGTGAAGCCGATGTACTGCGTAAAGCTATGGGTAAAAAACAAATTGCGGTTCTGGCAAAAATGAAGCCTAAATTTATTGAACAGGCCAGTTCCAATGGACACGATACCAAAGTTCTGGAAAAAGTTTGGAAAGACTGGGAAGCCTTTGCAAGTTATGCGTTCAACAAATCACACTCTACCTGCTATGCCTGGATAGCCTACCAAACGGCCTATTTAAAAGCGCATTACCCGGCGGAATATATGGCGGCAGTTCTGTCTAATAACATGAACGATATTAAGCAGGTTACCTTCTTTATGGAAGAATGTAAGCGTATGAAATTAAATGTACTGGGCCCAGATGTTAATGAAAGTTATTACAAATTCTCGGTAAATAAAGACAACGCGGTACGTTTTGGAATGGGAGCCATAAAAGGTGTAGGGCATGGTGCGGTTATGACCATTGTTGAGAACCGGAAAAAGGACGGGACATATAAGTCTATTTTTGACCTGGCAAAACGTATAGACCTGAGAGCAGCCAACAAAAAAGCCTTTGAGAATTTAGCCCTGGCAGGAGGATTTGATTGTTTTAAAAGTACACACCGGGCACAATATTTTCACAAGGAAAGTGATCTGACTTTTTTGGAAATGGTTATTAAATATGCTCAAAAGCATAAGGAGAATGAAAATTCTGCCCAGGTAAGTTTGTTTGGAGAATCCAGTGATGTTCAAATAGCAGAGCCTAATATACCGCCTTGTGAGGAATGGGGAACCATGGAGAAACTTGCTAAGGAAAGGGAAGTCGTAGGGATTTACATTTCAGGACACCCGTTAGATGATTTTAAAACCGAAATGAATACCTTCTGCAATGCTAACTTAGGCATGTTTAATACTTTAGAACCTTATGTAAACAGGGAACTGGTTTTTGGAGGGGTTGTGACCGATGTGCAGCACAGAGTCAGTAAACAGGGAAAAGGTTGGGGCTTATTTACTGTTGAAGATTATACTGATAGTTATGAATTCAGGATCTTTGGTGAGGAGTATTTAAAATTCAGGCACTTTTTAATGGTCAACAATTTTGTGTTTGTAAAGACTTTTGTGCGCGAAGGCTGGGTAAATAAAGATACCGGCAAGAAAAGTGATCCGCGATTGCAGTTCAATAGTTTTCAGTTGTTACACGATGTTATGGAGCAATACGCCAAGAAGTTATCGCTGCAATTGGATATAAACGATCTAAAAGAGGACAAAATTCTACAAATTCAGGATTTACTAAGAATGCATCCCGGAAATCAGGCCTTGAATTTTGTGGTTTACGACACAAAAGAGAAACTAAAACTCAATATGCCCAGTAGAAAGCAAAAGGTAAAAGTGTGCCAGGAATTACTGAATGAACTGGAAGAACAGCACATTCATTACAAACTGAATTGATACCGCTATCCCAGTAATTCACTTACCGCTCTTTTGGCAGATCGGGCCGCTGCATGAACGCTGCTCCAGTCTTCTCCTGTGGTATAGGCATCGCCGGCAAAGTATAAGGTGTTGCCTACAGACTCGCCTAAGCTTCGGAACAGTCGCCAGTTCTCTTCGTCGTGTACATAGGCACCATTGGCGTACGGCTCTTTATTCCAGTTTTGGAACGTATGTTTTATGTAATTGGCAGAGGCCTTCCCATCAAAAATGGCATCTAATTCTGTTAGCATATAATCAATGAGCTGGCTATCCGAAAGATTCACATAGGGCAGTGTGCCTGTACCCACTGCAAATAACCCCAAAATATGTTCTATGGTATTTTGCCCATAGGCAGCGTCATAATACAATTTCTGTCCAGCCGAGGCCGGACTAATGTCATAGGCAATAAAGGTAGGATAGAATTTTTCTTTAAAGGCAATAAATGCCTTGCAGCCATCCCAAACAGTCACATTTTTTATAGCATCCAATTTAGCACTGGGTAATTCTGGTGTGAAGGTTATGGCCCCATTCTGAAGCATTTTAACGGGAACGGTGACAATAACCTTATCGGCCCGAAAGGTTTCGGTAGCCGTACTTACGGTCACTTGGTTACCTGAATAATCTACAGATTGTACCACCTTATTATAGGCAATTTTTGTTTCAATAGATGGCACTACATACTGCTCAAAGAAATCTAGCCAAGACCCATTGATAAATTTTTGATCAATGGTAAAACCAACGTCTCGCGGACTAACTTGCATACCTTCAAATAGACCAAAATCAGTACTGTGGTCATAGGGTGTGGTCTTGGTTTCTACCCGGATACTGGAATCGTTCACAATTTCATCTAAAATACCGCGCTCCACATGCAGCCATTCCGCACCCAAAGGGATAGGGAAGTCGGCAAAGGTTTTGTTCCGTTTTGTGCGCCCGCCGTAATAGGCGTTTGCCTCCAGAACCTGAACGTCTATACCGCGTTGATTTAAGAGGTAAGCGGACGTAAGACCTGCCGGTCCGGCACCAATTATAATTACCTTTTTTATATTGTTAGCGCCACCACTATCGGTAGTATCGCTACAGGAGCCCATTGTAGACTGCAGTGGTAAGCCAATACCAAGGATACCACATATTTTAACAAATTCTTTTCGCGTCATCTCTTCAAATTAAAAAATTAAAATTCTATTCGATAGCCAATTGCTGGAATGATTCCGGTTTGCCTGTCTGATTCAATATTTTGTGTAAACACATTATAGCTTCGTGATGCAATATTCTCACGATTTGTAAAATTTAAAATATCCACTCTGATTTCATGCGTGATTTCAGGTTTGTTGATGCGATAGCTTATTTGAAAATCTAGTTTCCAAAAGTCTGGTAAACGCGATTCATAGGCCCTGGTTAAATCAAAGATTTCAGCATTCGCATTCTGTGATGCTGTCAAATCAACAGGGATAAACCGCCTATTTCCGCCCCATGTACCCCTAAAATTAAATCCTAAAAGGTTCTGTTTTGATTTGCCTATGGCAAACTCTTTTCCCGACAATAAGCTCGTGGCAAAATTACTAGCAAATGGCGTATTTCTTTCTAGGTTGTCTCGTGCCTTGTATTTTGCTTCGTACAGAGAACCCGTTGCCAGCAGATAAAAACCCTTGTTAAAAAACCGCTGTAGGGTTAACTCTAGCCCATAATTTGTTCCCGTTCCGCTATTTACCAGAGGGCGGATTACATAGTCGTCCTCCAAAAGAAGCGTAGAAAAAATATCGTCTGTACTAGTCCCAATAGGAACATTGTAGAGTTGTTGAAAATACGTTTCAGCTTTAAAATACCAATTGTCATTCAAAACATTATCATAGCTTAATACATAATGCCATGCCTTGGTAAAATCCAAGGCCCTATTGGGTTGCGAAATCACACCTGTATCGTCCGTATATCTACCCAGATAAAATTCTAAGGATTCAATACGGCTGTGTATTCCGAATCCAACGCCTATGGACTCCTCTGGAGAAAATTGCCATTTTAGGGCAAACCTGGGCTCAATATTCAGTTTTTTGCTCAATGAAAAGTACAGGGCATGTAAACCGGTCACTAAAGAAAGTTTATCGGTTATTCGATACTTCCAACTACTATAGCCCTGTAAGCTTCCAGCATGCCCCTTTTCATTTAGTAACTCGAAATTATCCAAAGGCGGATTATTGTCTGGATCCATTTCCCTTTCAACAAAATTATAGCCCATGTGCGTATAAATAAGTCCCGATTCTAGGATATGGCGTGCACTGAACTTATATCTAAGCCCAGAACCAATCCGAAGAAAACTTCGTTTTTTGTCTTCTGTAAATTGATAATTGGAAGCTGTTTCAATGGCCTTATTACCAACGGAGGTTCCCGATAAGGAAACGGAGCTTTTTAAAAGGCTTTTAGGGGTTAAATTATAAACATGGTTTAACCCGATTACCCCCATATTAGAGGTTTGCGTTTCTGAATAGGAGCTGTTTTCTGGCTTAAACTTATCTTCGCTCAAACCACCAATACCATATAAAGAAAAGGTGCCGGTCTTTTTTGTTGGCAGCATAAATTTAAAAGAAGCGTCCTGGTAGGTGGTCTCGTTTTCCTCACTTACAATGTTGATTCCAATGTCATTGAACAAGGATAAAGTTGAATATCTATAATTTACCAGGTAAGAGGCGTTTGAGTTTTTTTTAAAAGGCCCCTCAATAGCCGCTTCTACCCCCAATAAACTGGCTTGAAACGTATATTCCCTTTTTTCGTCGTTCCCATTTCGTAGTTTTAAATCGAAGGCCCCCGAGAGGGCGTTTCCTAATTGTGCCGGGAAAGCCCCGGTATAAAAATCGGACTTTGAGAGAGTGTTGGCACTAAGGATGCTTACGCCGCCGCTCGAAGCGCCTTCGGAAGCAAAATGATTGGGATTAGGGATTTCCATACCCTCTAATCGCCATAAAAGACCTCGTGGTGAGTTACCTCGTATGATAATAGCATTTTGATCGTCTCCGCCATTTCCCGAAACTGCTGCATAGGCAGTCACAAGACGGGCTGGGTCACTAATACCTGCCGCAAACCGCTTGGTCTCTTCCACCGAAAACGATTGGGTACTAACAATGGCCATTTCATTGGTTGCTTTTGTTTTACCGCCCGAGGAAATAATAACGGCATCCATTTGTGTGACAGCTTCAACAAGTCCGATGTTAAGGATTAGTTCCTTGCCCGAACCTACCAACTGATTGGGAAGTACTTTGGTTTCATATCCCAAATAAGACACCACAATGGTATGCCTGCCCACAGGGACCTTCCCAATTTTAAAGTCCCCGTCAAAATTGGAAATGGTGCCCAAAATGGGGCTGGAATCTTTAATAAAAACATTAGCACCAACAATGGGCGCCTGTGTGTCCTCATCAACGATGGTTCCCCTGATAGTCTGATTAAAACTTACATTATTTTGGGCGAATAAAGTTGGGCAGCACCAGAAACTTATCAGCAAATGAATGATAATAATTTTATGGTTGCTATTGAAATACTTCATAGGTTTGAAATGGGATTCTTATTATAAATTATTAAAGTCGTTTAAAGTGGTTGTCACGTATTCATAAAGTGGCGTATAGTGGTCACCTCCAAGATATTCATAAAGTTTTGAATTGGCTCCAACCAATTGAAACTGTTTGTGCGCATTGGTTGAATTATAGTGGGGTACGATGGCATCGTCCGTTCCCGAATGAAAAAACAGGTGTCCGGTTGGTTGCCAGCCCTTTATTAATGAATTGTTTTCAACTAATTGCATTAGTTTTATATATCTGGGATTAAACGGATCTAAAATTTCTGACTGATAAATTTTTTTAGGTTTATTAGAGGGTATGGATAATGCTTGTATTTGGTTTTCAACAGCGTATGACCAGATAGTCTCCTTTGAAAGGCTTAAGGATGGTGTGAATTTATTCAAGGCATAAATACTCCAGTTGTAAATATCCATATTATCCCAGCTTGTTTCCTTGTTTATTAGAATATCCGAAACAAATGTGAAATAATCATAAGGTCCGGCTAACAAAGAACTTGCCTTTATA
>NZ_JANQJQ010000034.1 GCF_028281565.1 Seonamhaeicola sp.
ATGAGGTGTGCCCTTAGGTAAATCAAAATTCTTCTTGGAGCCACTAAAAGTAATTTCAAAGATTAATTATTAGGAGCAAAAGAAGTCAATCCAGCCCAATACCCAATGTAAAATCTAGTGCTTGCTCATAATTAAGTGAAATCGATTATACTCACATAGTTAGTATGGTATAATATGGTATAATATCGTATAAAGCTTGCTATATGCATCCTATATTCCCTTCTCTTATTGTGTCGATTATGTTTTAGTCATATAGATCTAATTTTATTATGAATAGAGAGAATTATAAGTTCTAACATTAACTAAAAAAATGAAAAGAGAGTCATGGTTTTTTGAACTCTTGTTGTCTTTACATTGTTAAAAGACTTGAAAATGGTTAAGAGAGGTTATGATTTAAAGATTTAACCACTTACTAGAAAGAATAAATTGATTTTGTTTGTTGCGTTGTAGAGACACATTATTTATATAACCCCCTTATTAAAATTAAGATGAGAATTGTACATGTATTATTGTTAGTGATTTTTTTATGTTTTTCAAGTTGCGAGTTCTTGAATCAAAAAAAAATTAAAAAGACAAAAGTTGAGCGATTGCCTAATATTGTTTATATCCTTGCAGATGATTTAGGATATGGTGATCTGTCTTCGTTAAACCCAAAATCAGGTATCAAAACCCCCAACATGGACAAGGTGGTCAAGGAAGGGATTCATTTTACAGATGCACATTCCAATTCGTCCGTGTGCACACCCACAAGATATGGCATTCTCACAGGGCGTTACGCTTGGAGGAGTGTTTTAAAAAAAGGCGTTTTAGGAGGTTATGATGAGCCTTTGATAGAGAATAACCGGGCTACAGTAGCCTCGTATTTGAGTGATAATGGTTACCACACGGCTTGTATAGGTAAATGGCATTTGGGATTAGGGTGGGAATTAAAAAATCCGGAAAGGCCTATTGTCAAGACCTGGGAGTTAAACAGTGAAGAAGATAGCAATGTAGATTTTAGCCAACCAATTAATGGGGGGCCTAAGGAATTGGGGTTTGACTATTCTTATATTATACCCGCTTCTCTAGACATGTCTCCCTATCTCTACCTTGAAAACGACAAGGCCGTAACATTACCTACCGCCCGTACCGCGGGCAAAGGGAGTGAAAGAGGTGTTTTTTGGAGGGCAGGAGAAATGGCTCCCAATTTCGATTTTCATAAGGTACTGCCAACAATTTCAGAAAAGGCAGTCGATTATATTGAAGGTCGGTCAAATTCAAAAAGTCCATTTTTCTTATATTTTCCATTAACAGCACCACATACACCTTGGCTCCCAGATATGAAATTGAAGGGGGTTTCCGAAGCAGGAAAATACGGGGATTTTGTGAGTCAGGTTGATGGTGTTGTCGGTGAAATTCTTTCAGCACTTGAAGAGTCAGGTCAGGCAGATAATACCTTGTTAATTATTACTTCTGATAATGGAGCACATTGGACACCAGAAGATAAAGAGAAGTATGCGCACCGTGCAAATTTCATTTATAGAGGCCAAAAGGCGGATATTTATGAAGGCGGCCATCATATTCCCTATATCGCTAGGTGGCCAGGTAAAATAAGTGCTGGTTCAAATTCTAATCAGGTACTATGCACCACTGACCTTATGGCGACTGTTTCGGGGGTAATCAACAGGCCATTGCCTGTAGGAGCAGGAGAAGATAGTTACAACATGCTACCAGCTTATTTGGGAACTGCATCAGATCAGCAAATAAGAGATTACACCATCCATCACGCGGCTAACGGTTTTTTTTCCATTAGAAAGGGAAAATGGAAGCTAACACCACATTTGGGTTCGGGTGGTTTTAGTGTACCAGTTGAATTTATTCCGGAAAACGATCAAATCCTAGGTACCTTATATGATATGGAAAACGATCCGCAAGAAATTACCAATTTATATGGAGAAAGAGCAGATGTGGTAGAGGTTTTAATGAACTTGTTAGAACAAGCTAAGAAATAATCCATACGTAACTTTCAATTGGAAATCATAGTTATGAAAAAATTAAACATATTAACGATAATTTTATTAATTGTTGGCTCATCTGGTTTTGCACAGGAGCAAGTACTCTATAAACAAATTGATTCCACAGAGTTGTTTATGGAGCTATATAGACCTCAAAAAAGTGATACTGCATATAAATATCCAGCAATGGTTTTCTTTTTTGGAGGAGGTTGGAAAGGAGGTAGTAGATACCAGTTTTTGAATCAGGCGAAATATTTTTCAAAGAGGGGACTCATATGTTTCCTTGTAGATTATCGAATTGAGGAAAAACATGGGACTTCACCCTTTGAATCTCTTAAGGATGCTAAATCAGCGATAAGGTATATAAGAAAGAACGCTTCAGAATTAGGAGTTGATCCCAATAAGATTATAGCAGCAGGCGGATCAGCGGGAGGTCATCTAGCGGTGGCTACAGCCTTGATTCAGAACTATAATGAAGAAACTGATGATTTATCAGTGAGGTGCATACCAAACGCTTTAGTGCTTTTCAATCCCGTAATAGATAATGGTCCTGGAGGATATGGACATGCTAGAATAGGTGATGAGTACAGGCGTTTTTCTCCAATTCATAATCTCAAAAAAGAAACACCACCAACCATATTTTTACTTGGAACAAAAGATGACCTGGTTCCTGTAGAAACTGCTCAGTATTATGAAAAAGTTATGAAGAGGGTTGGGAGCAGGTGCGAGTTAAAGTTATACAAGGGAAAGGAACATGGCTTTTTTAACTATAAAAATTTCTCTTCATATAAAAGAACAGTTCTCCATATAGATAAGTTTTTGAAATCACTTGGTTATTTGAATGAGGAGCCGAGGGTAAGGGTTGAATGATTGGGTAAATGGAAAGAATTAATAATCACTTTTAAAATATAATTATAATATGATTAATTCCATAAATAGTTTTGACGGATACAGGGTATTAAGCTACTTGCTATTAATTAGTATATCCTGTTCAGGTCAAATAACTAAGGATTTCAAAAAAAAGCCAAACATATTATTTATCATGTCAGACGACCATACTACACAAGCTATTGGTGCATATGGCAGTAGGCTGGCTGGTTTAAACCCAACACCTACATTGGATGAACTTGCAAATAATGGTATGTTGTTTACAAACACGTTCTGTACCAATTCAATTTGCACACCTTCTAGGGCGACAATTATGACGGGACAGTATTCACAAACCAATAAGGTATTGGATTTAGACGGGGCTTTACCTGGGCCGCTTCAATTTTTGCCAAAAGAGGTAAAAAAGCTAGGTTATGAAACAGCTATTATTGGAAAATGGCATTTAAAAGAAGAGCCAACAGCATTTGATTATTATAAGGTTCTCCCTGGTCAAGGAGATTATTTTGACCCTGTTTTTAGGGTTGACGGTGAAAAAGCTTGGCCAAATAGCACCATTAAGTACAATGGACACTCTTCCGATGTCATAACAGATCAAAGTATCGAATGGCTGAGTTCAAGAGATAGTGAAAAACCTTTCTTTTTGATGCATCATTTTAAAGCGCCTCATGATATGTTTGAATATGCACCTAGGTATGAGCAATATATGGCGGATATCGAAATACCCGAACCAGAAAGTATGTATAATCAACCCCGTTTTGGTTCAGAAGCTACACGAGGAAAAAATGACAGTCTGATTAATTTGATCGGGTCTTCCATTAGCAAAAGGCATGGTGTACGGAACTATGTAGATTACTATAAAATTGACTCTAGTCTTCCTAAAGATGAACAGACTCACTTGGCCTATCAGAAATATCTAAAAAATTATTTGAGATGTGTCAAAGGTATAGATGATAATCTGGCCCGCTTATTTAATTACTTAAAACAATCAGGTCAATGGGAAAACACGATTATCATTTATACAGGAGATCAGGGGTTTATGCTTGGTGAGCATGACTATATGGACAAACGCTGGGCGTATGAGGAATCTATGCGAATGCCTTTAATAATAAGACATCCTTATGCTGTTAAAAAAGGTGTGAATTCAAATATCTTAATTAATAATACAGATTTTGCACCTACTTTGATCGATATGGCTGGAGGTACTGTTCCCAATTATATGCACGGTAGGAGTATAGTACCAGTATTAAATTCAAAAGAACCTGATGATTGGAGAAAAAGTACATACTATAGGTATTGGATGCATTTGGAACACCATGATATCCCTGCACATATGGCAATCAGGTCAAAAGAATTTAAGCTCATTTTTTATTATGGGTTGCCATCCAATTTAACTAAAATAGGAAGACCATCGCTTCACTGGGAGACGGATTCCAATAAAATTGTTCCTACTCCTCCAGCTTGGGAGTTTTATGACTTAAGAAATGATCCGTATGAATTGGTAAATCAATATAAGAATGAAGTGTATGCAGAGGAAATTCTAGAATTAAAAGTTGAACTCAAAAATTTAAGGCGAGAGTTTAATGAAGGTGATGAAAATTATCCACATATAGCCGAAATTATCAATAAGAATTGGAATAAATAGAAATAGGTTCCCATTGTAAAATTTTGATATAGTCAGTCATGCTCAGACATTATTCAAGAAAATAATAAAAATTAATTAAGTATAACAGAAAAGATGAAGTATAAACTTTGCAACGAGTTAAGAGTTTTTTTGAGTGTTTTAATTCTTTTTGGGTGCAGTGAAGGCCAAACCAAAAAGGAGGATATCATCAAATCAAAGATTGAAAATAAAACCTATCAACCCACTTGGGAATCTTTAGGCAATTATGAGGTTCCGGAATGGTACAAAGATGCGAAGCTCGGTATTTTTATCCACTGGGGCCCCTATGCGGTGCCGGCTCACGATTCGGAATGGTACCCGCGACGGATGTACAGGGAAACCTCAGATGTATTCGATTACCACAAGGAGAACTGGGGGAGTCAGGAGGAATTCGGATATAAGGATTTCATCCCCATGTTCAGGGCCGAGAACTTCGATGCGACGGAG
>NZ_JANQJQ010000035.1 GCF_028281565.1 Seonamhaeicola sp.
TGACTTCTTTTGCTCCTAATAATTAATCTTTGAAATTACTTTTAGTGGCTCCAAGAAGAATTTTGATTTACCTAAGGGCACACCTCATAGAAATTTAAACACATTTTTAAATCATCTTATTCAGAAGTATAATTAATTACTACATCTAAAGTAAAATCAATTTAGATATCTTCTTGTCTTGCAATATGTTTTAATGATAGCTTTCACTTGACTGTTTCTTGTTTGTATAAATGCCATAAGACCTTTTGCTATGTTGATTACTACATCACATATGTTCAATACATGGACTAGTGAATTATAAATATGGGGTCAATATTGATGCTGACCCCATACATACTAAAAACTAAACTCAAAAAGGTCGAAATTTTATCTACTTTTGATATATCGGCTTGCAATTTTTAAAAGCCCATCACCAAATTTTATTGCCAACAACCAAATACGGTATTAACCCGTGGTTCATGCCGATGTCCTAATCTTAATTACGGTAGCCATATCGTCCACCTTTTTGGTCGGCGCTTTTATTTTTATTCCCTCTTCATCCATTAACCATTCTACTACTTCATCAGTTCCAAGAATGGTTAATTCTTCAATGGTTACTTGATCTATAATATTTTTCTTGGAAAATGCTTTTAACAAAATGTCCTGCCCGGAGTCCGTTGCTCCCATGATAATGGCATAAATGTTATAATCCTTGGCAGTGTAACGTATGTCCTTATTAGAATACCTCAACTTATGGAAGGCATCATGGTTTTGGTAATGACCATGGGGTTCCTTAGTAGGTCCCTCACCAAAGGTATACCATGCTTCGGTGCCGTATATAGCCTCTCCATATTTATTCAGCCATGCTCCCAATTCTGTCAAAATCTCTTTTTGGTTCTCTGGTATACTACCATCAGCCTTTGGGGATATATTCAGTAACAAGACTCCATTTTTACTTGTAATATCCACAAGCATGTGCAATACATCTTTTGGAGGTTTTACCTTTAGATTTTCGGTATAGCACCAGCTACCATTACTCACTGTTGCATCGGTCATCCATGTTTTGGTTCCTATCACATTTTTTCTGGATTGCTCCAAATCATCTACACTCATCGACAATGGCAAATCATGCTGCTTTCTTACAATTACTACATCTTTATCCCATTTTTTAGCTTCATTTAAATAATATGCACTGAATTCCTGACGATAAGCTTCCGGAATAGCATCCAGAACATAGTCGAACCAGACGATATCTGGTTGGTATCCATCTATTACTTCTTTCAACTTTCCTAGCCAAAATTCTTGATACCATTTTTCAGCAGGGATATTCCCATATAATATGGCTAATTCTGGGTCGTTTGAACTGGGGGGCATACCATCCATATAGGGATAATGGCTTATGTCAACCGGTTCATTAAGTTTTTCTGCTCGCTGTAGCTGTTTGGAATGGTGGAATGTAGCAATGAATTTCATTCCTCTGGATGTTATCGCCTTTTGAAGTTCCCCGGTTATATCACGTTTTGGCCCCATGTCGACCACATTCCAAGGATTGACATCACTGTCCCACATCGAAAACCCATCATGATGTTCGGCAACGGGTCCTGCAAATCTTGCTCCTGAATTTTTAAATAGTTCTGCCCATTCTTCTGGGTCAAATTTCTCCGCCTTGAACATAGGAATAAAATCGTGATAGCCAAATTCTGATGGTTGACCATATTTTTCTACATGATGCCTATATACCCTATGATCTTTCTTATGCATGTTCCTTGGGTACCATTCATCGTCAAATGCTGGAACTGAGTAAACTCCCCAATGAAAATAGATGCCCAATTTTGCTTCACTGAACCAATTTGGTGATTCATTATGGTGTCCCAAAGATTCCCAATTGGGTTCATAAACCTTCATGCTTTTTGACTTGAGGTCTCCTTGTAAGGGCGCGACCCTCTTATTTTTTTCAACCGCATCACAACCTACCGTAAGGATAGGAAGTAACAATACCAAAATCCTAATATTTATTCTCATATTATTATTTATTATTAATTGACTTCAATAATTAAATTAATCGTAGCCTGGATTTTGGTCTCCCAATACTGGATTATTTACAAATTCAACATCGGGAACCGGATACAAATAGTAGTTTTTGCCTGTTATTGGGTGTGCCGATGCCTTTGCCGAAGGGAAATTTAATCCAAGGAAATTGAGCTGAGGCTGGATTCGGTCTTCCAATATTCCCCATCTATTTAAATCGAAAAACCTTTTGTACTCAAAAGCAAACTCCACTCTTCGCTCTTGCCGTATAGCATCTCTAAACGAACTCTGATCTGGCAAATCAGCACTGGTTAAAGCATTCAAACCTGCATTGGTTCTAATTGCGTTAAGATATGAGAAGGCTGTTCCGTCTGCTACGTATCCAGATTCGTTGAGAGCTTCAGCCGATACTAAAAGGGCATCCGCATATCTTAATATAGGAACATTCCAAGAACTATTACCTAACTCTGCAACAGATGCATTGTAGAACTTATTCACAAAATAAAGTGAGCCATCTGGTTGCGTCGCATCAATAAAGTTTGGAATTCCATATGTTGAAACTGTAACGTCCTTTCTTAAGTCTCCCACTTCAAAAGCCTGAACAAGGCCTCCCCCACTTGAAGGGCCTCCTCCAGTACCATTCAAATTATCATCTGTTGGTAACGTAGTTGCATCCCCATTAAAAGATGGCGGAGCATACCAATGATTTTGATTTGCAGTTACTCCAGAACCAAGTGAGGCATATTGTACCTCAAAAATACTTCCAGTACCATTTTCATTACTTCCATTAAAATTATCGGCAAAATCCAATAACGTACCACTTCCTATTACTTGGGAAGCTAGAGCCTCTGCATCGGACCACTCTTCAATTTCCAAATGGACATATGCTTTTAACAACTGCGCTGCGTATTTTGTAGCCCTACCTTCTTCCAATCCAACTCCTCCTGAATACGATATAGGGAGTAAAGCAATAGCATTAGTCAAATCAGACTTTATCAGAGAATATACGTCACTTACAGAAGATCTTGGTAGCGACGCATCTTCCTTGTTCCCAACAACGTCTTCAATTAGTGGAACTTCTCCGAACAAACGAACGAGGTTAAAGTAGTACAGTGCTCTTAAAAACCTCGCTTGACCTTCGGAGGCATCTCGCAATTCAGTTGATGACCATTCAGGAACATTAGCAAGGCTATGAATTACCAAGTTGGCACGTGTTATGCCAGTATACATATCTTGCCATGCAAATCTAGAATGGTTGAAACTTTGTTCAACAATAAAAATATCTGTCTCTAATTCATTTCTCCAAGTCCATCCATCGTCACTTGCCAAGCCAGTAAGCCTTAGCATAGTACTTTGGTAAAACTCAGGAAGAACATTATAAATACCATTAACGGCCGTTATAGCATCATTCTCAGAAACAAACAAATCCTCCACGGATATTTGTCCTTGTGGTTCTGGTTCAAGTATATCACTGCATCCATTAAGTAAGACTATAGTAACTATCAGTAAAACAATATAATATTTAAAATTTTTCATGATTTCTTATTTAGAAGTTTACATCTATTTAATGATTAGAAATTAAATTCTAATGTCATGGAGTATAGTTTTGTAATGGGATAAGGCGTATGGTCAATCCCTACAGAAAGCAAACTACCACTACCACTTATACTTGATGCTTCAGGATCCAAACCAGTATATTTGGTAAATGTAAATAGATTAGTCCCGGTCAATGTAAACCGAATACCTTCCATATTCAACTTTTTCACAGTCTCCTTGGGAAGTTCATAAGACAAGCTAATATTCTTAATCCTAAAAAAGTCACCATCTTCCAAAAACCGCGTGGAAGGTCTTGAAGCCAAAAAGGTTGTATTTCCTCCTTGGGAGGGTCTGGGAACTGTATTTGAAGGATTATCTGGGGTCCACCATCCTCTTACATCCGCCAAATTTTGAGGGAATGGCACGGCTCTTGACAACAAATGTCTCGCAGAATGAAACACTTGATATCCAGTCGCAAAATTGACAAAGATAGAAGCTGATAAATTCTTGTAACTTATAGTATTGTTCATTCCTCCAAAAAACTTAGGGTGCGGATTCGTACCCGTATACGCCCTATCACCTTGATCAAACGTACCATTTCCATTTAAATCAGCATATCTTACGTCACCTGGAACAGCCCCTGACCAAGCTGCAGCCTCTGCTTCTTGTCCCAATTGCCAAATACCATCGAAAATATAGGTATTAAATGCTCCAACCGGGTATCCCGCCTGGGTCAAATTAATTCTTTCGTTCGCCAAAGGAATTGGAGACCCTTCCAGTTCCAAAGGATTACCTTGGGAGGTAAGACCAATATCGAGTACTTCATTTTTATTATAGGTTATATTAAAATCCGTTGTCCAAGACAAATCATTACTTTGGATATTTGTGGAATTGAAGCTAAATTCAAAACCTGAGTTCTTAACGGACCCAATATTAACAATTGGTCTTTCGCCTACTCCCACAGTCAAAGGTGTAGGTTGGGCTATGAGTAAATCTTCAGACCGTTTATCATAATAATCCATCTCTACATTGAGTCTCCCATTGAAGAAGGATGCATTGACCCCAAGGTCAAATTGTTTGGAAGTTTCCCACTTTAAATTTTCATTTCCAATGTTTACCGCCGCATTTCCTAAAGCTGCAGAGTTTCCAAAGGCATATCCGGCTTCCCCTGCCCTTGTAATAAAAGCAAAGTCTCCGATATTTTGATTTCCCGTCAACCCATAACTTGCCCTTAACTTTAAGCTATTAAAAAAGCTGTTCTCCATAAACTTTTCCTCTGAAATTTTCCATGCAACGGATGCTGACGGAAAGGTCCCATACCGGTTCGAAGCACCAAATCTTGAAGACCCATCTCTTCTTACAGTTCCAGTAAATAGGTATTTACCGTCATATCCATAATTAACCCGAAAAAAGTACGAGACCAAACCGGAAGTTATATCCGAGCCTGAACTTGTAAAATTAGTCTGATTGGATAATTGATTCAATCTGTTATTGACAGTTCCCGTTCCGTTGGCCCTAAACACAGAAGCATTAAATTCTTGAGCAGATACCCCGACCAAGGCCTTAAGGTCATGCGCGTCAAAAGTATTTTCATATTGCAATGTTGCCTCTCCCAACCAATTAACCTCTTTAGAAGAAGTTTGGGTAAGATCACCTTGTGCTCTTTGATATCTACCAATACTGTACACCGGCAGATACTCATAAGTGTCCCCGTTTACAACATCTCCGCCTATGTTCGCTGAAAGCAGCAGCTGTTGGGTTAAGTTATAATCCGCTTTTATACTTCCTATCAGCCTTGTCGTAGTTCTTTCCCTAGTAGGTAAAAGAATCTCGATTAACGGATTGTTATTTCCTCCAAAATATGGTGGTGCCGTAGTATTAACAGCCGTTAAGTTTCCATCCTCATCAAAGGGTTCAGTATAAGAATGGCGAATAATAAGCCGTCTGTATCCTTGGCCGAAATATTGATCATTTGTCATGAAATCGGATTTTTGATGGCTTCCTGCTATATTTCCGCTTACTTTTAGTTTATCATTTATCCGCGAGTCGATATTGGCTCGTAAATTCCATGATTTTAAACCAGTATTCAAAATTGTTCCTTCCCGATCCAGCAAAGATGCCGAAAAGGCATATTGATTTTTGTCATTACCACCGGTAACACCTAAATTATATGCTTGCCTGAAGGCGGTTCGAGTACCTAAATCTTGCCAATCCGTATCGATTTGCCATATAGGGTTACTGGGATCATCATACACTGCAGTATTTCTATTAGAATTGGTAAAAGCTTCCACAAACAACTGGCGCTGCTCCTCTGTAGACAAAACATCATACCTGTTAATCGGGTTTTCAAAACCAATGTCAGAAGAAAATCTAAATTTAGCTTTCCCAGATTTACCTCTTTTGGTACTAATAATTACTACACCATTAGATGCGCGAGAACCATAAATAGCTGTTGCAGATGCGTCTTTAAGAATGTTAATCGAAGCGATGTCTTTGGGGTTTATAGTCGAAAAATCGGCACTGAAAAGAGGCACTCCATCCACAACTATAAGGGGGGCATTACTTCCTGTAACTGAACCAATACCTCTTATAGAAATATCAAACTTACCATCTAAATCACCTCCACTTTGACGAATGTTAACCCCACTGGCCCTTCCTTGGATTGCGTCCTGAAACGAAGGTACTGGGCGGCTTTGGAGCACCTTCTCTGAAACTGCTGTTACAGACCCTGTAAGGTCAGATTTTCTTTGCGTTCCATAACCAACAACTACTACTTCATCTAACTTGGCAGCGTCCTCAACTAAAGCGATATTAATATTTGCTTGCTCATTTACCTGAATCTCTTTAGTTAAAAACCCAATATATGAGACTACAAGTGTTGTCTCCTTTCCAGAAATCGATAATTGAAACTTCCCATCAAAATCGGTTTGTGTTCCGTTAGTGGTTCCTTTTTCGATAACATTGGCACCGGGTAGAGGTTGTCCGTTTTGATCCGTAACTACACCGGAAACTTCAAACTCCTGAGGTTTTTCTTTAATTGATTTTTCAATCTTTTCTTTAATTAGAATGGCGTTATTTTCAGTTAAAATCAACTCAACATTTCCCTTCAACAAGCTTCTTTTTAATAATTTTCCTGTACTTATAACTCCTTTTTTCAAACGAATCTTTGGTAAATCATCAAAAATCCCTTCTTCATAAAAGAACTTATAGTCCGTTTGATCCATTATAAGATCAAACACCTCATCAACCGTTAATATTTTGTCTTCCTCTACTTTGATTTTTGAGTTCTGAGAAACAACATCAACGGGTGAAAATGCGAAAATCATAGTACAGCATAAGAAAATGAAAGTTCTCATAATGATTTTTAAAAACCATTTTCTAAAACAGAAACAGTTACTTATAAATTTAATTTCCATAAATTTGTGTCTTATTAGTTAGTTAAACATTTTAATTAATTGATAATACGTGGGGATATAGTTTTGTACTTTGGCGAGTCTAACTTTATCCTCTTTTTTCTAATGGGTTATTTTATTTCATAGGCTACTATTTGTTTATAGGTTTCACAATTATTTAAGTAGTATTATTTTATCCTTTATTTCATAGTTGTTGATGGTAGTAGATTTCATAATAGAAAGAATTTCTTCAATACTTTGACTTTTATCCAGTACACCTTTAAATTTCAATTCTTCTAATGCTTTATTTTCAAATACAATCTCTACATCGTACCACCTAGATATAACCTTCATGATGTCCTTTAAAGGCTTTCCTCTAAAACTAAAAATTCCGTGTTTCCAAGCGACTACTGCATTTACATCTACTTTTGCTACGGAAACTTCTTTAGTTTTTAAATCTATATTCGTTTGATGACTTGGCACTAAGTTTTTCTTGTTACCGTTATAGTCAACGGCTACCTTACCTTCTACCAAAGTGGTATAGATATTAGTTTCATCTTTATATGCCTTAATATTAAACGCTGTACCCAATACTTCTACCTCTTGCGACTTATTAAAAACTTTGAATTTAGCACCTTTGTGTTGGGTACTTGGTGATACGTCAAAATAGGCCTCTCCATAAACCAGTTCTACCTTACGAGTTTTTCCTTCAATAAAATTTACCGGGTATTTTAGTTGAGACTCTGAATTCAACCAAACCTTAGTTCCATCTGATAAGACAATGTAAAATTGCCCTCCTCTTGGTATGGTCAAGTAATTATAAACTAGTCCCTTCGTTTTTCGGCTATCTTTACCATAAACAATTTGCTCACCATTACTGTTGGCATTAGATGTTTGGAAAGAAGCACCTTTCTCTAATGCAATTTGTGAGCCATCTTCTAATGTCAATGTTGCTTTATCAGTTCCTGGGACTATAGCGTTTGTATTTACAATTATAGGAATGATATTGTCATCGGTAGATCCATTGAACAAATCATCCTTAAAAAAGTAAGCCGTTGCAAATAAGCCAATAAATAGAGCAGCTGCATATTTACCAATCTTGTGAAGCTTGTATTTGTAAAATATGCTTCGGTCTCTTCTAATTTTACTCAAATATTCTTTTTTGGCATTTTCTAAATCAAATTGTTTTGTATTTACATCTATGGCATAATTTGTCTTAACAAAATTTTTGAAAATTTGCTTATTCTTAGGATTCCTTAGCCAAACTGTTAATGAATCCAGTTCATCAATATTGGCTTCATTCATTAAGTATTTGACAATTATATTCTCTATTTTTTGGTTCATTTTGACAACTACCTTTTGTTTATATTACGTTTCACAAATGCGACCACCCACAATTCCTACTAAAATTTATTAAAAAATATTTTTATAAGTTTACAATTGGATTAATACCAGTTATTGATTTTACACAATGAAGAAAGATTATTCCAACAATAAGATATTAGTTGAAAACCTTAAAAAAGGAGACGAAGATGCTTATGCTTATTTAATGGACACTTACTATCAAAAGTTGTGTGTTTATGCGGAAAGTCTGTCTCGCGACGTTTATATTGCCGAAGATATTGTCCAAAATATCTACTTGCGAGTATGGGAACAACGAAATAAATTAAAAGCAATATACCCTTTAAAAAGTTATTTATATCGATCTGTTTATAACGAGTTTATCAATCAATACAGAAAGAAAAGCAGTTTGATGGAGGTTGAAAAAGAATACATAAAAAACCTGAACGCTATAATAGAGGAAGACCCTAAGGACCTAACTAGGTTAATAGCATTAGTTAAACAAGAAATACAGGATTTACCTCCGAAATGTAAAAAAATATTCATTTTGGGGAAGCAAGAAGGTCTAACCTATGGCGAAATTGCTGAACACCTGAATATTTCATTTAGAACCGTAGAAAACCAAATGAGTAAAGCATTTGCTATAATTCGTCAAAAGGTAGGAGATAAAATGGATACTATTCTGTTTTTGTTGTTTGGATTCAATGGACGAAACTTCTCTTCAAATTAAATTTTGTCCAAAACTTGTAATCAGAAATGTTTGGCTTATGAATGAAGTTTCTCTTCTTTCAAAGCAAATTAGAAATGTTGCTTTTCTTTTATGGTGTGCCTTTAATTGATACTCCAGATTTCAAGATCAATTCCTTTCTTAAACATTTAAAAGCGCAGTACACCGCTGCGCTTTTAAAACTAACTCTAATTGAATGACTAAAAAACTCATGGTGTAAAATCATTAAACCTTCTATTCTTTTTGAAAAGGGCTACAATCAAGTCTGTTCACAATCGTAACCCAACATACCTACCGTAGCCCTTACCAAACTAAAACAACTTTTTCCCTTTCTTTTTTTAATTACTAAAATCTATTTTCCACCTCAGCGGCCTGCAACATCAAATAATGTAGGTCCGTATTCTTGATAAACGGTTTCAACAATTGGCTTCCGGGGCCATACATGGCCAGTTCCACATAATCCGCCGAGTGCTGCATGCTTATCCAGCCAACAGAATTGTGCTTCTTCTGTATCTCTGCCAATTCGTTAAAGGGTAATTGCTTGGGGTTATAAAGCCCCTTTTCCGTCTTCAGGTCATTGTAACATGTCAATAAGGCCTTGGCCTCTTCATCGATCAGCCCAATGCCATTGGCGTAGTCCACCCTTTCCTTTACGCTCCTTACGGACGTCTCCTTCCCTATCCCGTTCAGGATCCAATGGTTGCTGTGCCTGTAGCGCCATATGGAATCAAAATGGTCATTTGCATTCTAACCGTAAATGATCCCGGGATTGGCATTGCCTTTATCCGTGATATCTATCACCAAGGTCTCTCCTTCTTTTTCCGCAAAGTACGTAGCTACTCCCACGGTCTCGTCAAAGACTATTTGGTCATATAACAACCCTGCTATATCGTTGCCGTGAAATGAACCCCTTCCTTAACCACCTTGTCCATGTTTGGGGGTTTTGATACCTGATTTTGGGTTTAACGAAGACAAATCACCATATCCTAAATCATCTGCAAGCATATAAATAATGGGTCTCAACAACGTAACAAACAAAATCAATTTATTCTTTCTCCTAAGTGGTTAAATTTTAAAACATAACCTCTCTTGACCACTTTCAAGTCTTTTAACAATGTAAAGACAACTAGAGTTCAAAAAACCATGACTCTCTTTTCATTTTTTTAGTTAATGTTAGAACATATAATTCTCTCTATTCATAATAAAATTAGGTCTATATGACTAAAACATAATCGACAAAATAAAAGAGGGGAACAAAGGATGGATATAGCAAGCTTTATACGATATTATATCATATTAACTATATGATTATATTCGATTTCACCTAATCATAAGCAAGCACCAGATTTCACATTGGGTTTTGGGCTGGATTGACTTCTTTTGCTCCTAATAATTAATCTTTGAAATTACTTTTAGTGGCTCCAAGAAGAATTTTGATTTACCTAAGGGCACACCTCAT
>NZ_JANQJQ010000045.1 GCF_028281565.1 Seonamhaeicola sp.
GCAGGATTTAACACCCGGTTCCTGGTATTATATTTCTGTGGATTCCTATTCCGGTTATTACGGTACTTTCACGTTATGCCTTCAGGATGCGGTGGATTATGATTTTTACGAGGGTGCTATAGATGTTACCGGAATTATTAATTCCTGTTCATCAGATGCTGTTTATGATACACGTGGAGGTTCCCCTGATAAAAATGCAGGTTCTAACTGGAATAACAGTGGTCCTAAATATAACCGTTGGTTTAAATTCCAGGCTCCGGCTAGCGGGGAAATCAATATTACCATTGATATAGGTGGCGCCCAGGGAAGCAATAGAAGAACACAATTGGCTTTGTGGGAGTCAGACGGGGTAACCGAGTTATCCAGTAAAAGATATATTAGCACCTATGATGATGTTGCTTTGGGATCTCTGGATGTGATTCCCGGTTCCTGGTACTATATTTCTGTGGATTCCTATTCCGGTTATTACGGTACCTTCACTTTATGTCTTCAGGATGTTTTTGATGGTGATAGCGATTTTGATGGTATTACCGACAGTGTTGATGTAGATGATGATAATGATGGTATTACTGATTATATTGAATGTAAAAACCTTTTGGTAGATAGTGGTTTTAATAATGCTTCAGGGCTGAATTACGGAAACAATATCGGTGTAGATATTTCACCATGGATTCTTGGTGGAGGAGACCAGGCTAATATAGTAAAAGTTGATGGCGCAGGAGGCTATGATTACCAGAATGGCGGTCCGTTTGAAGATGCCAATATATTAACAGGTGACGGCGAAGATCAATACTATCTTGACATAGACTCTGGCTCCAATGATTTTTACCAGGCCATAGTTATTGGTAATGATGCTAAACTTAAGTATGGAGGGTATTTTTCTTCTCGCGATGGTTTAACCGGGACAGCCCAATTACGTATTTATACAGGTAGTTCAGGTACGGCAGGAACGTTGGTTGCCGATAGTGGTACATTCTCAATAACCCCAACCGGAGGTGATTCGGAAAACACACCCTGGAAATTAGTTGAGGATACCGTTATTGTTACAGCAGGAACCTATTCTTTTGTTGTAACTATGGATAATCATATGAATTTTGATGAAGGTTTTGCAAGTGCCTGTGAAGATTTGGACGCTGATGGTATATATGATTATCTCGATATAGATAGTGACAATGATGGGATACCTGATAATATTGAAGGACAATCTACTTTAGGATATATACTGCCAAGTGGAACTGTAAATACATCAGGTTCTTATATGGGTTTATGGAATAACTACGGTACCGGAATAACACCGGTAGATACAGATTCCGATACAACGGAAGATTATAAAGACCTGGATAGTGACAACGACGGTAAAAATGATATAGAGGAAAATGGCATGGCAAATGCCATTACTTCAATTGATGACGATAAGGATGGGTTAGATAATGCTTTCGAGACCAATGGTACAAATGACGCAAGTTTAGATGTTAACGAAGATATAGAAGATCCGTCAGATTTGTCAATTCTTCCGGATGAGGATTCCGATGTTAATTCAGGAGGCGATTTAGATTATCGTGATTTGGCTCCGGTGGTGGCGTATCCATCATCAGCAGCCGTAGATTTTGATGGAGTAGACGATTATTTAAATGGCAATAGTGTTTTAGAAGGTTTAGGAAACATTACCATTATGGCCTGGATTAAAGTTGATGCGGAAAATGCAGAGGCTTCAAAAACAACGATAGTGGGTGAAGATACAGCCTGTAGATTATATATGGAAGGAGGAAATGAAGTTAAGTTTAGCATTAGAACATCGGCCGGAATATCAAATAGTGTAAGTGCCGGGACTATAAATTATGGAGAATGGCATCATGTAGCAGGTGTGTTTTCTTCAACCGCAGGAAAGCAAATTATTTATCTTGATGGCGAAGTTATTACCGCGGATACCAATGAAAATCAAATAGAAGCAACTATTGACCCGTCTTCTGATTGGACCGGAGACTTTGAAGTGGGGCGTAAATCAAGTTCTGTAGGAGACCCGGAATATTTTAATGGTGAAATAGATGAGGTAAGAGTCTTTAATGTAGCTTTAACAGATTCTCAAATCCAAACCATGATATATCAGGAAATTGAGAATAATTCCGGAAATGTCAGGGGCTCTGTTATACCTAAAGATATCATAGATTTTGATACTAAAGCCACCATATCATGGAGTAGTTTACTGGCCTATTACCCGATGACAGATATAGCATCAAATCAGGTGTCAGACTATTCTCAAAATAACAACACCTTAACAATGCATAACATTACGACCGTTCAGGAACAAACAGCACCTATGCCATATAAAACCACTGGCAATGGTACCTGGAGTTTAGAAGGCGCCTGGCAATATGGAAGTGTTTGGGATATTGAAGGTGTTCCCAGTACCAGGGAATGGTGTATTGTTAAAATTGAAAGCGATGTAACCATTTCCACTTCAATTTCAACTTATGGATTAATTATAGATAGTGGTAAAACGCTGACTATAAATGGCAATAATTTAGTTAAAAATACAGGGTATTTTGAACTTAACGGGACCTTAGACCTGATGAATGATTCCCAGTTAATTCAAACAAAAACCAGTGATTTGGTCACATCAGCTGATGGAAAAACTCTAAGACGACAGGAAGGGACCGCCAACCCCTTTTGGTATAATTACTGGTCCTCGCCTATAGGTACTACAGGCGTTACAACACTAACCGATAACAATGCAGCTACCAATAATCCTAATAATACACCGTTTAGGTTGAACATGTTAAAAGATGAATCAGGGTTTGATTGCCAGTTTACATCGGCCTATACAGCAAGTGGTAATATTGGCACGTATTGGTTGTATACATTCATGAACGGCGTTACCTATTGGGATTGGGACCAACTGTCAACAACAGCTGATCTAAGCCCGGGTATTGGTTACACCCAAAAAGGAACAGGCAATGTAGGTGCAGATCAACAATATATTTTTCAGGGGAAACCAAACAACGGAACCATTTTGGTAAGTGTCACCGATGTAGGAGGGGCAGGCTCTGTAGCAGACGTTTCTAAAACAGATTATCTGTTAGGAAACCCTTATCCATCGGCATTAGACATTCATAAATTCATTGATGATAATGTGGGTGTCATAGATGGGACCATCCAACTTTGGCAACAATGGAGCGGAAGTTCTCATAATTTAAATGAGTATAACGGTGGTTATGCCCAGGTGAATAAATTAGGGGCCACAAGAGCCTATCAATTCGTAGGAATCAGTGGCGCTAACAATGGCTCACAAGACGGTACACTGGTACCCTCCAGGTATCTACCCATCGGGCAGGGATTCATCACGGAAATTATTGCCGATGGCCATGTGGAATTTAACAACGGACAACGGGTGTTTATTTTAGAAGATGATGCTGACGGTACTTACAACAACGGTTCTGTGTTCTTTAAGAATACTAAAAGTAAATCGAAAACAGCTTCCGTTGCAGCAAAAACTACCTCTGAAGAGGAACATCCTTTTAAAAAGATCCGTTTGGAGTTTAGTACCGTGACGGGGCCGGACACCCGGAGAGAGTTGCTTTTAGGATTTAGTGATTTAACAACGGATGGTTACAATTATGGTTATGATTCTGAGTGCGACGAAATTAATAACAACGACCTAAACCTGAATTTAGAAGGGCAGAATATGAACATCAAGGCCTATGGTGAATTGACACCGGAAAAAGTGGTGCCATTAAACTTTAAATCCTCAGGAAACAATTCATTTGAAATAAGGATTACCGATTTAGAAAATATTGAAGACACCGAAGAGATTTACTTAAAAGATAACCTAACAGGTACCTATTTCGATTTAAAACCCGGAACCCCTTATGGTTTTTCATCAGAACAGGGGAAATTCAATGAACGGTTTGAGATAGTTTTTCAATCACAACAACAATCCTTAGGTATTGAAGAAGCCCGTCATGAGGAAAACTTTATATATTATTTGAACAAACAAAGAAGGCTCTATGCAAAGAAATTAAGTGCTTCGGTAAAGAGGCTGTCTTTAATAAGTATGACAGGACAAACAGTTATGGAACTTCAGGATGTTTCGGATAATGCTTTAAGTAATGGTATTGAAATACCGCGAATTTCCATAGGAACCTATGTGGCTTGCTTTAGAACAGACGATAACCAGGTATTCACCAAGAAAATAATAGTCAATTAATCAATCCAAACACTAAAAAACCCGGAATGTATTATTCCGGCTTTTTTTATGCTTAAAAATTACCCATTTCAGGATAAATTCTTAAATTCGCAACCTTATAAGATTTAAGCGTAAATGAGTAGCAAATTTCCTGAATATAAAGGACTTGACTTGCCAAATGTAGCTGGTGAAATACTACAATACTGGCAAGAAAACAACATTTTTGAAAAAAGCATTACCTCCAGGGAAGGGCAGGAATCTTTTGTGTTTTTTGAGGGGCCGCCTTCTGCAAACGGATTGCCTGGGATCCATCATGTCATGGCACGTGCTATCAAAGATATTTTCTGCCGCTATAAAACGCAAAAAGGCTACCAGGTAAAGCGTAAAGCAGGCTGGGATACTCATGGTTTGCCTATTGAATTGGGTGTAGAAAAAGAACTAGGCATTACCAAAGAAGATATTGGAAAAACCATTACAGTTGAAGATTATAACGCTGCCTGTAAAAAAGCGGTGATGCGTTACACAGGTGTTTGGAATGACCTGACTGAAAAAATGGGCTATTGGGTAGATATGGACGATCCGTACATTACCTATGAGCCTAAATATATGGAAAGTGTCTGGTGGCTGTTAAAGCAGATATATGATAAGAATTTGCTTTATAAAGGCTATACTATCCAGCCCTATTCACCTAAGGCAGGAACAGGGTTGAGCTCCCATGAGCTGAACCAACCGGGAACCTATCAGGATGTGACTGACACTACGGTTGTGGCTCAGTTTAAAGCGCATACGGATTCTTTACCAGAATTTTTACAAAGCGAAGGAGACATTCACTTTTTGGCCTGGACTACCACACCATGGACATTACCAAGTAATACCGCACTTACTGTGGGGCCTAAAATAGATTATGTATTAGTTGAAACGTATAATCAATATACGTTTGAACCTACTAAGGTCATTTTAGGAAAGCCGTTAGTGGCAAAACAATTTGCAGGGAAGTTTACACAGGTTGAAGACCAATCGGAATTATCAGATTATAGTGCCGGAGACAAAAAGATTCCTTTTTATGTTGCAAAAGAATTTAAAGGAGCAGATTTAGTGGGTATTAGATATGAGCAGTTATTACCATACGCCTTACCGAATGATAACCCGGAGCATGCGTTTAGGGTTATTTCCGGGGATTTTGTAACCACAGAAGACGGTACCGGTATAGTGCACACAGCACCGACGTTTGGAGCCGATGATGCCTTGGTGGCTAAACAAGCTAAGCCGGAAGTACCGCCTATGTTGGTTCCTGTTTTGGAAAGTAATGAAGATTTCTTGGACAACCTTTATGAATCAGAAGTTCCTATTACTACAGTTTCAGGAAGTGCTTTTACAGAAATTTTCATTCAAAAAGAAGATTACTTAATAAATACTTATGAAGAAGATGGCAAAGAATATTTGCTAAAATTATTCCATGAGATTAAAAATAATTTGAAAAACTTTGAAATTAATTCAGCCAAGTCGTCAATCCGAGAAAATATTCAAAGAGATACACTAAGAGAATTGATAGGTGATTCATGGGAAGAAGCTAGGAAAGGCAATTTAGTGCCGCTTGTTGATTTACAGGGACGTTTCCGTCCGGAAATGAAAGAACTGGCAGGCAAGTATGTGAAGAACGAATATTATGATGATGGCGAAGCACCGGAACGTTCGGTAGATGTTGAAATCGCCATCAAATTAAAAGAGGAGAACAAAGCCTTTAAGGTTGAAAAATATAAGCACAGCTATCCGAATTGCTGGCGTACTGATAAGCCAATTCTTTACTATCCGTTAGATTCCTGGTTTATCAAAGTGACTGATGTTAAGGACCGCATGCATGAACTTAACCAGTCCATTAACTGGAAGCCAAAAAGTACCGGTGAAGGCCGTTTTGGTAACTGGTTGGCAAACGCCAATGACTGGAATTTATCCCGTTCACGTTATTGGGGTATCCCGTTACCAATATGGAGGACTGAAGACGGTAAAGAAGCCTTATGCATTGGTTCGGTTGAAGAGCTTAAAGCTGAAATGCAAAAAGCAGTGGCGGCTGAGGTTCTCGAAGCCGATATTTTTGCCGATTTTGAAGTTGGCAATATGAGTGATGAGAATTATGCAAAACTGGATTTACACAAAAATATTGTGGACCAGATTACATTAGTGTCGCCTTCAGGAAAGCCAATGACACGTGAAAGCGATTTAATTGATGTTTGGTTTGATTCCGGTTCTATGCCCTATGCACAGTGGCATTACCCGTTTGAAAATGCTGATTTAATTGATGAAGGTACTACCTACCCGGCAAACTTTATTGCAGAAGGTGTAGACCAGACGCGTGGTTGGTTTTATACCCTGCACGCTATAGGTACCATGGTATTCGATTCTGTGGCTTACAAAAACGTCGTATCAAATGGGTTGGTATTAGATAAGAGCGGGCAAAAAATGTCGAAGCGTTTAGGAAATGCCGTGGATCCGTTTGAAACCTTATCAAATTACGGCGCTGATGCTACGCGTTGGTACATGATTTCAAACGCCAATCCCTGGGATAATCTAAAGTTTGATTTGGAAGGTGTTGAAGAAGTTAAGCGTAAATTCTTCGGAACACTGTATAATACCTATTCGTTCTTTTCATTATATACCAACTTAGACAGATTTGATTATTCCGAAGCAGATATTCCAATTGCCGAAAGGCCGGAATTGGATAGATGGATTCTTTCGGAATTACATACCCTTATTCAAAAGGTGGACGACTATTATGCCGATTATGAACCTACCAAAGCAGCCAGGGCGATATCGGATTTCACTCAGGATTATTTAAGTAACTGGTATGTGCGTTTAAGCAGAAGGCGTTTCTGGAAAGGCGATTATCAAACGGATAAGATTTCAGCCTATCAAACTTTATATACCTGTATGGTAACCATTGCTAAGTTGGGCGCACCAATAGCTCCTTTCTTTATGGATAAGTTGTATCTGGATTTGAATTCAGTTACCAAAAAAGAAACGTTTGAAAGTGTTCACCTGGCGGATTTCCCGGTTTTTGACGACAGTTTTGTTGATAAACCCCTGGAACGAAAAATGGAGAATGCACAGACAATATCGTCGTTAGTTTTGTCGTTAAGGGCTAAAGAGAAGATCAAGGTGCGTCAACCGCTTCAAAAAATAATGATCCCGGTTGATGGTAAGCAACAAAAAGAAGAAATATTGGCAGTTTCAGATCTGATAAAACACGAAGTTAATGTAAAAGAAATAGAGCTTTTAGAAGACGCTTCCGATATTTTGGTAAAACAAATAAAGCCCAATTTCAAGGTTTTGGGGCCTCGATTTGAAAAGGATATGAAACTCATTGCGAATGCTGTCAGACAGTTTGATGCCGATGATATTAAAAAAATTGAACAAACTGGTGAAATAGGGGTTGATATTAATGGAAAAAATGTTACTTTAGGGCTTGAAGATGTAGAAATTACATCTCAAGATATCGAAGGCTGGTTGGTTGCCAATGAAGGCGCTTTAACAGTCGCCCTTGATGTTACCATCTCTGATGATTTGCGTAGTGAAGGAATTGCGAGAGAACTTATCAATAGAATTCAAAATTTACGTAAAGATTCAGGGTTTGAAGTCACAGACAGAATTGATGTGAAACTTCAAAAAGATGATCATATAGTAAATGCTATAGATTCAAACATGGCTTATATAAAAACGGAAACGTTGGCAGATGAGCTTGAAATAATTGACAAATTAGATAACGGTATTGAGATTGCTTTTGATGATGTAAATACCAAATTGTTTATTCAAAAACATTAAAATTATGGGAACGGCAAATGTAAGATATTCAGATGCAGAATTGGCAGAATTCAAAAAGTTGATTCAGGAAAAAATAGATAAAGCACAACATGATTTAGAACTTATTAAAAGTGCCTATATGAACGATCATAATAATGGTACGGAAGATACGGCACCTACGTTCAAAGCCTTTGATGAAGGGAGTGAAGTGATGAGTAAAGAATCTAATTCGCAATTGGCTATCCGCCAGGAGAAGTTTATTCGCGATTTAAAAAACGCTTTGATCCGTATTGAGAATAAAACCTATGGGGTGTGCCGTGTTACCGGTAAACTGATCAATAAAAAACGATTAGAATTAGTACCGCATGCTACTTTAAGTATAGAAGCTAAAAACATGCAGAAATAATTTATCCCATATAAAAAAGGGACCTCATGATATAGAACGCCAATCTTGATTATATGAAGAAAGGCGTTTTTTTATTTTAGTTATTGTTTCATCATAATTCTAAATTCGTAAATCGTAATTCAGTTAGTGCCGCTTAAAAAATCCATCATATTAATCACCATTGTTTTACTTATTGATCAGGTAAGTAAAATATATATTAAAACCCATTTTCAACTTCAGGAAAGTGTTACCGTTTTTAGTTGGTTTCAAATATATTTTATTGAAAATGATGGTATGGCCTGGGGGACAAAAATTAGTGACTTCATCCCCTTTATAAGTGATACAGCAGCCAAAATAGCCTTAACCCTGTTTAGAATTGTAGCCATTTGCGGTATTGGTTATTGGTTATACGATGTGACCAGAAAAAGCAAGCCCAGGGTGTTAATATTGGCTATTGCTTTAATTTTTGCCGGAGCTTTGGGAAATATTATAGATTCTGTTTTTTATGGTGTTTTTTTCAGTGATAGTGCTATTGATGTTGCCTCTTTTTTACCCGAAGAAGGCGGTTATGCCGGTTTACTTCACGGCAAAGTGGTCGATATGCTGTATTTCCCTTTATGGAAAGGCTATTTGCCTGAATGGTTGCCTTTTTTTGGGGGTAAATATTTCACGTTTTTTGAACCCGTTTTTAATATTGCCGATGTAGCTATTAGTACCGGTTTTGTGATGCTTATTGTGTTCAATAAAAAAGCTTTTCCTAAAGAAAAAATAGCAGATAGTTAATCCTTATTTTTTCAACATCAAAAGAGAAAGTTCATCATTAGAATTTAATAAGATTACATGAGGACTACCTTTTATGTCAATGCGCTCAATGGCTTTGACTTCGTTATTAGTCAATATATTGTTTAACGTTAAAGTTTTAAAACTATCGGAGTCCCTGGTTAAAACATACCCTTTTGAGGCGTCATAGCGAATAGTTTCCACTTCGGAATCATAAACGCCTCCAACCCCAATAACTTCAGGAGTATTGTCGTTATTGATATCTAACAGTTCAAAATCTAATGTTGGCGCAAATTGTGCCGCGTTTGGTAATTTGTTAAATTTAAAATGGCCATTGTCATTTAAAATAAGGTATGAACTAAAAGTTGCAGCCTGCAAATGCAGTGCGCCTTCAATTTTCTCTTCACCATATACCTCAAAAATATTGGAATTGGCGAACTCTTTATACGTCGCAATTTTCTCTTTTAAAAAGGGGGTTTGTTCAGAAGAACATTCCTTACCTCTTGTAGGGAATAGTTCTCCCCCATATTCTTTACTCAAAGCAATATCATAGCTTTCATTTGTATCAAAATTGTTGGCATATATATGTAAAGGAGATGCCTCTGTTGGGTGAAATTTGTTGTTTTCACCAAAGTTGCCAACAAGATAATCTTCATCGCCATCACCATCAAAATCTGAAGCTTTAATGCTTTGAAACCATCCTGTTTTGCTATTGTTGGATGACATGGTTTCTTCAGTGTAAATTCCATTGTCATTATTAAAGAACATAACAGGCATCCATTCACCTGCCAGGATTAGATCTTTGTCGCCATCCGAGTCGTAATCCGAAAAAATGGCATCGTTAATCAATCCGGTAAATTTGGCTTCCTTAGCACGTTCATCAATAACATTGACAAAATTACCATTTCTGTTTTCCAATAAATAAGAAGGGGGTATTTGCGGATATTTGCCCGGGATAACACGCCCTCCTACAAATAGGTCATTATCGCCGTCACCATCAAAATCATCTACCGCAATGGCTTTGGTAACCGTTAACATTTTAGGTAATTTTCCCTTAGAAAAATTCCCTTTTCCATCGTTAATGTATAACCGGTCTTGAAGTAATATACTATTTTCCGGTTGACTATAATTGCCGGATGCAATATAAAGGTCAAGATCCTTGTCGTTATCCGCATCAAAAAACAGAGCATTATTATCATTATACTTTCTGTCTTTCAGAAAAGCGGATTGACTGGTTTTAGTAAAACTTCCGTCCCTGTTTTGTACATATAATTCCGCCGGGTGACCGGAAGTATTGCCAATAAAAATATCTTGTAAACCATCATTGTTAACATCTGCTACAGTTAAAGGGTTATCAATAGTTGATTGTTTTTGAGGCAACAGTAATTGTAATTTGTAATCATCAAAATCAACAGCCTCATGTTTATAACTAATACCCAGCTCTGAGGCTTTTACGTTTTTAAAAATTGATGACTTTCCGGTTTTAGTTGCTTTTGGATTCTTAGCTCCCGAATACGATATTTTCAGAGTTTTATTGGCTTTTATGTTTTTGAAAACCTGAACTTTATTGTCACTCCAAATAACTTTTAAGCTATCAATTGTTTCAAAGTCCCCCAAGCCAAAGATCAACCTGTAATCCACCGAAGATTGGTACCCTCTTGTTGGATAAACCTCTTTTAGCTGCTTAAGGTCATCGGCAAATATTTCAACCTTAGTTCCTATGGCCTTTATATTTTTTTCAGGACCTTTCAAGGCTACTGATAGGAAGTTGCCGTTAGTATTATTTCTGTAAATCGAAGCCATATCAGATTGATTATTCAAAACCAAATCCAAATCACCATCATTATCCAAATCGGCATAAGCTGCACCATTTGAGTTAACCTTGGCATTAAAGCCAAAGTCATTGGAAACATTCTTAAAAGTATAATCGGTGTTATTTAAGAACATATAATTGGCAAGTTTAGTTGAGGGCATCATGCCAATTGCTTCATCCAGGCTCACCTTTTTTTTGTTAACAATATTTTCCCGCATCTTATTTCTAAAATCCTGATTAGATAAATCATGCTCAATACCGTTTGTTACAAACAGGTCGTTATAACCGTCATTATTAAAATCGGCAACTAAGGGAGCCCAACTCCAGTCAGTTTTAGCGATCCCGGAAAATTGACTTATCTCACTATACAGTCCCTGATCATTGTTGAGTTGTAGCATGTTAGACATATACTGATAGTGGTAGCCTTCAGCGACCATATAATTGAAATCTTCAGTACTCATGGTGGCCATATTTTCTTTACTTCGCTTTCTGTCTGCAGCCAACATATCAAGAACTACCAGATCCGGGAGTAGGTCGTTATTTATGTCTGCAAAGTCCGATCCCATACTGTTGGTGGGGATATGCTTAAAACGCGTTAATATTTCGTCGGTAAAAGTGCCATTTTTATTATTGATATATAGAAGATCAGGCTCCCAGAAATCGTTTGCTACATAAATATCCGGCCAGGAATCATTATTAAAATCACCAATAGAGGCACTTAATCCCCAGGCTTTGTTGGCCACACCTGCATTACGGGTAATATTAAAAAAGCGACCATTTTCATTTCTGAGCAAAAGATCGGATCCTTTCAAGGTTAACTGTTTAATTTTTTGAGATGTAACGGCGTTACTGTTATTAAAATCTTCTCTGTGATTTACCAAATACATGTCTAAATCACCATCCTTATCAAAATCAAAAAAGTATCCCTGAACCGAAAAATCACTTAAGTTAAGACGGTATTTAGCTCCTTCTTCTTTGAATGTGTTGTTTTTCTGATTGATATAAAGCTTATTTCGTCTTAGGAGGTGATCTTTAAGAGCTCCCGATTTGCAAACGTAAATATCCAGCCAGCCATCATTATTTATATCAACCATTGAAACTCCTGTAGACCATCCGGTATCATCTTTCACCCCTGCAGTTTCTGTAATATCTTCAAAAACAAAATCTCCTTTATTTAAATACAGTTTATTAGAATTCTGATTTGAAGTAAAGTAAATATCTTCAAGGCCATCATTATTAATATCGCCAATGGCAACGCCTCCTCCGTTATATATGTAGGTATAGTTTAAGAAATTAAAATACAAATCTTCCTTAACCGTATTTTTAAAAGTCACGTTGGAATGGCTTTCCGGTATAAGCGTAAATGGGGTATTTTTTCCATCGTCATAAACGTTTTTATTGCTTTTTTCAGTGCAACTTGAACCTATGATGAGTAAAAAAAACAATAATGCGTTAATAAATGTTTTTAAAGTCATGCCTTTTGATAAAATTGGTACTTTTCGTTCTTAAATAAAGATGGAGACAATATACTAAATAATTAAGGTTGATACTTTTAATTTCTACTTAAAAGCCTGTTTATAACTAGTAAGTATTTTTCTACCTAAAGTGTATTGGCTATATTTAGCTTCTCAATCCAAATAATCCATTGATGCCATTTAAAATTCTTCTCTCGGTTTTAGTTCTATCATTTTTTAGTTTCAATAAGCTTTATACCCAAAATACGTTTGACATTGTTTTCCCGCAAAGCAATAGAAACCAGGTTTGCCAGCAATGCACTAATATATTCAGGCAAAAGCCTAAAGAAGTTAAATTTTCTATTGAAAGAGAGCAGTCTAATTTATACTTCAGAATAAATGATAAAAAATGGTTCAATCTGCTGTTCAAAAATTCCGGTGACGGTATTGCTATTGACGTAGTACTAAAAACCAGGTACGATTGTGAAGAGACGGCAGACCGTACTCAAATAAAAGGCTTGTTGCTTAAGCCGGTTTACGGACCCAAATTGAGAAATATGCTAAAACCGGTTGGAGATAATATATATAGAGTCCATGTTGGAAGATTGCCCGATACTTTTTTGAATGACGAATTGGAATACAACATCCTGTTTTTAAGTAATAAGAATATGTGCAGGTACCAGGTAATCTATAACCTGGAATCTTATCCCTGGGAATTGCTGGATATGGGGATGTATTTAGATTCGTTAACCTATAATACCAAGCAAATAAGACCGAGCTCTAATGAAGGCTATATTCTTAAAAACAAAACCTTAAAGTTTACTATTCCTTTTGAAAAAAATAAATCAGAGTATTCACAGGAAGATATCAAGCCTATTTATGATTCATTACACTTAACGGATTTTAATATAAAAAGCATAAAGATCAAAGCGTATGCATCGGTTGAAGGCAGTTTGGAACGCAATGTGGAATTACAGGAACAACGCGCCGGTACCATTGCTGAAGCATTACAAGCCTTTCAAAAGCCAACGATTAAAACGGAGATTTCCTCGTCCGAAAACTGGGTAGAGTTTTTAAACGATATTGAAGACACCAAGTATAGCCATTTAGGGGGGCTTAATAAAAATGATATCAAGGCGAAATTAGTGGGAGCACTTTCAAAAGAGATGGAACCTATTTTAAAGCATCACAGAAAAGCGCTTTTGGAATTGGGTTTGGAAAAGAAGGACAAGTATAAAGGGATGTCTGCCAATGAACTGCTTTTAAAGTTTAATGATGCTATAAGCAAAGAGGAATTAGATGTTGCTAATGAGATTCAGAATTCCATTTTTGAAAAACTAAAAGGGAAAGAAATATCCCCGGATTTTCTCAGAAAGATGAACATTCCCAGGCAGGTAAAATTTGCTAAAATATTTAATAAGAATGCTGCTTTTAGGTATATGCTAAATGTCAGGCAGGCTTTGATTGTTTATAACGAACTGCAGGAACTTGAAAAGATAGTACCCAAAAATGGTGAGGTTAAATACAATATCACTGCTATAAAGATCAGGCTGTGGCGATTTAAAGCCATCGAAGTCAATGAAACCAAGCTCAAAAACCAGATTTACGGATTGAAGCATTACGGTATTGATGCCTCACTTATTTCAAGGATGATGGTAAATTTCCACATCATTAAAGCCGAAAATTTAATGCGAAAACGGGACTATTCGGGGAAAGATGCATCGGTGTCTTATATCAACAAGAATTATAATAAATTCTCATTGTCTGACTATGACTATTTAAGTTTAGCACAATTCTTCAGCTATTATGCCAATACGGATATGGCCGTTACGCTTTTAGAAGAAAAAGCCAAAAGCATTGCTATAGATGAAGACCTACTGTTCTATTATTTAAACCTCACACTAATTAATGACGATCTCACATACCAAACCGATTACAGAACCATCATGTTAAACGCCATTAACATTAACAAAGCACGCTATTGCAAATTGTTTAATGCAGTTGAAAAAGGCGGGGTGACGTTCCAGTTGTTGGAAAATGAGTATTTAAAGGAAACTTATTGTGAGAATTGTGAGGAGCATTAGAAATGGATTAAAATCTGTAAACTTCCTCCGGTGTCACACAAAAATCCAGCTTTATATCGCTCTCAAAAACATTGGTGATTTGTTCTTCAGCCTCAAAAAAGGATACCCCTATTTTAATGGTTTCCGGTTTACAGTTAGCTAAGAATCTATCATAAAACCCTTTGCCATAGCCCACTCTGTTACCCTGTTTATCAAACGCTAAAAGCGGAATAAACACCACATCAATTTTATCGCTTGAAATTTCAATACCGTCAACCGGCTCAGGTATGTTGTAATGGTTCTTTTTGATTTTGGTGCTGTCGGTCAACAAAAAATGAGTCATGGTGCCGGTTTTAAAATCACTTTTAGAGACCAGGATATTTTTGTCTTTCCCGGAGAGTATGCTTAAAATATATTCGGTATTCACCTCTTTTTGTTCTTCTATAGCTAAAAAAATATGATAAAACGAATGGTCCCAAACAGGTAGTTTGATAAGCTGATTGGCAATTGCAATACTCAGCGTATCTATGTCGCCTAAAGACAGGTCGTTGCGCAGGGCTTTATATTTTTTTCTTAGCTCAGCTTTTGTCATAGGTAGCTTATAATTAGACCTGACAGGTTTTAAAAACCTGGCAGGTCTGTACTATTTGTCTTTGTCATTTAATTTGGTGCTAATATGAAACAGCGCATCACCCTGATATACAATTGGCGCTTCATTGACATTGATGATATGCCCGGAATTAGGCGATTTCACAAAGTAATTAAGCTTTCCGTATGGATCGGTGATATTACCTAAAAGATCCCCTTTTTGAACTTTAGAATTCAGTTTTACAGCAGGTTTAAACATACCGGAATACTTGGCTCGGATCCATTTGCTTTCCCTTATAAAAACACAAGCCTTTTTTGGTGTTGACGCCTTAAATTTAGAGTTAAGCATGCCCAGGTGTTTCAACACGCGTTTGGCGCCATTTACTCCCGAATTGGTGACGCCGTCATCAATATGAAACGATTTGCCACCTTCAAAAAGCAACAACGGTTTATTGAGCTTATAGCACGTGTTTCTGAAAGACTTATTAAGGTTTTTTGAGTATAGCACGAAAGGTGCCCCAAATATTTTTGCCAGTTGTTTTAATTCAATATCGCCTTCAACAATACGAACCTGAGGAGCGTTAAATCTACGTGAACCACCCGTGTGAAAATCCATGATATAATCTACATGAGGCAATATGTCATGGATCAATTTATAAGCAACTCTACTGGCTAAAGAGCCTTTTGGGCTTCCCGGGAAGACACGGTTAAGGTCTCTGCCATCCGGAAATTCTCTGCTAAGATTGATAAACCCGAAAATATTAATAACCGGCATGCAAATAATGGTGCCGCGTTTGGGTTTATTAATCTCTTTGGCGATAAGTTGGCGTACAATTTCCACGCCGTTAACTTCATCTCCGTGAATACCTGCTGTAAACAACACGGTTGGGCCTGTTTTTTTGGAGCGTTCTATAATCACAGGTACATTAACAGGTGTTGAGGTATGCAGGTTAGCAACATCAAAGTTCACTTCTTTGCTTTCTCCGGGAGCAATAGTTTCATTAAGAATGGTTAAGACCTTTTTTTCAGTAGCCATATATCTGTTTCTATCCGTTTTCAGACTTAACGCCTGTTTCTTTCAATGTAAGTAATAATGCTTCTGGCAATATTTTTCCCGGTGGCTTTTTCAATACCTTCCAAACCGGGTGTGGAATTAACTTCTAAAAGCAACGGTCCACGAGAGGATTGCAGCATATCCACCCCACATACCGGCAGCTTTAAAGCCCTGGAGGCTTTCATGGCCACCTTTATTTCAGCTTCACTAAGCCTTACTATTTCTGCGCTACCACCTCTATGCAGGTTTGAACGAAACTCACCTTCCCGTCCCTGGCGTTTCATAGCGCCAACCACATGGCCATCAACTACCAGAGCTCTCAGGTCGGCTCCTTTTGCTTCGGCTATATACTCTTGTACCAATGCTCTTGCTTGTAACCCGTTAAAAGCTTCCAGAACTGATTCGGCAGCATTGCGGGTTTCAGCCAAAACAACTCCCAAGCCTTGCGTGCCTTCCAACAGTTTGATGATCACCGGGGTGCCTCCAACATGAGACAGTACTTTTTCAATATCGCGTGAGTAATTAGTGAATACTGTTTTGGGCATGCCTATGCCAGCCTTAGAGAGTCGTTGGAAGCTGCGTAGTTTATCTCTGGAACGTATTATAGAATCAGATGTTACCGATGTAAAGACATTCATCATTTCAAACTGTCGCACTACAGCGCATCCAAAAAATGTAACCGAAGCTCCGATTCTTGGAATGATGGCATCCACATAATCTAAATAACGATCTTTATAGTAAATGGTGGGTTTTTCTTTCTCAATAATAAGATCACACTTAAGAGGATCTATGACCTCCATATCATGGCCTCTGTTTTCGCCCTCTTCAACAAGTCGTGCCGTAGAATATAGATTGGCGTTTCTGGAAAGAATAACGATGTTCATAGAAGTACTTAAAGTGTCTTAAGTTATAAGTGCCTAAAGTTCTTTGGTTGTTATTAACATGAATAAACTATTCGAAAATAAATATACTAAACTTTAAATACTTATAACTTTAAATTGAAAAGAATTCCTCGACGCTCTGCGTCGGGGTTTCCGTTGAAATTGTCATTCCCGTGAAAATGGGAATCTCTATGAATCATGCCAATGACTTTCAGGTTAAAATAGTTTTTCTTTTTGGTCAAATCCTAATACCTTTGATATAATGAGTGGAACGCCCTTAGATATTCAACTTAAAACCTTGCCAAACGCTCCCGGTGTGTATCAGTATTTTGATGCTGACGGAACCATTATTTATGTGGGGAAGGCCAAAAACTTAAAGAAACGGGTTAGCTCTTATTTTACCAAAACACATGATTACGGTAAAACAAGAGTATTGGTTAAAAAGATTGCCGATATTAAGCATATTGTGGTTGAAACCGAAACGGATGCCCTGTTGCTTGAGAATAACCTGATCAAGAAGCACCAACCACGGTATAATGTGATGTTGAAAGACGATAAGTCATATCCGTGGATCTGCATAAAAAAAGAACGCTTTCCCAGAGTGTTTTCAACCCGAAGGGTTTTTAAAGGCGGAGGTGAGTACTTTGGGCCTTATACCAGTGTAAAAACAGTTTCAACACTGTTAGATCTGATAAAAGGCCTGTATCCACTACGCACTTGCAACTATCATTTATCCGATGAGAAAATTAAAGCGGGTAAATACAAAGTTTGTTTGGAATATCACTTAGGCAATTGCAAAGGTGCCTGTGAAGGTAAAGAGACTGAAGCCGAATACAATGAAAATATAAAGGCCATCAGGCAAATCTTAAAAGGGAATTTTAAAGATTCTTTGCAGCAATTCAAAAGACAGATGAAGCAATTTGCCGAGTCGATGCAGTTTGAGGATGCCCAAAGAATTAAAGAAAAGATAGAAGTCCTCGAGAATTATCAGGCACGTTCTACTATTGTAAACCCAAAGATCAGCAATGTAGATGTCTTCTCTATTATGAGTGATGAAACCTATGGCTATGTGAATTTTTTGCAGTTGTCTTATGGGTCCATTATCAGGTCGCATACCTTGGAAATAAAAAAGAAATTAGACGAAACCGATAAACAATTACTGGAATTAGCCATTACCGAGATCAGGCAGCGCTTCCACTCCAATTCCAAAGAAATTTATGTGCCGTTTGAGGTGAATTTGGGTGAAAATATAAAAGTGACCATACCAAAACTGGGAGATAAAAAACACATATTAGATTTATCGCTCCGCAATGCGAAATATTATAGAATGGAGCGTTTCAAACAGGACAAAATTGTAGACCCTGACAGGCATGCCAACAGAATTATGGCACAAATGAAAGCCGATTTACGTCTGTCTGAAGAACCAAGGCATATTGAATGTTTTGATAATTCAAACATTCAGGGAACCAATCCGGTAGCAGCCTGTGTGGTTTTTAAGAACGGAAAACCCAGTAAAAAGGATTACCGTCATTTCAATATAAAAACGGTGGAAGGGCCGGATGATTTTGCCTCCATGGAAGAAGTTGTGCTTAGAAGGTATAAAAGATTACTTGATGAGGCGCAACCTTTACCACATTTAATCATCATAGATGGGGGGAAGGGGCAATTATCATCGGCTTTAAAAAGCCTGGATGTTTTAGGGTTAAGAGGAAAAATAGCCATTATAGGCATAGCCAAACGTTTAGAGGAGTTGTATTACCCGAATGATCCAATTCCCCTATATTTAGATAAAAAAAGCGAAACGTTGAAGATCATTCAACAGTTGCGTAACGAAGCACATCGCTTTGGGATTGAACATCACAGAAATAAACGCAGTAAAAGCGCGTTAAATACTGAATTGGAAACCATACCCGGCATTGGAGAAAAAACGGTAGTAGAGCTGTTAAAACATTTTAAGTCAGCAAAACGGGTAGCCAATGCCAAGTTGGATGAATTAGAAACAGTAATTGGGGTTTCAAGGGCCGAAAAGGTCTATAATTATTATCATGGGAAGTGATAACTTAAACATATACTTGTCATTTCAACGAAAGGAGAAATCTCATAATTATTGTTTTTATTAGATGTATGTCTTAGCCATGCCACACGCAGACATGAAAAGAACCTTAATTAAACTAAATTGTTGAATTTAAGAACAATCATATCAGCCATATTCCTACTCGTTTTCATTTCAGCGAAAGCGCAAATTTACGTGGAGAAAGACGATACCCCAAAAGTTGGTTTGGTATTGAGTGGTGGTGGTGCTAAAGGATTGGCACATATTGGGGCACTTAAAGTGATAGACAGTCTAGGTGTAAAAGTGGATTATGTTGCAGGAACCAGTATGGGTGCTATCATTGGAGCTTTATATGCTTCGGGCTATTCGGGTAAAGCACTCGATTCCATTTTTAGAGATGCTGATTTTGATAATATTATCACTGATAATTTGCCAAGAGCATCCAAAGGCTTTTTTGAACGCAACAATGATGAAAAATATGCTGTTAAATTGCCTTTTGATGGTTATAAGCTCAAGTTGCCTTCCGCACTGTCAAGGGGCCAGAATGCCTACAATTATTTACTGAAACTGTTACTTCATGTTAATGAGGTAGAAGATTTCAGTAAACTTCCCATTCCATTTTTCTGTATTGCTACCAATATGGAAACCGGAAAACAGGTCATATTGGAAAAAGGAAATTTAACCCAAAGTATTATGGCTAGCGGAGCCTTGCCGACTTTATTTCAGCCCGTAGCTATAAAAGATCAAATTTATATTGATGGTGGTGTGGTTAACAATTACCCTATAGATGAACTCAGGGAAAAAGGGATGGATATCATTATTGGGGTGGATGTTCAGGACGGACTCATGGATAGAAATGAATTAACTTCAGCCCTGGATGTGCTCCTTCAAATCAATAACTTCAGAACCATAAAAGATATGGAGGTGAAGTCTAAAAAGACCGATATTTATATAAAACCGAATATAAAAGATTATAACGTAGTATCGTTTGATGCCGCTAAACAAATAGTTGATTTAGGGAGTGCAGCGGGTTTAGAAAAACAGGAAGCACTAAAAGCTTTGGTTAAAAACCAGTCAGATGACGTTGCCCGGCCAGAGGTGCGACCGTATACTCAAGACAGCATCATTATAAACGGAATATCCTTAAAAGGATTAAAAAAATATACCAGGTCTTATGTTTTGGGGAAGTTAAAGTTTAAAAACGAAGAAAAAATAAGCTATACGAAACTAATGAATGGGATTAATAGCTTAGTGGCTACCAATAATTTTGATTCTTTTGAATATCAGTTAAAAGCATCGGACGAAAAAGAAGGCTTTGATTTTCATGCCAATTTGAAGGAAACCGAAACAACTACTTTTTTAAAGTTTGGGGTGCATTATGACAATTTATACAAAAGTGGTGCTTTAGTGAATGTCACAAAGAAACAATTATTATTCGATAATGATATAGCTTCTTTAGATGTTGTTTTAGGAGATAATGTCCGTTATGATTTTGAGTATTTAATTGATAAAGGATTCTATTGGAGCGTCGGCCTACGGTCTACATTTAATGATTTTCATAAAAGCATAAGCGCTCAATTATTACTATCAGATTCGGAAATTGATGCCAACGGGTTGAATAAAATAGATGTGGAACTCCAGGACCAAACCAACCAGTTCTATTTGCAAACCTTATTTAGAAAAGATTTTGCCCTTAGTTTAGGAGTAGAACATAAGCGTTTGGAAATTAAATCGGAAACGTTGGCTACAAGTAATGAAGATGAAGATTTTATTTTTGAAAACACAGATTATGTAAGTCTTTTTGGAGGATTAAAGTTAGATACATACGATAATAAGTACTTCCCTAAAAAAGGAGTTTATTTTAATGGCGATTTGCACACCTATGTTTATGCATCTCATTTTAATAGTGAGTTTGAAACATTTTCTATTGCCAAAGCAGATATTGGATATGCCTTTAGTTTCTCTGATAAATTGGCTATCAACTTACAAACAAGCGGTGGGTTTAAATTAGGAGATAAGTCAACCCAGACATTAGATTTCGCACTGGGAGGTTATGGTAATAATCTGATAAATAATTTCATTCCGTTCCTGGGGTATGATTTTATTTCACTTACCGGGAATAGCTATGTCAAAGCTTATGCCGGTATAGATTATGAAGTTGTGAAAAAGCACCATATTACACTTGAAGGTAATTGGGCTAATGTTGACGATAATATTTTTGATTCCGGAGAATGGTTCACATTACCGGATTACAGAGGCTATGCTTTGGGCTATGCCATGGAGACTTTTTTAGGGCCTATTCAGGTAAAATACAGTCACTCAACGGAACGTAAAAAAAGTATCTGGTTTATTAATTTGGGGTTCTGGTTTTAACTAATCCTTAAGACTCATTTTATTTATTTTCACGATATTTGTAGGGTTATGAAGTTTTTCTTTGAAGACTTATTACAATTTCTACACTACCTTATCAAGAGAAATCCTGAGTAAGCAGGCATTTTTTGTATCTTTATATATAACTGATATTTAAAGTTTTACAACTTTTAGTATTTTATTTTCTAACATTTAATATTAGTAGAAATGCCTTTTTATCACAAATTAGGAAACATTCCACATAAGCGACATATTCAATTTAAAAAACCGGATGGCAGCTTGTATTATGAACAGTTATTTGGCACTATTGGTTTTGATGGTATGTCAACCAACAGTTATCATGAGCAGCGTCCAACACAGGTAAAAGAAATAAAGAAGCAATACAGTGTTGCGCCCAAAATAGCTCTTGAAAACAACATAAAATCATACCGTTTTAAAGGATTTCAGGTTAAGCCTGAAAATGACTTTTTAGAAAGCCGAAAAACCGTTTTGGTGAATAGTGATTGCGCTATTGTGCTGGCTGCACCAAAACAATCTACCGACGATTATTTTTATAAAAACACCGATGCGGACGAGTTAATTTTTATCCACAAAGGATCCGGAAAATTACGCACTATGTTAGGGAATCTGGATTTTAAGTATGGAGATTATCTGCTCATACCTAGGGGTGTAATTTATAAAATAGATTTTGATACCGAAGACACCAGGCTTTTTATTGTAGAATCGCATCGCCCGATATACACACCAAAGCGTTACCGTAACTGGTTTGGGCAATTGCTGGAGCATTCACCCTTTTGTGAGCGCGATATTCGTCAGCCACAGGAATTAGAAACTTATAATGAAAACGGCGACTTTTTAATTAAAGTGAAAAAGCAAGGTGACATCATAGAAATGGTGTACGCATCACATCCGTTTGATGTGGTTGGATACGATGGTTATAATTACCCCTATGCCTTTTCCATACACGATTTTGAACCTATAACAGGGCGTGTGCATCAACCCCCACCAGTACACCAGACTTTTGAGACTGATGCCTTTGTGGTCTGCAGTTTTGTACCGCGTTTGTATGACTATCACCCGCAGGCGATTCCGGCACCATATAATCATAGTAACATAGATTCAGATGAGGTGCTTTATTATGTGGATGGCGATTTTATGAGCCGAAATGATATAGAAGCAGGCCATATTTCATTGCATCCGGCGGGAATTCCGCACGGGCCGCACCCCGGAGCTGCTGAGCGCAGTATTGGGCAGGTGAAAACGGACGAACTGGCGGTTATGGTAGATACTTTCAAGCCACTTATGGTTACGGAAGAAGCCATGAAAATTGCCGATGAGGATTATCATAAATCCTGGTTGGAATAGATTAATTAAAAGCTATACCTCGCTTAGAGTTTATCCTGAGTGAAGCCGAAGGGTGGTATCTTTTATATTGTTATTCCTGCGAAGGCAGGAATCCACACAAAAGGATGCCTTTTCTATCGGGGTTAAATAAGTTGATAAACATATCAACAAATAAACACATAAATAGTAGAGACATGAGTAAAGACATAAAATCAGTAAACTACGGTTTAGAAAAAATATTTGAAGGCGCACAAGACTTCTTGCCACTTTTAGGCACAGACTATGTAGAGCTATATGTAGGCAATGCAAAACAAGCAGCTCACTTTTATAAAACCGCATTTGGGTTTCAGTCCTATGCATATAAAGGATTAGAAACGGGGAGTAAAGACACGGTGTCTTATGTGATTAAGCAAGACAAGATCAGATTAATGCTTACAACACCGTTAAATTCCAAACATCCCATTAACAACCATATTGTTAAACATGGTGACGGTGTAAAAGTCATTGCGCTTTGGGTAGAAGATGCCAGAAAGGCTTATGAAGAAACCACCGGCAGAGGTGCTAAATCATATATGGAGCCTTTTGTAGAGCGTGATGAGCATGGTGAAGTGGTTCGAGCCGGTATTTATACCTACGGAGAAACGGTTCATATGTTTGTAGAACGTAAAAACTATAACGGGATATTTATGCCCGGGTTTGAAATATGGGAATCTGACTATAACCCGGAACCACTTGGCTTAAAATATGTAGACCATATGGTTGGCAACGTAGGTTGGGGCCAAATGAATACCTGGGTAAAATGGTATGAAGATGTTATGGGCTTTGAAAACTTCCTGTCTTTTGATGACAAGCAAATTCATACGGAGTATTCGGCGCTAATGAGTAAAGTAATGAGTAATGGCAACGGACGCATTAAATTTCCAATTAATGAACCGGCCGAAGGGAAGAAAAAATCGCAAATTGAAGAGTATTTGGACTTTTACGAAGGTGCAGGCGTACAACACATTGCGGTGGCAACAGACGATATTATTTCTACTGTAAGTGGCATGCGTTCCAGGGGTGTAGAGTTTTTGACCACGCCGCCTGATGCTTATTATGAGGCCGTACCGGAGCGTTTATTGGCACATGATCATGAATTAAGAGAGGATATAGAGACCCTGAAAAGTCTTGGTATTATGATTGACGCAGATGAAGAAGGTTATTTGCTTCAAATTTTCACAAAACCTGTTGAAGACAGGCCTACGCTATTTTTTGAGATCATACAGCGTATGGGAGCCCGTGGTTTTGGAGCCGGTAACTTTAAAGCGCTTTTTGAATCTATAGAAAGGGAACAGGCAAAACGAGGTACACTTTAATTAGTTGTCCAATTTAATGTGAAAACGCCATCAAATTAAGATTTGATGGCGTTTTTTTGTGTAACAAATTTGTGTTAAGAACTTCTTATAAAAACAGGCACTCCGAAGTTTTTTTATATTTTTGGAATAGTAATTGTAATTTCTTAGGCATGACAATAAAAATGTATTTAAGAAGTTAATTACATTACCCAATTAAGAAATGAAGAAAATACTACTTATACTAATAGCGTTCTGTGCAATGCAGATGTCGTTCTCACAGCAAGAATCGGCATTTGGAGAAGGCGAATGGTTCAAATTCAAAATGAGCTATAGCGGCTTTTTAAAAGCCGGAAATGCTACACTTACCGTTAAAGATGCCAAATTAAATAATAAAGATGTGTACCATGTGGTTGGAAAAGGGTGGACCACAGGTATGATAAAATGGTTTTTTAAGGTAAAAGACAGGTATGAAAGTTATTTTGATAAGGAAACCATATTACCTTATAAATTCATTAGAAACATAGATGAAGGCGGCTATACTAAAGATATTGAAATAGATTTTGACCAGGAAAACAACAAAGCCTACGTAAATAATAAAAAGCATAATAAACAATCGGTGATTGATACCAGGCCCAATATTCAGGATATGGTATCTACCTTCTATTATTTGCGAAACCATATGGATACCGATTCTTTAAGTATTGGTGATGAAGTAAGAGTTGATATGTTTTTTGATGAAGAAAACTATGGCTTCAAACTAAAATATCTTGGAGAAGAAACCATCAATACAGATTTCGGTAAAGTAGAGACTTTAAAATTCAGGCCTTATGTTATGGCAGGGCGTGTGTTTAAAGAGGAAGAAAGTTTAACACTATGGGTATCAAAAGACAAAAATAAAGTACCTTTGCGCATCAAAGCAGATTTAGCAGTGGGGTCTTTAAGGGCAGATCTTGACGCTTTTAAAGGATTAAAGCATCCTTTTCAAATAGTAGTTAAAAATTAATGGGGTTACATTCTGACATTACCAACCAACTCGAAGAAAAATACAAGGCAATAGACCAGGATTTAGAAGATCATTTAGAAGGCTTATTGCACAGTAAACCCATTACCTATTGGGATTATATTCAAACCGACGCCCTGTTAAACCTTCAAATAACAAGAACTGATTTTCCGGATGAAATGGTATTTATCATGTACCACCAGGTTACGGAACTCCTGTTCAAAATGATACTTTCCGAAATAGAGCAGGTAGCTAAAAATGATAAGGTTGATGCGGGTACTTTTGCAGATAAAATAATGCGTGTGAGTCGTTATTTTGATGTGCTTACCTCGTCTTTCAGTATCATGAAAGATGGTATGGATGTAGATCAGTACAACAAGTTCAGAACCACATTAACACCGGCCAGTGGTTTTCAAAGTGCGCAGTATAGAAAAATAGAATTTGCTTCAACAGAATTAATAAATCTTATTGATAAAAGGTTCAGGGATACTATTGACAGAAATTCGTCTTATGAAAATGCCTTTGAACATTTATACTGGCAGGCAGCGGGAAAGGATTATAAAACAGGGAAAAAGAGTTATACTTTAACAGTTTTTGAAGAGCGATATAAGGAAGAGTTTATTAGATTTACCAAATTTTATTATAAAAACAATCTTTGGTCAAAGTTCAAAGCTTTGCCTGAAGAAGCACAACAAGATAAAGCACTTGTAAAAGCAATGCGGCATTATGACTATACGGTCAACATTAAGTGGGTGATGGCGCATTACAATACGGCAAATCATTATTTGAATATTGGTGGTAAAACGGCCGAAGCAACAGGTGGTAGTGAGTGGGTTAAATACATGCATCCGAAGTATCAAAAAAGGATATTTTTTCCGGAATTATGGACAAAAAAAGAAATAGAGGATTGGGGAACAGATATTTAGTAATATTAGTGCTTTTATTATCTCTTTTTAATGCTTGTAAAGAAGACAAGAAAGAAGACGTTGTAGAAGAAGAAGTAGCTGTTGTTGAAGAACCTAAAGAGGTCTATGAGTTTGGGTTCAATTTAAACGACTATGTAGTAAAAAGAGATACCGTAAAGGCTGGAGAAAGTTTTGGACAAATTTTGGAACGAAACAAAATTGGCTATCCTAAGATCTTTCACATTGCCGAAAAAACTAAGGAGGCCTACAATATTGCCAGGTTTTTTCAACAAGGGAGGCCTTATACTATTTTGTGTTCAAGAGATTCCCTGGAATTACCGGAATCATTTATATATCAGCCCAACAAAGAAGAATATGTAGTCATCAATTTTAAAGATTCCATTCATGCCTTCAAAAGCAGAAAGCCAATTACCTATATAGAAAAAACAGTTACAGGCGTTATAACAAGTAGTATTTCTGAAACTCTGGATCAAATGGGGGTTAGTCCGGTACTGACTAATAAATTAGCCGACGATATTTACGCCTGGACCATTGACTTTAGACGCCTGCAAAAAGGGGATAGATTCAAAGTAATCTATACGGACAAATATATTGATGATACTATTTATGGCGGGATTCATGATGTGAAGGCCTCTTATTTTGAACACAATAAAGAACCTTTTTACGCTTTCCAATTTGAAACAGATTCTGTTAAGGGAATCATAGACTATTTTAATGAAGAAGCTAAAAATTTACGTCGTGCCTTTTTAAAAGCACCGGTTAAGTTTAGCAGAATATCATCTCGTTATAATTTAAGACGAAGAATAGCGGTTTACGGCTATAAAGTACGGGCCCATAGAGGCACAGACTTTGCGGCTCCCATTGGCACGCCCATTATGGCAACTGCTAACGGAACAGTCACTAAAGCAAGTTATACCAGTGGTAATGGCAAATATGTTAAGATTAGACATAATGCTACTTATGAGACCCAATATTTACATATGAAAAACCGTAATGTAAAAGTGGGCCAATTTGTAAAACAGGGCGATGTCATTGGATGGGTTGGAATGACCGGTAATACCGGTGGGCCACATGTATGCTACCGTTTTTGGGTAAATGGCAGGCAAGTAGATCCGTTCAAACAAAAATTACCGGAAGCTAAACCTATTTCAGATTCCTTAAAAGTAAAATATCTGGACTATATAAAACCTATAAAAGTTCAATTAGATAGCATCCCGTTTAATGAGGATGTTATGGAAGAACAATTAAACGAAAACCTTATCACACAGAATTTTTAATTTATGTCACTACCTACAACCAACCCTACTACCACTAATGCCTGGGGAAAATTAAAAGCGCATTTTAGTGAAGTTCAAGATTTGCATATGAAAGATTTATTCGCTCAGGATGCTGAAAGAGCCAATAAATTTACTATTAAATGGGACGATTTCTATGTAGATTTTTCAAAAAACAGGATTACAGAAGAAACGTTTAAACATTTATTGGACTTAGCCGATGATGTTAAGCTTAAAGATGCTATTCAAAGTCAGTTCTCAGGAGAAAAAATAAATCAAACTGAAGGAAGAGCCGTATTGCACACAGCGTTAAGAGCTCCCGAATCAGCAACTATTAATGTTGATGGAGAAAACGTTATTCCGGAAGTTTACAGTGTAAAGCAAAAGATTAAAACCTTTACAAATGAAGTCGTCAATGGCGAAAGAAAAGGTTATACAGGGAAACCATTTACACATATTGTCAATATTGGTATTGGCGGGTCTGACCTGGGGCCGGCCATGGTTGTGGATGCGTTGCAATATTACAAGAACCACCTTACAACCTATTTTGTTAGTAATGTTGACGGAGACCATGTCAATGAAGTGATTAAAAATTTAAATCCGGAAACGACCCTTTTTGTGGTGGTATCAAAAACCTTTACTACCCAGGAAACACTGTCAAATGCCAATACTATAAAAGACTGGTTTTTACAATCGGCTTCAGAGGAAGATATCGCAAAACATTTTGTAGCGGTTTCCACAAACTTAGAGGCTGTTAAAAACTTTGGAATAGACCCAAATAATATTTTCCCCATGTGGGACTGGGTCGGCGGCCGTTTTTCACTTTGGAGCGCCGTAGGATTATCTATTAGCCTGGCAGTTGGATATGATAATTATTCAAGTTTATTAGCCGGAGCGAATAAAATGGATGAACATTTTAAAAATGAAGATTTTGCTTCTAATATTCCGGTGGTATTAGGTTTGATTAGTATCTGGTACAACAACTTTTTTAATGCTGAAAGTGAAGCTATTATAGCGTATTCACAATACCTGAACCAGTTTGCAACTTATTTGCAACAAGGTATTATGGAAAGTAACGGTAAAAGCGTTGACAGAAAAGGAACCCCAATAGATTACCAAACGGGAACTTTAATTTGGGGAGAACCGGGCACTAATTCACAGCATGCCTTTTTCCAATTGATACATCAGGGGACTAAGCTTATTCCGGCAGATTTTATTGGGTTTGCCAAATCATTACATGGTAATCAGGACCATCAGGATAAATTGATCTCAAATTTTTTAGCCCAGACAGAAGCGCTATTGAATGGAAAAACAGAAGATCAGGTGATTGCGGAAGGAACAAAAGAGGCTATTATTCCTTTTAAAATATTTGAAGGTAACAAGCCAACAAATACTATTTTTATTGAAAAATTAAGCCCCGAAAGTTTAGGAAAATTAATCGCCATGTATGAACATAAAATTTTTGTTCAGGGGATTATCTGGAATATATTCAGCTATGACCAGTTTGGGGTAGAGTTAGGAAAGCAATTAGCTTCTAAAATTTTAAAGGAATTCAATAGTTCGGTAATCAATGAACACGATTCCTCTACTAATAACCTGTTAGCTTATTATAAGAGTTTGAGATAAGAAAGAAAACCTTACGGTTTATTACTTAAAATGGATAAGTGACGCGAATATTTTGATATTCGCGTCTTTTTTTTAAATAATTGTTAACATTATTTAATGCACGCATAACATTTGCACGCTTATTATGCTTATTTTTGTTCGACTAATTCAATTAATTAATTTTTCTTCACAATGAAAAAAACTACTCATTTTTTATTAATGGTTGTGGCTATGTTATTTAGTGCAGCTATTTTTGCTCAGACAGTCTCAGGAACCATTGTAGAGGCTGGTACTAATGTGCCGCTTCCCGGGGCTAATGTTATCGAGAAAGGTACATCTAATGGTGTTACTTCAGATTTTGATGGTAAGTTTGCTTTACAGACAACATCGTCTTCCGGAGAGATTATAATCTCCTTTATTGGATACAACTCTAAAACCATTGCCTTTTCGGGCAATACCGATCTAGGAACTATAGAACTTGAATCCAGTCAGGTTGGTTTAGAGGAAGTTCAGATTATCGCATCAGTTGCTGTGGACAGAAAGACGCCTGTGGCGGTTTCAACAATTAAATCAGCTGATATTGAACTTAAATTAGGGACACAGGAATTTCCTGAAATTTTAAAGTCCACACCAGGTGTTTATGCTACCAAGCAAGGCGGTGGTTATGGAGATGCTCGCGTTAATATAAGAGGATTTCAATCTGAAAACGTTGCCGTTATGATTAATGGTATTCCTGTTAACGATATGGAAAACGGACGTGTATTCTGGAGTAACTGGGCTGGTCTTGGTGATGTAACAAGCCAAATGCAAGTTCAAAGAGGTCTAGGGGCTTCAAAAATAGCTGTACCATCAATTGGAGGAACCATTAATGTTGTTACAAAGACTACGGATGTTGAACAAGGGGGTAATCTAATAACATCTATTGGTAATGATGGGTATTTTAAGTATGGACTTACTTATTCTACAGGTTTAATGGAGAATGGTTTTGCAGCAACAGTTTCTGCGGCTAAAACAGAAGGTGATGGTTATGTAGATGGTACCGAGTTTACAGGGTTTAATTATTTTGTGAATATTTCCAAAGAAATAAACGATGCGCACAGAATTTCTTTTTCTGCTTTTGGTGCCAAACAACGACATGGGCAAAGACAAAATAGACAGCTAATATCTACTTTTAGAAATAATGAAAGAGGTAGAAAATTTAATGCCGATTGGGGTTATAAACAAGGACAATTAACTTTTCAGGAAGATAACTTTTATCACAAGCCACAAATTTCCTTAAATCATTATTGGGATTTAAGTGATAATACCTCAATTAGTACCTCTGCATATGTGTCATTTGGTACTGGTGGCGGTGGCGGAATTCGCGGTGAAAATAAATTCACGTTTAACCCTGATGGAAGCAGTGATTACAGAGTAGGACTTTATGGACCTATAAACTTCGATAAAATTGCTGAAGAAAATGAAGCGCTTGGCGCAAATGGATCAGAAACCATTTTAAGAGCGTCTCGTAATGATCATAACTGGTATGGCGTTTTATCAACTTTAAAAACATATTTATCTGATGATTTAGTTCTGTTAGCTGGTTTAGATTTTAGATCTTACACCGGTATTCACTTCCAAGAAGTTACAGATTTATTAGGAGGTCAGTATTGGTTAGATGATGGTGATGAGAATAATCCGAATAATTTAACAAGAGTTGGCGATAAAATTAATTATCATAATGACGGTAAAGTAGGATGGATAGGAGCTTTTGGTCAATTAGAATATGATGTGAATGAGAGCTTTAATACCTATTTAGCTCTAGCCGCCTCTAATACATCATACCAAAGAATAGATTACTTTAATTACCTTGATTCTGATCCGTTACAGGAAACTGACAAATACAACTTTTTTGGCTTTAGTGTTAAAGGAGGTGGTAACTACAGAATAGATGATAATCATAATGTATTTGTTAATGTTGGTTATTTTGAACGAGCAGCAGATTTTGATGCCGTATTCTTAAACTTTAGCAATGACAACATTAATGCTGATGCTGAAAACGAAAAGATTACAAGTTTTGAATTGGGTTATGGTTACAGAAGCGATAGGTTGTCTGCCAATTTAAATTTATATAGAACATCATGGAATGACAGAACAGAAACTGCAACCTTCCAGCAACCCGATCTTACTAGAGCTACAGCTAATATTTTAGGTGTTAATGCAATACACCAAGGTGTAGAATTAGACTTTAACTATAAAGTTAGTGAGAAAATAAATATTACAGGTATGTTATCTTTAGGAGATTGGAAATGGGATAACAATGTAGAAAATGTTATAATATTTAATGAAGAACAAGAGCAAGTTGGAGATCCTTTTAACTTACACATTGCTGGATTAAAAGTTGGTGATGCAGCGCAAACAACTGCTGCTTTGGGTCTAAATTATAAAATTTCTCCTGAGACTAAGTTAATAATAGACTATAATTATTTTGCCGATAATTATGCCGATTTTGACCCTAGTGATAGGGGGGTTAATGGTGATACTCCAGAAGAAATAGCTGCAGAGTTAGCTACAGATCCTATTCAACCTTGGAAACTACCAGATTTTGGATTGTTTGATGTAGTGTTCAAGCACGATTTTGAATTTGGACCATTTGACACTACTTTAACAGGTAGAGTTAATAATGTATTTGACACAGAATATATCTCTGATGCTCAAGATGGATCTGAATCTAGGACGGATACTGCACTAGTTTATTATGGTTTTGGAAGAACATTTAGTGTGGGAGTAAAACTTAATTTTTAAAAAACTGTAGAAATGAAAAGAATAATTTATTGTTTAGCCATGTTAGGAGCAATCATGACCGGTTGTAATCCTAATGAAGATATTTACAACAGATTAGATGCTGTTGAGGATCCTATTGTTGGAGACGTGACTCTAACACTTTCAGATGATGATTATGATGATCTGGGCTTAAGCTTCCCTAATTTTAGCTCTACTGATGATGCTAAATCTATGATTCCAGGGTTATTGTCGGACAAGTATCCGATTTGGGGATTAGGGTCTATAGCGGTTGTTACGTATGATTTGTGGGCCCCTAAAAGTGATGAGAGAAGCCTTATAAGATATACCGTAAGCAGCCAGGATTATGATGATTTGGGGCATACTTTTGGGAATTTTGACAGAGACTCCGAAATTTACGAGTTCTTAGAGTGGAAATACCCCTCTCCGGAGGATAGAACCTTAGTGTCATTAACCTATGATTTTTGGAATGGTTCCGTTAATGAATTCAATAACGGATACTTATACCTTGACGGAGCATGGATGTTTGTACTGGGATTCACCGATGACCAATACACTGAAATGGGAGAAGGCTTCCCGAATTTCTCCAATGAAGATGAGGCTATTGCCAAGATCCCAATCATTTTAAAAGATATCTTTAAGTTTGAACCGAAAGCAGCAGGCGATATTGAGGCTATTATGTACAAACTTTTTGTTACCGATGTTGATGACATTGATAACGATGGACGTACTGATGACAGAACTACGTATAGTTATGTGAAGTACTTTATTTTTGATGGTGCAGATTGGGCAGAATATACCAATATAATTAGTGAAACGCTTCAGTTTGGTCATGACGGATCTACCTGGGTTCCTGATAATACTATTAAGTATACATTTACCGGAGATGATGTTGCTTTTATCTCCAACGCTTTTATAGAAATATATCCGGGGCCGGCAGATAATGTAGGGTTCTTCGGAAGTTTTGACAGAAGACCGGGAAGCAACAATTATTGGAGTGATGGGATGCTCTTGGAAGCATTTAATGTACTTTTAAATGATAAAAATCCATCAGCAGAAGAAGGGCAGAAGTATGTATTGACGTATGTTATTTATAATGGTTCTACCGTTAACGAAACCATGAGCGTTATCAAAACCGATGGTGTTTGGGTATATCAATAAATCAAACATTTATAGAATATAAAAAACCACCTCATCCAGAGGTGGTTTTTTTTCCTGATAATTCAATACCTTTATATGGCAATGAAAAAATTTGTTTTAATAGTTATAACAACCTTGATCTATAGTTGTAGCTCAGGAGGGGATGATACACCTGCTCCAAAGCAGGAACCTAAAGATGACGGAGAACCGGTTGCAGTTAATGACACTGCTACCACTCAGGAAGACGAAGAACTTTCAATTTCCAATTTATTGGATAATGATACCGTTGTTGATAATGCCAAAATCACCGCTTTTGATGCTACTACTAGTAAAGGAGGAACGGTGTCTGATGAAAGAACCCATTATTTATATACTCCAAAACCGGGTTTTGTTGGAGATGATACTTTTACCTATACCCTTTGTGATGATGATGCGCCGGCTAATTGCTCAACCGCTACAGTTACCATTACGGTGACAGATGAAGGGAATCCAACGGCCGAAAATGACGCCGTGAATGTTTTGGAGAATAAAACAAAAGTGATCTCTAATTTGTTAGAAAATGATGCTGCCATTGACGATGCCGTATTAACATCAATTGATGACGCTTTAACAGAAGGAACGGTAGTTTTAAATGGGGATGGAACGGTAAGTTATACGCCTAAAACCGATTTTGTTGGAACTGATTCATTTACATACACCATTTGTGATGACGATGAGCCAACAAACTCTTGTGCGACGGCAACCGTTACCCTAACTGTTATAAGTGCCATTGATTTTAATATTCAGGCGGGACTTGTTGATTATTACAGCGGTGTTATTTTTTCTGCAGATCCGGATTTAATGTTTGAAGAATTGGAAGCAGTAACAAAGACTAAACATACAACCATATTATCGTATGGCCAGAGGCATCAATATTTATACAATGCCGATGAAGATTTGAGTAATGCCGATAATGTCATTTTAATGTATTCAGGAGAAAGTAGGTATTGGGAAGAGTATACATCAGGGACTAACCCTTATTCCCCTCAAACGTTCAATACGGAGCACGTGTATCCGCAGTCTTTATTAAGTGCAGATGATGCCGTAACAGATTTACATCATTTAAGAGCATGTGACGCTACGGTAAACAGTGACAGGCTTAACTATCCTTTTGTTGACGGGAGCGGTGCTTATAAGTTAATTGGAGAAACCTGGTTCCCCGGTGATGCCTGGAAAGGGGATGTGGCCAGAATGATGATGTATTTGAACCTTAGGTATGGCGAAATATTCACAAAGGTTGGTACTATAGAGTTGTTTTTACAATGGAATATTGAGGACCCAGTATCCGTCTTTGAAGAACAACGTAATACGGTTATTTATGGGGCTCAGGGGAATAGAAACCCGTTTATTGATAATCCCTATTTAGCTACTTTGATTTGGGGAGGTAATGCTGCCGAGAATAAATGGGAATAGTTTTTATCTGTTAAAGATTTCAAACCGCTACTTTTAAGAAGCGGTTTTTTTATGGATTAAAATCACTATTTTTGGTTTCATTTAAATTCAAGATCATGTACGAAACCATACTTACTTTACATTCTTACTGGGCCTATATTGTGCTTTTAATTTTAATTATTGCCACGTTTAATGCGATTATTAAAACTGCTGGAGGCAAAGAATACAGTGCCAAAGATTTTAGGGTTTCCCTGTTCACTTTAATAGTCTCACACATTCAACTCTTAATAGGGATCATACTTTATTTTGTGTCACCCAGATTTGAACTGTGGAGTGAATTAGGAGGTGGTGTCATGAGCAACAGTTTGGCACGTTTGTTCTTAGTGGAACACCCGTTGGTAAATATCATTGCCGTAGCATTGATTACCATTGGTTATTCCAAACATAAAAAGAAACTAACCTCTAAAGCCAAGCTTAAGACCATAGCTGTTTTCTATACTATTGCTTTAGTGTTGTTTTTATCCAGGATCCCGTGGAGTACATGGATGGCATAAAAATGCTTATTCTATCACTTTAACTACATAAACATAAACCGGGAAATGGTCACTAAAGCCATTGGTGAATGCACCCCTTGAAAAACTTCTGAACGGATAGCCTTTATACTGCCCTTTATTGTGAATTAAATAAGACGCATTAAAAATACCGGCCTTATAATATCTCAGCGAAGGTGTATGCTTATCAAGCAGTGGTTTGGTGACCAGTATTTGGTCAAATAAATTCCAGATATCCCTATATGCCGTGGTTCCCAAGCCGTTTTTATAGAATTTGGTAAAGGGATTATAAATACCTTTTAAGCCAACATTGTCCCTTTTTTCCTTTGCTTTTAAAACGTCTTCAATACTTGCGTTGGTCGGGTTGTCGTTGAGGTCGCCCATTATGAAAATTTTAGCATAGGGATCATTAGATTGTAGCGAGTCCACCAGGCGTTTGGTTAATTTAGCGGCAGCCACTCGCTTGGGCCTGCTTCTGCTTTCCCCTCCCCGCCTGGAGGGCCAATGATTGACTATCAGGTGGATTAATTCATCTTCAAGCGTTCCGCTAACTAATAATTGATCGCGTGTATGAACTCTTGTCCGGTCCTGGTCGTCATATATTTTCAGTTCATATGTACTGCTATGTAATGGCGTAAAGACTTTTTTTTGGTAAAGAAGCGCCACATCAATACCTCTGGCATCGGGAGCATCATAATGTATAATACCATAATCTTTAGGTGCCAGTAAAGAGTCATTGACCAGGTCTTCTATGACGGTCCGGTTTTCAACTTCACAAATACCAATGATACTTGGGGTGTTTTTGGTGGTCTCTCTGCCTATATCGGCAAGAACTCTCGCCATATTCTTGATCTTTTGCCTGTAAACTTTTCCTCTATTGGCCTTAAGCTCCATGATCGGGCTATGCTCATCCAATTTATTGGGGTTGTTAATGGTATCAAACAGGTTTTCTAAGTTATAGAAGGCTACGGTATGAATTTTAAATTTCTTTTCCTGGGCATTAATAGTTATACTTAAGGTTATTAGTAAAACGGAAACACAACATTTTAAATAGGTCATAACATGAAATAGCTATAAGTTAACTTCATATACAAAGCTAAGCTAAAGTTAAATGTTTAGTATAAATAATATCGTATTTTGTTATTTATACGAATTAGATTACTTTTATTATTGTATTAATCTTAATATTAATATGAGTAAAAGGTTACTAATTCTTTTTTTTGGATTTTTTTCACCCCTTGTTTATGCGCAACAAACGGTCGTTACCGGAAGTGTAAAAGAAGTCCTGTCCTTTGAGCCTATTGAAGGTGTATTGGTAGCCATTGAAAGGACTAATTTAAAAACACTTACTGACCGGTTAGGAGAATTTATGTTTTCTGAAAGTGTTCCTTTAGGAGAACAAATTTTAACGATTTCAAAAACAGGATATATATCAAAACGATTTCCAATAGTAGTAAATGAAGGTCAAATTGTAAATATAACGGATATGACCTTAGAAAGGGTTGCTTCTGAAACAGAAGATTTATTTACAATTACCTTGTCTGATGACGAACTAAATGATGATACCAGTGGCGCCGATAATATTTCGGGATTGCTGGCATCCTCTTTGGATATTTTTCAAAGGACAGCGGCTTTTGAATTCAGCTCATCATTTTTTAGAATTCGAGGATTGGATTCAAATAACAGCTCCATTCTGATAAATGGTATTGAGATGAACAAAGCTTTTAACGGAAGACCACAATGGAGCAATTGGGGAGGGATTAATGACGTATTAAGAAATCAGGAGTTGTCATTTGGGTTAGCTCCGGCCGGTTACACTTTTGGTAGTGTTTTAGGTAGTACTAATGTCAATGTTAGAGCATCCGAAACACTACCCGGTGGACGCATAACTTACGCTTCTTCTAACAGGAGTTATGCAAACAGGCTAATGGCTACTTATGCTTCAGGATTGTTGAAAAGCAACTGGGCCTATACTATATCAGTAGGAAGACGCTGGGGCCGTGAAGGCTATCAGGACGCCACGCTTTACAATTCCAATTCGTTTTTTGTTTCCGTAGAAAAGAAATTTAATGATAGGCATAGTCTAAACTTAACTACTATTTACACCCCAAATAGAAGAGGGAAATCTTCGCCCAATACACAAGAAGTGTATGATTTAAAGGATACAAAGTATAATGAATATTGGGGCTGGCAAGATGGTGCAAAAAGAAACTCAAGAATTAAAGAAGTTAATGAACCTGTAATAATGCTGAATCACTACTGGGATTTAGACAGTAAAACTACTTTAAATACCAATATGGCTTATCAGTTCGGGAAAATGGGAAACAGTCGTTTAGATTATAACGGTACTGATTTAATTAATGGTTTCCCCCAGGGAGGAGGGGCAAACCCCAGTCCAACGTATTATCAAAAATTACCAGGTTATTTTGAAAGAAACTTTCCTAACGACTTGCAATTTGCTTACGGAGCATTAAAAGCGTTTCAAAATGATGGGCAGATAAACTGGAATGCTATGTATGATGCTAACTTAAGTAATGTGCAGAATGGTGGAAATGCTATATATGCTCTATATGAGGATAGAGTAGATGATACACAATTAACCGTTAATTCCATTTTAAATAAATCCTTAAATGACCATATGGTTTTGAATGCCTCTGTTGGTTATAAAAATTTAAAATCAGAGAATTTTGCTGAAGTTTTAGATCTTTTAGGGGCTTCGACGTATTTGGATATTGATGGTTTTGCAACTAATATAGACGAAGCACAAAATGATCTATTGAACCCAAACAGGTTGGTTAGCGAAGGCGATAAATTCAAATATCATTACAATGTGCTGGTTACTGAGCTTAATGCTTTTGCACAAGCACAATTAACTTATAATAAGATAGATTTTTATGTTTCAGGTAATGTAAAACGAACACAATATCAAAGAGAAGGAATTTATCAAAATGGCGGTTTCCCGGATAGTTCTTTAGGTAAAGGAGCGCCATTGCCTTTTACTGGTTTTGGATCTAAGGCAGGAGCAACTTTAAAATTAACAGGAAAACATTTATTCAATGTTAATGCCGGTTATATTTCAAGAGCGCCTTCCATTCAAAATACTTTTTCAAACTCAAGAGAAAATCACAATGTGGTACCTGATATCTCAGAAGAAAATATCATGTCTGTAGATGCTAGTTATATATTGAGATCACCATTTGTACAGGCAAAATTTACAGGATATTATACTAAAATAACAGATGCCAGTGAGATATCTTTCTTTTTTGCCGATGGTATTGGTGGTGATAATGCCGTATTTGTTCAGGAGATTTTACAAGGCATTGATAAAAAGCATTTAGGAGTAGAAATAGGTGTGGAAGCACAGGTAACCTCAGATATTAAATTAAAAGGGGCTGCTGCTGTTGGTCAATTTACTTATGACAATAATCCTAATCTATATCTTTCAACGGAGCCGGATCAGGAATCTACAGATGCCGGTTTTGTTAATGGATTTAAGGATTTTGGCCAGTCAAAACTAAAAAATTACAGGTTGGCTTCCGGCCCTCAAAATGCCTGTTCAGTTGGTTTTGAATACAGAGACCCGGAGTATTGGTGGTTTGGAGCAACAGCTAATTTTTTCTCAAACACTTATATTGATGTAAGCCCATTAACCAGGTCTTCAAACTTTAATACGGATTTTGATGGCAATGTTTTTAACGATTATGACGAAGCTTTAGCAAGAGCCTTATTAAAACAAGAACGTTTTGATGATTATATGGTCATTAATTTGGTTGGTGGTAAATCATGGAAAGTTGGCAAATATTATATAGGGCTGTTTGCAAGTATAAATAACCTTTTGGATGAAATATATAAAACCGGTGGTTTTGAACAGGGAAGAAATGCTAATTATAGGGAATTAAGAGATGATAAGGCATTGGATATACCGGTTTTTGGGCCAAAATATTGGTATGGAAGAGGAACTACCTACTTCTTAAACCTCAACATCAGATTCTAGAAATTGTCACTCCTGTCTTTACTATCTCAGGATAAATTTTGGCAGGAATCTAAAACAAATAATTATGAATAAAATCGGTAAAGCAAAGATGCTAGTCATTTTAAGCAATATCATAATACTTATGGGGTCTTGCATTAAAGATGGTGATTATGGTATTCCTGATATTTCTGTTTCAGAGCCTGATATTCCTAAAAATCAAATAACAACATTTAAAGCCATTAAGTCCTTATATGAACAAGCTGTTAACGGAGGAAACACAACGGTAGTTATTACTGATGATGTTTATCTTGAAGGCTATGTGGTGTCTTCGGATAAAGCCGGGAACTTTTTTGAAGAACTCATTGTTCAGAATAAAACAGATGATAGTAATCCTGATAATGACCCCAGGCTTGGGTTTAAAATAGATATTAATAAAAATCATTTATCAGATACGTACCAGTTTGGGCAAAAGGTATATATAAAATTAAACGGGTTAACTATAGGAGAAACGAATGGTGTTTTAACTATTGGTAAAGGTGATGCCGTTAATGTAAAACAAATTCAGGCCACAGAGTATAAAGATATTGTCATAAGAAGTAATGACATTATTGAAATAATACCCAAGATAGTAAGCCCGGAAAATTTGACAGAAGCCGATGAGAACACCCTAATTCGGCTAGATAACATGCAATTGAACAGGTTTGAGTTAGGGGCTACTTTTGCCGGTGAGTCTTTTGACGAGTTTGATGGTTTACGTTTGTTGGAAAGTTGCGATTCCGGTGTTCAGGTGATCATGCAAACCAGTACGTTTTCCGATTTTAAATCACTTCCCGTGCCACCGGGAAAAGGAAGTATAGTTGGTATTTTAAGCAGAGACTTTAGAGATGATTTTAATGTAATTTTACCTGGCAATTTGGCGGATGTGAATTTCGATAGCACTGAAAGGTGTGATCCTTTAGAATTTTCTTGTGGTATAGCGGAATCTGTTGGTTCAGGCAATTTGTTTTTTGAGGATTTCGAATCGCAGCATAATAACCGGTTGATTGAAGGTAATGGATGGACAAACTATATAGAGGCTGGGTCTGAAGGTTGGGAAGCGTGGTCCTCAACATCAACCAATGCTTCATTGGGACGTTCTGCAAGATTCCGATCGTCAGGTTCCGGAGACACCAAAAATATCGGCTGGCTGATTACTCCGGAAATTGATTTAGACATCCAGGAAGGCGAAACGCTTCACTTTAAAACATCTAATAGTAGAGCCGATAGCAGCTATATGGAAGTGTTTTACTCCCAGAATTGGAATGGTGTTGAAGCTAATATTAAAACAGCAACGTGGAGCATTTTAACAGATGCTTATGTGGCAAAAGATTCAGATGCTTTTGTGGAGTGGTTGCCTTCAGGAAATATCGACTTATCTTGTATAAGCGGAACCATTCATATAGCTTTTAAATATACGGGTGGTGGACAAGAAGGGTTTGATGGCGTGTATGAGTTAGATGATATTAGTGTAGATTATGTGGAGTAACTACAAGGCTAGGCTTGAGACCTGCCAGGTTTTTAAAACCTGGCAGGTCTATTTATCTCTTAAAAACCGCATAGACCGGAAAGTGGTCGCTGTAACCCCCTTTGTATTTTTTGCCAACATAGGTCCTAAAAGGGGAGCCTTTGAATTTGCCCTTAAACTGTTTCAGGAATGCTTCATCAAAAATATCGGCATTAAAATATTCAAACTCACTTTTTGAACTTTCAAAGAAGTTGGTAGTAAAGAATATCTGGTCAAATAAACTCCATTGTTTAAACCTGCTCACGGTGCCTCGATTGAAAGAGCGTAAAGTTTCAAAAGGGTTGTACAATCCATAATCCTCAACCAGCCTGACAATACTGTTGTTGTGAGGTTCGTCATTAAAATCACCGATAATCACAATTTTAGCAGCTTCGTTTTCTTCTTTTAAAGCAGTAATGATGTCGCCAACTTTTTCTGATGAGGCTAATCGTTTAGGTTCTGTCTCTTCGGTGCCTTCACGCCTGGAGGACCAATGGTTAACTATCACATGAATGGCTTCGCCATCCAGATTACCGCTTACCAGCAAAACATCCCTCGTGTAGTCCGGTAAGCCTTCATCATCGGTTAAATGCACGGTAAAAGTTTCTGAGTGCGTGACTTCAAATGCTGTTTTGTCGTAAAGTAAGGCTACGTCTATGCCGCGTTCATCAGGCGACTCGTAATGCACATAGCTATAATCCAAATCAGCTAAATGTTTTGAATCTAATAAATCCTCAATTACTTTGGCATTTTCCACTTCAGCCAAACCTATCAGGGCAGGGTGCTTTCCGGTTTCTTTTCTGCCAATATTGGAAATGGCAAATCCTAATTTTCTTAATTTATTCTTATAGCGTTTCGGCGTCCATTTTTTAGCTGAGGTTGGTAAAAAATCATTATCATTGGTGTGTTCATCGTCCGATAAGTCAAATAAATTTTCAAGATTATAAAATGCAATGGTTTGCATATTATCCTGCACCGGAATATCCTCTAGAAAGTCATTCATAAATTAAAAATTGACTTTAAAAATATAAAAATAAAGAATTTAAAAGATTCCCGCATTCGCTAGAATAACAATTCCTGTGAATCGATCAATATTTAATGTTGCGCAATTCTTTGTGAATTAAAGTAGTTGTAATTGCGTAACTTTGCACATTATTTAGTTTTATGATAGAAAAGAAGGATGTAGCTTTAGAAAAAGCGGTTTTAATAGGGATTATTACCAAAGATCAAAACGAAGCCCAGTCAAAAGAGTATTTAGATGAACTGGAGTTTTTAACCTATACCGCCGGTGGTGATGTATTAAAGCGTTTTACGCAAAAAATGGACATGCCAAACCCCAGAACATTTATTGGTTCGGGGAAGATGGAAGATGTTAAAAGGTTTATAGAAGAACATGAGGTAGGAACCGCTATTTTTGATGATGAACTGTCTGCTGCCCAGGAACGAAACATTAGTAAGATACTTAACGTAAAAGTATTGGACCGCACCAATTTAATCCTTGATATTTTTGCACAACGTGCCCAAACCAGTTATGCCAGGACACAGGTTGAATTGGCACAATGCGAATATTTACTACCGCGCTTGAGAGGTATGTGGACACACCTTGAGCGCCAAAAAGGAGGTATTGGCATGCGTGGTCCCGGAGAGACAGAGATAGAGACCGATAGACGTATTGTACGTGATAAAATAGCCTTGCTTAAGGCCAAAATTAAAACCATAGACAAACAAATGGCGGTGCAACGCGGTAACCGTGGTAAAATGGTACGTGTGGCATTAGTAGGATATACCAACGTAGGGAAATCCACCCTGATGAATGTGATTAGTAAAAGCGAAGTATTTGCCGAAAACAAGCTCTTTGCCACATTAGATACCACTGTTAGAAAAGTGGTCATTCAAAACCTGCCGTTTTTGTTAAGCGATACGGTTGGTTTTATTAGAAAACTGCCCACGCAGTTGGTAGATAGTTTTAAAAGTACGCTTGATGAAGTAAGGGAAGCCGACTTATTATTGCATGTGGTGGATATTTCACATCCCAATTTTGAAGAGCATATAGCTTCAGTCAATAAGATTTTAGGTGAAATTAATAGTAGTGACAAGCCAACTATTATGGTTTTTAATAAAATTGACGCTTATAAAGCGGAGCCTTTTGATGAGGACGACTTAATTGCCGAAAGAACCAAAGCCAATTACAGCTTAGACGAATGGAAAAGCACCTGGATGAGCAAGATAGGCAATAATGCACTTTTCATTTCTGCTATTAATAAAAGTAACCTGGAAGATTTTAAAAAGCGTGTTTATGATGAAGTCCGTGAGATTCATGTCACGCGTTTTCCATACAATCATTTCCTGTATCCGGATTATAATTATGAAGATATGGGATAACTAAATTGTAAAAAGACCTGCCAGGTTTTTAAAACCTGGCAGGTCTAGTTGTGTGTATACGTCACAAGAGAAATACGTCTTAAAACTTATAACTTAAACCAATAGTATAATAGGTTTGCAGATCATTATCAACATCATCAAATCCGGTGGCTGCCGGAGGATCCTGTGCTAAAGCATAATTCAATGCTTCTTGCTTGTTATTACGTAAGCCGAAATCAAAACCAACACCAATCATCTTCCATAATGTATAGCTGAATGAGTTGGTCCAGGTCCAGTTGGAGTAGTCACTGCCTTTATAGCTTTGGAACGTAGACAGATTGGTTTTAAAACTAACAGCACCAATTTGCCTGGTATAATCTGCTACAATTTTAGTCCCCATAGAAGATTCAAAAACGGTATCACCACTGCTGAACACAAAATTGTAGTTAAATGGGTGAACAACTACCACTAAATTTTTGGCCGGTGTCCATGTAGCACCAAGGCCCAAATCCAAATAACCGGGATCATTAAAATTATCCAGTAAAGTGGTTCTGTATTCCATTAGACCTGAAATAGCAATGTTTTTCCCAATGTTTCTACCGTAAAGAGAAGACAGGTTAAATACATCTGTTGTTGAGTTAAAACCGGCATCATCGTTAGGGTCATCTTTATCATCTAACTTTACCCAACTTAAATTAGTAGTAAGTGCATTTCTCCAAAAGAATTTTTCCTGAATTAAATTGGCATAAGCATTGACCGTAAAACCGATATTCCCTGAATTATTATTTGGAGTGCCCTGTGCATACCAATTATTAAAATTAGAAAGCGTGCCACCAATGGTTCCAAAAGCCCCAATGCGCCAACCGGGAAGAGCATCAATTTGAGCTTGTAATTTATTGGCCTCTGCCTGGGCTGCATTGGCTTCGGCTTGTTTTTCAGCTTTTTTGGCTTGTAATTCTTCTTTTGTTTGGGCATTCATGGAGGTTATTCCTATAAAGAAGATACATAGTAGTAATAGTCTTTTCATTCGAAATTTAAATTTGTTAAGGTTGTATAAATATAAGGTTTAGACCCTGTTTTTAATTCGGGTCACAGAGTATTATCTGTTTTTGTAAAGCGGTACCGAAGAACAGGCTTCCCCGTACATAATAGACTTTGCAACCGGTTTAAGCTTGTTGGTGAGCATGATATAAGCGTTTTGAGGTACAGGCTTGTTTGTGCAGCCTTTTATAATGACAGGTTTGTCTTTGTACTCATCCACTTTTAGATCATTAATAATATCGTGATAAACTGAAGTTTCCAAAGTTTCCAAATCCCCAACTACCACTTTTCTGGCATAAGGTTCCAGATGAATGGTTAAAAGCATGTAGGCCCACCCCGGAATAATAGCATCGGTACTACATGTTAATGCTATATAACTATCCTGATATTTCGACCAGTCAAATGCCTTTACCTGAGCTCTAAAATCTTTTTCGCGCAGTACGAAACCTTCAAATAACCAGTCTTTAATATCGAACAATATACGTTTGCCTTCCGGGTAAAAATCCTCAAGGTCTAAAGTCACCAGTTTGCTATTCGCTACGCGATTTATAATTTCGTCTGCCATTAGTTTTTCTTTGCAATTAAAATGAGTGAATCGTTTTCATCAAATTCTTTGTACTGATCCAGGTGTAATATTTCAAAATGGGCTCCAAGGGCTTTTTTGAGGCTCTCATTAGTATGATAGTTAACGAACAAGCCTTTAAAAATTTCGGAACCTGTACCTTTCCAAAAGGTGTGACACATGATGCCATCCGGTTTTAACACTTCATATTGCCGTTTTATAGATTCAATAAATGCGTTATCTTCTAAATGATGCATGACTTTATTGGAATAAATACCATCGAATGTATTTCCGGTTTTAACGGTAACGGCGTCTAATTCAAGAAAGTCCCCATTTGGGTATTTCGTTTTTAAGTGATTCAAAAAAACTTTTGAATTATCAGAACCCACGGTTTTGTAATGTTTGCTTAGCAAGCCATAATCTGTTCCGGGGCCAGAGCCTAATTCAAGTACTTTAGAACCCTCAGGGAGAAATACTTTTAGTTTCTCAACAATCCGGGCTCCGCTAACATCCCGTGCCAATTCAATATATTGTTTGACGGATTCTTCGGTATGGTAATAGTCACCGGCCATGATTATGAGTAATAATTTGGATTCTAATCTTAAAAGGACTATTATAACATACCCAGCTCCAACTTCGCTTCTTCACTCATAAGGTCCTGTGACCATGGTGGGTCAAAAGTGATTTCTACTTCAGCCGTTTTTACTTCGTTAAGTGATTTCACTTTTTCCTCAACTTCCAGGGGTAATGTTTCCGCAACCGGGCAATTGGGGGTTGTTAAGGTCATTAATATTTTAACATCGTAATCTTCGTTGACAAAGACATCGTAAATCAACCCTAATTCGTAAATATCCACTGGAATTTCAGGATCGTAAATCGTTTTTAAAACGTTCACTATTTTTTCGCCTAAGGCGTTGGTATCTATTGTTGTTTCGCTCATTTTCAAAATGTTTATGCGTTTATTTGTTGAATCGTTTAAACAAATACACGTATCAACGAATAAACCTAGTTAAGTTGGGTTTGATACGCTATAGCGTACATCTTTAATTGTTTTACCATGCTCACCAAACCATTGGCACGCGTTGGTGATAAATGCTCTTTTAACCCTATTTTATCAATAAAACTGGTATCGGCATCAATAATATCTTTTGGGTGCTGATTGGAAAACGCTCGAATTAAAATGGCTATAATACCTTTAGTGATAATAGCATCACTATCGGCAGTGAACTCTAATTTGTCGTCTTTCATTTCGGCATGTACCCAAACTTTACTTTGACAACCTTTAATAATGTTGCTTTCAGTTTTGTATTGGTCGTCAATTAAGGGCAATTCTTTCCCCAGATCTATCATGTATTGGTAACGTTCTTCCCAATCATCAAACATTGAGAATTCGTCTATGATGTCGTTTTGAATATCTTCAATTGTCACTATGTCAAATTTAAAACTTTGTCACCTTGAGTGCAGTCGAAAGGTTATTGTAAATGCTGTCTTCAAAATAGGTTTCGACTGCGCTCAACCTGACAACATGTAATTTTAAGCAAAAATACAACAAGAAACCTTGTTATTCAACGTTTTGGGCTATTGATAAGATTTCTTTAACAAGATTCGCTATGTCCGGGTGCGGATTTCCATGGTCAAAACTTGGTGTTTCGTAAGTTTTGCCATCAAAAGTCACTTTTAATTTAGCGATGGCAGCACCATCAAAGAACCGTTTTTGCGAAGGCGCTTCCAAAAGAGGCATGTTCTCAAACTTAACATTTTCACTAGCTTCCATTATTTTTTGCCATTGCTCTTTGGTGCAAACGATCCCTGTAAGGTCCCCTTCTCTTTTGTTTTGAACTGAAACGGATTTTCTGTTAATTTTTATATGTTGAAAGCTGTTTCGCGAATGTTGTAAATATTCAAATAAAACTGAGGGTGATGCCCCCTGTTTTTTTGCTTCAATTAAAACAGTATCCTGTTCATAAAGCTTTAAAGTATCACGTGCTTTTAAAAAGGTATTTGACTTACCAAGGGCCTCTGTCAGGTCACTTTCAATGTTCATGAATTTTGGCGGACACATTTTTTGGGTGGATGCTAAAGGGCCAAACTTTATAGTATTGTTTTCGATGGTATAGGAACCAAAAAAACGATTGCAACCGGAAAACCCGGACACCTTTTTAGTAGAATCGGCAAACGCGATAGTGAGTTCAAATTCCGAAACATCTTTTCCACTAAGAGCTACTATGTCATAGGTGTCATTTAACATAGAATTGGCTTTTTGGGTATTAGAATTATCACAGGTTTTAATCGTTATAATACTGAAAAGCATTAATATCCATTTCATAAGATGCATTTTAAAAATGAAAGTACAAAAAAGGAGCCAAAGTTTATGACAGCATCATTTTGGCTTTCTTAACGCCTTCAACTAAAGCGTCAATTTCTTCTTTGGTATTATAAAAGGCGAAGGAAGCTCTTATGGTACCCGGAATTTTGTAATAGTCCATTATCGGTTGAGCACAGTGATGGCCTGTACGAACAGCAATGCCCAATTTATCTAAAATAGAACCCACGTCGTAAGGGTGAATACCATCCAGATTGAACGACAGTACCGATGTTTTATGTTTTGAAGTCCCGTAAATTTTTAAGCCTTCTATGTCTAACAGTTTTGCGGTAGCATATTCTAACAACTCACCTTCATAGGTTGCAATAGCATCAAGGCCTATGGTATTCATATAATCGATGGCGGTCCCAAAAACAATACCTCCGGCTATGTTCGGTGTACCGGCTTCAAATTTATGAGGCAGGTCCGCGTATGTTGTTTTTTCAAAAGTAACTTCCGCAATCATTTCACCACCGCCCTGGTATGGTGGTAGTTTATTTAACCAGGCTTCTTTTCCATAGAGCATACCAATCCCTGTGGGGCCACACATTTTATGAGCCGAGGCTACATAAAAATCAACATCTAAAGCCTGAACATCCGGTTTTAAATGCGGGCATGCCTGAGCACCGTCAATTAAAACAGCTGCCCCTACCTGGTGCGCTTTTTCAATGATGTATTCAATCGGGTTGATGGTTCCCAGGGCATTCGAAATATGATTGACAAATACCAGTTTTGTATGTTCCGAAAGAAGTGTCTCGTATTCAGACATCACCAACTCGCCGGCATCATTCATAGGAATGACTTTAAGGGTTGCTCCGGTGCGTTCACATAGCATTTGCCAGGGCACAATGTTACTATGGTGTTCTAAAGCTGAGACAATGATATCATCTCCCTTTTTTAAAATGGATGAAAACCCGTTAGCAATTAAGTTGATTCCATGCGTTGTACCCGATGTAAATATGATCTCATGAGCATGTTTCGCATTAAAATGAGCCTGTATTTTTTGTCTGGACTGTTCGTAAAGGTCTGTTGCTTCCTGGCTTATAGTGTGAACCCCTCTGTGAATGTTGGCATTGTAGTTTGAATAATAATCTACAATGGCATCAATAACTTGTTGCGGGGTCTGAGAGGTTGCCGCATTATCAAAATACACTAAAGGTTTGCCATTAACTTTACGTGAAAGAATGGGGAAATCTTTTCTTATGTCATCTACGTTTAACATGTTTGTTTTTTAGCCCCGATAGTAGCGGCATCCTTTTGTGCTGGATTCCTGCCTTCGCAGGAATGACAAAATAAAAGATACTGTCCTTCGACTAAGCTCAGGATAAACTCCTAGCGGGAAATAGCTTCTAAAAAAATTATAGATCGAAACCAATATCGACGCCTAACTGATTTGCGATAATTTTGGTGATGCGACGCTTAAGTTCCGGGATTTTAACAGAGCTTAAAACGTTATTACTAAAGGCATACATCAATAATGCTTTGGCTTCTTTTTCCGGGATACCACGGGTACGCATATAGAATAAAGCACTTTCGTCTAACTGCCCTACCGTACAACCATGCGAGCATTTTACATCATCCGCAAAAATCTCTAACTGTGGCTTGGTGTTGATAGTTGCTTTATCGCTAACCAAAATATTGTTGTTTGCCTGAAATGCATTGGTTTTTTGAGCTTCTTTTTCCACGACTACTTTTCCGTTGAAAACACCGGTGGCATTATCGGCGAAAATGCCTTTATAATCCTGGTGGCTTTCACAATTTGGCTCAATGTGATGTACCAAAGTATTATGGTCTACGTGTTGTTTGTTACCTATAATAGTAACACCTTTTAATGTGGAATCTATACGCTGACCTTCCTGATAAAAATTAAGATTGTTACGTGTTAGTTTACCACCAAATGAAAAGGTGTGAACTGAAGCTATGCTTTCCCGCTTTTGCTTAATAAAAGTGTTGTCTATTAATGAAGCATTATCACCGTCATTTTGGATCTTATAGTAATCTATGATAGCGCGCTTTTTAGCAAACATTTCAGTAACACTGTTGGTAAGCACCGGATTACCGGTTAAACTCTGGTGGCGTTCAATAATTTGTACATGCGAGTTCTCTTCAACAACAATTAAATTGCGCGGTTGCAACATGGTTGCCGACTCATCACCTGTTGAAAAATGGATAATTTGAATGGGCTTTTCTATCACTTTTCCTTTTGGAATGTAGACATAGGCCCCTTCTTTAGAAAATGCCGTATTTAATGATGATAAACTATCGTCTGTGGCGGCTTTATTAAAATAGTTTTCTATGACCAAACGGTATTTCGGCTTGGTCAAGGCCGCAGACATTAAACAAACATCTAAACCGTCATGTGTAGTTGCTGAAAGATGCGATGAATACTTGCCATCTATAAATACTATCTTATAAGAGTCAATCTCATGGATGAAGTATTTTTTAACGTCTCTATATTCTAAAGCATTTTCCTGTTTTGGGAATACGCTGTAATCTTCTTTTAATAATCTGTTTAAAGATGTGTATTTCCAGGCTTCATCCTTTTTTGTCGGGAAGCCTTTTTCTTCAAAGGTTTTTATAGCATCGTTCCTAACATTGTTGACATACGAATCTATTTCGGCCTGGTTCTCGAATACTAAAAACGACGATAATAATTTTTCTTTTAAATCCATTTTACTCAGTTTTCAGTCGCGGTTTTCAGTTTTCAGTCTGTTGGACCGGTCACTGAGTACTGCAAACTGGTTACTGGCGCTATGCGCCGACTTCGTCTTTAATCCAATCGTATCCTTTTGCTTCAAGTTCATGTGCCAACTCTTTGCTGCCGGATTTTACAATCTTGCCATCATGTAAAACATGTACAAAATCCGGTACGATATAATCTAATAACCTTTGGTAATGTGTAATTACAATGACGGCGTTATTCTCACCTTTTAGTTTGTTTACACCATTAGCCACAATACGAAGCGCATCAATATCCAACCCGGAATCCGTCTCATCAAGTATGGCTAATTTAGGATCCAGCATAGCCATTTGGAAGATCTCGTTACGCTTCTTTTCGCCACCGGAAAACCCTTCATTTAGTGAACGTGATAAAAACTTTCTGTCTATTTCCAGAAGATCTGATTTTTCACGAATTAGTTTAAGCATGTCTTTGGCGGGCATATCTTCCAATCCTTGTGCTTTCCTGGTTTCGTTAATAGCTGTTTTGATAAAGTTTGTTACCGAAACACCGGGAATTTCCACCGGATATTGAAACGACATAAAAATCCCTTTATGCGCACGTTCCTCTGCGGCTAGCTCATCAATATCTTCACCTTCAAAAATGATATTGCCTTCAGAAACTTCGTATTCTTCTTTTCCGGCAATAACCGATGACAAAGTACTTTTCCCGGAACCATTTGGCCCCATAATAGCATGAACTTCTCCCGGTTTTACCTCCAGGTTAATACCTTTTAAAATACTTTTATCTTCAACACCTGCGTGTAGGTTTTCTATCTTTAACATAGTTATTGACTTAGTTTTATAACATTATTATAGTCTTCGTTGGGAAGTGCCTCTACATCAAGAATTTCAGTAATCTCAATTTTGTTTTCCCAAAGAATGGTTTCGTGTTTTTCGTTATTTACCGTTCCCCTTATTTCAACTTTAACCATATCGGTCGGTTGTTTTTTAAAAGGTTCGGCTTGTTTATTTAATTTATGAACTTGTTTATTGATAATGACTCCGTAAATAATACTGTCGGTTTGCAAAACAGCGGCATCACCATGGAATACGTAATCGCCTTTTAAAATGGCTCCTTCTTTTTTACAGCTCGCAAAGACTAAAAGACCTATTATTAGTAGAAAGACTGTTCTTTTCATAAATATGATTTATCCGACACTGCCTTCCAGGCTTATTTCTAATAATTTTTGAGCTTCTACCGCAAATTCCATTGGTAACTTATTCAGAACTTCTTTGCTGAAACCATTCACGATCAAAGCGATAGCTTTTTCCGTGTCAATACCTCTTTGGTTACAATAGAATATTTGGTCTTCACCAATTTTACTGGTGGTTGCTTCATGTTCTATTTGAGCGGTTTGATTTTTGGTTTCTATATAAGGAAAAGTATGCGCACCACATTCATTGCCCATTAGTAAACTGTCACATTGTGAAAAGTTACGGGCATTTTCTGCTCTTGAATTTATTTGCACTAATCCGCGATACGAGTTTTGTGATTTTCCGGCAGAAATACCTTTTGAAATAATAGTCGATTTCGTGTTCTTCCCTAAATGGATCATTTTGGTTCCGGTATCGGCCTGTTGGTAATTGTTTGTTACCGCTATGGAGTAAAACTCACCAACCGAATTATTGCCTTTTAATACACATGATGGATATTTCCAGGTAATGGCACTGCCTGTTTCAACCTGCGTCCAGGAAATTTTAGCATTGGTTTCGCATAACCCTCTTTTGGTTACGAAATTGTAAACGCCTCCTTTACCTTCTGCATTTCCAGGGAACCAGTTTTGAACCGTTGAGTATTTGATTTCGGCATCATCAAGCGCAATCAATTCAACCACAGCGGCATGTAACTGATTCTCATCCCTGCTAGGTGCTGTACAGCCTTCAAGATAACTTACATAACTGCCCTCATCAGCAATCACCAAAGTTCTTTCAAACTGACCGGTTCCGGCTTGATTAATTCTGAAGTATGTTGAAAGTTCCATTGGGCATTTAACGCCTTTAGGGATATAGCAGAAACTACCGTCACTAAAAACAGCGCTATTTAAAGCTGCATAGAAATTGTCTCTTTGAGGGACAACGGTACCTATATATTTTTTTACAAGCTCCGGATGCTCTTTAATAGCTTCCGAAATACTCATAAAGATAATGCCTTGTTCTGCCAAGGTTTCTTTAAAAGTTGTAGCGACCGAAACAGAATCAACTACCACATCCATAGCAACACCCGCAAGTTTCTTTTGCTCATCTAAGGAAATACCAAGTTTGTCAAAAGTTGCCAGTAATTCCGGATCCACTTCATCTAAACTATCATATTTAGGTTTGCTATTCGGGGCCGAGTAATATGAAATGTCCTGAAAATCGGGTTTTTCATAGGTTACATTGGCCCATTCAGGTTCTTCCATATCCTTCCAAATACGGAAAGCCTCTAAGCGCCATTCGGTCATCCATTCCGGTTCTTCCTTCTTTTGAGAAATGGCACGAACGATATCTTCGTTCAAACCTTTTGGGAAAGTTTCCGACTCTATATCTGTATAAAAACCGTATTCGTATTCTTTGGTTTTTAGTTCTTCTCTTAAATCGTCTTCGGTATATTTCGACATAATGCTCTCTTAAAATTTAAAGTGAAAACGATTCGCCACAACCGCAAGTCCTGTTGGCATTAGGGTTATTAAATACAAACCCGGTTCCGTTTAATCCGCCGGAATATTCCAAAGTCGTCCCTATTAAGTATAAAAAGCTTTTTTTATCTACAATGATTTTCACACCGTTGTCCTCAAAAAGTTTATCGCCATCCTGCTGTTCCTTATCAAATTTTAAATCATACGATAACCCGGAGCAACCACCGCTTTTTACACCAACTCGAATAAAATCCGTAGCAGCATTATAACCGTCTTCGGTCATAAGCTCTATTACTTTTTTCTTTGCTGTTTCTGAAACTTTGATCATAACTTTAATTAGATTCACTCTAAATAGAGCACAAATATACAATATAAGTCATGGATTACAACACAACCTAACATTATATTAATATATGGTTTTATAGTTTTTAGTTATTGGTTTTTAAAAGCAGGATTATTGATAAATTCATAATCAGAAAGTGCTAAAAGAAAAGCCTTTAAATCTGCCTTGTCCTGTGGGCTTAATTGAACACCACCCTGAGCTACTTTTTTCATCAGCGGATCTATGGTAGGTGAATCTTGAAGGCCTTCACTATAATGGTCAATCACGTCATCTAAAGTGGCGAATCTGCCATCGTGCATATAAGGTGCGGTAAAGGCTAAATTTCTAAGGGAAGGCGATTTGAATTTGCCATTATCTGCCGGGTCTCCGCTAACCTCGCCTAAACCTAAATCTGTAATAATAGCATCCAAACCGTTATTGTGGAAAAGGTTGTCTGTCCACAATGGATTGTTTTCACTACCATGACAATGAAAACAATCCCCTCTGTTTTCATCCATAAACACATTAAAGCCATTAAGTTCCTGAGGTGTTAAAGAAGTTTCACCTAAGAGATATTTATCAAACTTTGAATTTGATGAAATTAAAGTGCGCTCAAATTGTGCTATAGCTTTGGTAACTAAAGAGGAATCTATTTTTGAGGTTCCAAATGCTTGATTGAAAAGGGTTGGATATTCTGAATGATCTTGCAGTTTTTGCTCCACTTCCGGCCACGTACTTGCCATTTCTATTGGGTCTGTTACCGGATTAAAAGCCTGGTGTTCCAAACTAAAAGCCCGGCCATCCCAAAAAAATGCTTCATCATAATTCCAGGCCAGATTAAATAAGGGCATCGAGTTTCGGGTTCCCAGCGTTCCGTTAATGCCATCACTAAACCTATCCGGGTCTGTAAAGGCATTTTCTGGCTTATGGCAATCGGCGCAAGCTTGGGAGTTATCTGCTGATAAAATAGGATCGAAAAATAATTTTTTCCCCAAGGCAATGCCTTCAACAGTTTGCGGATTATCAAAAGGGATAACCGGGTTTATGATTTTGTCTCCAAACAATTGAGGTATTTGTAGCGCACTTGGGGTTGGGCTGTAAGTATCTACCTTTTCATTTGTACAAGAAAAACATATGAAAAACAAAAAAGCGCAATTATGTAATACCCTCTTTTTCAATTTTATTGATCTACAGATTTTAAACTAAATACATTTTGTCCGTTGTCATACATCATAATTTGAGCTGCCGAATTGGGCATGAGCATCTGGTTTAAAACATTCAAATCCCAGGTATGTGGAGTTTTAAACCATTGGGCAATGTTCATTTCAATATTGAAAACGGCATTATTGGAAATAGTGACACTTCCCAAATTAACTTCAAAAAAAGTGTCTTGCGGAAAGGTTGGGTTTGCTCCGGGATTATCGGCTGCCCTGATGGCATGATAATTATATCCTTGTTCCATGTTAGAGCTGTTTAAGAACTTACCATCTAATTGCATATAGTGATAACCCCCACCTAACATTGCCGGCACATTCCACGAAACCGTATTTAAATCCGGGTAAACCCCATCAAGATTTTTTTCGTTTTTAAATCCGAAAATAAAAGACACCTTGGAATAGGTCCCTTCAGAAATAGTTGCGGTTGGCGAGAAAATAAGGTTTTGGTTATTAGTGACATCAACTAGGTTATAAGCTTCGATAATGATAGTTTCTCCATTTGACTTTTCAAGTTTAATATCTGAAATTAAATAACGTAAACGTTCTATGCTTAATTGGTCTCCTTCGGCATTGGTGAATTTGATAGTGTTAAAATCCGCATTGGTTACCGGTGTTCCGTCCCAATTATGGCTGAAATTCAGGGAAAAGCTAACAGTGTTATTGTCATCATCGGAACTACATGATAACAATGAAAATAGAATGAATATTATTGAGGCGATTTTATTCATATTGATTATTTTATTTTAAAAATTAAAAGATCGGAAAAACCTTTGTTTTCAGGGACATCTATATCAGAACTACCGGATTCGCCAACTATAATAACGGAGTTGTCACTTAGTGCTAAAGCATCATATGCCAGGTCTACGCCCGAACCTCCGATGCTTTTTTGCCACGCCATATTACCATTGCTATCAATTTTTATAACCCAGGCATCATTTTGCCCATTGTTATTAATATCAGCATTGGCACTTCTTGAACTTCCACAGATGATAAAACCGCCATCTTGTGTTTTGGTGATGGAACGTGCTGCATCAAAACTGCTGCCTCCAAAGGCTTTTTCCCAAATTAGATCTCCGCTTGGAGACATCTTAAAGACCCAAAAATCTGCAGCTCCATTATTAAAAGAAACATCTAGATCACTACTTCTGGTATCACCTATGATAAGATAGTTGCCGTCATTGGTTTTTGTAATGCCCCGGGCTTCATCAATTTCGGTACCGCCAAATGATTTTTCCCAAAGTAAGGTTCCGGTGTCTGAAATTTTAACCACCCAAAAATCGTAAGAGCCCTTATTGGCTTTTATATCTGTGTCATCACTATCTGAGGACCCAACAAGTATATAACCGTTATCAGCGGTTTGAATAACATCGTAAGGCGTATCTGTAAAAGTGCCTCCGTAATATCTACTCCATTCCAGGGCTCCGGAAACATTTAGTTTTACAGCCCAATAATCGCCTCCGGCATGTTTCTTTGTTGATGCTTTGGAGTTGCCTTGTCCACCTGATGCCGATACATCTAAAACACCGGTTATCAGAAAACCGCCATCATTGGTTTGAATAATAGTATGGCCGGTATCAGTTCCTGAAAAACCAAATGATTTTTCCCAAGAAATGTCACCCGAACTATCTAACCTGACCACCCAAAAATCGTTTAACCCATTATTAGTTGTAACATCACCGTCATTACTTTTGCTATAACCTAAAACGGCGTAACCACCGTCCGTTGTTTGAATGATATCATGGCCCCTGTCGTCACCACTTCCACCATAAGTCTTTTGCCATTCAAGTGTACTATTTTGGTTATACTTCAATAACCAGCAATCAAAAGATGTATCGGTTTTGTTTGTAATATCACCATCATTACTTTGAGTATATCCTAAGACGGCATAACCGCCATCTGAAGTTTGTATAATAGAACGGGCACTTTCGTTTTTTGTACCTCCAAGCGTTTTTACAAAATCTACTTCTTTTTGAATAGGAGTAGGCGTTTTTGGATTATCGTCTTTAGAACAATTGAAAGTGACTAAAACTGAAGAAAATATGCAGATAAGAAGGCGATATTTTTGTGAACGTCCTGACATAATAAAGCATTATGTGCCGCTTTTTCTAACTATAAAAAGACCTCTGTTGATGTCGCTTATAATGATGTTTCCACTTGGGAAATAAGGATAAACAGTCCAGGCACCATCAAAAGCAGTATTGTCGTCCTCAGGATAGGTATCAAAGAAGCCTATTTCTGTGAAGGTAGCATTGTCAATATCGGAAATATCTATAACCCGCATACCTGCTCTGTAGTTAGCAAGGTAAAAATTGTTGTTTTTTACATAACCATTATGGTCAATAGCGACTGACGGTCCAAAGTAGTTAAAATGAAACAACGGATTGTCCAGATCTGTAAAATCAAGAACTATAGTTTTAGTGTCGAAACCAAAATTATTTTCATCTAATTCGTCACCTAATATGAAATACTTCATGTCTGAAGTAAACCAGCCTTGATGTGTGTAGCCAACATTACTGTAACTTATTGTTGAAATAATAGATGGGTTTGCTTTATCTGTAACATCTGCAATAACAACTTCATTTTCATTGCTGCCAATGAATATTTCCTGACCGGAATAATCAGTATCAGGTCCGTTATAAGTCACAACCTGGGCATCGTGCGAATACCCTCCGGTGCTTAAACCACCCTCAATAACAGGAGCAGTCGGGTTTTGGATATTAATGAATATAGGCCCGCCGCTGTAATCAATACCGCCAACAATATACGCGTATCCGCTTTCTTCGTTAATTACAATATTATGAGCTTTTCCAAAACCGGTGAAGTGAGTGTCCTCGGCAAATGTTTCAGGTGGATTGGCAACATTTCTTAACCTGGTAAGGTCAAAGACCTGCAGGCCATGGGAATCGGTGCAACTAGAATTTCCAAAGCTGCAATCGGCCACTATAAAAGCGTGGTCATCATATATTTTTACATCACGCCAAGAACTGGAAATGGTTGCTGTTGGAAGCTTTCCTAAATAGACAGGGTTAACAGGGTCTGTGACATCAACAAAAGCAATACCGTTATCTAAACACATAAGGGCATATTCTTTTCCGGTAGTTTGGTCAACCCATCCCCAGGAATCATTGCCGCCTGTGGCATCAAAAGTGCTTAACGGAATATTTGCCATTAAATCGTAATCATTGCAGGGATAAATATCGGCCAAACCATTAACACAGGGCGCTAAAACAACGATTGCATCTCCATCAGTATTTAAAGGAATATTATTGTCTCTTTCACATGATGATAAAAAAATGCCTGTAAGGCAAATTAATGCAACTAAATAAAGCGCATACCTTTTCTTTTTTAAGTAGTACATACTTAGCAATTTTTAGTAAAACGAATTTTCATACACATATATTATCTCATGCTTTTGAAAACCGTATGTAAAGTAACAAATTTAACCTGATAAAACTATTATTTTAAAATAGAATAATAGCATTAAGCTTCTTATTTTTGCAGCATGATAGAAGATAAAAATCAACATAGGACCCCGTTAAGCGATTTAGGTGAGTTTGGACTTATAGACCATTTAACCAGGAATTTTAAAGTAAAACAGCCTTCTACAGTGAAGGGCATTGGGGATGATGCCGCTGTTTTAAATTTTAAAGAGCATAAAATAGTTGTTAGTACTGATTTACTTGTTGAGGGTGTACATTTCGATTTGAGTTATATGCCATTAAAGCACCTGGGCTACAAAGCTGTTGTGGTTAATTTGTCTGACGTATATGCCATGAATGCCCAGGCTACCCAGGTCACTGTTTCAATAGCGGTGTCTAACAGGTTCTCTTTAGAAGCTTTAGAAGCACTATATGCCGGTATTGAAACCGCAGCTAAAATATATAATGTTGATGTTGTGGGAGGAGATACAACATCCTCTACCACAGGGTTGTTAATTTCTGTAACGGCTATTGGTCAGGTAGATCATGATAACGAAGTCTATAGAAATGGAGCAAAACCAAATAACCTGTTAGTCGTTTCGGGGGATTTAGGTGGTGCTTATATGGGTTTACAAATCTTAGAAAGGGAAAAGGAAGTTTATAAAGTGAACCCTAATAATCAACCGGATTTAGATGCCTATTCCTATGTTATTGAACGTCAGTTAAAACCTGAGGCAAGACAGGATATAATTAGACTCTTGAAAGATCTGGACGTTAGGCCTACAGCTATGATTGATATTAGCGACGGACTTTCCTCGGAGATCCTTCATATTTGTAAGCAGAGTCAGGTTGGCTGCGATCTGTATGAAAACAAAATTCCATTAGACCCTCAGGTTATTGCAACATGTGAAGAATTTGATATAGACAGTACAACGGTTGCATTAAACGGAGGGGAAGATTATGAATTGCTATTTACAATATCACAGGAAGACTATCCTAAAATTAAAGCGAATCCTAGCTTAACAGTGATAGGTTATATAAAAGAAAAAGGAGAAGGGATACATTTAGTGACCAGGGCGGAAACAAAAATTGAGCTTAAAGCTCAGGGGTGGAAAAATTTTAATGTCTGAAAACTAATAATTCAGGGTTAACCTTTTGACGCTTTAAAAGGCGTTTGTTATGAATGTTTTCCAAAACGGCATTTATCTCTTTGAATTTTGGTGTTAACTCTGTTAAATTACCGTTACTGTCTGTGGTAAATTGTTTTTTGCAGTTTTTGCAAGCGTATTCTTTCACGTGAAAGGTGATATTTCTGCTAAGCTTCAAATCGTGCCCAAATACTTTGCAATGTATGTGTTTCATAAAACGTTGGCCATTAAATAATTACTTTTAGAGAGAGACTTCTTAAAGGTAAAAAAACCCTATAAAAGTTATTAACAAGATGTCAACAAATCGATGAAGTGATTGATTTCTTCTTTAAACGTTCCATTCTTGAAGCGTGAATACGTTCCAGTATTCTATTTATTTCTTTGAATTTTGGGGTGAGCTCAATCAATTTTCCATTGCTGTTTGTAGTTAATTGTTTTTTGCAATGCGAGCAGGTATACTCTTTAACGTGGTAAGTTACTTTTTTTGTTATTTGATAATCATGACCAAAAATTGAGCAATACATTTTAGGTAAAAAAGTAGGCTTGCTGGTAGTTTTTTGCATGGTTGAAATATTTGGTGACTATAAACCTACAAAAAATATAATAAAAAACGATAAAGAGTCAAATATTTTCGATGAAATACATAATTGAATCTAAAAATTCAGCTTTATTTTCTATAAAACTCATATGTCCTCCATCAAATTCTACGATCTTTACTTCGGTGTTTTCAGTTTGAGACATTAAAGATTTGTAATCAAGTGCAGGATCTTTTTTACCAATGATCATCATTTTTTTATACGGTGAAAAATGAAGCAACACTTCTCTGTCTTCTCTGATCTTCATGCCTTCTAAAGCGGCTACAATGCCTTGTAAAGGTGTTTTTAGGCACTCGTTGATCAGATGTTCTATTTCTTTTGAAAATATGTTTTGATTTTCAGGGGTAAACAGATTAGCAACAGCGATTCTGATAAACGTTTTATGATTTTGCTTTACGGCTTCAATACCTCTTTCTCTGTTTTTTTTCTTTTCAGGAGTGTCTGCACTGGCGGTAGAATTCATCAAGCATAAACCCTTTATATTGTCCGGGTTTTTTTCGGCAAAGGCCAGCGAAACATAACCGCCCATAGAGTGGCCGATAAAAATGGATTTTCTAATTCTCAAATGCTTTAGGACAGCTTCAACCACTTCGGCCATTAATTCCATAGAATGAATATAGCCTAAACAACCTGTTTTGCCATGACCTAAAAGGTCAATACAAATAACCCTGTTTCTTTTGGTAAGCTGAGGGAGAAACGGCTCCCAAATTTTTGTGTTCTCTAAAAATCCGTGAAGTAAAACAACGGCGTTTCCTTTTCCTTCGTCCTTATAAAAAACCGGGATGCCTTTATATTCTAGGATCATAATTTAAAAGATGAACTGCAAAGGTAAAAATGATCAGGTTAATCCGATTACGATTTCACTCTTTTTATAGCCGTAAACGCCTTATCAACATATTCGTCTTCAACCAAAATGGTGAACTCATTTGTTGTGGAAAGGACTTCATATAAAACGATACCTTCCCAGGCTAAACGTTTAAAAAAGTGGTAATACAAACCTGCTATTTTAGAGTTGTCCTGGGGTAGGTTTATACTAATAGCCGAAAGCCCGTCCTGAACTGCTAAAAAAGTTTCGTTTTTTAAATTATCATGGACAAAGCCTTTAAGGCTGCTGGAGATGATGATATTACTTTCGTGGATGCCTCTTGTAAAAGTGTAAAATAACTTATTTTCCTGGTTTATACGAGCCAGTATTTTGGCGTGATTATCAATTAAAGTATCCGAATTTTTAACTGTGAAATCAGTCAGGTTAGAACGCACGGTGATGTCACCCAGATTTTGGATAACACGCTTCATTTTAATGGAGTTGCCTAGGGTGGGTGGCGGATTGTAACGCCTTAAGGCCATCATAATGGCGCCTGGTTTAACGTCCTTTTTGAGCATCTTGCTAATAGGTTCGGTCAGCTCTACAGCTAAGGCACTATAATTAATAATGTTTCTTGATAGTGCTTCCTCCAGGTAAGGTTGCGTAATCAGGATGTCTTCTACACAGTTAGATACGGTTTTCATGTTAATTATTTAACAATATGTGTAAAAGTAAACATTTTTTTATAAAAATAAGTTTTAAGTCAGAACGTATTTTAATTTTGCAGCTCAAAAGGATGAAAATGAAATGACTAGGTGCTTGGTTGCCTAAGCAAATAAGATATAATGATGCAAGTTTTAAAATTTGGTGGTACTTCGGTTGGTTCAGTTGAGAACATGAATCATGTTAGGACAATCATTAATGATGGTGATAAAAAAATAGTAGTGCTTTCTGCTATGTCCGGTACAACCAATTCTTTGGTGAGTATTGCTGCAAAAGTTAAAAATAACCATACAGAGGCTGCTCAATCTGAAATTAAGAGTTTAAATGAAAAATATGTTGAGGTTGTAAATGATTTGTTAAGTGAAAGGAGCCTTAATGCGAAAGTTGCCGATTATGTGTCAGAGCGTTTTAACTTTTTATTAGCGTGCACCAACAAATCATATACCTTGCCTTTAGAAAACGAAATATTGGCTCAGGGCGAGTTGCTTTCTACTTACATGTTTAATGCCTATTTACAGCAGGAGGGCATTAATTCTCAATTGTTACCGGCATTGGATTTTATGAAGATTGATGCGGTTAAAGAACCGGATCTAAAGTATATAAGAGAGCGTTTGAATGGGGTTTTGGAAAATACACCTGAAGCCGACATTTATATCACGCAAGGTTTTATCTGTTTAGATGATCATGGAGCAGTCTCTAATTTACAACGTGGTGGTAGTGATTATACGGCAACTATAGTTGGTGCGGTAATTAAAGCAGATGAGGTTCAAATTTGGACTGATATTGACGGTATGCATAATAACGACCCAAGGTTTGTGGAAGGGACTCAGCCAATTTCAGATCTGTCATTTGATGAAGCTGCTGAGTTAGCCTATTTCGGCGCCAAAATTTTGCACCCGCAAACGGTGTTGCCAGTAAGGGCAGATGGTATTCCCGTCAGGTTAAAAAATACGATGAATCCTTCGGCTCTCGGGACTTTAATTAGTAGTGATCATGTAGAAAATGGTATCAAAGCTATCGCAGCTAAAGATAACATTACCGCAATTAAAATTAAGTCCGGTAGAATGCTTCAGGCTCATGGTTTTTTGAGAAAGGTATTTGAAATTTTTGAGGTTTACGAAACACCCATAGATATGATCACTACTTCTGAAGTGGCGGTTTCTTTAACTATTGACGATGACAAAAACCTGGATAAGATTGTATCGGAACTGGAATCCATAGCAATTATTGAAGTAGATAAAAATCAGAGTATTGTATGTCTGGTTGGGCACTCTATTGTAAACCATGAAGATACCTTTAAATTATTCCAGATTTTGAAGGATGTAAAAATAAGAATGATATCTTATGGCGGAAGCCGAAACAACATTTCATTGTTGATTGATGCCGAAGATAAAATAGGAACATTGCAAAAACTAAACGAGTATTTATTTGAATTAGTCACTCTTTAAATCTGAAGATTAAGTTTGAGCAATAAAAAAGAGGGATCTCAATCCCTCTTTTTCTTTTTATGAATTCATGATATCTTCAATCTCATCTACTTCAATGGGAATGTTCTTCATTAAATTGAAAGGTTCACCCGCTTTCTGGATCACTACATCATCTTCAATTCTAACACCGAAACCTTCTTCCGGAATGTAAATACCCGGTTCAACCGTAAATACCATATGGGCTTGCATAGGTTCGGTTAAAATACCATAGTCATGTGTGTCTAATCCCATGTGATGGCTGGTTCCGTGCATCAGGTATTTTTTATAGGCCGGCCATTCCGGGTCTTCATTTTGAACATCAGCCTTATCCAGTAAACCTAAACCGAGTAATTCCGAAGTCATGATCTTGCCAACTTCAACATGATAGGCTTCCCAAAGCGTTCCGGGAACTAACATTTTAGTGGCTGCGTTTTTTACTCTTAAAACCGCGTTATAAACCGCTTTTTGACGGTCATTAAATTTACCTGAAACAGGAATGGTTCTGGTCATATCACTGGAGTAGTTGGCGTACTCAGCACCCACATCCATTAGAATTAAATCTCCGGCTTTGCATGCTTTATTGTTTTCTATGTAATGCAAAACATTGGCATTATTACCGGATGCTACGATAGGGGTATATGCAAAACCCCGGGAGCGGTTTCTGATAAATTCGTGAATATATTCCGCTTCAATTTCGTATTCCATCACGCCCGGTTTTACAAAATTTAAAACCCTGCGGAACCCTTTTTCCGTAATATTACAGGCTTGTTGAATTAAATCTATTTCTATTTGGTCTTTTACAGAACGAAGCCTTTGCAAAATAGGATTGCTTTTGGCAACAGCATGCGCCGGGTATTTTTCTTTTAACCATTTTGTAAACCGGTCTTCCCTGGTCTCCACTTCAACATTGGAACGGTAATGCTCGTTGGTATTGATATAAACTGTGTCGCATTGTGTCATGATCTCAAACATGATTTTTTCCAAGTCCTGCAACCAGTACACTGTTTTGATACCACTAACCTCTAATGCTTTTTCTTTGGTTAATTTTTCACCTTCCCAAACGGCAATGTGTTCATTGGTCTCTCTTAGGAACAATATTTCGCGGTGCTTTTCTTTGGGGCAATCCGGGAATAATACCAAAATACTTTCTTCCTGGTCAACTCCGGATAAATAGAAAATATCCCTGTGTTGCTGAAAGGGTAAAGTGCTATCGGCACTTATGGGATAAATGTCATTAGAATTAAAAACAGCTAAGCTGTTCGGTTTCATTTTAGAAGTAAAATTCTTTCTGTTAGTAATAAAAAGACTGTTATTTATCGGAGAATATTTCATTTTAAAAAGTTTAGGAGGATAAATGTAGCAAATCTTAATAAATCATTAGTTATATTTTGCTATATTTGAGAGTCCCTCAGTTTTTAACATTAAGATAAAACAGATTGTATGGTGTTGATATTCAATCTTTTTATCTTGTGCTGTAAGTCTCCTTAAGCTTTTTTGTTGAACTTTAAAAATTCGAAGAATGAAAAAAATTACTAGAAAAGTTTTGTGCCTAAGTATAGTGTTTAATCTTTTAGGGTTTATGAGCTTGCAAGCTCAACTTTTAAAAGAGGTTTCATTGGAGAAGCAAATTAAGAACTCTGATCTTGTTATAGAAGGAGAGGTTATTGCAAGAAAATCGTTTTGGGATGCAAATCACAGTAATATATACACCTCAAATACAGTTAAGGTTTATAAGGTTTTTAAAGGTGAACCGAATGCTTTAGTCGATATCATTACTCTTGGTGGTATTGTTGGGACTGAAGCTTTAGTGGCTACACCGAGTTTGAGGCTTAAGAAAGGAGATATTGGCGTTTTTAACTTAAAGGAAAACTTGGTTCCTTTTGGATTTGAGAATAAATCGGTGAATAAAAGATATAGAGGATACGCTTCTGTACAAAGCTTTTATAAATACAATTTATATAACGTTGCTGTAAACCCATTCAGTAAAAAGAAAAGAGGTATTTCTTTTCTTTATAATGATATAATGAGTGTTACAAATACTAGTTATACAGAAATGGCTTCCATGAAATCCGTTGATAGAACATCAAAATCAGATAACTCAGGGAAAGTTTTATTACCACCTGCGAGTATAACATTTTCACCAACAACAATTACTGCTGGTACAAAAGCAGTGTTAACCATTAATGGAACAGGTTTTGGGATTACGCAGGGTAAAGTTGGTTTTAGTAATGCAGATGACGGAGGTGCAACTTTCACTTTTGCTTTGGATTCGGAGGTTTTGTCATGGAGTGATACTGTAATTACGGTTGAAGTCCCATCACAAGCAGGAACAGGCACGATTTTAGTACAAGATAGTGGAGCTGTTAATGGTTTTTCTGCCAGTACATTAACTGTTACTTATGCAGAAATAAATGTAATTTTTGACCCTGATGATCAGACCACTCAAATGCCTCCTGGGAGTGATGGTCCATTAGGATTTTATGCTTATCAAATTAGGCATATAAATGCTAATGCTGCTGGTGGATATACATGGGAGATGCAAACAGATTTTTTTAATGACACTGAACATCCGGGTGCTAAAGCCGCATTTGAGAGAGCCCTTGATAGATGGGTATGTGAAACAGGTGTTAACTGGACTATCAGTAATTCGGCTACAGCAGTAGATGAAGTTAGTAGTGATGGTACAAATGTTGTTAGATTTGATAATGGTTCAGAATTACCAGATGGTCTTTTAGGAAGATGTACTTCTAGATTTTCTGGTTGTGGAATTTTTGGCGATGTTTCAAGTTGGAATTGGCACGTTACAGAAATGGATATTGTTTTTGATGATGATGTTAATGACCCGATCACACCAGGTACCGAAGCCTGGTATTTTGGGTCCGGATTACCGGCAATTAATGAATATGATTTTGAAAGTGTAGCATTACATGAATTAGGACATGGGCATCAGTTAGCGCATGTGATTGACCCTGTTGTTGATGGAGATAATCAAGATGATGTGATGCATTATGCACTCAGCATTGCTGAATCTCAAAAGGTTATCGGAGGGAATAATAGCACTGCAGCAAATGCTATCCAATCAAGAAGCAACAGTTTTATGGCCTGTACTGAGGGTTTAATGACTGATGCCTCTTGCCCGTTAAGTATTGATGAAGACCAATTGGAAGAGGTAATTTCGATTTTTCCTAACCCAACAGCAGATCAATTTCAGATTAAAAATGCGTCTTTCATCAATTTAGAAAAGGCAGTGATCTATGATGTTAGCGGCAGACAGATTTCCATTCATGATTTAACTAACAGCCCCAGAATAAAAACAATAGATATGATAGGGATATCTTCCGGAATTTATTTTGTAAATATATTTTCTGAGAACACTAAGATTACCAGAAAAGTGGTTTTAGAATAAATTAAATCTACATAATAATTGAAAGGGCATCCTTAATAGGATGCCTTTTTTGTGGAATAACCGCTAAGGTGATGAAATAATAATACTTAGTTTTAAGGTCTGAAAATAATATATATGTTGTATGCGTCATTGTAAATATATTACACCAACACAATGATATAAGTCATTTTTTAAAAACTAAGTATTATTACTTATAATTGTTCTAAATAAGAATTTTAAAGCGCTAACTTTTTGCCTATGAATTTATAGTAAATTACCTTTGCACTTCATAAATTAACTTTACAAAATGAGCGGATTTTTAAAATCTTCGATTGGAAGAAAAGTAGCCATGGCGCTTTCTGCATTCTTCCTCATGTTTTTCTTAATCATTCACTTAGCAGTCAACATTACTTCAATTTTTAGTGAAGACTTATTTAACCAACTATCTCACTTTATGGGAACCAATCCGGCCGTACAATTTGCGTTGCAACCTGTATTGATTTTTGGAGTGGTTTTTCACTTTGTGATGGGGTTTGTTTTAGAACTAAGAAACCGAAAGGCTATTGGTGTATCTTACGCTAAAAACAATGGCGCAGCTAATTCTACCTGGATGAGTAGAAATATGATCTATAGTGGATTGGTAATACTGGCGTTTTTAGTATTACATTTTATTGATTTCTGGATTCCGGAAATAAATGTAAAATACATTCAGGGTGATATGTCCGGAATGCATGATGGTGAGTTCAGATACTTTCATGAATTGCAGCACAAATTTTTAAGCCCTCTGAGGGTAGGTGCATATGTAGTGTCTTTTATCTTGTTGGCATTGCACTTGCTTCACGGATTTACATCGGCATTTCAATCCATGGGATCTACAGCGGGTAGAAAAAAAGCTTTGCAGGCGTTCGGAAAGATTTATTCTTTTATCATTCCATTAGGATTTATTATAGTAGCTGTTTATCACCATTTTAATCACCATTAATTTTTAGAATATGAGTGTTTTAGATTCAAAAGTACCAAAGGGTCCTATTAAAGATAAATGGACTACTTATAAAGATAAAAT
>NZ_JANQJQ010000020.1 GCF_028281565.1 Seonamhaeicola sp.
TAGCTCAGCTGGCTAGAGCAGCTGATTTGTAATCAGCAGGTCGTGGGTTCGAGTCCCTCTATCGGCTCTTGAAATTTTGAAAAACGTTATCAGGAGATTAGGTAAGTGTAAGGTAAACACAAGGATAATCTGGGGTGAGAAGTTCATCCTGAGCGTAGTCGAAGGGAGTCCCTCTATCGGCTCTAAAACGTAAGAAAGACAGGCTCTTTTAAAATATTGTAAAATTAATTGGGAAGATACTCAAGCGGCCAACGAGGACAGACTGTAAATCTGTTGGTTTTTACCTTCGCAGGTTCGAATCCTGCTCTTCCCACAATTGAATTTTAGATTTTAGAATTACGATTGTAGATTTTTATCATTAAGTGAATATCGAATATTGTAAATCGTCAATCAAAAATCAAAATGCGGGAGTAGCTCAGTTGGTAGAGCGTCAGCCTTCCAAGCTGAATGTCGCCGGTTCGAACCCGGTCTCCCGCTCAATTACTTGGGGTTTAAGGTTTCAAGTTGTAAAAGTTTCAGGTTCATTGAGCTAAACTTGCAACTTTAAACGCTAAAACCTGGAACGCACCAAATGCCGGCGTAGCTCAGGGGTAGAGCGTTTCCTTGGTAAGGAAGAGGCCACGGGTTCAAATCCCGTCGTTGGCTCAATTTAAAAAAAGAATTAGAATACACTAATATTATTATATAACTAAGATTAAATTATTTTAACATGGCAAAAGGAACTTTTGATCGTTCAAAACCACATTTAAATATAGGTACTATTGGACACGTAGATCACGGTAAAACAACTTTAACAGCTGCTATTACTAAAGTATTAGCTGATGCAGGTTTATCTGAAGCTAAAGACTTCGATCAGATCGATAACGCTCCAGAAGAAAAAGAAAGAGGTATTACAATTAATACATCTCACGTAGAGTATCAGACAGCTAACCGTCACTATGCACACGTAGACTGTCCAGGTCACGCCGATTATGTAAAGAACATGGTAACGGGTGCTGCTCAAATGGATGGTGCTATCTTAGTGGTTGCTGCAACAGATGGTCCGATGCCACAAACTCGTGAGCACATCTTATTAGGTCGTCAGGTAGGTATTCCTCGTATCGTTGTTTTCTTAAACAAAGTTGATATGGTTGACGATGAAGAGCTTTTAGAGCTTGTTGATATGGAAGTTAGAGACTTATTAAACTTCTACGAGTATGACGGAGATAACGGTCCTGTAATTTCTGGTTCTGCTTTAGGTGCACTTAACGGTGAGCAAAAATGGGTAGATACCGTATTAGAATTAATGGAAGCTTGTGATACTTGGATCGAAGAGCCATTAAGAGAGATTGATAAAGATTTCTTAATGCCAATCGAAGATGTATTCTCTATTACTGGTCGTGGTACTGTAGCAACCGGTAGAATTGAAACTGGTATTGCTAACACGGGTGATCCTGTAGAGATTATTGGTATGGGTGCTGAGAAGTTAACTTCTACTATTACTGGTATTGAGATGTTCCGTCAAATATTGGATAGAGGTGAAGCTGGAGATAACGCAGGTATCTTATTAAGAGGTATTGAGAAAACTCAAATCTCAAGAGGTATGGTAATCTGTAAACCAGGTTCTGTAACACCACATGCTAAATTTAAAGCTGAGGTTTATATCCTTAAGAAAGAAGAAGGTGGACGTCACACGCCATTCCACAACAACTACCGTCCTCAGTTTTACGTACGTACAACTGACGTAACTGGTAACATTGCTTTACCTGATGGCGTTGAGATGGTTATGCCTGGTGATAACTTAACTATTACTGTTGAGTTAATCCAAGCAATCGCCATGAATATTGGTTTACGTTTTGCTATCCGTGAAGGTGGTAGAACTGTTGGAGCCGGTCAGGTAACTGAAATTTTAGACTAATACAGTTAAATATAGTGTAAGTTTAAGGTATTCCGTTTTTTCGGAATACCTTGACTTATATTTACGGGTTTAGCTCAGTTGGTAGAGCACTGGTCTCCAAAACCAGGTGTCGTGAGTTCGAGTCTCGCAACCCGTGCTAAATGAATTTGAGACTTTAGTCTCTCAACAAGTTTACACTTGGCGTAGTCAAAGCAAAGTGTGCTAATAGAATTATAAATGGCAGGATTTGTAAATTATATAAAGGAATCATTTAACGAACTTAAAACTAACGTAAGTTGGCCTACTTGGGCTGAGGCTCAAAACTTAACGGTGCTTGTAGCTGTATTTTCAATTATTTTCTCATTAGCCATATGGGGAGTGGATTCAGTTTTTGCCAAGGTTATTGGTTATTACTTTGATTTAATTAGTTAAAAGAATATTATGTCTGAAGTAAGCGAAAAAAAATGGTACGTTGTTAGGGCCGTAAGTGGTCAGGAAAACAAGATCAAAACCTATATAGAGAATGAAATTGCTCGTTTAGGTTTACAGGATTATGTTGACCAGGTATTGGTACCAACGGAAAAAGTAATTCAGATAAGAAACGGGAAAAAGATCAGTAAAGAAAAAGTTTATTTCCCGGGTTATATAATGATTCAGGCCAATTTATCAGGAGAGGTTCCGCATATCATCAGATCAGTTACAAACGTGATTGGTTTTTTAGGTGAAACAAAAGGCGGTGACCCGGTGCCATTAAGACAATCTGAAGTAAACAGAATGTTAGGTAAGGTTGATGAATTGTCTGTTGAAGAAACAGCAAATGTTGCGATACCGTTTACTAAAGGAGAAACGGTTAAAGTAATTGATGGGCCGTTTAACGGATTTGACGGAACTATCGAAAAAATAAATGAAGAGAAGCGTAAGCTTGAAGTGATGGTTAAGATTTTCGGAAGAAAAACACCATTGGAATTAAGTTATATGCAAGTTGAAAAAGTATAATAATTGTTACACTATATAAAGGATACGTTCTTTTGCTTCCAATTTTAAAGAATCGTATCAAATTAAATTATTAAAAATGGCAAAAGAGTTAAGTAAAGTAGTTAAGCTACAAGTTAGGGGAGGTGCAGCGAATCCTTCGCCACCGGTTGGACCCGCTCTAGGTGCTGCTGGGGTTAACATAATGGAGTTCTGTAAGCAATTTAATGCCAGAACCCAGGATAAAGCAGGTAAAGTATTACCGGTTGTTATCTCTGTTTATAAAGACAAGTCTTTTGACTTTGTTATTAAAACGCCTCCAGCTGCAGTACAATTATTAGAAGCGGCCAAGGTGAAGAAAGGTTCGGGAGAACCAAACCGTAAAAAAGTAGCTAAAGTTTCTTGGGATCAGGTTAAAACCATTGCAGAAGACAAAATGGTAGATTTAAATGCATTTACTGTAGAGTCTGCTATGAAAATGGTTGCTGGTACGGCAAGATCTATGGGAATCACTGTAACAGGGAAGTTCCCTAATTAATCTTTAAAACATTAAAAGATGGCAAGATTAACAAAAAAGCAAAAAGAAGCTGTAGCGAAAATTGAAAAAGGAAGACTTTATTCACTAGATGAAGCTTCAGCATTAATTAAAGAAATTACCAATACCAAGTTTGACGCATCCGTTGATCTTGCTGTACGTTTAGGAGTTGATCCCAGAAAAGCAAATCAAATGGTAAGAGGTGTTGTATCACTTCCACACGGTACTGGTAAAGATATGAAAGTATTAGCATTAGTAACGCCGGATAAAGAAGCCGAAGCTAAAGAAGCAGGTGCTGATTATGTTGGTTTACAGGAATACCTTGATAAAATCAAAGGGGGATGGACTGACGTTGACGTTATTATTACCATGCCAAGTGTTATGGGGAAATTAGGTCCGTTAGGACGTGTATTAGGGCCTCGCGGTTTAATGCCAAACCCAAAAACCGGTACGGTAACTATGGATGTTGCTAAAGCAGTAAGCGAAGTAAAGGCTGGTAAAATTGACTTTAAAGTTGATAAAACCGGTATTGTGCACGCTGCTATTGGTAAAGCATCATTTAGTGCTGATAAAATTGCTGGTAATGCAAATGAATTAATACAAACATTAATAAAACTTAAGCCAACTGCGGCAAAAGGAACTTATGTGAAAAGCATTTTTATGTCTTCTACTATGAGTCCCAGTGTTGCTATTGATCCTAAGATTGGTTAATTAACCTAGTTAAAAACTTTTATTATGACAAGAGAAGAAAAATCACAAGTAATTGAGGAGTTAACTGGCGAATTAGCTAATAACACAAATATCTATTTAACAGATATTTCAGGGTTAAACGCAGGAACAACCTCAGCTTTACGTCGTGCTTGTTTTAAAGCAAACGTAAAATTGGCCGTAGTTAAAAATACATTGCTGGAAAAAGCGATGGAAGCCTCTGAAAAAGATTTTGGTGACCTTCCAACCGTTTTAAAAGGAAATACATCTGTGATGTATTCGGAAACCGGTAATGCCCCAGCCAAGTTAATTAAGAACTTCCGTAAAAAATCAGAGAAACCTTTATTAAAAGGAGCGTTTATTGAGGAAGCTATCTACATTGGTGACGAGCAGTTAGATGTGTTAGTAGATATCAAGTCTAGAGAAGAATTGATTGGTGAGATTGTGACATTATTACAATCGCCTGCTAAAAACGTTGTTTCTGCACTTCAATCCGGTGGAGGAAAACTGGCTGGTATTATTAAAACACTATCTGAAAAAGAAGGATAGTATTAAAAAGTACGCACTTATTACAATTATATTAAAATTAAAAATTTATTAAAACGATAGAAAAATGGCAGATTTAAAAGATTTCGCAGAACAATTAGTTAACTTAACAGTAAAGGAAGTTAATGAGTTAGCTACTATATTAAAAGATGAGTATGGTATCGAGCCTGCTGCTGCAGCTGTTGCTGTTGCTGCTGGTGGCGGTGCTGCTGCTGGAGGAGAAGCTGCAGAAGAAAAAACTGAGTTTGATGTAATCCTTAAAGCACCAGGTGGATCTAAGTTAGCTGTAGTTAAGTTAGTTAAAGAACTTACCGGTTTAGGTCTTAAAGAAGCTAAAGGATTAGTTGATGAGGCACCAAGCGCTATTAAAGAAGGTGTTTCTAAAGACGAAGCAGAAGGCTTAAAAGCTTCATTAGAAGAGGCTGGAGCTGAGGTTGAGCTTAAATAAGCTTAGCATCCTAAAAACACAAAGGTTTAGGGCTGTCCCGCAAAGGCGGGATAAGACCTAAACCATTTTGCGTATATAAAGAGTACATACGCTATCACTATTTTTTTTAATCAAAATTCCGTTCATTGATGTTGTCAACACAAGCTGAAAGATTAAATTTCTCGTCTATTGTAAATAGAACAGAATATCCGGATTTCCTGGATATTCAAATTAAATCCTTCCAGGATTTTTTCCAATTAGAAACAAAGTCTGAAGAACGAGGTGACGAAGGCCTTTATAATACCTTCATGGAAAACTTTCCAATCACGGACTCTCGTAATCAATTTGTTTTAGAATTCTTAGATTACTTCATAGATCCACCAAGGTACGCTATTGACGAGTGTATTGAAAGAGGACTAACATACAGTGTGCCTTTAAAAGCAAGGTTAAAGTTGTACTGTACAGACCCTGAACATGAAGATTTTGAAACCATTGTCCAGGATGTGTACTTAGGAACTATTCCTTACATGACGCCAAGTGGTACGTTTGTTATCAACGGTGCGGAACGTGTAGTGGTATCTCAGTTACACCGTTCTCCCGGAGTATTCTTTGGTCAGTCATTCCATGCTAACGGAACAAAATTATATTCGGCAAGAGTGATTCCTTTCAAAGGCTCTTGGATTGAATTTGCTACAGACATCAATCAGGTAATGTACGCTTACATTGACAGAAAGAAAAAGTTACCTGTAACAACGCTATTCAGAGCTATAGGCTTTGAGCGTGATAAAGATATTTTAGAGATTTTTGATTTAGCTGAAGAAGTTAAAGTATCAAAAACGGGATTAAAAAAGTATTTAGGAAGAAAATTAGCCGCACGTGTACTTAACACATGGCATGAAGATTTTGTTGATGAGGATACCGGAGAAGTAGTATCTATTGAGCGTAACGAGATTGTACTTGATCGTGATACGGTTCTTGATAAAGAAAATATTGAAGATATTTTAGGTGCTGAAGTGAAGACTATTCTTTTACACAAGGAAACGTCTGAACAAGGTGATTATGCTATTATTCATAACACGCTTCAAAAAGACCCGACAAATTCTGAAAAAGAAGCGGTTGAGCATATTTACCGTCAGTTACGTAATGCAGAACCGCCGGATGAAGAAACAGCCCGGGGTATCATTGATAAATTATTCTTCTCAGACCAACGTTACTCTTTAGGTGAAGTCGGGCGTTACAGAATGAATAAAAAATTAGGTCTTGATATTGGTATGGATAAGCAGGTGCTTACCAAAGAAGATATCATTACCATCATAAAATATTTAATTGAGCTTATCAACTCTAAAGCAGAGATTGATGATATTGATCACTTATCTAACCGTCGTGTACGTACCGTTGGTGAGCAGTTATCGTCGCAGTTTGGTGTTGGTTTAGCTCGTATGGCACGTACTATTCGTGAACGTATGAATGTTCGTGACAATGAGGTATTTACACCGATTGATTTGATTAATGCGAAGACCTTATCATCTGTAATTAATTCGTTCTTTGGTACTAACCAGTTATCTCAGTTCATGGATCAAACCAATCCATTAGCGGAGATCACACATAAGCGTCGTTTATCAGCTTTAGGACCTGGAGGTCTGTCGAGAGAAAGAGCAGGTTTTGAGGTTCGTGACGTTCACTATACCCATTACGGAAGACTTTGTCCGATTGAAACGCCTGAGGGACCGAATATTGGATTAATATCGTCGCTTTCAGTGTACGCAAAAGTGAACTCCATGGGATTCATTGAAACACCTTACCGTCCGGTTGAAAACGGCGTTGTAGACATTAAAGGAGATCCGGTTTACTTAAGTGCCGAAGAGGAGGAAGAAAAACTAATTGCCCAGGCAACTGTTCAGGTTGATGATGCAGGTAAGATTTTACATGATAAGGTAATTGCCAGAATGGAAGGTGATTTTCCGGTGACAGAGCCTACCTCAATTCATTATACTGATGTGGCACCAAACCAGATCTCGTCTATTTCGGCATCGTTAATTCCATTCCTGGAACATGATGACGCTAACCGTGCATTGATGGGATCAAACATGATGCGCCAGGCAGTACCTTTATTACGTCCTGAATCTCCAATTGTTGGTACAGGTTTAGAACGTCAGGTTGCTTCGGATTCCAGAGTACTGGTTAATGCAGAAGGCGATGGTGTTGTTGAATATGTTGACTCAAACGAAATTAGAATTCGTTACGAGCGTACCGAAGATGAAGCTAAAGTAAGCTTTGACAGTGATCTTAAAACTTATGAGTTAGTTAAATTCAGAAAAACAAACCAGGGAACTTCTATCAACCTTAAGCCCATTGTTGTTAAAGGTGATAAAGTAACTAAAGGTCAGGTTTTATGTGAAGGTTATGCGACCCAAAAAGGAGAATTGGCACTTGGTAGAAATATGAAAGTGGCCTTTATGCCCTGGAAAGGATATAACTTTGAGGATGCGATTGTAATTTCTGAAAAAGTAGTTCGCGAAGATATTTTTACATCGATCCATATTGATGAGTATTCATTAGAAGTTAGGGATACTAAATTAGGTAACGAAGAGTTGACCAACGACATTCCTAACGTTTCTGAAGAAGCGACTAAAGATTTGGATGAGCATGGAATGATCCGTGTAGGAGCAGAAGTGAAACCTGGTGATATCTTAATAGGTAAGATTACACCAAAAGGAGAATCAGATCCAACACCTGAAGAGAAATTATTACGTGCTATCTTTGGTGATAAAGCCGGTGATGTAAAAGATGCCTCCTTAAAAGCATCGCCATCATTAAACGGGGTGGTCATTGATAAAAAATTATTTGCAAGAGCCGTAAAAGACAAGCGTAAGAGAGCACAGGATAAAGACGATATCTTAGCATTAGAAGCTGAATATGATAGAAAGTTTGATGACTTGAAAGCTATTTTAGTAGATAAGTTATTCGCTATTGTAAATGGTAAAACGGCTCAGGGTATTTTTAATGACTTAGGTGAAGAAGTTTTACCAAAAGGTAAAAAGTTCACTTTAAAGATGTTAAATGCGGTTGATGATTATGCACACTTAGTGTCAGGTAAATGGACAACCGATGAGCATACCAACAAATTAGTGGCGGATTTAATTCACAACTATAAAATTAAAGAGAATGACCTTCAAGGTGCTTTAAGACGTGAGAAGTTCACCATTTCTGTTGGAGATGAATTACCGGCGGGAATCATCAAACTTGCTAAAGTTTACATCGCTAAGAAACGTAAACTTAAAGTAGGTGATAAGATGGCGGGACGTCACGGTAATAAAGGTATTGTGGCCCGTATTGTTCGTCAGGAAGATATGCCTTTCCTGGAAGATGGAACACCGGTTGATATTGTATTGAATCCACTTGGGGTACCATCTCGTATGAATATTGGTCAGATTTATGAAACGGTTCTTGGTTGGGCCGGTCAGAAATTAGGTCGCAAATTTGCAACGCCTATTTTTGATGGCGCTACATTAGAGCAAATAAATGAATTGACTGATGAAGCCGGAGTACCTCAATATGGTCATACACACTTATATGATGGAGGTACCGGAGAGCGTTTTGACCAGGCAGCAACCGTTGGTGTGATCTACATGTTGAAATTAGGACACATGGTTGATGATAAGATGCATGCACGTTCTATTGGACCTTACTCATTAATTACGCAACAACCATTAGGTGGTAAAGCACAATTTGGTGGTCAGCGTTTTGGTGAAATGGAAGTTTGGGCACTTGAAGCTTATGGAGCATCGAGTACTTTACGTGAAATATTAACTGTAAAATCTGATGACGTTATTGGTAGAGCTAAGACTTACGAAAGTATAGTTAAAGGTGAGCCAATGCCAGATCCTGGATTACCGGAATCATTCAATGTATTAATGCATGAATTAAAAGGTTTAGGATTAGATATCAGATTAGAAGAGTAATTATTTAATAAAATTATTTCATCCATATATTATGGCAAGAAAACAAGATAAAAATACAGTTAAGAGATTTAATAAGATCTCAATTGGTTTAGCGTCACCGGAGTCTATTTTAGCAGAATCCCGGGGTGAAGTTTTAAAACCTGAAACTATTAATTACCGTACGCATAAGCCAGAGCGCGATGGGCTATTTTGTGAGCGTATCTTTGGTCCTGTAAAGGATTATGAGTGTGCCTGTGGTAAATATAAGCGTATTCGTTATAAAGGCATTGTTTGTGATCGTTGTGGTGTTGAAGTTACTGAGAAAAAAGTACGTAGAGACAGAGTAGGTCATATTAACTTAGTAGTTCCTGTAGCTCATATTTGGTATTTCCGTTCTTTACCAAACAAAATAGGCTATTTATTAGGATTGCCGTCTAAGAAATTAGATATGATCATTTACTACGAGCGCTATGTAGTAATTCAACCGGGTGGTGCTAAGAATGAAGAAGGAGAACCATTACAAAAAATGGATTTCTTAACGGAAGAAGAATACTTAAATATTCTTGAAGCACTTCCGCAGGAAAATCAATATTTAGACGATTCAGATCCGGAAAAGTTCATTGCTAAAATGGGAGCTGAGTGTTTAATTGAACTTTTAGCAAGAATCGATTTAGAGTCTTTATCATACGAGTTGCGCCATAAAGCAAATACGGAAACGTCTAAACAACGTAAAACAGAGGCTTTAAAGCGTTTACAAGTTGTAGAATCTTTACGTGAATCAAACAATAATCGTGAGAATCGTCCGGAATGGATGATCATGAAGGTTATTCCTGTGATCCCACCGGAGTTACGTCCGTTGGTACCATTAGATGGAGGTCGTTTTGCAACATCAGATTTAAATGATTTATACCGAAGAGTTATCATCAGAAATAATCGTTTAAAGCGTTTGGTTGAAATTAAAGCGCCTGAGGTGATTTTACGTAATGAAAAGCGTATGTTACAGGAATCGGTCGATTCGTTATTTGATAACACACGTAAATCGTCTGCAGTAAAAACAGATTCTAACAGACCATTAAAATCGTTATCGGACTCCTTAAAAGGTAAGCAAGGGCGTTTCCGTCAAAACTTACTTGGTAAACGTGTTGATTATTCGGCACGTTCGGTAATTGTTGTTGGTCCTGAATTAAAATTATACGAATGTGGATTGCCAAAAAATATGGCAGCAGAGCTTTACAAGCCTTTCGTTATTAGAAAATTAATTGAAAGAGGTATTGTAAAAACTGTAAAATCTGCAAAGAAAATTATAGATAAAAGAGAGCCTGTGGTTTGGGATATCCTGGAAAATGTTCTTAAAGGGCATCCGGTATTGCTAAACCGTGCTCCTACATTACACCGTTTGGGTATTCAGGCATTCCAGCCAAAGTTAATTGAGGGGAAAGCAATCCAGTTACACCCGTTAGTGTGTACGGCATTTAACGCGGATTTTGACGGTGACCAAATGGCGGTACACTTACCATTAGGACCGGAAGCTATTTTAGAATGTCAGTTATTGATGTTGGCATCTCATAATATCTTAAACCCTGCTAACGGATCTCCGGTAACAGTACCATCACAAGATATGGTTCTTGGTCTTTATTATATGACCAAAGAACGCAAGTCTACTCCTGAATTGGAAATTAAAGGAGAAGGATTGACTTTCTATTCACCTGAAGAAGTTGAAATCGCTTTTAATGAGAAGAAAGTAGATCTTAATGCCGGTATTAAGGTAAGAACTATAGATATTAATGAAGACGGTAAGTTGGCACCAATGATTGTTGAAACTACTGTTGGACGTGTACTTTTCAATCAAAAAGTGCCTCAGGCTGCCGGATACATTAATCAGGTATTAACTAAAAAATCGTTAAGAGATATTATCGGGAACATCCTTAAAGTAACATCTGTTCCCGAAACAGCTGAATTCTTGGATGAAATCAGAACTTTAGGATTTAATTTCGCTTTCCAGGGAGGTTTATCTTTCAGTTTGGGAGATATCATTATTCCACAAGAGAAGCATGATATGATAGCTGCTGCCAATAAGGAAGTTGATGTTGCTATAGGGAACTATAATATGGGACTTATTACCAACAATGAAAGATATAATAAAGTTATTGATATCTGGACTTCTACAAACGCACAGTTAACGGAGTTATCCATGAAGCGTATCCGAGAGGATCAGCAAGGGTTTAACTCGGTATTTATGATGCTTGATTCCGGAGCTCGTGGATCTAAAGAACAGATTCGTCAGCTTACAGGTATGCGTGGATTAATGGCGAAACCTAAAAAATCGAATGCCGGTGGTGGTGAGATTATTGAAAACCCGATTCTTTCTAACTTTAAAGAGGGACTTTCAATTTTAGAATATTTTATCTCTACGCACGGTGCCCGTAAAGGTCTTGCAGATACCGCACTTAAAACAGCAGATGCGGGTTACTTAACGCGCCGTTTAGTTGATGTCTCTCAGGATGTTATCATTAATATTGAAGATTGTGGTACATTAAGAGGTGTTGAAGTTGAGCCATTAAAGAAAAATGATGAAGTTGTTGAGACTTTAGAAGAAAGAATCGTTGGCCGTGTATCTCTAAATGATGTACATGATCCGTTAACCGATGAACTATTGGTATCTGCTGGTCAACTGATTGAAGATAATATTGCTAAGGCCATAGAAGATTCTCCAATAGAAAGTATTGAAGTACGTTCAGCCCTAACCTGTGAAGCTTTACAGGGTATTTGTGCTAAATGTTACGGACGTAACTTAGCTACCGGTAAAATGGTACAACGTGGAGAAGCTGTTGGTGTGGTTGCGGCACAGTCCATTGGTGAGCCCGGTACGCAGCTAACACTTCGTACATTCCACGTAGGAGGTATTGCAGGTAACATTTCTGAAGATAATAAGCTTGCTGTTAAATTTGATGGTATTGCTGAAATAGAAGATTTAAAGACTGTTAAGGGAGAGGATAGCGAAGGTAACCAGGTTGATATTGTTATCTCTCGTACGTCTGAAATTAAATTAGTTGATGAGAAAACAGGAATTACATTAAGTACTAATAATATTCCTTACGGATCTAATTTAATGATCAAGAACGGACAAAAACTTAGCAAAGATGATGTAGTTTGTACCTGGGATCCTTATAACGGTGTTATTATTTCGGAATTTGCCGGAAAAATTAAATACGAAAACATCGAGCAGGGTGTTACATATCAGGTAGAAATTGATGAGCAAACCGGATTCCAGGAAAAAGTAATTTCTGAGTCCAGAAACAAAAAGTTAATTCCAACAATCCATATTGAGGATGGTAAGGGTGAAACTATTCGTTCATACAACTTACCGGTTGGAGCACACTTAATGATAGATGATGGAGAGAAAATCAGTGTAGGTAAGGTGTTGGTGAAAATACCACGTAAGTCTGCCAAAGCTGGTGATATTACCGGTGGTTTACCTCGTGTTACCGAGTTGTTCGAGGCTCGTAACCCATCTAACCCGGCAGTAGTTAGTGAGATTGACGGTGTTGTTTCTTTTGGCAAGATCAAGCGTGGTAACCGTGAGATCATCGTAGAATCTAAGACAGGTGAAATCAAGAAATACCTGGTTAAATTATCTAATCAAATTCTTGTTCAGGAAAACGATTATGTAAAAGCGGGTATGCCATTATCGGATGGTTCTGTAACGCCTAACGATATCTTGAATATCAAAGGCCCTTCAGCTGTACAGCAATACTTGGTAAACGAAGTACAGGAAGTTTACCGTTTACAAGGTGTGAAGATTAATGATAAGCACTTCGAAGTTGTTGTTAGACAGATGATGCGTAAAGTAAGAATCATTGATTCCGGTGATACAATCTTCTTGGAAGACCAATTAGTTCATAAAGCAGATTTCATTAAAGAAAATGATGATATCTTCGGAATGAAAGTAATTGAAGAAGCTGGTGATTCTACTAACCTTAAAGCGGGTCAGATAGTAACACCACGTGAATTAAGAGATGAAAACTCTATTTTGAGAAGAGAAGATAAGAAACTTGTTGAGGCCAGAGATGCCAAACCGGCAACAGCTACGCCAATATTACAAGGTATTACCAGGGCATCGCTTCAAACTAAATCGTTTATCTCTGCGGCATCGTTCCAGGAAACTACTAAGGTTCTTAACGAAGCAGCTGTAGCAGGTAAAGTGGATACTTTGGAAGGACTTAAAGAAAATGTAATTGTTGGTCACAGAATTCCGGCGGGTACAGGTATGAGAAATTATTCTGATATCATTGTAGGTTCTAAAGAAGAGTTTGACGAAATGATGCAAGTAAAGCAAGAGTTAAATTACAACTAATATTTGGCATTCCCGCGAAGGCGGGAATCTATAAAACAAAAGCCTTCATGTGATTAACTTGAAGGCTTTTTAATTTAATAAAACATTAAAAAATTATGGCAGACGAAAAAGATAAACCAAAACAAGGACAGATAAATATTGAGTTAGATGAAAAAGTAGCTGAAGGAACTTATTCCAACCTGGCTATTATTAACCATTCCGTATCAGAGTTTGTTGTTGATTTTGTAAATATTATGCCCGGGGTTCCAAAAAATAAGGTGAAGTCCAGAATTATATTAACGCCACAGCATGCCAAACGATTATTAAAAGCACTGGCCGATAATATAAACAGATTTGAAAGCGCTCATGGTGAAATTAAAGATTACGAGCAACCGCCTATACCTCTGAATTTTGGGCCAACAGGTCAGGCTTGATAATTAGTAAGAAAATCTGAAAAATGTTTTGTGGAGTGTTGCTCGAAATTTTTCACTGAGCAACCGCCTATACTTTTAAATTTTGGGCCAACAGGTCAGGCTTGATAATTAGTAAGAAAATCTGAAAAATGTTTTGTGGAGTGTTGCTCGAAATTTTTCACTGAGCAACCACCTATACCTTTAAATTTTGGGCCAACAGGTCAGGCTTGATAATTAGTAAGAAAGTAATCTGAAAAATGTTTTATCTAGTGTTGCTCGAAATTTTTTAATGAGCAGCCTCCAATACCTTTGAATTTTGGGCCTACAGGACAAGCATAGAATAAAAAAAGCCTTGAACTTTTAAAAGTTCAAGGCTTTTTTAAGAAACTCGTATTCTAAGAGGCTTGCATACTACTGTTTTTAAAATAATTTAAGGCGCCCGAAGGACATCTTTTTACTTGTTCAATGATTCTTTTAGTCTCCGTATTGTCTAAATTCACCCAGGGAATGATGGAATTGCTGAATACTTCAGACAGTTCTTTAGCGCAGATTCCGGATAAAATACATTTACACGGATCGTAGGTTACAGTAATATCTTTATTACTGAATTGGTTAGCTTCAATTTCCATAAGTAGGTCATTAATTTGGGGTTGATTAACTAAATTAAATCGACTAAATGTATAAAAACATCGATAAAAAACAAAATTTTTAACAATTATTCGATGAAATGCATGTTTGATTTAATCGAATTCAGAAGTAAAATGGAACTTAATACTTGGGTATTTTTGCTGTGTCATCTGCAGAGAAAACAATGAATCTGCTAAGAATACCAATTGATTTTGCTTGTCTTTGGCAAGAAAACGTTGCTTTACTTGCATAAATTCCTTAAACTCATCATTTTTTTCATCTTCAGGGTCCACCCAGCATGCTTTTGAAACGTTCAGGTTTTCATACGTACATTTAGCACCGTATTCATGTTCCAGCCTGTATTGAATAACTTCATATTGTAAAGCACCTACCGTACCAATAACCTTTCTTCCGTTCAACTCCAGGGTAAATAATTGGGCCACACCTTCATCCATTAGCTGGTCAATGCCTTTAGCTAATTGCTTGGATTTTAACGGATCAGCATTATTAATATATCTGAAATGCTCTGGTGAAAAACTAGGGATCCCTTTGTATTGTAAAGTTTCACCTTCCGTAAGTGTATCACCAATTTTAAAACTTCCTGTATCCTGTAAACCTACAATATCACCCGGATATGAAATGTCTACTATTTCTTTTTTTTCGGCAAAAAAGGCATTTGGACTTGAAAATTTTAGCTTTTTATTATGTCTTACGTGTAAGTAAGGTGTATTGCGTTTAAACTCTCCCGATACAATTTTCACAAATGCCAACCGGTTCCTGTGGTTAGGATCCATATTGGCATGAATTTTAAAAACAAAACCTGTAAATTTGTCTTCCTCCGGATTTACCAGGCGCGTATCACTTTGCTTAGGCCTAGGTTTAGGAGCTATTTCTACAAAACAATCCAGTAATTCTCTTACACCAAAGTTGTTTAAAGCCGAGCCAAAAAATACAGGTTGTAAATCACCATTTCGGTAAACTTCTTTATCAAATTCCGGGTAAATACCTTCCACCAATTCAATTTCATCTCTTAAAGTATTGGCGGCATTTTCTCCAACCAAACTATCTAATTCAGATGATGCCAAATCAGAGATTTCAATAGTTTCTTCAATGTCTTTTCTACTGTCTCCGCTAAATAAATTGATATTCTTTTCCCAAATATTATAGATCCCCTTAAACTCGTAACCCATACCAATGGGGAAACTCAACGGGGTTACTTTCAGTCCAAGTTTTTGTTCCACTTCATCAAGCAGATCAAAAGCGTCCTTACCTTCTCTGTCCAGTTTATTGATGAATACAATCATGGGGATGTTGCGCATTCTACAAACTTCCACCAGTTTTTCCGTTTGTTCCTCAACACCTTTGGCAACATCAATAACTACAATCACACTATCAACAGCAGTCAGGGTTCTAAACGTATCTTCGGCAAAGTCTTTATGACCCGGGGTATCAAGAATATTAATTTTAATGGCATTGTATTCAAAGGCCAAAACCGATGTGGCCACAGAAATACCGCGCTGGCGTTCAATCTCCATAAAATCACTGGTGGCACCTTTCTTAATTTTATTACTTTTTACCGCACCGGCCTCTTGAATAGCCCCACCAAAAAGTAATAACTTTTCCGTTAAAGTGGTTTTACCGGCATCCGGGTGAGAGATGATTCCGAAGGTTCGTCTGCGTTCAATTTCTTTTAAAAAGCTCATGTTGATATTCTTGAATGGCTGCAAAGATACTCCATAATTTACGATTTCATAATCCCCAATTTTAGTTTTTCTGTATTAGATTGTATTTATTGATATGAAACTGGTATTTTTGTTTACCCACTAAGCGGGATTTGGTATTCTGAAAGAGGTTTAAAGTCAAAAATTAAATTCAAAGGGATACCGTGTTAACTAGTATTTTGAGGCAGTTGACTATTATGGAAGAAGAAAAAGTAATTCTTGTAAATGAAAAAGATGAGCAGATTGGCTTAATGCCTAAAATGGAAGCTCATGAAAAGGCGGTGCTGCACCGTGCATTTTCAGTCTTTATTTTTAATGATAAAAACGAATTAATGCTACAGCAACGGGCTATGGATAAATATCATTCTCCAGGGCTTTGGACCAATACATGCTGTAGCCATCAGCGTGATGGAGAAACTAATATTGAAGCGGGAAAACGCCGTTTACAGGAAGAAATGGGCTTTGTTACTGAATTGGAAGAATCTATTTCTTTCATCTATAAAGCACCTTTTGATAACGGTTTAACCGAGCATGAATATGATCATGTGCTATTAGGGAAATATGAAGGCGAACCATCCATAAATAAAGACGAAGTAGCCGGGTGGAAATGGATGCCGTTAGAGGCTGTAAAAGTTGATATTAACTTAAACCCACACATATATACTGAGTGGTTTAAAGTGATTTTTGATAAATTCTACGAATATATAAATGTGGCCTTATGAGAGTAACAGTTAGTAGAAAAGGACATTTTAATGCCGCGCACAGACTATACCGGAAAGATTGGAGTGATGATAAGAACCAGTTGGTTTTTGATAAATGTAGCAATCCTAATTTTCACGGGCATAATTATGAGTTAATAGTGAGTGTTACCGGTGAGATTGATCAGGAAACGGGTTATGTAATTGATATTAAAACCTTAAAGGAGATCATGAAAGAAGAAGTTGAGGATGCTTTCGATCATAAAAACTTAAATATTGAGGTGCCTGAGTTTAAAGATTTAAACCCAACAGCTGAAAATATTTCCGTGGTAATTTATAATAAAATGAGACCCAGAATCAAACCGCATTTAGACCTTGAAATCACCCTTTTTGAAACACCGAGAAACTTTGTAACCTATTCCGGTAATTAATTTTATGGAATTATTACCTATTATATATTTATTTAAACTTAAAATTCTTTATTATGGCAAGTGTAAAAAATCTTAAAAAAGACATCAATAATGTATTAGGAGATGTTATTGGAGCAGTATGTGATTGGGAATTAGAAAACACCGATAAAGACACCAAAAAAAGTCAAGCTATTATTGATGAAGTTATCGAAACTTTTGATGATTTAATTGCCAAAGTTAACGCGAAAGACGTTGATGACTCCAAAGCTCATTTTAAGGCAATTAATACTGAATTAGAAGCAAAAGCAAACGCCCTGATTGATAAAGTTAATAAGCTAAAATAATTTTAACTGAGTAGTTACAAATTATAATTTTGCTTTTATATTTGCACCCGTAAAAATGCCGATATAGCTCAGCTGGCTAGAGCAGCTGATTTGTAATCAGCAGGTCGTGGGTTCGAGTCCCTCTATCGGCTCAGAGAGAATAAAAAAACGCCTTCATGGGCGTTTTTGTTTTATGTTGGGATTTTGGGACGAGAAGTTTATCCTGAGCGCGGACGAAGGAAGTCCCTCTATCGGCTCTGAGATAAAAAAACGCCTTTCAGAAATGAAAGGCGTTTTGCTTATGTTAAAATTTTTTATTCAGGTTGCCCTTCCTGCGCTTCTATTTTCTGAATAAACTCCTCTAAAGCTTTACCATATTTAGAGGCTTTTACTTTAGGGGTAAGCGACTTATTTATAGTGTCTAAAAAGTTAAGTTGGGCATTGTAAATCTCGGTTAAGGCCAGATAAGGAGCCACCTCACTGTCTTTATTGTTAATTGCAAAGTTCACGGTGAACAGATATTTGCGCCTGAGCGAGTTATTATAATGCTTTTGAATAGCATTTAATTTGGCAGTATCCCCTTCTTTTTGAGCTTCAAAATTCTCCTTTATCAGATCCAGATCTTTGTTGTTTAATTTTGAAATAACGGTTAAATATTCTTCTAACACTTTCTGTTGTTCGCTTCCATTGATTTTAGCATCAAAGGCAAAATTTTTAAGCGTGGTGTTTATTTCTGTGATACCTTTGTCCGCAAAAAATGTAATCCTGTCTTCTTCTTTACTGTTTTTGTCCAGGTATAAATAGAAAACTTCAGGAGATTCAAGGGCACTATATAATTCAAATTGAGGATTTCCGTTCACAATGACAGAATCAACAGTAACCAAATTGGTGTCTACAGCTTTTTTAAGGTAAACAATACCCTTTTTTAACCCTTTAACATGTGTTTTAACAACAAGATCGTGTTTTTCTTTTCCGCAAGAAATAATAACAAGTGCTATAACGAAGAATGCGATTTTTTTCATGTGTTTATTTTATTTTTTTCAATGGGCACATGTAACCTTATATAATTAAAATAATCTTTCTTAATCTAAAGATTATTTTAACCATGGCGGTTTCATTTAGAAATTTTGTTTGAGCGCAAATATCTTAAAATATTATTTAAAAGTTATAAGGAAGGAGATACTAATTCCATAAGGCTGGCACAAAATAAGGCAGAAAACGTTCCGATGGCGTACCCAACCACAGCCAGTAAAACCCCAACGGTTGCTAATGAAGGATGAAAAGCGGCCGCAACAACCGGCGCTGATGCAGCACCTCCAACATTAGCTTTACTGCCAACGGCTAAAAAGAAATAAGGCGCCTTAATGATTTTAGCAACAATTATTAATAGTATGACATGAATGGCCATCCAAATAAGCCCTACAATCAGTAATCCCGGGTTTTCAAAAACGGAAGCTAAATCCATTTTCATACCAATACTCGCCACTAATATATATATGAAGATACTACCAATTTTACTGGCTCCGGCGCCTTCATATCTTTTGGCTTTTGTAAAAGAGAGTATAATTCCAATGACCGTTGCAATGGTTATCATCCAGAAGAACGTAGAAGTAAAGGACGCTAAAGCAGAGGTTTTATCATTGAAAACATCAAAGTTTGTTGTTAAGAATTTTGAAATATTGTTTGAACCTAAATGTGAAACCCCAACGGTTATAAAGGCAATCCCTAACATGATAATATAATCGGTTAGGTTGGGAATCTTCATCACACTTTTTTCGTAATTAATTACTTTTTGTTTTAATGCTTCGATAGCCGTATTATCGGCTTTAAGCCAACGATCTATTTTATGTTTTTTGCCTATTCCAAAAAGTAAAAACGCCATCCATATTTGAGCCACCACAATATCCACCAGGATCATAGCTCCAAATTTTTGCGGATTATATTTGAAAATTTCATACATAGCTGTCTGGTTTGCGCCGCCACCGATCCAACTTCCCGCTACGGTGGATAACCCCCTCCAAACAGCATCGGGTCCCGCACCTCCAACGGTTTCAGGACTAAAAATGGAGACTAAAAGAATGGCCAGCGGCCCACCAATAATAATCCCAATAGTTCCCGTAAAAAACATGATTAATGCTTTAGGACCCAGGTTGAAAACAGATTTAAGGTCTAAGCTAAGGGTCATTAATACGATGGCTGCAGGCAATAAATAGTTTTTAGAGATATCATAAACTTTGGAAGTCTCCGGAGAAATCAGTCCGATAGAATTTAATACCGCCGGTAACAGATAACACATTAAAAGTGCAGGAATAATGCCGTAAAACTTGGCCCAAAATCCGGTTTTCTTTGAAGATGTGTAAAATACTAAAGCCAGCATTAACATTAATAGGCCAAATACTATAGTATCATCTGTAAATATTGGTGAGTGCTCCATGCAATAATAATTTTAGATTAAATCGCTGCAATATAAATAAAATAAAAGCAAGCGATTTTGTAGTTTGGCACGATGATTGTGATATAATAAATATATTCAATTATTAAAAAGTTTATTGAGTGGTTACTTTAAACTTAGTAATTGTAATTCATATTTTTGGTTGGTTAGTTAGTAAAAAAAGCATCTGTTTTTAGATGCTTTTTTTTATTTATAATGTTTTAAATACGAAATCTAATGATACATTTCATCGATAAATATCTTAATTTCATCTATAAATGTTAAAATTATGTGTATTTCATCGATTATTTATGTTTTTTATCGTTTCAATTGAAATATAATTTTACTTTTGAAGTGTACTAAATAACACACTTTTTAGTTCAATGGATTAATTAATTAATATTTGCATTATGTTGTTGATATAGAGACCCTAAATCTACTTCGTAATAAAAAAGCAAATTGAAAAGGAACCGAGTTTGAGGGAACTCGGTTTTTTTGTACTTAATATTTTCTCAAGGATTATTTTATCTAAATTAGCGCTATGATTAAAGTAATAATAAGACTTTGTTTATTCCTGTTTTGTGTTTCTTCTTTTGGACAATTACCGGAAGGGTTTGTTTACGTAAATGAGATTATTCCGGACTTAGAAATAGAACTAAGATATTATACCGAAAATAATTTTGTTGGGAAGCGTATTGATGGTTATAATGTCAATAAACTCATTTTAACCGGACCAACTGCAAAAGCCTTAAAATTAGTCCAGGAGGATTTACAGAGCAAAAATCTATGTTTAAAAGTTTTTGACGGGTATAGGCCGCAAACCGCTGTAAATCATTTTATGCGTTGGGCAAAAAACTTAAATGATACTATTAATAAATCAACATTTTATCCGGATGTAAAAAAGGAAGACCTTTTTAAAGAAGAATACATTGCCGCCAGATCCGGACATAGTAGGGGTAGTACTGTTGATTTAACTATAATTGATGCCAATTCAGGACAGCCCATTGATATGGGTAGCGTTTATGATTTTTTTGGCATGCAATCCTGGGTGAATTACAACGGCATCACTGATGAGCAAAAAGCCAACAGGCAGCTTTTACAGGACATTATGGCAAAATACGGGTTTAATAATTACCCAAAAGAATGGTGGCATTTCACGCTTAAAGAGGAGCCTTTTCCGGAGACCTATTTTGATTTCCCTATAAAATAAAACCTGCTTCACTATAAAGAAAAGCAGGTTTCAGCGTTTTTTGATTGATTAAGATTGTTATTCTTTATCCAGGTTTTTAGTCATATTAAATCCGACAAATAATCCTAAACCTGCCATAAGGAAAATGGTTCCGACGTATAGAGGGCCTTCTTCAAGTGTGGTGTAATTTTCGAGAATAGAAGCTATAAAAGTGCCTAATCCAATACCAATTAATAACAGGGCCAAGTTTAATATAAGGACTTTCCAAATTGGTGCCGTGTGTTCTCGCTTTCCTTTTACAAAAATACTGGCATCAGCACCTTTTTCAATCAGTGCCAAACGTTCCTTGTTTCTTGTTGAGAAATATAAGTACACCATTCCGAAGATTGTTCCGAAGATTATAAATACAATAACTGCTTCCATAATTGTTTGTTTTTTATTGATTAATTTTAATGTGTTTATCCTTAGGACGATAGGTTTTGAAATTAGGTTACACTTTTATGAATTTTTTTTTCTGCATGTAACCTAAACGGATTTCGTGTCGTCTTACCATAAAAATGACCACTAACGATCAACACGATATCAACCTTGTATTAAATGGCGATACCAATGCTTTTGCCGTATTGGTCAATCGGTATAAGGATATGGTATATACGTTAGCGTTGAGAATGTTAAAGAATAGGGAGGAAGCCGAAGAAGTGGCACAGGATACCTTTATAAAGGTCTATAAATCGTTAAACCGGTTTAAAGGTGATTCCAAATTTTCAACCTGGGTTTATAAAGTCGCTTATAACACAAGTTTAGATCGACTGAAAAAAAATAAAAAGTATTTGAACAATGTTACTATTGATGAATTTACACAACACCAGGTAAAAACAATTAACAATGCTTTAGATACTTTAGAAAATAAAGAACGGGAACAAGCCATACAACGCTGTATTAATTTGTTACCGGGTGATGATAGTTTTTTATTAACTTTATATTACTTTGAAGAGCAGTCTTTGGAAGAGATATCAAAAACAATGGGTTTAACGCCTAATAATGTTAAGGTGAAACTATTCAGGAGTAGAAAAAAACTCGCTAAAATTTTAAAGAGTCATTTGGAACCGGAAATTATTGAACATTATGGATAATCAAACAGACAAATATTTAGACGACCTAACTAAGAAAGTCATTAATCAAACCACAGTTGAAAGTCCGTCAGTAGGTTTTACATCATCTGTCATGTCTCAAATAGCTGAGCTAAAATCAGCAACTACAACCTATAAACCACTAATTACAAAATGGGGCTGGCTACTAATTCTCATGATGTCTTTGGTGTTAGTGGCTTATATCCTATTTACAAGTAATCCAACCGGTTCTTCTTCTTTTTTAAATGCCTTGGATTTTAGCGTTTTATATGAAAACAAATTGTTTGATACGGTGTCTAACTTCCCGGTATCTAAAACGGTTGTTTATGCCGTAGTGCTTTTTGGACTTATGTTTAGTATTCAAATCCCGTTTTTGAAAAGCCATTTTAACAAGCAATACGAGTAGTATTAAACCCTGGTAAGTTTTGTAATGATTTCCGAATGTTGCGGAAACTTGGAAATTAAAAAGTCCCTTTCAGGCATTTCAAAATCCCTAAAATCAAAACCCGGAGACACGGTACATCCAACTAAAGTGTAGTCACCGTTTTCAGTAACTTCGGAAGCAAACCAATCTCTGGCACTAACGGTAAATTGGGGTACTTCGCCTTTTTCTATAGCATTACCAATAATAACACTGGAATATTCGCCGCTGTCTGAAATAATATGAAGTTTTAAAGGGGACCCCTTGTAGAAATGCCACATTTCGTCTTGTTTAATTCTATGGAAAGCCGAAAAGGTATTGGAGGTTAAAAGAAAATATATTGCTGTGGAATAATTCCGTTTTCCTTCAATAGCATCGTCTAGATCATACTCACTAATGAAGCCTTCACTTCGGTAGGTTTCTTTGTAGTAGCCGCCTTCAGGATGTGGCAATAATTCTAACTTGGTTATAATGTCTTGAATGTGATTCATTATGCATGAAAATTATTTTGGTTAAAGCTAAAAAAAACAAAGAATATCAAACTGGTAAACATGTATTAGTTTTCAGTGTAAAGCAAAAAGAATTATTCAATAACCATGATTTCTACCCTTCTGTTTTCCTGTCTGCCCTGGGCGCTAGTATTATCCTTTATGGGTTCGTTTTTACCTTTACCAATACTTATTATTCGGTTTGGTAACACAGATCTTCCAATTAAATAATATTTTATAGCATCCGCTCTTTTTTGTGAGAGCACCATATTGGATACATCATCACCCACATTATCCGTATGGCCGGACACCTCAACTTTTAAGTTGGGATTGAGCTTTAATAAATCCCCTAATTGATTCAACTGTGCATGGGAATCTTTTAAAATAATAGCACTTCCGGAAGAAAAGTGAATTTTTTTCAGTATGACCTTAGTGCCTAACACGTTGTGTTTGTTTCTAACTTTCTGTTCAAATTCACTGTATTGAATATATTCAGAACTCTGAGGTTCATTTTTTTTACCGGTAGCCCCAACAATATCTATATTGTCCCATGACAAACTAAATCCTTCGAAACTTAAAGTAATGCGTTTGATTTGAGTTGCTTGAGCGGACATGTTATCAATAAAAGCAAAAATATTCGCAGGGTTATTTGGGTTGGTTGTTAGGTCCCAGCCTCTGAAATAGCCGCGATTTTCAATTCTTTTGTTTTTTGAAAAAAAAGATATGGCATTTAAGGTATATTGATTTCCCTGATCGTCATATGCAACGCCTTTTTTGATTTTTAAATTATAGGGTTCCACACCAGCATTTGAGTGTTTAAAATGAATATAGGTAGTACTACTATCATTAACAGCATGTATCAATTCAATAGATTGATTACCAAAATTCATTTTGTTCGGATTATCAGCATCAACTATTTCAGGGAATTTTAAGTTATAAAAATCCATTTTATAGGCCGTTTCAGACTTAAACCATAAGGACCCTTTTATAAATTTTGTTGCAGACTTTTTAATGTTTGGTATAGTAATACTTGCTTTTAAAGGAATCCCCGAAGGTAAAATAGCATTGGAATTTACTCGACTATGGCAGGCATATTTTTCGGAAACTTGTGGTGATTTAATCCAGGAAGGCATACCGGAGCACGAGTTAGCCACACATGCTTTGTTGGCAAAATTTAAATTACCGAGGTCATCATAAAAGTAAATCATATTGGCACAGGTTTCAAATCGTCTATCATCACTATGCAGATTAGTGATTTTATAGTCTATAGTTAATTGTTCTCCGGCTTTAGTGACATTAGTGATTTCAAATTTAAAATTATCAACAGTTTGTGTGGCTTCAAATGTTTGGTTGTTATTAGCGGGAATAATGGCATTCTTATTTTGAGAAACCGTTTCGTTTTGAACGGATAATTTTTTAAGAGGCTTAATAAACTTTTTCCCATTATCAATGTCTTTTTTTCCCTTACCGGGAGCCTGCATCTTTATGGAGGCTATTTCTACACCAACTGCACATGAAATTTTTAAATAGTAGGTTGCCGCATTTTTTGGATCTAATGTAACTCTACTTGGAACCATATCATTTTCACTGGTTCTAACCACAAATTCTAATGCATCTTCAGAACATACTGTAGCCACATATTTTTCTCCTGCGTTTATGGTTGCTAATTTTTTTTCATTGCTATACAGCATAACAGGTTTTTTGTTTTGAAACCCGTTTGTTCTGTAAAAGTAAATATCTGAGCATTGTGCCGAAATGGTTGTACTGAAAAAACACACCATTAAAAAAGAGAAGGGTAGAAGAAGCGTTTTCATGAGGGATTATTTAGCTGAAAAAATTAATTTAAGTTAAAATAACAATTTTTATGCCATTAAGATATTGAAAAAATAAACTTACATTAATTATTCAAAAAAGCTTTTAGTTTTTCTCTTTTTCTTTGTGGTAAAGCCTCATTGGTTATAGCCAATTCAATAAGGTTTTTGTCTTTGTCTTTTGCAAATAATAAATTAAAAAGTTGGGCCGTGGTTATACTGTTTTCAGTGCGTTCAATAAGCTTAAATGCATCACCGGTTTGCACAAGACCCTCTTCTAAAACACGAACATAAGTTCCCGGGTACCCATGGTCAATAAATTGTTTTAAGGCGTTTTGAGAACCAAATTTAAAACCAAACTTAAAACAAGGCTCGCGTGGCTGGGTTACCTGTACTAAAGCATTACCCACTTTATAGATGTCCCCTATAGATATTGCATCTTCATACAATCCGGAAACCGTTAAATTTTCTCCAAACATACCCCAATTCCAGTCTAAATTCGGGTAAAGGGTTTTCCAATGACCATATTGATTTTCAGAAAACAGGTAGCACGCTTTAAATTCACCACCATGTACTTTTTTATCAGACACCTCATCACCTTTTACGAAGTTTTTCCCTAAATAAACAGGTTTGTTGGTAGGTGTTTTATAAATACCTGTGGTAACTTCTTTACCATTCCAGATAAAGGTAGTTGGTTTTGCAATGTTAGTGGAGGTTATTTTCATCTGTTAAGTTTTATTGTTTTAGAGGTCAAATGCCATTCGTGTGTTAATCACTTAAAGTTTGTATTGAAGTATTTGAACTACACTCATGTCATGCATTAAAAATACATAAAACCTTACTTATCTTCATACGGACATTCACTAAAATATGCTTGCAGATTGAAGCCCCTGTTTTGGAATGTTTCATTTAAGATCTTAAAATGTTGGATCCTGTCAATTCTAAAGGCACGATAATCATTCCGTAAATAACACCAGGCAATTAAGATCCATTTATTGTTGGTAGAATAGAAGGCGTAGGGTTCAATCTTCCTGAAAGTAATATTGGGGTCATCAGGTTTTTTGTAGTTGATCTCTATATAATTAAAATTTGTGATAGCCAGTTGAATTTCTGATAAAGCATCACTTGAGAACTCCTCATATTCCCAATTAAAAACATGGATCTTATCATTTAGAAGCTCACTCTTTTCCTGGACCGAACTTTTAAAAACCGACTTGATTTTAACTAATGCTTCATTAAAATCTGTGACAAACGACACATCCTTAGATTGGTTTACTATATGTTGAGCTGTTATTAAGGCATTAGCTTGCTTTTCGGTGAACTGAACCGGTGCCACAGTATAGTGATCCATCAAACTGTAACCACGGCCTTCAATTGTGGTCACAGGAACACCGGCTTCCTCTAATTTCCTTATGTCCCGGTAAATGGTTCTGATACTGACATCATATTTTTTAGAAAGTTCACCGGCTGTTAAAAGGCGTTTGGATTTTAACAGGGTAAGAATGGATATGAGTCTGGATAGTTGCGACATGATAGCAAAGATAGTGAACCGCTATGCAACTCACTATCTTGTTTTTTGATTGATGTATTACATAAAAGAATGTAAAGCGATACGGTTGCCTTCAGTGTCTAAGAACTGTGCCATAAAGCCGTTTTCACCAATATCTGTTTTTGGCATGATCACTTTACCACCGGCATTTTCTACTTTTCCCAGTGGTACGCTAAGGTCTTCACCACCGTTTAAATAAAGTGTAGGGCCATTCGAAGTGGGTGTTTGCCCTTCGCCTTCAATAAGGCCACCGCCCACGCCATTATTATCTTTGTCATGAGCAAACATGCCGTATTTCATATTTTGCTCAGGCATGTGATAATCAGTGATTTCAGAATCCATTACTGTGGTGTAAAATTGTTTGGCTCTTTCGTAATCTGTTACGGGAATTTCAAACCAGTTAATTGCATGTTTCATTTTTAATTTGATTTTGATGTTAAACTTATATGCAAAGTTATGTGTGTTTGTGACGGATGATGTCAGGGGTGTTTTTTTATTTGAAATTTTTAATAAAAAGCCACCTTGGATTAGAAAAGTAGTTTTGGCATTTCGGATTCCTGCTTTAGTGGGATAATAGGGGGGCTTAAAAAATAAAAGCGTATGGTTGGCATACGCTTTTGTTAGCTATTAATCCGCAAGATTTACAATATTATCTTGAAGAGATGACAAAGGTATGTTGGATGTTCTTTAAAAAAATTGATGCATGTTAATAAATTTAATCGAAAAGAACTCCTCGACGCCTATCGTCGAGGCATCCGTTGAAATTGTCATTCCCGTAAAAACGGGAATCTAGTTAAAGAATTTCTTGAAACGAATTACCACGAAGGCTTTGCCATAAGGGTATTTGCCCGTTTCGTTTTAACTTTTTCGAAAAAAAACAGAAATTCTTTAATTATTGGAAAGTTCTTTTCTTATTCTGCTCAAGCTTTCCGTGGCAATTCCTAAGTAAGAAGCTACATGATAATTCCTAATAGATTTCTCAATATTTGGGTAGGATTTAACAAAATTGATATAACGTTCGGAAGCAGTCAAGGATAGTTCTGATAAGATCCTTTTTTGAAAAGCGGCAAACGCCCTTTCTAATTTTTTTCTGAAAAAGGATTCTATTTTTGGGATGCGGTCATATAAATATTCTTTATGCTCATCTAAGATCCTATACACTGTGGCATTTTGAAGCACCTCAATATTCATAATGGCTTTTGAGTCGGAAAAGAAAGCAGTGTAATCACTCATCCACCAATCTTTAATACCAAACTGAACCGTGTAGTCTCTCCCCTGAGCGTCTATATAATAAGACCTTAAACAACCTTCCAAAATGTAATATTGTCTGTCAACATTATCACCAGCTTTAAGTAATTGAGTCCCTTTTTTATAAGTTTCTACAAAAAAAACCGAGTTAATAATTCCAATTTCCTCTTTTGAAAAAGAAAGGTCTTTAAAAATTTCTTTACTTATGGAATTATCCAGGTTCACTTTAAAGCTGATTTAGTCTTCTTAAATTACATAAAATTATTCAGAAGTACATATTCTAACCGATATTTCCATTAAAAATTAGTTAACCGGAATACTACAAAAAACCACCTTGCTTTAACAAGGTGGTTTTAGATATATATGATGACATGATGAGATGCTGAAACGAGTTCAGCATGACAAAATCTATTTAATCATATCATAGCTGCGCTTGATAAAGTTAGTAAGCTCTTCGCCTTTTAACAGGCCTTGAGACAAACGCGCCAGATCTAAACTTTGGTTAATCAAACGCTCTTGTTTTTTGCGGGTTTTGGTATTTAGAATTTCACTTACCAATTCATGGTTGGTATTTACCACTAGGTTGTACATCTCCGGCATGTTACCCATACCAAACATACCACCGCCACCACCAGTAGCTTGCATTTCTTTCATTCTACGCATGAACTCCGGCTGTGTGATGATGAACGGAGAGGCTTCACTATCCATAGCTTCTAACTGCACCATAAATTTTTCAGAAGGAATCACTTCTTTCAGTAGCTCATCTAAAGACTTCTTTTGGTCCTCATCTAATTTAGAAATAGTGGCATCCTCCTTCTTGATCAAATTATCAATATGATCGCCATCAACACGTGCAAACGATACTTTTTCCTTAGTGGTTTCCAACTTTTGGATTAAGTGCGAAACAATGGGAGAATCTAACAATAACACCTCATAACCTTTAGCTTTAGCGGCTTCAATGTAGCTGTGTTGCTCATCTTTATCAGCGGCATAAAGAATTACTAATTTGTCATCTTTATCGGTTTGGTTGGCCTTGATCTTATTGTATAACTCTTCGTAAGTGTAGTAGGTACCATCCACTGTTGGGTATAAGGCAAAGGCATCAGCTTTTTCAAAGAATTTTTCTTCAGATAGCATGCCGTATTCAATCACCACTTTAATGTCGTTCCATTTGGCTTCAAAATCTTCACGGTTATTGTTGAATAAGGACTTTAACTTGTCAGCTACCTTTCTGGTGATATAAGATGATATCTTTTTAACCGCACCATCCGCCTGTAAATAAGAACGTGACACGTTTAACGGAATATCCGGTGAATCAATCACACCACGCAACATAGTTAAGAATTCCGGCACAATCCCTTCAACATTATCGGTTACAAACACCTGGTTTTGATATAATTGAATTCTATCTTTTTGAATGTTCAGATCATTCGTCATTTTTGGGAAGTATAAAATTCCCGTTAAGTTGAACGGATAATCCACATTTAAGTGGATGTTGAACAACGGCTCCTCAAACTGCATGGGATACAACTCACGATAGAAGTTGCTGTAATCTTCATCTTTTAGGTCAGAAGGCTGTTTTGTCCATGCCGGATCCGGGTTATTGATAATGTCATCAACCGTAATTTGTCTGTGAGGCTCTTTAGTTTCTTTGCCGTCTTTATCGGTAATGGTTTGTGGTTCGTGTTCCGGATCGTTGATTTCCTTGGTTCCAAATTTAATTGGTACGGGCATGAACTTGTTGTACTTGGTTAACAATTCTCTGATTCTTCCGTCTTCCAGGAATTCTTCTTCGTCTTCGGAAATATGAAGAATGATCTCAGTTCCTCTTTCGGTTTTATCATGTGCTTCCAGAGTAAACTCGGGTGATCCGTCACAAGTCCAGTGAGCAGCAGGTTCGTCTTTATAAGATTTGGTGATGATCTCTACTTTATCAGCTACCATAAATGCTGAATAGAACCCTAAACCGAAGTGTCCGATGATACCAGAATCTTTTGCAGCATCCTTGTATTTGTCCAGGAACTCTTCAGCACCAGAGAAAGCCACTTCATTGATGTATTTTTCAACCTCCTCAGCTGTCATACCTAAGCCCTGGTCTATAATATGAAGCTTTTTGGCATCTTTATCTATTTTAATTTCAATTTGTGGGTTACCATATTCAACTTTAGCTTCACCAATGTTTGTCAGGTGTTTAAGCTTTAAAGTAGCATCGGTGGCATTACTGATCAACTCACGTAAAAAGATCTCGTGGTCACTGTATAAGAATTTTTTAATGAGAGGAAAGATATTCTCTACCGAAACATTAATATTTCCTTTTGTCATGATATATCTGTTTTTATCAATTTATTATTACGTTTCTGTATTAGACAAAAAAAATACCAAGTCTTAAAAAGTGACAAACTGACTGCTTTTTGTCAAAAAAGCAAAATCTAAAGACCAATTTCCAAATCTCAATTGTAGAATCAAACTTTTTCGATTTGGAATTTTGTTTTTGGTGCTTGGAATTTGATGCTTGTTTTTGGAATTTGTTATTTGGGTTTTAAAAGGAGTTATTGTAATTTGTATTTCTTAAATTAAAGTTTCCCTTCTACAAGGGAATGATAAAAAAGATTTATAATGTATAATTCTAGAATAACAGGCCTTGGAAAGTATTTGCCGGATCAGGTAGTGACCAACGATGATCTGTCAACAATGATGGATACAAATGATGAATGGATTCAGGAACGAACAGGGATAAAGGAACGGCGCTGGATTAAAGAGGGAAGTGAAGATACATCTGCGGTTATGGGGGCTAAAGCATCCAGAATAGCTATAGAACGAGCCGGTTTAACTAAGGACGATATAGATTTTATTGTATTTGCAACTTTGAGTCCGGACTATTATTTTCCAGGTTGTGGTGTTCAAATTCAGGATATGCTGGAAATGCCTACCGTTGGAGCTCTGGATATTAGAAACCAATGTACCGGTTTTGTGTATGCCGTGGCCGTAGCCGACCAATTTATTAAAACAGGTATGTACAAGAATGTGTTGGTTGTTGGTTCCGAATACCATTCCGGGGGATTGGAAAAATCTGACAGGGGTAGAAATGTAACCGTTATTTTTGGTGATGGGGCGGGAGCGGCCGTTTTAAGCAGAACGGAAGATAATACAAAAGGGGTTTTATCATCCCATTTGCATTCGGAAGGTAAGTATGCCGAAGAGTTAACCGTTCTAGGGCCAAGTATTAAGCATTGGGTGCCTGAAATTTTAGAGGCTAACGACCCTGATGACACCTCTTACTATCCTTATATGAACGGGCAGTTTGTGTTTAAGCATGCTGTGGTGCGTTTTAGTGAAGCTATTATTGAAGGGTTACAGACCAATAATTTGCAAAAGGAAGATATTGATATGCTAATACCACATCAAGCCAATTTGAGGATTTCACAGTTTATTCAAAGGAAATTTGGTTTAAGAGACGATCAGGTGTATAATAATATTCAAAAGTATGGTAATACTACGGCAGCTTCAGTAGTTATAGCCCTGACCGAAGCTTGGGAAGAAGGCAAAATAAAAGAAGGTGATAAGGTAGTATTAGCGGCCTTTGGGAGTGGTTTTACCTGGGGAAGTGTTATTATCAATTGGTAAAATAACTATATATGAAAAATAAAAACCCAAAACTTTAAGTTTTGGGTTTTTCAGCTATTAATCAACTCCAACTAACACTAATGTGAAGAATCTTAATTATTAGACGTGCAAAGGTTAAATTTATTGCACACTGTACTGTTATTTAACTTTTTTTAACAATCTATAAGAAAAACTCGAAACTTAATGTTCCGAGTTTTATAGTGAAAATATACTAATCCTGATTACGAAATTTAATGTGAAAGACGACTAACTCTAAATAATTATTCTTCGTTATTGGCTAGATTGTATATTACGTTTAACGTAAAGTTATGGTGCTTATTGTGTGAGGATTAAAATTTTTTTAATTTTTTTTTGAAAGCAAAACCCCAGAGTTGTAAAACTCTGGGGTTTCTTATCTAATAACCTTGCTTAACACTAACCATCAACTATTATGCAGGTTACTAAATTTATTATAATCCGCCCTGAACTTGCTTCTCATCATTATCCCGGCGTTTTCTGGATTTTGCTCTGTATTTGCTTTTACCAAACCTGTAATTGAAGTTTACAGAAAAGGTCCTGAATTCAGGAGAAAAATTGGCTGTCTGCAGATAGGGTCTTTCACTAACTATAGCAATCCTTTGTGTATTAAATACATCGTTAAAACTTAATCCGAAGGTGGCTTTGTTATCCAGGAAGGAATATCTCATACCCAGGTTAACAAAGTACATAGGATCCACTTCAAAATTTAATCCGGTATTTTTTCCTCTGTACATACCAAAGGCTGTAAATGTTAATTTTTTGCTTACTCTTAAGTTATTAAAGACTCTAAAGTTCCATATGGTATTTTCAACCGTCACCGTTTCTTCAATGATGTCATTTTCGGTTGGATTTGATAACGTAGGATCGATACTTTCGGCAATGCCTTTTTGCGTTTGAGAATAAAGGTCAAAACTGGCATTTAAACTCCACCATTTTGTGGGCCTGTAATTACTTGAAAGTTCGAAACCATAAGCCGTGGTATTACTAAAATTATCAAAGGTTAAAATTATTCTGTTAGATTGCAGATCAGATCTGTCTACCTTCACCGCTCTGTTTATTTCATCTTCAATGATCCTGTAAAACACCCCTCCGGTTATACTACCGCTTTTAAGATTTTTTGTGTAGTTAAACTCTATGGAGTTTGTGAATTGTGGTTCAAGTGACTGATTACCAAAGTTTGATACCAAAGGTGTATTCCATTCAGGGATTGGGTTAACCTGCCCCACACTTGGTCTGTCAATTCTTCTACTGTAGCTTAATTGATAGGAATGCTTTTCAGAGGGTGCATATGTCAAAAATACAGACGGGTATACCTGGAAGTATTCATTTTCAAATGGAATTAGTAATGTTTCGTTTGAAGACAGATCTACTTCAGATGCAACAGCATCTACCGTCACATTTTCGGCTCTTAAACCTACCTGATAAGACCATTTATCTATTTTTTTATTATAGTTTATATAAGCCGAATAGATATCCCTCTTATAGTCGTAGTCTGTGGTTGTTGGAATATAATCGCCGTTTTCATTTCTAACCCTGGCATCAGACTCATAAAAGATGTTATTGTCAAATAGCCTGGCTTGCAGACCTAATTCTAACTTTGCATTTTCAGACAATGGGTCAACGTAATCAAGATTTATAGTGGTTCTGTTTCTATCTGTTTCAGTAAGCTCTATAAAGTCGGGCCTCAAACTGTTCCCAATCTGACCGTTATCCGTATCTGTTGTATTATCAAAATCATTATGATCAACCTCCAACTCCAGGTGTTGTCCGCTTTTATTAAAATCCAGTTTGTAGTTGAAGTTGTATTGAGACGAACTATTTTCACTAAATGAGTTAGTCACTTGCTTTTGATCATTTCCCATTAAATCATTAAAAATAAACTCTGAGGTGGCATCATTTTTTCCATCAAATGTATTTTGGTTTGTGAAAAATGAGATCGTGTTTTTATCATTTAAATAAAAGTCAATACCAATTTTATATAGGTGAGACTTGTTGTTATTGCGCAGGTCTATCGCTTGAAAGGAATTATTCTCAATTTGTTTTATCTCACCAAAATTCACACCTTTTCTGATGTTATTCCCATAACTTCCGTATACGTTTACCTTTCCGTTGCGGTAGTTCATGTTTAAAGAGCTATTGAATTTGGCTTCCCTTTGGTATTGCAAGCCGGTACTTAAACCACCATTAAATCCAATATTGGTGTTTTTATGAAGAATGATATTTATAAGTCCACTCATACCTTCAGGATTGTATTTAGCTGAAGGATTAGTTATCAATTCTATTTGTTTTATGGATGTTGACGGTAATTGCCTTAATAATTGTGCTGTTGGAATGTTTGATAATTTTCCATCAACCATCACAGTAACGTTTTGGTTTCCTCGCAAGCTTATGTCTCCGGTCTGAGCATCCACATTTATTGACGGTACAGCCGTCATAATATCTGTTGCTGTACCCATATTTGCCAAATCTTTACCAACATTAACTACTTTTCGGTCAACCTTTTGCTGTATGGTGGAGACTTCGGCAACGACGGTAACGGCCTCCAGGCTTTCGGCCTCTTCTTCTAATAAAATATTTCCTAGATTAACTCTGTAGCTGCCTTTGCCAATGGTAATATTTTTGGTGTAAGTTTTATATCCTATATATTGAATATTAACAGTTATATTGCCTTCTGAAATTTTGGCAATTTTGAAGGAACCATCATCCGAAGTAATACCTCCGGTTAGTGTTTCGCCTTTAGCATTTGTAATAACAACATTTACGTATGGTAAGGGCTGGTTTAGTTTAGCGTCCAATACCTTACCGAATATGGTACCTTTGGCGTCGGCATTTTCAGGATCAGTATTGGTTGCTTGTGAAATTGTAGTACATAAAAGAATGCACAAAAAGAAAAGTTTTTTCATTTTGTTCTCGATTGTTTTTTGATTGATTTTTCTGTTTTAGTTATGATTAAGACGCCTAAAAATGTAATATGTTACTGATTTTTTAAAACTTAACACCATTTTAACAAATGAACAAAAAGACCCTAGTGCTTGGAGCCTCATTAAAACCTAACAGATATTCCAATTATGCTATTCAACGATTGGTAGCTAACCATGTTGATACGGTGGCATTTGGATTAAAGAGCGGAACTATATCGGGCGTAAAAATTGACACCGAATTAGTGCCTTATAAAGGTATTCATACCGTTACGTTGTATCTAAGCCCTAAAAAGCAAAAAAGCTATTATGATTATATCGTATCTCTAAACCCGAAACGTGTCATTTTTAATCCCGGAACGGAGAACCCGGAACTGTTCGCCATATTAAAGGCGAACAACATTTTTTTTGAAGCTGCTTGTACTCTGGTGTTACTTGCTACGAATCAGTATTAAGCCAATGAAGGTCAGTAGACCATTAATGGGGAGTAACTCATAACCTAATACATAACCACCTAATTTATCAGGCGGAATATTTCCAATAATGGTTATGAGAATTACTGAACATAAAGCTACAATCCAAACGTATTTGTCCTTAACCTGATAATTTGTAAATATCCCAAAAGCAAATAATCCAAGTAAAGGCCCGTAGGTATAACCGGCAACGGTTAATAAACTATCAATAACATTACTGTTAAGTACATATTTAAAAATGATGATGACTATCACCAGTAAAACACTCATGCCAACATGCGCCTTTTTTCTAACACTTTTTTGCTGCTCTTTTGGTTTTTTGTCAATGCTCAAAAAGTCTACACAAAATGAGGTGGTTAGTGACGTTAAGGCACTGTCCGCACTACTATAAGCGGCAGCGATCAAGCCAAGCATAAAAGTTATGGCTAAAGTGATCCCCAAGCCGCTGTTTAGTGCAATTTCGGGAAATAATAAATCGGTTTTGGGTTTACCATCCATCAATGGAATGGCTATATTATGCTTATTGGCATAAATGAAAAGAAGCGCGCCTAAGAACATAAATAATAAGGTTACAAAAACAAGTACAATGCTAAATGATACCATGTTTTTCTGTGCATCCTTTAACGATTTACAGGTTAAATTCTTTTGCATCATATCCTGGTCTAAACCGGTCATACAAATTGTAATAAACATACCGCCTAAGAACGATTTGACAAAATGGCTTCGCTCTAAAAAACTATCCGTAACAAATACTTTACTGTAGGTTTTTAGTTCATTTGAAGCCAGAAATTCACCAAAGCTCCAACCTAAACTCTCATTGATAAAATAAATGGAAAGTATAACGGCTAAGATCATAAATAATGTTTGAAGTGTATCAGTCCAGACAATCGTTTTAATCCCCCCTTTATTGGTGTAGATCCAAATAAGTAATATGGAGATAACAACAGTGATTTCAAACGGCACATCCCATGCATTAAAAACAAATTGTTGTAGCACAATAGCCACTAAAAATAGCCTGAATGCAGCACCTAAAACCCTGGAAATAAAAAAGAAAAAAGCGCCTGTTTTATGGCTTACAACCCCAAAGCGTTCCAGTAAATACTCATAGATAGATGTCACATTCAGTTTATAATAAATAGGTAATAAAATATAAGCTACTATAAAGTAGCCAAACATATAGCCTAAAACCACTTGAAAATAGCTGAATTGCGAGCCTTCAATCCATCCCGGAACAGAAATAAATGTTACACCGGAGAGAGACGCTCCTACCATTCCAAAGGCCACCAAATACCAGGGCGATTGTTTCCCCGCTTTAAAGAAATCATCGTTATTATCGTTCTTTCCTGTAAAATATGATATGACTAAAAGCACACCAAAGTAGGCAGCAATAAGCAGAAGGATTTGAGTGGCGCTCATATAGATTTTGTTTGGTTTTCAAAATACAAATAAAAAGCTTTAGAAGCTAACTCGGCTAAAAAAGAAGCTGAAACTATACCAGCCAAATTAATATTATATAGTAAATTTGCAGTTATGGAATTTTCTTCAAAATTGCTGGAGCGCGCTGTAAATGAGATGTCACAATTACCCGGAGTTGGTAAACGTACCGCATTGCGTTTGGTGTTACATATGTTGCGCCAGCCCAAGGAGCAAACGTTAGCATTATCGGAAGCTTTACTGAACATGCGCAATGAGGTGAAGTTTTGTGAATCCTGCCACAATATTAGTGATGATACCCTTTGCGAAATTTGCTCAAGCCATAATAGAAATACCGAAATTGTCTGTGTGGTTGAAGATATCAGAGATGTGATGGCTATTGAAAATACCAGTTCTTTTAAAGGTTTGTATCATGTTTTAGGGGGAAAAATATCGCCTATGGATGGTATTGGGCCACATGATCTAAACATTGATTCTTTGGTGAAAAAGGTGAAAGAAGGAAAAGTAAAAGAACTCATTTTTGCTTTAAGCTCCACCATGGAAGGAGATACTACTAATTTTTATATTTTTAAGCAAATTCAGGATTGTGATGTCATTACTTCAACTATAGCCAGAGGAATTTCGGTTGGCGACGAACTTGAATATGCAGATGAAATTACTCTCGGAAGAAGTATTGTTAACAGGATTCCGTTTGAAACCTCTTTAAAATTATAATATTTTATCTGAATGGAGGTCGTAACCTTAAATCATAAGGATTTTAAGCTGAAGTGTGCTGAGTTGGTTTCTAAAATTGAAACACAACCGGATTTGATTGTTGGAGTCCTCAACGGCGGAGGTTATATTCTTAATGCCATAAAAGGTCATAACGATTTAAATGGGGTTGCCTTTAATTCTGTAAAACAGCAAAGAGACAGTAAATTTAAAAATAACATCATTGTCAAGTCTATTTTAAAGCGTTTACCTTATAGAATTTCCAATAGTATCAGGGTTTTTGAATCTGAAAATGCAAAAAAAACTATAAACAAAATCAATTTAAAAGATTTATCTGATATATCATTAGATTTAAATACTGCTTCCGGTATAATAGAACCAAAATATGTCTTAATTGTTGATGATGCCATTGATACCGGCAAAGCCATGTATATAACGAAAAACAGCTTGAGTAAACTTTTTCCAAAGGCAAAAATAGAAACGGCTGTTATTTCATGGACTATCGACGCTTCTATTATAAAACCAGATTATTACCTTTATAAAAATATTCTTGTAAGATTTCCATGGTCTAAAGATTATAAAGGAAAAGATTTTGAAAAAAACAGTTTTAGTAGTTGATTTAGACGGTACGTTGTTTTCAATTAACACGTTTCATTACTTTTTAAAGTTTCTTTTCCTTAATGGTGTAAAGAAGTTCAAACTAGTTTTTCTTTTGCGTTTTGGTTTCATCCTTTTTTTTAGAATACTGAAAGTTAGTTCCCATGCTAAAATGAAGTATGTCATACTTAAATTAATTTCAAAAAGAGAGGATATTGATTTTGAAAAGTTTGTTGACTCTTTGGCTTTCAAAAGAAATAGAATCCCCGTATTAGATACATTTTTTGATATAAAAATTTTAGCTACCGCAGCACCCATATGCTATGCGGATATTATTGCCAAAAACGAACAGTTTGACGTTTGTTTTGCAACACAACTTCCTGAAATGTTTAGTGAAGATTTTGAAAATTTTAGAGAAGTTAAAAAGAAGCATGTTATGTCTTATCTGCTGAGTAAGGGTATTAGAGAAATAGATGTCTTGGTTACAGACCATATTGACGATTTACCCCTAATGAAGCAATCCAGAAAAACTATTATTGTTGCTCCTGATTCAAAATTATTGGACGAATTGAAGTACAATCAAATTGCTTTTGAGATACTTAAATAGCTTTTTTAAGAAGTGATGCCATCTTAATTAAATTAATGTGAATAATTAATAAAAATCCCTGTTTTTTCATTAATTTTGCAAACGCAAATTAGAAAAGAACAATTACGTTATTGATATGGCAAAATTTGAGCTTAAATTACCTAAAATGGGAGAAAGTGTTGCGGAAGCAACCATAACATCCTGGTTAAAGGAAGTTGGAGAAACTATTGAGTTGGATGAACCCATAGTAGAAATTGCTACAGATAAGGTAGATAGCGAAGTGCCTAGTGAAGTTGATGGTGTTTTGGTTGAAAGGTTTTTTAATGTTGATGACGTAGTTCAGGTTGGACAGGTTATTGCAGTTATTGAAACTGAAGGAGATGACGAACCAAATACAGAACCGGAAAATAATCAGGTTGAGGTAGAAGAAAAGGTCATTGAGCAAGTAGAAGAAACCGTTGCTGTTGCTAAAGAAACAGTGGCTCCCATTATTTCTGGTGGCAATCGGTTTTATTCTCCCCTGGTTAAGAATATAGCAAAGCAAGAAGGTATTTCCCAGCAGGAATTAGATGCTATTTCTGGCACAGGAAAAGATGGCAGAGTTACCAAAAATGATATTTTAAATTATGTTGAGAACAGAGGTAGCAAACCACAACCTCAGGAAGTTAAAGAAGAAACGGCTCCTGTAGTTCAACATAAAGTTGAAGACACTCCAAAAGTCGTGACAGCTCCGCCTGTAATTCCAAGTGGAGAAGACGAAATTATAGAAATGACACGCATGGGTAAACTCATTGCCCATCATATGACAGAATCCATTCAGACATCGGCCCATGTTCAGAGTTTTATTGAAGCTGATGTTACCAAAATATGGAATTGGCGTAATAAAGTTAAGAATGATTTCCAAAAGCGTGAAGGTGAAAAATTAACGTTCACGCCTATTTTCATGGAAGTAGTGGCCAAAGCTATTCGTGATTTTCCCATGATTAACATTTCTGTTCAGGGCGACTCTATCATTAAAAAGAAAAATATCAACCTAGGTATGGCTACAGCCTTAGCCGACGGCAATTTAATAGTGCCGGTCATTAAAAATGCGGACCAGCTTAATTTGGTTGGTATGGCGAAACAGGTTAACGATTTAGCGGCCAGAGCCCGTAATAACCAGTTAAAACCGGACGATATCCAGGATGGAACGTATACCGTAACTAACGTAGGCTCTTTTGGAAGTATCATGGGAACCCCTATAATCAATCAACCGCAGGTAGGTATTCTGGCTTTGGGAGCCATCAGAAAAGTACCGGCAGTTATTGAAACTGATGAAGGTGATTTTATTGGCATTCGTTATAAGATGTTCTTATCTCATTCCTATGACCACAGAGTGGTAAACGGCGCTTTGGGAGGTATGTTTGTTAAAGCTGTTAAAGATTACCTGGAGGCCTGGGATGTTAACAGAGAAATTTAATGTTTATCAATGGATAAGGATAAATCTGTTATTGACAAAATAGTGTCCTTTTTTAGGGAATTAGGAGAGATTGCACTTTATCATACCGTTGGTATTTTGCTTATTCTTCTATTCTTTTATATCATCTTTGTAATAGTAATGGCTATAATTTAAATTCTGATATGTCATTTCATTAACTCCCCTTATCAATTTAGTATATTTGATGTTTAAAAAATAATTGCATGCAACTTAATCTCACGAAACCTATTTGTTTTTTCGACCTTGAAACTACGGGGGTCAATATTTCAAAAGACAGAATAGTAGAAATATCCATACTTAAAATTCATCCTAACGGAAAGGAAGAAAGTAAAACCTGGTTGGTGAATCCGGAAATACCAATTCCAAAAGAAGTTACAGCTATCCATGGTATTTCTGATGAGGATGTGGCTGATAAACCCATATTCAAAGTGTTGGCAAAGGATATCTATAATATGATAAAGGATTCAGATTTAGGTGGGTTTAACTCGAACCGATTTGATATTCCTTTGTTGGCCGAAGAAATGTTACGGGCGGATATAGATTTCGATATGAAAAACAGGTTAGCAATCGATGTACAAACTATTTTTCATAAAATGGAACAGCGTACCTTAAGCGCTGCTTATAAGTTTTATTGCGATAAAAATTTGGAGGATGCCCACAGTGCGGAAGCTGACACCAAAGCTACTTATGAAGTTTTAAAGGCGCAGATAGAAAAGTACGACACCATTGAGAACAATACCAAGTTTTTAGCAGAGTTCAGCTCCCGAAAACAATTTGCAGATTTTGCAGGGTTCATAGCATATAATAAAAAAGGTGAAGAGTGTTTTTCATTCGGCAAGCACAAAGGAAAAAAGGTTGAAGATGTTTTAGCTGATGAACCGGGCTATTTTGGCTGGGTATTAAATGCAGATTTCCCATTGTATACTAAAAAGGTACTAACCAATATAAAGCTTAGAGGCTTTAATAATAAATTGTTTTAATTTTTAAGGGTTAAGAATAAAGAGGAGGAGACTAAATTTTGTGTCTTGTTTCTTGTAGTGAAACGGTCTTTGCTCTTTTATCAGGAAAGAAAATGAAATTAATCTGTATTGGTCGTAATTATACCGAACACATAGAAGAACTGGAAAATGAAAGGCCATCGGAACCGGTGATTTTTCAAAAACCCGATTCTGCCATATTGCTGAAAAAACAACCGTTTTTTATTCCCGATTTCTCAGATGATATTCATTATGAAGTGGAGGTTTTGGTGAAGATCAATAGAATAGGTAAGTATATCGATAAAAAATTCGCCCATAAATATTACAATGAAATTGGCTTGGGAATAGACTTTACAGCCAGAGACCTGCAAAGCAAATTAAAAGCTAAAGGGTTGCCCTGGGAAAAAGCAAAAGCCTTTGATGGATCTGCAGTGGTGGGTAAATGGATACCAAAAGCACAAGTAAATGATGTTAATGCCGTTGAGTTTTCCTTAAAAAAGAACGATAAAATTGTTCAAAAAGGAAATACAAGCCACATGTTATGGAAAATTGATGAAATCATAGAATATGTTTCAAAATATTTTACATTAAAGATTGGAGATATTATATTTACCGGAACTCCGGCAGGAGTTGGCAGGGTAAATGCTAATGATAAATTAAAAGGTTACATAGAAAACACTGAGATGTTTTCAATAACAGTTAAATAATGGAACAACATTACAAATTATTTCGCGTACGTGAGTTAGCAGATAACGATGAAGATTTTATTGCAACGTTAGCAGAAGCTTTTATAGAAGAAATGGCACCCGATTTGGAGCGCTTGAAAAAAGCCGTGGCTGAAGAAGATTATCACAATACCTATCAGGCTGCTCATAAGATGAAACCAACAGTCGACCTGTTTGAACTTGGGGTTTTAGATACTTTAATTGAGGTACAGGACTGGGGTAAGTTTACTAAAACGGGAGAAGATATCAAACCTCAGTTAGCCATAGTTGCAGAGGCTGTTGAAAATGCTTTGGTTGAAATAAAGACTGATTTTAATTTGTAATGCAGGCAGAAATAATTACCATTGGAGATGAACTTTTAATCGGACAGGTAATTGATACCAATTCTGCGTTTATAGCAAGACAACTTAATAAAATTGGGGTTTCCATTTACCAGGTAACCTCCGTTCAGGATGATAGAAGTCACATTCTTAAAGCTTTAAGAGAAGCCGAAGCCAATGCCGATATCATTATTTTAACTGGTGGTTTAGGTCCTACAAAAGATGATATTACCAAAAAGACCATTGCCGAATATTTTAACGACAACATTGTTAGAGACCAGGAAGTTTTAGAAAATATAGAACATCTTTGGCGGAAGCATATAAGCGATAAAATACTTCAGGTAAATAGAGACCAGGCTTTGGTGCCTTCAAAAGCTACGGTACTCATGAATAAACTAGGTACGGCTCCGGGTATGTGGTTTGACAAGGATGATAAAACCTTTATTTCGCTTCCCGGTGTACCTTATGAAATGGTCACCCTAATGGAAAATAAGGTGATACCTAAGTTAAAAGAAAAGTATAATTGCCCGTTTATAATTCATAAAACCTTATTGATTTACGGTTTAGGAGAAAGTGCTTTGGCAGCCAGGATAGAACCCTGGGAAGATGCCTTGCCGGAGGATATGAAATTGGCCTATTTGCCCAATTTAGGTAAAATGCGCTTGCGGTTGTCTACCAAAGGGTTTGATGAAGCTGAACTTAAAAATAGAGTAGATGCTGAAATTGATAAAGTATTACCCTTAATAAAAGACGAGTTTTTTGGTTTTGAAGATGAAGAAGGTTCAGCCGAAATTATTATAGCAAAGCAGTTAACTAAAATAGGAAAAACCTTAGCAATAGCCGAAAGTTGTACCGGAGGTAATTTGGCAGAGCAATTCACAAAACACTCCGGAGCATCAGCCTATTTCAATGGGGGCGTAGTAACCTATTCAACGGAATCAAAAATGAATGTTTTGGGCGTACCTAAAGAAGTCATCGAAACGAATTCGGTTGTAAGTGGTCCGGTAGCTGAGGCTATGGCAAGCAACGCCTTAAAATTATTCAAATCGGATTTCGCAGTAGCTACCACTGGAAATGCGGGGCCAACCAAAGGAGAATCCGAAGCGGAAATTGGTACCGTTTTCATTGCCATTGCCAGTAAATATGGCGTGTATTCAGAAAAATTCGCTTTAGGGAACCATCGCATTAAAGTAATTAACAGAGGCGTTAATAAAGCCCTGGAAATGTTGCTAAAAGAAATTTTTAAAAATAGATAAAAATTAGATTGTCATAATCTAAAGAATTTGTATATTTGCACCTCGATTTTAAGCAACAAAAATTTAAAGTTATATATAATGTCAAGA
>NZ_JANQJQ010000031.1 GCF_028281565.1 Seonamhaeicola sp.
TTCGGCTTGCATCACTTCGGCCTTACAGTCTGAAGAAGCTTCATCCAATAAAGGTTGTAACCACTTATCTCTTCCTGCTTCCATGTGAATATCGGATGCAATACGTTTGGCTACTAAAACCGTCTCTACACAGGGACAGTCCTTTAGGGCTTCGTCTACGATACCTTTTAGGTCAATGGTTTTAGCACCTCGGTAGGAACCGTCACTTGTGATCACCATCTTACACTCGGAATCATTAATCCTGGTGGACAGGGCTGTGGAGGAAAAGCCGGCAAATACCACAGAGTGGATGGCTCCTATCCTGGCACAGGCCAATACCGATACAGCCAACTCCGGTATCATGGGCAGGTAAATACAAACACGATCCCCTTTACCTATTCCCTGTTTTTTTAATACGTTGGCAAATTTGTTGACACGCTCTGAAAGTTGGTTGTAGGTTATTGTTTCAGCTTCCTCATTGGGATCGTTGGGCTCAAATAAAATGGCCGTCTTGTCCCCCCTGGTGGCCAGGTGCCGGTCGATACAATTCTCTGTTATATTTAATTGTGCGCCTTCAAACCATTTTATTTCAGGCTTTGAAAAGTCCCAACTCAAAACTTTATCCCATTTCCTGCGCCACATAAAATGTTCTTCAGCAATCTCTTCCCAGAAACTTTCCGGATCCCGGACCGATTTCCTATAGACCTGGTAATATTCTTCTAAATGTTTTATGTGGTAATTACTCATGTGATTTTTTTAATGATTATGTGCTTTACCGGCACCACTAGGTATTCTTATATTTTCAACTATCAATTGAACCTCTTTTGATGGGGGCGGTGTGAACTTTGAAATAATTAAAGACACCACAAAATTTATAATCATGGCAACGGTACCGAAACCTTCTGGAGATACTCCAAACCACCAATCTTCCTTGGTGCCTCCTCCAAACCAATCAAACTTAAATTTTGCCATATAGAATAGCATTAGTAATGTTCCTGTTACCATACCTGCAATAGCGCCTTCTTTATTCATACGTTTACTGAAAATCCCTAAAATAATGGCCGGGAAGAATGATGCGGCTGCCAGACCAAATGCCAGAGCCACTGTTGCGGCCACAAAATCAGGTGGATTGATACCAAAATAGCCCGCTACACATACAGCTATAACTGCGGATAAGCGGGCTACGACTAACTCTCCTCGTTCTGAAATATTTGGCTTTATCATTTTTTTTATCAAATCGTGCGACACTGAGGCTGAGATTACCAAGAGTAGGCCTGCAGCCGTTGATAATGCAGCAGCCAATGCTCCAGCAGCCACCAAGGCAATGACCCAATTTGGTAATTTAGCTATTTCGGGATTGGCCAATACCATGATGTCTTTGTCCACGATCAGCTCATTTTTAGTGTCATCAGCAAGGTATTGTATTTTACCATCCTTATTTTTGTCATCAAAAGTTATTAGTCCGGTAGTTTCCCAATTGGAGAACCACGATGGCAACTGGGCATATTTTTTATTGCTTACTGTTTCAATCATATTGGTTCTGGCAAAAACCGCAATGGCCGGAGCAGTAGTATATAATATGGCAATAAACAATAAGGCCCAACCTGCTGATTTACGTGCATCTCTTACCCGTTTTACGGTAAAAAACCTTACGATGACATGAGGCAATCCTGCGGTTCCTACCATTAAGGCCGCGGTTATAAAAAACACATCCATAATAGATTTATTTCCTGATGTGTATTTATGAAATCCTAACTCCCTGTGCAACCCATCGAGTTTGTCCAATAGGTATATACCATCATCTCCTTTGTCTCCAAAACCTAACTGGGGTATGGGGTTGCCCGTCATTTGAATCGAGATAAAAATTGCCGGTACCATAAATGCAAATATGAGTACGCAATACTGCGCCACCTGGGTATAGGTGATGCCTTTCATCCCTCCTAGTACTGCATAAAACAATACTATAATCATTCCTATTATAACGCCCGTATTAATATCGACTTCTAAAAAACGGGAAAATACAAGACCTACCCCTCGCATTTGGCCCGCCACATAAGTGAATGAAATTAATAAGGCACAAAATACCGCCACCGTACGCGCTATATCGGAATAATACCTGTCACCAATAAAATCGGGTACGGTAAATTTTCCAAACTTTCTAAGGTAGGGAGCTAGCAGTAATGCTAATAATACATAACCGCCGGTCCAGCCCATTAAGTATACAGAGCCGTCATAGCCACTAAAGGAAATCAAGCCTGCCATTGAGATGAAAGAAGCTGCACTCATCCAGTCGGCTGCAGTGGCCAGTCCATTGGCCAAAGGCGAAACACCTCCCCCGGCAACATAAAAATCCTTTGTAGATCCTGCCCTCGACCATATGGCAATTCCAATGTATAACGTAAAAGTGATTCCTATAAGTACCCAGGTCCATGTCTGTATATCCATAATTATTTGTCCAGGTTATATTTTTTATCGAGTTTGTTCATTAGCATCACGTATATAAAAATCAAAACGACAAACACATAGATTGCCCCTTGTTGGGCAAACCAAAAGCCAAGCTTAAAGCCGCCAAACTTTATAGTGTTTAGTCCCTCTACCCATACAATCCCAAAGCCATAGGAAACTATGAACCATATACTCAGCAGTATTGCCAGGTATCTTAAATTCTCTTTCCAATATTTTTGTTTTGACTTTTTTGACATTTGATTTCGTATTAAAAGTTTACCTCTAATAAATTTTTAATAATATTATCCATAGGACGCTTTACAAACGACCTGATTGTAATATGTCTTTCTCTGGCTTCCTCTAAAATATAGTCTTGAAAGAAGTAGGCTATAGAACCAACAAAATGAATAGGATGTTCTTCGAGTTCTGTGTTATAACAACTAATAAGATTGTCAAATAACACTTTAATGCCCTGTTCAATAATGCCTCTCAAAAATGGGGCTTCTCGATGCTCAATCAAAAAGGGCGTAAAGCTTGCTAGGTAACCACTGGGGTTCTCCTTGTCATAAAGACTTTTGAGCACTGTTTCTAAAGACACATCAAAGACACCCTCAAATTCATCTTTCAAATGTAATGGCATCTTATTGTAGAAATAGGTATTTAACAACTTTTTTCCAAAGTAATTGCCGCTACCTTCATCCATCACCATATACCCCAGTGATTCCTGGTGCACATGTATCTTTTCTCCGTCGTAATAACAACAATTGGAGCCTGTTCCTAAAATACAAACAACTCCAGGTATCGATGTAGTTCCATGTACCGCTGCCATCAAATCTTCTTCCACAAGCACACTTGCCCTTGGAAAAAATTCTGTAAGAGCCTTTAAAATAAATGCCTTAGACGCGGTACTTCCACACCCGGCTCCATAAAATAAAACGGTCCTGACTCCTTGATGAATACCTCTTAAGACCCTATTTCCAAATAAAATATCACTAATTTGGGATATATTGAGTAATACCGGGTTTATACCCTGGGTCGTTATTCTGGAAATAACATTTTTACTTGAATCTAATAATACCCAATCACATTTCGTAGAGCCACTATCTGCTATTAGTATCATATGTTACTGATTTTTTCTTTTTGATGTTTGAGCATTGGACCATAAATCAAAATGCAGGCATTATACAATACCTTTAATTCATTGGACAAAATTTCTCCTGCTTTTTTAGATTTATTATGAATGATTATCTGTAAACAAACCTGCTCCGACTCTTTGGATGTGTTAGCTATTTGCAACCACCCATTGGGATGGTATACCTTAAGTCCGTTTTGTTCTTCCTGTAGACACAAGTCAAACTCTCCGGACACCCAGTTTATAAACTTATCGTATTGCCCCTGGGGTATTCCGGCCTCCTTATAGGTCCACCTGTAATATGGCGCCTGGTATGTAATATCCTCTAAAACCATCTGGATTTTCTAATATTAAGCTACCCCAAATCAGTCAATCATGAAAAACATCCCGGGGTAGCTTTCAACCAAACTAAAACTAACTCAACTCAAAACATATCTTAATATTCCCA